>NZ_JACIDI010000004.1:0-237545 GCF_014196225.1 Bacteroides pyogenes | reverse complement strand
TGCGGGAAGCCGATACAGCAGGAGCAACTCTACAGAGCGGGCAACGGAAGACAGGAGCGGCAGACACTCCTCCCGCAGGGAAAGCACCCGAAGAAGTGTGGAAAGCGATGCGGGAAGCCGATACAGCAGGAGCAACTCTACAGAGCGGGCAACGGAAGACAGGAGCGGCAGACACTCCTCCCGCAGGGAAAGCACCCGAAGAAGCGTGGAAAGCGATGCGGGAAGCCGATACGGCAAGAGCAACTCCACAGAACAGTCGACGGAAGGCCGCAGATCTTCACACTCCCAAAGAATGGAAAGTTCAAGGAGATAACCTATTCCTTTATTTACATACCGAAGCCTCCGCAGAACGAAGGATACGATTGACTTTAATTCTTCATAAGCCATGAACCGGAAATTCTGCGGAGGTTTTCATACAACCATAGCCCAAGATAATCGTAATAGATCAGTTCAGAAAGCGCCCCGCCAATAGTACCAGCGAGAGCTGACAGCAGAGATAATCGTAATAGAACAGTTCAGAAAGGCGATCTTCGTCTATGTTCTCATATAACCATAACCCGAGATAATCCTCTGTTTTTCTTGTTTTCTCTCTCTCTGGGCAAGGCATACATTATATAAATCACTCTCTGTGAAAAGGTGGTATCCGGAAAAACGTCAGAGTTGCCGACATGTTGAGATGTACTTTTCTTTGCGAACAAGCGGGGATTTTTTCTGTGTAAGTGCATTTTCGCGCTCACTAAAAACATTTATGACCGGGCAAACGAAAACAACCTTTCAGGCAGGCGAATGTTTATCTGCATGGTATTTCGGCAAGAGAGGTTTCTTCCATAGCATTCTTTCTTTTCACTTTCCATCCGTCCGCCTGCGGACAAAAGAGTGTCCGTTTGCGCACAAATCCAACTGAATATCACCTCATTATCAACACATTAATAAGATGGCACAGATATTGTTTTACTCCGACTGACGAAGAACATACATAAAAAAGCATAGCAATTGCAACCATTCGATGTATTGGTTCCGTCTAATAGATAAAGAAAGGGAAATAAGTAAACCAATAAAAACATACAGTCATGAAAAAGAGTTTTTTATCCAGAATCACGATTCTATTGGGAATCTTAATTGCAAGTTTCAGCTATACGGGACTGAACGCACAAGAAAGCGGCAACTTCATCACGAATGAAGAAAAGCAAGGCGACCTCATCGTATCGAAAGTTATTTACAGATTAGACGGATCGCTCTACCGTCACATGAAGTATGATTTCACTTACGACGAACAAAAACGAATGACATCCAAGGAAGCCTTCAAATGGGATTCCAGACGCGAGAAATGGAGTCCGTACTTCAAAATAGACTACACCTATTCTGACGGGCAAATCACTCTGACATACGCCCGTTGGAACGAAGCGCACAAAGCCTACGATGCCCAAGTGGAGAAAAGCGTATATGAGCTCAACGAAAATAATATACCGGTGGCCTGCGTGAATTACCAATGGAAAAACGATAAACCAAAGCAAGCAATAGCTTTTCCTCAACAACAGAGTTGTGAAACTCTGCTCTCTCTTAAGATTAATTGATTTATAGCCGAACGGGGCAAAGCAAAGCCGGAAAGTCTTCAAAACGAAGGTCCGCACCGCACGGTTTTCTCTTGAAACAAAGGAAGGCGGACCGAAGTAATATTCGAGAATGAAAAGCTTTAAAAGCCGAAGCCTCTTTGGAAGAAATCCCTCTTATTCAGCTCTTTTCGTCTAAAAAAGAATAAATAAGGGGGATTGTTATTATAATATCGCTCATGAGAATAAGTCTGTCTCGATTTTCTGTCCCGGATATGGCATCGACTTACTAAATAAAAAAGATGTGTCAAGCCCATGAAAATAAGCCGCCCCGGTTTTCTGTTAAGAGCCTATTTGGACAAGTACGATGGGAACCGATATGTAAAACATTTCAGAAAATAAGATTGTCTATCCCCGGCAAAATAGCTTCGATGAGAACCGATATGCAAAGCATTTACCTGTTAGAGTCGAGTTCTTGTAATGATGACCGGGCAACTCAGCTCCCAAGAAAGCCTTCGTGGCTTGATTGTTGATGGCATCGACCTGCTGAAATAACCACCAAGCCTAATGGAAGCAACTCTGCCCGGCTTCTTTTTTAAGCCAATCGTAGTGTAAAACACATCGGTTTTCTTTATCAACAGCTTCGATTTTCTTCTTTTTCAAGCCAACCGTAGTGTAAACAACGCCTTCATCCTACACGTCATTTTACCAGATACAGGTATTCCCCATAACCCTCTTCCTGCATTTTCTCTTTCGGGATAAAGCGGAGCGAAGCGCTGTTGATACAATAACGAAGTCCGCCTCTGTCCATCGGGCCGTCGGTAAACACATGCCCCAGATGGGCATCACCGGTTTTGCTGCGCACCTCCGTACGTATCATTCCGTGCGAAGTATCCTTTTTCTCCTCGATCAGCTCCTTGTCAATAGGTTTGGAAAAGCTGGGCCATCCGCACCCCGAATCGAACTTATCGGTAGAAACGAACAAAGGCTCTCCGGTAGTGATGTCCACATAAATGCCGGGGCGATGCTCATCCCAATATTCGTTGCGGAAAGCGCGTTCTGTGGCATTCTGCTGCGTCACGGCATACTGTTCGGCAGTCAGCGTGCGGCGCAAAGTTGCGTCATCGGGCTTCTTATAAGTCTTGGCAACCGGCGCATTGGCTTTCTTCGCAAGAGCAAACAAAGCGGGATTGATATGGCAGTACCCCGTAGGATTTTTGTCCAGATAGTCCTGATGATATTCTTCCGCCGGATAAAAGTTCTTCAGTCGTTCCACCTCAACGACGACAGGCGCTGTATAGCGCGTGGCGAGATTCTGCAAAGCGGCTTTCACCACAGGGAGGTCAGCCTCATCCGTATAGTAAATACCCGTCCGGTACTGGCTCCCGCGGTCGTTTCCCTGCCGGTTTATGCTGGTAGGGTCGATGGTTTGGAAGTAAAGCTCGAGCAACAAGCTTAACTTCACCATCTCCGCGTCATACACTACTTTCACCGCCTCGGCGGCATTAGTTTCGCCCGTGCATACTTGTTCATAACTCGGGTTAGCCACCCGGCTGTTGGCATACCCCACTTGGGTGCTTTCCACCCCTCTGATTTGCTTCAGGAAGTGTTCCGTTCCCCAGAAACACCCGCCTGCAAAATAGATTTCCGATTGTTTTTCCATTGGTTTGGTAATTCCCGGCAACACATTACTCATCAGTAAAAGCATTGCAATCATTAAACGTTTCATATTCGTAATCTCTTTCAATAGTAACGAGGGAAATTACAGTTATGTTTGCAAAAACATCATAAAATACCATTAATCCCGGCCGACTATAAAAGTAAAAGCCGTTTCAACTTACCATCCTCAAGCTGAAACGGCTTTTACAGTCTATGTGGAAAGATTGCCGCTGAAGGTCGTCAGTTCGGAAGTAATGACTTCTGCCTGTATGGAATATATCTCACGTAATCCGTAGGAGATAGTCTGGTGGATAAACTCTTTTTTAATCATTGTCCGGTAGCCATATATTCGCTGTTTTTTCAGCCAATATACGGTCGGCCGGGCAATGCGGAAAGGAGAACCTGCTATCTTCGCATACGCCACCAAACGTATATGCCGAAGAAAGGAATGCCCAAAGCAACGATGAGGTAGAGCATCTTATATACGGTACCACCCTCCTTGACTAATACCGGCATGAGAAGAAGGGCGATAATCATGTAGATAAAATAAAAGGCTTCCATAATGAGAATTGCTTTCGTGTATTCAAAAATAAGTAAAGCGAATGAGAATTACAAATTATTGCTTGAATACAAGCATCCAACGGAAATTGAAGCCGACCGAACCGGGAAGGTTGGGATAACGACGGCCTCTCCGGCACATGGCTTCATGTATTTGTCGTTTCGTGATCTCCGCATCGGGATCGACACGGCGAATGGCATTATAGACCTTTTCGGTAGTGAACCGATGCGTAATCGCGTGAGTACCGCCGGCTTGAATGAAGCCGAAAGGCACGGTTCGAACATACCCGTCAGAAGCGGATTCACTATTTCAGCTTCCGAATACAAAGAATCGCCGGAAAACTTGTTTCATTCAATGGCCTTGCCTTTATAGAAATCGAGTATCTTAGTCCGGAACAAATAGTCGTACTTGGCTTGCAGGCGATCCGAAAGGGCTTTGGTGAGATTCAGCTTCGCCTCGTTGAACTCTATCGAAGTAGCCTTGCCTTGATTATACTTTTCATTCACCAGGCGGAACGATTCCTGATTGGCTTTTACCGCCGCCTCGCCGGCCGCATACTTGCCCTCCGCAGCCACCGCATTGTACCACGCCTGCTGAATCTCTTTATAAAGCGCCTTCTTGGTGTGATCCAGTTCCAGAGCGAGATTGGCTTGCTGCAAACGTGCCGCACGCACCTGATTCCGGGTAGCGAACCGATTGAAGACAGGTATGCTCAGGCTGAAACCGACATATTTGTTCAGGTTGTTCTTCATCTGGCTGCCGAAACCTTTCTCCGATTTTCCATTCACGGTATAATAGTTCGTGCCCAGTCCCGCACCGAAAGAAAGATGGGGATACAGTTGCGACTGAGCAATACGAATACGGTTAACACTTCCCTGCAAACGGTATTCCGCCGCTTTCACACCCGGTTTGAAAGTCAGAGCCTGCGCATAGATGTCATCCGGCTGAGTCAGAGGCAAAAGCTCCAACTCCTCTTCCGGACTTTCGAGTACCAACCTTTCGGGCGTGGAAAGTTCCAGCAGCTGACTCAACTCCAGCAGCGAAAGCCTATAAGCATTGTCCGCCTGAACCGCCGTCATCTCATCCTGCGCCACACGGGCCTTTGCTTCCGCCACATCGGGAGCAGCAGCTTTTCCCACCTCATAGAGTCCCTCGATACGCTTCTGCTGCTCGGCACTCATCTCCACTTGTTGCTTTGCCACTTTACTCAGCTCCATATTGAAAAGCACCTGCAGATAAGCGGAGGTAACATTGATCGCTATATCCTCTTTCGCCTTGTTCAAGTCTTCGATGGCAGCTGCCAGATTCAGCTTGGCAAGCGTGTACTGATTGGAGAGCTGCAACCCCGTAAAGAGAGGAACGTTCGCCCCTACGCTGAAGTTTGTATTGGCGCTGTTTATGTCGCGATAAGAGTTATCCACGGGAGAAGGCGATCGCCCCCAGCTCCAGTTCTGACTTGCAGTGCCGTTTACATTCGGCAAGCGTGCCCATTTAGCCGTATTCACATCTACTTTATTCTGCTCCGCCGCATTCGCCGACTGACGAATCCGCAAATTATGCTCAATGGCATAGTCGATGCACCGACGCAACGACCACACTTGCCCCCGGTCGGTCGGTTCCTGTCCGTAACACAATCCCGCTCCACTCAACAAGAGAGCAGTGAAGACGAAAGAGAAAAGTTTTGCCGCAGCGGCTTTCTCCCGCCTCAGGAAGTTTCGGGTTCCTTTTAAAGTCAAATTAAATATTATCATCGAAATCAGTTTAATGAGAAGTTTCGGGTTCCTTTTAAAGTCAAATTAAATATTATCATCGAAATCAGTTTAATGATTGGTTGGTTTTTTCTTCTCCGCTCCTCGTATTTTATCTTTGGCAGTCACTCCCTTTTTAATCTCTATTTTGATGCCGTCGCTCATTCCCGTTGTCACTTGAGTACGCCTGAACACCTGCGAAGGCACGGAGTCCGTCATGACGTACACAAACGTAGAGTCTCCGCTGAACTCCACACAGCTTTCGGGTATTGCCAGTACTTTCTCCGCCCGCAGCAACACGATTTCGGCATTGGCCGAATAGCCCGCTCTTATCTGCACCGAATCGGGAACAGCAATAGCCGCCTTGATTTCGAACAGATTGGCTCCGTTTGTCTCCACTCCTTTGGGCGAGATATATTCGAGCGTCGCATTGAAGTTCAGTTTCTGCAAAGCGCCGATGGAAAGCTTCACGGGCATCCGTTCATGAATGCGCCCGACCTCCGTCTCGTCGATGTTGCCGCGAAAAATGAGATCGTTCATGTTTGCCACCGAAGCAATGGTAGTACCGTCGTTGAACGTATTGCTCATGATCACCGAATTGCCCGCCTTCACCGGCACATCCAGTATCAGCCCGTCGATGGTCGAGCGAATCATCGTACTGCTGATCGACGCGTTGCTTTTCGTAATCCCTTCTTTAATGATTTCGAGATTATCCTTTGCCGTTTGCTTTTCTTCGCGCGACTGCTTCACAGCTACTTCGCCCTTTTCGTATTCCTCCCTGCTGATCAGTTGGTCATCGTACAGCTTCTTGATGCGGGCAAACTCCGTCTCTGCCTGAGCCGAGTTTATCTCTGCCAGCCGCACACGGCTTTCCGCCGCATTGAGTTGTCCAAGCTCGGGAATCACTTTCACCTTGGCTATCACCTCCCCTTTCCTCACGCTTTGTCCCGCTTCCTTATACACTTCGGCAATAATTCCGGAAATCTGCGGCTTAATCAGGATTTCATCTCTCGGCTCCACCTTTCCCGTAGCAACCGTCGTTTTTTCCAGATCCGCCACTTCCGGCGTCACAGTCTCATACACCGTCACCTTAGGGCGTGACTTCTGATAAAGGAAAACAAATGTCCATACAAGAACAAGAGCCATAATTACCAGGATTGCGATTTTCAAATACTTTTTCATATACTATTGTTGTTATTTTGAATTATTCGTCTCTGATCGCGTCAATCGGCTTCACCGCCATTGCGCGGTAGGCAGGCGCCAATCCCGCCAGCATCCCCAACGCGATAAGAAGGATGCAGGTTCCCACCGCCAGCCCGAAGCCGACCTGAAACCTTGCCGTTCCGCCGCCGGCATTGGCATTCATCTCTACCACATGCAGCACCATCACGGCAAAGGAGATGCCGCACATGCCTGCGATAGTAGTGAGCACGATGCTTTCGGAAAGAATCTGCTGCAATATATCCTTCGGGCGCGCTCCGATGGCACGGCGGATACCGATTTCGGTCGTGCGTTCTTTCACGGTCACCATCATAATGTTCGACACGCCGATGGCTCCTGCCAGCAATGTCCCCATCCCCACCATCCAGATCAATATCCGGATACCGGTAAACAGGTTATCGACCATCGAGAACATGGCTTCGGCATTCAGATACATGAGCGCCTGCTTGTCATCCGGAGCGATGTAATGCGCTTTTTTGATGATCTGTTCCATCCCGGGCTGCACATCAGACACCTTCACACCCCGCTTCACGGTGAAGCAAAGCACATCTATCCGGCTTCCCAGATTATACGTCTGCTGCATAGTGGTAAAAGGGAGAACCACCGCTTCCGAAGCCCGCCCTTGTATGCTCATATTCCCTTCGGAAGCAGACATGCCGATAACGCGGTAATAGATGCCGTCCAACCGTATATACTTGCCGCAAGGATCCTCACCCGGGTTGAAAAGGCTTTCATATACCCGCTTCCCGATCACACAGACTTTACGCGCCTCATGGATATCCACGTCGTTGATATACCGTCCGTACCTCATATCCTGCGGTTCGATATGAAGATAATCGGGATACAGTCCCTTTACGTTGCAATCGTATTTCTTCTCTTGATACACCGCTTTACCTCCCCAACTCGATACGCTCGGGGTAATGACATCCACCTCTTTCACCTGCGAGCGGATCCGTTCGATATCCGCCGTTTCCAATTCCCACCAACGTCCTTTGCGGAACCCTTTGTACGCCTCGCCTGTTCTCCGGGCAGCCAGAAAGCCTGAGTTCGTGGCAAACCCTTCGAAGTTTTTCTTCATCATGTCTTGCATTCCCTGTCCGCCCCCGATAAGAGCCACAAGCATAAAGATGCCCCAGAACACGCCGAAAGCCGTCAGCAGGCTTCGCGTTTTGTTTCTCGTAATGGTGAGGAGAATTTCCTCGAATGTATCTCTGTCTATTTTCATACTGCTTTCGAACTAATCGGCCCTTAATGCTTCAATCGGCCGGATTCTCGCAGCTTTCCTCGCAGGGAACAATCCCGCCAGCGTGCCGGCTATAATCAGTGTCAAGGTGGCCTGTACCGCAATTCTCAAATCGACCGTCGGATCGAGAAAGACCGTTGTCGTCCACATTCCCGTATCCATTGTCTGCTTGCCGAAAACATTGTTCATCCACTCCGTTGCGCCGATACCCGCTACCATACCGACGTATCCGAAAATCGTGGTGATGGTTACGCTCTCTACGATAATGAGTCGGAGAATCGAGAAAGGTTTGGCGCCAAGCGCCTTGCGGATGCCGAATTCGCGCGTACGCTCTTTCACGGTGATCAGCATGATGTTGGATACCCCTACAATGCCGCTCAACAGTGTAAAGATACCGATCACCCAAATAGCCGTGCGCAATATCCCCATTCCTTTTTGCTGTTGCAGGTATTGCGTAAACCGATTCCAGATCCACAGCGCGCTCTTGTCGGCAGGGTCGAAGCGATGGTTGGCGGCAATCACTTTGCGATACCGCGTTTCGAAAGCCTCGTTCTGCTCTACCGATTCCAGCCCTTTGGTGGTCATCACTATATTGCTCAGCTTGTCCCCTTTGTTATAAATGGTCTGCAAGGTAGTGAAAGGGATATAAGCGTCTCTGTCTCCGCTGTCGCCCTTATCGTCATAGATGCCCACTATCCGGTAAGTAACGCTGCCCGCATTCACCGTCTGCCCCACAGGCTCGACACGCGCCTTGCCGAACAGAATTTCCGCAGTTTTCTTATGTATCACCGCCACCTTCCGGCGCTCTTTGATGTCTACTTCGTTGATGAACCGCCCCTCGATAATCTTTACCGCTTCCACCTCCGTATAATTCGGGAAAACTCCTCCAAGATCGAGGCTTACGTATTCGGAACCGAAACTCAGGTTCACACTGCCCTGCCAGACAATGCCGCCCGCCTTGATCACATGGTCGGGGAAGTGCTCGGAAGTCGCGTTCAGGTCTTTATTGTCGAGCCGGATGAATCTTCCTTCCTTCAATCCGTCATAAGACCTGGTAGTTGTGCCGGGATAAATCTTGATGGAGTTCATCGCACGCTCCGAAGAAGATTCTTCGAACGCATGAATCAACCCGTTTCCCGCTCCGAGCAACACAATCAGCATGAAGATTCCCCATGCCACGGCAAACCCCGTGAGGAATGTCCGCAGCTTGTTTCTCCGGATCGTACTGAATATTTCTTGCCAAAGGTCTATCATTTCGATTTTTCTGTGATTTTCTGTTTTCAAACTAGTCCGCACCTTCCGGCCCGGTTTTTATCGACTCATGAAACCCATTCCTTTGGAACGGATGCAGCTTCATCTTCTCTCATCGACCCCGCTGAACTCCCGTCTGCTTTTTCCTATTCATGCAGATGCGGGCTCGCGCTATTTCATCAACCCGCCAGCTCCGAAAGGAGAAGAGTCGTGCGCGGAGTTCTCTTCTATCCGTTCGATGATACCGTCTTTGATGTGGATAATGCGGTCCGTCTCGTTGGCCACTCCGCTTTCATGAGTCACCACTACGATGGTCATCCCGGTTCGGTGCAAATCTTTCAATATCTGCATCACCTCTCCCGAAGTCTTGCTGTCCAACGCTCCGGTCGGTTCGTCGGCAAGGATGATTTGCGGCTGCGTAATCAACGCCCGTGCAATGGCTACACGCTGTTTCTGTCCTCCGCTCATCTCGTTGGGCATGTGATGCGCCCAGTCTTTCAAGCCCAGCCGGTCGAGGTATTCCAATGCCAGCATATTCCGCTTCTTGCGTCTCATTCCCTGATAGAACAGGGGAAGCGCCACATTCTCCACCGCATCTTTGAAAGGAATCAGGTTGAACGACTGAAAGATAAAACCTATCATCCGGTTGCGGTACTCCGCCGCTCTCGTCTCGCTCAGGTTTTTGATCAGTACGCCGTTCAGGCAGTAATCACCGGTATCGTAATTATCCAATATCCCCAGTATATTGAGCAAGGTCGATTTCCCGGAGCCCGAAGCCCCCATAATCGAAACAAACTCACCCCGCCCGATTTCGAGATCGATGCCCTTGAGCACATGCAGAGGAGCACCGTTATAATAGGTTTTGTTGATGCCTGTCAGATGAATCATTATTTTTAAGCTTTTAGATATCTTTTATCCGTATGTTTTTCAAAGTTCGGCAATCTGCACTTCAGTATGTGCATGAGAGTTGTCAACTTTCCCATTAGACGAAAGCAATATACGAAAAGTTGCAAAGGAGCCGAACTTTTTTTAAAAAACATTTTGCTAACTCAATCTTCTTTGCGTAATTTGTGAATTATAATTAAGGAATAATTAACTAACCCTATAAATATAAAAGTATGATGAATTCAACCATGGAAAAACCCTACGTAGTAGGTATTGACATAGGCGGAACGAATACCGTCTTTGGAATTGTGGATGCGCGTGGGACCATCATTGCCAGCGATTCTATCAAGACTGCCGGGTACCCCACTGCCGAAGAATATGCGGACGAAGTATGCAGACACCTTCTTCCGCTGATCGTGGCTAATGGCGGTGTGGATAAAATCAGGGGCATCGGCATCGGTGCGCCCAACGGAAACTATTATACCGGAACCATCGAATTTGCTCCCAACCTGCCTTGGAAAGGAGTCATTCCGCTGGCCGCCATGTTCGAAGAAAGACTGGACATACCCACGGCGCTTACGAACGACGCCAATGCCGCAGCCATCGGCGAAATGACTTACGGCGCAGCGCGCGGTATGAAAGATTTCATTATGATCACACTGGGAACGGGCGTAGGTAGCGGCATCGTCATCAACGGACAGATGGTATACGGCCACGACGGGTTTGCCGGCGAGCTGGGACACGTCATCGCACGCCGCGAAGGACGCGTATGCGGCTGCGGACGCAAAGGCTGCCTGGAGACTTATTGCTCGGCCACAGGCGTAGCCCGCACTGCACGCGAATTGCTCGCCGCACGCACGGAACCGAGTTCGCTACGCGACATTCCGGCGGAAAGCATCACATCCAAAGACGTGTACGACGCAGCCGTAAAAGGCGACAAACTGGCGCAGGAGATTTTCGAGTTTACCGGCAACATCCTGGGCGAGGCATTGGCAGACGCCATCGCTTTCTCCAGCCCGGAAGCAATCGTACTGTTCGGCGGCCTCGCCAAATCGGGCGACTACATCATGAACCCGATCAAAAAGGCTATCGAAGATAATGTGCTCAACATCTACAAAGGGAAGACCAAATTGCTCGTTTCCGAACTCAGGGATTCGGACGCCGCCGTTCTGGGAGCCAGCGCACTGGCCTGGGAGTTGAAAGACCTGAAAGAATAAAGAGGCGAACCCGCCCGAAACGGACCAAAAGGATGATTTCGCGGACATGCAGCAGGATAAAATACAGTCCGCCTAAACTCCCGAGACGGACAAACAGGACGACTTCGCGTCTTCCGGTTTGAAACGGCAAACCACAGCAAGGGGCTGTCCGAAAAGCGAACCGCCCTCCAAAAGTCGGGTACAAAACTTTTGGAGGGTACTTCAAAGCCGGACAGCCCCTTACATTTTATACATCTTTCTAGCCGGACACCTTTTTTCAAACAGCCGATTAAGGGGATATTCCTCAACACCCACAAAAAAAGGAAACCCCTTTCGGAATTTCCTTTTCTATCTCGAACGAAGAGCAGGGATTAACCCAAAACTCTTTTTTCTTTGATTCTGGCTTTCTTACCGGTAAGAGAACGCAGGTAATATAGCTTAGCGCGACGAACTTTACCTACCTTGTTCACTTCGATTCTATCGATAGCCGGTGATTCGAGCGGGAAAATTCTTTCTACGCCGATTGTTCCTGACATTTTACGCACAGTAAAACGCTTCTTGTCTCCGTGACCGGAGATTTTGATAACAACGCCGCGGTACTGCTGCACACGCTCTTTGTTACCTTCAATAATACGATATGCCACAGTCACAGTGTCTCCGGCTTTGAAGCTCGGATGCTGTTTTCCGGTAGCAAATGCTTCTTCTGCAATTTTAATTAAATCCATTGTAGCTATTATTAAATTGTTTGATCGTTACAACGCAACATACCAAGCATCTCATCTCTTCTTGACAGCGATTGCGCGAAAGCGGTGCAAAGTAACGAATTATTTGTCAGATAGCCAAATGTTTTTCGTATATTTGTGCCTGTTCTAAACAAAAAGCTACAAGCATGAAACAAACTTACCGAAAGTTTCTCACGGCAGCAGTGCTGACAAGCCTGTTCGCGTTCTCTTCGTGCCATTCGCCGCGGGAAGCCGCCTCACGCTACTACGTATCCCAAGCGACGGGCAGCATGATTACCATCGACTCGGCATGGGACCGGAATCCCGACGAAAAGACAAGCAAAGTGTTGAACCCCTACAAGAAAGAGATCGACCGCATGATGTACGAGGTCATCGGGACGAGCGCCATGAGAATGGAGAAGGAGATGCCCGAAAGCCTGCTCTCGAACCTCGTGGCGGAAGTGCTCCGGGAAGCTGCGGCGCAAGTGTTGGGCAAGCCCGCCGACATGGGACTGATCAACATGGGAGGGTTGCGAAACATTCTGCCTCAGGGCGATATAACGGTGGGAACAGTGTACGAGATTCTCCCCTTCGAAAATTCGCTTTGCGTGCTCACCATCGAAGGGCGGCACCTGAAACGCTTGTTCCAATCCATCGCATCGCTGCAAGGAGAGGGAGTAAGCGGCGTCCGCCTCGAAATCAGCCGGACGGGAGAGTTGCTGAATGCAACCGTGGGCGGCAGACCCGTAGAAGACAAACGGCTCTATACCGTCTCCACCGTCGACTATCTGGCAGACGGCAACGGACGCATGGACGCCTTGCTGCAAGCAGAGAAACGCCAATGTCCCGAGAACGCTACACTGCGCAAGCTGTTTCTGGATTACGTACGGAAGCAGACTGCCGACGGAAAGGCGATTACCTCGAAGCTCGACGGGCGAATCAGTATCAGATGAACCAAACTTCAATACCGTGTATATGAAAAAATTGCATACATTACTCATCGTGTGCTTCATGTGGGGACTCGGCTTCTCCGCATCGGCACAGAAAACCAAACAGCTTATTATTCTCCAGACAAGCGACGTGCACAGCCGCATCGAGCCTATCAACCAGAAAGGAGACAGAAATTACAAAGAGGGGGGATTCGTACGCAGAGCCACCTTCCTCAACCGCTTTCGCAAGGAGAACGAACATGTACTCTTGTTCGATTGCGGAGACTTCTCGCAGGGTACACCTTATTATAATATATACAAAGGCGAGGTGGAGGTGAAACTGATGAACGAAATGGGCTACGACGCCTGCACCATCGGAAACCACGAGTTCGACTTCGGCTTGGAGAACATGGCGCGCCTGTTCAAGATGGCCACATTTCCCATCGTATGCTCCAACTACGATTTGGAGCACACTCCGCTGAAGGGGCTGGTGAAGCCTTACATCATCCTCGAACGGTCCGGGATGCGCATCGGAGTGTTCGGACTGGGGGCCAAACCCGACGGGCTGATTCCGGCGGAGAAGTGCGAAGGAGTGGTTTACAAAGACCCCGTCCGCGTGTCGAACGAAACCGCCGCCCTGCTGAAATCGAAAGGGTGCGATGTAGTGGTGTGCCTTTCGCACTTGGGCATACAGACGGACGAATGGCTGATAGCCGACACCCGGAATATCGACGTAGTGCTGGGCGGACACTCGCACACCTTCATGAAAGCCCCCAAAACGTATTTGAATGCCGACGGAAAAGAGGTACGGCTGATGCACACCGGAAAAAACGGAGTACGCGTCGGACGCCTCGACTTAACTTTAACGCGTAAATGAAACTGATTTCTTCACTGTTCATCCTGCTGTTCCTTTCGCTCACCGGATTCGTAATGAAGCCGACGCACTTTCATACACAGCTCGCGCAAGCAAAGCGGGCGGAAGAGGTCTCTCTGTCACGCAAAGCTGATAAAACAGCGAAGGCATCTGCGACACAAAAACGGCAGAAGCCGGCGCCATCTCCCGAAGCATCGGAACGCCCGCCCGGTTTATCCGCTTCCCAACACCCTTCTTCACCGCTCCTGCCAGACGGGAATCCCCGCCTGCTGCAAAAGGCGCTTCAGGACAAACGCTGCCTCCACTGGGTAGACTCGGTGATGGAAAAGCTCAGCCTGAAGGAGAAGGTGGGGCAACTGTTCATCCACACCATTGCGCCGGTGAATACCAAACAAAACCTCGCGGTGCTGCACGATGCGGTCGACACCTACGGCGTCGGGGGGCTTCTCTTCTCGGGAGGGACGCTGCAAAACCAAGCGGTGCTGACCAACAAGGCGCAACGCCTTGCCAAGATTCCGCTCCTGATTACTTTCGACGGCGAATGGGGGCTGTCGATGCGATTGCGGGGCACGCCCGTTTTTCCGAGAAACATGGTACTGGGATGTATCCGGGACGACAAACTGATTTATGAATACGGGAAAGAGATGGCGCGGCAGTGCCGGCAAATCGGGGTGCAGGTAAACTTCGCCCCGGTGGCGGACGTCAACATCAACCCCGAAAATCCCGTAATCAATACCCGTTCGTTCGGGGAAGACCCGGAGCGGGTGGCGGATAAAGTCATCGCCTATGCCGCCGGACTGGAGGATGGCGGCGTGCTGTCGGTCTGCAAGCACTTTCCGGGGCATGGCGATACGGACGTCGATTCGCATAAGGCGCTTCCGGTGCTCCCTTTCACCCGAGAGCGTCTGGACAGCATCGAGCTTTATCCTTTCAAAAGGGCCATACGCGCCGGACTGGGAGGCATGATGGTGGGACACCTGCAAGTTCCCGCCATAGAGCCGGCGCGCGGACTTCCTTCCTCGCTCTCGCGCAAGGTGGTACACGATCTGCTGGCAGGAGATCTGGCTTTCAAAGGGTTGGTATTCACCGATGCCCTCGCCATGAAAGGCGTTGCCGGAAACGACAACGTATGCGTGCGCGCCTTAAAAGCAGGCAACGACATGGTGCTGGCTCCGCGCAACCTAAAGAAAGAGATGGCAAGTGTGATGGACGCCATCGAAAAAGGCGAGCTGAAACGGGAGGAAATAGAGGCCAAATGCCGCAAAGTGCTGATGTACAAATATGTGTTGGGCCTGAAGGAAAAGCCCTACGTGCAACTCTCCGGACTGGAGCAGCGCATCCATACCCGGCAAACGGCCGACCTGATCGGCAAACTGAACCTGGCGGCAATCACCGTGCTGCACAATAAAAACCAAGTCTTACCCCTTTATGGGGACAAAGGGCAGAGCGTGGCCCTCTTGGAGGTCGGCGCCAAAAACAGCATGGACGCGCTTGCCGGGCAACTCTCGAAACACGCGCCGATCACCCGCTTTCGCCTGCGTCCGGATTTGCGGGCGGAAGAAGCGAAGCGGCTTCAAGACTCGCTTTCCGCCTACAAGCGGATCATTGTCGCCGTGAGCGAACAGCGTCCGGCTTCCTACCAACCGTTCTTCGCGAAGTTTACTCCCCATTCGCCTACCGTTTACCTGTTCTTCACGCCCGGAAAAACGATGCTGCAAATTCACCGCGCCGCAGACCGCGCCTCGGCGGTGGTACTGGCGCATACCGCCCATAAAGACGTGATGACACGCACGGCAGATGTGCTGTTCGGCAAAGCTACCGCCGACGGACGACTCTCCGCAAGCGTCGGAGGAGTGTTCCGCGCGGGAGCGGGAGTGACTGTCGGCCCGCAGACTCCCCCGCATTTTGTTCCCGAAGAGTACGGCCTTTCTTCCGCGAAGCTGCTACGCATCGACTCCATCGCCTCGGACGGCATCCGGCAGCAGGCTTATCCCGGCTGCCAGATCGTGGTGATGAAGGACGGACATATTTTCGTAGACAAGGCTTTCGGCACTCAGGCGGGCAAGGGAAGCGCGCCGGTAAGCCCCACAGACCTCTACGACCTGGCGTCGCTTTCAAAGACCACCGGAACACTGCTGGCGCTGATGAAGCTCTACGACAAAGGACGGTTCAACCTCACCGACAAGATAGCGCGCCACCTGCCTTTCCTCCGGCAGACAGACAAGAAAGACATAACCATTCAGGAACTGCTGTTCCACGAGTCGGGGCTGCCCTCTTTCATCCCTTTCTACCGCGAGGCGATCGACGACGACAGCTACAAAGGAAAGCTCTTCAGCGGCCGCAAAGACGCAAACCACACGCTTCTCATCGGTCGCGGCACGTGGGCGAATACGAAGTTCAGGTTCAAAAGCGAATATATTTCGCCCGTCAGAAAAGAGCGATACACCGTCCGCATATCGGACAAATGGTGGCTCAACGCTTCGTTCGAAAAAGCAATCAAAACGCAAATCGCCGAAGCCAAAGCAGGAGCCAAGCGGTATGTGTACAGCGACATAGGGTTCATCTTGCTGGGAATGATGGCCGAGCAACTGGCGGGAATGCCCATGGACGAGTATCTGCGGCAGGAATTCTACGAACCGATGGGGCTGGCACGGACAGCATACCGCCCGCTGCGCCGCTTCAAGCCTTCGGAAATCGTGCCTTCGAGCACCGATCTCTTCCTGCGGAAGGAGACGTTGCGCGGATTCGTGCACGACGAGGCATGCGCCTTCCACGGCGGGGTGGCGGGCAACGCCGGACTGTTCTCCACCGCGCGCGATGTGGCGAAGGTTCACCAGATGCTGCTGAACCAGGGCGAGATGGACGGGAAGCGTTACCTGAGCAAAGAGACCTGCCAGCTGTTTACCACCGAAACATCAAAAATCAGCCGGCGCGGGCTGGGCTTCGACAGGCCCGACACGCAGCGCCCCGAAAAGGGCAACTGTGCTGCCGGCACGCCCGCCGCAGCCTACGGGCATACGGGCTTCACAGGAACCTGCGCGTGGGCAGACCCGGTGAACGGGCTGGTTTATGTCTTTCTGAGCAACCGCACCTATCCCGACGCCACCAACCGCCGCCTCATGACACTCGAAATCCGCGAGCAAATCCAGCAGGCGATATACGACGCGCTGATCAGATGAACAGGTTGACGTTCGCCTTATCGGCGCGCTCCATGTACGTAGCCACGCCGCTAATCGTCACCTCATCGAGCAGTTCCTCGCGCTTCACGCCCATCACGTCCATCGACATCTGGCAGGCGATAAACTCCACTCCATTGTCCAGCGCCTGCTGCCTGAGCGACTCCAGCGAATCGATTCCCTTACGGTTCATGATATAACGCATCATCCTGCCGCCGATTCCCCCCATGCTCATCTTCGAAAGCTTCAGGTTCAACGAGCTTGAAGGAAGCATCATGGCGAACATCTTTCCGAAGATATCCTTTTCCACAGCTGGCTTCCGGAGCTTTTTAATCACGTTCAGCCCCCAGAAGGTGAAGAATACGGTTACCTTCTGCCCCGTAGCCGCCGCTCCGTTGGCAAGAACGAACGTAGCCAGCGCCTTGTCGAGATCGTCGCTGAACATAATCAGCGTTTTCCCCTTATCGTCGCACGAAGTCACCAGATTGCACGCCTTGGGCTCTCCTTTCTCTATCACCGCCACCGCTTTTCCGCCCTGCGATTCGGTAGAAACCAGATGGTTGCCCGTAGAATTGCACCATGCCCCCGCATCGCGCAGGAAACCGGGGTCGGTTGAAATAATTTCCACCCTTTCGCCCGGCGCAAGACTGTCCATCGCCTTCTTCATTTTCAGTACCGGGCCGGGGCACTGCAAGCCGCATGCATCCACACGTACCGTCACGGCTCCCCCGGATGCCGCTTTGCCTGCCGCACCGTTGCCCGAATCCGAACCGCTCCTGCCGGCATCCCCTCCGCCCGGCGTCACGGGAGCCGTAGCGGCATGATATGTCTTCAGCCCGCCCGAAAGGTTGCGCACCTGCTTAAACCCGTGCTGCGCCAATATGCGGCACGCCAGATAGCCCCTCAGCCCCACGGCGCAGAACACGTAAATCATGCTGTCTTCGGGCAGTTCCCCCAGCCTGCCGCGCAGCTCGTCGAGCGGGATGTTCACGGCTCCGGGCAGCGTTCCCAAAGCAAACTCGTCCGGTGTACGGACGTCCAGCAAAAGTCTGCCGTCGGTTCCGCCGTCGCGCAACTCCCTCCAGTAAACCGGTATCATCCTGTCGCAAATCACATTTTCGGCCACGTATCCCGCCACCGCCACCGGATCCTTTGCCGACGAGAAAGGAGGGGCATACGCCTGCTCCACCTTCATCAGGTCGTAAACCGTTCCCTGCCGTTTCAGCACGAGCGCGATCTGGTCGATCCGCTTATCCACGCCGTCGTATCCCACGATCTGTCCGCCGTATAGCCTTCCCGTTTCTTTACCGAAGGTAATCTTGATGCTCATCGGCATTGCGCCGGGATAGTATCCGGCATGCGAATTGGGGTGAACGGTAACCGAGAGATATTCGATTCCCTCCTGACGCAGACGCTTGCCGGGCAACCCCGCAGAAGCCACCGTCAGGTCGAACACCTTGGCGATGGACGTGCCTATGGAACCCTCGTAAGGGATACGCGCTCCGAGCATATTGTCCGCCACAATGCGTCCCTGCCGGTTAGCAGGACCCGCCAGATAGTTGAGCCAAGGCTTTCCGGTGATGGGGTGGCGGAACTCTATCGCGTCTCCGATGGCATAGATCGCCTCGTCCGAAGTTTGCAGATAATCGTTCACGGCGATGCCTCCCGCCTCGCCGATCGCCAGCCCTGCGGCACGCGCCAGCGAAGTCTCCGGACGTACGCCGATGGAAAGAATCACCACATCGGCGGCAATCGAATGTCCGTCTTTGAGGCAGACCTTCAGTCCGTCGTCCGTTTTCTCGAAAGACGCCACCGCCCGGTTCAGGTAAAGGTCCACCCCTTTGTCCGCCAGATGCCCGTGAACGAGCGAGGCCATGGAAAAGTCGATCGGAGTCATCACTTGGTCCGCCATCTCCACAATAGACACCTTTGCCCCGAGCGCATGCAGGTTTTCCGCCATCTCCAGCCCGATGAACCCCGCTCCCACCACTACGGCCCTGCGCGGGCGGTAGCGGTCGACGTGCCGCTTGATGCGGTCCGTGTCGTCTACATTCCGCAGCGTGAATATGCCTTCGAGCCCGATGCCCGGCAGAGGCGGGCGTACGGGAGTGGCGCCCGTAGAGATCAGCAGTTTGTCGTAAGTTTCCTCGTATGTCTCTTCACCCCGGCGGATGGCGACCGTTTTTCTCGACCGGTCGATGGCCGTCGCCTCGCTCTCCGTGCGCACATCGATACGGAAGCGCGTGGAGAATCCCTCCGCCGTCTGCACGAACAGCTTTTCGCGTTCCTCGATCACTCCGCCTATGTAGTAAGGCAATCCGCAATTGGCGTAAGAGATATGCTTCCCTTTCTCCACGAGAATAATCTCCGCAGCCTCATTCATTCTTCTGATACGGGCGGCAGTGGTAGCTCCTCCCGCGACACCGCCGATAATAATTATTTTCATAAAATCCTGTTCAAATAGTTTCCTTAGGAAATAACAATCCCGGCGGGCAAAATGTTCTCTGTTTCCGCCCTAAAATTTACTGTGATATTCTTTCTTGCCGCAACTGCAAAAAACGGCCAAAAACACGAAAATCGATCAGAATATATTTTTTAAAATATATTATTATTATATCTATATATATTATTAAGTGTTCCACAAAGCGTTCCGCCTTAAACTACGAAACCCTCGTAATAGTCACTTATACAAAATATTACGAGACTAAAAAAGCGTTCCACTTAGCGTTCCGCTTTTCCGGCGCTTTTTTCACGCCCGGCAGAGGCTTTGTTCCGACAGGAGGGAGCCTCCGTTTCGCTTCGCCGGAAGCTCCGTTTCATCAGGCAGAGCCTCCGTTTCGCTCCACCGGAAACCTCGTTTCATCAGGAGGAATCTCCGTTTCATCCGCAGGCAGAGCCTCCGTTTCGCTCCACCGGAAACCCCGTTTCATCAGGAGGAATCTCCGTTTCATCCGCAGGCAGAGCCTCCGTTTCGCTCCACCGGAAACGTTACGGCCTGCAGAGAAAGGTCCGGTTTCCACCCGACCGGGCAGAATTTTCCCCATCCGCATTCAAACCGATGAACAAACCGACATCTTCTCCTGAGCACAGCACCGAAACATCGGAACAAAAAAGCGAAAAAACGCCCGGAAACTTTGCTTGTATCATATAAACGAATAACTTTGCTTAACTATTCCGGAGCGAAAAGACAAAGCTCCGGCGATTGACTTAAAAAGATCAATTATTTTACTAAAATAAAACCATATGAGAAATTTACATTTCCTGAAACTAATCTACGGGCTTATGCTTGTAATGATCAGCACGGCTTTTGTAAGCTGTGTGGACGACAATGAAGATACTGAGGCTCCTTTCCTTAAGGTTTCTCTTACGACTCTCAGTTTTGAAGAATCGAACGGACAGCCGTCGGAAGGCGGGCAAGACGCTTTCGAAATCTCGACCAACCGCAAATGGAGAATCGCCATAGCGGAAGAAGACAAAAACTGGGTGACACTCTCGCAATACGAAGGCGAAGGCTCCGCAAGAATTCAGGTAAGCGTTCCGGGCGGAGAGGCCCGCGAAGCGATTATCGCGGTGGAAATGTTCAACAAGGTAGGACCGTTGATGTCCGAAAACGTTACCATCAAGCGCGGACAGATAGTTCCTGCAACGTTAATCTATAAAGAAACTTTCGGAACCAAGGGCGACAAAGACGCCAACAACAGGTATCCTTTTGTCGACCAGTACGACGGGTGGGAGAAATCCGGAGAGGGTTCGGCAACGGTGACTTACAAAGGCAAGGGGGCATCTCTCCGCAAGTCGGGCAAACTGAGCGAAGGCTACGAAGGCGCGTCAGGCTCAACCAAGTTGTTCTTCGGGGCGAATGCCGAGTTCGAGGTACAAAAAATCACGCTGAAAGAATCGCAGACCAACCTCCGACTGACTTTCGGAGGAAACTATTCGAAGAACAACAACGGAACTTACGACAACGAGTTCAAACCGGAGAAATTCCACTTCTACCTCAGCGCAGACGGTGAAAAATGGAGCGCCGCCGTACCTTACGAAGCAAAGAAAGCGAACGACTTCTGGGTGTTCGCCACTGCGAACTTCACGCTGGGCAAAGCAGTGGAGACGCTATACATCAAATTTGCGGCCGACGAGGCTTCGGTATTCTCCATCGACGACGTGACACTGGTTACCGGAAACGGAGGGACTGTTATCAACATGGAAGCAGCCGAGGAACCGGCTACGACTACCACCGACGCGACATCCATCACGGAAACTTCGGCCACGCTCGGAGGAACGGTAAGCAATGTAGACGAAAGCAAATTGACGGAAGTAGGCGTAGAATATATCGCATTCAGCACAGGAACCGTTACGGGAATCGACTGGACAAAAGCGAAAAAAGTAACCGCACCCAAAGCGACCGCATGGACAGTCACCATCAAAGATCTGAGCAAAGATACGCAATACGCATACCGCGCATTCGCAACGACCGCTTCGGGCACATTCTACGGAGAAACCAAGACCTTCGTTGCGACGGCTGCCTCAGTAACCCCGATCGCCATTGCCGATTTGGTGAAAAAGATGACGGAAACGGCTACAGCCGTAGATAAGGATTACACCATTGAGGGCATTATCTGCGGAGACCCGGCAGGTAAGAACTACGCCTACGGAACGTTGTATGTGATGACAAAAGGCGCGACGTCGGCAGGCAACGCCCTGTCGCTTTACAACAACAAGATAGACATTACCAAATTTGCAATGGGGCAAGAAATCAAAGTAACCCTGAAAAGCGGAACGGCAAAAATACAGAAGCGTTTCGACACCCCGCAGGTGGAAGGATTTACTGAGGACGATATCCAGATCGTATCGGCGAACAATCCCGTCGACCCGGTTAAAGTAACGGTAGACCAACTGGCTTCGTTCGTGTGTATGCCCGTAACCATCGCCGATGCAAGCACCGACCAGTCGGGAACATGGAAAGACGCAGGCTCATGGAAAAGCCATACGTTCAAAGCGGGCGGACAGTCGTTTGCAGTCTACATCAACAAGCAGGCCGTTCCCTTCGAGGGACAATCGTACTCGGCAACCACGGGAGACATCACGGGTATCGTATCTATTTTCAAAGGGGCGGGACAAATCGCGCCGCGAAACCTCGACGATGTGAAGGCGTTTGCTTCGGCCAAGCCCGTCATCGTATCGGCAACTCCTTCGTCCATACAGTTCCCGTCGACGGGAGGCAACGAAACAATCACGCTGAAAATAACGAACCAAGGAAGCAACGAACTTTCGCAGGAAGGGCTCAGCGGAATACTCTCGGCACGCATTGAGGGAGAGCGAGTGATTGTGACCGCAAAAGCCAACGAGAGCAACGAAGACGTGACGCAAAGCCTCACCATACGCATTGCCAACGGAAACAGCATCATTGTTCCGGTAAAAGTTTCGGGCAAGAAAGCCGATGGGGACACGAAGGGAGAGTTCGGTTCGATGACCCCGTTCCTCTTCGAAAACGGAGTAGCCCATTACAATGCGTGGGGAGAAAAGTTAAACACGGACATCTATTGCCTTAAGCTGGGAACAAGCAGCAAAACCGGCTCCTTCACCACAGGAGCTTTGGGAGTGACCGGCGACAAGAAACTCTCGTTCTATGCGGTTGCATGGAAAGGAAAGAGCGCGAAGGTCTACATCAGAGTGAACAATGCCGGAAGCGTGGAAGGAGGGAACATGGTATCGCCCGCCTCAAACGAGGGGGCTACAAAAAGTCAGCCCTACACCATCACGTTTACCGATGCGGACTACTATACCCTTAATCTGAAAGGGTTGACGGAAGCTTCCACAATCACGATCAGCACCGATCAGAACTTCTCCTCATCGGCTGTAAACAACAATAATGCACGCACCATCATGTGCGGATTCCAATTATATTAACGCTACAAACAGTTATCCGTCCGGAGGGCAATCACCGATGCAACCGGACGGATAGCCTTTTACTCCCGTATTAATGAAAAGATTCTCAAACAAATATAGCTTGCTCTACAACTTCGGTTTACCGGGTGTTTTCTTTCTCTGCCTCTATTTCTACGGCTGCGACAAAGGAAGTTCGGGCGACTCTCCCAAGCTGCCGAATGAGGCCCGCTGGAAGATATCGTCTACCGTAAACTCGGCCAAAGGTTCGCTTGCGCTGCTCATCACAGGAACAGCGGGAACCGCATGGAGTGCGGAGATAACCGAAGGAAGCGCATGGTGCTCGTTCGGATACAACGACGCCACCCTCACCGCGACAAAAGGAACGGTGAAGGAGGGGCTCAACGTGTTGTACGTATATTATACCACGAATAACGGAGGGGAAGAGCGCGAAGCAAAAGTCACTTTCCGGTTCGACGGGGAGGAAGCGCAAACTTTCCCCCTGACACAGCTGGCCTCTTCGCAGCAGAACCTGCCCGCTTTCGGCTTGTGGGCGGAAATTCCCGCCATGAGGGAAAATGCCGACTATCAGTACGTGACTCATTACGTTTCGCTGGACAACAAAAGGGTGCGGAACTATTCGCTTTGCTTCGACAAGAGCAAGAAAGCGGCTTTGTGGGTGGCTTACCCCATACATGCCGCTTATATGCGCACCGGCAAACGCACGGACGCATGGGCGTTCGACCCCATCATACCGGAAGATGTGCAGGCAAACTGCATCGAACGTTCGTACCGCGGATCCTACGACCGGGGACACCAGATAGCCTCAGCCGACCGTTTGAGCACCTACGAAATGAACGCGCAGACTTTCTATATGTCGAATATGACTCCGCAAACCAGCCGCCTGAATCAGGACATGTGGGCGCAACTGGAGGCTAAAGTCCGCAACAACAAATGTTCGGATACGTTGTACGTGGTAACGGGCGCTCACTTCGCACAGGGATATTCGACAACAACAGACGGCATAGGTAAACCGGTTCCGGTTCCCACGCATTACTACAAATTGCTGCTGCGCACCAAAACGGGAAAGACCGGGAAAGCGATCAAGGACTGTTCGGAACTGGAATTGCAGTCTATCGGATTCTGGGTGGAACACCGGTCGTACGGAAACATCCAGCCTCCACGTTCCATCTGCACCACGGTAGCGGACATCGAAGCCAAAACAGGCTTCAAGTTCTTCCCGCAAGTGCCGGAATCTGTGAAAAAACAAAAAGAACCCGCCAAATGGGGAATAAACTAATGAGCCGTTGCGTATGAAAAAGATATTATTAACCCTTGTGCTCCTCGCGTTTCTGACTTCGTTCAACTTCGCTCAGAAACCCTACAAGATCGTATTCTACAACCTCGAGAACTTATTCGATACCATCAACGACCCGGAGGTTCTCGATGATGAATTTACCCCGGAAGGAGCAAAAAGATGGAACACTGCGAAGTATAACAAGAAACTCGGCAATATAGAGCGCGTGCTCTTCGACATTGCCGCCGTGAACAAAGATTATCCGGCCGTGATCGGTGTAGCCGAAATTGAGAACCGGACGGTGCTGGAAGATCTGATAGCGACTCCGAAACTCATTCCGGGCAACTACCGGATCGTTCACTTCGATTCGCCCGACGCGCGCGGAGTAGACGTGGCTTTCTTCTACCGCCCCGATGTGTTCAAGATTCAAGGACAAAAACCTTTCAAGGCGGATATTCCCGAACCTGAGTTCAGAACACGCGACATCCTGTCGATGTGGGGAACGATAGACGGAGAACCCTTCTTCTTTATGGTGGCTCACTGGCCTTCGCGACTGGGAGGGAAAGAAGCGTCGGAATCGAAACGCATGGCGGTGGCACGGCAGATGCGGCACATTGCCGACTCGGTGAGGCGTGAAAACCCCGCCACGAAAGTGGTGATGATGGGCGACTTCAACGACGACCCTACCGACAAAAGCATAGCCGAAGGACTGGGAGCCAAATACAAGATAAAAGACTTGAAGCAGGGCGACTTCTACAACCCGTATGCCGAAATGCTGAAAGCCGGATACGGAACATTGGCTTATTCGGATTCGTGGAACATCTTCGACAACATCGTTGTTTCGGACAATCTGGTGACGGGCGGAACCCACACGCTGAAGCTGCAACGCGCGCGCGGTTCGAAATACTACGGAAACATCTTCCACGCGCACTACATGGAGCAGAAAGAGGGGCAGTTCAAGGGATACCCTCTGCGCACCTTCGTAGGCGATAACTTTCAGGGCGGCTTCAGCGACCACTTCCCCGTATATATCTATGTAGGCAAATAAAATAAATTAGTGCATATGAAAATCAAAACAATCCTCTTCGTGGTATTTTCTTTGATGGCATTCGCCGTTTTCGCACAAGACCGAGGCGGTATCAAAGGTAAAGTCGTATCCCGCACGACACGCAATGCCATAGAAGGCGTAAAGGTGACGTTAACGCCGGGAAACGTCACTGCCCGTACCGACGCGACGGGAAATTTCCTGTTCGAACATCTGGCAAAAGGTGAATATAACCTTACGTTCGAGACGGCGGATTTCGAATCGCTCACCTTGGCCGTACGCGTAGACAGGCTGGTAAGGGACTTGAATCAGGTAATCTTAGTGCCCGAAAGCACGCAAACGCCTATCGACGATGCGGTGTTCGCGGAGTTCGACATGGAATCGGCAGGCGACGCGCAAGTGTTGCCCTCTTCGCTTTCGGCTTCGAAAGACGTGTTCAACAACATCGCTTCCTATAAATTCAGCGAGATGCGCTTCAATAACCGGGGCTACGATTCGCAATACTCCGATGTATCGGTGAACGGAATCCGGATGAACGACGCCATGACGGGTTATACTCCCTGGTCGCTATGGGGCGGGCTGAACGACGCTACGCGCAACCAAGAAGTGACTTCGGGGCTGAACATGGGAGCCGCCGGAATAGGCGGGATTGGCGGAACGACCAACATCAACACGCGAGCTTCGCAGATCCGCAAAGGATTCCGGGCAAGCGTGGTGAACGCGAACTCGATGTACCGCTTCCGTGGCATGCTGACTTACGCGTCGGGGAAAAAAGACAACGGATGGTCGTACGCCTTATCGGTATCCACCCGACAGGGAGGAAACGACTATGTACGGGGAGTTTACTACAACGCATTCGGGTATTTCGCAGCCATCGAAAAGCAGTTCGACGACCGCCATCGCCTGGCGCTATCGGTGCTCGGCGCACCGACCGAACGCGGAGCGCAACAGGCTTCTACGCAAGAAGCGTATGACTTGGTGGGAAACAACTATTACAACCCGAACTGGGGATGGCTGAACGGCAAACGGGTGAACGCGCGCGTGCGCAACTACCACGAGCCGATTGCCATGCTGAACTATACGTTCGACATCGACGAACGCTCGCAACTGAACGTGGCGACTTCTTTCCGCTTCGGACGGAACGGCTACTCCGCGCTGACGTGGTACGGAGGCCCCGACCCTCGCCCCGACTATTACCGCAATTTGCCGAGCTTCTACCCCAACACGTATGTAGGCGCTCATTTATACGAAGCTTGGATGGCGAATACGGACAACATCCGCCACATCGATTGGGAAAACCTGTACAACATCAACCGGAACCAACCGGTAAATCCTCTTTACGGGACGGGACGCCGCTCTATCAACATGGTGGAAGAGCGTCACGCCGACCAGCTGGACTGGAACCTTCACACACAGTTCTCTCACTTGTTCCGCGACAACTCGAAAGTGAAAGGCGGACTGAGCCTGCGTCGCAACCGCACGGAGTATTACAGCAAAGTGAAAGACTTGTTGGGAGGCGATTACTGGATAGACATAGATAAGTTTGCCGAACGGGACATGGGCGGCCTCGACCCGGTGAAGTATCAGAACAACATGGATTATTACGCCAAGCACGGACATGCGCAAGCCGTGAAGAAAGGCGACAAGTACGGATACGACTACTACGGCAACATCATAGATGGCCGCGCATGGGTAGACTACAACATCGCCAGCGGAAACTTCGGCGTGAACATGGGCGCGGAAGTGGGACACACGACTTTATGGAGACACGGAATCTGGAAGAAAGGGCTGTTTCCCGACAACTCGCAGGGCGACTCGAAGAAAAAGAACTTCCTGACCTACAAGTGGAAGGCAAACTTCAGCTACAAGCTCTCGGCGGGACACTCGCTCAACGCCAACCTCTTCTATATGGAGAACGCGCCTTCGTTCCAGTCGTCTTTCGTATCGCCGCGTACCCGCAACGACATAACTCCGGGACTGACGCTCGAAAAAGTGTTCGGAGCCGACGCTTCGTATAACCTGCGCATAGGAGACATGAAAGCCCGCATCTCCGGCTACTACACCAAATTCATGGATCAGTCGAAAGTGCTGTCTTACTACGACGACGTGGCAATGACGTTCTCCAACTTCGCCATCAGCGGCATCGAGAAACAGCATTTCGGACTTGAAGCCGCCGCCACGGTGCCTCTGTATGCAGGGCTTTCGCTGAACGGAGCCGTAAGCTGGGGACAGTTTACCTACGACAACAATCCGGACTTCGTGCAGATTCAGGACAACAGCGGCGTGGTGAAGAATGAAGGAAAGGTGTACTGGAAAAACTTCCGCGTGGAGAGCACGCCGCAGACGGCTATGAACATCGGTCTGTCGTACCGCGGACGGAGAAACTTCTTCGCTTCTGTGGACCTGAACTATTACAACAACATGTATTTGTCGATGAGTCCGCTCTACCGTACCGACGCCGTACTGACACCGGGCATGACGGCGGAAGACATCATCAGCATACGCAAGCAGGAGAAGTTCGACAAGGCTCACGTGCTCAACGCAAGCGTAGGCAAGAACTGGTACATCCGCCGCGCGTATACGCTCGGGTTCAGCCTCGAAGTGAAGAACCTGCTGAACGACCAGGACATCAAGACCGGCGGATACGAACAGATACGCCTGCTGAAGAATAAGGAGGAAGCGTATCAGAAGTACCAGCCGTTCGACTCGAAGTATTTCTACATGTTCGGTACTACCTACTACATGAATGTTTATCTCCGTTTCTAAGGATAAGTAAAAAAGGACAATTATGAACAAGATATTGAAACTATGTATGATTATAGCGGCGGGGCTGAGCATAAGCAGTTGCTATAACGAGTTTGAAGAGCCGGCTCCCGCCAAAGTCTGGACCAAGGCGGACTTTGCCGGAAGCAAATACATCTCTATCAGGGATCTCAAGCAACTCTTCTATGCGGCGCACGGAAACTCCGCCGCCAGTCTGGGGAAAACGCTTGAGATAACGGAAGATTACGTAATCGGCGGACGGGTGATTTCGAGCGACCAAGCCGGCAATGTGTACAAGTCGGTGTACATCTACGACGACGCGTCCGAATCGGCCATCGAGCTGAAACTGATGGTGAGTAACTATGTGTCTTTCCCTGTGGGGCAGATGGTATTTGTGAAAGCCAAAGGACTTGCTGTCGGCAATTACCGGTATATGCTGAGCGTGGGCGGCATGCCTACAAAGGATGATATTGCGAAAGGCTATGCCAACAGAAACATCGAACAGTCTCTTTTCGTGAATCGCCATATCTTTAAAGGCGAGATAGTGAAACCGACCGCAGCCGATACGCTTGTGGTAACGGCAGACAACTACAAAACGAAGCTGAACGACGACGCGTTGGGCCGCCTCGTGCGTTTCGAAGGACTGACTTATAAGGAAGGAATATTCGACAAAGACAGGTATCCGCAATATCTGGAGACGCTCTACCCGAAGGGATCCACCACGGCGCAATACACCAATAAGTATTACGTCGAAGAGGGGTTGCCGCCCACATACGCATACAGCTACAACGGCGCCCACTACTACGGTTCTTCGGTGTTCGGCTATGAAGGTACGGACATGGATAGCGGCAACTATATCGTGCGCGTAAGCGGATATGCCAACTTCGCGCTCCATCCGCTTCCGACGAACGGAGCAAAAGGAGATATTACGGCTATCTATACGAAATATTCCTCAAAAAGCGGCGGGTTCGTGAAATACCAACTGCTGATCAACAGTTTCGACGACATCCGCTTCTGAAGGCAGAAAGCGTCTGCTTTACACGGACAAATAAAGATTACTTGCCAAAGAAGTATCTCGCGTTTGCCTGAAAGAAAGAAGCTGTAAAAACTCAAATGCAACGAAGACAAACTTCCGGTCTGAAACCGGATATCTTCGGTTGCTGTAAGAATAGCCCTGTTACTACTTCAGCATGAAGTTTGATGGTTTTGATGAAGCTGATTCCCGGTCGCTTCGCAAAACTTTCATTAAGGACGTAGCCTAATGCAAAAACACAAAGTGTGGCTATCAGATATACAGATTTGAGACAAGTATATTTATAAAACAACCGCTATCAAAGGGATGGAGTTCTCTTTGATAGCGGTTTTGTCTTACAAATGATAGCGAATTTTAGACTCAGTTTCATTATGACATACCTTCTTGAGGGTTTTGATGAAGCTGATTTCCGGTCGCTCCGCAAAACTTTCATTACCTCTCTTACAATCCGCCACCTTTCCGGCTGTGCGCGATTTAGTTTAGCAGTTATGTGCATATACGAACTTACCCAAGAATACGTTAATGTTGGTAAACTTGGGTAAGACTTTACAGATATTGTTTGGCGAAATACTTCCCCGCAACGGTCAGCGTTGTCCGCCGCCATCGTTGTTCCCGCCGCTTTTCACATCGTCGTTGGTAATGCTGCGCGCTGTTTTCTTCACGCTCGCCTGCAATTTGCCCATCCGGTAGCCGATGGTGAACCCGAAACGGCGGTCAGGATAGCGGTATGAGTTACGCGACAAGAAGTTGACTCCCTCCGTACGATTGGTATAAGTCCGGTATTCTTGAAGGAAGTTGTTGCAAAAAACATTCAGCGTCAGGCGGTCTTCCTTCAGGAAAGAACGGGTGAGCGACAGACTGTAGTAATTGTATCCCGACCCTCTGCCTTGCAGGTTGATGTAGGGCGTACTTCCTCCCGCGTTCAGGCTCGCGCGCAACTTCAGAGGGAAAGTATGCTGAATGCCCGAATGGAAAGAGCCCGTCCAACCGTAGTTGTGCAAACCCTGCGCAGGGCTTCTCATATCATTGTAGCTTCCGTAAGCGTTCAGGTAGAAGCGTGTCTTGGGAGAAAGGTTCCAGTTGAAGTAAAGGCTCAACCCCGTGTCCCTGCTTTTCCCGATGTTGGCGTATGTGCTGTACAAAGCGCCCCGGGGCGCCAGATGCGTGGGATCGTTGTCGAATATCTCTCCTTCGGGAGCGGTAATCAAACGGGTTACATTCTGTATGCCGTTGTTGTTGAACGAGTGGTTAAGCGACAGGTTGATGTTGAGCTTCGGTCCGAAACTGCTGTAGGAGAATTGGAAAAAGTGGCTTTTCTCGCTCTTCAGGTCGGAATTTCCCTGACTGATGAACATGGGGTTCTGATTGTTGAAATACGGATTCAGGCTCCAGATTCCGGGCCGCCAGATACGCAGATTGTAGGCCAATCGCAGGTTCTGCGTCTTCCCCACCTTCATGCCGAGCATCACGGAAGGCACGATATCGCTGAAATCGGCACGGAAATCCTCACCGGGACCTACGAGATACTTCACCCGCTGTATGGTCTGTTCGTAGCGCAACCCCGGCTTGAAAGAGAAGTCTTTGTACTTCAGCGTATACCCCCCATAAGCCGAAATGATGTGGTTCAGGTGGCGGTAATCGCTGCTGCGCGAATCGCTGTACACGTAATCCTCGTTTCCCCCGACGGCCTCGAACAGATTGTTTTCGCTCGCATTCCGCCGATAGATGTATTTCACTCCCCCTTCCACCGTATGCATCTTGGCGATGGGCGTCGTGTAGTCGACTTGGAAGGTATGTTCCGTAGTACCCGTACTTCCATCCGAACGGACGTTTGTCAGTTGCAGGCGTTTGATCAGTTCTTCCCTCTGCGCTTCGGGAAATATATCCAGATAAACATTGTAATAATCGTTCCCTCGGGGTTCCATGCTCGTTTTATAAGAAAGGGTGAGCATCCGCTCTTTGTTTCTGCGCGAAACGCGCTGGTAATCCACGCTCCCGTCGATCGAGTACCACGAATACTTTCCCGAATGATCGGTACGGAAGCGGTAGGCAACATCTTGATGATTGGCTCCGTACATCACGGTCTGACTGCTTCCGGGAAACTTGTTTTTGCCTCCATACATGCCGAAATTGACAGAGAGCAACCTCAACGTGTCTATTTCGTAGCTCGCTTCCAGATTCCCGTAAAGGAAATTCCCTTTCGACTTATTGGAGCCTTCGGATATCAGATATTTCTCCGTATCCGATTCATAGTTTTCGCGATAACTTTCCGAGTAGCTGCGCGGGTTGTTGTGGTAATTGAGGTTATAGTTGACAGCCATTGTAAGTTTGCCCCGCTTTATCATCCCATAACGGCTGATTCCCCATCCGTTGTTGGTGACTCTTCCGTTGACGGTTGCCGTATAGCCTTCGAATCCTCCGGAAACGGTCACGATGTTCAGCACTCCTCCTACGCCCTCGGCATCGTACTTGGCTCCGGGCGAAGTAATCACCTCGATGTGCTTGATGGTATTGGCAGGCATGCTCTTCAACACCTCTTTGGGGTTGGCGCTCATCATATTGTTCGGCTTCCCGTTCACGTGTATCTTGAATTTGCTGCTGCCGTTCACCTGAATGTTATCTTCACCGTCTACGGTCACCATCGGCACTTTGCGCAACATCTCTATCACGGTGTTCGACTTCGAGTCGGGATCGTCTTCCACATTGTAGGCAATCTTGTCTACCTCCACCTTCACCAGCGGCTTCTGCGCCACGACCTCCACCCCGCCGAGTTCTTTGGTGGCCTCCGATGTATACAGAGTACCCAAATCGACGTTCTTCTCCTTCTCGGTGAGCACGAACTCCTTCCGCGCGGTTGTCTTGCCGATAGAGGAAAGAGTGATGAGGTAAGTGCCGGGCATGGCGGTCATCTTCTCCTGAAACTTCCCGTTCGCTCCCGTGACAGCCATTTTCACCACCTTGTCGGGCATGTTTTTATTCACGATCCGGATGGTCGCGTATGGTTCTCCCTCATGCGTAAGCGAATCCACAAGCACTCCTTTCACCGTGTACGTGTGAATGGCCGCCTGTTGCGCAAAGCTATCGGATGAGATAAAGAAAAAGAAACATAAAAGCAGCAATAGTAGCAGTCTGTTTTTCATGATAAAATATATTTGGTTGCATTTCATACCGATGCCGCCAATATCGGCAAACCGGCTCTGTCGGCTCCAAAAATAGTTGATTTTCTTTTTATTACAAGTTTATGTGTCGTTAAAAAAAGGGAAAACACCTCAACAAAACTGCAAAACGCCGGAGGAGACAACTACCGGAAACTGTTTGTGTACATGGCAGACGCTGCAAAGAAACGGCAAAACGCCGGAGGAGATAACTACCGAAAACTGTTCGTGTACATGGCAGGCGCTGCAAAGAAACGGCAAAATGCCGGAGGCAACCGGTTTCTCCCCTCTCGAACAAGGCCCGATGAGCGGGGAGTATGCTTCCGCCGTAACGGACATATATGCTTGCCGCGGTGTCCATATATACTCACCGTGGTAGCCATATATACTCACCACGGTAGCCATATATACTCACCACGGTAGCCATATATACTCACCACGGTAGCCATATATACTCACCGACGCTAACCATATATGTCTACCTCAACGCCGAAACGTACCCGCAAAATCAGAGAAACAACTGCCGGATAACAGGAACGTTTCGCCGTTCTTATGATCAGAGATAAAAGAAACAAAGCAGCAGCAGGTTCGCACCTATCACCGTGCCGAATCCGCCAAGAATCCAAGGACGCAGTTTGCTCCCTCTGCCGGCGAAGAACAGGGCGTAGCACATATTCACCAGCATGCTGCTGACAATAGCCTGCATGCAGCAAGCCGCAATAATCAGAATCGTTACGCCCCCTGTACCTTGCAACAGGTTCAGGATAAACGGAGTAATATCGCTGAATCCGGAAATGAATGAAAGGAGCTGCAACCCTCCCGTGCCCGCATACACCAGCGTATAATGGGTTAGAACGGTAAAGACCACAAAAAGTACGGAAAAGATCAACGCTACCTTAAACTCCAAGGGGTTACTGCTGTCTTCCTCTTCTTCACCATCTACTCCGGCAATATCTCCATTCTGCCGCCGCGAATGGATGAACCACGCCGCCGAAGCGGCTACTGCCGACATGATGAGGAGATAAGGATAAATGACGAGAAAAGCCTCCCGGTTGAAAATCAATATGAGAATCAGAAAACGCAAAAACATCATACTGATAGCCAACAACATGGCGGCAACGTATTCGGTCGCTTTTTGTCCCGAAACTTTCCGACTCCTGCGCGCCAGCACGGAGATGGTGGCGGTGCTGCTGTACAGTCCGCCCAGAATGCCCACGACAAGCACTCCAGATTTGCGGAATACATACCGCTTAAGCAAATAGGAAAGGTAGGAAATGCCCGAAACCACCACCGTTGCCAACCAGATGGAATAAGGGGTGAGGCATATGCCCGGAATGATGTCGGTGTCGGGAAGCATCGGCAGAATAATGCCGCTGATGGCAAGGAACTTTGCCAGCGTTATCATTTCGTCGCTTTTCATACGCTGGGCAAGCTCGGTAAAGGTATGCTTCAGCTCGGTGAGCAAAAGAACGGTGACCACTATCAGCACATAGAACCACGAGGGCTGGGTGGCTACGATGGGAGCGATGCAGTAAGTGATGAGGGCGATAATGATGGTAGTGACCCCGAAAACGTTGAATTTCGACTGTTTGACGTAATAGTTCATCCCCAGCAGCATGCCCAGAACGGCGCCGCCGCCCATAAACAGCCTGAGCCCCGAAGGGTCGAGTATATAAAGCAGATAACCGAGAATGCCGATGAAAGTAAATGTACGGTCGGTTCCGAAGAGCGTCGTTTCCCCTTCGCGCTTGAGGCTGATGCGCCGTTGGGACAGCCCGATAAGAAGAGAAAAGAGGGTTACCAACACGAAAGTGACGAACTCCTGAGGCAAATAATCGTATAGTTTCTCCATACCATCTCGTTTTTAAGTACGGAGACAAATATAGGGTTTATTTGGCAATAATCACCAAGTCTTGTACGGATTCTTCATGAGCTGCGAGTTGTAGTAGCGTATGTCTCCGGTCACCTCCTCGTCGATGAAGGAGGGCTTTACAAACGCTTCTTCTTCCGATCCGAGTTCGACCTCCGCAAGAATCAGCCCTTCGTTGTCGCCATGAAACTCGTCGACTTCGAAAACGTGAGGCCCGCTACGCACCAGATAGCGTGTCTTGTCGATCATGCCCGCTTCGCAAAGCTGCATCAGCTCGACGGCTTCGGACAAAGGCAATTCTTTCTCCCACTCGTAGCGGCTGGCGCCCGAAGCGTTGGAAGCTCCCTTGATGGTGAGATAACCCTTCCCTTCTCGGATACGAACGCGCACCGTGCGGCCGGAGGAGGCGCAGATATACCCTTGCGTAATCCTGTCGTGAGCGAAAGCCTGCGACTTGAACTCACCGGAAACCAAAAACTTACGTTCTATTTCTTGTGCCATAACGGTATGCATAGAAGCAAAAACAACAGAGGATATGGATGCCTGTCGCAAATGCGCACAATCCTTCCATATCCCCTGTAGCTGTTTTATCCGAGGAAGGAGAACGATATCATCAGAAGCAATGCCAGAATAAGCAATGCGATAAAAATTATTTTCATCACTTTCCGCGCCTGTTCTTCTTCCTTCTTGCTGCGTGCTCTTTTCTTTTTGCTTTTACCCATAATACATCAGCTTTAAAGTTCAACGCTAACAAAGTAAAAACAAATCCATAAACTTTCCAAAAATAACTCCTTCTTTTTTCAAACCTTGCTTACAGCCCGTCAGGCAGTTCGTTATGATTACGAGCATGCAAGCTGCGAAAGCATCGGGCGAAAAGCGTTATTCGGAACTCATCAGGTAAGCTTTGATAAAGTCGTCGATCTTGCCATCCATCACTCCGTTCACATCCGAAGTCTGATGATTGGTGCGGTGATCCTTCACCCGGCGGTCGTCGAACACGTAGCTCCGTATCTGAGATCCCCACTCGATCTTCTTCTTTCCCGCCTCTACCTTTGCCTGCTCCGCCATGCGGTGTTGCAGCTCCTTATCGTACAAGATGGAGCGGAGTTGGCGCATAGCGTTCTCGCGGTTCTTCGGCTGGTCGCGCGTCTCGGTATTTTCAATCAGGATTTCTTCTTCCTCCCCGGTGTACGGGTCTTTGTATTGATAGCGCAGACGAACGCCCGACTCCACCTTATTCACGTTCTGTCCGCCGGCTCCGCCGCTTCGGAACGTGTCCCACGAAATACGTGCAGGCTCGATGCTCACCTCAATGCTGTCGTCTACCAACGGGGTGACGAATACCGAAGCGAACGAAGTCATACGCTTTCCCTGCGCGTTGTACGGAGAGACACGCACCAGCCGGTGCACCCCGTTCTCCCCTTTCAGGTAGCCGTAGGCGAAATCTCCTTCGATGTTGATGGTACAGGTCTTGATGCCCGCCTCGTCTCCTTCCTGAAGGTTGGCGATGGTGGCTTTATATCCGTTTGTTTCGGCATAGCGGAGATACATACGCATCAGCATCGACGCCCAGTCCTGACTCTCCGTGCCTCCGGCTCCGGAATTAATCTTCAGCACACAGTCCATCTGGTCGGCCTCTTCGCGGAGCATATTCTTGAGTTCCAACGCTTCCACTGCCGCGCTTGCCTTCGCATAAGCGGCATCCACTTCGTCCTCCGTCACCAACTCCTCCTTACAGAAATCGAAAGCCAGAGCCAGTTCGTCGGCCAGTGTACGCACTTCGTTGTAACCGTCTATCCATTTTTGCAGGTCTTTCACCAGCTTCATCTGAGCTTCGGCCTTCTTCTGGTCGTCCCAAAAGCCGGGAGCCTGCGTCCTCAATTGTTCTTCTTCGACTTGAATTTTCTTCCCGTCGATGTCAAAGATACCTCCTCAGCGCATCCGTGCGCTCTTTCACGTCTTTAAGTTGCTCGATAGTGATCATTGTATATCATTTTTTTTTGATTTGCCGGGCAAAGATAAGGAAAAATCCGCTACCTTTGTTTCTGTTACCTAAATGTTATCGCTATTATGAATAAACTTTTCAAACAATCATGCCTGTCGCTTTTTCTTTTGTTAGCAGCGGGCGCATGTACTTCATCGGGAAAGTACGACTATGAAACAGTTCCCAACGATCCGCTGAAAGCCCGCATCTACACGCTGGACAACGGATTGAAAGTTTATCTGACGGTCAACAAAGAAACTCCCCGTATCCAAACCTATATCGCCGTACGGGTAGGAGGAAAGAACGACCCCGCCGAAACCACCGGACTTGCCCACTACTTCGAGCACCTGATGTTTAAAGGAACCCGGCAGTTCGGCACGCAGAACTATGAAGCCGAAAAGCCGTTGCTCGACGAAATAGAACGGCAGTTCGAGATCTACCGCAAAACGAAAGACGAGGCAGAGCGCAAAGCCATATACCGCGTCATAGACAGTCTTTCGTACGAAGCCTCCAAGCATGCCATCCCCAACGAGTACGACAAGCTGATGACCGCCATCGGATCTACCGGAACGAATGCCTACACATGGTACGACCAGACCGTGTATCAGGAAGACATTCCGTCGAACCAAGTAGAAAACTGGGCGAAAATTCAGGCCGACCGCTTCGGAAACAACGTGATACGCGGATTCCATACCGAACTGGAAACCGTGTATGAAGAGAAAAACATGTCGCTCACGCGAGACATGAGCAAGGTACAGGAAGCAATCTTCTCCTCGCTTTTCCCCAAGCACCCCTACGGCACGCAAACCGTACTGGGCACGCAGGACGACTTGAAGAACCCCTCGATTACGAACATCAAGAACTATTACAAACAATGGTACGTGCCCAACAACATGGCAATCTGCATGTCGGGCGATCTGGATCCGGAAGCTACCATCGCCATTATCGACAAGTATTTCGGGGAGATGAAGCCGAACCCCGAACTGCCTGCGCTCAACCTTCCTAAAGAGGAACCCATCAACGAGCCTGTCGTCCGGGAGGTGTTGGGGCTGGATGCCGAGATGGTGGCGCTGGCATGGAGATTCCCCGGAGTTTCCGATAAAGAGTACGAGACCATGCAGGTCATCTCACGTGTTTTGTACAACGGGAAAGCAGGGCTCATCGACCTGGACCTGAACCAGCAGCAAAAAGTGCTGACCGGATACGGATACTTAATGGGGCTGAGCGATTACTCCGCGCTGATTCTGGGCGGAAGGCCCAAACAAGGGCAGACGCTGGAAGAGGTCAGAGACCTGATGCTGAAAGAGATAGAGAAACTGCGCATGGGAGATTTCGACGAAAAAATGTTGGAGGCCAACATCAACAACCTGAAGCTGTATGAACTGCAAAGAATGGAGAACAACGACGGTCGGGCCGACATGTTCGTCAGATCGTTCATCAACGGGACTTCGTGGAGCGACGAAGTGACAGCCCTCGACCGCATGGCTAAACTGACCAAAACGGATATCGTCGATTTTGCCGGCAAATATCTCAAAGACACCAACTATGCCATCGTATACAAAAAGCAAGGAAAAGACCCGAACGAGAAAAAGATGGCCAAACCCGAAATCACTCCGATCGTAGCCAATCGAGACACGGCAAGCGCTTTCCTGAAAGAGATACAAGAAAGCAAAGCGAAACCCATCGAACCCGTATTCCTCGACTTCGAGAAAGACATGGACCGCCTGAAGGCGAAATCGGACATTCAGGTGCTTTACAAACAGAATACGGTGAACGACCTCTTCCGGCTCATCTATGTATTCGACATGGGCAACAATCACGACAAAGCGTTGGGAACGGCCTTCGATTATCTGGAATATCTGGGAACTTCCGAACTCACCGCCGAACAAGTGAAGAGCGAGTTCTACCGGCTTGCCTGCAACTTCTCGGTAATGCCGGGCAACGAACGCACCTATGTCATGCTGTCGGGGCTTAACGAGAACATGCCGGCTGCCATGAAGCTGTTCGAAGCACTGCTGGCTGACGCACAAGTGAACAAAGAAGCCTACACCAATCTGGCGGCGGATATTCTGAAAGCACGGACCGACGCTAAGCTGAACCAACGGCAGAACTTCACGCGCCTGATGAATTATGCCCAATACGGACCGCAGTCGCCCTCCACTCACATGCTATCAAAAGAAGAATTGGAGAAGATGGATCCTCAGGAACTGGTCGACCGCATTCACAGGCAGAACAGTTACAAGCACCGTATCTTATACTACGGGCCGAGCAGCAAAAAAGACCTGCTGAGCACCATCGACCAGTATCACCGCGTGCCGGAAACGCTCCTCGACATACCGCAGGGCAACGAATTCCCGTATCTCGCCACTCCGGAGACGAAGATACTGATCGCTCCCTACGAGGCGAAGCAGATTTACATGGCGCAGGTATCGAATATGGAAAAGAAGTTCGAACCGGAATTCGAACCGTCGCGCGAGCTCTACAACGAGTATTTCGGCGGCGGAATGAACTCCATCGTATTTCAGGAAATGCGCGAAACGCGCAGCCTGGCATATTCGGCATGGGCTTCGCTGAACCAGCCCAGATACCTGAAGTATCCTTATACGATATATACGCAGATCGCTACGCAGAACGACAAGATGATGGATGCAATCCGTACGTTCAACGAGATAATGAACCAAATGCCCGAGTCGGAGACAGCTTTCAAACTGGCAAAAGACGGGCTGATAAACCGCTTGCGCACAGACCGCATCATCAAAATGGACATTATCTGGAGCTACATCAACGCGCAAGACCTCGGCATGGACAAGGACAGCCGCATCAAGCTGTATAACGATGTGCAGAAAATGACTTTGAAAGACGTTGTGGAGTTTCAGAAGCAATGGGTGAAAGGACGTAACTATGTGTACTGTATCTTGGGCGACAAGAAAGAGCTGGATATGGAAAAACTGAAGGAAGTAGGTCCTGTGGTAGAGCTTACTCAGGAGCAAATATTCGGATACTAACCGAGAAGGCAACCGCAAACCGGGGTCTCCGCAAAGCCATAGCTGCAAAACGTTTCGTTTGTACGCCGGGCATTGCGGAGACCCCGCTGTGTTATCGGCCTCCGGCGAAGCAGCAGGCGGCGGAGCAATAAAGGGCGATTGCCTGCCGCAGGTTGCCGCCACGCCGAACAGAAAGCAATCACAGGACATAAAAACAGAAGCTCTGCCGCGAAACGTCAGAGCTTCTGTTTAAGCCAAACGGAGCCTCCGGCGGAACAAAACAGAGCCTCTGACGAAACAGAGGATTATTCCGGAAATCCGCAGGCAATACGTTCATCCGCAAAGGCTTCGCGTCTCACGGACGTACCGCCCGCACCCACTATTCCTCATACATCTTGTCGATAATGTCCTTATAGTTCTGGGCAATCACGGCACGTTTCAGCTTCAATGTATTCGTAAGCTCTCCGCGCTCCATGCTGAACGGCTCGGGAAGGAGCGTAAACCGCTTGATCTGCTCGTAATGGGCAAAATGCTGCTGCAACGTGTCGATACGCATGTCGTACAGTCTCTGAATGGCAGGATGCCGCAGAAGTTCTTCCATGTCTTTATATTCGACACCCTTTTTCGCCGCATACTCTTTGAGCAAGCCGTATACGGGAACAATGAGCGCGGAAACAAACTTGCGCTGGTCGGCGATAAGAGCTATCTGGTCGATGTAGCGGTCTATCACGAGTTTGGTTTCGAGCACCTGCGGAGCGATGTACTTCCCGTTCGATGTCTTGAAAAGGTCTTTGATGCGTTCCGTCAGGAAGAGCTCCCCGTTCTTGATATACCCGGCGTCGCCCGTATGGAACCATCCGTCGGCGTCGATGGCCTTAGCCGTCACGTCGGGCTTTTTGTAATACCCTTTGGTGATACTCTTGCCGCGCAGCAGGATCTCATTATCCTTGCCTATCTTCACTTCCAGACCGGGCAGGGGAACGCCCACCGAACCGATTTCGTAACCTACGGGCAGCGTGCACGAAACGGTGGCGGTAGATTCCGTCAGCCCGTAGCCGACAATCATGTTGATTCCTACCGAGCGTACGAACTCATTGATCTCATCGGGCACTGCCGCACCGGCTGTAGGAAAGAAGTTCCCGTTTTCGATACCGATGGTTTTCTTCAGCAACGAGTAGATGGTCTTTTCGTAAAACTTATATTTCAGCTGGTTCATCACGGGCGGTGTCTTTCCGAAACGAAGATACTCCAGATTGTGCACCCTGCCCACTTTGAGGGCATCGAGCATCAGCGCCTTCTTCAATCCCGTAGTTTCCCGTATTTTCTCCTGCACGCCGTCGTAAACCTTTTCCCAGAAGCGAGGCACACCGCACATCACAGTGGGGCGGATTTCTTTAATGGTGGTTTGAATATCCGTCGGCCGCAGATTGATGCATATCTGCACTCCCTTGTGGATGCAGAGGTAGCACCACGCTTTCTCGAAGACGTGCGTCAGAGGCAGGAAGTTCATCGACACGTCCTTATCGGACATCGTGGTGAGACGCTCGTCGTGGGCGCGAAACTGCTCGAGATAGCACGAGTGATGCAACATCACCCCTTTAGGCTCTCCGGTAGTGCCCGATGTATAGAGGATATTCGCAAGGTCGTCATACGAAGACCTCGACGTACGGTCTTCTACCGCGGCATTGTGAGGAAGCCCTTCGCCCATCGCCATGAACTCATCGAAGTAGAGCGACGAAACGTCGCGCGGATCTTTCACAACCGAGCGGTCGAAAATAATCAGCTGCTTCAACGACGGACAAAGGCCGAATATGCTGAAAGCAGCGTCGTACTGGAACTGCTCGCCTACAAAAAGGAAGCGGATGTGCGCGTCGTTGATCATATATTGCGCCTGAACGGGAGAGCTCGTGGCGTAGAAAGGAACCGTTACGGCGCGGTTGGCGAATGCCGCAAAATCGACATAAAACCACTCGGGCTTGTTCTGCGAGAAGATACCGATATTCTCTTCTTCTTCCACTCCCATCGCCACCATCGCGTTGGCGGCTTTCCGTACGGTTTCGGAAAACAGATTCCACGAAACGGGAATCCATTGTGCTGTCTCGTAGTCGCGGTATTTCAAAGCTACCTTTTCGCCATACTTTTCGGCGCGACGATGAACCAAGACAGATAGATGATGATAAGTCATACTCATTCTATTTAAATATTGCTGCAAAGGTATTGGTTTTATTTCAAACTATTGCTCAAAAGAACTATCTTTGTGCAAATATTAAAATGAATCTAAAGTAAACCGACCGAATGAAATATGATATTTCGTCTATGACGGCAGAAGCCGTCGGACTTCTCAAATCGCTGATCGGCATACCCTCCGTCAGCCGTGAAGAAACGCAGGCGGCAGACTTTCTGCAAAATTACATCGAGGCGGAAGGCATGCAGACCGGACGCAGGGGAAACAACGTGTGGTGCCTCAGTCCGATGTTCGACCTGAAGAAACCGACCATCCTGCTCAACTCCCACATCGACACGGTGAAGCCCGTGAACGGATGGAGGAAAGACCCGTTCGTCCCGCGCGAAGAAAACGGGAAGCTCTACGGGCTGGGCAGCAACGACGCCGGAGCGAGCGTGGTTGCTCTGCTGCAAGTTTTCTTCCGGCTCTGCCGCAGTGCGCAGAGCTACAACTCGATTTACCTGGCTTCCTGCGAAGAAGAGGTTTCGGGCAAAGACGGCATAGAAAGCGTACTGCCGGGACTTCCTCCCATTGCTTTGGGCGTGGTGGGCGAGCCTACCGGGATGCACCCCGCCATCGCCGAGAAGGGGCTGATGGTGCTCGACGTCACAGCCGTGGGAAAAGCGGGGCATGCCGCGCGGGATGAAGGAGACAACGCCATTTACAAAGTATTGGACGACATCAGGTGGTTTCGCGACTACCGGTTCGAAAAGGAGTCTCCCCTGCTGGGGGCGGTGAAGATGAGCGTTACAGGCATCAGTGCGGGCACGCAGCACAACGTGATTCCGGATCGATGTACGTTCGTGGTAGACATCCGCAGCAACGAGCTCTATTCCAACGAAGAGATATTCGACGAGGTGCTGAAGCACATCGCCTGCGATGCCAAGCCCCGTTCTTTCCGCCTCAACTCCTCGCGGATAGACGAGAAGCACCCCTTTGTACAGCGCGCCGTGGCGGCGGGGCGTGTTCCTTTCGGCTCTCCCACGCTCTCCGATCAGGCGCTGATGACATTCCCTTCGGTGAAGATGGGACCGGGACGCTCTTCGCGCTCTCATACCGCCGAAGAATACATCGTGCTGAAAGAAATCGAAGAAGCCATCGGGATTTATTTAGAGATTTTGGACGGATTACAATTGTAAACGTGCGGATTATGAAATTCTTTTTCTATCTTTATCGCCGTTATAACAAATTCGGTATACTAATTTTAAATTTATGAGTATCAGTAAAAGCTTTCTGAAAATCGCGTTCTTCGCTTTGTTCCTGCTGACGGCAGTCTCGGAAGGATACGCGCAAAAATCAAAGAATTCATTCGTCGCCTATTCCGTTTTCGTATCCAACACGCTGGATATCACGTGGGATCTTCCCGAAGGGTTTACCGATCTGCGTTCGTCCACCGTATGGGGGCCGCAGGAAGGAAACTCCGAAAAGATATACGACGCGATGCTCCGCTCCAAAGACGAGCACTGCATCATCCTCTATCCCGGCGTACGCCCGATGTTCTACCACCTGCAACTGAGCGGCGAAGCGGCTTCGCCATTCTACCAGTTGCGCGAAGAGTTGGCGGCGGCCTCCAGCGAAACGGGCCTGACTGAGGCAGAGCTTAATTCGCGCATCATGGCTATCGAGAGCGGAGTTATCAAAGACAGCCTCAACGCCGATGCCATCTACATGGCCGAGCTCCCTCTTGTCAAAGCCTACAAGGGCAAATACCCTTATTGCATCAGCATTTACACCTACAAGAAAGGACAGCCCTCCATGTTTTTCAAGTGCTTCCTGACAGAAACCGGCAAGAAAATGGAGAACGACTACCTCAGCCGGCTGTTTAAGGCGCTGAAATACCGCAACGACGAGTGGGCTTACAACGAAGACACTTATCTGGAAGAAAGCTACAAGCTCTTCCTGAGGGTCAGGGAGTAAGGGGGTTGACACTACCGAAGAAAGTTCGCAAGATTGCCTGAAGCAACTTTTGCGTTTCACAGAGAGGCTCCTTTGCATCTACCCGGGGAAATTCCCACATTTGCATAAAGGAAATTTGTACTCGCCTAAGAAAAATTTTCGCGTTTGCCTAAAAACAGCATTTAGACAAACGCGAAAATCGTTTCAGACAGACGGGAATTCCGCCATATGGAAAAACATTGCCGGAACATCGGAACGCATACCGGATTGAAGCTGAAAAAACGGATGCATCGCCCGGAGAGCAGGACAGCCTTACCCCACGAAATATCAAAACTTGGCACATGAGGAGTATGAACCGCCGGAAACGTCTGTTCTTGCTTTTCCAAGTTTTCGCACAGCCTGCTTCAAAGTAATCCGCAGAATCGTTGCATACAGGTTCATCTGTTCAGCCAAGGTTCGGGATTCAGTTTCTCTTTTTCGCGGCGCAACTGGAAATGTAGCACAGTGCGTCCGTTGTCTGCCCCATCGGAGAAAATCTGCCCGATGGTTTGTTTCGTTTTCACCGTATCGCCCGACTTCACGGAAGTGGAAGCAAGGTTACAATAGACAGAGATGTAGTTGCCGTGCCGTATCAGCACATTGAACAGTCCGTTCAGCTGAAATACCGCAGCCACTTTGCCGTCGAAGATGGCACGCGCCTGTGCGCCCGGCTTCCCTTGTATGTCTATTCCCTTATTATCGAGTTTCACGTTTCGGAGTCCCTCCACCGTATACTGCCCGTAACGGCTGGTTATGATGTAAGGTCCCGAAATCGGCATGGGGAGACGTCCTCTGTTGGAGGCAAAGTTGCTCGACAATTCGCGGTCCGCCTTACTCATACGGTATGACTCTAATGGTGTCGACTTCGGCTTCGAAGCAGTTCCTGCGGCAGACGCGTCAGCTTTCTCTCCCGCTTTCCGACGGGCGGCGGCTTCACGACGCGCCTCTTCTTCCGCACGCTTGCGGGCACGCTCTATTTCTTCCGCAATCAATTTGTCGATACGGGCGTTCAGTTGAGCGGCTTCCCGCCTCTTCTTGGCAAGTTCGTTCTGCAATCCTTTTTGCTTCTTCTGCAAGCCTGCCACCAGCACACGCTTCTCTTTTTCCTGAGCCTCCAGCTTCTCCTTTTCGTTTTCGCGTTCCTTCAGGAGTTTCTGCTTGGCAAGCTTGACCTGCTGCCGCTCGGCCTTCTTTTTCCGCACCTGCTCTTGTTTCTTCAGAATTTCCTCACCCTGCAAACGCTGATAAGTGGCATACTCGCGCACGTAGCGCATACGTCTGTACGTCTGCCCCAGATCTTTGGCAGAAAAAATGAACATCAACTTCTCTTCGATGGACTTGTTTTTATAGAGATATTGCACCGAGGCTTCATACTTCGTTTTCTTCTCTTTCAGATCACGCAACAGGCTGTTCAACTGCTTTTCCAAGCTCTCCAACTCACGGTCGATGGCATCCACATCCCGGTTGATTACCGAAATATACCGTTTTCGTTCCTCAATACGGCCTGTCAGCGCAGACAAATTACGCAATTGGCTTCCCACATCTTTCTTCGTGCTCTTCAACAGCGATTCGCTGTCGGCTATCTGTTTCTGCAAAGCGCCGCGCCGGTTCTCCAACTCCCGGATCAGTTTGTTCGACTGAGCCGACAGCGGGATGCCCCACCCCAAACACACCAACAAGAACACAAAAAGATGTTTCATCGTAATAAAGCTTTCAACATTTGTATTAAATCATCTACGGGAACCTCCTCATATCTGGCTCCGAGTTCGGTAGGATTCATTGCAAACTCCCTGTCCGAGAAATCGTAAAGCCGGATCTTGGCTTTGTCCAGCGAGGGAAGCCCTAACTTTCTCCCTGTCAGTTCCGATTTGCCGCCGGGCAAAGATGCGTCGAAAAGTATCTTCTCCAACCGCGCGAACTCCACCTCTTTCGAGAACCGGCTTCTGAGCTCTTCCCTTGTGGCACGAACGAAACGTTTGTTCATGCGGTCTACCAGAAGCACCTCATCGGGAGTAGCTTCGATGCGCGCCACTTCGACACGGAACAGAGGCATCAGGAATGACAATTGCATCCGCTCCCTGCTTTTCAGTTTCATGCTTCCGCCCACAGACATCTCCCCGTTCCGCCCCGGAACCGTCAGTTGCAACTTCGACGACAGATACCGAGAAACCTGTCCCTCCGGAACAGTCAGGCGCTTCGTGCTTTTACATCCGGCGAGCGACAACATTACGACCAGCAAAAGATAAATTCCCTTTTTCATTCGGCAATATATTTCTTTTTTTCTATTTTTTGTTTCAGTGTTTTCGATTTGCTTCCCATCTCCAAGGCTTGCTTCCAATACTTCAAAGCCCCTTCCGCATCGCCCGTCATGTAGTAGATGTCACCGCAATGCTCCACTATCACATCGCTCTTCGCACCATCGCCCTTCATCGCATTGTCGATGTAAATGCGCGCCTGCGAGTAGTTGCCTTTCTCAAAAAGAATCCACGCATACGTATCGAGGAAAGTGGAATTGTCCGGCTCTGCCTTGATGGTTTTATAGCTCATCTCCTCCGCCCTGTCAAGGTCTCTCCGTTCTACCGACAAGTAATAGGCATAATTGTTCAACGCACTGATATTGGAAGGGTTGTACACCAAAGCCGAATCATAAGCGGCATACGCCTCTGTCATCTGCTTTTTGGTGTGATACATATCGCCCATCATGGCATAAAAGTCCGAAATCAATTCCTTCCGCGTATCGGGAGTAACATGCTCCAACGCCCGCCGCACCACGTTCAGCACGCTGTCTGTCTGTTCCGCCTGATTGTAGGCGATAGCCAAATAGTAATAAAGATCCAAAGCATCGGGAGTAGCTTCGATGCCCGGTTCGCAGATTCTGATAATCTGCCGGTAATCTTCTTTCTTCACGGCAGAGCTTATTAGCATCAGCCTCGCAGCCTTGTTGGCCGGGTCGAGGTTCACCACCTGCTCCAAAACCGGAACGGAAGCCGCCTCCATGTTCTTTGAAAGCAGGTATTGCGCATAGAGCATCGGAATCTGGGCATTCTCCATATCTTGCCTCATGAGCCTGTCGAACAGGGCAATGACCTTCGTACTGTCTTTGCCCGCTTGCTCGCTCTCTACGATAATCTGGCGCATCACATTGACTTTTGTCAGATCGTCCACCTTTTTGTTCAGCAACAACATGTCAAGCTGCCGGTTGTACAAATCTTTCTCTCCTTTCTGCTCGTAGTAAGATGCCATGGAGAACACAGCCATCGGATTGTCTGGTTCTATAGCCAGTACTTTTTGGTAGGTATCGTAAGCTTCCTCCAACCTCCCGTGCTGGAGGTAAACATCTCCTAAAACAACCTGATACCGCAAGTCCATCGGATACTCCTGCACCAGACTTTCTATCTCGCGAAACGCCTTTTTGTCATCTTTCATCTGAAGATAAATGCGAAACTTCTCCATAGAAAGCTGTTCGTTCTTTCCCGTACGCTTTTCCAAACGGTCGAGAGTAGAAATCATCCGGTCGTATTTCTGTTGCCGCCCGTAAAGATCGAGCAGATTGAGCAACGGTTCCTGCTTGTCGGAAAACCGTACCGACATCTGTTCGAGCAGCTCCACCGCCTTATCCGTTTCGTTCTGTTGCCGATAAAGCGCAGCCAATGCCTGACTGTACCAATAGTTGCCGGGAGCGTTCAGTACCGCCTTTTCCAAAGCGGCCTGCCCTTGCGGGATCTGACGCAGAAGCATGTAATACTGGGATATTTCATAGAGTGCGGAGGCTGCATAGGGATCGATTTCCAAACAATGCTGCAACATGCCGAAAGCAGGAGCATACTCTTTTTTTGCTCTCAGGCGAACAGCCTCCAGAAAGAAATAGTCATATTTCCGTTGCTGTTCGGGCGACAGTTCTTTAGAAGCATCCGCTACTTCAGCCGCTTTTTTCTTGTTGCCTGTCTTCACGGTTCCGGCAGTTCCGCAGGATACCAGCAATAATGTCGCAATAATCAGACAGCTTATATTTCTTTTCATTTTCCAGCTCGTTTTTTCTTTTTGAATTCTTTTCTCCATAAGAGGTTAACTCTTCTCAGCCACTATTTATTATTCTCTCCCGCCTTTAAAGGAGTCATCCGATTTGCTTATCCACCTCCTCCGCCTGCACCAATCACCTCACCCTGGCGAGGGAAGCAAAAGCCTGAGTTCAACCAACCACTGCTTTCGTCGAACATCGGCTACTGCTGCAAAACCCTTTGCCGGTGGTCCGAGTCAAGGGAAGCAAAAACCTGAGTTCGATCCACCACTGCTTTCGTCGAACATCGGCTACCGCTGCAAAATCTTTTGCCGGTGCCCGAGTCAAGGGAAGCAAAAACCTGAGTTTGACCAACCGCTGCTCTCGCCGAATATCGGCTATCGCTGCAAAACCCTTTGCCGGTGGCCGAGTCAAGGGACGGCTTTCATTGATTAATAGTCAGCCTCACCGACTATTGCTGCAAAAAGATTCGCAAACCTCCGAATCAATCGACAGCATGCATGGGCTATATAATCAACCCCACCGACTTCCGCCGCAAAACGCTTCACAAACGTTCCGAGTGAATCGACGGTTTTTATTGATTAATAGTCAGCCTCACCCGACCGTTGCTGCAAAAAGATTCGCAAACCTCCGAATCAATCGACAGCCTGCACTGACAATGCTCAGCCTCTTCCGGTATGTCCGAAACCTCCTTCGCCTCTTTCCGTCTCATCGAGTGTCTTAACTTCCTTCCACACGGCCTGCTCGTGCTTGGCTATCACCATCTGGGCAATCCGCTCCCCGTCTTCAACCACAAAAGTCTCGGAAGAGAGGTTGACCAGAATGATGCGTATCTCTCCACGGTAATCGGCATCAATCGTTCCCGGAGAATTGAGCACGGTAATCCCTTTCTTAACAGCCAGTCCGCTACGAGGACGGATCTGTGCTTCAGTTCCCGCAGGAAGAGAGATATACAATCCCGTAGGAATGAGGCAGCGTTCCAAAGGTTTCAGGGTTACGGGTTCGTGCAGATTGGCACGGATATCCATTCCCGCAGAAAGTTCGGTGGCGTAAGCCGGAAGCGGATGCTTCGATTTATTGATTACTTGGATGTTCATTCTTCACAAGTTTACTATTTAACGGGCGAAAATACAAAAAATGAGCTGAAAATTAGCTAATTTTGCAGTTAATTTAAGTTGGCGGGGCGATTGGGGAACAAGCAAAAGCCCCCTCTTGACCAAATAAACGGGAAACAATGAATTGGAAACAGCTAATATCAGCCAGACGCTTCGGAATGGAGGAATTCCATCGGGAGCGGGAAGAGAATCGTTCGGAATTTCAGAGAGATTATGACAGACTTATCTTTTCGGCTCCCTTCCGCAGGTTGCAGAACAAGACACAGGTATTTCCGCTGCCCGGAAGTGTCTTTGTACACAACCGACTGACGCACAGCCTCGAAGTCTCTTGCGTGGGGCGATCTTTGGGAAACGATGTGGCGAAAGCGATCCTGAAGCGGCAACCCGAACTCCGGGACTCTTATCTCCCGGAAATCGGTTCCATCGTATCGGCAGCTTGTCTGGCGCACGACTTGGGCAATCCTCCTTTCGGGCATTCCGGCGAACGGGCCATTTCAACATTCTTCTCGGAGGGAAAAGGACAGTCTCTGAAAGAAAGGCAGCCGGACGGGCAACAGCTTTCGGCGGCTGAATGGGAAGACCTTATACACTTCGAGGGAAACGCGAACGCTTTCCGGCTGCTGACCCACCGGTTTGAAGGACGGCGCAAAGGAGGCTTTGCCATGACTTATACGACGCTTGCCTCCATTGTCAAATATCCTTTCTCCTCAAGCCTTGCGGGCAAAAAGTCGAAATTCGGTTTTTTCACCACCGAAGAGGAGAGCTACCGCAAGATAGCCACCGAGCTGGGATTGACTCTGCTCAACGAGCATCCGTTGAGGTATGCACGCCACCCGTTGGTTTTTCTGGTGGAAGCGGCGGATGACATCTGCTACCAGATGATGGACATAGAAGACGCTCATAAGCTGAAGATTCTGACTACGGAAGAGACCAAACAACTCTTCATGGGCTTTTTTGAAGACGAACGGATAGAGCATATCCGGGAGACGCTCGGCATCGTGAGCGACACCAACGAGCAAATCGCCTACCTCCGTTCTTCGGTCGTCGGACTGCTCATACGCGAATGTACCCGCGTCTTTCTGGAGCATGAGCATGAGATATTGGCGGGAACCTTCGAGGGAGCACTCATCAGGCATATCGCAGGAAAGCCGGCAGAAGCATACGAATATTGCGCAAAGGTTTCGCTGGACAAGATATACCGTTCGCGCGACGTTCTGGATATCGAGCTGGCAGGTTTCCGCATCATCAGCACCCTGCTCGAACTGATGATAGATGCCGTTACCTCACCGGAGAAGGCATACTCCAAGTTGTTGATCAACCGCGTATCGGAACAATATCGCATAAATTCGCCCGTACTCTATGAAAGAATACAGGCGGTACTCGATTACATCTCGGGCATGACCGATGTCTTCGCCCTCGATCTTTACCGGAAAATCAACGGCAACAGTCTTCCTGCGGTGTAACGACCTTCGGGGTAAACACTTCTCCACCTTTGTCGGGCAGCCTCAGCGCATCCGGATGATTCTCGATGAACGTCTGGATGTGCCGGATTCTTTTTTCTTCCAGAATCTCGTCCACGGCAATCAGTATGCCGGTTTCTTCCACCTCGCCGAACTCGTGATTGACGGCTGTGCCGAACATACGCATCGTGGGGCTTAGGCTCATATAAGCATTCACCAAAGGAGGAATATTATATCCCAACTTACGTATCTCTCCGTTCAATATCTTATAATCTTCTTTGAAAGAGTCTTTACAGAACAAAGCCCTTAACTCTCTTTCCGGAGTTTCCGGTTTAAGCGGATCAATAGGGGCTATCAGCCGTTCTTTGTCGCAGAAGTGTTTTTTCAGGAAATAAAGAATCATGTCTCTTCCGCGACGGTGATAGCTGGGATACATGGTGACTTTGCCGAAGAAGTATTTCACATTGGGCATCACCACGGTGAGAGCTCCAAGCCCGTCCCACAGATTGTCGAGGGCGAAGAGTCCTTTGCTCCCTGCACGGGTGGACTGGTATTCGAGCGTGACAAACGAGCGTCCCAACTCGATGGTTTGCGGCAAGTATTCTTTTATGAAAACATCCGAGAAGCGAAACATGTGGGAGGTTGCGAGAACGGGAGCACCCTCGCCATTAAAGCGCACATCGGTTCCCAACAGATAGCGGTAGCCGCCCAGTATCTCCTCCGCTTCGGGATTCCATACGATAAGCTGCTTATACGGATGCTCCATCGTATCGTATTCGTCAATATCTAACGAAAGACCGGTTCCGCCACCGGCAGCACGGAAAGCTATTTCACGCAGACGCCCGATCTCCCGCATTACGTTGGGAGCGGTTTGATGAGTAATAATATAAATCTGATTATTGCTTTTATTGGTCATTCGCAAGCGTTTGTCCTCCGTCAGCTCCGCCTTCAACAGCTCTTTACCTACCGGTTTGATAATTTCTTCCATGCGCCTTATTATAGTTGTTCGATCATGTTTATAATTTATATACGATGTTCTTTACATATTCCGCCCACTGAGCAGGAGTCTTCGAGCTATCGAACGTCTGCCAGGGAATCGGTTTGCCAAAAGTGACAGTAAAGGTTTTATGGCGGTTTTTAAACATTTCATCCGCCAGATAAAGCATAGCGATATTAAACTTAATCCCCAATGCTTTACAAGTATTTGCCAGATTGTAGAAGAAGTCGGAGTTCCTGCCTTCGAAATATACGGGAACGACATCCCGGCGGGTCTGTACGCTTTTCACAACAAAGGTCTTCTTCCACTCCGGATCGCGGATAATTCCCTTTCTGCGCCGCGAGCAAAGGCCGGCGGGGAACATGATCAGTTGATCGTCGGAACGGAATCCGGCTTCTACCATTCGGGGAAAGTCTTTCGCCTGTCTTCCCGTCTTGTTTATGGGGATACAGAGCGGAGCCAGACCGTGCAGGTTCATCAACAGGTCGTTGACAAGGTATTTCACTTTGCCATCGTAATGCCGCCCCAGCACATAACCGAGCGCTACTCCGTCCTGTCCCCCCAACGGATGGTTGGACACGAAAGTGTACAATCCCTCTTTCGGAAGGTTTTCAATGCCTTTCACATTGACTTTCGCATCCAGAAATTCCATGCAGGCTTCCAGAAAGTCTACTCCTACCTTATCTCTCGAATCATTCAGGAATACATTAATTTCGTCCTGATGAACAATCCGCTTCAAATAAGAAATGAGGAACTTTGGGATATATTTATAATACCTTGGGGCCTTATCCCGCAGTATTTTATCCACATCAATCAGAAACAATGAATCATCAGTCATCTTTTTTTTATGAAAATGATGGTACAAAATTAACGGTTCTTTTTTATTATTCGCAAAAAAACAACAGAAAATATATAAACCGGCCAGTATTCCCGGCGTTGCGGCTCTTCCAAACCGATAAGACAACAGGAGATTAGCCCGAAGGCTCCGACACCCGAAAGCAAAACGAGCGTTTGGCTGCACAAATAACGCTCGCCTTCTCGCTCACTCCCTCCGGCCAGCGTTTCAGCAGGGTTAAGGACAAAAGAAATGAGGCAAAAAGAAGAAACCGCCAACTTTGTAACTGCACAAACGGGGGTGATGGAAGACTGCTTTTTCTTGCCGAAACTTCAAGCCTGCAAAACACCATCCGCCTGAGAAGATTTTCCCGTTTGTCTCCAAGAGAGCTTTTGTTTAAACAAAGCAAAGCTTCATTTAAGCCAAAGAAAACACTTGTCCAAACAAAGCAAAATTTCATTGAAACAGAGAAGGGACTTTCTTCAGGTAAATTAAAAGCCCATTCATGCAGAAAAGAATACTTGTTCAAACAAAGAAAAGCTCCATTTAAACCAAAGAGAGCATTTGTTCAAACAAAGGAAAGTCCCATTTAAGCCAAGGAGAACATTTGTTCAAGCAAAGAAAAGTTTCATTGAAACAGAGAAAGGCCTTTATTCAGGCAAAGTAAAAGCCCATTCACGCAGAAAAGAATACTTGTTCAAACAAAGAAAAGCTCCATTTAAACCAAAGAGAGCCTTTGTTCGGCCAAAGCAAAAGCTCTATTTAACCAGAAAAGAGCCTTTGTTTCACTCAATGCGGGAATTTCCCGGGCAGATAATACTCCCTTTCAGTCAGAAAACACAAGGTTGAAAATACCGGAAAATCGACAATCCGCCTCTTTAAAAAAGACGAAACAACTTGTCCGGGGAGCAGATGTATCGCTCCTCCTACGACTGAAAAAGAGAGCACCGGCAGCGCTTTTAACACTCTGTTCAAAACTTCCATGAAATATTTCGTGGTTTTTTGTGGGGAATTGTGGGGAAATGATTAATTTTACCGTCGCTTATTATATATAAGGTATATATGATACGTTTTTTGGGTAATATTGAGGCGAAGGCAGACACCAAGGGAAGAATATTCATACCCGCTGCGTTCCGGAAACAACTTCAAGCTGCTTCCGAAGAGAGGCTTATTATGCGAAAAGACGTGTTTCAAGACTGCCTGACACTCTACCCCGAAAGCGTATGGAACGAAGAATTGAGCGAGCTCCGAAGCCGCTTGAACAAATGGAGCAGCAAGCACCAGCTGATATTCAGACAGTTCGTCAGCGACGTGGAAGTGGTAACCCCCGACAACAACGGACGCATACTCATACCGAAGCGGTATTTGCAGATATGCAACATCCACGGTGACATACGCTTTATCGGGATCGACAACAAAATAGAGATTTGGGCAAAAGAACGGACTGAACAGCCCTTTATGCCGCCCGAAGAATTCGGGAAAGCACTGGAAGAGATTATGAACGACCAACAACCGGAAGATGAATAAAGACGAGCAGACATACCACATACCCGTATTACTGAAAGAAAGCGTAGACGGAATGAACATCCGCCCCGAGGGGATTTACGTAGATGTCACCTTCGGCGGAGGAGGACACTCGCGCGAGATACTCTCGCGCCTGGGGGAAGGCGGGCGACTGTTCGGCTTCGATCAAGACGAAGATGCCGAACGGAACATCACGGAAAACCCGCAATTCACTTTCGTGCGCAGCAATTTCCGCTACCTCCGCAACTTCCTGCGCTACCACGGCATAGAGCAGGTAGACGGCATCCTGGCCGATCTCGGCGTGTCGTCGCACCACTTCGACGACAGCCAACGGGGTTTCTCGTTCAGGTTCGACGGCGAACTCGATATGCGCATGAACAAGCGGGCGGGGCTGACTGCCGCAGACGTGGTGAACACATACGACGAAAGTCGGCTGGCTGACATTTTCTACCTCTACGGGGAGCTGAAGAACAGCCGCAAACTGTCGGCAACGCTCGTGAAGGCACGCGGCGCAAAACATATCCGCACCATCGGAGAGTTTCTGGAAGTCGTCAAACCTCTTTTCGGACACGAACGCGAGAAAAAAGAACTGGCAAAAGTGTTTCAGGCGCTTCGCATCGAAGTGAACCGGGAGATGGAAGCCCTGAAAGAGATGCTGCAAGCCGCTACCGAAGCGCTCAAACCCGGCGGCAGATTGGTTGTCATCACCTACCACTCGCTGGAAGACCGCATGGTAAAGAATGTGATGAAAACGGGGAACGCAGAAGGAAAGGCCGACGTAGACTTTTTCGGCAACCTGAGAACTCCCTTCCGCCTTATCAACAATAAAGTGATTGTTCCCGGCAAGGAAGAGATAGAAAGAAACCCGCGCTCGAGAAGCGCCAAGCTGCGAATTGCCGAAAAGCAGCAAAAACCGTCAAACGAATAACCGACCGCTATGGAAGAAGAGAAGAAAAACAAGCGCACTTCGCTAAAAAGCATCTTAGGAGGAGACATTCTGGCTGCGGACTTTTTCCGCCGGCAGACCAGACTGCTGGTACTCGTGATGGCTTTTGTCATTTTCTACATCCACAACCGCTATGCCAGCCAGCAGCAGCAGATCGAGATAGACCGGCTGAAAAAAGAGCTGACAGACATTAAATACGATGCGCTGACACGAAATTCGGAGCTGATGGAAAAAAGCCGCCAATCGCGCATCGAAGAGTATATATCGAGCAAAGAAAGTGATTTGCAAACGTCCACCCATCCTCCTTACCTCATCAAGTAAGCTGCGCGCGGGCGATTTGTAGAAACAAAGAAAAAAGAAAAAACCGTGGCTGTAAACAAAAGAAATATAATGACCCGTTACTTCTTCGTCATCGTCGTGATGGCGGCGGTCGGCATAGCCATTGTTGTCAAGGCGTCTTTCACCATGTTTGCCGAAAGACAGTACTGGCAGGAAGTAGCAGACCGCTTCGTGAAAGAGAACGTGACGGTGAAGCCGAACCGGGGGAATATCATTTCGTCCGACGGCAAGCTTATGGCAAGTTCGCTACCGGAATACAAGATCTATATCGACTTCATGTCGGGCGAGAGAGACGAAAAGAAGAGAAAAAAAGATCAGGCGCGCCGGGACTCTGTCCTCAAAGCCAATCTCGATTCAATCTGCATCGGGCTTCACAAAATCTTCCCCGACCAAAGCGTGGCGCATTTCAAAGCGCATCTTAAAAAAGGACGGCAGGCGAAAAGCCGCAACTACCTGATTTACCCCAAACGCATTTCTTACATACAATACAAAGAAGTAAAGCGCTTGCCTGTCTTTTGCTTGAACCCATACAAAGGGGGATTCAAAGGGTTGGCTTTCAACCAACGCAAGAAACCTTTCGGTTCATTGGGATCGCGTACTCTGGGCGATGTGTATGCCGACACGGCCAAAGGAGCGAAAAACGGAATCGAACTTGCTTTTGACACTCTTCTGAAAGGGCGCGACGGACTGACACACCGCCAGAAAGTGATGAACAAGTACCTGAATATCGTAGACAAAGCGCCCGTAGACGGTTGCGACCTGATTACAACACTGGACGTGGGCATGCAGGACATCTGCGAAAAGGCTTTGGTAGACAAGCTGAAAGAACTGAATGCCAGTGTGGGCGTGGTGGTGCTGATGGAAGTGGCAACCGGCGAGGTGAAAGCGATTGTCAATATGATGAAGGCGAACGACGGAGCATATTACGAGATGCGCAACAATGCCATCAGCGACATGCTCGAACCGGGTTCTACATTCAAAACCGCTTCCATCATGGTAGCGCTGGAAGACGGGAAAATCACTCCGGACTATATCGTGGATACCGGCAACGGGCAAAAGCCGATGCACGGGCGTGTGATGAAAGACCACAACTGGCATCGGGGAGGTTACGGCAAGCTGACGGTTACAGAGATTCTCGGCGTTTCTTCCAATGTAGGTATTTCTACAATCATCAACAGCTTCTACAGCAGCGATCCGCAAAAGTTTGTAGACGGGCTGAAACGCATGAGCATCGACCGACCACTTCACTTGCAGATTGCCGGAGAAGGCAAACCCAATATCCGGGGACCGAAAGAGCGTTACTTTGCAAAAACTACGCTTCCGTGGATGAGTATCGGTTATGAAACACAAATCCCGCCGATAAACATTCTGACTTTCTACAATGCGATAGCCAACAACGGTGTGGCTGTCCGTCCGAAATTCGTTAAGGCTGCCATAAAAGACGGCGAAGTAATCAAAGAATTCAAAACAGAAGTAATCAATCCCAAGATATGCTCGGACAAGACATTGACGCAAATCCGGGAGATTCTGCAGAAAGTGGTGAGCGAAGGCCTCGCCAAGCCTGCGGGGAGCAAACAGTTCCACGTCTCCGGCAAAACGGGAACAGCGCAAATATCACAAGGTGCAGCCGGATATAAAACAGGAAGAACCAACTATCTGGTCAGCTTCTGCGGATATTTCCCTTCGGAAGCTCCCAAATACAGTATGATTGTCTCCATACAGAAACCCGGGTTGCCGGCTTCGGGCGGGCTGATGGCAGGAAGCGTGTTCAGCAAAATAGCAGAAAGAGTGTATGCCAAAGATTTAAGGCTCCCGCTCGCGTATGCCATCGATACAAACGCTGTGGTTATCCCTGATGTGAAAGTCGGCGAAATGAAAGAAACCCGCAGGGTGCTCGAAGAGTTGAAAATAAAAACGCAGGGAAAAATCGACGAATCGGGCAAGAAGATATGGGGAAGCGCGCATGCCGCTCCGCAGGCAGTAGTACTCGAAAGCCGTAGCATGATGCAAAAGTTTGTGCCGAGTGTCATCGGCATGGGAGCCAAAGATGCGGTTTACCTTTTGGAAAGCAAAGGGTTGAAAGTCCGCCTTGTGGGAGTAGGCAAGGTAAAAAACCAGTCGATAGCCAACGGAACGACAGCAGTGAAGGGACAAACCATCACGCTTACATTGAATTAAAAAAAGAGTCCGGTTGATACATCCGAACAATAAGCAATGCGGCAGGTCAACCGGATATCGCCAAATATAAATAAAATCGGAAAGATGATATTAAAAGAATTACTGAAAGCCATACAACCGGTACAAATAGCCGGAGATCCGAATATAGAAATCACCGGAATCAATATCGACTCCCGCCGGGTAGAAGACGGGCATCTGTTCATGGCGATGCGCGGAACACAAACCGACGGGCATGCCTATATTGCGGCAGCCATTGCAAAAGGAGCGGTTGCCATTCTCTGCGAAGAGATTCCGGAAAGCCGTAAAGAAGGGGTTACCTATGTTCAGGTGAAAAACAGTGAAGACGCTACAGGCAAGCTGGCTACATGCTTCTATGGCGACCCTACCTCGAAAATAGAACTGGTAGGCGTGACCGGAACCAACGGAAAGACAACAATCGCCACCTTATTATATAATACGTTTCGTTACTTCGGATATAAGGTCGGCTTGCTTTCTACGGTTTGCAATTATATCGACGACGAGGCAATTCCAACCGAGCATACCACCCCCGATCCCATTACCTTGAACCGCCTGCTGGGACGAATGGCAGACGAGGGGTGCAAGTACGTGTTTATGGAAGTGAGCTCGCACGCCATCGCGCAAAAGCGCATCAGCGGACTTAAATTTGCGGGAGGAATCTTCACCAACCTGACCCGCGACCACCTCGACTATCACAAAACAGTGGAGAACTATCTGAAAGCCAAGAAGAAGTTCTTCGACGACATGCCGAAAGATGCGTTCAGCCTCGTCAATCTCGACGACAGGAACGGATTGGTGATGACGCAAAACACGCGTTCGAAAGTATACACCTATTCACTGAGAAGCCTCAGCGACTTCAAAGGAAGAGTATTGGAATCGCATTTCGAAGGAATGCTACTCGACTTCAACAACAAGGAAATAGCAGTCCGGTTTATCGGTAAATTCAATGCGTCCAACCTGCTGGCCGTATTCGGCGCTGCGGTTCTCTTGGGTAAAAAAGAAGAAGAAGTGCTCGTTGCTCTCAGCACGTTGCATCCGGTTTCCGGACGTTTCGAGGCCATACGCTCTCCGCAGGGGTTCACTGCCATCGTGGACTATGCGCATACACCGGACGCTCTTGCAAATGTGCTCAACGCCATTCACGGAGTGCTTGAAGGGAAAGGAAAAGTTATCACAGTAATCGGAGCGGGAGGCAACCGCGATAAGGGGAAACGCCCTATCATGGCAAAAGAGGCGGTGAGAAACAGCGATCGCGTAATCATCACATCCGACAATCCGCGTTTCGAAGATCCGCAAGAGATTATAAACGACATGCTTGCCGGACTGGATACCGAAGACAGGAAAAAGACAATCAGCATCGTCGACCGGAAAGAAGCTATCCGTACCGCCTGCATGCTGGTAGAGAAAGGAGATGTGGTACTCGTAGCCGGAAAAGGGCATGAGAACTATCAGGAAATAAAAGGGGTGAAACATCACTTCGACGATAAAGAGATATTAATCAGCTGTTTCAACGGTTAATGAACAGCATTAACTACTAATAATTACGCAACAAAATGTTATATTACCTATTCGACTGGCTACACAAGCTCAATTTTCCCGGCGCAGGAATGTTCGGCTACACCTCGTTCCGCGCGCTGATGGCGGTCATCCTCGCTTTGCTTATTTCAAGTATCTGGGGCGATAAGTTTATCGATCTGCTAAAAAAAAAGCAGATTACGGAAACACAAAGAGATGCTGCCATCGACCCGTTCGGAATCAACAAGGTGGGGGTACCGAGCATGGGGGGTGTCATCATCATTGTAGCCATTCTTATCCCCTGCCTCTTGTTGGGGAAGTTGCACAATGTGTATATGCTGCTGATGCTCATTACGACCGTATGGCTGGGATCACTCGGATTTGCTGACGATTATATCAAAATATTCAAAAAAGACAAAGAAGGGCTGCATGGTAAGTTCAAGGTCATCGGTCAAGTAGGGTTGGGACTCATCGTAGGGCTTACTCTGTACCTAAGTCCCGATGTGGTTATCCGTGAAAATATAGAAGTCCATCATCCCGGGCAAGAAATGGAGGTGATACATGGAACCAATGATTTAAAATCGACAAAAACCACCATTCCTTTCTTCAAAAACAACAACCTCGACTATGCAGACCTGGTTGCTTTCATGGGCGATCACGCGCAAACTGCAGGATGGGTATTGTTTGTCATCATCACCATATTTGTCGTAACCGCAGTTTCGAACGGCGCCAATCTGAACGACGGTATGGACGGAATGGCTGCCGGAAACTCGGCAATCATAGGGGCTACGCTGGGAATACTGGCATACGTGTCTTCACACATCGAGTTTGCCAGTTACCTCAATATCATGTATATTCCGGGCACAGAGGAGCTGGTTATCTACATCTGTGCCTTTATCGGAGCTTTGATAGGTTTCTTGTGGTACAATGCTTATCCGGCACAGGTTTTCATGGGAGATACCGGTAGTCTGACCATCGGAGGGATCATCGCCGTATTCGCCATCATCATCCATAAAGAACTGCTCATCCCCATTTTATGCGGAGTGTTTCTGGCGGAGAATCTTTCAGTCATCCTGCAACGATACTATTACAAAGCAGGCAAACGGAAAGGAGTAAAACAACGATTGTTTAAACGGACGCCCATCCACGACCACTTCCGGACATCGATGGATCTGGTGGAATCAGGATGCTCCGTCAAATTCACCGGACCGAACAAGCTATTCCACGAATCGAAGATTACCGTACGTTTCTGGATCGCAACCATCGTGCTGGCAGCCATAACCATTATTACATTGAAGATTAGATAAAAGAATCATATAAGAAAGCTTTCAGATGAATACAGGAAATACAGAAAAGGAAGCAAAGAAACAGCGGATAGTCGTCTTAGGAGCGGGTGAAAGCGGCGCCGGTGCAGCCGTACTTGCCCAAACGAAAGGGTTCGATACTTTTGTTTCAGACACATCGTCCATCAAAGCCAGATACAAAGAGTTACTGGACAACCACGGGATTGCTTGGGAAGAGAGGCATCATTCCGAAGAATTGATTCTAAATGCTGATGAGGTGATTAAGAGTCCCGGAATTCCAAACGACGCTCCTTTAATTCGTAAACTGAAGTCTCAGGGCATCCCCGTTATTTCCGAAATTGAGTTCGCCGGGCGCTATACGGACGCGAAAATGATTTGCATTACCGGGTCAAACGGGAAAACAACGACAACTTCATTGATCTATCATATTTTCAAGAGTGCAGGGCTCAATGTCGGTCTCGCAGGAAACATCGGCAAGAGCCTGGCTCTGCAAGTAGCCGAAGAAGAACATGACTACTACATTATCGAATTGAGTTCGTTTCAGTTGGACAATATGTATAATTTCCGCGCCAACATAGCCGTACTGATGAATATCACCCCCGATCATCTGGACCGGTATGATCACTGCATGCAGAACTACATTGACGCCAAATTCCGCATCACCCAAAACCAGACCTCCGATGATGCCTTTATATTCTGGAACGACGACCCGATCATCAAGCAAGAGTTGGCCAAACACGGATTGCAAGCCCATCTTTATCCATTTGCCGCAGTCAAAGAGGAAGGAGCCATCGCCTATGTGGAAGACAATGAAGTGAAAATAACCGAGCCTATTGCATTCAACATGGAGCAGGAAGAGCTGGCACTTACGGGGCAACACAATCTATACAACTCTTTGGCCGCCGGTATTTCGGCTAATCTGGCAGGTATTACGAAAGAGAATATACGTAAGGCGCTTTCCGATTTTAAAGGTGTAGAACATCGGTTGGAGAAAGTCGCCCGCGTACGCGGCATCGATTTTATAAACGACTCGAAAGCAACCAACGTAAATTCCTGTTGGTACGCTCTTCAAAGCATGACGACCAAGGTAGTCCTGATCATCGGCGGAAAGGATAAGGGGAACGATTATTCCGAGATCGAAGATATGGTGCGGGAAAAATGCTCCGCACTGGTATATCTGGGACTCCATAACGAAAAACTGCACGAATTCTTCGACCGCCTCGGACTTCCGGTAGCCGACATACAAACCGGAATGAAGGATGCGGTAGAGGCGGCCTACAAGCTCGCTAAAAAAGGAGAGACCGTTCTATTGAGCCCTTGCTGCGCTTCATTCGATCTGTTCGATAGCTACGAAGATCGTGGAGACCAGTTCAAGAAATACGTAAGAGAACTTTAATAACAACCATTAAATCAGTAAAAACGTGGATCTATTAAAAAACATATTCAAAGGAGACAAAGTGATTTGGATCATTTTCCTCTGTCTCTGTCTGATTTCCATTGTCGAGGTGTTTTCTGCCGCGTCTACACTGACTTACAAAAGCGGCGACCATTGGGGCCCAATCACACAGCATTCCGTAATTCTGATGGTAGGCGCCGTGTTGGTGGTGCTGATGCACAATATTCCATACAAATGGTTTCAGGTATTTCCTGTGTTCTTATATCCGATCTCATTACTTCTATTGGCTTTCGTTACCATAATGGGTATTGTTACGGGTGACCGTGTGAACGGAGCCGCCCGCTGGATGACATTTATGGGAGTGCAGTTTCAACCGTCGGAGCTGGCAAAGATGGCTATTATCATAGCCGTTTCCTTCATCCTTTCAAAGCGGCAGGATGACGAAGGGGCCAACCCCAAAGCATTCAAGTACATTATGATCATCACCGGAATCGCTCTTCTGCTGATTGCGCCTGAAAATCTCTCCACCGCAATGTTACTATTCGGCGTAGTGTTCATCATGATGTTTATCGGAAGAGTGGCTGCCAAAAAACTCTTATTACTGGTAGGGGGAATCGTATTGATAGGAGCCATCGGCGTAGGGACCGTAGTAGCCATTCCCGCGAAAACATTGCACAACACTCCCGGTCTTCACCGGTTGGAAACATGGCAGAACCGTATCAAAGGCTTCTTCGACAAAGAAGAAGTTCCCGCAGCCAGATTCGATATCGACAAGGACGGGCAAATTGCGCATGCCCGCATTGCCATTGCCACCAGCAATGTAGTAGGCAAAGGGCCGGGCAACTCTATACAACGCGATTTCCTGAGTCAGGCTTTCTCCGACTTCATATTCGCCATTGTAATTGAAGAGATGGGGTTGATCGGAGGGATATTTGTCGTTTTCCTCTATCTGTGGTTATTGATACGCGCCGGGCGAATCGCCCAAAAGTGCGACCGTACGTTCCCTGCTTTTCTGGTCATGGGAATTGCCTTATTACTGGTATCGCAAGCCATATTGAACATGATGGTTGCCGTCGGCTTGTTCCCGGTAACCGGACAACCCCTGCCTTTAATAAGTAAAGGTGGGACAAGTACATTAATCAATTGCGCATATATCGGAATGATTCTGAGTATAAGCCGGTATACAGCCCGATTGGAAGAACAGAAGGCGCACGACGCCCAGATACAGATGCAGATAGAAGCCGGTACGGCAGAATCGCAAGCGCAAACCGCTGTGGAACCTACTTCGGAAATGCTGAATAACGATTCGAAGTTTGAATAAAGTGCCTAAACTAAAAATAAACCTATATAATATATAGTGTGTATGAACAAGTGCGAAAACAATCATAACCCGGCTTCGCCATTAAGTAATGACGGAGCCGATCTCCGGATCATTATCAGTGGTGGCGGCACAGGAGGACATATCTTTCCGGCGATATCCATCGCGAACGCCATCATGGAGTTGCGTCCGAATGCCAAAATCCTTTTTGTAGGAGCCGAAGGACGCATGGAAATGCAGCGGGTTCCGGATGCCGGATACGAAATCATCGGGCTGCCGGTTGCCGGCTTCGACCGGAAACATCTATGGAAAAATGTGGGCGTACTGTTCAAATTGGTACGTAGCCAGTGGAGGGCACGGAAAATTATTAAGAACTTTCGCCCGCAAGTAGCGGTAGGAGTAGGAGGATACGCCAGCGGTCCGACATTGAAAACGGCCGGAATGATGGGAGTGCCCACACTCATTCAGGAGCAAAACTCTTACGCCGGAGTAACCAATAAGTTGCTGGCACAGAAAGCTAAAAAGATATGTGTAGCCTATGAGGGGATGGAAAAGTTTTTCCCTGCGGATAAAATCATCATGACCGGGAATCCTGTGCGGCAAAACCTGACAAAAGACATGCCGCTGAAAGAAGACGCGTTGCGCTCTTTCGGATTGACACCGGGGAAAAAGACCATATTGATTGTAGGAGGCAGTCTGGGAGCGGGAACGTTCAACCGGACTTTAACCGCCGGATTGGAGAAGATTCGGGCAAACAAAGAGGTTCAGTTTATATGGCAAACCGGAAAATATTATTATCCGCAAGTGATGAAAACGGTGCAAGAAGCCGGAGAAATAGCTAACCTTCATATAACGGACTTCATCAAGGACATGGCAGCAGCATACGCTGCGGCCGACTTGGTTATCTCCCGCGCAGGCGCCGGATCTATTTCAGAGTTCTGCCTGCTGCACAAACCCGTAATTCTGGTTCCTTCACCCAATGTAGCCGAAGATCACCAGACACAAAACGCATTGGCACTGGTGAATAAAGAAGCTGCCATCTACGTAAAAGACAGCGATGCCGAACAGAAGCTGATAGAAACGGCAGTGATCGCAGTGAACAACGAGCGGAAACTGAAAGAGCTGAGCGAAAACATTGCCCGGTTGGCGCTACCCGATTCTGCACGAATCATTGCACAGGAAGTACTGAAACTGGCAGAACGGCGCGACAGATGATACAAAAGGCACAACTTCCGGTTCGACAGCAATGGAATCTGAAAACGTGATGAAATAAGCCTTGCGAGCTTCAGCAAATAAAAAGTTTAATTATAAAAAGAATAAATTCATTGATGAATATTGAAACCATAGAATCAGTTTATTTTGTAGGTGCGGGAGGGATCGGCATGAGTGCGCTTGTACGTTATTTCCTTTCCAAAGGAAAAACGGTGGCAGGATACGACCGGACCGCTACCCCTCTGACAGAAGAGCTTATCGCGGAGGGCGCACAAATACATTATGAAGAGAATGTCGATTTGATTCCTCAGGCATGCAGGAATAAAAAAAGTACATTGGTCGTATTGACACCTGCCGTTCCGGAAGACCATGCAGAGCTGACGTATTTCCGCAGCAACGGATTCGAGATACAGAAGCGTGCCCAGGTATTGGGAACGATTACTCACTCGAGCAAGGCCTTATGTGTGGCAGGTACACACGGAAAGACCACCACTTCGAGCATGGCTGCGCATTTATTGCATCAGTCGCATGTGGGATGCACGGCTTTCCTCGGAGGAATATCAAAGAATTACGTAACCAACCTGTTGCTTTCACAAGAAAGCCCTTACACAGTGATCGAGGCAGATGAGTTCGACCGCTCTTTCCATTGGCTTTCTCCTTACATGTCGGTCGTTACTTCCACCGACCCCGACCATCTCGATATTTACGGAACAGCGGAAGCCTATCTGAAGAGTTTCGAGCATTACACAAGTCTCATCCAACCGGGAGGCGCCTTAATCATCCGCAAAGGGATATCACTGCAACCTAAAGTAAACGACGGCGTACGCGTGTACACGTACTCGCGTGACGAAGGAGACTTTCATGCCGAAAACATCCGCATAGGGAACGGTGAAATCTTTATAGATTTCGTAGCGCCGGATACCCGTATCAACGACATTCAATTGGGAGTGCCCGTAAGCATCAATATAGAGAACGGGGTAGCTGCTATGGCATTGGCTAACCTGAACGGAGCCACCGACGAAGAAATCAAACAGGGAATGGGCAATTTCCGAGGGGTAGACCGCAGGTTCGACTTCAAGATAAAGAACGACCGGCTTGTATTCCTCAGCGATTACGCTCATCATCCTTCGGAAATAAAACAAAGTGTGCTCTCGATCCGCGAGCTGTATAAGGATAAAAAGATCACAGCCATCTTTCAACCTCATTTGTACACACGCACACGCGATTTCTACGAGGATTTCGCAGATAGTTTATCTCTGCTTGACGAGGTCATCCTCACAGATATTTATCCGGCACGCGAAACTCCCATACCGGGTGTAAGCAGCCGCCTTATCTACGACAACCTTCGCCCGGGAATTGAAAAGAGCTTGTGTAAGAAAGAAGAGATACCGGGTCTGCTAAGAACAAAACAGATTGAAGTTTTGATTACTTTGGGAGCCGGAGACATAGACAATTATGTACCCGAAATAGTAAATGAACTGACAAAGGGACAAGAAAATAAAGAAGTGAGTTCATAAGACGAAGGAAGAATGAAGAGTCCGGAAACAAATGGTGCAACTTGTACTCGCAGCCAACTCTTCAGAACGCATTAGCTTATTGAAAAAACAAAAACGAGAAAAATAATGGTCAAGAGAATCCTTCTATTCATTGTCATATTAGCGCTTATGGCTTATTTAGGTATAGCCGTGACTGCTTTCAACCGCAAACCTGTCCATCAGACCTGCCGCGATATGGAGTTGGTCATCAAGGATACGGCCTATGCTGGTTTTATAACAAAAGGAGAGTTACAAGGAATCCTTGAACGCAAAGGCATTTATCCCATCGGGAAACAGATGAAAAGCATTTCCACCAAATCGCTGGAGCGCGAATTGGGCAAACACCCGTTAATTGACGAAGCGGAATGCTATAAAACCCCCAGCGGAAAGGTATGTGTGGAAGTAACGCAACGAATCCCCATCCTTCGTGTAATGAGCGCGAACGGCGAAAATTACTACATAGACAACAAAGGAAAAATCATGCCGTTGGAAGCGAAATGCGTCGCCCATTTGGCAATTGTGACCGGAAATGTAGAAAAGTCGTTTGCAATGAGGGATTTATATAAGTTTGGTGTATTTTTGCAAAACAATAAGTTCTGGGATGCACAGATAGAACAAATAAATGTTCTGCCCAACCACGGAATCGAATTGGTGCCCCGTGTAGGCGACCATCTAATTTATCTCGGAAAAATGGAGAACTTTGAGAACAAACTGGACAGGCTGAAGATATTCTATGAAAAAGGTCTCAACCAAGTAGGGTGGAACAAGTATTCACGCATCAATCTGGAGTTTGGCAATCAAATCATTTGCACCAAAAGAGAATGATTAACAACCGGCGAGAAGCATCAGCGACAGGATGTATCGCCGCAATGAGCTTATTTGAATATTATAAAAAATAAATATAGACATGGCAACAACAGAATTTATCGCCGCCATTGAGCTGGGTTCATCGAAGATAGCCGGTGTGGCTGGAAAAAAGAACAGCGACGGAAGCATGCAAGTGCTGGCTTATGCTCAGGAAGATTCTTCAACTTTTATCCGCAAAGGCATAATCTTCAACTTAGATAAGACGGCGCAGAGCCTTACTTCCATCATCAACAGGCTGGAAAGCGAGTTGAAGAACTCGATTGCCAAAGTGTATGTAGGCATTGGAGGACAGTCTATCCGCACCGTTCGCAATGTGGTAAGCCGCGATCTGGAAGAAGAAACGGTCATTTCGGAAAAGATTATAAGCGGTATAGGTGATGAGAATATTTCGGTTCCGTTAGTGGATATGGAGGTGCTGGAAGTGGCTCCGCAAGAATATAAAATAGGGAATAATCTTCAAGCCAATCCTGTCGGCGTAGTGGGAAGCCATATCGAAGGGCGTTTCCTCAATATTGTTGCCCGCGCTTCTTTGCGAAAGAATTTAGAACATTGCTTCCGGCAGGCGAAGATAGAAATCGCCGAACAGCTCGTATCGCCTCTGGTTACCGCCAACGCGGTGTTGACCGAAAGCGAACGCCGTTCGGGCTGCGCCCTTGTCGATTTCGGAGCGGATACCACTACGATCTCCGTGTACAAGAACAACATTCTCCGTTTTCTCACCGTATTGCCTTTGGGAGGAAACAGTATTACGAGGGACATCACAACCTTACAGATAGAGGAAGAGGAAGCCGAACGGTTGAAAAAGACTTACGGAGACGCTCTATACGAAGAAGAGAATGAAGAGCAGCCGGCTGTTTGCAAGCTGGAAGACGAAAGCCGGACAATCACGGTGAGCCAACTGAACGAAATCATCGGGGCGCGGGCTGAAGAAATCATCTCGAATGTCTGGAATCAAATCCAGCTTTCCGGCTACGAAGACAAGCTGTTGGCAGGACTTGTTATCACAGGAGGCGCCATAAATCTGAAGAATCTTGACGAAATGCTGCGCAAGCGTAGCAAGATAGATAAAATACGCGTAGCCAAACTTCCACGCAACACGGTTCATGCGTATGGCGAAATCTTGAAAAAAGACGGTTCGCAAAACACCTTGTTCGGTCTTCTGTTCGAAGGAAACCAAAACTGCTGCCTTATGGAAACCGTACAGCCCGAAGCGGTCAGGGCAAACACTCACCCTGGTCTGAAAATCGATGGACAAGCCGGCAAAGAACAAACCGGCGACATGTTTGAAGACGATCTGGAACTACAAGAGCAAACCAGACAAGCCAAATTGAAGCGCGAACAAGAAGAGAAAGCCGCTAAAGCTGCTGCTAAAGAAGAGGAGAGAAAGCGCAAAGAGAGAGAGAGAGAGGAGAAAGAAGCCAGAAAAAAAGCGGCAGGCCCAAGCTGGATTCAGCGCAAAATAGACGCCATCACCAAAGACTTCTTTGAAGATGATAAAATGAACTAAATGTGATAAAACAATAACAAATTAAGATATGGACGAGATAGTACAATTCGATTTCCCGACCGATTCACCTAAAATCATCAAAGTAATCGGTGTAGGTGGAGGTGGAGGTAATGCCGTAAACCACATGTACCGGGAAGGCATACACGACGTAACGTTCGTTCTCTGCAATACCGACAATCAGGCATTGGCGGAATCGCCCGTTCCGGTGAAACTACAACTGGGACGCAACATAACGCAAGGATTAGGAGCGGGCAACCGCCCCGAACGTGCGCGCGACGCTGCCGAAGAAAGCATCGAAGATATCAGGGCATTACTGAACGACGGTACTAAAATGGTATTCATCACTGCCGGTATGGGAGGCGGGACCGGTACGGGAGCGGCTCCTGTCATCGCACGTGTAGCCAAAGAAATGGATATTCTCACCGTAGGCATCGTAACCATACCCTTTATCTTCGAGGGTGAAAAGAAAATCATTCAGGCTTTGGACGGAGTGGAACGCATCGCCCGGCACGTCGACGCCTTGTTGGTAATCAACAACGAGCGTCTGCGCGAAATCTATGCCGACCTTACCTTTATGAACGCGTTCGGCAAGGCGGATGACACACTTTCTATCGCCGCCAAAAGCATTGCCGAAATCATTACCATGCGCGGTACGGTGAATCTCGACTTCGCCGATGTGAAAACGATTCTCAAAGACGGTGGCGTAGCCATCATGAGCACCGGATTCGGAGAAGGCGAAAACCGGGTGACGAAAGCCATCGACGATGCTTTGCATTCGCCGCTGCTGAACAATAACGACATCTTCAACGCAAAGAAAGTGATGCTCAACGTATCGTTCTGTCCGTCGTCGGAATTGATGATGGAGGAAATGAACGAGATACACGAATTCATGAGCAAATTCCGAGAGGGTGTGGAAGTGATATGGGGTGTGGCCATGGACAATGCGCTGGAGACGAAAGTAAAGATTACCGTACTGGCTACCGGGTTCGGCGTAGAAGACGTGCCCGGTATGGACAGCCTGCACGAAGCGCGCAGTCAGGAAGAAGAGGAACGCCAAATGCAACTCGAAGAGGAGAAAGAGAAGAACAAAGAGCGCATTCGCAGAGCCTACGGTGAAAGCGCCGGCGGTATCGGAAGCAGAAACATCCGCAAGCGCCGCCACGTTTATCTGTTCAACAGCGAGGATATGGACAATGAAGACATCATCGCCATGGTGGAAGATTCGCCCGCTTATCTGCGCGACAAAACGACACTCACCAAAATAAAGACGAAAGCAGCCATCGAAGAAGAAGCGGCTGCCGAAGATGCTGTAGATAATGATGGAATCATAACGTTCTAACAAAACCGATACAAATATGGACTTATTCGACCGAGTCAGCGAAGACATTAAAAACGCAATGAAAGCTAAGGACAAAGTAGCTTTGGAAACTTTGAGAAATGTAAAGAAGTTCTTCATCGAAGCGAAAACCGCTCCGGGAGCAAACGATTCGTTGACAGACGATGCTGCCTTGAAGATTATCCAGAAACTGGTTAAGCAAGGAAAAGATGCCGCCGAAATCTACAAAGGGCAGGCTCGCCAGGATCTGGCAGACGCCGAATTGGCGCAAGTGGCCGTTATGGAAGCCTATCTGCCCAAACAGCTTTCGGCAGAAGAGTTGGAAGCCGCACTGAAAGAAATCATTGCCGAAACCGGCGCCATCGGCGGCAAAGATATGGGGAAAGTGATGGGAGTGGCTTCGAAGAAACTCGCAGGCATAGCCGAAGGCCGTGCCATATCCGCCAAAGTAAAAGAACTGTTGGGATAACTGAAACTCCTTATCTATAAAGCTTTAAAAGTGAAGCGATGTGAAATCGCCCTGCTGTTGGGGTAACCGAGACTTCTTATTTATAAAGCCGCTTCAGCGTCAGGAATTTGTTCCATACGCATAATTGGAACTGCTTCATGCTTATTTATAAAGCCGTTTCAGCGAATGCTCCTGACGCTGAAACGACTTTTATGCTTCTTTCATCTCACAAGCCTGTTTATTCTTATAGCTTTCAGCTAAAGCCTCAATATCTTATCATATTGCAATCCGGCAGGTTTCTTATCTGATTCCACAGATGTTTTTTCTCACCGTGGTATACATATATACTCAGCATGGTAGGCATATATAGTCATCATGGGTAACCATATATAGCCACCACGGTAGCCATATATAGCCACCACGGTAGCCATATATAGCCACCACGGTAGCCATATATAGCCACCACGGTGGGCATATATAGTCAGCGCGGTGGGCATACATTAATAGATACGACGGTCTCTGCTTCATCCCGGAAGTGGAAAGAACTATCGTTCACAATAGGTCTGCAATCAGGAACAGTATCCCATGATAAAGCATTGATACTGAGCAATCCGTTTCTTATGTATCAAAGGGCGGAGGAATTAACGGAACCATATAATCATTGCCTTTAGGCGCTCTTATAAGAACTTGGTTAGGTATGATGGTAGCACCTGTATATATCGACAACGATTGTTCGGCGGATAAACACCACTCATTGCCGTAGCGTTCATCGGCATACCGGGCGATAAAATTCCAAAACGAAGCATACCATGCCGTACTGTCACCCGGCATTACTCTTGGGTCGGTAACCACGTACCAGCCTTTTATGATGGGTTTGAGAAAATGATTATCAACCAATCTTTTTATGTGTGTCCGGGATAAGTCACTATTTCTAATTATCGTAAAATCATTACCCTGTTGCACTTGTTTCAGCGCATCCAAAGAAGATGCTGACAGTTCTGCTATCGTTGCCATAATCTTGATCCTTTTATGTGTTACACGAATACTCGGCTGCTGTGAAACACGAATAAAACACATTTGTATTACACGAATATTATGGAAATATAGTCAGATATAATTGGAAAACAAATAAAGTAAACTTAAATGAGGAATAGCAATTAACTGAGTCAACTTTAAACAGGCATTGTAATAACAGCAGTCAACTAAAATCAGGATAACGGAACAAGTGAAAAAGTAGGGCAAGATATATGTATATATAGCTTGCAACTAAATTGTAGAACTAAACAAGGCTCTTGCAGCAATATTATAAAAGATGAAGCGAACTCATCGCCTTGTCAGAAGAAACGCATGGTACTTTTTACCTCATGCGGCCAAACCATAATTGGCGCGTAGGGAGGGATCTGCGACCAAGCGGGAAAGCATCGCCCGTCAAATATCCGCCGGGCGGTTCAATCAAACAGTTCTTTAAGGATACAGCTATAATTAGACCTATAGAAGAAACGACATGTTCTACTAATATAGATAAGTGCGATCATCTCTTACCATAATTATACATATAGAAAAACTATCAAAGGCGGTTCAATCAAACAGCTCTTTAAGCACCTATCTCCGTCAAATGCGCTTAGAGCCGAGATTCGAACCGGTTCAATCGAACAGCTCTTTAAGCACCTCCAGCGATTTCAATACGGGAAAATCTGGCAGATGTAACCGATAATAGTCATTGATGATAGTCAGACAGCGGGTTCTTTCAACGCGGTTCATGGCGAAAAGGTGCATCGTGTCGTAATTCATACGCATCAGCCGCAACACGCGTGCCGACTCTTCGGGAGATATGTACGACGCATGCAAACGGGGGCGGGTGGATGTGAAACAAGCATTCAGCAGGTCGAAATAATCGCCCGGACGATAGTTTTCCAAATTCGGATAAAACCCCAAAAAGCGTGAAAGCCGCATAAGAAACACCAGATGGAAGTTGGCAAAGCCTTGCCTGCACTCATCCAACCAAACCACCGAATGCTGCAAGTAGGCGAACAACGGTTTATTTTCCGCCTCCTCACGCACCGCCCTATAAAGGAATTCGGCAAGAAAGAGGGCGATGGAGGATTTATACGGATCATAAGGAAGCGACGAAAAAGGATAGAAAGACTTGGCTTCTTTCATCCGGTACAAGGTAGCGTTGGGACGATAGTCGGCTTCGAACTCGATAAGAGACAAAGGCTGGAACAACACCGCCTTCACCGCAGCTTTCCGCGAACGCGGAACAGGCACAAGGAAGGAGGTCCTGCCCGACAACTCCGTGTACATGTCTACAATAACGGAATTATCGTTGTACTTCAACGTATGGAGCACTATGCCTTTTGACTTTTGGAGCATATCGTTCGTTTCAGGTTTCAACAACAAATGTACATAAAAATCTCGATCCGAAAGAGAATTAAAAGAAACATGCTTGTTCAAAAACCCGACAGTCCTTGTCGAACACAGCAGACGCACTTTCGAATCCACATATGTTCAAAGGTTGAAAACCCAGACAGTGCTGCCGAACACAGCAGACACATTTCCGAATCCACACATGTTCAAAGGTTGAAAACCCAGACAGTGCTGCCGAACACAGCAGACACATTTCCGAATCCACACATGTTCAAAGGTTGAAAACCCAGACAAGCCTCTGTCAAATATAGCTGCCCGTTGTCTTAAGGTCGTGAATGCCCTGTTTACCCCCCCTACAGTCCCTGTCACCCCCCTTGAAAGGGCACGGATTCATCAAAAGCATATTCTTTTAAGACTGTCTATGGCATTTGAAATGAAACTTTCTGCCAAAGATTACCAATAATTGCCTGAGGATAAATTTAGGAGTCGGCTACATCGTTTGAAATGAAACTTTCTACCAAGAATCACAGCAACACCTATGTTGTTGTAATACTGCCGATAACATCTAAAATGAAGAGAGGGCAGCGAAGACTTGCAAAAACAAACATGTCGCGTCATGGCAAGTAACGGAATAAAAAGGGCAAAACACGAAACAGATATCTGACTGAATATCAGATACAAATTAAAACAAGGGAAAGAAAAGAAAAAGAAATGCACAAAAAATATTCGAGAAACATTTGTCAGTTTCAAAAAAGTTCCTACCTTTGCATCCGAAATCGAGAAACAAACACAGATTCAAGAGCGCAAAACTGCAGAAATGCAAAAATAGAATGGCCCGTTCGTCTATCGGTTAGGACGCAAGATTTTCATTCTTGAAAGGGGGGTTCGATTCCCCCACGGGCTACAATTTATAAAGAATAAAAAAACTAAAAATAGATTAGTCGAAATGGCAAATCACAAATCATCACTGAAAAGAATCAGACAGGAAAAAACAAGAAGACTTCACAACAGATATTATGGCAAGACCATGAGAAATGCTGTTAGGAAGCTTCGCGCAACGACAGATAAAGACGAGGCGGTTGCAATGTTTCCGAGCGTCACCAAGATGCTGGATAAATTGGCTAAGAGAAACATCATTCATAAGAACAAAGCCAACAACTTGAAATCCAAGCTGGCCATCCACATCAACAAGCTTGCTTAAGAAAACAAGAAGGAAGAATTAAAAACAATTCCACATATCATCAGGTCGAACTTATAGTTCGGCCTTTCTTGCATATACCATATACAGGAAGTAATCTTCCGGCGGATAAGATTTTCACGAACATAAACTGCCAAGGAAGCAACCGATTCAAAGAAAACCGGATTCGCTTCGAAAACATATCGACCGCCAGCATTCCCCATTCTTTATTTTTCACTTTTTATTCTTTACCGACTGAATATTTTTCACTATATTTGCTCTGTTATTAAAGTTAGAAAGACAATTATGAGCGAAGAACAAATCACTCCCAATAACGGAGCTTATTCGGCGGATAGTATCCAAGTATTGGAAGGTCTTGAAGCAGTAAGAAAACGCCCGGCGATGTACATCGGAGACATCAGCGTAAAGGGACTTCACCACTTGGTATACGAAATCGTAGACAACTCCATCGACGAAGCGCTGGCCGGATATTGCGACCACATCGAAGTAACCATCAACGAAGATAATTCAATCACCGTACAGGACAATGGGCGCGGAATCCCGGTAGACTATCACGAAAAAGAGAAAAAGTCGGCATTGGAAGTAGCGATGACCGTGCTGCACGCCGGAGGAAAGTTCGACAAAGGATCATACAAAGTATCCGGAGGTCTGCACGGCGTAGGTATGTCTTGCGTAAACGCCCTTTCGACACACATGATCACTCAGGTGTTCCGCGACGGAAAGATCTATCAGCAGGAATATGAAATAGGCAAGCCGCTTTATACCGTAAAGGAAGTCGGGACAACTACCGAAACAGGTACGCGCCAACAATTCTGGCCCGACACGACAATCTTCACCGAGACGGTGTACGACTACAAAATACTTGCTTCACGCCTGCGCGAACTGGCTTATCTGAATGCCGGCATCCGCATCTCTTTGACCGACCGCCGCGTGGTAAACGAGGACGGAAGTTTCAAAAACGAGAACTTCTATTCAGAAGAGGGACTGAGAGAGTTCGTTCGTTTTATCGAGTCTTCGCGCGAACATTTAATTAATGACGTGATTTATCTGAACACCGAGAAACAAGGCGTTCCCATCGAAATAGCAATCATGTACAACACGGGATTCTCCGAAAACGTACACTCGTATGTCAACAACATCAACACCATCGAAGGAGGAACACACCTATCCGGATTCCGCCGCGCGCTGACCCGCACACTGAAGAAGTATGCCGAAGACAGCAAGATGCTTGAAAAAGTGAAAGTGGAGATTGCCGGAGACGACTTCCGTGAAGGACTGACAGCCGTTATTTCGGTAAAGGTGGCGGAACCTCAGTTCGAAGGACAGACCAAAACGAAGCTGGGAAACAGCGAAGTGATGGGAGCGGTAGATCAGGCGGTAGGCGAAGCCCTCACTTACTATCTGGAAGAACATCCGAAAGAAGCAAAGATCATTGTAGACAAAGTGATTCTGGCTGCTACGGCACGTCATGCGGCACGTAAGGCACGTGAAATGGTACAGCGCAAATCGCCGATGTCGGGAGGCGGACTTCCCGGTAAGCTCGCCGACTGTTCGGACAAAGATCCGCAAAAATGTGAGCTGTTCCTCGTCGAGGGAGACTCCGCCGGAGGTACGGCCAAACAAGGGCGAAACCGTATGTTTCAAGCCATCCTTCCGTTGCGCGGTAAGATTCTGAATGTGGAAAAAGCAATGTATCACAAAGCTTTGGAGAGCGAAGAGATACGTAATATATACACCGCGTTGGGTGTCACCATCGGAACGGAGGAAGATAGCAAAGAGGCGAATATCGAAAAACTGCGTTATCACAAAATTATTATCATGACCGATGCCGACGTCGATGGTTCGCACATCGACACGCTGATTATGACATTCTTCTTCCGGTATATGCCGCAGATTATCCAAAACGGATATTTATATATCGCTACTCCCCCGCTCTATCTTTGTAAAAAAGGCAAGACGGAAGAGTATTGCTGGACGGATGCGCAACGTCAGAAATTCATCGACACTTACGGAGGCGGCTCTGAAAACGCTATCCATACGCAGCGTTACAAAGGTTTGGGTGAGATGAACGCCCAACAGTTATGGGAAACGACCATGGACCCGGAAAACCGTATGTTGAAACAAGTAAGCATCGACAATGCGGCGGAAGCCGATTATGTATTCTCCATGTTGATGGGCGAAGATGTTGGGCCACGCCGTGAATTTATCGAAGAAAATGCAACGTATGCAAATATCGACGCATAATTTTAATCACACGTTTTTATAAACCAACCTCGCATCTTACAGCGAAGAAGCGCCGGCTCGAAAGTTTCCCTTTCGTAGCCGGCGCTCTCTGTTTCATTCTACAGGAACGATTTATGCGTAGTCCCCACTAATATTCCGCTGAACTCAGAAATAGACAGTGGCTTTAAATTTTTCCCAGAAGCAGAGTTTAATAGACCGCTACATTTTGATTCCCGAATAAAACAGAATTTGAGATTAAAGATAGTTTTGCCTTTTCAGTTCCTCAACAGCCTGTTCGAGTTCCCTGTACCATGCCTCGCCAAACTTACGGATCAACGGTTCTTTTAAGAACTTATAGACAGGCAGATTCTCTTTCTTTCCCAGCAGCACGGCTGCCTTGCACACATCCCAACGATGATAGTTCACTGCCTTATACGGACCGTAATCTCCGATGCGGATAGGGTAAAGATGGCATGACACAGGTTTATAAAAGTCGGTCTTACCTTCTCTGAAAGCCTTCTCAATGGTGCAATAGCAGCACCCTTTCTCATCGTAGGCAGTAAATACGCAATCTTTACGATTTACGATAGAAGTCACCAAATCGCCTTCTTCATCGGTATACACCACACCTTGTTTCTCAATCACGGCACGGGCTTCCGGCGCAAGCTCATCCCACACGATGGGCAGCACTTCCTCCAACTTTTGCACTTCATCGAGTTCTACCGGTGCGCCGGCATCGCCTTCAATGCAACATTCCCCCTTGCAGACTTCTAAGTTGCAAAGAAACTTCTCGCGCAACACATCCAAGCTGACCACTACATCATCTATCTGAATCATAAACTCCTCAATCTTTTTTAGAGGTGCAAATTTACAAAGATTTCAGCAAATACTTGTCTTTAAAGGGATATTTCCATGCAGGCGAAACTGATCATGAAAAAGAAAACCTTCATATTGCTGTTATTATCGGGAACATTGTCTTGCCAAGCGCAAGCCTGGAAAACATTGAAATCGGTATTAGGGAAAAGCATCGAATTAAGGAGCAACAAAGAAGCCTTGTTTAACAAGAAGCTAAAAACGAACGAGCAAGTAAAGCGAAAAGAGAATTATTTGGAGGTATCCGGAGTTCGTTGCAGTTTTTATAGGACGAGTAAGCGGACAAAAATCCGGCAATGGGAAACATATCCGGAGTCCCTTGCAGTTTTATAGAACGAGCAAGCGGGCAAAAATCCGGCAATGGTAGACATCTTAGGAGTAGGTTGCGGTTTTATAGGACGAGTAAGCGAACAAAAATCCAGCAATGGTGGACATCTTAGGAGCCGATTGCGGTTTTTATTGCGCCTGCGAACGAGGTAAAATAGCCGCCTCATTAGAGTTGAAGCCTCATCACGGCATTCCGTATGCTGCCAAGAATGCACACGATTTGAGCTACAAAACCGCTTGGGTGGAAGGCGTTCAGGGAGATGGCATCGGCGAAAACCTGATTTACTGCTTTCCTCCCACCAATCCGCGTATCATCAAAGTTATCGTGATAAAAGGATACAGCAAATCCGACGAGACATGGCGAAACAACTCGCGAGTAAAACAACGAACACGCCATTATCATCAGCGAAGGCAACCGCTGGTATGGCAAAAGAACTCGCGGGTGAAACTGCTGAAAATGTATGTCGACTACAAACCGTATGCCTTGCTTCACTTGGCGGCCAGAAAAGCAACAGGATTGGACCTGACGAAGATAACACATAAAACAATGCGACACTTTACCGTTTTTTCCAGACGTAAAGTGTCGCACATGTATTTATCTGCTTATCGGTCGCGCGTTGTCGGACCGACGACATGCCATTGCAGATGATTAGCCGATCAGTACCTTACCGCTCATTTCGGCAGGAACGGGCAGCCCCATAATCTTCAGGATAGTAGGAGCCACATCAGCCAGACGACCATTGGCCACCTTAGCTCCCTTGTTCGCTTCAGTCACATAAATACACGGAACCGGATTCAGAGAGTGAGCCGTGTTCGGAGTTCCGTCTTCATTCAGCGCATGGTCGGCATTACCATGGTCGGCAATGATGATAGCCTCATAATCCTGAGCTTTCGCCGCTTCGATCACATCTTTCACGCAGGCATCCACGGCAATCACAGCTTTCTCGATGGCTTCGTACACACCCGTATGCCCCACCATATCACCATTGGCAAAGTTCACCACAATGAAGTCGTATTTATTTTCATTGATGGCAGCCACCAATTTATCTTTCACCTCGTAGGCACTCATCTCAGGCTTCAAGTCATAAGTAGCCACTTTCGGAGAAGGAACGAGGATACGATCTTCTCCTTCGTACGGAGTTTCCCGGCCGCCGTTGAAGAAGAACGTCACGTGAGCGTATTTCTCCGTTTCGGCAATATGAAGTTGTTTCAATCCTTTGGAAGAGAGATATTCTCCCAACGTGTTGTCCACATTTTCTTTGTCGAACAGCACATGCAAACCCTTGAAAGAAGCGTCGTACGGAGTCATGCAGTAATACTGCAAGCCCGGAACAATGCGCATGCCCGCATCGGGCATGTCCTGTTGTGTAAGCACTACGGTCAGCTCTTTCGCACGGTCGTTACGATAGTTGAAGAAGATCACAACATCGCCTTCCTTAATGGTTCCGTCGAAGCCTGCATTCACTATCGGTTTGATGAACTCATCGGTCACGCCTTCGTCGTAAGACTCTTGCATAGCCTGTGCCATATTCATCGCTTTCTTTCCTATGCCGTTCACCAGCAAGTCGTAAGCCTCTTTCACTCGCTCCCAACGCTTGTCGCGGTCCATCGCGTAGTAGCGGCCGATGATAGAAGCAATCTTGCCTGCCGACTTGTCGCAGTGCGCCGACAGCTCCTCGATAAATCCCTTTCCGCTCTTCGGGTCTGTATCGCGACCGTCCATAAAGCAGTGAATAAATGTATTGTTAATGCCATATTCCTTCGCAATATCGCAAAGCTTGAACAGATGATCCAGCGAACTGTGCACCCCGCCGTCGGAAGTCAATCCCATGAAGTGAACACTCTTTCCTTTTTCTTTCGCATAAGAGAAAGCGGATACGATACCCGGATTCTTCAAAATGCTGTTATCCGCACAAGCACGATTGATTTTCACCAAATCCTGATAAACCACGCGTCCGGCACCGATATTCAGATGTCCTACCTCCGAGTTTCCCATCTGCCCGTCGGGCAAACCAACGTTCTCGCCGCTTGCCTGAAGTTGCGAGTTAGGATAAGTCTTCATCAGATAGTCCCAATAAGGGGTGGGAGTGTTGGAGATTACATCATCCTTCTTCCCGTCGCCTAATCCCCATCCGTCGAGGATCATTAATAGAGCTTTTTTACTCATAGCTATTTAAATGTTTGATTTATACTCTTGATTTTCCGACTGCAAAGGTACAAAAAGTTGAGAACGTAATAGGTTAACCCATGTTAAGAAACAGAGCATTACCGATATAAGTCTTTCGGTTGACGAATGGCGATAGGTTCTTAAAAAGAGCAGGCTTTGAATAGTGGATAATTCGCACTAATCGGAAATCAAACTTCAACAGCACGTTCTCTCAATGCAAGACTCAAGATAAGCGGAGCATCTGGAGATCGGAAATCAAGTTTCAACAGCGCGCTCTTTCAATGCAGAACCCAAGATAGGCGGAGCATTTGGGAATCGGAAATCAAGCTTCAACTGCACGTTCTTTCAATGCAGAACCAAAGATAAGCGGAGCATTTGGGAATCGGAAATCAAGCCTCAACTGCACGTGCTTTCAATGCAGAACCCAAGATAGGCGGAGCATTTGAGGATCAGAAATCAAGCCTCAACTGTACGTCCCCCAACAGATTGAAAGTCATTCTGTGATAGGGAGTCGCTCCCCGCTCGGCAATGGCGGCACGATGCTTGGAAGTAGGATAGCCTTTGTTGTGATTCCAGTCGTAAAACGGATATTCTTCGTGAAGGCGGTTCATGTAATCGTCGCGATACGTTTTCGCCAGCACGGAAGCGGCAGCGATGGAAAGAAACTTCCCATCGCCTTTCACCACCGTGGTATGCGGAATATCAGGATATTTATCGAACCGATTTCCGTCGACGAGCAGATGCTGCGGACGAACCGCAAGCGCGTCGACAGCACGGTGCATAGCCAGAAAAGAGGCACGCAGGATATTGATTTTGTCAATCTCTCCGGGAGTCACTACCCCCACCGCCCAAGCGACTGCCTCGCGCTGTATCACCTCACGCAACGCATACCGCTGCTTTTCGGTCAACTGCTTCGAATCGTTCAACAATTCGTTCCGGAAATCCTTCGGAAGTATGACTGCGGCGGCATACACCGCTCCTGCCAGACATCCCCTTCCCGCTTCATCGCAACCGGCCTCTATCAAGTTCTCATTTAAATATGATAATAACATGCCTCGTTCGTTTTCAACCGGGTGCAAAGATATGAAAAAAAATCACGAATGCTTAGAACAAACTCCAAGCAACGGTTAGTCCTGCCATTACGATAGCTACCATGCTCATCAGCTTGATAAGGATGTTCAGACTGGGACCGGAAGTATCCTTAAACGGGTCGCCTACGGTATCGCCCACTACATTGGCTTTGTGCACCTCGCTGCCCTTACCTCCGAAGTTTCCTTCTTCCACGTATTTCTTCGCATTGTCCCACGCACCGCCTGCGTTGGCCATGAAGATAGCCAGCACGAAACCGCTGCTCAGTCCGCCGATAAGCAATCCCAACACGCCGGGAACACCGAAGATCAGTCCCGTCAGAATGGGAGCGATAATCGCGATAAGCGAAGGAACTACCATTTCACGCTGCGCTCCCTTGGTGGAAATTGCCACGCAACGCTCGTAGTCGGGCTCCGTTTCGCCGGTGAGGATTCCTTTTATCTCGCGGAACTGCCGCCGCACTTCATCCACCATGTGTCCTGCCGCACGTCCTACGGCATTCATGGTCAGCCCGCAGAAGAGGAACGCCATCATCGAACCGAGGAACATTCCTGCCAACACTTTCGGATTCATCAGGTTCACTTCATAGTAATTCATAAAGTCGATGAACGTAGCTTTCGCTACGGGAATGGTTTCTCCGCCGGGGAACGTAAGGTCGACGCTACCGAGGCGGTTGAGTCCGATACGTATCTCTTCGACGTAAGAAGCCAACAATGCCAGTCCCGTAAGCGCAGCCGAGCCGATGGCAAAGCCTTTGCCTGTGGCTGCCGTCGTGTTTCCAAGCGAATCGAGCGCATCGGTACGTTTGCGCACCTCCTCGCCCAACCCGGACATTTCGGCATTTCCACCCGCATTGTCGGCTATCGGTCCGTAAGCGTCGGTAGCCAGCGTAATGCCCAGCGTAGAAAGCATGCCCACAGCGGCAATGCCGATTCCGTAAAGTCCCATTCCCACATTGGCAAAGTCGCCTCCCGAAGCCAGCAGATAAGAAGCGATGATACCTGCCACGACGGCTATCACGGGAATGGCCGTAGAGAGCATCCCCAGACCGACACCGGAGATGATTACGGTAGCCGGACCGGTCTTGCCGCTTTCACTCAGTTTCTTCGTGGGAGTATACGACTGGGAGGTATAATACTCCGTAGACCGCCCGATGATGATACCCACCAATAGGCCGACCACTACCGAGCAGGAGATCCATACCCAATTGTCGAGCCGGAGCAACCAAAGAATCAGGAAAGTGGCGACTACAATCAGCGCCGAACTCAAATTCGTACCCCACGCCAACGAACCCAACAGGTCTTTCATCGTGGCGTTCTCTTTGGTGCGCACGGAGAAGATTCCGATGATGGAAAGCAAGATTCCCACCGCAGCAATCAGCATCGGGGCAATCACCGCCTTAAATTGCATCACCGTGTCTTCGGAGTGGATGAAGGCGGCAGCCCCCAACGCGGCGGTTGCCAATATAGAACCGCAATACGACTCGTACAGATCGGCGCCCATGCCTGCCACATCGCCCACATTGTCGCCCACATTATCGGCAATCGTTGCCGGATTGCGCGGATCGTCTTCCGGAATACCGACCTCCACCTTTCCCACCAAGTCGGCGCCCACATCGGCGGCCTTCGTATAGATACCTCCGCCCACACGGGCAAAGAGCGCTTGCGTGGAAGCTCCCATGCCGAACGTCAGCATCGTGGTGGTAATCACACACAGCTTATGGGTGGGCGACAGCGCATCGGCGGGAATCACCGCGTTGAGCAGCAGATACCAAAAAGAAATATCGAGTAGTCCCAGACCGACTACGACCAATCCCATCACCGCCCCGCTGCGAAAAGCGATTCTCAGTCCGGCATTCAACGAGTTTCGGGCTGCATTGGCAGTGCGCGCCGAAGCGTACGTTGCCGTCTTCATTCCCAGAAAGCCCGAAAGCCCGGAGAAGAATCCGCCCGTGAGGAATGCCACGGGAACCCATGCGTTCTGCACATGGAAGCCGTAAGCCATAATCGAAAACAGTATTACCAATCCCAAGAAAACATAAGCCACAATCTTATATTGCTGCTTCAGATAAGACATCGCCCCTTTGCGCACCGCCACTGCAATCTTCACCATTTGAGGAGTACCCTCGCTCTCTTTCATCATCTGCTTATGGAAATAATACGCAAAGCAAAGCGCCAGTACGGATGCGACCGGAACAATCCAAAAAAGAAAACCGTCCATAGAATTAAAATTAATAGGTTTAACGATGCCTAAAAGTAAGCAAGCCCGGTGAAAAAAGCAAGGGAAAAGAAGGATAAATCAGTCCGCACCCCGCGATAATCTTACGTCCGCCGCCGGAACATGCCTCGACGGAGCCTTGCATTTGTAAACAAATAATGAAGCGGCAGATTTCCCCCGCGCTCTCCGCCTCCCCGATACCGGGACATGCCCTACAACCGCTTGTAGAGCCGTTTTGCCGAGGTGCCTACCTTGACATGGTCGAGGTGCCCGACTCGACATCGTCAAGGTGCCTACCTCGACATGGTCAAGAGTCCGATCTCGGCATCCTCGAGAGTCCGATGTCGACATTCCCTCCTCCGGCGGAAACTTGTCCCCTCCCCGTCTGTACGAAATGTTTACCATTTCCGCTTCCCTGTCGGATGCTTCCCTATGTCAGGCACGGCTTTGAAAAAATATCGGCGGAAACACGCTCCGAAGCAGTCCGACCACAGTGACGGACTGAGATACCCTTAGTGACGGACCGTGGTATCCTCAGTGACGGACCGTAGTATCCTCAGTGACGGACTGTGTACACCTCTCTCCCGACTGCCTGTTTTTGCGATCCGCCTCCGGGTTCATTTCCATGATTTGGGGGATTATCCGCCGGTTGTTCACCGATAGGAATAATCCCCTCTCATCAAGCAATCAAGTGCCTTCCGGCAACCGTCCCTCCCGGCAGCCTTCCTTCCGGCGACTTTTCCCTCATGATGGGCTGTTTCCCTTTCGGCGTGCCATCCCTCCCCGGCTGCCGGTTCCCCTCCCGACAGCCTTCCCTCCCCATCCGCCGCTCCGGTGCCAACCCCCTTCGGCACCGGGCGACGATGTTTCTTTGTGCGTCCCTTGCAGGGAAGCCCCCGCGGAGAAGAGACTCCCCTACGGAGGAGAAGTTCCCGATCAAGGAGAGGATCCCCGCGAAACCTCTACCTTGCGAAACCTCCTCCTCGTGGAACTTCCCTCCTCAGCGAAATTCTCCCCTCCCTGCGGAATCCCCCCGCCACGAGCGAGGGGAACATCGACAAATTCCAGCGGGCGAGACGGGCATGCGCCGCTTTTGCTTATTCATCGGAGAACAGGCGCACGGAATAGCCATATTCAGAATTTTCAGTATTACCTGTACTTATGCCAATAGTGAATATCCTCATGGCATAGGCATATGTTGCGGCACCGGAATACGGCGTCGTTGCCGACCAATATAGCCCTCTTTCGCCCCTTAATACAAGCTTACCTGCGGATGTCGACGGGATGGCAGGATCGATTCGACCGGAGAACATGGCAAATTCACGAGTAATGGTCTCGGAAGCATGAGCGTTCCACCAAGATTCGCGGGCAATCACCGTCTTTAAATCGGGCAAAGGGACTATGTTGCCCACGTAAACGCACTGAACCTTCAAACGAGCCGTATTACCACTACCCAGCCGCTGGTAACGATAAGCGCAAGCCATAGAGTTATCAGGGGCAGGAGGGAAATCAGGATAGGGTATAAACGACCCCTGCTTGAAACGCAAAGCATAACCGATGCCATTTCCGGTGGAAAAATAATCATCTCTGACAGACAATTTAATGCCACAAAACTCCAACTGCACTTCTCTATTAGGTAGAAACTGAGCTTCACCAAAATAAATACTAGTGCCATGAAAGGTCGCTACAGCATGCCACTCATGAATGGAAGGCAAATGGTATCCTTTACCTTGGCCGGAAGTGAAGAAAGCATCTTCAAAGAGTTTCTTTGTATTAGGATTGTAAGTAGCTTGATGAAAACCTTTACAAACATACCAATTGTAATAACCGCTCTGATCGGCATCGTGATTCGTCGCCCAACGGAGGTTGCCATCAGTCTGGGCGGCAGTGACGGGAGGAACAGGACCGCCCGGGGGGTAAATCCCCGAAAAGGAAGCGCCATACTGGAAACCGCCGGCCAAGTTATACTCCGCCACGTATTCGAGCGGCAACTTCCAAATCTGCTCCACATTCACTTTCGTGTACAGCCGTCCGGCGCGCACTTCCAAATAACCTTTATTTCTTCCGGCCCCATTGGTAATCGCCTGCAGGGTGGTATTCGCGTTCGCCGAGCCGCTTACCGTGCTCGGACTTAACCAACCTCCCGCAGGCACTTCTGTACCATTATTGTTGAACGGCCACACACGAAATCCGCCCGCAACGTTGGTCAGCACCTCTACCTTGTTGTCCGTGCTCGCAGTGGTGTGAGCTCCTTTGAGCGCCATCGCCGTGCGCGATACGGCAAGGAAGCCTTGATTGTTGAACGTTACGTCGGTGTATGCCTCGTCTATCACGTGCGTTTGGACGGTAATATTCGGGTTGGTCAGTATCTCGGAAGTGTTGACGGCTTCCTCCCGCGAGCCATAGCCCGGCCCCTTCACCTCCTTGATGGTGAATACGTAGCGGTGATTACGCAGAATGGGCATGGGCGTGCCCTTGGTGTAGGGAGCCGTGCCGCCACCCTTCACACCGTCCCAAGTGAAGTCGATGGAATACCACGTTTTCCTTCCTTTGTATTTGGACCAAAGCACGATACGAGGGCGGGTGATATTATCGTAGACGAGGGCGGGAGCTCCTGAGATGGGCTGCTCGTACAGGTAGTAAGTGTGATGCGGGCTGCTCCAATCGATAAACACAAGACTGGTCGCATTTTGGCTGCCGGGAGCCGAACTCAACCCCGAGGCGGGCAACGTAGGCGAAAGGTAGCCGCTGCCGCCGCCACCAGCTCCGGCGTCGACACCGTAAACCGCAGGGTCTACATACACAGTGCCGTTCCACGCCACGTTGACGAAATCTATTCTGTCGATCACGAAGTCCGGCGAGGTCTCCTGATTCACGAAGTCCACCCGCGCCATCGAGCGGATAAGCCCCATCGTGCCGGGGAATACTTTCGATACGCCCGCCTCGATACTGATGCCGCCCGCAGGGGCGTACTCACCGTACATGGGGATGGTCTTGTCCGGACCGAACCCGAGGTTGCCGTAACGCCCGAAGGTCTGCACATTCCGCAGGTCGGTGTAGGAAGAGCCGGGAGTACCGGAAGTGCCGGCGGTGATGCCGGCGGCGGTCAGTTCCGTATGGGCGTTCGCCACCAATGCCAGGCGAGAGTATTCTCCCGCAGGGATGCTCGTCGTGAGCCTCGCCTCGCCCGGAGTACCCGTGCCGTGAAGCGAAGTAGCCGGAACCGTGAGCATGGCGGCAACACGCTCCGTGCCGGATACGTTGCGGAACAGCAGCACGTCGATTTCGCTTATCTGCTCCTCATGCACGCCCGCCCGCGTTTCGGAGGCGGAGCGGAAGCCCGGAATCATCAGCGTGAGAGTCGCCTCAGCAGGCGGGGCAGGCGGCGTAGGGAGAGAACCCTTGCCCGAGTCGTCGCTGCAAGACAGGGCCAGCAGCACGATACAGATTGCAATGAAATACTGTTTCATGATTCTTGTGTATTTAGGGGGTTAAAAAATAAGTTACGCAAGCAATGGGGCAAACGCAAACGTCCCCGGCAGGGATGCAGGGATCCCCGCCGAGGACGGTAATATGAGGCGACGTACCCGCGACAGCTTCGCGCGCGTACGTCAAAAAGTCTACATGTGTGTGTGTTATACAAATATCCGAAACCGCCAAATGCCGACGGTTAAAAGAAGTGAAAGGTTTACAATTCGGATACAGAGTTATATACATTATATATAGGTATAACATGTTACAAACAACACGCCTCCCTCAGCACACGAGGCAAAAACCGGAGGCGGGGAAGCACATACGAGAACAAAGGTAAGAATATTTCACTATATGCAGCAAAGCATTACACTTTTTTAACGGCACAGGCGACTGCAGCAGGTCAGAATGCACCCAACATGCGACTCACCCGTTCGATTCCGGCTACAAGCGCATCTACTTCTTCTTTGGTATTATACAGTCCGAACGAAGCCCTGACTGTTCCTTCTATGCCCAACCGCTGCATCAATGGCTGTGCACAGTGATGCCCCGTGCGGACGGCAATCCCGAGGCGGTCGAGCAATGTCCCCAAGTCGAAGTGATGAATATCCCCCACCAGAAAAGAAATCACCGCGCCGCGATCGGCTGCTTCGCCGAAAATACGCATGCCGGGAATCTCTTTCAGTCGGCGCAAGGCATACCGGGTGAGTTCGTGCTCATAAGCCGCCACCTGTTCCATGCCGATGGCGGAGACGTAATCGAGTGCTTTGGCAAGACCTGTCGTACCGATATAGTCGGGCGTACCTGCTTCGAACTTGAAAGGCAGCTCGTTGAACGTGGTTTTCTCGAAAGAGACATGCTGAATCATCTCTCCTCCTCCCTGATAGGGCGGCAGGCGGTCGAGCCACTCTTCTTTGCCGTAAAGCACTCCGACACCCGTCGGCGCATAAACCTTATGACCGGAGAATACCAGAAAATCGGCATCCAGCTCCTGCACATCCACCGCCGTGTGAGGGATGGACTGCGCGGCATCTACGAGGAAAGGCACTCCGTGCGCATGGGCGGTGGCAATCATCTCTTTGATGGGGTTCACCGTTCCCAGCACATTCGATACATGAACAACGCTGACAAGCTTTGTCCGCTCGGTAAAAAGCTTGTCATACTCGTCGAGTAGCAGCTCGCCCCGATCGTTCATCGGAATCACCTTGAGGGCAATCCCCCTACGGGCAGCGAGCAATTGCCAGGGAACGATGTTGCTGTGATGCTCCATCACCGAAACAATCACTTCATCGCCCTCGCGCATACACTCATCGCCAAAGCTCGAAGCGAGCAGGTTGATGCTCTCGGTCGTTCCGCGCGTGAAAATCACCTCGTTGGTACTGCGCGCATTGATGAACTTCCGCACCGTCTCGCGCGAGGCTTCGTGAAGCTCGGTGGCCTGCTGCGAGAGGTAGTGCACTCCACGATGCACGTTCGCATTGACGGAGTAGTATTCGTCCACTATCGAATCCACCACCACACGCGGTTTCTGTGTCGTAGCGCCGTTATCCAGATAGACCAGCGGCTTGCCGTATATTTCCCGGCTCAGTATCGGAAAGTCTTCACGTATTTTTTGTATATCGTACATCTTGATTATGCTTTGGAAAGGAACCTTAAAATTTGAATTAGACAGATATTACTTACAGATAGCGCATCCCTGACATTTGTTCAATTCGCCGCGGAAACGTTTCTCCACCAGCAGGTGCAGGCGTTCTTTGAGAGGATCCAGACGAATCTTGTCGATCACCTCATTGACAAATGCGAACATCAGCAACAGACGCGCTTCTTTCTCGGCAATGCCACGGGCACGCATGTAGAACAGGGCATTCTCGTCGAGTTGCCCTACGGTGGCTCCGTGCGAACACTTCACATCGTCGGCGTAAATCTCCAGCTGGGGCTGCGTGTACATACGGGCTTCGCGCGTGACGCAAAGATTGCGGTTCGTCTGTTGCGAAGCGGTATGCTGTGCTCCGGGACGTACCAGCACCAACCCGGTAAAAGCTCCGACCGACTGTTCGTCGAGCACATATTTGAAAAGCTCATTACTGGTGCAGTTGGGCACTGCATGGTCGATCACCGTATGGTTATCCACATGCTGGTTCTTGTCCGTAATCGCCATGCCGCAAAGGTTGATTTCGGCTCCTTCGCCCGCTAATACCACTTCGGTCGTATTGCGGGTGGTTCCGTTATGCAACGTCATACCATTCAGCAACACACTGCTGTTTGCTTCTTGTCTCACATACAGGTTGCTAATACGCACCGTGCTTGTATGCGTTTCCTCAAGTTCATACATGTCGAATACCGTATTCTCACCGGCAAACACTTCAATCACTTGAGTAGCCAGAAAATTTACATTGTCCATGGCATGGTCGCAGATCAGGAGACGTGCCTGCGCCCCTTCCTCAAGGACAACCAGCACCCGGCGGTTGACCATAAAATCGACATCGCCGCGAAGAATGTTCACCAACTGGATGGGCTTCTCCACCACCACGTTCTTGGGAACGTAAAAGAAGACTCCGTCTTGTGCAAAGGCGGTGTTGAAAGCGGTTATTCCGTCTTTCGCAGTATCAGCCAGCTGCCCGTAGTATTTCTTCACCAGTTCGGGATACTGCTGCGCCGCTTCTCTCAGGCTGCCGAAAATCACTCCCTCAGGCAAATGATGCTTGGGCAACGATTTACCGTAAAACGCGTCGTTCACCACGAAATACAAAGCCGTACTCATATTGGGCACATCGCACTTAAACACTTCGTAGGGGTTTACCGGGATATCCAACCGGTTGAGATTCAAGCCGAAGTCGGGCTCAAAGCATTTGCTTACATCCGTATATTTATATTTCTCCACTTTACGAGCAGGGAATCCGATCCGTTCGAAATCGGCGAAAGCGGCAGCCCTCGGCGCATTCAGCACATCGGCGCTATGCTTGCATATCATGGCTTCGGTATGTGTGAAGAGATCGATATATTGTTGTTCTGCGTTCATCATCATTCTCCTAACTCTTTCTTAATCCAGTCGTACCCCTTTTCTTCAAGTTCCAAAGCCAGCTCCGGACCGGCGGTCTTCACGATGCGCCCTTTATAAAGCACATGAACGATATCGGGCTTGATATAGTCGAGCAAGCGTTGGTAGTGAGTTATCACAATGGTGCTTGTTTCGGGAGTCTTCAGTTTGTTCACGCCTTCGGCTACAATACGGAGCGCGTCGATATCCAAACCGGAATCGGTCTCGTCGAGAATGCTCAGGCGCGGCTCGAGCATCGCCATCTGGAATATCTCGTTCCGTTTCTTTTCCCCGCCCGAAAAGCCCTCGTTCACCGAACGGTTGGCCAGTTTGTTGTCCAACTCCACCACGGCGCGCTTCTCACGCATCAGTTTCAGGAACTCGCTGGCGGAGAGTGCCGGCAGACCTTTATACTTTCGCTGTTCGTTCACGGCGGTACGCATAAAGTTCACCATGCTCACCCCCGGTATCTCCACCGGATACTGAAAGCTAAGAAAGATACCTTCGTGGCTACGGTCTTCGGGCGACAGTTCCAGTAAATCCTTACCGTAAAAGCTTACCGTTCCCTTCGTCACTTCGAAAGTGGGGTTGCCTACCAGCACCGAAGAAAGCGTACTTTTTCCCGATCCGTTCGGTCCCATGATGGCATGCACTTCGCCCGGTTTCACCGTAAGGGTAATTCCCTTTAATATTTCTTTGCCGTTAATGCCGGCATGCAAATCTTTTATTTCTAACATAGTCTATTTATCTAATTTTATCTGTTTCTTATTCAAAACTATCTGCCGAAAATCCAGTCGAAAATCGTATCTCCATCCCCTTGTGTCAAAGTAAAAGGAAAATCTATCTTCAGTCCGAAGTTCAAACCGTTCCGAAATCCCTTGGCACGTATATAGTCGGTACGAACAGGGGCGAAAGACCGGTCTTCCACAGTATGGTTTGCACCTAATCCCATACGGAACTGATATTCGACAGTAAGCATGAGACACGATAGCAAAGGTATCTCCAACCCTATGCCCGGCATCAGAGAAAGACGAGGCGACTTCAGATCATAATGCTCCTGACGTTTCAGCTCGCTCCTCTCGGTAATCATATTATAATGGAAATGTTCGATCACTCCGCTTTCTGTCCGGGAGCCGAAATTCCATGCTGCGGAAAGTCCACCGTATGCCTGCACCCAGAAGTGCTCGGGAAACATATAGTAGCGTCCGCCAAGCTCCAGTTGTGTAAGATTCTTCTGCACAGAGGAAGTCAGATCAATCTCCTCACTCAGATAACCCGCCTTGAGCGAAAACCGGCTTTCGGGCAGATAGTACTCGACCCCCAACGCTGCGGTAAATCCGGTTGACGACTTGTGATGCGACGGATGCTGTGAAAGCACAGATATTGCCGGGCCAATCGTTCCCTGAAAACTCCATCTGCGTTCACTCTCCGTATAGCGTTGCGCGCGAACCGATCCGAAAGAAAGCAGCAACACCAACAACCAACCTATCCGTTGTCCGTTCATTTCTCTTCTTCGATTTTGTTTATCCTACACTACCCTCCAGCGAGATGCTGAGCAATTTTTGCGCTTCTACCGCAAACTCCATAGGCAGTTTGTTCAACACTTCTTTCGCATATCCATTTACAATCAGGCCGATGGCATCTTCGGTCGAAATGCCGCGCTGATTGCAGTAAAACACCTGATCTTCGCTAATCTTGCTGGTAGTGGCCTCGTGCTCTATCACAGCCGTTTCATTATGGATGTCCATATACGGGAAAGTATGCGCTCCACACTTATCGCCCAGCAGCAACGAGTCGCACTGACTGTAGTTACGGGCATTGTCGGCTTTCTCCGACACACGCACCAAGCCCCGGTAAGAGTTCTCGCTGTGTCCGGCGGAAATACCTTTGCTCACAATTGTGCTGCGGGTATTCTTCCCCAAGTGAATCATTTTGGTACCCGTATCCGCCTGCTGATAGTTGTTCGTCACCGCCACCGAGTAAAATTCCGCTGTCGAATTGTCTCCGGTCAGAATGCAGGAAGGATACTTCCAAGTAATGGCGGATCCCGTTTCTACCTGTGTCCAAGAGAGTTTACTGTCCACACCTTTGCAGTTGCCGCGCTTCGTGACGAAGTTGTATACGCCGCCTTTGCCTTCGGCATCCCCCGGATACCAGTTCTGAACCGTACTGTATTTCACTTCCGCACGGTCGTGCACCACAATCTCCACAATGGCGGCATGCAACTGGTTCTCATCGCGCATGGGAGCCGTGCATCCCTCCAGATAAGAAACATAAGAATCGTCGTCCGCCACAATGAGCGTGCGTTCGAACTGCCCGGTGTTACGGGCATTGATGCGGAAGTAAGTGGAAAGTTCCATCGGACAGCGAACACCCTTAGGAACATAGACGAAGGATCCGTCGGAGAACACTGCAGAATTCAATGCAGCAAAGAAATTGTCGCGATAGCCGACTACCGAGCCCATGTATTTTCTGACAAGGTCGGGATGTTCGCGTACCGCTTCGCTGAATGAGCAGAAGATGATTCCCTTCTCCATCAACGTCTCTTTGAAAGTGGTCTTTACAGATACGGAGTCCATAACTGCATCCACAGCCATCCCGCTCAACGCCATCTGCTCTTCCAGAGGAATACCTAACTTATTGAATGTCTTGATTAACTCAGGATCTACTTCATCCATGCTCTTCGGACCCTCTTTCTTCTTCGTGGGGTCGGCATAGTACGAAATAGCCTGATAGTCTATCTCAGGAATACGGAGATGCGCCCATGTGGGAATCTCCAGCGTCAGCCAATGCCGGTACGCTTTCAAACGAAACTCGAGCAACCACTCGGGTTCGTTCTTCTTCGACGAAATGAGCCTGATCACGTCTTCATTCAGCCCTCGCTCGATGATTTCGGTGTGCACATCGGTTGTAAAGCCGTACTTGTACTTCTCATTCGTAAGTTCTTTTACATATTTATTGGGTTCTTCTTGTTGCATCTTTATGTTCTAATATATATTGTTCTGTCATATTTTTGGCGGCAGGGAAAAATATTTTTCCGAATCTTTCCATTGGATAGTATAACGCAGACTCTTTCTTTTTTGTTGCACCGATTAACTTATTATCACCATCGATATACTCGATTACAAAGATCATAAGGCTGACCAGAAGCATGTATTTTATCGCTCCCAACCCGCTTCCCAGCCAACGGTTCAGCCATCCTAAGGAAACAGCCTCCAACGCTCTTGTCAGCAACGAAGCCACCAACGAGAAGAGCAGCGGTACAGCTATCCAAATAATGACAAAAGCCAAAACCTGAGCCACCGTCATAGAATCTGTCAGTGCAGGACATAAGCGTTCCGCCAAAGCCTGATACAGCGCCCTTGCAGCCAATAATCCTACTATCAGCCCGAGAATGGAAGCCAATTGCCGGATGAATCCTTTCATCAGTCCGGTCACTACTCCTATACCTATAAAGAAAAGGATGATTATGTCAATTGTAGTCATTACCGCTGTGTTATATCGATTGATAAAGAATTCAGAAGAGTAAGGGATAAAAAGAAAGTGGCAAGGTGGTGTTCTGCAAACAGTACCACATTACCACCCTTTATCCTTACAGATAAGTATGTTGCCACAACAGCATCAAGCCATACAGCAGCAACTTATCTCTTTTCTCGTTACAAAGTCTGCTTCACTTCAATTTCCTCGAAGGTCTCGATAACATCTCCTACCTTCATATCGTTGCAGTTTACCAGACTGATACCGCATTCGAAGTTCGTGCCGACTTCTTTCACATCGTCTTTAAAACGTTTCAACGCATTGATGTTCCCTGTGAAGATAACGATACCGTCGCGAATCAAACGAGCCTTGTCGCTGCGCTTTACCTTTCCGGTCTTCACCATCGCTCCGGCTACAATACCCACCTTGGTGATATTGAATACCTCGCGAACCTCTATCGTAGCAGTCACCTGTTCTTTCAACTCAGGCGCCAACATACCTTCCATAGCCGACTTCACTTCCTCGATGGCATCGTAGATTACCGAGTACTTACGGATGTCTACTCCATCCTGCTCTGCCATCTTGGCGGCTGCGGTGGAAGGACGCACTTGGAATCCTACGATAATCGCATCGGAAGCGGCAGCCAGAGAAACATCCGATTCGGAAATCTGACCCACTCCCTTGTGAATCACATTCACCTGAATCTGCTCTGTAGACAATTTGATCAACGAGTCGCTCAACGCCTCAACCGATCCATCCACGTCACCCTTCACGATGATGTTCAATTCCTGGAAGTTACCCAAAGCGATACGACGGCCAAGCTCATCGAGAGTCAGAATCTTCTGTGTACGCAATCCTTGCTCACGAGCCAGCTGCTCACGCTTATTCGTAATTTCACGAGCTTCCTGGTCGGTCTCTACTACATGGAACGTATCACCGGCTGCCGGCGCTCCGTTCAATCCGAGAATCAGTGCCGGAGCAGACGGTCCCGCTTCTTTCACACGTTGGTTGCGTTCGTTGAACATAGCCTTCACACGTCCGTAGCTTGTTCCCGCCAGAACGATATCGCCTACTTTCAGCGTACCGTTCGACACCAGAACTGTCGCTACATATCCGCGTCCCTTATCCAACGAAGACTCGATGATAGAACCCGTGGCGTTACGGTCAGGGTTCGCTTTCAACTCAAGCATTTCAGCTTCCAGCAATACCTTTTCCATCAGTTCCGCCACACCCAGGCCTTGTTTGGCTGAAATGTCCTGCGACTGATATTTACCTCCCCATTCCTCCACAAGGAAGTTCATGTTCGCAAGCTCTTCTTTAATCTTGTCGGGATTGGCGGTCGGCTTATCCACCTTATTGATAGCAAACACAATAGGCACACCGGCAGCCATTGCATGATTGATCGCTTCTTTGGTTTGCGGCATCACGCTGTCGTCTGCAGCCACAATGATAATAGCGATATCCGTCACCTTGGCTCCACGGGCACGCATGGCAGTAAACGCTTCGTGCCCCGGAGTATCGAGGAAGGTTATACGGCGCCCGTCTTCCAACTTCACATTGTAAGCTCCGATGTGCTGCGTGATACCTCCCGCTTCACCCGCAATTACATTTGCCTTGCGAATGTAGTCGAGCAATGAAGTTTTACCATGGTCGACGTGTCCCATCACTGTAACGATAGGCGCACGCGGTTGCAAATCTTCCGGGGCGTCTTCTTCTTCAACAATGGCCTGCGCCACTTCCGCACTGATATATTCCGTCTTGAAACCGAACTCTTCGGCCACGATATTGATTGTTTCGGCATCCAGACGCTGATTGATAGAAACCATGATTCCGATACTCATGCAAGTAGCGATAACCTGATTGACAGAGATATCCATCATAGTTGCCAGTTCGTTGGCCGTTACAAACTCCGTCAGCTTCAGCACCTTGCTTTCCGCCATTTCCTGATCTTCCAATTCCTGCATACGGCTGGAAGCCATTTCGCGTTTCTCCTTGCGATATTTGGAAGCCTTGTTCTTTCCTTTAGTCGTAAGGCGTGCCAATGTTTCTTTCACTTGTTTTGCTACATCCTCTTCACTGACCTCCTGCTTGATAATCGGTTTCTTAAAGCGGTCTTTGCCATGGCTCTTCTTGCCACTGCCTTGTCCGTTAGTCTTTCCTTGTCCCGAACCTCTCGAACCTCCGAAATGAGAAGTAGCCACGTTGTCCACATCCACTTTTTCTTTATTGATGCGATTCCGTTTCTTCTTACTTCCCCCAGCCTCAGCATCCTTTCCGCCTTTCGACAATTTCGTGTCTTCCCGGCGAATCTCCTTGATGATGGCTTCTTTCATCTGTTTTTTCTGATCCTGGCGGATTTTCTCTTTCTCTTCCCGTTCCTTACGCTTCTCTTCTTTCGATTTTTTCTTCGGCCGGGTGGACTGGTTCAACGCTGCCAAGTCTATTTGACCGATAACATTGATCTTTGCACCCAGTTCCGGCTGATGGATTTTGAAGATTCCGTCATTCTTTGAATCTGCTTCTCCAGAAACGGGTTCACCCGAATCGGCAGCCTTCCCGTCTTCTTTAGCCTGGTCTTTCTCTACCTCTACAGGCGAGGCTTCTACTTTTGGTTCCTCTTTACTCATTTCTTTCACCACATTCACTACTTCCGCCGGCTTGGTTTCCTCTTGCTCTTGCATTATCACCTCGTCTTTTACAACGAGCTCTGCAACTTCTTCTTTTTCTTCTTTCTTCACCTCAACCCTTGCTTCGTGTTGTCCAACTTCAGGCTGTTCTTTCTTTTCCGGCTCTTTTTCTATCTTCCGACCTCCTAAATTGTCTAAATCAATCTTTCCGACAGGTTTAAACTTCGGGCGAGCTTCTTCGGGAACAACTGTCTTAATCACATCATCCGCCTTCGGCTTCTCCGATTTTTTTTCAAATCCCTCAATAGATACCGACGCTTTATTGCGATCCTTATTCTGACGTTCCTGAATGAAACGCTCCGATTCAAGTCTAAGATTTTTATCTGTGCTAAACTCTTTGACGAGTATAGCGTATTGCTCCTCACTAATTTTGGTATTAGGATTAGCCTCTACGGAATACCCTTTCTTCTGCAGGAACTCAACTACCGTTGAAATTCCTACATTTAAATCTCTTGTAACTTTGTTTAACCTTATCGTCATATCTTAAATTTAATAATTAAATGGAGCCGGATTGTTTTTTATTTACGAAACAGTAAATGTTACTATTCCTCAAACTCCGATTTCAAAATACGAATAACCTCGTCTACCGTTTCTTCTTCCAGATCCGTTTTTTCAATCAACATCTCACGAGGCGCGTTCAACACCGCTTTCGCCGTATCTATTCCAATAGACTTAATGGAATCAATCACCCATCCGTCAATCTCATCCCTGAATTCATCGAGATAGATATCTTCATCCTGCACGCTCTCATCCAGCTCGCGGAACACGTCGATGGTGTATTCGGTCAGCATACTCGCCAGCTTAATATTCAATCCGCCCTTACCGATGGCAAGCGACACTTCTTCCGGCTTTAGAAACACTTCTGCCTTTCTCTCTTCTTCGTTCAAACGGATAGAAGATATTTTAGCCGGACTCAAAGCGCGTTGGATAAACAACGAAATATTCGACGTATAATTAATTACATCAATGTTTTCATTACGCAGCTCACGAACGATTCCGTGAATACGACTACCCTTTACACCGACACAAGCCCCTACCGGATCTATTCTGTCGTCGTAAGATTCGACCGCTATTTTGGCACGTTCACCGGGCATGCGGGCTATCTTCTTGATGGTAATCAACCCGTCGTTAATCTCGGGCACTTCCAATTCGAACAACCGTTGAAGAAAGACCGGAGAAGTACGAGACAAAATAATCTTCGGATTGTTGTTTTTATTATCCACTCGCGCTACTACGGCACGCGCCATTTCCCCCTTACGGTAAAAATCGCTCGGAATCTGTTCGGCTTTAGGCAGTAACAATTCATTGCCTTCATCATCCAGAAGCAGAATCTCTTTTTTCCATATCTGGTATACTTCCGCATTGATAATGGTTCCTACCTTATCTATATACTTATTATAAAGACTATCTTTTTCCAGCTCCAGAATTTTGGAAGCCAACGTCTGACGAAGATTAAGGATGGCGCGACGCCCGAACTTGGCAAAGATAACCTCGTCAGTTACCTCCTCGCCCACTTCGTACGAGGCGTCGATTTCGCGCGCTTCGGTAAGCGAGATTTGCATATTGGGGTTTGTCAGTTCCTCGTCCGCCACAACTTCACGGTTACGCCATATTTCAAAATCCCCCTTGTCCGGGTTTACGATTACGTCGTAATTTTCATCGGTGCCAAACATTTTCGCGATTACACTACGGAACGACTCTTCGAGCACGCTCACCATTGTAGTTCTATCGATATTCTTCAATTCTTTAAATTCCGAAAATGTGTCAATCAAGCTGATTGTCTCTTCTTTTTTGGCCATAACTATTTAAAACTAATTAAGTATTTAGTGTATTTTATTTGCTCGTAAGTGAAAGTTTCATCCTCCTCCACTATCTTTGGACGTTTCGCTCCTTCAGGTTTCACTTTCTTCTGAACCCCTAATGTGAATTTTTCTTCATCAGCTTCTTTCAGCACTCCGGCCAACTTGCGTCCGTCTTTTGTTAAGACTTCCACCTCTTGCCCGATATGGATATAATACTGCTGCAACACTTTAAAAGGCTGTCCGATTCCGGCCGAGCCCACTTCCAATTCATAATCTTCCTCTTCGCGGTTCAGCTTCGATTCGATGTAGCGGCTAAGCTCCACGCAGTCTTCAATCCAAACGCCTTCGGCATGGTCGATCTCAACCACAATTTTGTCATCAGGGCTTACGGTCACTTCCACCAGAAAGTAATCTTTTCCCTCCAGCCATTCTTCAACAATTTGAGATACAGTTTTCTTTTCTATCATTTATTTGCAATATAAGAACAAAAAAAGGAGCTTAATTGCCCCTCCACCTTTCATCCGTTTTCGGTTGCAAAGATATAAATAATCTATTCGACTACAAAACATTAAATAAAAAAAGTATGATTTAACGCCCCGATATTCGTATCTTTACACCCTAATCTTAAAAAAGAGCGATTATGGCGCACAGACTCAATACAAATAAACAGTTTATGATAGGCAACGGCATTCTGGCTTTCGCCGTCATCTTCGTTGTGGTAATCTTTGTGTATATGAGCCTGCGATTGCAAAGAAACAAACAAGCAGAACGATATTTCATCGAAACGTATACCATCAGCCTGACCAAAGGATTTGCCGGAGATTCCATTTCGTTATTTGTCAACGACAGTCTCATCGACAGCCGCAGGATGACCGATGAGCCGTACTTCATAAAGCTCGGACGGTTTGCCGAACAAAGTGCGTTGCTCATCGTAGACAACCGGACGGACGAGGTTTCCACGTTCGACCTGAGTGAAAAAGGAGGCGTTTACCGTTTCGAAAAAGATGAAGACGGCATCAAGCAGTTGGCACAATAGATTTCCCGACTACCGTCCGGGCTAAGAGACGTGCTGCCATACCTCCGTAACCGATCGTTACACCTCCGCCCGATATTGCTTCAACTCTTCACGCAAAGAAAAGGCTTTACCTTCCGTCAATTCGTCGAGCAACCGCCAGAAGCGGTCGCCATGATTCATTTCACGCGTATGGCAAAGTTCGTGAAGCAGTACATAGTCTACAAGATGAACGGGCAGAAGGAGCAGGAAGCAGGAGAGGTTGATGCTCTTACGTGCCGAACAACTCCCCCAACGCCCACGGCCGGAACCGATTCGCACATTGCTGTATGAAAGTTCGTTCTGTCGGGCGAGCCGGTCCAAGCGCGGGGGAAGGATGTTGCGCGCATTTTTCTTCAACGAACCTTCAATTACCTTACGCAGCCAGTATTGCAGTTTTTCATTCGCAAAGTCCGTATTACGAGGACAGACAATTTCCATGCAACCCGGCTTCAAATTGGCAAAAAAACGGTCCGTATCGCCCGATATCAAAGAGAGCTGAAAGAAATCCGTATTGATCTTGTAATCCAGATCAACAGACGGACGGGAGATCCGCCTGCGGGAAATAACCAGACGTCCGCGCAACTCCTCCACCGCCCGCGTTACCTCCTTCATGGAGATACCGGGAGGGACAGAAACATAAACGGCATCGCTCTTCGTGCGGAACACGATTTTCCGCGCCCTCGGATGAGTACGTATAACCAAACGTCCTATCTCTTTGTCTTCTACAACTACATTCATGTGTATTTACTCCACCAACCAGTTCTGTAAAAAAGGAATATTTCATACAAAGATATATACCCGGCGGAGATTAGCAAATTGCAAAGCGAGAAACTTCAAAGGCCGGTCCCATAGATCAACATAAACAAAACCGGGTCATTCTGCCATACGGGCCAAGACGACATACGCAAGACAGCCTCCGTGAGTCATTTATCATTTCTATTCTATTTCTCCCGTATAACGATTGTCTATAAAACAAAATTATTTACCTTTGCCGGCAAACCAAATCATATCGCATCATGAAAAGCCTACGTACCTGCCATGCCGTATTTCTGATATTCATGCTAATCGGCATACCGGCAACCTTATCCGCACAAGCCCCCTTACTGGAAAAGCTGAATGAGGTTTCTGCCATAACCGAAATCAAGCCTCTGGAGTCTGACGAATTTTCCGAGAAGTATGTAACCTATTTCACTCAACCCTTGAGCCATAAGTCTCCGGAGAAAGGCAGCTTCCGTCAAAGAGTTATTGTGGCTCATGCCGGGTTCGACCGCCCTACGGTAATCGTGACCGAAGGATATGCCGCAGAGTATGCTCTCCACTCTAAATATCGCGCAGAACTATCGAAGTTGCTAAATGCCAATATGATATTCGTGGAGTATCGCTATTTTTCGGAGTCCACTCCCGAACCTAAAGACTGGCAATACCTGACGGCGGAAAACTCTGCTGACGATCTGCATGCCGTTACTTCTGCTTTCAAGAAGATATATCCGGGCAAATGGATTGCTACCGGCATCAGCAAAGGGGGGCAGACCACCCTGCTATACCGCACTTTCTATCCGGACGATGTAGACATCTCCGTCCCCTATGTAGCTCCTCTCTGTTATGCGGCGGAAGACGGAAGACACGAGCCCTTTCTCAGAAAGATCTCCACGCCCGAAAAACGCAAACTGGTTGAAGACTTCCAGATGGAAGCGCTGAAGCGAAAACCTGCACTGCTCCCTCTCTTCAAGCAATATTGTATGGAAAAAGGCTATCAGTTCCGCGTCTCTATCGAAGAGATATACGACTATTCGGTGCTGGAATACGCCTTTGCCCTTTGGCAATGGGGAGCTCCCGTTGAAAGCATCCCTGCTCCGGATGCTACCGATGACGAGATCTTGACACATTTGCTGAACATCAGCAATCCCGACTATTTCATGAAGAACAGTCCTGCCGCCTCTTTTTTCGTACAAGCAGCACGCGAATTGGGGTATTACGGCTACGATATCCGCCCATTCAAAAAACTTCTTTCCATCAGGTCAAGCAAGGGATATTTGCATCGCCTGATGCTTCCGGAAGAGTTGAGGAGAATGCCTTTCGACAAGACGCTAAGCAAGAAAATCACCCGGTTCTTAAAGAAGAATGACCCGAAAATGATATTTATTTACGGTGAAAATGATCCGTGGACAGCAGCAGGAGTAACCCGGCTGAAAAAAAAGAATAACATACACGTGTTTGTAGAACCGGGCGGAAGCCATAGAGCGCGCATCGGAACCCTACCGGAAGAGGAGAAAGAAAAAGTGATGACGCTCATCAACGGATGGCTGAATCTATAGCCATCGCCACGCACGGCTTCGCCGAGCGAAGCCGAGTGCTTCGTATGCAGGCGGGAAAACAAGTTCCTTACGGCTCAGAAGGCAACCGGATGATGATAACAGAAGCAATGTAGAAATAAGAAACCGGAAGCAATATGCTCAAAATTGCAATCATAGATAACTACGATTCCTTTACTTACAACCTGCTCCATATGGTAAAAGAAGCAGGAGCAACAGCAGAGGTTCTATACAACGACCGATTCTCGCTCAAGGACCTCGAAGTGTACGACAAAATCATCCTTTCTCCGGGTCCGGGCATTCCCGAAGAAGCCGGATTGCTTACGGATGTCATCCGTGCCTATGCCGGAAAGAAGCCCATACTCGGGGTCTGTCTGGGCGAACAAGCCATCGGAGAAGTATTTGGCGGAAAACTCACAAAGCTAAGCAATGTCTTCCATGGAGTGCAAACCACCGTAAGAATTAAAGGTGAGCAACCGGAAATCAACAGCGAATGCTTCAAAAAAGGAATAACAATAGAAGAAGACTATATTTTCCGTGGACTTCCCGAAGAATTCCCGGTCGGCAGATACCACTCTTGGGTAGTGGATACAATGGGTTTCCCTAAGGAGTTGGCTGTTACTGCCATCAGCCCCGAAGGACAAATCATGGCATTAAAACATCTGAATTACGACATCCGAGGCATTCAGTTTCATCCGGAGTCGGTATTGACACCGGACGGTAAAACGATTCTCAGAAACTGGCTGGAAGCGATATGACGGAAGCCTTTGGCTAATTCCCTGTTCTTACTATCAATACGGGGCGATGAAGGCTGTATAACCCCGTCGTTTCAACCATAAAGAATGGTCTGCAGAAAAGGCTCAGCATATACTATCGAACATGCCTCGAATGGGGCACACACGGCATTATACACAAAGTAGAAGACTCAGTATATACTATCGGATATACTCGAAAAGAGTGTCTGCCTGTTCAAAACAAAGTGTGCCTCTGCGGCGATCATAAGATTTTTCCGCCTAAAATTTTCTGCAATGCAACTTTTCCTCTGTCTGCTACGTCTAATAAATATGTCATGGGGTAAGCAATCAGAGAGACGACGCCCAATGTCCTTGTTTTCTTTCCCGGATAAACGTTACTATTATATATAAACCCATAAAAACCAACGAAATGAAAACATTATCCTCAAGTGTGGTGATGTCTGTATTGCTGCTGACATCGTTCACAATCGCCCACGCACAGACGAACCGCGTAGTAGCCAGCAAAAACTATGTGACCCAAAAAGTGGACGTAGACCGTTTCAATGCCATTCAATTACTGGGAAGCGCCGACATCGTATACCGGCAGGCTGCTTCCACCGAAGTGGAGATCTACGGTTCCGACAACATCGTCCCGCTGCTGGAGGCATATACCAGCGGAGGCGCACTGATCGTAAAATTCAAGAAAAACACCCGTATCATCAATAGGGGGAAGCTCATCGTCAAGGTTTCTTCACCCGAACTGAACAAGATTACCGTCAACGGTTCGGGAGACATCAAACTGACCAACGGCATACGGACAAACAAAAACATAGATGTTACCGTCAACGGATCGGGCGACATAGGCGGAGAAGGCTTCCAATGCGAAGCGATGACCATCTCCGTCAGAGGGTCGGGCGATATCAAGCTGCAAAAGATACAAAGCAAGACATGCGTTGTGAGCATAGCCGGATCGGGCGATGTGACTCTCAGCGGACAAACGGGCGAAGCGAAATACCGCATCGCAGGTTCCGGAGACATCTCAGCTTCCGGTCTGAGGGCAGTCAACACATCGGCTAGCGTCTCCGGTTCGGGCGATATAGAGTGTCATGCCGACAAGAAATTGACAGTACGTGTTTCCGGTAGCGGAAGCGTGGCTTACAAAGGTAATCCCGAAGAGATAGACGCTCCGCGCAAAAAGATACGAAAGCTGTAACAAGACCGGAGCATATCGTCCTTACATATAATTATGGTGTGCCTTCATAAACTTACCCAAGAATAGGGCAACGTTCCTAAGCTTGGGTAAGATTTAAATGATTCTATTGGGAAAAACAGCTCAACAAAGATGGAGAAAGCAACCAGTCTTCCGGTCAGACTATCGCAAGCCCAACATCATCACCTCGCTGGAATGATGGAGAAAGCAACCGGTCTTCCGGTCAGACTATCTCTATGCCTTGCTCTTTGCACAGTTGAAGCCCCAAGTCTTTCAACTTGAACTTCTGGATTTTCCCGCTTCCCGTCATCGGAAACTCTTTGACGAAGAACACATATTTCGGAATCTTGTATCGGGCGATCTTGTTCCGACAAAAATCGCGTACATCGCTCTCATGCATCTCCACCCCTTCATGCAGAATGATGAACGCGCCTACCGCTTCGCCGTATTTCCGCGAAGGGATGCCTGCCACCTGCACGTCTTTTATACCTTCGAGCCTATAAAGAAACTCTTCTATTTCGCGGGGATAGATATTCTCGCCGCCACGGATAATCATGTCTTTGATGCGCCCCGTGATCCGGTAATTGCCGTCGGCATCTTTAATTCCGATATCGCCCGAATGGAGGAAGCCGTTTTCATCAATCACCTCCGCCGTTGCCTCCGGATTTTTATAATAGCCTTTCATCGTATTATATCCCCGGCTGCACATTTCTCCCGGCATACCCGGCGGACACTCCTTGCCCGTTTCGGGATCGATCACTTTCACTTCGGTAAACTCAAAATCTCTCCCCACCGTATGGCAACGCACATCAAACGAATCGTCGATACGGGTAGCTGTCATACCGGGCGATGCCTCCGTAAGCCCGTACACGCTGGTTACTTTCATATACATTTTTTCTTCCACCTGCTTCATCAGCTCTACGGGACATAGCGCGCCCGCCATGATTCCGGTGCGAAGGGAAGACATATCGAACAAGCCGAACATGGGGTGATGAAGCTCGGCGATAAACATGGTGGGCACTCCGTAGAGAGCCGTACACCGCTCTTTATGGATGGAAGCCAACACAAGCAACGGGTCGAACCGCTCTACCATCACTTGCATGCAACCGTGTGTCAGGCAGTTCATGGTGGCGAGCACCACTCCGAAGCAATGAAACAGCGGAACGCAACAGCATAGCCTGTCGTCGGCGGTAAACTTCATGTGTTCGCCGGTGAGGTATCCGTTGTTCGTTATATTATAATGAGTCAGCATCACCCCTTTCGGGAAACCTGTGGTACCCGATGTGTACTGCATGTTCACCACATCGTGGCAGTCCACCCGCGCTTTCAATTCATTCAGGCGGTCGTCGGCAACGTTGTTCCCCAACAGCAGCAGCTCCGATGTGTTGAACATTCCCCGATGCTTTTCCTGACCGATATAAACCACGTGGCGCATGTGCGGAAAACGCTCGCTCTTGAGATGTCCGCGTTCACAGGTTTTGAGTTCGGGAAGCATGGCGTACGTCATCTCCACGAAGTCGCTGTCCTTTTCGCCGTTTACGATGCAAAGCGTGTGCATGTCGGAATGATGGCAAAGATATTCCAGTTCCGATTGTTTGTAATTGGTGTTGACCGTGACGCAAACCGCCCCTATCTTGGCGCAGGCGTACAGCAGAGTCAGCCAATCGGGAACGTTGGCCGCCCAGATACCCACGCGAGTACCCCGCTCCACACCGATAGCGACAAGTCCTTTCGCCATATCGTCTACGCGACGGTTAAACCGGCTCCAAGTAAAACGAAGATTACGATCGGAATACACGATGTATTCCCGATCGGGAGTCTCTTCGGCCCAGTGTTCAAGCCACTGGCCGAGAGTGCGTTCGAATAGTTGCATGAAAAAAAAGATTTGTGGTTAGCAATAAGCAAAACAGACGAGCGGCGAGCGTTGAATCGACAGACAGCGCGCCGCCGGCCATCACACCGGCGTGTAAATAACCGCCAGTATCTTCGCTCCCTTTCCCTCGTAAGCATGTACGTGGTGAGGAACAATCGAATCGTAATAGATGCTGTCTCCTTCTTCCAACAGATAGGTTTCCTTCCCGTAGCTTATCTCCATCGTGCCCTCCATCACCATGATGAATTCTTCGCCCTCGTGCGAAGAAAGCACGAAGTCGCTATCTTTCATAGGCATCACATCGATGATGAAAGGTTCCATGTGACGGTCGGCTTTCGATTTCGAGAGCGAATGATACTCCATGTGCTTGCGGGAGTGGATGGCGTTATTGGAAAAACTGATTGCGTCTTTGGCTTCTTTCTTGCGACATACCACGGGACCGACTTCATCCTGATCGTCGAGGAAAGTACCCAGCCGCACACCCAGTACACGAGCAATTTTAATAAGCGGCGCCAGAGACGGGATATCGATATTCTCTTCGATACGCTTTATTTGTTCGACAGCCAGACCGGAACGCTCGGACAGCTCTTCTCTCGTGATCGATTTATCTTCACGAAGGGCTTTGATCTTCTCTCCTACAATCTTACTTGCATCCATATTGAAAGTATTTTAAGTGCTATATTGACAAATTATAATTATATTAACCGCAAAAATAGCAAAATATTTATACCGACCCAATGATAGTCCTTAAAAAATGCAGTTACTCTTCTTTTCGCATACTGAATTCGCAACCGCAATATTGCTGGTTGTAGAATTGATATTCCTTGATGATGGAGATACGCCGTTCGCTTAATCCGCCCTTTCGCCAGTTTTGTTTCCAATAAGTGACGTCGGGATACTTTTCGCAGGCATAGCGCCCTGCTTCTTCTATCTGTTCGAGGCTTTTCCAACGGCTCGAAGCAAGCGTAGTGGCAATGACCCCGAAGCCATGCTCGTGAGCATAGCGGGCGGTTTCGAGCAGGCGCATCTTGAAGCACCTCAGGCAGCGTCCTCCTCGTTCCGGCTCCTGCTCCATCCCTTTCATCCGGCAACGCCATGCTTCGTGGTCGTAGTCTCCGTCCACTATTTCGAGTCCCAGCGAGCGGGCATAGCGGCTGCACTCTTCTTTCCTTATTATATATTCCTCTTCCGGATAGATGTTGGGGTTGAAGTAGAAGATAACCGGAGTAATTCCGTTTTGCATCAGGCATTCGATGATGGCCGAAGAGCAAGGGGCGCAACACGTATGCAGCAGCACGCGGGTTGCTCCGCCGGGAACTTCCAACTGAAACTTTTTCTTCATACGGCAAAGTTAACGGATATTTATGATTAACGCCAATACTTGGGGAAATAAAAAAAGAGGGTGTGCTTCCAATCAGCAGACCCTCCGTTTAACCTTTCAGTGTAAGTAAAATTACTTACGCAAACCGAGCTCTTTGATGATGGAACGATATCTTTCGATATCTTTAGCCTTCAAGTAATCGAGCAAGCGACGACGCTTACCTACCAACATTGTCAAAGCCCTTTCTGTACTATAATCTTTTCTGTTGAGCTTCATGTGCTCAGTCAGGTGAGAAATACGGTATGAAAACAAAGCTATCTGCGCCTCAGCCGAGCCAGTATCAGTGTTAGACTTTCCGTACTTTCCGAAGATTTCTTGCTTTTTAGCTGCGTCTAAATACATAATTTTTTAGAAGTTTGATATATAAATTATTCTTATTGAGCGTGCAAAGATATGTATTATCTTTATATCTCACAACGTTTTATCCGAAAAAAACAAAGCGATAGCACTATTTATGCACCTATTTTCGTACCTTTGCCGACAAATAATAGGTATTATATGCAAAATATTAGGAACATTGCAATCATTGCCCATGTGGACCATGGGAAAACAACGTTGGTTGACAAGATGCTTTTGGCCGGAAATCTGTTCCGCAGCAATCAGAACAGCGGCGAGCTTATTTTGGACAACAACGATCTGGAACGCGAACGCGGGATAACGATTCTCTCCAAAAATGTATCCATCAGTTACAACGGTACTAAAATCAATATCATCGACACTCCGGGACACAGCGACTTCGGCGGCGAAGTAGAACGCGTGCTGAATATGGCCGACGGATGTATATTATTGGTAGACGCTTTCGAAGGGCCCATGCCGCAGACGCGTTTCGTTCTGCAAAAGGCTCTGGAAATAGGATTAAAGCCCATTGTGGTGGTGAATAAGGTAGATAAACCGAACTGTCGTCCGGAAGAGGTGTACGAGATGGTGTTCGACCTGATGTTCAGCCTCAACGCTACGGAAGAACAGCTTGATTTCCCGGTGATTTACGGTTCGGCAAAAAACAACTGGATGAGCACCGACTGGCAGAAGCCTACGGATAGCATCGCTCCGCTGCTCGACTGCATCATCGAAAACATACCTGCTCCCGAAAAGCTCGAAGGAACTCCGCAAATGCTGATCACTTCGCTCGACTACTCTTCGTATACCGGACGCATCGCCATCGGGCGCGTGCATCGGGGCACCCTGAAGGAGGGGATGAACGTATCGCTTGTGAAGCGAGACGGGAGCATCGTTAAAAGCAAAATCAAAGAGCTTCACGTATTCGAAGGCTTGGGACGGGTGAAGACGGCGGAGGTTTCATCGGGCGACTTGTGCGCGCTGGTAGGTATCGACGGGTTCGAAATCGGCGACACCGTATGCGATTTCGAACGGCCGGAGGCATTGCCGCCCATCGCCATCGACGAGCCGACGATGAGCATGCTGTTCACCATCAACGATTCGCCGTTCTTCGGCAAAGACGGCAAGTTTGTCACCTCACGCCATATACACGACCGTCTTACGAAGGAACTCGACAAGAATCTGGCGCTCCGCGTCAAAAAGAGCGAAGAGGACGGAAAATGGATTGTATCGGGACGCGGCGTGCTTCACCTCTCGGTACTCATCGAAACCATGCGCCGCGAGGGATACGAGCTGCAAGTGGGACAGCCGCAAGTGATCTACAAAGAAATAAACGGCGTGAAGTGCGAGCCGATAGAAGAGCTCACCATCAACGTACCCGAAGAGTATTCGAGCAAAATCATCGATATGGTGACCCGCCGAAAGGGTGAAATGGTGAAAATGGAGAATACGGGCGAACGCATCAACCTCGAGTTCGACATGCCCTCGCGCGGCATCATCGGATTGCGTACCAACGTGCTGACAGCCTCCGCAGGCGAGGCAATCATGGCCCACCGCTTCAAAGAATATCAGCCGTACAAAGGGGAGATCGAACGCCGCACCAACGGCTCGATGATTGCGATGGAGGGCGGAACGGCTTTCGCGTATGCCATCGACAAGCTGCAAGACCGGGGCAAGTTCTTCATCTTCCCGCAGGAAGACGTGTATGCCGGTCAGGTGGTAGGCGAACACTCGCACGACAACGATCTGGTGATCAACGTAACCAAATCGAAGAAGCTGACCAACATGCGCGCCTCCGGCTCCGACGATAAGGCACGCCTGATTCCTCCCGTACAGTTCTCGCTTGAGGAGGCGCTGGAGTACATCAAGGAAGACGAGTACGTAGAGGTTACTCCGAAGGCAATGCGCATGCGCAAGGTAATTCTGGACGAGATCGAGCGCAAGCGCGCCAACAAATCGTAGGCCGAAGCGCTCAGATACAAACACCACGGCAAGCCCTGCTTACGGGACATTCTGCGAGAATCGCAGTGCAATGTCCCCGAAGCAGGGCTTGTCTCATTCCGCCGATGGCGAGCAAGCACAGATTCCCCGTATCGGAGCTTTAGTTTCCCACTGGGGAAACTTTTGTGTCCCATTGGGGAAACTTTTGTGTCCCGCTGGGGAAACTTTTGTGTCCCATAAGGGAAACTAATGAAACTATATATCGTCACCCTCCTCAGCATCTTTGGCTACCTCTTTCCGCCTTGTTGGCAAGCGGGTTTACTTTACAGCCTGCCGATACCGGAGGCAGCCTGCGGGAGAAATCACCGTTTACATATATCCAACCTCCCCAGAAGCAGCATGCTCATGAATTAAGGAACAGATTTAAAACCGTCCGTATGCGCAGCGTGAAAACAAAGCGTATGAACCGGTTGCGAACGCTTGTCTAACCGACTGGTTTTCAAAACCGGCATACAGTATATGACAGAAAACAGAGACTGGCGGACAGGAAGAAGGAAGTCGCGGCAAAAAACTTGCTATTCGAAGCAAAAGCAGTATATTTGCACCGTGATTTATCACATTTCTTTTTAAAAAAAAGAAAACACATCGAATTTCTTATTTCGAACCAAACAAAGCAGTTTCAAATTAAATCAAAAGCCTTATGACGAAGAATTATCGTTTTTTTCTTTCCGGAGCGTTGTGCCTCTTGCTGGTGGCGGGGTGCGGTTCCAAACAATCCTCGAAAAGCGTTTCAGAAGCAGACACGGTTCTTGACTCCGTTGAAGTGACGCAACTTTCGGAACTCACCGAAGAGATTACCCTGAACGACTCGGACGAAGATATTCAGGTCTTTACGATGAGAATCGGCAACGACCCCGACAAAAGCCATCTCACCGTTTCTTTCCCCATTACAAAGTATCGTTTCGTGAACGAATACGAACAAAATTTCTCTCAGAAATTTATCGATGAATTCAAAAACGAAGTAAAGAAATATGGAGACAATGCCACTTCGGCTTTAGACTTCAACCAACACTTCGAGATCAAATACCGGTCGGACGAACTGCTCATATTTCTCTATGCGCGCAGCACCTCTCACGGCAATAACTACGAAGATACTTTTCATGCCTCCATGTTCGACCTGAAGAACAAGAAGCGGGTGTCGCCCGCCGATTTGTTCGAAAACAACGAAGCATTCGCGGATTTCGCTTCGGAGATGAGGGGCATGGCAGAGAAAGCCGTCCGCGAAAAGTTGGACCAAAGCGACGCCTTTGCCAATGAGGAAGAACGTGAAACGGTTTGGCAGAACATGTTGGCCGATATCGAGGAAGGAACACAACCGACAGAGGAGAACTACGACGCACTGTTTTTCGACGAAAACAAACAATGGTACGTAATCTTCGACAAATATCAGATAGCCAACGGCTCGATGGGTTCGTTCACCATAAAAATCCCCCGCCCTGTTATCGACAAATATCTTAAAAAGACGTTTGCGTCTCTCTTCGTTGAATCGAAAAAAGTGGAGGAAGAGATTGTTGTCGCAACTCCTCCCCGCCCTCAACCAACCCCATCTGCAGAAGACCTGCAAGCGCCTTGTGTAGCCCTCACCTTCGACGACGGTCCGTCGGTGTACACCGCCCGCTTGCTCGACATTCTCAAAGCAGAGAACGTAAAAGCCACATTCTTCGTGCTGGGCAAATCCGCCGCCGTACAGAAACAGACCATGCGGCGCATGGCGGAAGAGGGACACAACATCGGCAACCACTCGTACGACCATAAGAACTTTGCCAAAATATCGGTAGAAGAAGCACAACGCCAGATAACGCTTACCGACGATATCGCACAGGAAATCACCGGCGGAAAACCGGGTTATTTCCGCTTTCCTTACGGGGCTTACACCAACGACAAACTGGCGCTCGTCAACCGCCCCGTCATTGCATGGAACATCGACCCGCTCGACTGGAAATACCGCGACGCCGAAAGGGTGGCAAGCGAAATGTCGAAAGCCTCGCCGAATGCCATCATCTTGGGACACGACATCCACAAAACGACTGTGGAAGCCATCCCCGCAGTCATCCGCAACCTCAAGGCAAAGGGATATCGCATTGTAACACTTGATGAACTGTTTGCCAACAAACAAATCAAGAACAACCATATTTACAACAGCGGCAAATAACCTTATTAAGGAATAAAAAGGACTATCCCCCAACCGAAACATCTCCGAACCGATGAGGCGAAAATAGAATGAGAGCAACCCATCGCATCCCCTTTCTTGATGGGAAACGATGAGTTGCTCGAAAGCTATCGTGCGGATGCAGATTGAATATTATTTTTTAATTTTCATCTTCCAATCTTTACCGACACGCACCAAACTCATTTCTTCTTTTTTCTCTTTCCCATTACCGTAAGTTGTTTTCAACTCCACGATGGCAGATTGTCCGTCTTCGGCCATCTCTTCAGAAAGCACCTCGATATTTTTAATGCCATCGTTTTTTTCAATCTGCTTGGCCCCCTTTTCTTTCAATACTGACAGAAACATCTTTTTGGCTTCTTTTACCTCGTCAGAAGATGCTTTATCTCCATAATATATACCGTCTACGAATTTTTCAAAATTCCCCGATTGCAGGTATCCGGCGTATTTTCTGGCAGCATCCGAAGGAGTACTTCCACCGGAAGCACAAGCAACGACCCATGCCATGCAAATCATTGCCAATCCCCAATAAATCACTTTCTTCATAAGTATTACATTTAAATTGATTTGTAAAAAGTTATAAATAACAACATTTATGTTTTGTTTCTCCAATTGTTTTTTCATTCAGGGTGCGGTAAACTTTCTGTTGTTTCCACACTAATAGTTAGTAATCAATACCAGTCCGTCCAAAGCGGCCACGTCCGAAGGAAACAGATAAGTTCCCGATAATCCCGGGATATTCAGTTCTATGTCAGGTTGCTTCATCCCGCCCATACCGGCCCATCGGTATACAAACCAAATTAATTCGGTACAGTACATTTTTGAAGTATCTTTCAAATTATAGGAATGATCGAAAGGAGTATGACGGTTATAAATTTCGATTGCTTTCAGAGCCGCCTTGCAGGCCAGAATCGAATCGGCACGAAAACGCATCAATGCACCCGACACGGCTTTATCGGGCGCAAAGAAATCTCCGAGCTCTTCCATTTTCACGAAATCTTCATCACCTGTTTCATCGGGTTCGCCCGGTACGGCATGAACCACTTTCCACCGATCCCGATGGCGCACCACAATACCTACATGAGAATACCGGCCTTTCCGGTCAAGCCCCAAAACCATTCGGCTTGCCATACCTGTGCCTCTCCTGAACACAATATCCCCTTCGTGTAGCAGTTCTTCAGAAACGGAACAATCGCACGGCAACTCATGGCATGAAAACAGGCATCCGATAATAAATAAGAAATAACCATATTTTATGAGAAATCCCCTATCCATGTTTATACGTTGTACTGGTTCTATGCAAACAAAGATAAGAGAGTAAATGATTAATAAGCTGTCATTCTTTCAAAAAAAGGTTTCCATTCGGACAAAAAAGAAGATTATCCGTCAAAATCGAGCTTTTTGTTTACGATAATCGGCAAAAGACATTCCAAACTCTTTTACGAAAGCGCGACGAAACGTCGACAAAGAGTTGAAGCCTGAAGATTCGGCAATTTCATTCATCGACAACGATTCATTCGCAGTTGCCAACAACTGATGCACCTTATCCATGCGATAACGATTGATATAATCGTAAAAAGTGGTATGAAGATAGGAATTTAAATAGAAAGAAAGATAAGTCCGATTAGTTCCTATCTCCGTAGCAAGTTCCGTAAGCGTCAGTTTCGGATTCAGAAACAGCTCATCCTGTAACAATGCTTTTTGCAACGATTGTACTACTCCTTCACTCAAAACAAAATTATCCGGCAACGATTCCGGAACGGCTTTATTAAAAAAGCTGTCTGCCTGCAAGAATTCATCCGCCACAATTACTTCCTGCTGTTTATTATAATAAAGGATACAGCCCCAAAGGAGTATGGAAGAAAGATAATACAGAGAATCGATGAACCACGAATTCGCTATTAAGGAATACATCCATACCGACAAGCAGAGAAACATAAAAAAGGTGACTTGACGCAGCCAACGCACGTTGATACGCTCAGTATTGGAATAATTGGTCTGAATATATCTGTTGTAGCGATTTACCGCCCCGCGAAGTATCCAAATGACTATGATAGAATAAAATATCACATAGAAATTCAACACTTCCATCCACAACTCCGAAGCTGTCAAAACATAGCCTGCGATGCAGACTAACAGAAATAATTCAATAACGACCGCTCTTTTCCAATTCATCCACCCGGGAGATAAAAGCTCAAACAAATAAAATGTGCATACGGGGACAGCCAACATATCGACCATCACCAATAAATTGGAGAAATAAGTATGCCTGACGGCTTCCGATAAATACAAGAAAAGATCTTTGACTTCTAAAAAGAACCAGAATAAAACGACATAACCCAATACTTTACGCAAACGGGAAGCTGATTTGTCTTTCAACAAATAAATACTTGCAAACAAAAAAAACAAGAAACTCATTCCATGAGTAAAATAAAACAACCGTTCGGCTAACAGCATTGCATTCATAATAAATAAAGAGAGTTTTTCATATATACCGACTAAAAGCAAATATAGATAAAAGCCTTCAGATTCTGCACCACTAAACTAAAAAGGATAAAGGGTATTATCGATTTCCCGCTTTTATTTCCAATTTCTTGCCATATTTTCCCGTAAATCGAAGAAAAATGAAACTCCGTTTATAATAAAAACCGGTGTTTGTACAACTCATGCTTACAAAGAGAGAGAGAAACCGTTTTCTCCATCACAAGGAGAAAAGGCTATTAATACAAAAGATTAGGGCAACATGCTACAAATGATTTGCAAAATAAATATAAAAGCCTTCACTTAGGTTTGAAATAAAACAGTTTTTTTCCAATTTAAAACATATCTTAGCGGATAAATATTACAAATATTATTTATTGCGAATATATTTTTAAGAAATCCAATTATACGACACATCAAATGCAAACCTCTATAGCAAAATTTACATTTATCGGCTGTTTCTCAATAAGACAACCGTAAACACGCCAATCAAAGCCTCCTTCGGATTTTAATCTTATTATACATTGGCAATATGCCCGACAGCAAATAATATATGTATCGATATTTGCTCGTCGAGATTCGAATATAAACTGACCAAACAAGCAGTTTGAATGAGGCTTACTACATCAATTGAACATATTTCTTACTATCTTAACAACTTAATTATATCAAAATGAGAGTAGCATTAATCGTTTTATTCTTGCTGGGTTCTCTTTCTACCCAGACAGTGTACGCAAAAAAGAAAAACAAAAAGACAACGCAAGACACGCTTGCCGTAAAAAAGAAGGAGCCGGAAGGCATGGCGGATTACAAAAAGGCCATCAAAGACGCCACCACGGCCAAAGGTTTGTTTACCACACATTTGAATAAAGACAACAAGCTCTACTTCGAACTGGCCGACTCTGTCTTTTCACGCTATTATATCCTTGCCAACCGCATTGCGGAAACGAGCAACACGCACGACTTCGTGTCGGGACAGATGGCTACCCGTCCGATACTGATCCGGTTTAGCAAGGACAATAATAAAGTATATATGCATCTGGTTCAGAAAGACAATACCGTATCGCCTTCCGACCCGATAGCCGTTTCTTTCAGTCGCAACTTTGCGGACCCTGTTTTGAAAGCTTTCAAGATAGCAGGCAAGAACGGGAACAATGTGTTGATTGATGTTACTCCTTTTTTTGGCGGAAACGAAACTTCAATCAGCCCCATCAAGCCGGACAGTCCCGTCGCCAAACTGCTGGGCGGACCGAAATCTTTGAAAGGAAGCTTTGTTGCCGACGCGTCGGGCATCACTGGAGTGAAAACTTTCCCCAAGAATATCGAAATCAAGAGTATGCTTTCTTTCAACCTGACTCCGCTCAATCAGCCTTATACGGTCATGATGCATCGTTCGCTGTTCGTTTTACCCGACAATCCGATGAAAGTGAGATTGCAGGATAATCGCGTCGGCTTTTTCAACTCGGGGAAAAAGCACTTTACTTCGGATAAAGATAAAATCGTAGAACGGTCATACATTCATCGCTGGAGGCTTGAGCCCAGAGAAGAAGACAAAGAGAAATATTTCAACGGTGAGTTGGTAGAACCGGCCAAACCGATCGTGTTTTATGTAGACACGGCTTTTCCGCAGAAATGGAGAGCAACAGTGAAGCAAGGCATCGAAGACTGGAACAGCGCTTTTGAAGCGGCAGGGTTCAAGAATGCAATCAAAGCAATGGACTATCCGAAAAACGATCCTTCGTTCGACCCCGACGATATGCGATACAGCTGTGTGAAGTATGCCGTAACGGGCATTGCCAATGCAATGGGGCCCAGCCACGTTGATCCGCGCACAGGCGAAATATTAACCGCAGATGTAATCTGGTATCACAATGTAGTGTCACTGCTTCACAACTGGCGGTTCACACAAACCGCAGCCGTAGACGCGAGAGCCCGAAAAGCCGTGTTCGACGATGAGCTGATGAGCGAATCGATGCGTTATGTAGCTGCGCACGAAATAGGGCACACGCTGGGATTGATGCACAATATGGGTGCCAGCTATTCGTTTCCTGTCGATTCGCTCCGCAACCCTTCATTCACTCAGAAGTACGGAACCACGCCAAGTATCATGGACTATGCGCGAAACAACTTCATCGCCCAACCCGGAGACTTCGAGAAAGGGGTACGGCTGACTCCTCCGGTCTTGGGAGTATACGATATCTATGCCATCAATTGGGGGTATCGTTTGATAAAAGGCGCTGCAACGCCGGAAGAGGAAAAAGCGACGCTGAATGCATGGATCAAAGAAAAACAACACGACAGGATGTATGAGTTCGGCGCTCAACAAGTGTTCGGTACCATCGACCCGACAGCGCAGTCGGAAGACTTGGGCAACGACCATATCAAAGCCGGGGATTATGCCATCAGCAACCTGAAGATCATCATGAAGAATCTTGAGAAGTGGACTTACCGCGAAGGGGATACATACAACGATGTAGAAACCATCTATCAGGAAGTGGTCAAACAGTATGCCCGCCACCTTCGCCACGCAATGCCGTATATCGGCGGAGTACGCTTCCGGGAAATCAGACAGGGAGAAGAGGGCTATGCCAAAAACTATGTCGACAAGCAAGCACAAAAAGCCGCGTTGGTATGGTTGGTCAATCAGGCACGCACCTATAACAGCTGGCTGACTCCCCAAGCCTTGATTGCCAAACTGGGGCTGGACAGCAATATCAACAACAAACTGCAACAATCCGTTATCGGTGCCTTGTTCAGTTCTTCTTCGCTCTTCCGCATCCTTGAAGGCGAAAAGGTTGACCCGACCAAGAATTATACATTGGAACAATACCTGAACGATGCGGTGAACGAGGTATTCAAACCGACTCTTCAAGGGAAACAGCTGACGGAAGAAGATCTCAACTTACAGTCGGCAGCCATTGCTTTACTGATAAAGAACAGCGGACTAAACGCTTCGGAGAAAAAGGGAATCAGCATTATGGCAGCCTATCAGGAAGTGTTGGAAGCTGCCGACGAGCCGGCCCTTCCTTGCAGCCATTCGCATGAAGACCATTCGTTTACCCGTATCAACTTCGGATTGCCGACACTCCCTGCAGAAGTACAAGGTCCGCTTATGACAGGACAGCTGAAAAGAATCAGCCAACTGTACAAGCAACGGAAAGCAACGACTGCACACAAGGCAACCAGAGAATTCTACGATTATCAGATTCTGCAAATAGACAAATTGTTTAAACTATAAAATCAGGCTGAAAGAATGAAAAGAGTGACCTCTCTATTATTATTCTTTGCTTCGTTGCTGCTCTCGGTAGCAGCAACGGCACAAGACTTTTCGGTGAAAGGAAAAGTGACTGACGCAACCGGACAGCCGGTTATCGGCGCCAACATAAAGGTGAAAGAAGCTCAGACCGGTGTAATTACGGACATGGATGGCAACTTCATCATATCCGTACCCGCCAAACACAAGGAGCTGATCGTATCTTTTATCGGATACAAGTCACAAACGGTCAAAGTCGCTCCCGGAATGGGAATGGTTCAGATTCAACTGAAAGAAGACGCACAAAGTCTGGATGAGATTGTAATCATCGGTTATGGAACCCAAAAGAAATCTTCACTAACCAGTTCGGTAGAAACCATTAAAAAGGAAGACTTACTACAGATGCCTACCGCCAACTTGGACGAAGCATTGAGCGGACAGGTTGCCGGACTTCAAGTTATGTCTTCAACGGGTGACCCCAGCTCAGCCAAAGAGGCGTCCATGCGCATCCGTGCCGTCAGTGGAGCACAAAATGCTCCGTTATTGGTCATTGACGGAGTTCCGCGCTTTTCGGAAAACACCTCCGGAGGAGAAGCACGCCTTTCGGATTTAAACCCTGATGACATCGAAAGCATCTCTATCCTGAAAGATGCCGCAGCCGCAGCAGTGTACGGTGTACGTGCAGCCAACGGTGTCATTCTGGTAAAAACCAAACGAGGCTCCGGCGACTCCAAAATCAGGGTCAACTACCGCGGACAATTCAACATTCAAAAAGGAACGCAATTCCCTAAATTCTTAAACAGTTATGAGTTTGCAAAACTCTACAACAGAGCCGTAGAAGGTGTGCCCAACACAGAGCCTTTCACCGATGAAGAGTTGGAGATGATCCGGACACAGTCACACCCGAATGAATTCGCCGATTCGAATATGCTCGACTATTTGAAGAAACAAGGACACTCTACCACTCATGCGATCTCCTTATCGGGAGGCAATAACTTCCTGAAATATTATATCTCCGGCGCTTATACCAATACAGTGGGCCTTTACAGCGGAGTAGGACGCGATCGGTACAACTACTCCATGAAACTGGACGCAACTTTATTGAAAGGACTGGTTCTCTCGGTCGATATGACAGGTAGCCGCTCCTCCAACAAAAACACCAGCTATACAACCATGGAGTCGGCTTATGGATTCTCTCCGGTTCAACCTTTAATATTGACCAACGGTGAATTGGCAAGCATCGATAGCAGTAACCCGCTGATTTCTGTCAGAGGGTTGGGCGGCTATGCCAAAAGCCAAACAAAGATGAATACGATTACTGCCAATCTTCAATATGAACTTCCATGGGTCAAAGGCCTTTCGGTCTATCTGAAAGGCACAGTCGACGACAATAGCATGATCCAGAAAAACTTCTATAAACCCGTCGCATTATACAAATGGGATAAAAAAACGGAAGAAATAAGCGTGGACGATAAAACCATCTATCCAAAAGCGAAAATATCTCTTCAACAAAAAGATCAGTTTGTAGATAATGTTTTAATAGAAGCCGGGATCAATTACAATCGCACTTTTTCGGGGAAACACGAAGTTTCAGGCACTCTTATCGCCAATTACCAAGATTATTCAAACCGAAACATGAATGGTACCAACCCCGACATGCCCGGTATCTATCCAGAAGTCTTAGGAACTACCCCCAACGGGCAACTCACAGGAAATGAATATAAAACCCAACGCGCGTCTCTGATAGGCAGAGCGACTTACGGATACAGAAACCGTTATTTCGTTGAAACAAGTTTCCGTGTCGACGGCTCAGCCAGGTTCCACCCGGATCATCGCTGGGGCTTCTTTCCTACAATTTCGGCTTCATGGGTATTGTCTAATGAAGCATTCTTTAAGAATTGGAGACAAAACGTACTCTCCAATCTCAAACTCAGGGCTTCTACCGGAATTTTGGGGCGCGATGGAGATATAAGCGATTATGCGTATCTTATGAATTACATGTATTCTCCACGTGAAGGATACGACATAGGCGGAACACTTCGCCCGGGAATAATCATGGCTACGGGCAGCTATCCCAATAAGGAACTTTCATGGGAAAAGAGCCGCGACTACAATATGGCTGTCGACCTGGGTTTTTGGGACAACCGCTTCGGCTTCACTTTTGAGTATTACCTGCGCTACAGAACCAATATGCTGACTTCCGCCCCCTCCTATCTATATCCTCCCTCTACCGGAGTGGGTGGAAATGTTCCGTACATGAATTTCGGAAAGGTAAAAGCATGGGGATGGGACATGACGCTCTCGCATCGCAACACAATAGATAAAGTGAAGTATGATGCTGCACTCACTCTTTCATTGGGAAGAGACAAATATCTGGATTACGGAGACGAATCGGCACAACTCGAAAATCTGCGCAGAGTGGGACATAGTACAGGCGATACATGGATGTACGAAGCTATCGGACTATTTCAGACGGAAGAGGAAATAGCAAACTATAAGCTGAAACAAGACGGGAATGACAACAAAAGCATACGCCCCGGAGATATCAAATACAAAGACCGAAATGACGACGGTAAGCTTGATGATAATGACAAAGTTGCTTTCAAAACGGCTTCTTTTCCCGATATATCGGGAAGCTTAAGGCTGGGAGTAAGATATAAAGGATTCTTTGTCAATACGCTCTTTCAAGGAGTAGGAGGATATAAGAAATATATCAGCGAATCATATACGTTAGAAAATAGCAGCTTGCAACGTTTTCAGGATTATCATCTCACAGAGACTTGGACAGAAGAAAATCGAAACGCAGCTTATCCGCGCATCAAACTTGCCAATAGCAAAGACAACAACCGGCTTAAATCTTCGTTTTGGATAAAGAATTGCAACTTTATCCGTTTGAAATCGCTGAATATCGGATATAGTTTTCCCGCTGCTGTGCTGAGCAAACTAAAAGTTACGTCTTTGAGTGTCGCCCTGCAAGGGGGCAACCTCTTTACATGGTCGAATCTGAAACACATGGATCCGGAATCTATGCGAGGATATCCTATCCAGCGTACCTACGGAATCAGTGCTAACATCGGTTTTTAATATTTGTAATTAGAAGAATTATTATGAAAATCAAAAAATACATATTAAATCTCGCCGCAATCTCTATTTTAGCCGTTGGATTCGGCGGATGCGACGGACTGTTCCGCGACGAACCCATTGACAAGCTATCGTTAGAGACGGTTTGGGGAAGTCCGCTTCTTTTAGACGAATATACACTGCCCTGGTATAGGAACATGAGTAACGGGTTTTCCGTTTTTATGCCTACAAGTTTCCTCTTCAGAGCTACAGCACGCCCGTATTATCCGTGGTTGGGTGACCAGCTTAGCGTAGGACGAACGGACTGGTTTCGTACGGCTTACGGAGATATCTTAAAAGGATTGGAAAAAACCATCACCTTGCGTGCCGGCAATTATTGGAGCAATTGCTACATGCAAATACAAAATATCAACCGGCTTTTGGAGAATCAGCACAAAATAGCCAACGGTGCTCAGAAACAACGACTTTTGGGCGAAGCACACTTCTTTCGAGGATATTACTATTACCTGCTACTGCGCCAGTTTGGCGGCGTATTGCTGATAGACCGCACATACGACCCGCTGATCGACAACAAGAAGTTCCCCAGAGCGTCTTATGAAGAGATGGTGGAGTTCATCGCCAAAGAAGCCGACCGGGCAGCCGAATTGTTAGAAGAAAGACATGCTCCGAGCGAGTTGGGACGTGTAACCAAAGGAGCGGCTCTGATGCTAAAAGGAAAAACTTATTTTTGGGCTTCGGGAGTTGCTTTTCAGAAACAGAAACTCAATTTCCTCGGATTCACCACCGACCGGTCGAACGAAATGATGACTCAAGCCGTCAATGCGTATGACGAGGTGATGAAGCTCGGATACTCGCTAAAGCCTGTCGACGGCACTTCTCAAGAGGATATAGTCAAAAGTTATCATGAAATCTTCCTGACGAAAAACAGTCAGGAATCGATACTTGAAGTCCAACATTCCAATGACGGAAACTTTGACAAGGGCTTTGGGCATAAGTTGGACAGAGAAGCCGCATCGCCTTTCTTCGGAGGAACCACGGCCGCATATACACCGACTCAAAACCATGTGGACGAATACGGCATGAGAGACGGAGCAGTATACGATCCGAAACAACCGTATCTGAACAGAGACTATCGTTTCTATGCCAATGTGCTGTACGACGGAGCTACTTATAACGGACACGTCATGGAGCTTCATTATACGATGGAGAACGGGAAAAAAGAAGCGGGCGCAGACTTGACGAAGTACGGCACCGACCGCAATGCCGGAGTAACGCAAACAGGCTACTACATGCGCAAATTCCTGAATCCGAAACAGGTGATAGACAACGACCCTACTTACGGAAGCTCACAGAATTATATCATCTGGCGATATGCCGAACTTTTGCTCGACTATGCCGAAATAGACTTCCACCAAGGTCGCACAAAAGCTGCGTTGGATAAGGTTAACGAGATACGTACACGCGCTCACATGCACAAATTAGACGCAATTACATTGGAAAACATCTTGAACGAACGGCGTGTGGAGATGGCTTTTGAAGAAACCACTTACTGGGATTTCTTCAGGCTGGGAAATGCAGTAGAAAAATTGAATGGCTCAAGCAATCCGTTAAAGAAAATGGAAATAGTGAAAGAAGAGGGTAAAGAAACAACTTACACCATTTCCAATATGAATGCAAAGCCTGAAAGTACGCGTTCGTTCAGTAGTCACCAGTATTATTATCCGATTCCTGTGGCAGAGGTAAAATACCACGAGATTCCTCAAAATCCGGAATGGGGCAGCAACCAATAATGATGCCGGACAAAACAAACAGGCTATTCTTTCTTCAACGGCAGAGAGGGTTCGAAGAAAGAAAAACATAAAAGACTGACCTTTCAACGAAAGGGGAACCGGCAAAAGATAATGGAACAGTTCCGTTTCATATATGATATTACGCTAATTCCTAAAAAAGAAGGTGTCCGTTATAATAGGATGCCTTCTTTTTTAGGAGTTAAAAAGTTTTATAAATATACAGACCGGATAATAGAATAAAGTTTCCGGATGTTGAGAACAATCAGTTCGTTTCCTATCCTATATAACTACTGTAAACAAAGGACAGCAAAGATACCTTTCTGGATCGCCATAACTCCGAAAGGAATCCTCCCTTTTGCCTGGGAATCGTATTTGCTTAAAAATATTTCCATCCTTCTAAACGTAAAATCTTTTTAAGCAAGACAGAAGTTGCGAACACTAAAAACAAACTGCCGGACTGTGAAGTATGATCCAAAGTTGTTCGTACAACTTTCAGGGTTCACTTCACAGTCCGGCAGTTTGTTTTATGCCGTACAGGCTATCCGTTTAATCTTCTCCGCGTTTCTTTCCTTTCAGCATAGAATATGCAATGGGAGAAGCAATGAACAGTGAAGACATGGTGCCGATAACAACACCGAGTATCATGGCGAACGCAAAGCTGCGGATGGAATCACCTCCAAGGATGAAGATACACAGCAGCACGATCAATGTACTCAACGAGGTGTTGATGGTACGCGCCAGTGTCGTATTCAGAGAATCGTTGAAGAGCTGACGCTCGCTACGTTTCGGATAAAGTCCGAAGAACTCGCGCACACGGTCGAAGATTACCACCTTGTCGTTGATGGAGTAACCTATAGCCGTCAAAATAGCTCCGATAAATGTCTGGTCTATTTCCAGAGAGAACGGAACAATTCCCCACAACAGCGAGTAGAAACCGATAATCATGATGGTATCGCTTGTCAGAGCCACAACAGAGCCTACACTATAAGCAATATTGCGGAAACGAAGCAGGATATACAACCCGATAGCGATCAAAGCCAACACGACAGAATAGATAGCTCCCGTCTTAATGTCGTCGGCAATGCTCGGACCTACTTTCTGCGAACTTACGATACTTCCTCCGGTATAATTATCACGGTCGATGAACGTATCCAATGTAATATTCTGAGTCAACACAGGCTTCAATGTTTCGTACAGATAAGCTTCGATTTCCGAATCTACCGTTTCGCTGTTATCATCGATGCGGTAGTTCGTACTGATGCGTACGGTCTTCTTGTCGGTACCTACAGCAATAACGCTTACGTTTGAATCACCGAACTTGCTTGAAATCAACTCGCGTATCTGTTCGGGCTGTACCGGATTCTCAAACTGCACCTTGAAATTACGTCCTCCGGTGAAGTCGATGCTCTGGCTCAAACCGCGGATGGCAAACGAACCGAAGCAAATCAGGATGAAAACACCCGCAATGATAAGCGCTTTCTTGCCGGCTCCCATAAAGTCGAAACGGGTATTTGCCATCAAGTTCTTCGAAATACCGGTGCTGAAAGTCAGGTTCAACCACTTATCTTTAGCCATGAAGTGTTCGTAAACCAGACGGGTCATAAACACGGCGGTAAAGAACGATACGAGAATACCGATGATCAACGTAGTGGCAAAACCGCGAATCGGGCCCGTACCGAAATTGAAGAGGATGATACCCGTAATGATAGACGTCAGGTTAGAGTCGAAGATAGCCGAGAAAGCGTTGGAATAACCGTCTGCCAATGCTTTTTGCAATCCCTTTCCGCTGCGGAGCTCTTCCTTGGTGCGTTCGTAGATAAGCACGTTGGCATCCACCGCCATACCGAGCGAGAGCACCATACCGGCGATTCCGGACATGGTGAGTGCCGCTTGGAACGAAGAAAGAATACCGAGTGTGAAGAAGAAGTTGAGGAACAGGGCTCCGTTAGCAATCATACCCGGAATGAAGCCGTACATGGCGCACATGTAAATCATCAGCAATACCAATGCGATGACGAACGAAATGATACCTGCGTTGATAGACTCCTGACCAAGTGACGGGCCCACGATGTCTTCCTGCACAATGCGTGCCGGGGCAGGCATCTTACCCGATTTCAGAACGTTTGCCAAGTCTTTTGCCTGCTCGGGCGTAAAATGACCGGTAATCTGAGAACGTCCGCCGGTAATCTCCGAGTTCACATTCGGAGCCGAGTATACATAATTGTCGAGCACAATAGCGATAGAACGGCCGATATTTTGTTTGGTCAGCTGGGCCCAACGACGTGCGCCGTCCGCATTCATACCCATGCTTACCGCCGGCTTTCCGAACTGGTCGTATTCATCTTTCGCGTCTGTCACCACATCGCCTTCTAACGGCGCTCTACCATTGCGTTCGGTAGATTTGATGGCATACAACTCGAATATCTGCCTCTTTTTGTCGAACTCGGCAGGAGAAACGCCCCACTTCAAGCGAAGGTCTTTCGGAAGCTGCGCCTTGATTTCATCCATCGACAGATATTTGTTAACCTCTGCCGTATCTTTGTAGCTGGCATAACCGATCACCGGACCCTGCCCGCTGGAGTTGAGTTGCAAAATTGCCAATAGCGGATATTGTTTCTTGAATTCTTTCAGGTCGGTTTCTTTATCTTCTTTCGCATCACCTTTCAATGCAGCGGCAAGGCTGTCTACAGTGCTGACGGCTTTCTTCACATCTTCAGGTTGCTCTGCCTCGACTGTGTCGACAACGGGTTCTTCCGTATCTCGAGCAAGCAAAGAGCGCAGTTTGCTGTCGGCCGACTGCATGTAAGAGAGAAGCTCTCTGGCTGTATAAGTTTCCCAAAACTCCAGATTGGCAGAACCTTGAAGGAGCTTTCTCACACGTTCGGGTTCCTTGATACCGGGAAGTTCCACCATGATACGTCCCATTTTGTCTTCCAAGCTTTGGATATTTGGTTGAACTACGCCAAAACGGTCGATACGGGTACGAAGCACATTGTATGAATTCTCAACAGCGGCTTTCACTTCCTCTCGCAGTACCTTTTCAACTTCTGCGTCTGTCGATTTCTGATTGACTTTATCTTTCAACTGCTGCGTAGCGAAAATTTCGGATAACTTTGCACCCGGAGCAGTTTTGTGGTACTCCTTAACAAAAAGAGTGATGACGTCTTCCTGACTGTTGACTGCTTGTTTGGCAGCTTCAGACAATGCTTTATTGAAAGCTTCGTCCGGCTTGTTATCCGCCAGTGCTTTAATAACATCAGGCACGGAAACTTCAAGGATCACGTTCATACCCCCCTTCAGGTCCAAACCTAAACTAATTTCCATTTCACGGCAATCTTTCAGCGTCCAGTTGCCCAACCATACTCTCTCATTCGAAAGAGAGTCAAGGTAATCTTGCTCTACTTTCGCATCGCCTTTCGCAATCTCTTTCGCCTTTTTAGTGTAATGGCGAGTTACGAAGGAAAAGGAGAGATAGAACGCGCATACGAGCGTGAGTGCTACCGCAAAAACCTTTACAAGTCCTTTGTTTTGCATTTTACTTTAAAATTTTTATGATGATTACTTTTTAATTTAAATTTCGGTTCCCATCGGTTGTATATAGTTTTGTCTTCTACATACAAGGCTGCAAATATAGTTTTTTTTTCACATTCAGGTATAATAAGCCCTCAAATATTTGATGATTAAGGCCTTTTTTGCGTTTCGAATCACAGTTCGGACAACATTATTTAACAAGAAAGATACAATTAGATAGTCCCGATGCTTTGCATATATTTCGGCACTGCGGTAGACATATATAGACAGCACGGTGAATATATATGTACAGCATGGTAGGTATATATGTACAGCATGGTAGGCATATATGTACAGCATGGTAGGCATATATGTACAGCATGGTAGGCATATATGTACAGCATGGTAGGCATATATGTACAGCATGGTAAGCATATATGTACAGCATGGTAGGCATATATGTACAGCATGGTAGGCATATATACCCAGCATGGGATATATATATATATGAATTTGTTTTCTTAAACAAACAAAAAACGGGAAGTACCATTTAGCCCAAAGAAAGTAAGGCTTAGATGACGCTTCCCCGATTTTCTGTCAAAAGCAATATAGTAAGCATCTGAAAGCAGCACCGACGAACATACTGTCGTCATACATCCGTGCCGCCGTTCATTATGACTATTTCATTCCCCTATTTTTCAGCAAAGGTTCCAGACTCGGCTCTGCCCCGCGGAAATTCTTGTAGAGCACCATCGGGTCGTCACTGTCTCCTTTTGCCAGTACATTGTTGCGGAACAGGTCGGCAGTGGTCTTATCGAAGATGCCGCGTTCTTTGAACGCCTCGAACGCGTCGTTGTCCAATACATTCGCCCAAAGATAGCTGTAGTATCCTGCCGCATACCCGCCGATGATGTGGTTGAAGTAGGTAGCTCGATAACGGGGAGCGATTTCCGGAATCAAGCCCAGCTTATCCATCGCTTGCTTTTCGAACTCGAGGATATCCAAATTGCTTACATCTTTCAGCATATGGAGATCCATATCGAGCATGGCAGCCGCAAGCAGTTCGGTAGTAATGAATCCCTGATTGAAAGTCTGCTGTTTCAATATTTTTTCGATAAGTTCATCGGGAATCGTCTCTCCGGTAGCATAATGCTTGGCATACATTTTCAGTACCTCCGGTTCGGTGGCCCAATGCTCGTTGATCTGCGAAGGAAGCTCTACGAAATCGCGCACCACATTGGTTCCCGAAGTACCTTTATATTGGCATTTGGTCAACAGGCCGTGCAATCCGTGACCGAATTCGTGGAAAAGAGTTTCCACTTCGTCGAGCGTAAGCAGCGAAGGCGTGTCGCCCACAGGTTTGGTAAAGCTGCATACGTTGCATACCAACGGACGTACATCCCCGTATTGCTCGCGATAGTTGCTCATCCATGCGCCGCCACGCTTCCCGGGACGGGGGAAATAGTCCACATAGAAGATACCGAGCTGAGAACCGTCGGCGTCTTTCACTTCGAATACTTCTACATCGGGATGATAGGTAGGAACACCTTCCAAGTTGGATAGAGTAATTCCATACAGTTTGTTGGCAACCATGAACGCTCCGTCTCGTACATTCTCGAGCTTGAAGTAAGGCTTCGTCTCCTCTTCAGACAGGTCGTACTTCTCTTTCCGCAACTTTTCGGTGTAATACCACCAATCCCATGCAGCCAGTTTTTCTCCCTTGCCTTCCTTATCCATCAGCTTCTGCAACTCCACAGCTTCCGCTTTGGCTTTGGGCAAAGCATAGCTCCACAATTTATTGAGAAGTTGCATCACATTGGCGTCGTTCTTGGCCATGGTCTCATCCAGCACGAAGTTGGCATAACTGTCGAAACCGAGCATCCGGGCTTTCTCAAGGCGCAGCGAAATAATCTTCCGAATATTCTCCTTATTGTCGTTCTTATCGTCATTGTTTCCACGGCAGATGTAAGCCGTATACAGCTGCTCGCGCAAGGGGCGGTTTTCGGAATATTGCAAGAAGGGCAAACGGCTTGCATTGTGCAGGGTAAACAGCCACTTGCCCGCCTCTCCGGCCGCTTCGGCTTCTGCCGCAGCGCTTTGTCGGAACCATTCGGGAAGCCCGGCAAGGTCTTCCTCTTTATCGACAAACAGTTTGAAAGTGTTGTTCTCGTTCAGAATATTATTGCTGAACGCAAGCCCGAGCGTAGAAAGCTCTTTGTTTATTTCGCGCAGGCGGTCTTGCTGTTCCGCACTCAGATTTGCACCCGAACGTACAAACCTCTTATAAGTCTTATCAAGCAAGCGTTGCTGCTCTGCGGTCAGTTGCTCCGGATTCCGGTTGTCGTACACCTCCTTCACACGTTCGAAAAGCTTCTTGTTCAACAGAATGTTATCTTCGTGCTCCGAGAGTACCGGCGCCATCTTCATGGAGAGATCAGTAAGAGCTTCGGTGGTTTCCGCACTCGTCATGTTGAAGAAAACGGCGCCTACACGGTCTAATATCGGGGAACTCTGGTCTAAAGCGACAATTGTATTCTCGAAAGTGGGTGTTTCCGAATTGGAAACAATGTCCCCGATAAGCCGGTTCTGTTCCTCAATGCCTTTAAGAAAAGCCGGTTCGTAGTGTTCGATCTTGATTTTATCGAAAGGAGGAACACCATACTCTGTTTGAAAATCCGTAAAGAAAGGATTAGTCTCTGTTTTTGTTGCGCATGAACACATCATACAACTCGCCGCTAAAATAATTACTGTTTTCTTTATCATAATAAGGGATTTATGGGTTATGTTCTACATTCGTTTTTCTTGCCTGATTATAACATCCACTCTATATTACTATAGGAATTTCAATTCTATACATCGGGCTTCCTTACACTCTTTTTGTTTATATAACACCAGATGGGATAATGATCGGAATCGCTGATAGAACGGTCTACCGTACAATTATAAGCTTTCAAGTCGGGACTAATCAGGATATTGTCTATGCGGAAATAAAACTTGTTCCTGTTGTAGGAAATACCTAATCCCCTACCCGATTTTGTGAAAGCGTCATCGAGCTTACGGGTAAGAACCCGGTGAGTATAAGATATGGGAGCATCGTTGAAGTCTCCGCAGACAATCATCGTAGAGTATCGGCTCCGCTCTATGACGTTGGCTACCGAATCGGCCTGATAAGAGCGGATAGCCGAAGCCTCCGCCAACTTATTAAGCAGCAAGCGGGCACCCCACTTCACTTTCTTCGCATCGGGGGCGTCGATCATATCCTCATACATCCCCCTGTCTTGCATGGTAAGCTTATTGGATTCCAAATGGTTGTTTATCAACAAAAGGGTATCGTTGTTCACCTTAAGAACATATTGCATAGAGCCATTGTAGTTGCTCTCATAGTCGACAGCCTTAGCCGATAATATGGGAAATTTGGAGAAACAAGCAAGTTCCGCATCTCCTTTGCCATGCTTTCCGATAAAATGGAACGGATACTCTTTCAGTGCTTTGAATATATCTTGCTTGGTGAGATACCTTTCATTTCCCGAGTATGCATACTCTTGCAGGCAAATAATATCCGCTCCGCTGTTCGCCACATAAGACAAGATCGGGTTTTTCCCTTCTTTTTTCGTCAGCCCGTTGAAGCCCATCACATTATAAGAAAGAAGTTTGATGCTTCCTTCCGGCATTTCTTCCGTACGGGAATTGATGGGAAAATAGGTCAGTATCTGCGAAAAGCAAATCAACAAGCCAAGCAAAGAAAACAAGGCATACCTGAAATTAAAAACAATCCAAAAAACAAGGAAACACAGGTTGATCGCCAAAAACACAGGAAAGACCAACCCTAAGCAAGAGGCGAACGAGAACCTTTGTGGATGCAGGTAGGGACTATATGCCGAAAGCACCAACATTATGACAAAGAAAACATTGATGCCCAGAATAATATATGATACGAATCTACCTATACCTTTCATACGTTATCTTTTACTTGCGTCGAACAAGCTCTTTTTTTCTTCCGTTGTCAGACTTTCATAGCCTGATCGTTTGAGTTTCTCCAAGATACGGTCTACTTCGTCAGACTGCGCTTTTTTACGGGCATTGTAATCGTAGTCTCTCGCACGGTCGGCATTAGGTCTGTAATGCACTTTCATTTTCGGTTTGCGTCTCCAAGTATCTTTGCGAAACAATGCCGCCACACCGTCGATCAACTTGTTGATCCATCCTGTGAGATCGACACCTTTATTCAGAAAAGCGGCGAAACATAAACCGGACAGTGCACCTCCAAGGTGAGCAATATGACCTCCCGCATTACCCGAAGTAATAAGAAGCAAATCTGCACCGACAGCCACCAAAGCCAGATATTTCAGCCGGACAGCTCTGAAGAAAAGCAAATATACCCGATAATCGGGCTCCCTGTAAGCAATAGCAGCCACAATGGCCAGTGTGGAAGCAGAAGCGCCTATCAGGACACTATAAATTACGGAATCGCTGAAAAACGGGAAAACATTGTAAGCAATCATGTAAAGCAAACCTCCGCATATTCCTCCCAACACATACACCCCCAACAAATGCCGGGCAGTAAAAGAGCGAAGGAACAAAATACCGAACCAGTAAAGCCACAGCATATTGAACAAGATGTGCAGAAAGTCGGCATGTATGAACATATAAGTCAGTATCGACCACGGTTGAAGGGCTAAACGGGGGAAAGAGGCGGGTAGCGCAAACCATTCTAAAAAGCCTGCGGGACTTTGGTTGAAAAGTTTCAAAAAGACATTTACCAACGCGCCGATGATAAAGACACCCGCATTGATGTATATAAGCCGGACAAGAAGATCTCCCTTCTTGAACTTCTCCTTTAAATCAGTTATAATACGTGCCATTGCTTCTGTCTTTTTTCCTCCAATACATAATCAAGATAAAACCGAACACCATTCCCCCCAAGTGGGCGAAGTGAGCTATATTATCTCCTACATGGTTGGCAACCCCCGCATACAGTTCGATCAAAGCATAGCCGACAACAAAGTACTTGGCTTTGATGGGAAACGGTATCGGGAAAACGAACAAGCGGTTATTGGGAAACAGCATTCCGAACGCCAACAAGATGGCAAATACTGCTCCAGAGGCACCGATAGTGGTCATCAGGTTCAGATAATCTCCCATCGGAATGATTCTCGTACCGATATTCACTTGCGAATACTGACTCAGCTCCGTTGCGTATTGTATATACTGAACACCTTCCTGTATCAGCCCCGCGCCTATGCCGCATACCATATAATAAAAAAGAAAACGTTTAGGTCCCCAGGTTTGTTCGAGAACAGGACCAAACATAAAAACAGCGAACATATTAAAGAAGAGGTGGGCAAACCCTCCGTGCATAAACATGTAAGTGACAAGCTGCGCAGGATTAAAATCGCCGGCTAAGAAAAAGTGCAACCCCAAATAATTCACGAGGTCTATGTTGTAACGCTGAGCTACAAAAGTTCCGAAAAAAAATAATATATTGATAATTATCAAGTTCTTAGTGATAGCAGGCATACGTTTTTCTTCTTATATATTTTATTAATTTCCGGCAAAAGTAAGAATATTTTCTGTTTTAAAGCATAAAAAAGCACTCTATTAGCTCTTTTTCAATAATTTGCTGTGTTTTTTTGCTGTTTTTGTTTGATATATTATTTTGTTCATCTATATTTGTGAGGTTCTTATGAATGATCTTTTAATGTAATATATTTAATTAATCTATTTTATTTAGTATTATGAATAAATCTGAACTTGTTAGCGCAATGGCTACAGAAGCTCAAATGAGCAAAGCTGATGCGAAAAAAGCACTCGATGCTTTCATCTCTTCCGTTACCAAAGCTATGAAAGCTGGTGACAAGGTTTCTTTAGTTGGTTTTGGCACTTTTTCTGTAAGCGAAAGATCTGCAAGAACGGGTATCAACCCCTCTACAAAAGCAACTATTACTATTCCTGCAAAGAAGGTGGCTAAATTTAAAGCCGGTGCCGACTTATCTGCAGCAGTAGAATAAAATAGAGATCGTTGAAAGAATTTGGGAAGGGAGGCGCGGAGCGTCTCCCTTTTTTTGTATCTTTGCGCGCAAGAAAAAACTTGATTATGAAGATAGAAGATAAACTTGTTGCATCCATTGTCAACGGACTGAGAACACTCTACGGACAGGACGTGGCTCCGGAGTCGGTGCAACTGCAAAAAACAAAGAGAGAATTTGAAGGGCATTTAACCTTGGTGGTTTTTCCTTTCCTCAAAATTTCGAGAAAGGGAGCGGAACAGACAGCGCAGGAAATCGGAGAGTTTCTGAAAGCGAATGAACCTGCGGTAGCTGCCTTCAATGTGATAAAAGGATTTTTGAATCTGACCGTCGCATCGGACGCATGGATCGAACTGCTGAATGAAATTCAGGCCGATGAGCACTACGGCTTGACAGAAGCCGGCGAGAAAGCTCCGTTAGTAATGATCGAATATTCTTCGCCGAACACAAACAAACCTCTCCACCTAGGACATGTACGCAACAATCTGCTGGGAAACGCTCTGGCAAACATTGTATCGGCAAACGGCAATCGAGTGGTGAAAACCAATATAGTAAACGACCGGGGGATACACATCTGCAAATCGATGCTGGCATGGAAAAAATACGGCAACGGAGAAACTCCGGAAAGTTCCGGAAAGAAAGGCGACCATTTGGTAGGCGATTATTATGTATCTTTCGACAAACATTACAAAGAGGAAGTAGCGAGACTCATGGGAAAAGGCATGACAAAAGAAGAAGCCGAAGCAGCCTCTCCCCTGATGCAGGAAACCCGCGAAATGCTTGTGAAGTGGGAAGCTGGAGACTCAGAAGTACGTGCTTTGTGGGACATGATGAACAACTGGGTATATGCAGGGTTCGATGAAACGTACCGGAAAATGGGGGTCGGGTTCGACAAGATATACTACGAATCGGAAACCTATCTCGAAGGGAAAAAGAAAGTAATGGAGGGATTGGAAAAAGGACTTTTCTTCAAGAAGGAAGACGGCTCCATTTGGGCAGACTTGACAGCCGAGGGTTTAGACCACAAACTGCTGCTTCGTGCCGACGGCACTTCTGTATATATGACTCAGGACATCGGGACGGCCAAACTTCGCTTTGCCGACTATCCTATCGACAAGATGATTTATGTGGTAGGAAATGAACAGAACTACCACTTTCAGGTACTTTCCATCCTACTCGATAAGCTGGGCTTCGAATGGGGAAAGAGCCTCGTGCATTTCTCTTACGGCATGGTGGAGCTTCCGGAGGGGAAAATGAAATCGCGTGAAGGAACCGTGGTCGATGCCGACGACCTGATGGAAGAAATGATAGAAACCGCGAAAGAAACGTCGCAAGAGCTGGGCAAACTGGACGGGCTGACTCAGGAAGAAGCCGACAACATTGCGCGCATCGTAGGTTTGGGCGCGTTGAAATACTTCATCCTGAAGGTAGACGCCCGCAAGAACATGACTTTCAATCCGAAAGAATCCATCGACTTCAACGGCAATACCGGACCTTTCATCCAATATACCTACGCCCGCATACAGTCCGTCCTGCGCAAAGCGGCCGAGATGGGAATAACCATCACCGGAACGATTCCCGTCGGTATTGAGCTGACGGAAAAAGAAAAAGGGCTTATCCAAATGGTAGCGGACTTTGCCGCAGTGGTGAAGCAAGCGGGCGAAGATTACAGCCCGTCTGTCATTGCCAACTATACATACGACTTGGTAAAGGAATACAACCAGTTCTACCACGATTTCAGCATTCTGCGCGAAGAAAACGAAGCGGTGAAGGTGTTTCGCATCGCCTTGTCTGCCAATGTAGCCAAAGTGGTTCGCCTCGGGATGGGTTTGCTAGGTATCGAAGTTCCTTCCAGAATGTAGGCCGGTAAAGACATTTATTTAGAAAGGATGATTGAACAGCAATCTTAGACCGGGATTACTATTTTGTTGTTCAGAGATATACACATTGGGACGATGGGGAGGGGGATAAAAGATAAACCTGAAAAACAGAATTTTAGAGCATACATCAAAGGGTTCCGCATCGTTCCTGAACTAAAGAAGCAGCATTTCAAATGCTCATACATCTCGGCATTTTCGGACAACGATAAAAGATCCCAACCTAAAGAAGTAGCATTTCAAACCCATTAAAAGCAGGTTTTAAAATGTTACTTCCTTATGATTGTTCCGCTTCTCTGTTGCAATACAAGCGTCAAAACACCTATCGGCAAAGAAAAATCGCAAAAAAGTTATGGTTTTGTTGTACAAAAGTTCCGCTTCCGTTGCAATCGCCCGGAAAGCGAGCAACGGAAGCTATCCCCATAGAGCAGAAGCTCTTACAATGCGTTCAGCTGTTGATTCGCCTTTCTGACGGTAACGGCTGCGGGAACTTGCGGAAAGTCTTCTAACCGGAAAGCCGAAAGGATGCGCTCCAACCGCTTCATGCCCGCTTTATTATTCTTTTCGGCAAACTCTTTGCGCAAAAGCGTTATCTTTTCGTGTGCCTGGATGCCTTCGATCAACCGCTCGAAACGAATGGACGAACGGGAACCGGGATAAACCAGATAAGTGTCTCCGGCGGCCCACGTCCTGAAACGTGAGTCGAGCAAAGGCTCTTTCACCCAACTGTTGTAAGCCCAGCGCAGGTAACCGTCCAGATGGAATTTGGCGGAATAGTAACTAACCCATACAGCCTCGGCAGGATCGGAGAATGTGAAAGTGTTCGGAAAAGCTTCCGTACAACAAGTGTAGTACGTGGTAGGCCATTTCTTTTCGGATCGGCGCTTCAACACAGCTTCCGGATAAGCGGCACCCACCGGAATGCAATAGTCATAGATATCCGCTTCCAGCTCATTGTGGAAGTTGCCCGCCAGAGAGACCTTGAAACCGGGATCGGCCTTGCGGATTACTTCAAGCGTCTTGAGCATCACGTCCATCGGCCGCTCGTCCATCGCAATGGTGCAGATGTCAAACCATCCTTTTTCACGCAAATGTTTGGAGAAAGCCTGAAGCATAGCCAGCCACATCTCTTCATAATCCGGTTTGCCGGGAGCCGTGTTCACCACCTGCAAACGGTTGGTGGCCTGATCGAAGTATTGGAATGAAAGCTTCCACGGAACCATCGAATAACAATTGATCTGTTTATCTATCCCCACGCTCATCATCATCTCCACCCAAAAGTCGAACACGGCGAAATCGAACGCCCAAGTCCCGTCTACCTTCTTTGTCCACGTTACCATCGACTCGAAAGCGTCTTCCGTTTGTGCGTTCCAGGGGTGGTGCATGATGGAAGCCGTAATCACTTTCTGCCCGGCATCTGCCAGCATCTTCATCAACGGGCGCATGGCTTCCATATGCTCGCGGCTCCATAGCGGGAGCTGATGGTAGCGGGCCACCGCGAACGGATTCTGCCACAAGTCGAGATGATATCTCCATGCCGACGGTTCGGGAAGCGTGCGTGAAGACACTTTGACATGCAGGGTGAGACTCCCTAATAAGCAACCTCCGTCTTTCACTTCCACCGTTCCTTTGTAGGTTCCCGGTGAGAGCGAGGCGGGGATACGGCAACTGATCCACACGGGCTGCACGCTTTTCGCCTTCACGGGCATCGAAGCTGCGAGATGGTCGATGGCATCCGCCACCAAAAGCGAGTCGTACAACGTATGGTCGGGACGCTCGCCGCAGGCCCCACGCCCGTCTTTATTCAGTTCGTCGGTCATCACGTAGCGGACGAAACCTCCGCTGAACGCCGAAGCCGGAAGCACTTCGCCCGAAGAGGATTTGAAGTCAGAGAAAGCATACGTCAGCTCATTCAAATCAGTCGGCGTACACACTACCGCCTGCGCGTTCAGCTTCTCGCCCCGCCATCCTTCCAGCGTGATGCTTTGTTGCAACGGCAATACGGGAAGCGCATGCTTGGCATAGCGCACATCCGTACTTCCCCATCGTACTTGGGGCGATTTCACTGCCGCCCACTCCTGCACGGAAGCCGGCTTGGGGTCGGGCAATTCATGATAAGACTGAAGCGGAAAAGGCGGTTGCCCGGTCGGTGTGCCACATTGCGTCACTCCTTCCTGAGCCATCAGGGGAGCGGAAGCAAACATACAAGAGAAAAAGAATGCTGTAATTTTGTTCATATCATTATAATTTTAGGTTTCGATGTCAAAAAGCTCTTAGCAACGGGTACATGCTGAAGAACCGAATCCCGGCAGTGGCGTTCTCGCTTGTCCGTATTCACAAACATCCATTGCGAAAAATCCGGTTATCCGTCATTCCGGTATCACTCGACGGGTAGCGTTCTGCGGACTGTATCCGGGCAACCCGCCCGGCCCACATTCTGTTTTTAATGTTCCCGCTTGTTAGAATTCCCAAAGATAACTCTTTCGCCTCATAAAACATCAGAAGCACACCTCATTTCCGGAAGAAATACCGAATTTACCTCGACAGCAAACCGTAATTGCTGACAACACCATCGAACATGCGACAGAAGAGTTATCGAAATTACGTTGACAGCAAAGTGGCATGCAATACACAGAAAACTGTGCAGTAATGGACACTTTAACTGTAAAAAACGAAAGCGATTGATGTGAACAACGCATAAGCAAATCTGCAATAGTATGGAAAAACTTTCAGAATCATCTTGATCTGAAGTGCTTCGATAATAAAAAATCCGGAAAATACGGCAATAGACAAATCTGTAAAATATAGCCAATTGCCCTGACAGCCTGTTTCTACAAGCATTTCGCGGTAATAGACAAATCTGTAGAACATAACAAATCCGTTGCGAAATCCTTGAATGTGGGCGAAATGAAAACTTTACCGGAGCAGCAGGAAAGCAAAAAACCCGTTCGGAAACATTGACGAAGCGATATTATTCAATACCTTTGCCATTAAAAGCCTGCTTAGAACTTACGTACTGTTTTTATCCGTCACCGGTTACTATGCGGTGCATGATATATACGCGCAGGCCGGATATTTAAACGGTCTTTACATAGAAATTAATCCGCTAAAACAAGATGAAGAAATCGAACCCGTTACTGATCGGTACCTTGTTGCTGACACCCGCATGCTCTGTATGGGCACAAGAGAAACCCAATATCATTGTATTTCTGGTAGACGACATGGGGCTGATGGATACGTCCGTCCCTTTCATTATAGACGGACAGGGAAATCCGGTGCGTCAGCCGCTTAACGACTGGTACCGCACTCCGAATATGGAACGGTTGGCAGAGACGGGAATCCGTTTCTCCACGTTTTATGCACAAAGTGTAAGTTCACCTTCACGGGCTTCGCTGATGACCGGGCAGAATGCCACAAGGCATCGTACTACCAACTGGATAAAACCGACATCGAACAACCGCGACCAGTTCGGTCCCCATGCGTGGAACTGGAAAGGATTGACGAAAGATGAGCAGACTTTACCCCGATTGCTCCGATCGCAGGGCTATAAAACCATCCACGTCGGCAAAGCCCACTTCGGCTGCACCGGAAGCGAAGGAGAGAATCCTGAGAATCTGGGGTTCGACGTCAATGTGGCAGGCTCATCCATCGGACATCCGGGAAGCTACTACGGTGAGTACGGATACGGGCACATCAAAGGAGGACGTGCCAATGCGGTTCCCGGTCTGGAGAAATATCACCGTACCGACACCTTCCTGACCGAAGCGCTGACCATAGAAGCCAAAGCGGAGATGGACAAAGCGCTGGCTGAGAAGAGACCTTTCTTCCTGAATCTGGCTCATTATGCCGTACATACTCCTTTTGAAACCGACAAGCGTTTCATCGGACACTATACCGACCCTGAGAAAAGCGATGCTGCCAAAGCCTTTGCCACACTGATAGAGGGAATGGATTACTCTTTGGGAGAGATTCTGGATTATCTGGAACAGAAAGGGATTGCAGAAAACACGTTGGTAGTATTTTTGGGCGATAACGGCGGAGACGCTCCTTTAGGACCTGCCAGAGGCTACTCTTCCTCTGCTCCGTTGCGCGGCAAAAAAGGAGCGGAGTTTGAAGGCGGGATGCGAGTACCTTTCATCATCAGCTGGGCGAAAGCGAATGGCAAAAACAAATACCAGAAACAAGTGCCCATCGCTCAAGGGAAAATACAGAAACAAATGGGAACCATCATGGATATATTTCCCACACTTGCCTCTGTGGCGGGAGCGGCTATTCCTCAATCCCATATCGTGGACGGAAAAGATCTGCGGCCTCTGCTGACAGGAAAACAAGACGCTGCACGGGAAAATGTCTTCCTGATGCACTTCCCTCACAGCCACCGCGGAAGTTATTTCACCGTATACCGTGAAGGCGACTGGAAGTTGATTTATTATTACAATCCGGAACATCCCGAACGTCCGGACTGTGTGCTTTACAATCTGGCGGACGACCCCGAAGAACGGCATGAATTATCCGCCTCTCACAAAGAGAGAACCCTGCAAATGCTTGCTCGCATGATAGCGCGTCTGGACAAGGAAGGGGCTTTGTATCCGGTGGACATCGACGGGAAAGAGATCAGACCGGTTGTGAAACAACATCCATAAAGGCATAAACAAATATCCGATCAGAATCAATAGTATATATATTATGGTATGGGCAAAGGCGTGATAAAGCCGGCTTTTATAAGCAGCCGCGATAGAAAAGCGAATGATAAACTCTGTTTAAACAGCCAAACAATGAATAATAACTTTTTTAATATTATGTTATAACCTATGAACCGCACATTAGCAAAAGCAATCTCATTATTGCTGTTGGCAACAATTAACCTCTCTCCGCTTTTTGCGCAAAAGAAAGAGCTCCGACATGAGCTTTCCGTAAACGGCGGATACGGCTTTACGTTGGGAAAGATGAATTGCCTGACGCAAAACGTGCACAGCTACGAGAATCGTTTAACGAAAGCTCCCAACTGGGGAGCGCAATACCACTACCGCTGCATTAAAGAGCTTTCCGTAGGTGCCGTTTACTCCGCATACGCCAAGCAAGACAGCCATCCGGAAGGAAGCGACAAGCTTTCGCAACATTATGCGGCTATCCAAGTCAGCGGATATATTCCTTGTTCCGACAGGCTGGACATCCGTATCGGACTGGGAGGTGGAGAGGTATTCTTCAGAAACAACAGCGCCGTGTTCGGAAAGCCGCGCACCGTAACGGGAAGAGCCGTTGCTGTGCATGGCTGTTTAGGAGGGCTTTTCACGCTGGGCCATCAATGGAAAATAGTTACGGAGCTGCAATACATTGCGGGCGGACTTCCCTCATACCGCGTGCGCTACCACAACCAATCGATCAAGGTAAGTACAGGCGGAGACAGGAAAGTCAGCGTTTCGCGTTTAAACTTATCGGCAGGAATCGCCTATTGTTTTTAATCATGAACAAAACCCGGATTATATGAAAAAGTACATCACACTCATCTTTACGACATTATGCGCATGTATCTTCTTCGCCGGCTGCGACGGAGAAGACAGCAGGGTAGATCCGACCGTCATGCCTCCCGCTACCAACACCGGAGCCAATACTTTCGGATGCCTTATAGACGGATGGATCTATTCCGGAGGAAGATATTCCACAGATTGGTTCTTCCCTGTCAAAGAGCCCGAACGCTCCATTAAATTCATTTATAAAGAAAAGAAAGAGGAGATGGAGGCGTCTGTTTATATAGATGAAGATGGAAACACCATCGACTTTAAGATTCTTTCGCCCGAAGAAGGGAAAGAGTGTCCTCTTACCGACTTTATGTTTATCAAAGAGGCATTGAAAGACGGAACGGCGCATATTACCCGCTTCGATCTGAAGAAGAAAATAGTCAGCGGAACTTTTGGAAACAACGACCGGCTTACCAAGGGGCGTTTCGACACGTATTTCGAAATCGACTCGTACGACTATCCGGAACATGAAGGTAAACAACACGTTATCCAAACGAACCGGATTAAACCTGCGTTGCTCGAATCTGCAAGCAACCAATGAAAGGAGTATACACCGTATTTGAACGGGCATCATTCAATGCAGACTTTTGCCGGATCGACTCTTATTAATATAAGAACATTATCATTTGAATGAACATCATAAAAAGCAAACCGACCGCCGCTTTGTTTTTATCCGTACTTTTATCTGCCTGCACGCTGCATGGCAATAAAGAACGGGGGCAGGAAGAGGAAGAGCGCATAGCGAAAGAAATCCGGTCCGAAACAGCGATTGAAGCAGAGGAAGAGAACGAAAACGGTCGAGCCGCACATCCGAAAAGCAGGATGGCGCTGTACATGGTTTCTCTGGGGTTGAAGAACATAGCCGAAGCCGACACCTCCATCGTAGTGCGGCTGATGTATGCCACTCCGGATAATTTCACCGGAAAAACACTGTATGAAGATCTGAAAGAAGCCTACCTGCACCCGGAAGCTCTCGAAGCTCTGCTACGGGCACACCAGGCGCTGAAGCAAAGGCATCCGTCATACCGGTTCATCGTCTACGATGCCGCTCGCCCTCTGTCCGTGCAGCAGCAGATGTGGGATGCCGTGAAAGGAACCTCCCGATACCGCTACGTATCCAATCCTGCGCATGGAGGAGGACTGCATAATTACGGACTGGCGGTGGACATCGGTATTCTCGACTCGCTGGGGAATCCGCTGCCGATGGGTACGAAGGTAGACCATCTGGGCATGGAGTCGCACATTATGCAGGAAGACGTACTGGTTCGCCGGGGAAAGATAAGCGAGGAAGAACGGCAAAACCGTTTGCTGTTGCGCCAAGCCATGAAAGCCGGCGGTTTCCGACCGCTACCGAGCGAATGGTGGCACTTCAACTTTCGCAGCCGTGACGAAGCTCGCCGGAACTATCCGGTGATTCCTTGAGAGAATCGGGTGCATTCCTGCTTATTACTTTACATCACAATCAAGGCTTATGAAAGAATTATCGCCGGAAACCCGACTTTTCATCCGCGAACATCAGAACGACGATGTTCGCTCCCTCGCTTTGCAGGCAGGCAAATATCCCGAAGTAGACATGCCCGCAGCCATCACGCAGATAGCGGGAATACGTATCGCAAAAGAGAAAGTTCCCTCGTGGAGCAACGTCGAAGGCATACGCTATCCGCACCACCTCTCGATGGAGCAATGTTCGTCGGAACTCACCGCGCGGTATAAGTCGGAACTGGCAAAGGGAGAAAGCTTTGTCGATCTGACGGGAGGTTTCGGTATCGACTGTGCTTTCCTTTCGAGAAACTTCCGGCAGGCGACTTATGTAGAGCGGCAGGAAGAGCTCTGCGAAATAGCCGCGCATAATTTCCCGCTTCTCGGACTGCCGCACATAAGCGTGAAGAACGATGACGGTACGGAGTTTCTGAAGCGGATGGCGCGCGCGGACTGTATCTTTATCGACCCCGCCCGGCGCAACGAGCATGGCGGCAAAATAGTCGCCATCAAAGATTGCGAGCCCGATGTGGAGGAGCTGGAAGATTTATTGCTCGAAAAGGCCGGATGCGTCATGATCAAACTCTCGCCGATGCTCGACTTGTCTCAAGCGCTGAAAGAGTTGAGGCATACGCACGAAGTCCACATACTCGCCGTAAACAACGAATGCAAAGAGCTGTTGGTAATACTGAGACGCGACGCTTCTCCTGAAGTGTCCATCCACTGCGTGAATCTGACACCGAACGGCGAACAGCGGTTTTCGTTCACACGCGAGCAGGAACAACAATGCAGCATCTCTTATGCCGGGCAGACAGGCAGCTATCTTTTCGAGCCCAATGCCTCGATACTCAAGGCAGGCGCTTTCCGCCTGCTTACTTCGGCATTTCCGGTGAAAAAGCTCCACCCCAACAGCCACCTCTATACATCGGACAGTGCAGTGAGCGGTTTCCCCGGAAGATCGTTCCGCATCACAGGGCAATGCAGCCTGAACAAAAAGGAGATTAAGAGCTGCTTGGGAGACTTGCGGAAAGCGAACATCACCGTACGCAACTTTCCGGCGTCGGTGGCCGAACTGCGCAAACGGCTCAAGCTGTCCGAAGGAGGTGAAGATTATCTGTTTGCCACCACGCTCGGCAACGAGCAAAAGGTATTGATACGATGCCGCAAATAAGGGAAACCGAGTCTCTGCCACCCCATCATCTTCGGGAGTCAATTACCCCTCTTTCCTGCATTGTCGGCCGGGCTCACAGCAGTCCGATGGTCATATATATTTTCCTCCTCCGGTGAACATATATAGTCATAGGTGGTGGGTATATATAGTCAGCGCGGTGAGTATATATAGTCATCCCCCATGAGTATATATGGTCACCACCCATGAGTATATATAGTCACCACCCATGACTATATATGAATAACGCGGGAGGCAAATATGCACTTCCGGAGACAGATGGAGAGGGACCAAACCGGCAAAGCTTTCATCAAGGGATATACCTCTGCCTATGGAAGCGGCGGAATCCAACGGCCACACCGCCGAAGCTTCCATCAAGGGCGCACGCCTTTCATAAGCGGGAAAAGAGAACGATTTCCGGAGAATGAAAGACTAAATACGTTTCGACAAGTCGTCTTTCGGAACGGTCGACTCATTACCGTCGCGCATCGCCATGTAATGAGGAGACATGATTTCCACACCCTCCCGGTTGAACCGGTCTTGAATGTTCTGGTGCAAGTCCGAATAAATCTGTCCCATCTTCTCCGCCTCGCGGATGTAAGCATTCAGTTGATAGACCGGATACCAGTCGCTCAGCGAAGTTTCGAGCACGAACGGGCGCGGATCGTCCACCACTCCGGGCGTATCGAGAGCCGCCTCGATGAGCATCTGATGCACCTGACGCCACGGAACGTCGTACCCTATCGTCACTTCCGTATGGATAATCAAGCCGTATTCGCGCGCCGAAGAACTGTAATTCACCGTATGCGAAGACATCACAAACGAGTTAGGTACTGTCACCACTTCATTCTTCGGTGTGCGGATGCGGGTCACCAGCGGAGTTTTTTCTATGATATCGCCGGTAGTATCGTTCAACTTGATGCGGTCGCCCAGCTTGAACGGGCGCATGTAAGTAATCACCAGTCCGGCGATGATATTGCCTATCACCGTACTCGAACCGAGCGATACGATCAATCCGACGAATACCGAAATACCCTGAAAGACTCCGGAGTTGGAACCCGGCAGGTAGGGATAGATCATGGCAATCATGAACGCGTAGAGCAGGAAGCGGATGATATGGAAAGTGGGCATTGCCCAATCGGGGTAGAATCCGTTTATCTTAAGGCGCCCCACTTCTACCTCACGAGCCAGATAAAGAATCAGCCGCACCAGATATTTCACGGCATACCAGATAACGATGATGGTAAACAGCTTGGGAATGTATTCCACAACGCTCACCAATATCGTCCGGATAGGGTTCCAGATATAGCCGAGCAACTGATAAGCCAGGCCTTCCGTCTGCGGGAAGATGATGAATATCAGAGGAACGGTGATGAGCAACTGCAAGCCCATCACGATGTAACGCCCTATGCCCGCCAGAAAAATCAGCAGATTGACTTGCCGCTGTGTGTTCAGCAGCTCATACCCCTGAATGGAAAAAGGTTTGAGGGCAGTGTCTCTCAGGCGTAAGATACGGATTTTCAGTTTGTGGAACAACCAGTTTGTGAGGCGGAACAGGAAAAACTGTCCGACAATAACGAGAAGGAAGTAAAGAATCCGTTTCGCCATCCGCCAGATACTGTGTTCGGCTTTCATCTGCGTCAGCTTGTCCACAACCAGTTTTTTTCTCTCTTTTATCAGCGAATCGCGCGGTATACCCGCCCACAACGCATCCTGGTCGGTGAGCGAAAGCAATACTTCGTTTCCGTACATCAAGTCGGAAACGGCATCCGAATATTCAATAGAAACCGAGTCGGGACGCAGGTTGAACCGTTTCCCCACTTTCTCAATAACAGCGGCAGTCTCCTTCGCACGCTTCTGAGGCGTATATCCCCCACGGTTGGCATAAAGAAAAAACAGCGTATCTCCCTCTACCACCACAGGAACTCCCTTGGTAAACTGCCGGAGCGAATCGATGCGCTGCCTCTGTTGCGCCAACTTCACGGAATCGGAAGAGAGCACTTGAAGCCTCATCTCCTCCATTTCCATGCGCATATTGGCTTCGTTCAGGCGGGCTTCTTCCAGCTCCTTCTGCAAATTGCTTAAACGGACTGAGTCCGAATCACGGTTTGATGCGGATACCTCTTTGCCAATGGTATCTCCCGACAGGATTTTCTTCACCGCCTTGTCCAATTGTGCGTATACATGTACATTCAGCAGCAACACGACGAATAGCATGGCTGCACGCTTCATAGTGGCAATTCTCATAATCGTATCTGTATTATCCGTCCCCGCAAATGCTTGGCAACGCCGAAGAATCTTTTTTCATTAAACATCATCCGCGCTTCAAACCGGAACGGAGAAGCTTTGCGAGGATTTATTTTCCATTTTTCCGTACCAATTGTACTAAACGGAGCAAACATACAGAATGTTTTTGATATACACTACCAAAACAACCGTGTTTTTTACCGCAACGCTTTCGTAGATAAACGAATCAAACACTCGACCGTCAATTCTACTTAAAAACCAGGCTATGCGTTTGTCGGATAAACCTTTATGCTTATCTTTGCAGGCAAAAAGAAAAAGAATCGTATGAACATATTGCTTCTTATCGGAGGACTGCTCCTGATACTTGTGGGGGCCAACGGCCTCACAGACGGCGCCGCTTCCATCGCCAAACGTTTTCATATTCCGTCCATTGTCATCGGGCTGACCATTGTCGCATTCGGCACTTCGGCTCCGGAATTGGCGGTCAGTGTAACCTCGGCTCTTAAAGGAAGCGCGGACCTCTCTATCGGAAACGTGGTGGGAAGCAACCTGTTCAATACGCTCATGATAGTGGGATGCACTGCATTGGTAGCTCCCATCGCTATTACACGCAACACGCTGCGCAAAGAAATTCCGCTCTGCATCCTTTCTTCCATTGTCTTGCTGATTTGCGCCAATGACATCTTGCTGAACCAAAGCGCCAAGAATCAGCTCGATAGGGGCGACGGACTGCTGCTGCTATGTTTCTTCGCCATCTTCATGGGATACACATTTGCCATCGCGTTCTCCAAACCGGCGGAAGAAGACAAGCTGAAAGGACACCCGACAGAAGACGAAGAAGAGATACGGGCTTTTCCTTGGTGGAAATCGGTGCTTTACACCGTCGGAGGACTGGCGGCGCTTATTTACGGAGGTCAAATCTTCGTAAACGGAGCCATAGGCATCGCTCGCGGACTGGGAGTAAGCGAATCGGTCATCGGACTCACCCTCGTAGCCGGAGGTACTTCGCTTCCGGAGTTAGCCACCTCCATCGTGGCCGCATTGAAGAAGAATCCCGAAATAGCCATAGGCAATGTAATCGGAAGCAATCTGTTCAATATTTTTTTAGTATTGGGTTGCAGTGCCACCATCACGCCTTTACATCTCAACGGAATTTCCAATCTCGATTTGTTCGTTCTCATAGGCTCGTGCGTCTTACTCTGGTTCTTCGGACTTTTTTTTGCCAAGCGAACCATAACACGGATAGAAGGCAGCATCATGGCTTTATGTTACGTGGGCTACACCCTGTTCCTCATTCTGAGATAAGGCATATTTGTTTTGTTTTTCGGCATCCCGGTATGGCAGTTTAAAGATTATCGACTATCTTTGTCTATTCAATCATAAATACAAAATATGGCTATTACAATCCAGAAAGTCTCCACGAAAAGGGAACTTAAAAAATTTATCCGCTTCAATTACTTCTTATACAAGGATAATCCTTACTCTGTGCCCGACCTTTACGACGACATGCTGAATACCTTCAATAAAAAGAAAAATGCGGCGTTCGAGTTTTGTGAGGCCGATTACTTTCTCGCATACAGAGACGGAGAGATAGTGGGACGCGTAGCCGCTATCATCAATCGCCATGCCAATGAAAAATGGGGATGCAAGAACGTCCGCTTCGGATGGATCGATTTCCTCGACGACCTCGAAATATCTTCCGCACTCATCAAGACGGTAGAGGAGTGGGGAAAAGAACGGGGCATGACACACATTGTCGGTCCGCTCGGATTCACCGATTTCGATGCCGAAGGGATGCTCATCGAAGGATTCGACCAGCTCAGCACCATGGCCACCATCTACAACCATCCGTATTACCCCGAACACATGGAAAAGCTGGGATTCGGCAAAGACGCCGACTGGGTGGAGTTCAAGATATTCATTCCGGAATCGATTCCCGAAAAACACCAACGCATCTCCGAACTCATTCAGAAGAAGTACAACCTGAAGGTAAAAAAATATACTTCATCCCGAAAGATAGCCAAAGATTACGGTCAAGCCATCTTCGAGCTGATGAACGAAGCGTACAGCCCTCTCTACGGGTATTCGCCTCTCACGCAAAGACAGATCAAACAATACGTGCGGATGTATCTTCCCATCGTCGACCTGCGGATGGTGACACTTATCACCGATGTCAACGACAAATTGATTGGCGTAGGCATATCCATGCCTTCCCTGTCCGAAGCGCTTCAAAAGTCGCGAGGACGGTTGTTGCCCCTCGGATGGTTCTATCTGCTGAAAGCTTTGTTTATGAAACGCCGCGCCAAAATGCTCGATCTGCTACTCGTGGCAGTGAAGCCGGAGTATCAGAACAAAGGTGTTAACGCGCTGTTATTTTCCGATTTAATTCCGGTTTATAAGAAATTAGGCTTTATCTTTGCGGAAAGCAACCCCGAACTGGAACAGAACGGGAAGGTACAGGCGCAATGGGATTACTTCGAAACCCAACAACATAAACGCCGCCGGGCTTTTGTCAAAGAAATAGGTTAACAGGAAACTTAAAAAACAAGAAAAAGACTATGGAAGAGAACGAATTGATGCTTACAAACAACAACACAGTAGATTATACCGACGAAAACATCCGCCATCTGAGCGATATGGAACACGTGCGCACACGTCCCGGCATGTATATCGGCCGTTTGGGCGATGGAGCGCATGCCGAGGACGGAATCTACGTGCTCTTGAAAGAGGTTGTTGACAACAGCATCGATGAGTTCAAGATGCAGTCGGGCAAAAGAATCGAAATATCCGTCGAAGAGAATCTCCGTGTAAGCGTACGCGACTACGGACGGGGAATCCCGCAAGGAAAGTTGATTGAAGCGGTCAGCGTTTTGAATACGGGAGGAAAGTACGACAGCAAAGCCTTCAAGAAAAGCGTCGGACTGAACGGAGTGGGCGTGAAAGCAGTCAACGCGTTGAGTTCCCGCTTCGAAGTCCGCAGTTTCCGCGACGGGAAAGTGCGTATCGCCACCTTCTCAAAAGGCGAGCTGCAAAACGACAAGATGCAGGATACGGAAGAAGAAAACGGAACATACATCTTTTTCGAACCGGATCCTACCTTGTTCGTCAACTATTGTTTCAAGCCCGAATATATTGAAACGATGTTACGCAATTACACGTATCTCAACACGGGACTCTCTATCTTATACAACGGACACCGCATCCTGTCGCGCAACGGGCTGGAAGATCTGCTGAACGACAACATGACGGCTACGGGGCTCTACCCTATCGTCCACCTGAAAGGCGAGGACATCGAAATAGCTTTCACCCATACGGGACAATACGGCGAAGAGTATTACTCGTTTGTCAACGGACAGCATACTACGCAGGGAGGTACTCATCAAAGCGCTTTCAAAGAGCATATCGCACGCACCATCAAGGAGTTCTTCAACAAAAACATGGACTACACCGATATCCGCAACGGATTGGTTGCCGCCATAGCCATCAATGTGGAAGAACCGATATTCGAAAGCCAGACAAAAACCAAGCTGGGATCTACAAACATGACTCCCGGAGGTGTAACGGTCAACAAATACGTAGGCGACTTTATCAAGCAGGAGGTAGACAACTTCTTACATAAGAATACCGACATAGCCGAAATCATACAGCAAAAGATACAGGAATCGGAGAAAGAGCGCAAAGCCATTGCGGGAGTCACCAAACTCGCCCGCGAACGTGCCAAGAAAGCCAATCTGCACAACCGCAAACTGCGCGATTGCCGCATTCACCTGAACGACCCGAAAGCGAAAGGACTGGAGGAGGAGTCATGCATCTTCATCACCGAGGGAGACTCGGCAAGCGGCTCCATCACCAAAAGCCGCGATGTGAACACGCAGGCTGTATTCAGCCTCCGCGGCAAGCCGCTAAACTCTTTCGGACTGACGAAAAAGATTGTATATGAGAACGAAGAGTTCAACCTCCTTCAGGCTGCCCTCAACATTGAAGACGGGCTCGACGGGCTGCGCTACAACAAGGTGATCGTAGCCACCGATGCCGATGTGGACGGCATGCACATCCGCTTATTGTTGATCACGTTCTTTCTGCAATTCTTCCCCGAACTGATAAAAAAGGGACATGTGTATATCCTGCAAACGCCCTTGTTCCGTGTGCGCAATAAGAAAAAAACAATCTATTGTTATAGTGAAGAAGAGCGGATCAACGCCATCGAAGAACTTAGCCCTAACCCCGAGATTACCCGATTCAAAGGATTGGGAGAGATTTCACCGGACGAGTTTAAGAACTTCATAGGCAAAGACATGCGGTTGGAACAAGTGACCTTGAGAAAGACCGATGCCGTGAAAGAGTTGCTCGAATTCTACATGGGCAAGAATACAATGGAAAGGCAAAACTTTATTATAGACAATCTGGTAATAGAAGAAGATCTGGCATCATGAAAAAAGCAATATTTCCGGGTACTTTCGATCCTTTCACCATCGGACACTTTTCGGTAGTGGAACGCGCGCTCACCTTTATGGACGAGATTGTGATCGGAATCGGTATCAATGAAAACAAAGACACTTATTTCCCGATCGAAAAAAGAGAAAAGATGATCCGGGAACTCTATAAAGATAATCCGCGTGTACAAGTCATGTCATACGACTGCCTGACCATTGATTTCGCGCAGCAGGTGAACGCTCAGTTCATCGTAAGGGGAATACGGACTGTAAAAGACTTTGAGTATGAGGAAACCATAGCCGACATCAATCGCAAACTGGCGGGAATAGAAACCATTCTGCTCTTTACCGAACCGGAGCTGACTTGCATCAGCTCTACTACCGTAAGGGAGCTGCTGGGCTACAACAAAGACATCGGCCAGTTCATTCCCAAAGGAATGAAGATCGACGATTAGCAAACAGCACCGAATGAGCACCCCGAGTTCTGAACAAGCAGACAGACGCCAGCAGATAATTGTCACCGCAGCAACAAACCATATCGGACGTTTATTAGCAATTGGCTACTACTGCCGACGGCTTCACGCAAAAGCATAGACGGCTGCTCATCCTGTCTGCAAATTATAACGACAGAATATGAAAAAAACAATATATATATTATTTATTTGCTTATATGCGATAAGCATTCAGGCACAGAATCAAAAAGCATCCGCCATGCGCAAACTGCAAATGGCGGAATTCGCCATTGCCAATTTCTACGTCGACAAAGTAGATGAAAACAAATTGGTCGAAGCCGCCATCATCAAAATGCTGGAGCAGCTCGACCCGCATTCCACTTATTCCGACGCAGCGGAAGTAAAGAAGATGAACGAACCGCTGAAAGGCAATTTTGAAGGCATCGGCATACAATTCCAAATGATCGAAGACACTTTGTTCGTTGTACAGCCTGTCAGCAACGGACCTTCCGAGAAAGTCGGCATTCTTGCCGGAGACCGTATCATTGCTGTAAACGATTCGGCCATAGCCGGAGTGAAGATGAGCACGGAAAACATCATGAGAAGGCTTCGCGGACCCAAAGGATCCAAAGTCGATCTCACCGTCGTCCGCCGGGAAGTGGCAGAACCTCTTGCTTTCACCGTGAAAAGAGACAAAATACCCATTCTCAGTCTCGACGCCGCCTACATGATTCAACCCGGCACGGGCTACATCCGCATCAATCGCTTCGGAGCAACTACCGTAAACGAGTTCAAAGAAGCGATGAAGAGCCTTCAGAAGAAGGGAATGAAAGACATGATTCTTGATTTTCAGGGCAACGGAGGCGGATATCTGGATGCAGCCATCAACCTTGCCAACGAGTTTTTGCAACAGAAAGAGCTCATCGTATATACGGAAGGAAGAAGAGACAAGCGGAATGAATTCTTTGCCAAAGGAAACGGCGGGTTCCGCAACGGAAGGCTTGTGATACTGGTAGACGAGTATACGGCTTCCGCCAGCGAAATAGTGAGCGGAGCCATCCAAGACTGGGACAGAGGAATTATCGTAGGTCGCCGTACCTTCGGAAAAGGTTTGGTGCAACGCCCTATCGACTTGCCCGACGGTTCGATGATCCGCCTCACCGTGGCACGTTACTATACGCCTGCCGGGCGCTGTATTCAAAAGCCTTACGAAAACGCTACGAACTCCAAACAAGACAGAAGTTCCGCCAATATCGAAGAAAACATCAGGAAATACAATCGGGATTTGATCGAGAGATTCAACCGGGGCGAGTTAACCCATGCGGACAGTATCCATTTCCCCGACTCGCTCAAAGTGCAAACGAAAAGGCTGAAACGCACGGTATATGGCGGAGGAGGCATTATGCCCGATCACTTCATCCCCATCGACACGACCCTTTACACCGATTACCACCGGAACCTGATAGCCAAAGGCGTAATGATCAAATACACGATGAAGTTTGTAGAAGAGCATCGGAAGACTTTGGCAAGCAAATATAAGAAATTTAAAACCTTCGACGAGCAGTTTACGGTAGACATACCTATGCTGAGCAGTTTACAACAGATGGGAGAAAAAGAAGGTGTTAAATTTGATGAAAAACAATACGAGACCTCTTTACCGCTTATCAGAACACAAGTTAAGGCGTTGATAGCCCGCGACCTATGGGATATGAACGAGTATTTCCGGATAATGAACACCGCAAATCGAAGTGTGCGAAAAGCCATAGACATATTGAATTCCGGAGAGTATGATAACATATTGAAATAAAAGAATTTTCAGAAGCCTACCATCCCTGTCTACCCCACGCTGCAAGCCAATATACCGGCCTTGCAGCGAGACCGGATGTACACCCGGAGAATTCTTGAAGATAGTTTTTTTCGAAAAAAAGTCTATCTTTGCTCCTTGAAATTACTCAGAAATAAAATCCATGACGGGAGACCAGTTTTGCAAGCCATATATAGATTGCTCACAATGCCCCAAAGCCGATGAAGGTACTTTTACATACAGCAATCTGTCAAAAGGGAAGCATTATCCGAAAGATAAATGCGCCCAAAACTGCATGCTTTTCATCATAAAAGGAGAACTGCTCATCAACAGCGAAGAATATCCCGGAACCATCCTGCATAAAGACCAATTCATTCTTCAGGCGCTCGGCTCCAAGATAGAGTTACTGGCTCTCACGGACGTAGAGTACATCACTTTCCGGTTTAACGAACTGCCTTGTGTCTGCCAAGAACGGTATCACGAGATTATGAATCAGGCAGAAGCTCCGTTAACCTATACTCCGATGACGATGAATGCCCGGATTCAGTATCTGATCAAAGATCTGGCCATGTTTCTTGAAGAACAACGTCCCTGCGGCAAATACGTACAGATCAAAGCGCAGGAACTGACTTTCCTGATTGTCAACTATTACCCCCTTTATGAATTAAGCGCTTTCTTCTATCCGATCAGTAATTATACGGAGAGTTTTCACTATTTCGTCATGCAGAATTACAATAAGGTGAAGAATGTGGAAGAGTTCGCACATTTAGGCGGTTACAACACCACTACCTTCCGGCGTATGTTTAAAAATCTATACGGAATCCCCGTGTACGAATGGATACTTGAAAAGAAACGGGAGGGAATCCTCGAAGACCTTCAGCATACCAAAATGAGGATTACCGAAATCAGCAACCGGTACGGATTCGATTCTCTGTCGCACTTTGCCCATTTCTGCAAAGATTCGTTCGGCGATACCCCCAGAGCTCTTCGAAAGAAAGTAACCGGTGGAGGCAAAATACCGAAAAAAGAAAAATAACCTCACTCTCCCCTTGTTTCTCCCTCCCGGTTCACCCCGAATCTTAAAAAACAGCCCCCACAACCGTACTCGACAGGCATCACGATGAACATTCATGACCGCTGCGGTGAACATATATAGTCACCCCTGCTGACCATATATAGTCACCGTGCTGGCCATATATGGCTACCATGGTGGATATATATGGCTACCACGGTGGCTATATATGGTTACCGGAGCAGGCACATATGACCCGCTCCGCGTGCATTATCAAAGCCCTGTCTTACCATACGGAAACAGTAAATTTTCTCATGCGGCGGCGGATTGTACATTTATTACGGAATAATTTCTTTAATTCTTTGGACAATCAATCTATTTCTCCTATTTTTGCAGGATATAAGAGATGTAAAATAATGAAACATTTGTTCTAACAATTAAATAATCTAAATTCAATCATTTATGTGGTTAAGTAATTCATCTGTAGGAAGGAAAGTGGTGATGAGCGTTACCGGTATCGCCCTTGTCCTATTTCTGACGTTTCACATGGCGATGAACCTTGTTGCCATCATCTCGGCCGAGGGGTACAACATGGTTTGTGAGTTTCTGGGAGCAAACTGGTACGCATTGGCAGCTACGGTAGGTTTGGCTGCTCTCTTCGTGATTCACATCATCTACGCATTCTGGCTGACGATGCAGAACCGCAAGGCGCGCGGCAACGAACGCTATGCGGTAGTGAGCAAGCCCAAGAATGTGGAATGGGCCTCTCAAAACATGTTGGTGCTGGGTATTATCGTGATCCTGGGGCTGGTTCTTCACCTGATTAACTTCTGGTCGAAAATGCAGCTGCCGGAGTTGATGCACAACATGGGCATGCATGTCGATGAGGCTGCTCTGGTTTATGCGGCCGACGGAGTTCATCACATCCGTCAGACGTTCTCCAACCCTGTCTTCGTGGTGCTTTACATCATTTGGCTGGTTGCATTGTGGTTCCACCTCACGCACGGATTCTGGAGCTCCATGCAGTCATTGGGCTGGAACAACAAAGTGTGGATCGATCGTTGGAAATGTATCTCCAACATATATTCTACAATCGTTGTACTCGGCTTTGCGCTGGTAGTGGCGGTATTTTTCCTCAAGTCGCTTTGTTGTGGCGCCGCATGCTGATTTTAACTAAAAGAAACAAGGAGGAGCAGGCTTTTTCATCAACGCTTGCCGACCTCGAAAACCTTGTCAACTAAAAAACAATAACATTATGATTAAGATAGATTCAAAGATTCCGGAAGGCCCCGTGGCTGAAAAATGGACTAACTATAAAGCTCACCAGAAATTGGTGAATCCCGCTAATAAACGCCGTTTGGACATCATCGTAGTGGGTACGGGTCTGGCAGGCGCTTCTGCCGCCGCTTCACTCGGTGAAATGGGTTTCAGAGTGTTCAACTTCTGCATTCAGGATTCACCCCGCCGCGCACACTCTATTGCCGCTCAGGGCGGTATCAACGCGGCAAAGAACTACCAGAACGACGGCGACTCTATTTACCGTCTCTTCTACGATACCGTAAAAGGTGGCGACTACCGCGCCCGTGAAGCCAACGTATACCGCCTGGCAGAAGTATCCAACGCCATCATCGACCAATGTGTGGCTCAAGGAGTTCCCTTCGCGCGCGAATACGGCGGTACGCTCGACAACCGCTCGTTCGGAGGCGCTCAGGTTTCGCGTACATTCTATGCCAAAGGACAAACCGGACAGCAGTTGCTGCTGGGCGCTTACTCGGCCCTGAGCCGTCAGGTAAACGCGGGTACGGTGAAACTGTACACCCGCTACGAAATGCAGGACGTGGTAATCGTAGACGGTCGCGCACGCGGTATCATCGCCAAAAACTTAATCACCGGTAAACTGGAACGTTTCGCCGCCCATGCCGTGGTAATCGCTACCGGCGGATACGGAAACGCTTATTTCCTTTCTACCAACGCCATAAGCTGCAACTGTACGGCCGCCATCTCTTGCTACCGCAAAGGCGCTCTGTTTGCCAACCCGGCGTACGTTCAGATTCACCCGACTTGCATCCCGGTACACGGCGACAAGCAATCGAAACTGACACTGATGTCGGAATCCTTGCGTAACGACGGACGCATTTGGGTTCCGAAAAAGAAAGAAGACGCCGTGAAACTTCAGAAAGGCGAACTCAAGGGAAGCGACATCCCCGAAGAAGACCGCGATTATTACTTGGAGCGCCGCTATCCGGCATTCGGTAACCTCGTTCCGCGCGACGTGGCCAGCCGTGCCGCCAAAGAGCGTTGCGACAAAGGATTCGGCGTGAACAACACCGGCCTGGCTGTGTTCCTCGACTTCTCGGAAGCTATTAACCGATTGGGTATCGATATCGTGCTTCAACGCTACGGCAACCTCTTCGATATGTACGAAGAGATCACCGATGTAAATCCGGGTGAACTTGCCAAAGAAGTCAACGGAATGAAATATTACAACCCGATGATGATCTATCCGGCTATCCACTACACCATGGGCGGTATCTGGGTAGACTACGAATTGCAGACTACCGTCAAAGGTCTGTTTGCCATCGGCGAATGCAACTTCTCCGATCACGGAGCCAACCGCCTCGGCGCTTCCGCATTGATGCAAGGTCTGGCAGACGGTTATTTCGTATTGCCTTATACCATCCAGAACTATCTGGCAGACCAGATTACCGTTCCGCGCTTCTCTACCGACTTGCCCGAATTTGCTGAAGCCGAAAAAGCCATTCAGGACAAGATAGACCGCTTCATGAGCATTCAGGGAAAAGAATCGGTAGACACGATCCACAAGAAAGTGGGACATATCATGTGGGAATACATGGGTATGGGACGTACTGCGGAAGGTCTGAAAGAAGGCTTGGCCAAACTGAAAGAAGCCCGCAAAGAGTTTGAAAAGAACCTGTTCATCCCCGGTTCGAAAGAAGGTATGAACGTTGAGCTCGACAAAGCCATCCGTCTGTACGACTTTATCATAATGGGTGAGCTTGTGGCTTACGATGCGCTGAACCGTAACGAAAGTTGCGGCGGTCACTTCCGCGAAGAATACCAAACAGAAGAAGGTGAAGCAAAACGTGACGATGAAAACTTCTTCTACGTAGCATGCTGGGAATACCAAGGCGACGACGAGAAAGAACCGGTGCTGCACAAAGAGCCGCTCGTTTACGAAGCCATCAAGGTTCAAACTCGTAACTACAAGAGCTAATCGGTGAAGTTAAACATTAAAAAGAATTAGAAGAAAATGGATAAAAATATATCATTTACACTGAAGGTGTGGCGCCAAGCAGGGCCGAAAGCCAAGGGCGCTTTTGAGACCTACCAAATGAAAGATATTCCCGGCGATACTTCATTCCTCGAAATGCTGGATATTCTCAACGAACAGTTGATCAGCGAAGGGAAAGAGCCGATTGTATTCGACCACGACTGCCGCGAAGGAATCTGCGGAATGTGCTCGCTTTATATCAACGGACATCCTCACGGTCCGGCAACAGGAGCTACTACCTGCCAGATCTACATGCGCCGTTTCAATGATGGCGATACCATTACGGTAGAACCTTGGCGTTCGGCCGGTTTCCCGGTCATCAAAGACTTGATGGTAGACCGCACCGCATTCGACAAAATCATGCAGGCAGGAGGCTATGTAAGCGTACGTACCGGTTCTCCGCAGGACGCAAACGCTATCCTGATACCCAAACCGATAGCAGACGAAGCGATGGACGCTGCTTCATGCATCGGTTGCGGAGCTTGCGTGGCTGCTTGTAAGAACGGTTCGGCCATGTTGTTCGTTTCGGCAAAGGTAAGCCAGTTGAACTTGCTTCCGCAAGGCAAGCCCGAAGCGTTGCGCCGTGCGAAAGCCATGCTTTCGAAGATGGACGAGCTCGGATTCGGTAACTGTACCAACACCCGCGCTTGCGAAGCCGAATGTCCGAAGAACGTATCTATCAGCAACATCGCCCGCCTGAACCGCGACTTTATCATTGCGAAGCTGAAAGACTAAGCGAAAGCTTGATTTGATTAATAAGCAGAATCCCCCGTCGGCGTATTGCTGGCGGGGGATTCTTTTTTCGTTTCCTTATTCTTCCGATACATGTACCCGGTTCACGAAGATCTCGGAGATCCTGCAAGATGTGTCCGCACGTTATTCTTCCGATATCTGCACTCGGTTCACCCGTTCGAGGAGGAAACGGCTACGGTTCCAATGAAATGGCTTGTAGTCGGCATTGGCGCGAACCGTATTGCGGCGGAACACCAGCCCGTCTACCGATTTGGCGTAGAGGATGGGAGCATCAAATGTCTCGAACTCGTTGTCTTCGATGATGATACCCGCATCCTTTCCCCCGTGGAAAAAGCCTTGTTGACCTTCCAAGTTCGGAATCTCCGGATAAATGGAGATAACGGCATTGGTAAACTGAAACATGTTGGTCAGCGCATTGACGAAACGATTCTTTCGTATCAGCACATTCCGGCAGGCTCCCGTTTCGTACCAGCCGTTGCAGTCGCCACAAAGCAGGATGGCCGTCCCCGAAGTGTGGTCGAACAGGTTGTTCTCCACAACCACTGGCTGCGGAGTACTGAACAGGGTTCCTCTCGCCCGGTTGTTGCGAACGATATTGCCCGCGAACACCACTTCGGGCGTCCAGGTAAGATTTTCTATGCCGAAACCTTCGCGTTCGCTGATGCGCTCATCCACCGGCTGCTTGAAGCGAATAAGGAATTCACGCGCGCCTTCCGTTTGGTCCGCTCCGTGCGGTTCGATGGCAGCCACCTCGTTCTCTCCGCCCGCCAGGTCCATCGTTGCCGAACGTACGAACTGTATCCGGTCTTCCACTCGCCCCCATTCAAAGCCCCACGACTGTCCGTGCATATAACGTCCGACGAGCGTATGGTCGTCTATTCTCTTCACCACCTTCAAGTACGTGCCGTGCACATTGATGGCATCGTCCATCATTCCCTCGTACAAGCCGTTCACGGAGATAATCCGGCCTTTGCAGGCGGAGAAGTGCGTGGCATCCGCCTGCGTGGTAAAGTAGCGCGAATCTTCTTCACCCCGCAGGCACACCCCGAAGCCGTCTAATGAAATGTTCTCGCACAGCTGCGCCAGCAACCCCATGCCTTCGGCATAATGCACCTTGACACGCTGAATGGAAGTGTTTTTATTGTGCGACAAAAAGATACCCGGCGCAGGACGGAAATAGGTACGCATGGCCACCACAGTGCCCGGCACGAGACGTCCGTCTTTCCATTTCGGCGCATAGACCATTCCGGCAGAAAGCTCTTCGGCTTCGCGCGTATCGATAGAGAGGTCGCTGGTACGGTACACCAGCCGCCTGGTCTGCTCTTCGAAAGCAATACCCGTTTGCGGACGCCCCGTCCATCCCTCTCCATAACTTTCAAACCCTTTCTCTTTCGATATGCGGTATTTCACCCAGGGAGCCGCTTCGAAGGTAATCCCCTTCTCTCCTTCGTTCTTCACGATTTTCACCTGGCTGATATGCGGATTGGCGAAGTCGATGCTGAAATCCCGAAGCGTACAGTTTTCGGAGTGAAGCAACGAAAGCGGCAGCATCCGCCCGTGGAAAACGAACTCCGCCCCTTGTCCGTCGAGCGTGAAGTGCTGTAAGCCTTCAAGCGCCAGACCGACTTTCTTCGGATTCGTCTGGTCGTGGTTGGAGATGTAATATTCACGCACCGTCGCCCCCTCTTCATGGAAATGATAGCGGCCGGGAGAAAAACGCAGCACCACACTGTCGCCCGGCTGATACTCCGCCTTTATCTTGTCCAACAGCTTGCGGACCATAGGAGCGGCATTTCGCTTGCTGTCGGCTTTCAGCCCGTAACGGGCGGCTTCATACACACGTTCTTTGGCTTCCATGCCACAGCAGAAAACCATGCCAAGAAGAAAAAAGAGAATTGAATAGAAAGTTTTCATCATACAATCAATCGTTTTACAGATATTTCATAAATATATGCCAATTCATAACCTTCGCGCCGATACCCAAGCCTCAACCTGTCGATGCCGAACACCTATCCCGTCAATACATATATCTCCTTGGAAAAGATGCCCAGCTTCCGTGCAAAAGGCTCTGAACACCTTCATATCAAGCTATGAGCGTATCCACGTCAACCTCCCGGCAGTGTGGAAGCCGGCACGCAATAAAACACTTGTCTGCCGAGCCGGCCTTTCAGCGTCTTTCGCCCTCAATCTCGAAAGGAACCCGAAACGACACTCCCCGCTTCATCAGTTCCAACAGATTCGGATAGAGCCTTTTCCTGAACGAATCCCAACTGCGGAGAGACATCTGCGTCCAACCCGCTTCGGACAATGCCAGCCCGCGCGGATAAGTCATATAGTTGGCACGGTTTATGTCTTTGATGGCCTCTCCCCAAAGTGTTCCCATCACACCCGCTATATGCTTTCGCTGTCCCGGCTCAAGCTTATAAGTAGGGTCGAACTCATACGTCTTCCGAAGCGTGGTGAGCGGCATTCCCCAGTTGTTGAACTCGGGCAGGTCGTTCGCATACTGCGGATAATCGAAGTATGTGTACTCGCCCGGCGCCAGAATCAGCGTATTGCCCGATTCGCGTGTCAGCTCGATACATTTGGGTGTAAGTCCGTAGCGCCACGTAACGAGCGTCACATCTTGCGGATAGTCGAAAAGGTACTTATCGGCAGGCAGGCGTATATTGTCCAGCTCGCACCACAGAATGGCGTGGAGCCCGTATTTCTTGGCAGAAGCCAGCACCTTGCCGAAAAAGACATTCATCAATTGGTCGGGGGATGTGTAGCCATGACTGCGCATCAGTTCCAGATTCTCCGGACTCTTCGCCCAGTTTCGCTCTATAGCCGACTCATCTCCCCCCAGATGGATCTTCTTCGACGAAAAGACATCGCCCACTTCACGGATAATATCGTCGAGCACCTCGTACACCCTCGGATTGGCAGCCGAAAGCATCACATTATCCGTTTTCCCAAAAACGAAAGCAGAATCTTTCAGAAAATCACAACGCAAGTCGGGATACGCCGTAAGAATAGCTGCCGTATGTCCCGGCACATCTATTTCGGGAATAATCTCTACGTTGCGCAGGGCTGCATACTCCACCAGTTCCCTGAGTTGATCCTGCGTGTAGTAACCATTGTCGGGACTGATTGCCGACGCTTTCGGGTTGCGGAACGCACCGACCTCCGTCAGTTTCGGATGGCTCTTGATTTCGATGCGCCAACCCTGATCATCGGAAAGATGCAGCTGCAACGTATTGAATTTGTAACGCGTCATGCAGTCGATATACCCCTTCACTGCCTCCACAGGCAAGAAATGGCGTGCCGGATCGAGCATTAACGCCCGAAACGGATAAGCCGGCGCATCGTCTATACGCACTGCTCGTATCCGCCCTTGCTTCGTATTCGCCACATCGCCCAACAAGAGCTGATCGAGCGTTATCACTCCGTAATACACTCCCGCAGCCGTTCTACCTTCAATGCTTATTCCTTTGACATCGACTGTCAAGCGATACTGTTCCTCTCCCTCCATCCGGGGATTGAGCATCAGGCGGATTCTTCCGTTATCCGACACAGCAGGCGCAAAGCCGAACCGCTGTTTAAAGACCTGTTGCAACTCTGCGGCGGCAAATTGCAAATCGCCGGAACCGACACCAATTGTTTCCTTATCCGACAAGCGGAACACCCCTTGCCGTTGTTCCACATGATTGGGGAAAGGGAGTAAAGCGGACAAATGCTCTTGCGCCGCAACCCCAAGCGCAAAAAGCAGCATCACGAAAAGAACGGTTGGTCTATTCATAGACAAAAGCTTCTTAATACATTAATTTATCAATTCCTTGGCCAACTTTCCGGAATCATCGTACAGAATCCGATAGCTCGCCCCCTTCACCGTTTTGAAAGAAAGTGTCTGCCCGGCATACTTCAGTGTACATTGCTCTCCGGCATTGGAACGAACGGCAGCCTCCGTCAACTTCCCGTTTTTCCACTTCATAGACACTTCAAAGTTTCCTTTCGCACGAATACCGTTCACCGAGCCTTCCTTCCACGCATCGGGCAAAGCCGGAAGCAACTGAGTGAATCCCATGTGGCTTTGCAACAACATCTCGGTGATGCCCGCCGTTCCTCCGAAGTTCCCGTCGACCTGGAAAGGAGGGTGTGTGTCCCAAAGATTATCCAGCGTACCGTTTTTCAGCAGGTTGCCAAAGAGTGTGTAGGCATGATTGCCGTCATGCAGGCGTGCCCATTGGTTCAGCTTCCATCCCATGCTCCACCCGGTAGCTCCGTCGCCCCGATGTCTCAGCACCACCTGAGAAGCTTTCGCCCATTCGGGGGTGGTGACGGGAGAGATGGTACGCCCCGGATGTAGGCCGAACAGATGATTCACATGCCGGTGATGGTTGTTCGGATCGTCGATGTCTGTCGACCACTCCATCAATTGCCCGTAGCGCCCTATCCGATAGGGAGCCAGTCGGGCAAGCACATGCTCCCACTCCTTCCGCTCTTTGCGGTCTACATTCAGCACCTTACCGGCTTCGATGGCATCCAGCAAAATCTCACGAATTACGGCATGCACGAATGTAGCTCCCTGATCCACCGGGCCATGCTCCGGCGATGTGGAAGGAGCCGCAGTATATGTGCCGTCGGGCTTATGCCACAAGTAGTCGACCGCAAAACGGGCACTGCTTTTAATCAGTTCGTAACCAATTTCCTTCAGGAACTTCTTGTCGCGCGTATAGTCGTAATACTCCCAGACATGCGTTGCGAGCCACGGACCCGCCATCGGATTGAAGTTCCACGACATATCCTGACTCTCCAGCGGAGCGGTAAACCCGAAAATATTGGCGGAAATAGACGCCGTCCACCCCCTCGCCCCGAAGTAAGCGCGGGCCGTTTTCTCTCCCGGCTTCACCAGCGTACGGATAAAGTCGATGAGCGGAAGCATGCACTCGTCCAAGTTTGCTGAGCAGGCAGGCCAATAGTTCATCTGCACGTTGATATTATTATGGTAATCCACACGCCAGGGACCGTCCACATTGTTATGCCATATCCCTTGCAGATTGGCAGGCATATTGCCCGGCCGCGAACTTGCAATGAGCAGATAGCGTCCGAACTGATAATAAAGCTCTTCCAGATAATAGTCCGGCTGCCCTTTGCGATAATTCCGCAAACGCTCGTCGGTAGGCACATCGGCAACCTGCATACCGGGATTCAGGTTCAACTTCACCCGCCGGAACAAGGATGAATAATCCGCGTAATGCTCGGCAAGCAAGGCCTCATATCCTTTCGCTTCCGCATCATCCGCCCACTGATGGGTGGTTTCAGCAGGATTCACGCCTACATACGTCTTCGGGTCATTGAAGTCAGGATCGAAATTCATCTTGTAGTCCGTATCCGCCGTGATATAAAACACGGCTTCATCGGCTCCCTCCACCCTTATCTTTCCGCCGGCATTGCTCAACGTTCCGCCTTTCGCCACCGCACGGATGCGCACCACATACTTCATCCCGTTATTATCCAACGCGGCGGAATATACCAGTCCGTTGTTGCCGTCGGGTTTCATCTCCCCCTCCGATACCGGATTGGGCGCATAGCTGAACGTAAGGTTCTGTTTACCCGGACGGTCGGCGGCAAAACGCACCGCCATCACATTGGCGGGATAAGAGATGAAAAAGTCGCGCTTGTATGCCACATCGTCTTTCTTAAACTGCACCACAGCCACCGCCGAATCCAGCGAAAGGCTGCGCCGATAGCCACTCATCCCCACAGCGCTCAGTCCCGTTTCGATGTAGAACTCCCCCATCGTAGTGAAATTACCGAACCGGAAAGGATTCTCGCGCGACGCCTCGTACGGAACCTCGCTATTGAAGTTCTCCCGTGTCAGCCGCGCCGCCTTCTCCCCGTCTCCGTCAACAAACGCCCGGCGGATTTCATCCAGAATATGAGCCGACTGCTTATTCACATTCCAGTAATAAGCCGCTCCTTTAGACGTGTTAGGTCCCCCTCGCCACAGAGTTTTCTCATTGAAAGTAATTCGTTCGGCCTCCACCGAACCCAAAACGTTTGCTCCCAAGCTGCCGTTACCGATTGGCAGCGACCTCGATTCCCAAGCCGCATCAGGATTCCGCGCAGTGTCTCCGGCGGACTCAGGTTTATTTTCTCCCTTCCACATGTCGGGACGCCCGCCGTACCAGACGGATCGTCCTTCCAAAGTATTCGGTTTGTCGAACCAAATGGAATAATTTCTCGTATGCTCACCGGCCCGAAGAGGGCATAGCATAATAAGTGCAGGTAGTAGCGAAAAGATTTTTTTCATCATTTCATTGTCGTTTTTCTAAAGTATAAAAATATGTTTGCGGACTCTCCCTTCAAGCTATCGCTCTATGTACATGAAGGTTGTGCGTACAAAGATGCATTATAAATGCCACATCACATAAATATTTATCAAGTTTTTACGCAATTTTCAAACTTCCGGAGTTCAATAGCAAAAAGTTAATGAGATAACTGGCAAAGCATTCTCCCGCCTCATCCCAATACACTTCATCACGAAAGCGGCCAAGTATCAGCCTATCCACTTTTTCGGCAAAGTTCCCTTCAGGAGTAAAATCTCCCAAAAACGTCATAGATATCCAATATGCAGTCAATAACTATTGAGCCATGGCAGATCCAGCTTGTATCCTAAAGCCACAAACACGGGTTGAAAAAACACTAAAAACGCGAGTTCGGGATAAGCAAATCTGCTATATAGGGTGAAAACGTCTCCAATTGGGAATTACATGGTTTAGTAATTTCTTTACCATGCTCATGAGTAGTAATTTCATCCGTTATAAATATGAAATTAGAAACATTAATGAACTCTTTTTCGAGACTCAAAAAAGCATGGACAGCAATAATTTACCAACAATATTCTATTTTGTAAATCAAACGCAATCTTTCCACCTTGCATCCAACACTCCAACAAACATTTCCATCTCTCTCTTGGAAATACTCAATCGTGTTGCCATTTCTCGCCATCCTTTTACAACTTCAATCACCTCAGAAATAATCTTTTCCGCTACTTTGCGATTAAGCATATAATCTTCGCAAGTATCAAGCAAAATACTCAGTTCTGCCTTATTGGAGGTTGATGAGACAAGCAGACTCTGATACTCATTCAGAGTAGGATTCATATCGTATGCAGGAGAAAGCGTCCAGCCTTTTGCGGTCAAAAGAAAACCATGATTGCGGAAATGGTCATCGCTATTGCCAATGCAAATGTTAAAAGCCACACGACGATAGAGTTCCTGCAGATTCCTTTCTACATTCGTACAGTTCTGGATTATAAAATCAACTATATCCAGATAACCATGCCCTGTTGTTGCGTTGTCTCCGTCATTGAGTCCCAATAAGGTCATGGCAGAAGCAAAGTGAATCCGTTTCCCCTCTTGGGTTCTGTCGAAGCGTTGAGAAAGCAAAGTATGATATTTCTCGCCAGTAGCCAGCACTTTGGTTTTCGCAGCATTTATACCGGTTTTCACAGCAAGGAGGTGGCTAAAGTGTTCCCAAAGTCCTGCATCGTAATCATCTTTGCGAGAAGGGAACTTGGCTATATAAAGCGTTTTGTCCGTATCTATCACACTGGCTTTAGGCCTTGCACCCCCCAATGAAGAACCCGGTTGTACGAGTTGGGCGACCCATTTCCTATCAGGAAGAACATTCCCCTCTTCGCTTTTCTCAATTTCCGCACTGGCAGCAATCAGCTCCCTTATATCCGTCAGAGGCGGGATTTTCAACGACTCACTTACATTTATAAATCCTCCGTCTTTTGACTCCTTGAAACGGAAAGCACCCATTCGGGAAAAGTCATCGATACCGGTCAAAAAGTCAAAGGAAGACAGTCTTCGTACCGATCGTTTCTCTTCCATCGCAGCAATCTGCTCACGTCGCAACAACAGCGTTCGCCCCCAACGATCCGGCAACGCATCCGAGAAACATCCGAATATATCTTTCTCCGGTTGCGTGTATTGCTGTCCCGGATAATTATTGAGGTCATCACTCAGGAACAAATTTCCGTGTTTCTTCAGCCATTCATCGCTGAAAGTAAAACAATAGCTGTCCGAGCCACGAAGAGATTCATAGCCTAACTCGCCAACGAGTTCTGTTTTCTTGAGCCAATCAAAATCGGCATAGACATATAACGTTTTCATAGTTTACTCCTTTTTTGAGGCACGTTCCCTAGTCTTCAGACTCAAATCCTGCAAGGCTTTTCCCAATTTATCTTCTTTGGCCAGCCACAGAATATCATCATCAAGCTGTAAAGCATACAGCACACGCAAATAGATTCCGATTGCTACTGTCGGTGCGCCTTTTTCTATTCGGGACACAGTCAACGGAGAACAGGTGGCACGTTCAGCCACCTGAGCCACACTCAGATTCCTGCGCAAGCGAGCCAATTTAATCTGCTCTCCCACAACAGACATCTTCTGCTCCAACTTTCGGGGCAACTTAGTCCCCATTGTATTCTTTGCCATATTAACTCATTATATAATATGCAAAGATACTATTTTTTATATATTTAATGATGTATTATAGGTAAAAAGCAAGATTAGAAGATATGGTATTTAAGCGGTTCTACACTTTTTCAAGCGAATCACTGAAAGCAACTTTACTTTATCTCCGTATTCATACGGACGTAATGGACATTTGGTAGGCTGGTACTCCCAGCCTACTTTTTTATATTTAGGAACCCATCTATGAACTTCTTTTTATTAGCCTTATTCATTCCATTATGATTACGCAGTGCTCTTTTAAGTTGTGAGTTGAATCCTTCCAAAAGATTTGTCGTATTGGGTATCTCTAATTCAGGATATTCTTCATACGTATAGAGCCATTTAAGGTGTGTCTTTACAGAACGCCTTGCAGTTCTCAGCCTTCTATGTGTATAGGTTGTCTTTCCGGAGATTAGGAGAGTTCGTTCATCCAGGAACTCTTTCCATTCATCACACCATTTATCAAAGCCTGATACAAATTCTTCTTTCCCCATAGAGAACATACTCCTCATTAATGCCAGCAGTTCGATACCTGCGGGCAAATGCGGATTGTTGGTAAGAATCCTTCTAACTATCTGCAACTGATGGAATTGACACATCTGCACAGGACAGGAAGTTACAGCTTGTAAAAGCCCGATATGTCCATCACACACCATGGACTTTATCCGAGTTCCACTCTCTTCAATGCATCTGGAATCCTGCCTGATGCAGCATCTTGAAACAGCATCAGACCAAACGTCTTGGAAAAGTAGGTTGTATCCAGTATTATTGTTGCAGATTCAGGATAGATAGGAGTGAAGCTGTCTGTCACTGAACTTAACCTACGGCGTATGGTTCTTTCTGAACATTTGTGAAGAATGGATAGTTCAGAAATGGTTCGCTTCTCGGTCAGATAGTCATTCCATAAAGAGACATTCTCTATACGATGACCACTTTGGAATTGCCTGCCGCAATCCTTGCAAAAGTACATCTGGATGTTACGCCGATGACCATTCTTTTTAACATTTGAGCTGTTATAGAATATACATTTTTTTATTCATAAGCTTTCAAATGCTGCAAAGGTAATAAATAAAGGACATTCGAGAGGTTTTCAGCCTACCAAATGTCCATTACGCCTTTTTCAAAGAAAAAGAACCATGACAATATTCAGAAAGAGTTTTGTCATGGCTCTATTAAATTTTAAAATCTATAAGAGGTTAGTTTAGTGCAAAATTACCTTGCTATTGTCCGTAGGATTCTGAGTCAGCGTGCCCGGATAAGAATTGATGGCATCCTGTGGTATATAATACACCACACGAAAATCCGTAGCCGGCACATCTTCAAACTGTTTTTGAGGTCCCGGATAACGACGCTGCAAAGCTTTTCCATTACGGAAGACGTCATAGCTGCGCTCTGCCTGAAACGCCAATTCCAACTGGCGCTCCTTATCAATCAACTCGCCGGCTTTATCAGCAGAAAGATCCGGATATTCTCCTCCTTCGATAGAACGTCCCCGAATTGTATTCAAATCAATCAACGCCTTTCCATATTCACCCATTTTGGCATACGCCTCGGCCCTGTTCAAAAATATTTCCCCCAATCGGCTGATGACCGGTGAATGTAAATGAGAATCTTCCCCTTCACGAGAACATTTGGTAATATAAAACTGAGGATATGCACGATTCAAAGTTATAAAATAATCTTGCGTTCCTACCAGATCGATAAACACAGGGGTGACATTGTTGCCTGCATTGTATTTTTTCACCTTGAAATAACCATCTTCTTCGGATACTAAATCAAGTTCATACTTCACATCTTTCACTTCCGTCTTGCCGTCAGCTCCTTTTTTAGCTACCAGTTTATCAGGGTCATCCTTACTTCTTTCATATTGAGTTACCGCTTTTTCTGTGGCATAGAACTTTCCGCCTTCTTCACTGAAATCAGCTTGTACATAGTTATATCCGATATTGTCGTTCAACGTAATGTTCACTTTCGCCGGAAGGGTAGGCTTGACAAACCTGAGTACTTTTCTCATCTTCCCATTTTCCGACTTATAATAAGTAGGTTCGATAAATGCAGCCCGCGCATCAACAATTTTATAGCTGTCGGGTCGCCAGTCATTGCGTCCGGTTTCATTAAGCAGGTCTATATATTTCGCACTGGCATACATCTCACCCCATCCCATGCCACCGATATTGGCATACATACCTCCAACGCCATAGTAATGGTCGTAGCCTGAAAATTCGGATGCAACACGTTTCACCACAAAAATAGACTCCTTATTATTCTCCGGCTTCAATTGATTGTATTTCATAAAATCCGTCCGCGACAACAACGTGTATTTATTCGACTTTATCACTTTCGTTGCATAATCTGCAGCCAACGCTGCATACTCCCGATTGGGCGACTCGTAAGTACCGCTCATATAAAGATAAATACGCGACAGCATTGCCCATGCAGCCTCTTTCGACGCATAAGCTACTCCCTTATCAATTGTCATCAGGCTTTCCGCCTTTTTCAAATCCTCGATAGCTTGAGCATAAGTTTTTTCCACTGTGGCTCTATCGGGCAGCAACATATCACCCAATACATTTTCGGGCGTTCCGTTTACAATGGGCACACCCAAGTTTTTATCCGGAGCCTGATAGTAAGGACGACCGTAAGCTCGGGCGAGGTAAAAGTACAGCATACCGCGCACATAGTAACATTCTCCAAGATTGTTGTCTATCTCGGCACCTTGTCCCTCTTTTATCATAGATATGATGTTAGACGCCTGGGCAATTGCCTTGTAGCCGTAGTCCCAGAAGTTCTGCAAACGATAATTCTTAGCCGTACGAGAGAATGAAATAAATTCATAAAACGCATCTGTAGAAGAACCGCGAATCATCATATTGTCACCGGCATATTCACCGCAACGATGCATCGGATCAGACCATGTTTTCAGTTGCGCATACATCCCATTCATCAGTGCGCCCAAAGATGATGAAGGGTCGCCTGTTATTTTACTTGCCGACATACTGTTACTCGGCAAACGCTCAATATCGCAGGCAACCAAAGACATTGCCGCCAATAATATCATTATTATCTTTTTCATATTCTCTTGCCAATTAGAAAGTTAGATTTAATCCAAACATATACTTACGCGTAGAGGGGTAAACAGAAGGAAGTGCAGTACCCATAACGCCCAACCTGCCTTCTGCATCTTTTCCAGCCGCCAATTCCGGATCTACGCCCGAATAGCCTGAAATGGTGAACAAGTTTTCACCTGTAAAGAAGAAACGGAGGTTCCGGATACCGTACTGCGGCAGCTTAAAGTTGTATCCCAACGTAAGAGAGCGCATCTTCAAAAAGTCATTGCTCTCCAAATAGCGTGAAGAAGGAGAGTTCCCTTTATCCTGATTATTATATTTAGCCACCGGATGCGTTGCCACATCACCCTCTTTCTGCCAACGGGTCCATCCTTTTTTCAGTTTCATCTGATTTCGGTCACTATAAGTACCATCCGCATCGTATTCCTGACGCGAATAGTTATATATCTGCCCTCCGAGGGAGTAGCCGAAAACCGCGTTCAGGTCAAAATTCCTCCATGTCAGCGAAGTTGAGAATCCGCCGAACAGATCGGGCGCAGAGGTGCCGCATTTGGTCTGTTTGGCTTCTGCATATTTGGAGGTTTTCTCACCGCTTCCATCGTTCTTATACCACATCGGCGCGCCATTGTCGGGATTGACTCCCGCCCATTCCACCAGATAGTAAGTATCTACCGGTTCTCCAACTTCCAAAACCCTCTGTGCCGTACCGGCAATAGAGGTACCATCATTGATAATAACCGGCTGTACCACATATTCTCCCGCAGTATTCAGCTGCCTGTACAAGTCTTTGAGTTTGTTTTTGTTGTATCCCATATTGATATCCATACTCCACACCCAATCTTTATTGCGGATGATATCTCCTCCGATAGCCAGTTCGATACCTTTATTCTCCATTTTTCCAATATTTCTCCAAATATTGGTAACCCCCGTTAATCCTGTGATAGGAACCTTATAAAGAATATTGTCGGTTTTTTTGATATAAAAATCAAGAGCAAGCCGCAGACGGTCAGCAAAGAAAGAAGCATCCACCCCAACACCGGTAGTAAAAGTTTTCTCCCAAGTAAGTCCGGGATTACCGATCTGCGAGATTAACGCACCCGGAACACCGTTATAGCTTGCTCCCACAGCATATAAATCATATTGAGGATATAAATCATAAGGACGATTCCCCACTGTTCCATATGACAAACGTAATTTCAGATTGTCAACCCAATCGGCTTTAAACCAACGCTCCCGATGGATATTCCAACCGGCACTTATGGAAAAGAAATTTCCATATTTCACATCGTCTCCAAAGTTAGAAGCGCCGTCACGACGGAAAGAGAACTGAGCCAAGTACCTGTTGTCGTAAGCATAATTAGCATTAAACAAATAAGACTGCACAGCCCATTCGGTTGTATATCCTTTGGCACGTTCAGGCTTAGCAGTCACCTGCAGTACCTCAAATCCGGGAACGAAGCCTGTACCATATACATCTACGAAATTTTGGAGATAATCGTTAAACTCATAAGCCAGTAATCCGTTGACAGAATGCTTCTCAAAAACTTTATTGAAACGGAGTATCTGGTTGGTATACCTCCGTGTCCAGTCTTGCCTCCACTCTGTAATACGTCCGCCTACATTTTGAGCGTTGCTCGAACGGGGATCTGAGTAGCCATGAGTCGAAAGATTCGTATATCTGTAATTATTGACCGAAGAAAAAGTAAGCCAATCTGTAATTTTTACATCAAAATCCAAGTTACCGGAAAACTCATATTGCCTAGATTCCGAATGATTCCATTGCAAATCATACAAATAGTTGGTCTGCTGGCTATTTACCCAACCGCTATAACGATGAGGAACAAGGTTCCCTTTTTCATCATAAGGGCTATCCCAAGGCAACATGGAATACATGGCCGTCACCGAATACTGCCGATCATCAATGTCACGGCGGGCACCATTGATTGAAGGCTTAACCGTGATTCGTTCATGAGGTTTATAAGTGGTCTTGAAACGGAAATTGTAACGTGAATAGTTATATCCTTTCACTGCACCATCCTCATCATAATATCCTAACGAAAGATAAGAGCGTAGCTTTTCTCCTCCGCCTTGCATAGAAACATTGTAATCCTGAACATATCCGCTTTGAGTAGCCAAGTTCCACCAATCAAAGTTGCTGTTTCTCAAATCCGGATTCCAGCGGGAAAACGAGATTTCATTTGCATTCTGATAAGAAGCATAATAATCGTATAGCTCTGCTCCATTCATCATCTTCAGGTTTCCATTGTCCAGCCTGCTAAATCCCATCTTTGCCGATGCATTAATTGTCATTTTCTCCGCGCGCGGATTCTTTGTAGTAACAACGATGACTCCGTTAGCTCCTTGCGAACCATATATAGCTGTAGAAGCTGCGTCTTTCAAAATAGTCATGCTCTCGATATCCGCAGGATTCAACTGGCCGGCACTGTTTCCTACAATCACACCATCTATCACCCATAACGGATCGGTAATACCATTCAATGTAGTTTTACCACGAATCACAACGGCTCCGCTGGAACCGGGCTGTCCCGAACCCGGAGCAACATATACACCGGGAGCCTTGCTGTTTAAAAGATTCTCAACCGACGGACTGGTCACATTCTGAAGTTTGTCACTTTTGATGCTTTGCATAGCACCTGTGAGACTCTCCTTGCGTTGCGTTCCATATCCCACAACCACAACTTCGTCAAGCGTTTTGGTATCTTCCTCGAGCGTGATATTCAATTGTCGACCGCTAACAGCAGATACCTCCTGTGTCTTATATCCAATGAAGGAGACGATCAGTACGGAGTTGCGCGGCGCATCCAACGAGAATTTACCATCCAGATCGGTAATGGTTCCCGCTGTACCACCTTTCACTGCCACCGAAGCACCGATGATCGGGTCGCCGTTGCGGTCGAGCACCACGCCTTTCACCGGTTCCGCCTGAGCCGTTTGCTGTATGCTGCGGCTCTCATCGGCTGATTTGCGCTTGGTAAGCACGATGTGCGTACCTTCCAACACATAGTGCACGTCATCTTTCTTAAATATTTCAGAGAGAACGCTCGATACGCTCTTGCGGTCTGCATTGAGGGATACCGGACGTTTCACGTCCACGTCGTTGGAGTAAATAAACAAATAGTTGGTTTGATTTTCAATCTCGTTCAGGACTTCCAGCAAAGTGGCGTTGCTCTTTTTGATGGTGACCTTCGACGACTGCGAATGTGCAGTGCTGGCAAAAGAGCAGAATGTGCAGAAGAATAGCAAGAATGTTGTGATTCTCATAATTCTATAAAATAGGTTAACATGAGGCTTTTTCAACTCGACAGCCTCATTTAATGGGTTATTTTTCATATTTTACGATTAGATTGTAGATAAATATTTTTCATTCAGGAGCGAAAAGCGTTTTCTTCTCAAGATTTGGCAGATATCGGCAGTATCTTCCATTTTTGTTTGGATGGTGTGATTTACATAGGCGCTACTGATTTTTAATGGTTCAACAAATTATTCTATATAGATTATATTCGACTCTTCCGATAGATTTTTCTATCTCAACATACGATACTCCTCCGGCTAATTTGCTCTTACTATAGATAACCGAAGTTAAATTTTAAAGCTTTGTGGACAACATACGCCACAACGCACATCAAATTATACCATCAAGAAAATCTAGTCTTATTAATAATAACACATATAAAAAGGAGAGACCTAGTCAACGAATGTTAAAACAGACAGTGTCCCTTCCGGATATTTCAGATATCTCAAAGAAATTCCAACAAAATAAACAACCGATCAATTATAGCTATCCCCTTATTTAGGCTCTACTTAAAACAAGAAAGCTAAATAAGGGGATAATCTACTAAGAAACTCGTATCTGAAGAATACTTAAATCAGAGGAGTCATTGTTGTAAAAAACACATAAACAAGATTGTTACCAATTAGGATTTTGCTTCAGTACACCTTCGTAAAGCGTGAGCTGATCAGTCGGGATAGGACTTAACCAGCGTTTGTCATTCTCGCTCCACTTTCTACCGGCATCATTTAACTCTTTGCCGGTGTATTGATGTAAATATGTTTTTCCTTCATATTCTACCAATGGGCGTCCTGTCTCTCCACCAAAAGTTACATTACTCCCATATTGAGCTTTCACTTTATCAGTTACTCGTATACCCAACATCGTTTTGGGATTCTCAAGTAACTTCATCGCATTCCAGCGACGCAAATCATCCCAGCGATGTCCTTCAGCTACCAACTCGATACGACGCTCACGACGAATTTCATACAACAAAGGTTCCACTTCATATCCGTAATTCAGCGGCTTTTTATCAGCCTCTGGGGCGGTTGTGAGATGAGGCATCCCCACACGGTCACGAAGCAAATTGATGGTTTTGTTCAGTACGTCTTGTGTGCATTGCCCCAACTCGTATTTTGCTTCGGCATTTATTAGCAACGTTTCCGCATAACGGTAAACAAACCAGTCATAAGTCGTTTTGTTAGCTTCCCACTGTATTTGCAAAGGAGAGCGGAATTTCACACACGGATAGCCTGTTACAGCATTTGACGGAGCACAATCAGGATATGGATTCGTCTGTTTTTCCCCGTTAATAATTAGGTAAGGTTTGTTTTTATTATCTACAATCTGATACATACGTGGATCACGATTAACAAACTCATCTTCCAGACTTTCATCACCTTTATAAAGAGAAGTATTGGCAATAGGTTTTCCATCTTTACATAAAAAAGATTCTATAAAATCCTTGCTCAGCCCAGTTCCGCTACTACCAGCCCGCCTTCCGGTCTGGTGTGTAAGCAAGTCTTGCACGTAATAGCGTGCAAAAATAGCTTCCTTATTACTACTTAGATCTTCCTGAACAAACTGATTAGAATAGTGAAGCGGATAACCTTCGAATGGCAACTGACCACACCCGGCATCACTTCCTTTCACAATAGCATATCTACCGCTTTTTATCAATTCGTCAGTCTGCAGAATAGCCTCCTTCAGCAATTCCTCAGACGTAGGCTTTCCTGTCTCCTTGTGATATTTCTTATAAGTTCCATAGTAGAGACAAATACGCGCCAATTGAGCACGAGCTGCATCTTTATGCAGCCTCCCTTTTTCTTGCATGCCCGCTTCAGGAAGCCATTGGATGGCGAATCTCATATCATCAATCACTTTCAGCAAAATCTCATCTCTCGGTTCTCTCGGCTTGTAAAGTTCTTCCTTGTCATTATCCGTTAAGTCACTTTCGTACCAAGGCACATCACCGAAACTCTTTATCTTACCATAGTAGTCGAGAGCACGGAAAAAACGTATTTCCGCCACATAAGGATTAATGCTTTCAGGAGTACCTTGCACAGTATGGTAACGTTTCATGAAAAAGTTACAAGCACGAATATTTTCCCAATCCCATCCGCCACCTGATGCAGGTACGGTGCTTTCATTAAAAAGTATGGGGGCATAATTTGTTGTCACACAATTGTCACTCACATCGTCTTTATTTACGCTCGGAGCGTCAAGATTGTTATAAAAACCGTTGGCATAAAGCTTTAGATCATTAACTGTCGTCCAATAACTTTTATCGGTTAAAGTATCAAGTGGTGCGATGTCCAATACATCGCAAGCAGCAACTGCACAAGTTATACTTGCAACAGCTAATATGTATTTCACTTTCATAGGCGTATAATATTTAAAGTTATAAAGTTAAATTCAACCCAACCGAGACTTTCTTTTGAATGGGATAAGTCAAATTATTAATTTCTTCGGGATCAAAAGCTTTTATCATAGGAGTGAAAGTAAGAAGATTCTCTCCCTGCAAGTAGATTCTCAACCGTCCGATTCCTGCTTTCTGTGTGAATATTTTAGGTAAAGTATAACCTAATGTAATATTCTTCAAACGCACATAAGAAGCGTTTTGCAAATAACGGTCGGATGTTTTGCGATTACCACTTTGAACCCAGCTGGGGCGAGGGAAATAAGCTCCCTTATTATCGGGTGTCCAATAGTCAAGCGCTGTTTTCAACGGAGTATCCCATTGCGAACTAAATCCCCAGAAAGCGCCTCCACCCGGCATATAATCGCGTTTACCGACACCTTGCCAGAACATTTCAAAATCAATACCCTTCCATTCCATACCGGCAGTAATACCATAACTAAAGCGTGGAGTATCATTTCCTATTATATCCAAATCACCATGATCGTCAAGAGTATTTTTCCCCCAGTCTATTTTATCATCATTATTTAAGTTTTTATACTTCACATCTCCCGAAGCCCATTTTCCACCATAGAGTCTTGACTGGTCAACATGATCTTTCACTTCTTGGTCACTTTGGAATAATCCTTCCACACGATATCCCCATATTTCTCCTATTTTACGTCCTACATAGTAGTTATCAATCAATCCTACTTCATTAGCAAAACGAGTAATTTCACTTTGGTAATCGGAAAGCACACCTTTCACCCAATAAGAAATACCATTGGAAAGGCGGTCTCGCCAATTAAGACTGATTTCCCATCCACAAGTTTTCAAGTCCGCAGCATTTGAAACGGGAACTCTCGTTCCCAAGACAGCAGGCAGTGTTTTACCTGCAGTAAGCATATCTTTCGTATTACGACGATACCAGTCAAATGTAGCATTCAGGCGATTGTCAAACATAGAAAGATCGAAACCAAAATCGAGCTGATTCACAGTTTCCCATGTAAAAGAAGCGCTAACCAGTCCCGAAGGAGTGACAGCTACAGGTTTCTGATTATTAAACAAATAATTGTACGACTGATTTACACCATAAGCAGGAAGATAAGGGAAGTTTCCATATTTGTCTTCAATAGCCTGATTTCCTAATGATCCCCATGATGCACGTAGTTTGAAGTCATCTATCCATTTCTTCGCAGAGGTAAAAAACTTTTCCTCTGATATGCGCCAAGCAGCAGAGAAAGATGGGAAAAACGCATAACGCTCTCCTTTTTTAAAACGAGAAGAACCGTCGTATCGACCATTCATCTCTACAAGATAACGCTGCTTGTAATTATAGTTGATACGAGCAAAAAAGCCATTGATAGCCCAATGGGTTTCACTACCATTAAGGTTCTTATCACCCGAAGCCAAATTCAACGCAGGGTTATTCACATCTATGAGGTTTTGACGTCCGGCCCAAAAATGTTTCTTACGTTTCTTTTCTTGGTTGTATCCGGCCATAATCTTGAAATTATGGGTATCGTTAAACGATTTCGTATATTCGGCAAAAACATTTAATGCTTGATAATAATCTTCATTATTGCCAAGTACAACGCTGCTTGTGGCAGTCCACGGATAGTACTGCTCTGTACCGGCTACAGCCGTGTAATCATAGAAAGGCTGTACATGTTCTTTCGTACCTTTACCATAAAAATTAAAAGTGTAATCGGCATTGATCACTAACCCTTTCAACGGAGTAAGGCGTACAGCTCCTGTCATCCATAAATCGTTTTGCTTATATTCAGCTTTTCCACCTTGCTCTTGTATAGCTACGGGATTGGTATAACTTCCCTGCCCGGCATAGTAATGAATGCCATCGTCCTTATAAACTTTGCCTCCGGAGGTGTGTATGTCGTCTTGATTCATCGCAGGGGCTCCGGCTTCGTTGTACAAGCGGCCTGTATGGCTGTGTTTTACGGGCATGAAAGGACTGAGGTCATTCTTCATCATGCCACTGTATGCCGACAAACCGGACCATGCGGTAGGATTCATCTTACTGTTACCGCCTGAAGGGTGCTTCTCTACCGTATGTGTATGAGAAATTTTACCCGACACATTAAGCCATGGGGTCACGTCGGTAGACAAGTTAAGATTTACATTGTATTTATCGTAATGGTCATCACCAGCTTTCAATACACCATTCACATTATTCATACCTACCGAAGCATAGTAGATGGTCTTATCCGTTCCCCCCGTAAGACTTACATTATACATCTGCGAGAAAGAAGTTCGGTACAGTTCTTTAAACCAATCAGTATTTCCGCAATACTGCCATTTGTTTTTATCGGTTTTCTCATCATAAAATTCCGTATAAGGATATCTTCCTTCGTAGTAATCAGTTACATATTTACGGAAAAGATCAGAGAACATACTTCCGCTTCCACCGCCGTTTTTAAAGGCTATATCTTTCATTGTCATAAACTCTATGGAGTTCACATTAGTCACACGAACAGCAGGTGTTTGCCAATATCCGTTGATGGACAGATTGATTTGTGGCTTAGCATTTTTCTTACCATTCTTCGTGGTTATCAATATAACACCATAAGCGGCACGTGCTCCGTATATAGCTGCCGAAGCTGCATCCTTCAGTACAGATATAGATTCTACGTCATCAGGATTTACCAAGTTGGGATCCATTTGTACATTATTCACCAATACTAAAGGGCTGCCCCCATTTAAAGAAGTGGTTCCGCGTACATTAAACGATGCACCTTTACCCGGAGCGCCACCATTCATTGTCACATTCAAATTGGGGACAACTCCCTGCAAACCTTGACCAATGTTAGTTATCGGACGGTTTTCCAAGACTTTTCCACCAACGGAAGTTACTGCTCCCGTCAAGTTTGCTTTCTTCTGAGTTCCATATCCCACAACCACAACTTCGTCCAGCGTTTTGGTATCTTCCTCGAGCGTGATATTCAATTGTCGACCGCTAACAGCAGATACCTCCTGTGTCTTATATCCAATGAAGGAGACGATCAGTACGGAGTTGCGCGGCGCTTCCAACGAGAATTTACCATCCAAATCGGTAATGGTGCCTCCTGTACCGCCTTTCACTGCCACCGAAGCGCCGATGATCGGGTCGCCGTTGCGGTCGAGCACCACGCCTTCCACCGGTTCCGCCTGAGCCGTTTGCTGTATGCTGCGGCTCTCATCGGCTGATTTGCGCTTGGTAAGCACGATGTGCGTACCTTCCAACACATAGTGCACGTCATCTTTCTTAAAGATTTCAGAGAGAACGCTCGATACGCTCTTTCGGTCTGCATTGAGGGATACCGGACGTTTCACGTCCACGTCGTTGGAGTAAACAAACAAATAGTTGGTTTGATTTTCAATCTCGTTCAGGACTTCCAGCAAAGTGGCGTTGCTCTTTTTGATGGTGACCTTCGACGACTGCGAATGTGCAGTGCCGGCAAAAGAACAGAACGAGCAGAAAAACAGCAAGAATGTTGTGATTCTCATAATTCTATAAAATAGGTTAACATGAGGCTTTTTCAAATCGACAGCCTCATTTAATGGTTTATTTTTCATATTTTTACGATTAGATTGTAGATAAATGCTTTTCATGCAGGAGCGAAAAGCGTTTTCTTCTCAAGATTTGGCAGATATTGGCAGTATCTGCCATTTTGGTTTGTGTAGTGTTTTTTACATAGGCGCTGCGTGTTTTTTTAAAAGGTTCAACAAATTATTCTATATAGATTATATTCGACTCTTCCGACCTCCGGAACGAGAAAGGGATATCGCGCTGCAATACCCTTAATGCGTAATCCACTCCGTCTACCAGCCTGAACTTGCCGCTGATGACCGGGTTGCGCTTCACATGCTTGCTGAAAACAAAACGTACGTCGTAATATACTTCAAACTGCTTCAACACTTCGGAAAAAGGAATATCCTTGAAACAGTAGAGCCCGTCTTTCCAACGGTAAACATCCATGTCCGTTATCTTTTCACGAACCAATCTTCCATCGGCCAGCATGACGGCTTTATGGTTGGGATGTAGCATAAGCTCGGCGGTGGGCGTGGATACTTTGACGCTTCCCTCTACCAGAGACGTTTCAAAACGGTTCGTCCGATTGTAGGCATCGACATAGAATTTGGTGCCCAGCACCTCCACGTTTCCTTTGCCGGTATGTACCACAAAAGGCTTCTTGGCATTACGACTGACTTCGAAATAGGCTTCTCCGTCGATATGCACCATACGCTTGCCGGAGGCTCTGAAGCTTTGCGGGTATTCCATCCGGGTCATGGCGTTGAGCCATACGCGAGTGCCGTCTGCCAGCGTCAGGCTCACCCGCTGCCCTTGCGGAACGGAAACCGTGTTCATCATCTCCTCTTTTTCCATCGACTGTTCCAGAAGGTAATAGGCTGTTGTTACCGCCAGCAGGAAGACAGCCGCAATGCCCGAAGCGGCGACGGCTATTCTGCGCCAAGGGAAATGGCGGCGGACACGGTTTCTTGAAACCGATTCGGCATCTCCCCTGAGAATGAGGGCGTCGAACAGCTTCCGCTCGCGAAAGAGTTCGCGGCGGTGCTCGTCCGACTCTTCCAACCAAAGCCGGATTTTCTTCTCTTCATCCGGCGTCGTGCGCTGGGAGAAGAAGCGATACAACAGTTCTTTATCTAAATGCATTTGTGTCATTAAAATAAAAAAGGAATCTCCTTTTGTATGTAATAACACACAAACAATGGCATCCCCTAGTTAATAAATGCAAAAAGAGGAGAAAAAACAACGGGTATACATCTTCCGGCCGATAGACATATATAGTCAGCCCGGTGTATATATATGCCCACCACGGTAGGCATATATACTCACCACGGTAGGCATATATGCTCAGCAGGGTGGATATATATGGTTAATCCGCAAGCCACCTATGGGTAGATTTTCAGCAGCCAAAGCAGTATGGGCAGGAAGTCTTTCAGGGCATGCTTCAGGGCGGAAGTGGCTTTGGAGATGTGGTATTCCACCCCTTTGACGGACATGTTCATCTCCGCCGCTATCTCCCGGTGGCTCTTTTCTTCGAAACGGCTCATGACAAATATCCGCCGGGTTGTTTCGGAGAGTCTCTCCAACGTTTCATTCACCAATTGTTGTATTTCATCGGAGAACAGTTCTTCCGGATCGCATGCTTCCAGAGTAGCGAGTTGCAGCGAAAGCTTCCATGAGGCATGCTCCATCAGTTGCTCGGAAACCTGCTGGCGGTGTTGTTTATCCCGCAGGTAGTTGAGGCATTTATTCTTTATGGCGGTAAAGATGTAGGCGGAAGAATTGAGTCCGAGCTCCAACCGGAAGCGGTTTTCCCAATAATACATCATCGCCTCCATCACGATATCTTCGGCTGCCATGCGGTCGTCGACATACGTCGAGGCAAAGCGGACAAAGCGCGCATGGTTTTCCGTAAAAAGCCGGTTGAAGGAGATAATATCGGTTGGGTTCTCAGGCGAGTTCATACATCCGTTTCTTTATAAAAAGCAAAGATAGGACTAATTGTTCAGAAATTCAAACGAAAAAACATCTCATTATCTGCGCCGAATCATCTGCCTTGCCTGATTGATAAGAAAAAAAGAAGGCGCCTTTTGCAAGACGCCTTCCGTAGTATACTGTATCCAATATGCAAATTAGAGTTTCGGACCGGCAGCAACCAAAGCCTTACCGGCTTCGTTGCCCGTAAACTTGGCAAAGTTCTTGATGAAACGTCCTGCCAGGTCTTTGGCTTTTTCGTCCCATTGAGCAGCATCCGCATATGTGTCGCGAGGATCGAGGATCTTCGGATCAACACCCGGAAGTTCTGTCGGAACAACGAAGTCGAAGTAAGGCATAACCTTCGTCGGAGCTTTGTCGATAGAACCGTCGAGGATAGCGTCGATGATACCGCGAGTATCTTTAATGGAGATACGTTTGCCCGTACCGTTCCAACCGGTATTCACCAAGTATGCTTTCGCACCGGTCTTCTTCATCTTCTTCACCAATTCCTCACCGTACTTAGTGGGGTGCAATGACAAGAAAGCAGCGCCGAAGCAAGCGGAGAATGTGGGAGTAGGCTCGGTGATACCGCGTTCTGTACCCGCCAGCTTAGCAGTAAATCCTGAAAGGAAGTAATACTGAGTTTGTTCGGGGTTCAGGATAGATACCGGAGGCAATACGCCGAATGCGTCGGCCGACAGGAAGATCACCTGTTTTGCGTGAGGACCTTTAGACACCGGCTTAACGATATTCTCGATATGATAAATAGGATAAGAAACGCGAGTGTTTTCTGTCACCGACTTATCGGCAAAGTTGATTTTGCCTTCAGCATTTACGGTACAGTTCTCCAACAGAGCGTCGCGCTTGATGGCGTTCCAGATATCGGGTTCGCTTTCTTTATCCAGATTGATAACCTTAGCGTAGCAGCCGCCTTCGAAGTTGAAGATACCTTCATCGTCCCATCCATGTTCGTCGTCACCGATCAGCAGACGTTTCGGGTCGGTAGACAAGGTAGTTTTTCCTGTACCTGACAGACCGAAGAAAATGGCAGAGCTTTTACCTTCTTTGTCGGTATTTGCGGAACAGTGCATAGAAGCTATGCCTTCCAAAGGCAACAGGTAGTTCATGTAAGAGAACATTCCTTTCTTCATCTCACCGCCGTACCAAGTATTCAGGATTACCTGAATCTTCTCGGTCAGGTTGAACACAACGGCTGTTTCCGAATTCAAACCCAGTTCTTTGTAGTTCTCAACTTTAGCTTTAGAGGCGTTCATGATCACGAAGTCGGGTTCACCGAAGTTAGCCAGTTCCTCAGCTGTCGGACGGATAAACATATTCGTCACGAAGTGAGCCTGCCAAGCGACTTCCATGATAAAGCGCAGTTTCAAGCGAGTATTTTCGTTAGCTCCACAGAATGCGTCAACCACAAACAGTCTCTTGTTCGAAAGTTCTTTGGTTGCCAATTCTTTTACCGTTTTCCAGCATTTTGCGTCAACCGGCTTATTGTCGTTTTTGTATTCTTCTGAAGTCCACCATACTGTATTTTCGCTGGTTTCGTCTTTTACAAAGAATTTATCTTTAGGAGAGCGTCCGGTATAAACGCCTGTCATAACGTTTACAGCTCCCATGTTGGTTACCTGTCCTTTTTCAAAACCAACCAACCCCGACTTCGTTTCTTCAGCGTACAAAACGTCGTAAGACGGATTGTGCACAATCTCGGTCACACCTGTGATGCCGTACTTGCTTAAATCTAATTTTGCCATTTTCTTTGAATTAATTAAAAATTGGTATTTGTTTTTATTCTTCTTCTTTTTTATTCCGGACACAAAAATAGTACTTTCTTTTCAAAGCGAAAAAGAATTAGAGAAATTTTTCTCTAATTGTAACTCTTTTATCAAATCCTAACAATATATGCAACCTGAATATTGCAAATTAGCGAGATTATCACTTACTTTGCAATCCGGTACGAAGTCACTAAAGGCTGGCAAACGGCCTCTTCGGAAATAAAATACAAGAAAAAATATGAAAGTAATTGATTTTAGCCGGACAAATTCTATTCTAAACCAGTATGTTTCGGAAATCAGAAATGTAGAAGTACAAAACGACCGCCTGCGTTTTCGCCGCAACATCGAACGAATCGGAGAAATAATGGCTTACGAAATGAGTAAAGAATTTCAATACTCGGTAAAAAACATCCAGACTCCATTAGGAGTTGCTTCGGTAAGCACTCCCGACAACCAATTAGTTATCAGCACTATCCTCCGCGCCGGACTCCCTTTTCATCAAGGATTTCTCAGCTATTTCGATTATGCTGAAAACGCATTCGTTTCCGCTTACCGCAAATACAAGGATACGCTGAAGTTCGACATACACATCGAATATATCGCTTCTCCGCGTATCGACGAAAAGACATTGATCATTACAGACCCGATGCTCGCCACCGGCGGAAGCATGGAACTCAGCTATCAGGCCATGCTGACGAAGGGGAAACCCTGTGAAATTCACATTGCTTCCATCATTGCCAGCCAGCAGGCTATCGACCATATTTGCAATGTGTTTCCCGAGGATAAAACAACCATCTGGTGTGCCGCCATCGACCCCGAAATCAACGACCACTCTTACATCGTTCCGGGACTGGGAGACGCGGGCGACCTCGCATACGGGGAGAAGGAGTAAAAATATGTCTATAATAGGGAATGCAAAGAATAACACACGATAGTCAATGCTAATTTATTATTAATGGATCTCTTATAAAAAACGGCAAAAGAAAACAAGGAAACATTTTTAGTGTATATAAAGAGTTTGGGAAAAATAAAAGTAGTATCTTTGTAAAGCCAATATCCCAACTTGCTAAAGTCGCCTCTGCTACAGAGGATTGTATGTAGCAGAGGCGACTTTACGAAAAAATAAGCTACACCCCAAGCAACAAGACTTTTCTGAGAAAGAATAAAATCAATACTGTATTCTATGGTATTAAGGTATTTTATTTAATCATGTATGATAAAGAGTTTACAGAGTATAGCAGACAACAGTGGGAATCGTTCCAAAAGGGAGACGACAGAGCTTTTGCTTGGCTATATTCAAAGTATATACAACATCTTTATCAATATGGACGCCGCTTTACTTCTGATACAGAAATGATAAAAGACTGCCTACAAGATGTCTTTGTAAACGTTTATAAGCAGAGAAAAAAAACAAGACTGACCCCACCTCCGTCTAACATTCGAATCTACTTAATGTCCGCATTGCGAAATTCCATATTCAACAGTTTTAATAAACGAAATTTATACGATACATACATTGCTAATATAAGTTACGAATTCGACTTATCTATCGAAGACAAATTGATTGAAACAGAAAATGAAGTACTACAAAAACACACCATTGCCCATTTATTAAACGCTTTATCGCCAAGACAGCGTGAAATTATTTATTACCGTTTCTTTGAGGGCCTGGAGTACAACGAAATTTGCGAATTGATGAACTTGGAATATCAATCTGCCTACAATCTTCTTCAGCGTGCTTTAGCCAAGCTCCGTGATTTATATGGGAGTACATTTCCTCTTCTCTTTTTATTCCAGTATATTATTTTGGAGAGAAATTAGATCATTCTTTTAATTTTTCTTTTATCACCGAGTAGATTCTTTTCTCTTGCTTGTCTTTAATAATATAAAGAAAGGACGAATGATGGAAAAGAAGTACATACATAGTGTTGCTCACAAACTGTTGAATGATGATTTTTTCTTAGAATCAATAAAGCACCCAACCAAAGAATCTGAACTTTTTTGGGAAAAGCTAAAGAAAAAAGACAAACACTTTTCCCGTGAATTCCAGATAGCCCGCACCTTTATAGAAACCGTAGCAAAAAGTCGCCCAGAAAGCTTAACAGATGATGAGGCCGGAAAGCTTTGGAAGCGAATCGAAGTTCAAATAGCAGCAGAACAAAAAAAACAAAGAATCAAAAAGCGCTTTACATATGCGGCAAGTATTGCGGCATGCATTAGTGTGTTGATATTAGGAAAATATTTATTCTCACCATCGCAACCTTTATTACACAAAGACATTTTTTCTGCGACTTCAGACAGTATCTCCTATTTCAATATTAACAATGATGTACAATTAATACTCTCGAAAGGAGAGAAAATGAGCATTGCAGGCAAAGAAAACAGCTTGCATTATGAAAAAGGAGGAAGCATATCCATCCAGTCTGACACAACGTATCACAAAGAAGGAGAAGAGGGATATAATCTTTTAATAGTTCCTGCCGGGAAACGTTCTTCCATCACTTTTTCAGACGGTACGCAGATGGCTGTAAATGCCAATACACGTGTAAAATATCCGGTCGATTTTCTAAAAGAGAAAAGAGAAATTTATGTAGATGGCGAAGTTTACCTGCAAGTATCACGCGATAAGAAAAAGCCTTTCACAGTAATAACCAATCAAATGAAGATAGCTGTTTTAGGAACGGAGTTTAACGTTTGCGCTTATGAGCAGAGAAAAGAAAACTCTGTGATTCTTGTTTCGGGTAAAGTAGAAGTGAAAGTCCATAAAAGCTCCAAGTACGTTCTTTCTCCCAATGAAATGCTAATTTATAACGAGAAACAGGAGAATCCTATACAAATAAATACCGTCGATGCAGCAAAATTCATAAGTTGGGTAAAAGGTTATTATTATTTCGAACTGGAAAAAGTAAAAGTGATAACTGAGAGACTTTCTCGATATTATGGACAGCGTATAACAGCGGAACCCGAATTGGGCGATTTCACATGCAGTGGAAAACTGGACTTACGTGAAGATTTGAAAGATGTATTAGAGACATTGAGCAGAACAATACCTGCGAGAATAGAATATAAAGAAGACCATATATTATTAATGACCTATTAAAAATCAATACTATGAACAGAGGACCCTGAAACGACAAACAAAAAAGGGCGGATAATAACAGCCCATTTTTATTATCCGGCCCATGATCAGATTAAACCAATTAAAACAAACTGTTAACCAAATCGTACAAATGTATGGAAAAAAAAGAAACTCTTAGTTCCCGCAGAACCGTTGCGCAAGTTTTATTATCAATAAAAAGTGTTTTTTTATTTTTATTGCTTTTATTTCTCTTCACAACAACCAGCGCTTCGAATATTTACTGGCAATCCACTTTCTTCAATATTCAAATCACACAGAAAAGTGTACACCAAGTTTTTAAAGAAATAGAGAGAAATAGTGAATTCATTATTTTCTACAGGGATGGTGTTGTAGACTTAAATCGAAAAGTAAACATAGATGTCACCAATCAACCTGTCGACAAGGTCCTGAACCAACTATTCGCCAATACCGACAACGATTTCACAATTAAGGACCGTCAGATTATTATCTATAAAAAAAGTGATTCTGACAAAAAAGACTCTTTGCAGCAAGGAGAGGAAAAGAAAAGAATAACCGGAGTCGTGACAGACGCTAAAGGAGAATCCATTATCGGGGTCAACGTAGTGGTGAAAGATCATCCGTCTATCGGAACTGTTACCGATGCAGAAGGACGTTATAAAATAATGGTTCCACAGAACGACAATATAACTTTGCTTTTTTCTTTTTTAGGTTATAATACAGAAGAGGTAAAAGTAAAAGCACGTTCGAACATCAATGTCGTGATGTATGAGGACTTAAAGACACTGGATGAGGTCGTTGTAATAGGCTATGGCAAACAGAAGAAAAACAGTGTAGTAAGCTCCATCAATGCCATCAGTCCGGCAGAATTGGCTGTCTCTTCCAATCGGAATCTTACCAATAACTTAGCAGGACAAGTGCCGGGACTAATAGCCGTTCAACGTTCTGGAGAACCGGGCTACGACAGTTCGGAATTTTGGATTCGGGGAGTAAGTTCTTTTAAAGGTGGTACTAACCCGTTAGTATTAGTCGATGGAGTTCCACGCGACATGCAAGACATCGAGACAGATGAAATAGAATCGTTTACCCTACTCAAAGATGCCGCCGCAACAGCCGTATACGGAGCAGAAGGAGCTAATGGCGTTATTCTAATTACTTCTAAACGCGGTAACTCGCAGAAACCAAGAATATCTTTTCGCGCCGAAGGAACAATTCTGACCCCCACGCGCTTACCCAAGTTTATGAACTCGGTAGAAACATTGGAACTTTTCAACGAAGCACTAAACAATGAAGGCACAGCCAGTATACGCACACCTGAAGACATAGCCAAATACGGACCAGGTGCCGACAGAGATCTTTATCCTGACACTGACTGGCTGAAAGAAATGCTTAGAGAACATACCTATAACATGCGATACACATTGAATGTCAGAGGAGGAAGCGACCGTGCCCGTTATTTCGTATCGGGAGCTTTCTATCAAGAAAACGGTATCTTCAAAGAAAACGAGAAAAACAAATGGGACAATAATATCGGATTGAAGCGCTACAATCTTCGCAGCAACATCGACTTCAACGCTACGAATACTACGCTGGTGAAAGTAGATCTCAGCGGACAATATCTGCAAACGAACTATCCGGGAGTTGCCACCAATCAAATATTCAACGCTATGTGCCGCACCCCGTCTTATTTGTTACCTGCCGTTTATTCCGATGGAACAATTGCCGGGCATCCTCGCCCATCAAGCAACCGTGTCAATCCGTATAACCTATTAGCAAACTCGGGATATACAAAAGAGTGGAGAACCGCTATCCAATCGAAAGTGGAAGTAGAACAAAAACTGGATTTCATCACCTCCGGATTAAAGTGGAAAGGCATCGTAAGCTTCGACGCAGGCATGCAGTACGTAGCCAAAAGGACCATGACACCTAACCAATACGTTGCCACCGGTCGCAACGAAGATGGGGAGCTGATTTTTAATAAAGTAGTGGAAGGAAGCGACGTTTTATCTGAAAGCCTAAGTAATAGCTCGGACAAGAAAATCTATTTCGAAACAGCATTCGATTATAATCGCTCATTCGCAGAAAAACACGAAGTGACGGGTATGTTGCTTTATATGCAAAAAGAAACACAATACCACAACAACGCTCTACCATACCGGAAACAGGGATTAGTAGGGCGTATGACTTACAGCTACGACGGACGCTATTTCGTAGAAGGTAATTTTGGGTATACCGGCTCCGAAACTTTTGCGAAAGGTTATCGCTTCGGTTTTTTCCCGGCAATAGGAATAGCTTGGTATACAAGCAATGAGCCGTATTATCCGGCGGCATTAAAGAAGATCGTCAACAAACTCAAATTTCGCACATCAATGGGCCGTACGGGAAATGACGATACCGGAGGCGCACGTTTCTTGTACAGGGGTACAATGAAACAGAATGCGGGTAGTTACAACATCGGATTCAGCAATTCCGGTCCGCTGGGAGGAATAGGAAACGGCATTGTAGAAGGACAATTCGAATCACCTTTCATCACATGGGAAATTGAAGACAAGCAAAATTATGGAATAGACATAGGCTTGTTCGACAACCGAATCGACTTACAGGTAGATTATTTCAACAATAAACGGAAAAGCATTTTGCTGCAACGAAACACGGTGTTGAACGTCACAGGCTTCCAGCAAATGCCATGGCAAAACTTCGGTATAGTGAAAAATCAGGGGGTGGACGCCAGCGTTATGATTCACGAACAAATAGGGCAAGTAAAACTTAGCGCTCGCGGAAACTTTACTTTTGCACGAAATGAAATCGTAGAATTCGACCAAGTACCACAAATATACCCTTGGCTGGAGAAAAAAGGTACACGACTCAATTCCAATAAGCTTTACATTGCTGATGGACTCTATACTTTCGACGATTTCAATATTACGGGTGAAGGACTGAACCGCACTTATGAGTTGAAGCCGGGTGTAGTAACCGGCCTATCGAGCGGTTTACGCCCCGGAGACATTAAGTATAAAGACCTAAACAACGATGGTCGGATAGACAGTAACGACCAAGTAGAAGATGTGGGTAACCCTACCGTTCCCGAAATAGTTTATGGCTTTGGATTCAACGCGGAATGGAAAGGTTTCTATGCAGGTATCTTCTTTCAAGGAGCAGGAAAAACTTCCACCATTCTGGGTACCGGAGCTTCGGCTACCTTCTTCCCGTTCCAATGGGGAATAGAAGAGTCTGCCGTACGTTCAGTAGTGAGCAACCGCTGGACAGAGCAAAACCCTTCACAGGAAGTAATGTTTCCCCGCATGCATTCCAACGGATTTACAAATAATATTACTCCAAGCACGTGGTGGATGCGCGATGCTGGTTTTCTACGCCTGAAAAATATCGAATTCGGATACAGTTTCGAAAAAAGAACTTTAAAGAAATTGAAATTAGAAGCATTGCGTTTCTATATACAGGGTAGCAATTTGTATGTATGGGATAGCATAAAAATGTGGGATCCGGAGCAAGGGAATAAAAATGGCGGGTTTGCCTATCCTTTGAATCGGACTTTTACTCTAGGACTGGATTTTACTTTCTAAAATAAAAGTATATTATGAAAACATTAAGAAAAATATCTATTATATTGGCTCTGTGCTTATGCACTTCTATTTTCACGGCTTGCAGCGATTACTTGAATGTATCCGATGACTTGGCAGCTGAACTGACTATGAAAGAAGTATTTGAAAACACATCATATGCCCGTCGATTTCATCGAAATATTTACACAGGTATACCTGATGTCTCAAATATCATAATCACCTCAGCATATGCCGGATTAAATGGGTTGGATAATCCGTGGCCTGCTGTTTCCGATGAACTGAAAGCAGCACAGAATAACGTGAAGTCCATTCCTACTGTAGGATATCATGCTGGATCAGCAGCATTAAGTCGCTGGGGACTTTACAAACAAATTCGCCAAGCAAACCAATTTATGGAGTATGCTCGCATAATCCCAGCAAAAGGCGATCAAACAGATTTTATCGACGAAATCGAACTAAGTTCTCTGAAAAATGAGGCCCGATTTCTACGTGCCTATTATCATTTCCTATTGTTCGAGCTATACGGCCCTGTACCTATAATGACCGAAGTAGTATCTCCTTCGGGCACCGACCTTGATTACTACCGGAGTTCCGTTGACGAGGTTGTAGACTTTATCGATAGCGAACTTAATGCTTGTTATGAGCAATTGCCCGAAAAAGAAGTAAACCCTGACGGAACACCTAATCAAGATAGGGCGGGAGCACCGACTAAAGGTGCAGCATTAGCAATTCTTGCAAAACTGCATGTTTATGCAGCAAGTCCCCTGCTCAACGGAGGTTATAGTGAAGCTATTGAACTGAAAGATAACCAAAACAAACAAATTTTCCCAACAGAAAAAAACTCCAAATGGGAAAAAGCACTCAATGCGCTCCAACGTTTGATAGACTATGCACACACAGGTCATTATTCGTTGTACAAAGTAATGAAAGATGGAAAGATTGATCCCGAAGAATCACTCTATTGGCTATTCCAAACAAGTATCAACAACCCAGAAGCCATATGGCAAACAAGTAAAAACAGCTGGGGAAGTTTAAATAATGAAGGGCGTGAACGCAGATGCACACCTCGCGGCATATTCAGCGGCTTCGGTTCAGTAGGCGTGCTACAAGAAGCTATAGATGATTTCTTCATGATTGATGGAAAAAGTATCAAAGAGTCTCCCCTGTATGAAGAAAACGGGATCGATGACGAAGGAGTGCCCAACATGTATAAGAATCGTGAACCAAGATTCTATCAAAACATCACTTACTCAGGAAAAGTATGGCAGAAAACAAATAAAAAAATCTACTTTTACAAAGGTACACCTGACGATAACTCCAAAGCAGACATGAGCTATTCAGGCTATTTGCTCTACAAAGGAATGAACCGTGACCTCCTGAATCAAGGCAGTAATAGTAAATCACAATTCCGCGCAGGAATGCTGTTCAGGTTGGCTGATTTTTACTTGCTCTATGCCGAAGCTCTGAATCACGTCAATCCTGCCGATCCACGAATTATACAATATGTCGACAGCGTTCGTTACAGAGCAGGAATTCCTTTGCTAAAAAATATCAAACCTGAAATTATCGGCAACCAAGAAGCACAAGAAAGGGCTATCCGCCACGAACGCCGTATCGAATTATTCGTCGAAGGACAACGATACTTCGATGTGCGTCGTTGGATGTGTGCCGAAGAAGAAGGTTACAAACAGGGTGGCCCTGTGCATGGAATGGATATGAATGCGACTACACTAGTCGATTTCATGAAGCGAACCGTATTCGAAACACGTATTTTCGAAAAACGTATGTATCTGTACCCTATCCCATTAGACGAAATACAAAGATCAAAAAAACTGATACAAAATCCCGGATGGTAAATACATATATTCTAAAGTTCTAAAAGATTTAAGCTCTTTAAATTAAGAATTTCAACATAAAAGAAGTACCACTTTACCTTGATTTTTATTTTAAGGAAAGTGGTACTTCTATGTCTTTCCAATTATTTTATTTAATTTTTGCAACGAATAATATCCAGTAAAATCAAAACCTCTTTATTGCTTAGATTACAAGCATATCTATTAAAAGCAGGAAATAAGTTTTAAACTTAGCCTCTTAGTTGAAGCAAATAATAATATTTAAGCTTAATTGTCGAGACTTTCGTAAAGGCTCACTAATCAATTGAATAAAAACGAAGGTTTACATATAACCTTAACCCGTCGGCTTCCGGTTCTTCCACCACAAACCGACCCAGACCAATCCTCCGGCAAACAGGAGCAACAAAGACAAATAAGCGATAGTCTCCGTCACATGAAGGCTTTGCGGGTCGAACCACATTTCGACGCGATGTTCTCCGGCGGGCAGATGCATTGCCCGCAATACATAATCGGCTCTGGCGATATCGACGGGATTGCCGTCGACCGTCGCCTGCCAGCCGGGGTAATAGATTTCGGAGAATACCGCCACGCCGTCTTTCGCCGTCGAAGTCTCGTACACCAGGCGATTGGGCTCGTAGCTCACAAGGCGGATGGACGAGAGAGTATCTTTATATCCATCGGTAACGCCTTTCAGCTGATTCCTGAACTTCGTGTCGACCACAGCTGTTTCCGTCGGCACGATATGCGCCAACGCATCAATCTCTTCGTTCGCGTTATCGACATATTGCACTTTATCCACAAACCAGGCATTTCCGTACGCATAAGGGTTCTCAACGGGAACAGTCTGTCCCTGATTTCCGGCAGGGAAAATGAAATACTTCGTATTCAGCATATTCAGCACCCGGAACTTGGAAGCATCCACGCTATCCATCCTGCCGGCTGCGGAAGCAACGGCACGATACGTCTCCTGCATCTCGGGCGCGATGTGACGCTCGATCAGCTCCTGATAGCGACGCAGTTTGGCGGCATGATAACCGCCTACGCTCTTGTGCCAATAGGCCGTGTTGTTTTCGTTGAATGTATTGGTGGCGAAGTTCAGCACGCGATAGTTCAAACCGGAATCCCGGAGAATCAGTTCATCGGTCTGTGTCTTGCGGAATACGTCCGTTTGCCGGGATTTGGGGATAAACTCCTCATCATACAGATACCGTTTGTTGATTCCCCACATGTCGATGAGGCAAAGCAATGCGATGCCCGCCACCGTATAAGCAACCTTCAGCTTACCTTGACGATAGAGAAGCAGCAGTCCGCATCCCAACACGACAATGAACAGGCTGCGCCAGGCATCGGATGTCAGCAAGGCTTCGCGCATCTCATTCAGGTTGGCAAGCACAGGAGCCAACTGCTCGGCAGGTATTCCCTGTTGCAGCGCCGCCATCTCCTGAGCAGGCACGTAGCCGGAAAAGAAAATACCCGGAGCCACTGCCAAAATAAAGGCAACGCCTGCGGTAAGAGCGAAGCTCACTATCAGTCCGGTACGGTTTTCTTTCCATTTCAACGCGTCGGGACGGGTGAATACCTCTTTCAAAGCCAGCACCGCCAGCAAGGGAATGGTAAATTCCGCCACCACCAGGATGGAAGACACCGCCCGGAATTTGTTGTACATCGGAACGTAGTCGATGAAGAAGTCCGTCAGCCCCATGAAGTTCTTTCCCCACGAAAGGAGAACGGAGAAGAGGGTAGCTCCTATCAACGCCCACTTCAACGGACCTTTGACGATGAAACACCCCAGAAAGAAAAGGAAAAGGACAAAGGCGCCCACATACACGGGGCCTGCCGTCATCGGCTGGTCGCCGAAATACTGCGTCAGTTGCGAATACAGTCCGCCGTACATCGGATTCGCCTTTTCCATCGCAGTCTTGCTTTTCGACAGAGGAACCGACGCCCCACCCTTTACGTTAGGTACAAGGAAAGTGAGCGTTTCATCGATTCCATAGCTCCATTGCGTGATATAATCGCGGTTGAGCCCGCTGCTCGTTTGAGCGGCGGCAGCTCCTTCATGCTTCAGCTCGCTTTTTCCCCGCATGGTTTCCTTGCTGTACTCATACGTATGGTACAGGTTCGACAGGTTGGCGCATACGCCAATCAGCCCCGCCAGCACAAGCACGGCGCTCGCTTTGAAAAAATGGGGCAGTTCTTTGTTTCTGTAAGCCTCTTCGAAATAGGCTCCCACCATAAACAAGATGAGAAAAAAGAAATAATAGCTCATCTGAATGTGGTTCGACTGGATTTGAAGGGCGACAAACAAGGCTGTAACGATGCCCCCCAACAGATATTTCTTCCTGTAGGCCAACACCATCCCGGCAATCGTAGGCGGGATATAAGCCAGCGTTACGAACTTCCAGATGTGCCCCGCCGAAATGAGGATAAAGAAGTAGGAGGAAAAGGCCCAGATCACCCCGCCCAAGCCGGACAGCCAGGGCGACAGGCCGAACGCCCGCAACAGGATGTAGAAGCCGAGCATCATGATGAACGTCAGCACCACGTAAGGAGGAAGATAGAGTTGATAGATATTCTCTATCCACTTCAACGGCTTCGTAGAGTCGTAGCTCGGAGACATCTGGTAAGTGGGCATGCCTCCGAAGATGGCGTTCGTCCAACGGGTGCGTTCGCCCGTGCGCTCGAAATATTCCGTGGCTTCCTGCCCGGCTCCGACTCCCGCCACCGAATCGTGCTGAAACAAAACGCGTCCTTCGATATTCGCCGGAAAGAAATAGGCAAAAGAAAGAATGACAAAAGCCAGAACGGCAATCAGGTCGGGAAGGATTCTCTTCATATACACTCGCTTTTTACACATCCTCGTTGAATTAGTATCTATAATGTTCAGCCTTATAAGGCCCGTCCACCGGAACGCCGATATAAGCAGCCTGAGCGGGAGTCAGCTTCGTGAGCTTCACGCCGATCTTCTCCAGATGCAGGCGGGCCACCTCTTCGTCGAGATGCTTCGGCAGGCGGTAAACATCTACTTCGTACTTCTTGTTGAAGAGTTCGATCTGCGCCAGCGTCTGATTGGTGAATGAATTGCTCATGACGAACGACGGGTGGCCGGTGGCGCATCCCAGATTGACAAGACGCCCGTCAGCCAGCAAGATGATGCTATGCCCGTCGGGGAAGAAGTAACGGTCTACCTGCGGCTTGACAGTTACGCGGCGGATACCCGGATAACGCTTCAGGGCGTCTACCTGTATTTCATTATCGAAGTGCCCGATGTTGCATACGATGGCCTGGTCTTTCATTTTCTCCATGTGGTCGATGCGAACGATGTCGATGTTGCCCGTTGTGGTGACAAAGATATTTCCTTCCGTACATGCCTCTTCCATGGTCACCACTTCAAATCCTTCCATGGCTGCCTGCAACGCGCAGATGGGATCGACCTCCGTCACCAGCACGCGCGCGCCGTAAGAACGCATCGAGTGAGAGCATCCTTTGCCCACATCGCCATAACCGCACACAACCACTACCTTGCCCGCAATCATCACGTCGGTAGCGCGCTTGATACCGTCGGCGAGCGACTCGCGGCATCCGTACAGATTGTCGAACTTCGACTTCGTCACAGAGTCGTTTACGTTGAATGCCGGGAAAAGCAGCTTGCCTTCTTCCTTCATCTGATACAGGCGATGAACACCGGTCGTCGTCTCTTCCGATACGCCGCGCACTTCGGCTGCCACCCGGCGCCAGCGGTTTCCATCCTCCGCCAACACTCTCTTCAGGATGGCGTTCAGCTCTATCTCGTCTTCGGCATGCGCCTCTTTGTCGAGTACCGCAGCGTTGCTTTCGGCTTCGAAACCGACATGAATCATCATCGTGGCGTCGCCTCCGTCGTCTACAATGACCGTAGGCCCCTTGCCGCCGGGGAAGCTCAATGCCTGCAACGTACACCACCAGTAGTCCGCCAAAGTCTCGCCTTTCCATGCAAAAACGGGAACTCCCGAAGCGGCAATCGCCGCCGCCGCATGATCTTGCGTGGAGTAGATATTGCAAGAACACCAGCGCACATCGGCTCCCAAGGCCACCAGCGTCTCGATGAGCACCGCCGTCTGGATGGTCATGTGCAGCGAGCCCATGATACGCGCGCCTTTCAACGGTTTTGTTTCTCCGTACTTCTCGCGCAATGCCATCAGGCCCGGCATTTCTTTTTCCGCCAGTTCAATCTCTTTGCGCCCGAAATCGGCAAGACTCATATCTGCCACTTTGTAAGGCAGTGTGGTAAACAATTCTTCTGTAGACATATCGTTTTCTTTTCTTGATTTATATCGTTTCTTTTTTGCGATTATTGCGTCGCTGTGCCGCCAAGTATCTCTTTATACTTCACCGGGTGGCCCAGTATCTTCAATGCCGCCTGCAGGTCGGCGTCATCCCTCAATTGCTGTATGATGCTTCCTCTCTGGTAATAATAACGTTTCACGATTTCGTTGTTTATCATCTTCCTGATGCTCTTCGAGAAATAATCCAAGTCGCGGTCCAAGTCATGGCTCAGCTTCTTTTCCAATGCGCCGAACTCCGCCGAAGCATCTTTCATATATCCTTCGAATTCCGCCGCTTCCTTCAGCGTTTTCAATATCTTTTCGCTCTGCTGGTCGTATTTGAATCCGGCTTTCTTCACCATTGCCTTGAAATCGCCGTAGTCGGCATCGGTTATTTCGAATTTTTCCGGCGCAGCTATCGACGCGTGCTTCAGGCAATAGCGGGTAGCATAATCGAAAATCAGGTTATCGCGCATGAGATAGAACAGAATGTTCGGAAGCTTTTCCTGCTTCACCACCGTGTCGGGCAGAATGCCGCCTCCGTCGCGCACTTCCCTGCCGGCAGCCGTATGGAACACTTTGGTCAGGCTGTCGGGTATGGCTCCCACGCTTCCATCGGGATTGCGATGTTTGTAGTCGATGGCCTGCACGCACCGTCCGCTCGGAATATAATATTTGGATGTCGTCACCTTCATCGTTCCTCCGTAGGGCAGCGAACGCGGCACTTGCACCAATCCCTTCCCGAAGGTGCGGTTGCCCACAATCACGGCACGGTCGAAATCCTGCAAAGCCCCCGAAAGGATTTCGGAAGCCGATGCCGTGGCGCTGCTCACCAATACGGCAATCGGGATATCCGGATCCAGCGGTTCACGCAACGTTTTGTATGTGTTGCCTGCCTGTTTGATCTTTCCTTTCGTGGTGACGATGGTCTTGCCGCGGGGCAAAAAGAAATTGGCTACCTCCACCGCCTCATCCAGCAGTCCTCCGCCATTGGCGCGCAGGTCGATTACAAGCGAAGCCGCCCCTTGTTTCTTCAGGTCGAGAAACGCCTTTTTAAAGTCTTTGGAAGGGTTGCCGGAGAAGGTGCTCAGGTTGATATAGCCCACATTCCCTTCCATCATGGTAGTATAAGGTATAGGAGGAGTCTGAATAGTCTGCCTCACGATTTCGAACTCCATCGGCGTGCGTCCGCCTTTCTCGTTGGGGCGTTCCACCTTCAGCTTAAAGCTCGTCCCAACCTGTCCCCGCAGCATCTGGCTCACTTGGGCGTTGTCTTTCCCGGCGAGGTCTTCTCCATCGATCTCCATCAGAATGTCTCCCGCTTTCAGCCCCGCCTTTGCTGCCGGAGTACCCTCGAAAGGTTCGGCAATCATCGAACGTTTCAACTTCGTGTTGTAAGTGATCAAAGATCCTATGCCTCCGAAGCTGCCTTTTACCATTTGCTCCAATTCACTCTGGTCTTCTTCCGGGAAATACTCCGTATAAGGGTCGAGCGAGAGAAGCATGTGGTCTATTCCCTCGCGGACGGTTTTATCCGGATTGATCGTATCCACGTAGAACATGTCCAGCTCCTTCACTATCGCATTGAAGATATCCAGATTCTTGGCTACCCGGAAAACCCGGTCGTCGCCGCTTTTGAAGCTGAAAAAGACAATAACGGAAATCACGACGGCAACAGCAGCGATGATCCGCATATTCAGCAATTTTTTCATATTTCTTTCCTTAAAATGAGAAGTAAAAATAACTCAATCCGTGGCTATTCCGTCAAGATGCGGTTTATATTTAACTTTATTTCATCCCAGCGTTCCTGAGGCATGGTTGTTCCAACCACCTGAATCACGTTGCCGGAAAGAATCGAACCTATCTTGGCACACTTCTCCAGAGAATAGCCGCACGTCAATCCGTAGAGAAAGCCCGAAGCGAAGTAGTCTCCGGCACCGGTCGTATCTACCACATTGCCCACCGGAATGGCGGAAACCTTAATTTCCTCCGTCCCCTTGCGGATATACGACCCTTTCGCGCCGATCTTGACAACAGCAATGCTGCATTTCTTTCCCATCAGCTTCAACGCTTCTTCCGGTTCTTTGCCGGTAAATGCCTTCGCTTCTTCTTCGTTGGCAAAAACAATGTCTACATATTTATTGATAAGCAAAGCAAAGAACTCCATATCGGCGGCAACGATATTGTAACTCGCCATATCCAGACAAACCTGCAGCCCCTCCTCCTTAGCCAGTTCGATGGCGCGGATAATCATCTCATGATTCTGCACCAGATAGCCTTCGATGAAAAGATATGAATAACCCTTAAACATATCCAGCGTCAGATCTTCCGCCTTCAATGCAGAGGCCGCCCCCAGATACGTGCCGAATGTACGTTCTCCATCGGGCGAAATAAAGGTAGAGGCAACTCCCGAAGGCAATTCCGTAGAAGTGAGCAACTTATCTTCAATGCTGTTTTTCTGCAGATTCTTCCGGAAAAACGCTCCATACTCATCGTTTCCCACCTTTCCGATGAAACCGGTGCCTGCTCCGAGGCAAGCCAACCCCAGGATAGCGTTTCCTGCCGACCCTCCTGTGGCTACATGGGTTTTCATCTGCGAGAACCTGAAATTGATCTGCTGCAACTTATGATCATCGATCAATTGCATGCTTCCTTTGGGCAACCCCATTTCATGCAGAAGCGAATCGTCTTTCAAAGTGGCAAGCACATCTACAAGGGCATTTCCCAATCCTATTATTTTGTCCATTATCCATATTTTTTTGCAAAGATATTGCATATTTCAAAATATCCTATTACTTTTGCAGCGCAATTGAGAAAAACATTCTTCCTTAGCTCAGTCGGTTAGAGCATCTGACTGTTAATCAGAGGGTCCTTGGTTCAAGTCCAAGAGGAAGAGCCAAACGGATTCAATTGCAACATTCTTCCTTAGCTCAGTCGGTTAGAGCATCTGACTGTTAATCAGAGGGTCCTTGGTTCAAGTCCAAGAGGAAGAGCAAAAAAGGTTCGCTTACAAAGCGGGCCTTTTTTATTGCCTTTTCATTCTGCCGCCACAGCCAGCGTCAAGATACTCACGCGAACATTCCCCGCTTCAACCAGCGAACAGGCACACGCTGCCGTGGTAGCGCCGGTGGTCAGTACATCGTCTATAATCAGCACATGCTTTCCTGCAAAACGCCCGGGACGAACGACACTGAAAATCCCATCCACATTCTCCCAACGTGCGAAAACCGATTTGCCGACCTGCGTTGCCGTATGCTTGCAGCGCACCACCGAATCCGTTTCGACAGGCAGGCCCGTCACACCGGATACGCCGCGCGCTATCCATTCGCTCTGGTTGTATCCTCGCGCCCGATGCCTCTTCCGATGAAGCGGCACCGGAACTATCACATCTATTCCCGAGAAGAAGCCGGAGCTTAGCAGTTCGGACGCCATGCAACGCCCCATCGCTTCGCCTGTCTCTTTCTCTCCGCGATACTTCAGACGATGCAGAATGTGCCGGTAGTCGCTCCCTTTGCGGTAGAAAAAGAAAGAGGAAGCCCGCTCCACCGGTATCTTTCCCCAGAAAAGCCGTTCTGCCGGATTGTCTTTACGAAGATGATAGCCCGTGCGGGGCAGATTGATGTTGCACATCGTGCAAATGCACGCTTCGCCCTGCGCCAACGGACCGCCGCATACCACGCAGCAGCGGGGAAACAAAAGGCTCACAAAAGCTGCAAGCCACTTTTTGATGACGGACGTACATGTTATCATAGCATTCATGCCTGCGATTTCTTATTTTCTGTCATTTTCCGATTCATCGACTTCCGGCTTATATTCCACCGTAAAAGTAGTGCGCCCCGGACGGCTTTCCGACAAATAGAAAGCGCCTTCATGCCTTTGGATTATTTCACGACACAGACTAAGCCCGATTCCCATTCCCTCCTTCTTCGTAGAGAAAAATGGAACGAATATCTTCTCCCGTATTTCATCCGGAATGCCCGGCCCGTTGTCTGTAAAAGAGATAAGAAGCGGATCCGTACCGTCGATACGCACGAGTATCTCTCCCGCATTGTGTCCGGAGAGTGCCTGAACGCTGTTTTTCAACAAGTTCAGAAAAACCTGCGACAATTGTTTCTTATCGCCCGATACGAAGACTTCGGACGAAGCGTTTAGGGTGAAGCGAATCTGCTGTCTTTCAAAATCGGGTTGCAACAGATACGACAGCTCGCGCAACAAGCCGGTAAGCGAAAAGCGTTCTTTCCGGGGTGCGGGCAAACAGGAAAACTTTCGGTAAGAAGAGGTAAATTCCAGCAACCGCTCGCTTTGCTCACGGATAACAGAAAGTCCCCGCATGGTTTTTTCATCCACGCCCGGACGCGAAGTGAGCGTCTGCGACAAGGACACGACGGGAGCTATGGCGTTCATAATCTCATGCGTAAGCACACGGGTCAGCTTATTCCACGAGTCGCTCTCCTTATCGCTCAGCTGGCGGCTGATATCTTTGATCGACAATAGGGTAACAACCTCCTGCTCCAGCATCATTGTGTTCAACGAAAGAGAGAGCTGCCTGTGGTGAACGGATGTCAGCAGGCAAGAGCGCAACTTCTTATCCTTCTGCCTCACATACTTGCCCAATTCCGGGTAAAGACGTTCCAGCTGATGAAAAAACACCAGCTGCTCTATGCCCAGCAAACGAAGCGCGGAGGTGTTCGCCAGAATAATCTTTCCCTCTCCGTTCCAAGCCAAAGCCCCGTCGGGGAGTTCCTCAAAAAGAGAAAAGTAAAACCGCTCCTGTTGCCGCACTTGTTTCTTCATGCTGCCCAGCAAGTCGTTGACACGATTCAGAGAACGGCAAAGCTCATTCATATCGGCATCAGAAGAAGATCCGTCGAAACAAAGCGTATATTCTTTATCTTCTATGGCGTCGAAAAACAGCTTCAGCTTCATCTGAAACGCATTCAGCCGGCGCACCAAAGCAGCCGCCAAGAACAAAGAAGAGACGATCAGGAGAATACCTATTATTATAGCCCGCTGCGTAAACACCAGATACATACCGCAAAAGGCCGCCGCCGATATCAGCGACACATACCCCAGAATCATTCCATATACCCGTCGGTTGAACTTCATCGTCAGCTTTAAAGTTTGAAACGTTTGATTTTGTTGTACAACGTCTGCCGGCTGATACCCAGCTGCCCGGCTGTGGCGGTGAGGTTGCCGTCGTTCTGCCGGATTGCCGTTTCGATGGCGCGACGCTCCACCTCCTCCAGATTAGGCACTGTCGCAGACAATGGCGGAATCCAAGTCTGCTTCACGAGGACATCTTTCGGACGGATCACGTTGTCCTCACACAAAATCACAGCTTTCTCGATGGTGTGCTGAAGTTCGCGGATATTTCCCGGCCAATGATAAGCGCATAATTTTTCGAGAGCATGTTCGTGCAGCGACAAATCTTTCCGTTGATATCCGGCGGAATAATGCTTCAGAAAACAATCGGCAAACAGAGGAATATCCTCCGCCCGCTCCCTCAAAGGGGGAAGTACCAGATGAATGGTGTTCAGCCGGTACAGCAAATCTTCACGAAACGTACCGTCATGCACCATCTCATCGACAGGGCGATTGGTGGCGGAGAGAAGACGGATATCCACAGGGATTGCCTTGTTGCTGCCTATACGAGTCACACGACGGCTTTGCAACACTGTGAGCAACTTAGCCTGAGCCGTCGCAGACAGATTGCCTATTTCATCCATGAACAGGCTGCTGCCCGATGCCGCTTCGAACTTTCCCGGACGGGCCTCATAAGCATCGGTAAACGCGCCCCGTTCATGTCCGAAAAGTTCGCTTTCAAATAAACTCTCGCTGATAGCGCCCATATCCACAGTCACCATTTCGCGCCTGCTTCGTCCCGAAAGGCGATGGATTTCGCGCGCCAGCATCTCTTTTCCCGTGCCGTTTTCTCCGGTTATCAATACATTGGCATCGGTCGCCGACACCTTACGCACTACCTTCATCAACTGTTGCATGGCAGCAGATTTCCCGACAATCATCTCCGACTTACACGAAGAAACCGCCGGCACTTCTTTCCTCTTTCGGCTGTCGAAAGCTTCCTTCACTTTCTCTATCAGCATTCCATTGTCCCATGGTTTCAGCAAAAAATCCGCCGCTTTGTTCTTCAATGCTTTTACGGCAAGCTCCACATCCCCGTAGGCCGTGAGCATAATCACAGGAAGGTCCGGCGCCTGCTCGTGAATCCGGCTCAACCAATAAAGCCCTTCGTTGCCGCTGTTGATACCCGCCGAGAAGTTCATATCGAGAATCACCACGTCTACCTGCTCTTTCTGAAGCACAGGCAATATCCTGCCCGGATGAGCTACTGTCTTTACATCGCTGAATTCCGTTTCGAGCAGCATTTCGAGCGAAGCAAGCACCCCTTTATTATCGTCCACGACGAGAATGGTTCCTTTTTTCATCATTTTTTGCGTTTTCAGCCGTAAAGATATCGGCTTTTCAAAGGTTCTCCAAGAGTGGCGTCCAATTATTGGACAGTTTTCTCCAACTTCTTCGGATTGTATTTTAATTTATATTCACTCCGGACATAGTGCCTTTTGCAAAAATAGACAAAATAGTCTGAATTGACAGAGCATTACAGACAAATCCGCATTGAATCGCTCCCCCAAAGAGACACAATGGACTTTAGAAAAAAAGGCCGCGGGCTTTGAAACAAAGGCGGCGGGCTTTAGAAAAAAGGCGGCGGGCTTTGAAATCAAACACGCTGATGTTTGAAATGAAAGGCGGCGGGCTTTGAAAGGTAAAGAGCCATAGAGTTTGCACGAATAAAGGGAAGCGCTTTTCAAGCTTTGCTTTAAACCTGAAATGATCCTAATTTGTAAATATAATATACCTATCCAATCCTTGTTTGCAAAACATTTCTTGTGTCAGAATCCGCCGGTTTTCGAGGTTTTTAAAAACGTCAAAACGCCAAAACGCCCTTATGACTGTTTTAAAATGACACCTTCCATTCAGAAGAAGGGATAAATAATTAATTATCAGCAAATAGCAGAACAAATCAGCCTTATAAAAGAAAGATTTCGCACTTGGCTTTTTGACGCGACAGCATCGGATGATTTGACGGTCCAAACAGGGAGAAAGCGAATAAAAAAGAACATTGTATTGTAAATATTATTCACCTTTTAATAAAACAGCTTTTTTGCGCAATATATTATGGCATTTTTATCCGAATTTTCAACAAACAGTTCCAAAGAGAAGAGGCAATGGATCACATAAATCCGACTTTTCAAACGCCCCCTGCATTCAACTGTTGCATAAAAAAACAGTTATAAGGGCGTTTTGGCGTTTTGACGTTTTCGAGAGAGAATATTTTTGCAGACCACGCTTCGTCTATTTATTTATAAACAACTGATAATCTTATATATAAAAAGAAAATCAATCGCTTGGTCAGCTCTTTCCTTCACTTATTCGGGCAAAAAGTAGACGTAAACAGGTTTCCCGATAGGTCCGTTCGAACAGGCGTCGAAAACAAAATTGAAGAGAGCGGAACGGGACGTTTACCGGCAAAAAACAATTAAGAAAACTCATGACAATATGAGCAATAAATGAACTCCCGTAACCCCTCCCCAACTTTTCAGCCGATAACTTTTTTATCCGGCGAAATTATGTAAGGCAGGAAGGCAGGCTCCTGTCTTGGAAAAAGCATAAAGAAACAGCATTTCCTCCATCGCTTATTGATCTGCTGAAGCAACTATCGAAAGCGACATAAAAAGAGGAAATCGGTTTCATCCCCCCATGCAGTTTATGGAAAACAAAGGACGACTAATACTCATCGTCTCATTCCTGGACGACGGAGCGTCTAAGATTTGGACATTCTGCAAACCATACAAAATAGTAACAGTCTAATTATCAAACAGAAAACGATTTCGGCACACCGCTTGCTTCTCTTTTTCCGGAATGACAATAAAAACAACAGGAATATAATGAATAAATGCTTATCGATTGTGTGTTTATGGTTGGGTGCGGCGACGTCCCCGAACTTGCAGGGACAAGCCACACCGGACGACTGCATCCGCTATGCCTGGCAGCACAACCTGTCTATCCAAAGACTGCAGATCGCTACAAAAGGGGCTCGCACCGATTATGTGTCGGCCATAGGGAAGTTTCTCCCGCAAATATCGATGAAAGGGGAAGTGGGAAGATACACCGGGCGTTCCATCGACCCGCGTACCAACGGCTATACATCCGAAGCTTACAATCAGGGAACAGCCGGACTGGAAATCACTCTTTCTCTGTTCGAAGGATTCTCGCGCATCAACCTCCTGAAGTTGAGAAGCCTCAACTGCGAAGAGAAGAAGTGTGATTTGGACGCAAGAAAAAACGAGCTGGGCATCCAAATCACAGAGGCTTATTATAAGGCTGCACTGAACGAACAGCTGTACTTGCTTGCCGAAGAACAGTTGGAGTTGGGAAATCAGTACCTGAAACAGGCGCACGCTTACTACGAGCTGGGACTGAAGTCCGCCGCGGATGTCCGGGAGATAGAAGCGCGGAGGCAAGGAGACCTCTTGCGCTACACCGCTTCTCTGAACAACCGGCGGCTTTCTTTGCTTTACCTGAAAGAGTTGATGGGCATGGAGGCAACAGACTCGCTCGGCATTATCCCCATAGCGGCGGACAGTCTTCCTCCCCGCTTGCAAGAGACCGATCCGGAAACATTATACCGGCAGGCCGTGATCGTGCTGCCTGAATACAAAAGCATGGAGATAAAAGAGCGCGCCGCGCGCAAAGATTACGCGATGACCCGGGGAGAGTTCTTGCCTGCCGTGTACGCGCGCTTCTCCCTAAACTCCGATTATTACAACTCGCTGTATTCTCTCCGCCAGCTGCGCGAACATCGCAGCAATTACATCGGGATAGGTTTCTCTTTTCCTCTATTCACCGGATTGGAGCGATATACGCGGCTCAGGAAGAAACGGTTGAACATGCTGCGCATGCAGAATGACCTCACGGAGAAGCGACTCAGGCTGCGCACGGAGACGGAACGCCTGTCGCACAGTTTGCGCACGGCTTGGGAAGAGCATCGGCAACTCTGCTTGCAGGCGGACGCGGAGCGACAAGTGCTGCAAGCAACGAAGAGGAAATGGGAGGAAGGAGCATCCTCTACACTGCAACTGATGGAAGCCCGTAGCCGGTGGTTGTCCGCCCGCAGCGAACAGGTGCGCGTACAGGCTCAATACGAGTTGCTCAGGCGATTAATCGCTTATTATCAAACAGGAACTTTTATACATACCGATCATGAATAACGGAATGGATACGAAAATAGAGCGTAAGCGGCAACGTTTCCCGCGCCGGAAGATCGTAAGCGGAGCAAGTATTCTGGCAATAGCCGGATGCGCCCTTTATCTTTTCTTCCGCGACAGCGCGGCCTCGCTTACCGTAGAACGCAGCCGCATCACTGTGGGAAGCGTCGAGAAAGGAGAGTTCAACGATTATATCCAAGTCATCGGCCAAGCGGTGCCTGCCCGCATGGTCTATCTGGACGCCATCGAGGGCGGAAAAGTGGAAGAACGCCTGTACGAAGAGGGAGCCGTCGTCAGGCAGGGGGATGTCATCCTCCGCTTAAGCAATCCGTTGCTCAACATCGGCATACTGCAAAGCGAAGCGGATCTCGCCTATCAGGAGAACGAACTGCGCAACACCCGCATCCGCATGGAGCAGGAGCGGCTCAGCCTGAAGCAAGAGCGCATCGGCATGTGGAAAGAGTATCTGATGAGAAAACGCAGGCGCGAACAATGCCGAAAGCTAATGAATGAAGACCTCATTGCACGCGAAGAGTATCTCCGGGCAAACGAGGCGTTCGACGCCATACACCAACAGCTTGCCACGCTCGACGAACGCATCAGGCAAGACAGTCTGTTCCGCCTCGCACAAGTAAGCAGCCTCGACGAGAACATCCGTCACATGAAGCAGAGCCTTGTACTGATTCGCCGGCGGTTGGAGAATCTGAAAGTGAAAGCGCCCATCGACGGACAGGTGGGCAATCTCGACGCACAGATCGGGCAATCGATCGCTCCCGGTGAACACATCGGGCAGATGATAACTCCCGATTTGAAGATTCAGGCGCAGATCGACGAACATTACGTAGAGCGGGTAGTTGCCGGACAGCCTGCCGATTTCACACGCGACGGCAACGCATACAGGCTCGAAGTGACGAAAGTGTATCCGGAAGTAAAAGCAGGACAGTTCCGAACCGATCTCGCCTTCACTTCCTCTCGCCCCGAGAATATACGGGCAGGACAAACGTACCACCTGAATCTGCAATTGGGCGCTCCCACACAAGCGCTTTTGCTGCCGCGCGGCAGTTTTTTCCAAAGAACAGGCGGACGCTGGATTTATGTTCTGGACAAAAGTGGTACATTTGCCCTCAGGCGGGAGATAAAGACAGGCAGGCAGAATCCCCGGTATTACGAAATCTTGTCGGGCCTGGAGGAAGGAGAAGAGGTGATTGTTTCAGGATACGAGTCTTTCGGCGATTACGAGAAAATAAAACTAACTTTTTAAAACATATCCAATGATTAAGATAGAAAATCTCTCTATGCTCTTTGCCACAGACGAAGTGCAAACCAAAGCATTGAACAATATTAACCTGGAAATAAAACAAGGAGAGTTTGTTGCCATTATGGGTCCGTCGGGCTGCGGAAAATCGACGCTGCTCAACATTCTCGGCACGCTCGATACTCCGACTTCGGGCTCTTACTCATTCAACGGCTACCGGGTGGAGGGCATGAACGAGAAACAACTGACTGCCTTGCGGAAAGGGAACATCGGATTCATCTTCCAGAGTTTCAATCTGATAGACGAACTGACCGTGTATGAAAATGTGGAACTGCCGCTCATATATCTCCATGTGAAGCCGGCAGAACGCAAACGAAGGGTGATGGAGGTATTGGACAAAGTCAGCCTGACCCACCGTGCCGGGCACCTGCCGCAGCAGCTTTCGGGCGGGCAGCAGCAACGCGTAGCCATCGCCCGTGCCGTAGTGACGAACGCTCCGCTGCTGCTTGCCGACGAACCTACGGGTAATCTCGACTCCACCAACGGGATGGAGGTGATGGAGTTGCTCCGCACGCTTAACAACCGGGGCACTACGGTCGTCATCGTCACTCACTCGCAGCGTGACGCCATGTATGCGCACCGCATCATACGCCTGCTCGACGGAAAGATTATCGCGGAGAACTTCAACCACCGTCCCGATACGGACGATAAAAGCGAAATGTTATGATACGGAGCTATTGGAACAGCGCAGTGCGCCGGCTGACGAAGCGAAAAAAATTCAGTTTCATACACATCCTCGGACTGGCATTGGGAATGGCTTCCGCCTTGCTCATCCTTACCTATGTGGCATTCGAGTTCAGCTATGACGGGATGCACCGGAAAGCCGCCCGCATCTACCGGGTGGAAAGCACTTTCCGTGAGAACGGGGTGCTGACGGACTATTGGGCAACGAGTTCGTTCGGGTACGGATCGGTCATGAAAGAGAACCTGCCCGGAATAGAAGACTATACCCGCATAGGAAGCATCATACAGCCCGAACAGCTGGTCAGCCGCAATGACCTCACGATGCGTGAGAGCGGCATCGCTTATGCCGATGAGGGTTTCTTCCGAATCTTCGATTTCGAGCTGGAAAGAGGCGATCGGAAGTTCTGCCTGTCGCGCCCCGGACAAGTAGTGATAACGGAGCATATCGCCCACAAATACTTCAACGACGAAGACCCGGTGGGGAAAATACTGGTATTCAGCAGCAACGTAGGGAGAGCGACATGCGAAGTCACGGGAGTCATGAAAGAGATGCCTCACAACTCGCATATCCGGTACGACATACTTATCTCCTACAAAACCCTCCCCACATGGGTACAAGAGTATTGGTACAAGCACGAAGCATACACATACGTACAGCTCGACTCTCCGGAACGTGTGGCGGAGATAGAACAGGCATTCCCCCGACTGGCCGAAAAATATAAGACCGAGGAGGCATTGAGGAATAAGACATGGGGAGTACGGCTCACCCCGCTCAAAGAGATTCATCTGAATCCGCAGACCGGCTATGAAGCCGAACAGAAAGGAAACCGCTCCATCCTTATCGCCCTCATCTTCGCAGCCATTTCCATCCTTCTCATCGCATGGATCAATTATGTGAACCTCACGGTGGCGCAGTCGATGGAACGGGCAAAGGAAGTCGGCATACGCCGAATGGCGGGCGCTTTTCCCCGACAGCTTGTCGGGCAGTTTCTGTTCGAAGCGTTACTCATGAACCTGATTGCCCTGATACTGGCAGCCGGACTGGTAGAAGCGGTACTTCCCGCTTTCAACAATCTGGTAGGGCGCACCGTAAGCTTCCGCATCTGGTTCACCGGCTATTGGGGTATTGGCGTCGTGTTTCTTTTGGCAGCCGGCATCTGCCTGTCGGGTTATTATCCCGCACGGATATTGCTTCGCTATCGCCCCGTCGTATTGCTGAAGGGCAAATTCCTGAACAATCGCCGGGGCAACCGCATTCGCGAGCTTCTTGTCGTAGTACAATACGCCGCTTCCATGATTCTATTGTGCGGCACACTGGTAGTATTCGCGCAACTCAGCTTTATGCGCAGCCGTCCGTTGGGAGTGAACACCGAACGCATTTTGGCAGTCAAATATCCTGCTCCCTCCGAAGGGATGCCGCAAAAGATAGAAGCCTTGCGAAAAGCGCTGAAACAGATTCAGTCTGTCGACAGAGTTACTTCGTCGGGCGCTGTGCCAGGCGAAGAGGTGGCCACGTTCCTATCCAACCACCGCACCCGGGATGCGCTCAAGCAAAACCGGCTGTACGAAATGCTCAGTTGCGACGCCGATTATATAGACACGTACGGACTGGAAGTGATAGCCGGGCGCGGGTTTTCCGAATCATACGGCAACGATGTCGACAAGCTGGTGGTCAATGAATCGGCTGTCCGCACCCTTGGCTTTGCGACCAACGACGGAGCGCTGGGAGAAGAGATAACGGTAGAAGGCGCGGAATCGCCCATGCAAATCATCGGTGTGATAAAAGACTACCACCAACAGTCGCTGAACAAAGGCTACACCCCTATCATGCTGATTCATAAAGACAAAATAGATTGGCTGCCCCAACGCTACCTCTCCATCCGCTTTCATCCAGCAGATCCCGCCACAATCGTAGCGGAAACGGAGAAGAGATGGAAAGAGTATTTTGCCGATTCGAGTTTCGACTCTTTCTTTCTCGACCGGTATTACGACCGGCAATACAAGAGCGACAAGGCTTTCGGCATTATTATGGTCGTCTTCGCAGGCCTGGCTATCTTTGTTTCCTGTCTGGGACTGTGGGGACTGGCGGTGTTTTCATGCACCATCCGCACCAAAGAGATGGGCATCAGGAAGGTACTGGGCGCTTCCCACGGGAGATTGTTCCGCCAGTTGGGAGAAACTTTTCTCTTTCCCATCCTCACGGCTGTCTGCATCGGCTTTCCGGTGGCCTGGTTCGGCATGGAAGCATGGCTGGAACATTATGCGTTCCGCACGGAAATGAAACCTTGGTTTTTCTTGTTGCCCATCGGGCTCTTGCTGCTCATCTCGTTCGCCACTGTATTCCGCCAGGTGGTGAAAGTAGTGGCGGGCAAGCCTGCGCGCTCGCTGAAATACGAATAAGTACCCAATCGGTTAATGGAAATTCCGAACTGCCGGACCTGTCAAATATACGCTCCGCTGTATATATATATACATCACAATCGCATCTTCGGTGGGAGGCTCACTCCATGCCAAAGATGCGATTCAACGGTTACCGTCAAGGTAATTCTACCGCAACTCCTTTATTTATTTTTTGCAGCAGCTTTTCTTTGCGCCGGCATTCTTAGGACACTCTTTCTTGCAATCCTTCTTCGTGCACTCTTTCTTTGCGCAATCTGACGGATTCTTGCAGCAGTTGCCCGTTGCTTTCGTGCATTCGGCCTTCGTCTTTGTGCATTCCTTCTTCGCACAGTCTTTCTTCTTTACTTCTTTCTTGCAGCACTTGTCGGCCTTTTTGTCGCACTGCTCTTTCTTTGCGTCGCACTTCTTCACGTCCTGAGCCTGAAGGTTGGCTGCTCCGAAACACATTACAGCCGCAAGGCCGGCAGCAAAAATAAACTTTCTCATACCTTTTTCTTTTTTTGATTTTACCAATAATAAAATTAACCGGACAGCCTTAGAGATGCCCTGTAGGAAAAAACGTTTTTTACCCCCAAATATGTTGCGCACAAAATCTTATTATTTGTTAAGACAAAAACGAACTGAACAGGCAAACGAGGCCCAATTGCGTTGGAACCTCCAATTGAAAACGGTTCACTGCTTGCCGGCAAACGATATCTGTGCACAAAAAGAACATGCCACCCCGATACAGGCCCAAAGAGCTGAATGCTCAGAAAGCATGATTTGCCTTTTTCGGGCAACAATCGTGAAGCACGTCAGGAGAAAAAAGGAGGCGCCTTCGCATACGGCTAAATCACTCCGCGTATACGGTCGTCGAAAGCCGAAAGCGCAGCCTTGGCTCCCTCGCCCATCGAAATGATGATTTGCTTGTAGGGCACGGTCGATACGTCGCCGGCGGCATAGATGCCCGGCACATTGGTGCGGCAGTGCGAATCGGTCACGATTTCTCCCATGCGATTGGTTTCCACCACATCGCGAAAAGCGGCGCTATTGGGCGAAAGGCCGATCTGCACGAACACGCCGTCCAGCTCTGCCAGACGCTCTTCGTCCGTGCGGCGGTCTTTGACGCGCAATGCCGTGAGTTTGTCGCCATTGCCCACCACTTCCGTGGTCTGCACGTTGACAAACACCTCTACGTTGGGCAGCGTTGCCAACTTCTCCTGAAGTACGCGGTCGGCCTTCAGCTCGCCCATGAACTCAAACAACGTCACCTTCGAGCAGATTCCCGCAAGGTCGATGGCAGCCTCCACTCCGGAGTTCCCACCACCTACCACAGCCACGTGCTTGCCTTTATAGAACGGCCCGTCGCAATGAGGGCAGAAGGCTACTCCCCGTCCGATATACTCCGCTTCGCCGGGCACATTCAGCCTTCGCCAACCCGCTCCCGTGGCAATGATCAGTGCAGGAGCCAGCAGCCGCTCGCCTACTGAGGTAACAATTAGCTTGTCTGCTTTCGCCGCCTGCGGACTTTGATCTGCCGCTCTATCTGCGGAAGCAGACGCCCGGTTTTCCGGCTCCACCGTTTCCACGCTCTCGATGCGGCGATGTTCGAGCAAATCTACCGGATAATGCGACAAATGCGTACGCAGGTTATCGGCCAATTCCCTACCGGTCGTTTCGGGTACGGAAATCAGATTCTCTATGCCTACCGTTTCCTTCACCTGACCGCCGATGCGTTCGGCAACCATAGCCACCTTCAACCCCTTGCGCGCGGAATAGATGGCGGCAGACACCCCCGCCGGACCGCCTCCTGCTATAATCACGTCGTATCTCTTTTCTGCCGTATCTGCGAGAGACGGTTCTGCTCCATAGCGTTCTTCGAGCTTCGCCAGCAGTTCGCCCAACTCGCCGCGCCCTACATGCAGCAACTTTCCGTCGGCAAACACCGAAGGCACACCCTGTATCTTCAGCGCGTCCACCTCTTCCTGATAGAGAGCGCCGTCTACCATCTGATGAGAAATGGAGGGGTTCAGCACGCTCATGAGATTCAACGCCTGCACCACATCGGGGCAATTGGTACACGTAAGAGAAACGTAGGTCGTCAGCGCTACAGGTCCCTTCAACGCTTTTATCCGCTGCGCCACAGCCTCATCGGGAAAGTTCTTTCCCTTTCCGTCCAGATTGAGGACAGCCAGCAGCAAGGAAGTGAATTCGTGTCCGTTGGGAATGCCCCGGAAGCTGATGCCCGAAGGCTCTCCGTTTTTCAAGATATCGAATTCCAGCCGGTCGGACTCCTGTACGTGGCAACTCAGCCGCTCGGAACAAGCCGCCACTTCCTCCATCATTTCTATCAACTCTTCGCGGCTCTCATGCCGGGCAGACACCCTGATGTCAAAAATGAAATCGGACTCCAAGGCGGCGAAGATGGTCTTTAACTGTTCTTTCAATGCAATATCTAACATATCTGTTGCGCTTTATCGAAAAAAGGCCGGCAGCGTCTCGCGCCATCGACCTTTTCTCACATTTACATGATTACCTGTTATCAAATCTTACCAACCAAATCGATGCTCGGCTTCAAGGTAGATTCTCCTTTTTTCCATTTAGCCGGACAAACTTCTCCTTCGTGGCTTGCCACAAACTGGGCAGCCTCTACTTTGCGGAGCAGCTCGGAAGCGTCGCGGCCGATGTTGTTGTCGTTCAGTTCCACCACCTTAATCTGTCCTTCGGGGTTGACAACGAAAGTGCCGCGGTAAGCGATACCCTCCGATTCGATGTACACGCCCAACGCACGGCTCAGCGCACCTGTGGGGTCTGCCAGCATGGGGTATTGAATCTTACGGATGCTTTCGGAAGTGTCGTGCCAAGCCTTGTGCACAAAGTGAGTATCCGTGCTTACGGAGTAAACCTCTACGCCCATCGACTTGAACTGTTCGTATTTCTCAGCCATATCCACCAACTCGGTAGGGCATACGAACGTGAAATCGGCAGGGTAGAAGAACAGGATGGCCCATTTGCCTTTCAGGTCGTTGTTGGTCACTGTCTTGAAAGCGCCGTTATGAAAAGCCTGTACGCTGAATTCCGGGAGATAAGAGTTTAAAATCGGTTCCATAATCTTTTTATTTTTTAGAGTTCTACTTACATTTATTTTTTTATCCTGATGCAAAGATAACAAGCAGAAAACCTTTATCGAAGAAAAAGCCAATCGAATAAATCTATCCTCCGATAGATACGATTTATTAAAGAACGCGGATTAACACAGCCTTATGCGATTCGGTAGCGAATCGTCGGGTAATGCTGTATCAATCCGCATTTGTCTGCCGTCTATGATCGAACTCCGGCTACACCTTTCGGATCCAGGCGGGTAGCAGATCAGTAACGGTTGCGGTTGTATCCGCCGCCGTTTCCGCCACGCGAGCCATATCCTCCGCCGCTTCTTTCCGTACGGGGACGCGCCACGTTCACGTTGATCGTTTTACCGTCGAAATCGGTTCCGTTCAATTCGGATATTGCCGATTCGCCCTGCACGTCGTCCGGCATTTCAACAAACCCAAACCCGCGCGATCTGCCGGTTTCTCTATCAGTGATAACGTTAGCAGAAGCCACTTCTCCATACTGCGCAAATAACTCCTGTAAACTTTCACTCACCGTGCGAAAGTTTAGATTTGATACATAAATGTTCATCTTTTTTTCTTTGTTGTTTATTATTAATTATCGGTTACCTTTGTCGACAAGAACGATGTTGACGGCATTCATGCCCTTCTGACCGCGTCCCAGCTCGAATGTAACCCTATTTCCCTGTTCGATGGAAGCCGGTGCGTTGCTGATGTGAAAAAAGTATTTCTCCGTGCTGCCGAGGTCTTTTATAAAACCATAGCCTTTACCGGAGTTGAAATGTTCCACACGCCCCTGCATCACTTCCTCTTCCACCTCTTCCTTGACAGGAGTAGAAACCGCTATGTCTTCCACATCGATCTCCTGCCTCTTGCTCATGTCCGGAGGCGTACTCGTAATATTTCCGTTTTCATCCACGTAGGCAATCATATCCTCGAAAGAAGCGCTTCCTTCGGCTTTACGCTCTTCTTTACGTCGCTGCTTCTCCAGTCTTTTCTGTTGTTTCAGTTTTTCTTTCTCTCTTTTATTGAATGATATCGCCATTGGCTCTCCTTTTCCTGTTTTATGTATTCGTAAATTACGCCGATACCGGCACTACCTTCAGCTTTTTCCCGATCAGCTTCTGAATGCTTTTAAGTTTCGCGTCCTCATCCTGCGAGCAGAAAGTCAGGGCGGTTCCGCTGTTTCCGGCACGACCCGTACGGCCGATACGGTGCACATACGTTTCCGCCACATCGGGCAGATCGTAGTTTATCACCAGTTCCAGATGAGCTATATCGATTCCCCTTGCGGCAATGTCGGTGGCTATAATCACGCGCGTCTTTCCCGATTTGATGTTGCCCAACGCCCGCTGTCTGGCCACTTGCGTTTTATTTCCGTGAATGGCTTCGCAGCCGATGCCTTCTCTTTTCAGAATTCTGGCGATTTTGTCCGCCCCGTGCTTGGTGCGCGAGAAAACCAGCACAGTCTTTTCCTGTTCTTTCTGCAACAGATGAACAAGAAGTTTGCTCTTCTGCGGCTTCTCCACCCAATACAGATTCTGCCTGATGGTATCCACCGTAGACGAAACGGGAGCTACTTCCACTTTTACGGGACGGTGCAGCATCGTCGCCGCAAGATTCGCGATGGCATCGGGCATGGTTGCCGAGAAGAAAAGCGTCTGACGCAGCTTCGGCAGCAAGGGAATCAGGCGTTTGATGTCGTGCACAAAGCCCATGTCGAGCATGCGGTCGGCCTCATCGAGCACAAAGTGAGCCACAGCGTCGAGCGTCACATACTTCTGCTTTATCAGGTCGAGCAGGCGTCCCGGAGTGGCGACCAGCACATCGACTCCCGCTTTCAGTTTCTCTACCTGGCCGCTCTGTTTCACGCCACCGAATATTACGGTATGCTTCACATCGGTATGCCGGGCATAATCTCTGAAGCATTCGTCTATCTGAATCGCCAGCTCGCGTGTAGGAGTCAAAACAAGCGCGCGTATCTTTCTCTTTCCCGTTGTTGCGGGTTTCCGGTTGAGCCATTGAATGACCGGTATGGCGAAAGCCGCCGTTTTACCCGTACCTGTCTGGGCGATGCCCAGCAAGTCGCTACCGGACAGGGCAACCGGTATAGCCTGTTCCTGAATAGGTGTCGGCTTTTCGTATCCTTTTTCGGACAGAGCCTTCAATACAGGCTCCTGTATGTTTAATTCTTTAAATGTCATAATGCTGCTGTATCGATATACAGTCTTTTTAATTTACAGATTGATGCAGGCAAGAGAGAAGCGCGAAAAACGAACACAACGGAATGGGATGATGTACTTTCGCAACCTGCCGGCTTATATAAACAAGGAAGTTAATTGTGAAGTCGGTTTGACGATGAGAAGCGCTGCCAAACAACGGCAGATCGAAACATGGCTAAGGAAGATACAATATAAACTCAATTGTTTTACGGCACAAAGGTAGACAATAAATCGGACTATCCGGCCATATTATGTTATTTTATGAGAATAACCGGTGTTTTTCCACCCAACATACCAAATATGCAAGCATATCTTTTCGCAAGTCGCCTTTTCCTCCTATTTTTGTCCTGTCAATACAAAAACGTTCTCTTGACTATGAAACATCCTCTCTCACAATTCGGATATTGCCCCAAATGCGGCTCCGCAGATTTCGAAACCAACGATGAGAAATCGAAGAAGTGTGCCGGATGCGGCTTCGTATATTACTTCAATCCCTCCGCCGCCACCGTAGCCCTGATTCTCAACGAACGGCAGGAACTGCTGGTTTGCCGGCGCGCGAAAGAACCCGCCAAAGGAACCCTCGACCTTCCCGGAGGCTTCATCGATATGGATGAAACGGGCGAAGAAGGTGTTGCGCGCGAGGTGCGGGAAGAGACAGGACTCGAAGTGGAACAGGCCTCCTACCTGTTCTCGCTTCCCAATATTTATATCTATTCGGGGTTTCCCGTACACACGCTGGACATGTTTTACCTTTGCAAGGTGGCAGGCGACGGTCGGCTCTCTGCCATGGACGATGTGGAAGAGGCTTTCTTTATCCCGATCGGGCAAATACGGGCGGAGGAGTTCGGACTCGATTCCATACGAAAAGGACTTAAAAAATTCTTATCGGGCGGTCTATTCGTTAATTTATAACAAATAGCCGATACATATTCCCCTTTTTGGGTTTTATTAAGTCAGGGAATACTTAATTTACCATCCGGAGATTCTTCCGACGGAAGATCCGGTTTTATTTAGTGCAAACACTTCGATTATGAAAAAAGAAATTATCCGGCTTGTGTGTGCTGCCCTGTTCAGTGTATCTGCAACGGGCTTTGCGCAGACAAACGAAAAGATCACTTCCCCTTATCATTTATATAAAGAAGGGAAAGCCTTGTTTCACGAGAAACACTATGCCGCCTGTGTGCCGGCATTGAAAGCATTTGTAAAGCAGATGCCTTCGGAAGAGTATCGGCAGGATGCCGAATATATGCTGGCGGCAGCGGCTTATGAACTGCAAGACAAAAACCGTATCGGGATTCTCAGGAAATACCTGAACCGCTATCCCGACACGCCACATGCCAACCGCATCTACGGACTGCTCGCTTCGTGCTATTTTTACAACGGAAACTACGATGAGTCGCTGGCGCTTTTCAATGCTACGCGCCTCGAACTGCTACCCGACGAAGAACGAGGCGAACGCACCTACCAGTTGGCAACGGGGCAGCTGAAAACGGGTAATCTGAAAGAGGCGGCCGTATGGTTCGAAACCTTGCGGAGCACAAGCTCCCGCTATTCGGAAGACGGCAACTACTACCTCTCTTATATCCGCTATACACAAGGAAGATACCGGGAAGCTCTGGACGGATTTCTCGCTCTGCAAAACAACGCCAAGTACAAGGCACTCGCACCTTACTACATCGCAGAGATTCACATCATTCAAAAAGAGTACGACAAAGCGTTGAAGGTGGCGCAGAATTATCTGTCGGCTTATCCCCGGAACGAGCATACCGCCGAGATGCACCGCATCTCGGGCGACGCTTATTATCATCTCGGGCAATACCAACGGGCAACCGAAGCGTTCGGCCTTTACTTAAACCGACATCCGGACACTCCTCGTCGCGACGCGCTTTACCGCTTAGGCATCTCCTACTATCAAACGGGAGTTTACTCGAAAGCGGCGGAAGCGTTGGGCAGAACGACCGCAACGGATGATGCCCTGACACAGAACGCCAATCTGCATCTGGGGCTTTCGTACCTGCAACTGGCGGAAAAGAACAAGGCCCGCATGGCATTCGAACAGGCGGCTGCATCGGATGCCAACCGGCAAATCAAAGAACAGGCGGCATACAACTACGCGCTGTGTCTGCACGAGACTTCCTACTCCGCTTTCGGAGAGTCGGTGACAGCGTTTGAGAAGTTCCTCAACGACTTCCCCACATCTCCGTATGCCGAAAAGGTAAGCGGATACCTGATAGAAGTGTATATGAACACACGCAGCTACGAAGTCGCCTTGAAATCGATCGACCGCATCGCCCGTCCGAGCGCACGCATGCTGGAAGCGAAGCAGAAGATTCTGTTCCAGCTCGGAACGCAGGCGTTTGCCAATGCCGACTTCGAACAAGCTCTCCAGTACCTGAACCGGTCGATTGCTCTCGGACAATATAACCGCCAGACAAAAGCCGACGCTTACTATTGGTGCGGAGAGTCGTATTACCGCCTCAACCGGATGACGGAAGCCGCCCGCGACTTCAACGCCTATCTGCAACTGACCGCGCAAACCGACAGCGAAACGTATGCGCTCGCCAATTATAATTTAGGTTATATCGCTTTTCACCGGAAAGCCTACACGGAGGCCAAAGATTATTTCCTGCGGTTCGTCCGGCTGTATAAGGCAAACGACCGAACTGCCCTGGCAGACGCTTACAACCGGCTCGGCGACTGCCACCTGCACGTGCGCCGCTTCGAAGAGGCCAAGCAATACTACTCCCAAGCCGAACAGATGAACACTCCCTCAGGCGATTATTCGTTCTATCAGCTTGCGCTTGTGTCGGGGTTGCAGAAAGATTATGCCGGAAAGGTGACGTTGCTGAACCGCCTCACCGGCAAATATCCTTCTTCTCCGTATGCCGTAAACGCCCTTTACGAGAAAGGCCGCTCGTATGTATGGATGGACAATCAGAACCAAGCTATCCAGTCGTTCAAAGAGTTGCTGGCCAAATATCCCGAAAGCCCGATGAGCCGGAAAGCTGCCGCCGAAATCGGACTGCTGTATTACCAGAAGGGAGATTACAGCCAAGCCATCGATGCTTACAGGCAAGTGGTGGAGAAGTATCCCGGAAGCGAAGAAGCACGAATGGCGATGCGCGATCTGAAATCCATTTATGTCGACCTGAACCGTATCGACGAATTCGCCGCGCTGGCAAACTCAATGCCGGGACACATCCGTTTCGATGCCAACGAACAAGACTCACTGACGTATGCCGCTGCCGAAAAGACATATATGCGTGGCAGACCGGAAGAGGCAAAGAACAGCCTGAACCGATACCTGCAAGCATTTCCCGAAGGGGCTTACAGCCTGAACGCCCATTATTATCTCTGCCGCATCGGACAGGAGCAGAAGAATTACGACATGGTGTTGCTGCATTCGGGCAAACTGCTGGAATACCCGAACAACCCGTTTGCTGAGGAAGCCCTCATAGCGCGTGCGGAAGTACAGTTCAACCAAATGCAGATGGCAGACGCGCTGGCGAGCTACAAGATGCTGAAGGAAAAAGCGAGCACTTCGGAACGCCGCCTGCTTGCCGAGACAGGCATCCTCCGCTGCGGGCATCTGCTGAAAGAGGACGCGGAAACCATTCATGCCGCTACCGCCCTGCTCGCCGAAGCCAAACTTACTCCCGAATTGAAGAGCGAAGCGCTCTATTACCGGGCAAAGGCATACCTGAACCGGCAAGCAGGCAAGAAAGCGACGGACGACTTGAGGGAATTGGCGAAAGACACCCGCAACCGGTATGGCGCGGAGGCCAAATATCTGTTGGCTCAATCGCTTTACGACGCGAAGGAATACGCCGCCGCCGAAAAGGAGCTGCTCGACTACATCGACCAAAGCACGCCCCACGCCTATTGGCTGGCACGGAGTTTCATACTCCTTTCGGATGTGTATGTCGCCACGGGCAAGCCGGTCGACGCGCGCCAATACTTGCTGAGCCTGCAACAAAACTACCGGGGGAATGATGACATCGGGAGAATGATCGAGAGCAGACTGAAGAAACTAACCCATTAAAAGAACCGACACGATGATGAAAAGAACTCTTTATATACTCGGAGGAGCGGCATGTGTCATGCTGCTGCCCCATAGCCTCCGGGCACAGAACGTACAACCGAAGGATACGACCGTGAGCCGCACCGTGGTTGTAGAGCAGGAATACAATCCCGACATACTCGATGCCGCGAAAGTGAACGTGCTTCCCAAAGTAGAAGCGCCGACGGTGGGAAAGAAGAGCGCGGAATACGCCACCACGCTTTTCCCCGCCACTTCCATCCCGGGATTTTCCATGAACCCTTATTCGGGAGAAGAGCTGCAACCGGCTTTCACACCCGGATACGTGCGCGCGGGATACGGCAACTATGGCAATCTCGATCTTTTTGCCAACTATCTGTTCCGTCTGTCCGGTAAGGACCGGCTGAATATCGGGCTGCAAGTGGATGGGATGAACGGAGAACTGGACAAGCTGTCTCAGGCGAACCCGGAAAGGAAGAAATGGGATGCCCATTACTACCGTACACGAGCGGGAGCGGATTACACGCACCTGTTCGACAGGTTCGAGCTGAACGCGAACGGTAACTTCGGACTGAGCAATTTCAATTACCAACCGGGGGGCATTCACGGCAAACAAAAATTCACTTCGGGGGATGTGCAGACAGGTATCCGCTTCACCGACGAAACCGCTCCTTTCCGTTTCAACGCCACAGCCGGAGTATTGATGTACGAACGCCGGCAAAACGGACCGAAACAGCCGGGGAATGAAGACTATGCCATCAAAGAAACCATCCTGCGCTTTGCGGGAGGTGTGACGGGGATGATAGGCGACCGACGGAACATCGGTATCGGTTTCGAGCTGAACAACTTTCGGTACGGAGGATACACGAAAGATCCGCACACGCAGGAAACATTGCTGAAAGGGTATACCGCCCTTCAACTAAACCCGTCATACGAGTTGGATACGGATGACTGGCGACTGCACCTGGGCGCGAAGGTCGATCTCTCTTTCGGTTTCGGAAGCTCGTACCGCATTGCTCCTGACGTAGATATACAATACGTGTTTGCCGACAGCTACGTACTGTACGCACGGGCAACGGGCGGACAGCGGATCAATGATTTCCGCCGGATGGAGCAGATCAATCCGTACAGCGAACTCCCGGTATCGATGGAAGCAGCGGGCGAACCGCGCATCGCCCAGCTTCGGGGCACTCATGAGCAGGTGAACGGATCGTTGGGATTCAAAGCCGGTCCCTATCCCGGACTATGGTTCCATGTGTACGGCGGTTACCAACGGCTGAAGGACGAAATCTTCACCGAATCCGTCACCATCCCTACCGGTGCGGAAGAGGCTTCTTTCTTCCATTTCGGACAGGCCGACGCCAACAACTTCTATGCCGGCGGAGAGGCGACATACGAATACAAAGACCTGTTTGCCGTATCGGCACGATATACCTACCGCAACTGGAAATGCCGGACGAACGAACACCTTTTGGCAGTGAAACCTGCCGGAGAACTCTCTTTCAATACGCTGTTACGCCCCATTGCCAACCTCACCCTGAAGCTGGGCTATACCCACATCGGGCGCAAAGAGGTGAAGAATTACATGAAGATGCAGGCGGTGAACGACCTCCATGCTGGAGCCGACTACAACCTGTTCAAAGGCATCAGCGTTTATGCCCGGGCGCACAACCTGCTGAACAAGAAATACCAGTATCATCCGGGTTATTCCGCCGAAGGGTTGAACGTTCTGGGAGGATTGAGCTTCCGCTTTTAAGCACAGGGGTTTCCACAGTCGACAAGAGGTCACTTGATGCGCGCGCAAAACCGAAGAAAGATGAACCGGAATGTTGATTCCGCAACAGGGATATACAAGCGCTCCGGTAAACATATATAGTCAGCGTGGTAGGCATATATACTCATGTATGGTAGATATATATGGCTACCACGGTGAGTATATATGGCCACCGAGGCGAATATATATTGAACGGTTCGGTAGGCAGATAAACCGGCATGACACGCCTTATTGCAACCCTCTTATACCTTATACAGCTCCTAATGAAATTCCTGTTGCTTGTTTACCATGAACTTCGTCTTATTGCAACTTTCACACCGTTTCCTAAAAGAAAGTCTTGCAACTGTTTATCATGAACTTCGTCTTAGCGCAACCCTCTTATACAACTCCCTCCCCCGAAAAAGCTTTTCGCAAGAAGTGTTTTCGGAATAAAAACAGTTGAAAAGGAACTTTTTTGATAAAAAAATCAGTTTCTCCGCTTATTTATTAAGGTAAGAGAATCTTTTTTCCTACTTTTGCAGCCGATTATTGCAATACAAGCTATTATAAAAGAAAGAATTATGCAGAAAAACCTTGTCATTGTCGAATCTCCGGCGAAAGCCAAAACGATTGAAAAGTTTCTTGGAAAAGACTTTAAGGTGCTTTCCAGCTACGGACATATACGCGATTTGAAGAAAAAAGAATTCAGTATTGACGTAAAAAAGAACTTTAAACCGACTTATGAAGTTCCGGAGGACAAAAAGGATTTGGTAGACACGCTGAAAGCAGAAGCCAAGAAGGCAGAAACCGTATGGCTCGCATCCGATGAGGACCGCGAAGGAGAAGCCATTTCGTGGCATCTGTACGAAGTGCTTAAGCTTAAACCGGAAAACACAAAGCGAATCGTCTTTCACGAAATTACCCAGGCAGCCATTCTCAAAGCCATCGAGCAACCGCGCAGCATCGACCTCAATCTGGTGAATGCCCAGCAGGCACGCCGCATATTAGACCGCATCGTAGGTTTCGAGCTCTCGCCCGTGTTGTGGAAAAAAGTACGCCCCTCGCTGTCGGCAGGCCGTGTACAGTCGGTGGCGGTGCGCCTTATTGTGGAACGCGAACGTGAGATACAGAACTTCGAAGCGGAAGCCTCTTATCGCATCACAGCCACTTTCCTCGTACCCGACACGGACGGCAAAACGGTAGAAATGAAAGCGGAACTGGCACGTCGTATCAAGACAAAACAGGAAGCCAAAGCTTTCCTCGAAGCATGCCGGGGAGCCACATTCTCCATCGAAGACATATCCACCCGCCCTGTGAAGAAAACGCCTCCGGCACCGTTCACGACTTCTACCTTGCAGCAAGAGGCGGCGCGTAAACTGGGTTACACGGTGGCGCAGACCATGTCCATCGCCCAGCGGCTTTACGAGTCGGGACTGATCACCTACATGCGTACCGATTCCGTGAACCTGTCGGAATATGCCATAGCCGGAAGCAAAGAGGCTATCGCCCGGATAATGGGAGAGAAATATGTGCACACGCGCCATTTCCAGACGAAAACCAAAGGAGCGCAAGAGGCCCACGAAGCCATCCGTCCCACATACATGGAGAATCAGACCATCGACGGAAAGTCGCAGGAAAAGAAACTCTACGACCTGATCTGGAAGCGCACCATCGCTTCGCAAATGGCGGACGCGGAGCTGGAAAAGACCACCGCTACCATTGCTATCAGTAACAATAGCGAGGTGTTTGCGGCTACCGGAGAAGTGATTAAGTTCGACGGATTCCTCCGCGTATACCGCGAATCGTATGACGACGAAAACGAGCAGGAAGACGAAAGCCGCCTGCTGCCGCCACTGAAGAAAGGTCAGCCTCTTGAACCGGGCTCCATCGTAGCGACCGAGCGTTTCACCCAACGCCCGCCGCGATATACGGAAGCAAGCCTTGTACGCAAGCTCGAAGAACTGGGCATCGGCCGCCCGTCTACTTATGCCCCTACCATCTCCACCATCCAGCAGCGCGAGTACGTGGAAAAAGGAAACAAAGAAGGCGAACAGCGAAAATACTACGTGCTCACCCTCAAAGACAACCGGGTGAAAGAAACCAGCCATACGGAAACCACCGGCGCGGAAAAAGCGAAACTCTTCCCCACAGATACCGGAACTGTGGTGAACGACTTCCTGACCGAGTATTTCCCGGATATCCTCGACTACAATTTCACCGCCAGTGTGGAAAAAGAATTCGACGAGATAGCCGAAGGCGAAGCCCAATGGACTTCTATCCTTCAGAACTTCTACACCCAGTTTCACCCCTCGGTGGAAAAGACACTGGCCATAAAGACAGCGCACAAGGTGGGCGAACGTATCTTAGGCGAAGAGCCCGGAACCGGCAAAACGGTATCGGTGAAAATCGGACGTTTCGGGCCGATGGTGCAAATAGGAAGCGCAGAGGATGAGGAAAAGCCCCGCTTTGCCCAGATGAAGAAAGGACAGTCGATAGAAACCCTTACGCTCGAAGAGGCGTTGGAGTTGTTCCGGTTGCCGCGTCATTTGGGAGAGTATGAAGGAAAGCCGGTGACTATCGGCGTGGGTCGCTTCGGCCCTTACGTACTTCACAACAAAGTGTATGTCTCGCTGCCCAAAACACTCGATCCCATGGAAGTGACTCTGGAAGAAGCGGAGCAGGTCATTCTGGAAAAACGGGCAAAGGAAGCCGAGCGTCACATCAAGCAGTTCGACCAAGAACCCCAACTCGAGATTCTGAACGGAAGATACGGGCCTTATATCGCTTATCAGGGCAAAAACTACAAGATTCCGAAAGAGTTAGTCCCCCAAGAGATGACACTGGAAGCCTGCATGGAGGTAATCAAGCAGCAAAGTGCAAAGGCATCTGCCTCTCCGCGGGCCAGACGTACGGCCAAAAAGAAATAAGAGCATCCCCTTGCTTTATCACTACGTTACTGCAAACTTGCAACGCTCATTCGCGTCGGGACAGTAGAGTAGTGATAAAACAAGGGGATTCTTCATGTGTTTTCCCCGACGAGAAAGTTGATTTTCACCTTATTAGCAATAACGGTCGAGCTATTCTTCACGTATCTTCCCTGATGCAAAAGCCAAAATTATATGCTTAATCCCCTTAGTTTGTCGGGTGAGCCATAATTACCCCCTACAGACAAGGTTTGTGGCCATGGATATTTTTTCCATCTATCCTCCCCCGAGGCGTGCTCTTTCTTTCCCATACCGGTAGTGTCCTGTTATTTTAAACCGGAACAGACAGTCTTCCAACACCTGTCCCGCACCGATATTATGAACAATCAGGAAGCGCCTCCCGTCTATCGACTTCTTATTCACCACCAGCCCGATATGCGTCATCCCGTTATCGAGCACCCATGTCACAATATCTCCGGGCCGATAAGCGGAAGAATCGGAAGAAACCTTCAAAGCTTCGCCCTTACGCGCAAAGAAAACCCTCAGGTTAGGTACGCGCCGGTGATCGATATTCGTATCGGTATGTTTCATTCCCCAAAGGCGGGGATACTTCCCGAAATTGGCTTTCATATCTTCATGTACTTCTTTCTGCAAATCAATGCCGAGTTTACGATAAGCGCGAATCACGACATCGGTACATACGCCTCTGCCGGCTGGTACATCTCCATTCGGATAGTCGATCCGCACATAAGCCGGATCATAAACCACACGTTCCTTCGTAAGCAGAAGCGCCGCATCGGAGAGCTTCTCTCCGAAAGTCTTCTGCTGTCCGAATGCCGTGAGAGAACCCAGACAGATAAAAATTACGACTATAAAACGCCTCACACACATAATGCTATGCTATTTAAATGCTATGCTATTTAAATATTTATATCTGCAAACATAATCTTTCCGGCCATACTTTCTCCGGAATTCTCCTTTTTTAACTTTCAATGCAGTGTCGGCTCATCCTGAGCGTTCTACTTTTAGAACTTACAGATACGCCTCCTTTGAGAAATATCTTATTCCGGACTAATACCTTGATTCTCTCTCAAAGCGCTTCTTTATTTTCATAAAAAACGTATAAATAATAGTTTTATATAAAAATACATTTAAAAGAAACGCCTGTTATAATAGCATAAGCAACAAATCAGTTACATTTGCAACGAAATTAAAGAATAATTAATTAAGAAAAAAGAATGAAGAATTTAAAGATGATTTATGTAAGTGCTTTTACTTTTTTGGCACTTAGTCTGAATGTAATGTTATCCTCCTGCGGAAAAGGTGGAGTAGGAATTGATGAAAAAGAGTTGAATGAAAAAGAATTGAACAAGAAGGTTGAAACAGAAAACTCTCAAGAGTTGGAGCAAGGAAAAGAAGAAGATACAGAAAACAATAAAGACAACCGGAATGAGTGGAGGGCACTCTATCCCAACATTGCACCGTTTATCGACCATTCGCAAGAATTGCAGCGTGGCTTGCTATCAGAAAGTTCGATTAGTAAAGAAGAATTGCTTAAGGTAATTCAAGAATGGGAAGACCTGAATGAGGAAATGAAGAAGCTTCAGCGACCGCTACCCCTTTTTCCCGAATATTCGGTGCAGATCAAACGCTGGATTGCCGTTTCCATAGCATATTCGGAAAAAGAATATAACGCCAAATATGAGACATCGGACGCTTCTTCAATCATAAGTTCATATAAAGATTTTCACGATGCCGTCGTATATGCAAAAATCAATTTCTTATTTGTAAAAGCTCATCAGATCAAGGAAACATTGGCAAACTCTCATCCGGACTTATCGACTTTGGCACAAAACTTTATCGGGAAAATTAAGGATGTCGAATACGTGAAACATGAAGGAACCAAGTTTGTGAAGGTAAAAAAAGAAGAGGAATTAGTGAAGCTATTCAACGATTCCTTTGGAAAGCCTTATAACCAAATGATCGAACAAGTAAAAGCCGGATTGAACAACAAGCAATAAGCTTCTGTCGTTATGAGTAGGAGCAAAAAGAGAAGAACTCACAGATTGAACAACGAGCAATAAGCTCCTGCCGTTATGAGTAGGAGCAAAAAGAGAAGAACTCACAGATTGAACAACAAGCAATAAGCTCCTGTCGTTATAGGTAAGAGCAAAAAGAGAAGGGCTCACAGATTGAACGACGAGCAATAAGCTCTTGTCGTTATAGGTAAGAGCAAAAAGAGAAGAACTCACAGAGCGAACAACGAGCAATGAGTTCCTGTCGTTATGAGTAGGAGCAAAAAGAGAAGAGCTCACAGATTGAACAACGAGCAATAAGCTCCTGCCGGCGTATATGAGAGAATGATTGGGCGGAATTCTCCGAAAGGATTCTAAAAGAAAGTAACTCTTGCTTTCACAATCACCGTGAAGCTATAAAACCTTCGGAAGCAGGCTTTCCGGAAATCCGGAGCTTTTGGAGAAGCTTTCCATAATACCGTTCAATCAGTATCTACAAACCTTATCACAAACGCGGGTTGACATGTATGTATACAAATAGAAACTCTCTGTATACATGCACGTTAACTCGCGTTCGGCATAATAAAAAATGATTCTTAATTTGCCGGATGCACTATCTTTTCAGACCGGTAATAGGTTTAAAAACAAAAAACTTTCTTATTTTTGTATGAACCATTGCCAAAGAGTCAACCGACAGTCCGGAATCGTATCGAATCGCGTTATTCTCCCGACTCTCCAACTTGATAGATCCGCGGTTGGAGAAATCATGGGATGTTTCATTGCCCGTTTAATGATAAAAGCCGATAATCGGTGTGACCTGTTCTACAGCTTCAGAATTCTTATGCCTTATAAACAAAATGAATCACTTAATACTTAAAATACTTTCTCTTCTTCTGTTGCTTGGCGGAAGTGCAGGGATACTCCGGGCACAACCTCCTTACTACTATTACAAACAGCTCGGTATAGGTGAAGGCCTTTCGCAATCGAGAGTACAATGCATACTGAACGACCACAGGGGCTATCTATGGGTCGGCACGGAGTCGGGGCTGAACTGCTACGACCGCGACCATCTGAAACAATACCTTCATCAGCCGGGAAACGAGAAAACCCTTCCGGCCAATAACATATTCTTCATCGCAGAAGACTCTCTCTACAACCTTTGGGTAGGCACAACCACGGGAATCTGTCTGTACGACAGGGAGAATGACTGCTTTAAGACCTTGCGGAACAACGGCAAGCCCGTTTTTGTCGCCTCCTGTCTCCGGGTAGAAGGCGGAATGCTACTGGCCGGGTCGGGATCCATCTACAAGTATGCCTACGACAACAAAGAGATCGAAGCTTTATACTATGCCAGCGATCCCGCTTTCTATACCCCTTTTTGGCAGATGGAGCGTTGCGACAACGAGCAAGTACTGCTCAATTCGCGCTGGCACGGCATTTATTCGTTCAACCTGAAAACTCATGAGCTTAAAAAAATCGACTCCTTTACGGAAAAGAATTACACCTGCATGTACCTCGACTCGCGGAAAAGACTTTGGATAAGCTCTTATGGCAACGGACTGTATTGTTACGAAAACAACAAATTGCTGAAACACTTTACCACATCGAACTCTCCGCTGACGTATGATGTGATACACGATATCACGGAAAGGGAAAATCAACTCTGGGTGGCGACAGACGGCGGGGGAATCAATATTATCTCTACGAACGACTTCTCATTCACCCATATCCACCGGATGCAGGACGACGTGCATTCATTCCCCGCAAACACCATTTATCGCCTTTACTCAGACCCGGCGAACAATATGTGGGCAGGTAGCATCCGGCACGGACTCATCGGTATAAAGAACGTATATGCGCGCTCCTTCCGGAACGTACCTTTCGGCAATCTGTACGGACTGAGCAACCAGACCATCAACAGTTTTTTTCAGGATGAGGAAGGGATGATCTGGATCGGAACGGATGGCGGCGGCATCAACCGTTTCGATCCGGTAACAGAAACATTCAAGCACTACCCTGCCACACAACACGAAAAAGTTGTCTCCATCGTAGCTTATACGCCCGACGAGCTACTGTTCTTTTCTTTCAACAGAGGGCTGTTCGTTTTCAACAAACATACTGGGCAGATGCGCCCTTTCATACTGATGAACAAAGAGATGAACGATAAAACCTGTATCAACGGCTTTTCCGTCAACATTGAAAGAATAGCGAAGCATAAGATTCTCTTCAGCGCCCAGCACATCTTCGTGTACGACACCCGGACCCGGAAGTTCGACATCGTAGCCAGTATGAGAAAGGACTATGAAAGAAACTCACCATTGGTTATCAAGACTGTCGGAACCCAAACATATCTTTCCGATTTAAAGAATATTTGTGTGTACGACTCTTCGGATAAGAGTTTCCAAACAATTTATCGGGGAGAACACATCATCAACGACGCATGTATGGACAGCAACGAAATCTTTTGGCTGGCTTCTGCCGAAGGGTTGGTACGCTACAATCCCCAAACAGGAAAAAGCGAGTTGATACAAACCGGCTTGTTTCAGGAAGCCACTTCGGTGGTGGCCGACAGTCGGAACCGGATATGGATCGGAACAAGACGCCATTTGTATGTCTACTCTTCGCTTACCCATAATTTCGTCAAGCTGGACGAGGTAGACGGGGTGTTGCCGAACGAATACATTTTCCACGCAACCCTTCCGGCTAAGAATGGGGACATCTTTATGGGAGGCACTACGGGCATGACGGTGATAAACGCCTCCGTTCACTTCGACGCCGATGCCGGGCATGCGATAGAACTGCTGGATGTGCTCTTGAACGGCTTGCCGGTATCGCTTGGTGAGGAATCCGGCAGAACTTCCGGAACCATAGAGATTCCCTGGAACTTTTCTTCTTTACAGTTGAAGGTGTTGCTGAAAGAAGATGATGTGTTCCGCAAGAACATCTTCCGCTTCAGTATCGACGGGCTCGATCCGGGCTTGCCGATATCCGGGTCCAACTCTCTGGTCATCAATCACCTTCCCATAGGAGAGTATGCCATAAACGCCTCCTATTATACACGAAGCGGCGAATGGAGTCCGAAACAGCAGGTTCTTTATCTCATCGTCACTCCTCCCTGGTGGAAGACAGGATGGTTTTATGCAGCATTAATCTTGCTGACCGCCCTGCTGGTCTACGGCACCGCGTATTTCTTCTACCGAAAGAAAAGAACCCGGCAAAAACAAGAAATCATTCGGCTGAAAAACAAAATGTATGAAGAGAAAATCAATTTCCTCACAAACATCAGTCACGAACTTCGCACTCCTCTCACTCTGATTTGCGCACCCTTGAAGCGAATCATCGACCGGGAGCCGGAAAATAAGAGCATGGAGAATCAGCTGGTCCCTATCTACAAACAAGCCCGGCAGATGAAGAATATCATAGATATGGTACTGGACGTAAGAAAACTGGAAGAAGGAAAGGATGTATTGCATATCCTGCCTCACCTTCTGAACGAATGGGTACGGTCGGTCGGCGATAAATTCGCTCTTGAATACGAAGTGAAAGGCATCAAGCTGGTTTATGAGTTGGACGAGCGGATAGGTAAAGTTCCTTTTGATAAAAACAAGTGTGAGTTCGTTCTTTCCAACTTCCTGATGAATGCGTTGAAGTTCAGTGATTCAGGCAGCACTACCACGTTGGTCACCACTCTTTCGCAAGAGGGAGACCGGGTACGGGTTTCCGTAAAAGACGAAGGAATGGGACTGAATATGGTAAATACGGACTCTTTATTTTCCAGCTTCTATCAAGGGGAACATGACAAGGGTGGCAGCGGCATCGGATTGTCGTATGCAAAAAGTCTCATAACCCACCACAGAGGACATATAGGCGCGTTGAACGCTCCCGGAAGAGGCGCCGTGTTTTACTTCGAACTGCCTGTCGTAACCCATGCGGGCGAAGCGGCAATCAACGCTTTTGCGGAAACGCCGTCAGACGTCGAAACGAAAGAGCCATACGACATAGACCTTGCCTTTTTACGAAAATTCGCCGTATTGATAGTCGAAGATACGGCTGAATTACGAGGTTATCTGAAGGATACGCTGAGCGATTACTTCGACCGTGTATATACCGCAAAAGACGGTAAAGACGGACTGGAACAAATCAAAGAGCGATTGCCGGATATCATTATCAGCGATGTAATGATGCCCCGCATGAACGGCTTCGAGCTCTGCCGGCAAGTGAAGACGGACCTCGACATCAGCCATATCCCTTTTATCTTATTGACAGCTTACCATGATTCGCAAAACATGTATACCGGCTACAAAACAGGAGCCGACGCTTTTCTGCCGAAACCTTTCGAGGCAGACGGCTTATTGGCCTTGATCAACAATCTGCTGAAACAACGCGAACAAGTCAGGAAAAGATATAAAGAGAACAACCTGCTCACACATAAAGAGATGAGCTTCAGCAATGCGGATGAGAGCTTTCTTTTGAAGCTCGACACCCTTATAGCAGAACACATGAGCGACCCGAAACTCAACGTCGCCTTTCTGGCCGCCAACATGTGCGTCAGCCGTTCCCTGCTGTTCAACAAAGTCAAGGCCATCACGGGAATGGGCATCGTGGATTATGTGAACAAGCAGCGCATTGAAAAATCAATCGTGCTGCTCACAACAACCTCGATGAATATTACCGAAATATCGGAAATGACGGGATTCTCCTCCTTGCGCTATTTCAGCAAGGTTTTTAAATCGATGAAAGGAGAAACGCCCTCCGCATACAGGAAACAAGACAAAAAGGAATAATGAGAAAAGGCTTCGAACGGCAAGAGATACATCCTGTACGCAAACCACGAAACAGTAAGGCCGGGATAAATGTCTGTGAGGATGACCTCGTCAAGCAGAGTACGCTAACCACGAAACAGCAAGGCCGGGAAATGGCGGAAAGTATGCACAGATTTGTGTTTCAACCGAAAAAAGTCGTTATCTTTGCATGTTTGTAACTCGGAAACAACAAAATACACACTCAATAAATGGAAAAGCAATTCAAAAGAACCACCGTGACATCGGCACTTCCGTATGCCAACGGTCCCGTTCACATCGGTCATCTGGCCGGTGTATATGTACCCGCGGATATCTATGTACGCTATCTGCGCCTGAAGAAAGAAGACGTGTTGTTCATCGGCGGATCGGACGAGCACGGAGTGCCCATCACCATCCGTGCCAAGAAAGAAGGAGTCACGCCGCAAGATGTGGTAGACCGCTATCACACGCTCATCAAGAAATCGTTCGAAGAGTTCGGAATTTCATTCGATGTATACAGCCGTACTACCTCGCCGACTCATCACCGGCTGGCTTCGGATTTTTTCAAAACATTGTACGAGAAAGGCGAATTCGTTGAAAAAACATCGGAACAGTACTACGACGAAGAGGCGGGTCAATTTCTTGCCGACCGCTACATCATCGGCGAATGCCCGCACTGCCACTCGGAAGGAGCCTACGGAGACCAATGCGAAAAGTGCGGAACTTCTCTCTCGCCTACCGATCTGATCAACCCCAAAAGCGCCATCAGCGGAAGCAAACCGGTGATGAAAGAGACCAAACACTGGTATCTCCCGCTCGACAAGCACGAAGGATGGCTCCGCCAATGGATACTGGAAGACCATAAGGAATGGCGTCCCAACGTATACGGACAATGTAAGAGCTGGCTCGACATGGGCTTGCAACCGCGTGCCGTGAGCCGCGACCTCGACTGGGGGATTCCTGTTCCCGTAGAAGGCGCCGAAGGAAAAGTGTTGTATGTATGGTTCGACGCACCTATCGGATACATTTCGAATACGAAGGAGCTGCTTCCCGACAGCTGGGAGACTTGGTGGAAAGACCCTGAAACACGCCTCGTTCATTTCATCGGCAAAGACAATATCGTGTTCCACTGCATCGTGTTCCCTGCCATGCTGAAAGCCGAAGGAAGCTACATTTTGCCGGACAATGTGCCCAGCAACGAGTTCTTGAATCTGGAGGGCGACAAGATCTCCACCTCACGCAACTGGGCTGTATGGCTGCACGAGTATCTGACCGACTTCCCCGGCAAGCAGGATGTGCTTCGTTATGTGCTCACTGCCAACGCTCCGGAAACAAAGGACAATGATTTTACGTGGAAGGACTTTCAGGCCCGCAACAACAACGAGCTGGTGGCGGTATACGGCAACTTCGTGAACCGTGCCATGGTGTTGACACAGAAATATTTCAACGGATGTGTGCCGGTCTGCGGCGAACTGACGGAGTACGACCGGGAAACACTGAAAGAGTTTGCCGACGTAAAAGCCGAAGTGGAGAAACTGCTCGATGTATTCAAGTTCCGCGACGCGCAGAAAGAGGCCATGAATCTGGCACGTATCGGGAACAAGTACCTTGCCGATACCGAACCGTGGAAGCTGGCTAAAACAGATATGGAGCGTGTGGGCACCATCCTGAACATCTCTCTGCAGTTGGTTGCCAACCTTGCCATCGCTTTCGAACCGTTCTTGCCTTTCAGTTCGGAAAGACTTCGCAAAATGCTGAATATGGACAATTTCGAATGGGGCGAACTCGGACGAAGCGACCTGCTGCCGGTGGGACATCAGCTGAACAAGCCGGAACTCCTGTTCGAAAAGATCGAAGACGCTACCATCGAAGCGCAAGTGCAAAAACTGCTCGATACCAAAAAAGCCAACGATGAAGCCAACCATAAAGCAAATCCCGTAAGGGCAAACATCGAGTTCGATGATTTCCTGAAGCTGGATATCCGCGTGGGAACAGTGCTCGAATGCCAAAAAGTGCCGAAGGCGGACAAGCTGCTTCAATTCAAGATAGACGACGGGCTGGAGACGCGCACCATTGTTTCGGGCATCGCCAAATATTACGCTCCGGAAGAACTGACAGGCAAGCAGGTTTGCTTCATCGCCAACCTGCCGCCGCGCAAACTGAAAGGTATTGTCAGCGAAGGAATGATTCTGAGCGCCGAAAATCACGACGGCAGCCTGGCCGTTATCATGCCGGGAAAGGAGGTAAAGCCGGGCAGTGAAGTAAAATAACGAAATGACGGAACAGTCACTGAAACAAAAAACAGCCAGAGGACTCTTCTGGGGAGGATTCAGCAACGGCGTTCAGCAATTGCTGAATCTTCTCTTCGGTATTGTTCTTGCCCGCCTGCTGGACGATACCGACTATGGAATGATCGGCGTGCTTGCCATCTTTATGGCTGTGGCAAACACGCTTCAGGAAAGCGGATTCACCGCCGCCCTCGCCAATAAGCGAAACATTACCCACGAAGATTACAACGCTGTCTTTTGGTTCAGCCTGCTCATGGGAACAGGCATGTACATCGTACTGTTCTTCTCCGCTCCGCTGATAGCCCGCTTCTTCAAAGCCCCCGAACTGGTTCCGCTTTCCCGCTACCTGTTTCTGGGTTTTGTTTTTTCAAGTTCCGCCACAGCGCACAGCGCCTACTTATTCCGGAATCTGATGGTGAAGCAGAAAGCCATCTCACAGATTCCTTCCCTCATCCTGTCGGGAACGGTCGGCATCCTGATGGCATACCACGGAATGTCTTATTGGGGCATCGCCACACAAAGCCTCGTTTATATCGGAACCATCAATCTTTGCTTCTGGTACTTCTCTCCGTGGAGGCCAACTTTCAAAATAAACTTCCGCCCGATTAAAGAGATGTTCGGATTCAGCAGCAAGATTCTTGTGACGAACATCTTCCTTCAAATCAACAACAACCTGCTTTCCACCATATTGGGACGCTTCTATTCGAAAGCGGAGGTGGGAACCTACACCCAGTCGAACAAATGGACAGCCATGGGGTTCTCACTGATCGGAGGCATGGTAAACAGCGTCGCGCAACCCGTACTCGCCGAAGTATCCAACGACAACGAGCGGCAGCAGAACGTGCTGCGGAAGATGTTGCGCTTTACCGCGTTCCTGTCTTTTCCCGCCATGTTCGGACTGGCGCTGATTTCGGAAGAGTTCATCATCATCACCATCACCGAGAAATGGGCTGCCTGTATTCCCGTTCTTCAAGCGCTTTGTTTATGGGGCGCATTCGTTCCCGTCACCAACCTCTATTCGAATCTGATCCTCAGCAAAGGGAAATCCGATATTTACATGTGGAATACCATCGCGCTGAGCCTGCTTCAGTTAGGCGTGATGCTTGCCGCCCACCCCTACGGCCTTCAAACAATGATTCTCTTGTTTGTGCTCATCAATGTGGGATGGCTGGGCGTCTGGCAATATTTCGTATGGAAACTCACCGGGCTCAGCGTATGGAAAGCGATGAAAGACATTCTTCCGTTCGCGCTGATTGCCGCCGCCACGATGATTGCCACCTATTATATCACGATGTCCATCGGCAACAGATACCTGATGCTGGGAGCTAAAATACTGACGGCGGCCGCCATCTACACATTCGCCATGTGGATAAGCCATGCAGCCATCTTCAGAGAGGTAATAGCCTACATCCGCCGGAAAAGCCCGGTATAAATAAACGAACCGGAACGATCCGATCGAGCTCCGGTTCCATTCAATCAATCAGTAAAAGAAGAAAGGAAAAGCCATGCCAACCGTTCAGAACTACATCGCCACCTGGTTTTACAAAGAATCGAAAGAGGAAGCCAGTTTCTATCCGCAAGCCGGAAAAACCGGAGATTCGGAGCTGGTGCATTCCATCTACATGCAGATACAGGTCCCGTTCTTTACCACGTTCAGACATTACAACCCGGACGCGAAGCTGCTGTTCTTCACCAACGTAGAGCAATTGCCTCATTATCTGGACGAACTGTTTGCCGGGCTCGATGTCGAAATCGTTCGCCTTCCTTACCGGTGCATCCCCCCAAAAGGATGGTACAAAGCATGGAGAAACCAGTTCTACCTGTACGATATATGGCAATATATGGGCGGGCGGATGCAGGCGGCCGACAACCTGCTGATATGCGATGCCGACTGTCTGTGCACCACCTCCCTGACGCCTTTGTTTGAAGAAGCCTCCGCTTGCGGAAGCGCGCTGTACGAGTTTACAACCGATGCCGGGACGATGGTAAACGGCATCACGCTGAAAGAGATGAACGAGCTTTACGAAGCCTGCTACGGCGAGAAGCCCTCGACTCCCCTGTACTATTACGGCGGCGAGTTCATCGTTCTTCGCGGCGACAAGGTGAAAGCGGTGAATGAAGCTTACCGCCCGCTTTGGGAATACAACCTGCAACTCTTTGCCGATGCACGCCCGAAGCTGAATGAAGAGGCTTTGTTCTTCAGCGTATTGGCAGAGCGCCTCCACATCCGCAACGACATTGCCAACCGATACACCAAACGTATGTGGACTTCCCCCCGATTCAACAATGTGAAAGAGGGTGACGAATCGCTTGCCGTATGGCATCTGCCTTACGAGAAGAAGCGCGGGCTGTATTATCTTTACCGGCTCTTGCGCAAGCAACCTCTCATTGCCGACGAAAAAGCCTTTTGGAAAAAAGCCGCTTTCTACACCGGCATTCCGAGAATCAGCGCGCGCAAGAAGCTGAAAGACCTGCAAACCGCTCTGTGGCAAAAAATAAGATTCTAACAACGAAAAAAGAAAAATGAGAATACTCGCAATCATCGTATCGTACAACTTCGAACGCTGGATAGACCGATGTCTGGGAAGCATCCGCGAAAGCGAACACCCCGCCGACGTGGTGGTGATAGACAACGCTTCGCACGACCGCACGCCGGAATTGATAGCCGCCCGCTATCCGGAGGTGCGCCTCATACGCAGCCCGAAGAATCTGGGGTTCGGGAAAGCCAACAACATCGGCATGAAGATTGCTCTCGAAGAAGGGTATGACGCTGTTTTTCTGCTGAATCAAGACGCCTGGGTAGATAAAAAGACAATCGGGACACTGGCACGGATGCTCCGCCGTCAACCGGCATACGGCATACTCTCTCCCGTTCATCTGACGGGCAACGGCGACAAACCCGATCCGGGATTCGCCCAATACGCCCGGATTTTCTCCTTAGAAGATTTGCCCAAAGAAGAAAAAATAACCGACGTCCCCTTCGTCAATGCCGCTTTCTGGATGATTCCGGCCGATGTGCTACGCACCGTAGGCGGTTTCTCTTCGCTGTTTTATCATTACGGCGAAGACAAAGACTACATCAACCGCCTCAGCTTCCACGGTTACCGGACAGGCTACGTGCCTACCGTATGCGGTTGCCACGACCGCGAATACAGAGAAGTCACCCGCAAGGCCTTTCTCCGCTCCGAACAAGTATATCTGCTTTCGGAGTATGCCAACATCAACCATTCTCTTGGGAAAGCCTTCGGATACGGAGTGTTGGCAGGAATAAAAAAAGCGGCGGAAGCGCTCGCCAAAGGGGAGTTCTCCAATGCCGGAGTCTTTCTCTCCATCAGCGGTGAACTGCTTCTCCGGAGCAGAGCAATCATGCAGGTGCGGAAAGCCGTGCGTCAACCCTCTCCTCACTTCATACGGCAGGCAGAACTTCCGTCGTCCTGCTCCGATGAAGGCAAAAACGAAGAATCCACCTTGTCGAACCCGAAATATAAAAACCGATGACGACTCTATCTCCCATCCTTCTGTTTGTCTACAACCGCCCCGAACATACGCGCCGTTGCATTGCCGCGCTGAAAGCAAACGCTCCGGCGGCACAAAGCATGCTGTTCGTCTACTCCGACGCCGCACGCTCACCGGAAAACCGCGAAGCGGTGGAAGCCACCCGTCAGTTCATTCGCAGCATCGACGGATTCGCGTCGGTCACTATCATCGAACGGACAGAGAATTGGGGCTTGGCAAAGAACGTGATAGACGGGGTGACGACACAGGTGAAACGCTTCGGACGTGTCATCGTGCTGGAAGACGATTTAATCGTGGCGCCTTACTTCCTGCAATTCATGAACGACGCGCTGGAAACCTATCGGGACGAACCGCGCGTGGGACACATACAAGCCTGCGATTTCACCAAAGAACCTTCGCTGCCCGATACCTTTTATATCAAATGGACGGGAAGCTGGGGATGGGGAACTTGGGAAAGGGCGTGGCGGCTCTTCAACCCCGACGGGAAAGAACTGCTGCGCCAACTGGAAGAGCGGAAGCTCACCCGCACGTTCGACTTCGACGGTACGTACGGATTTACACGCATGTTGCGCAGGCAGATAGAAGGAAAAAACAATTCATGGGCCATCCGCTGGAACGCCAGCCTGTTTCTCGCCGACGTGCTATCGCTCAATACCGGTCGCTCTCTCGTACGGAACATCGGGTTCGACGGCAGCGGAACGCACTGCGGAAGTGAAGGACTATACGACTCCGACCTTTGGATGCAGCCTTTGCCGGTAGAGAAACTGCTTCCGGTGGAAGAGAACAAGGAAGCCCGGAGGGTATTCGCCCGCTACTACCACCGCACCAATTCGTTCCTGCCCAAAGCCATCAGAAGGATAAAACGAACGCTGAAAGGAGATTTCGGGGCGTAAAACTCTCGATTAAGCATAAAAAAGAGTACTTTTGCCTAAACTTTCTTCCGAACATTATGAGGGTACTCATCATCAATACGTCCGAACGGACAGGCGGCGCGGCGGTAGCTGCCGGTCGTCTGCTGGAAGCGCTGAAGAACAACGGCGTAAAAGCCAAAATGCTGGTACGCGACAAGCAGACCGACCGCCCCAGTGTGGTGGAGATTAACCGCAATTGGTTGCAAGTATGGCGGTTTGTGTGGGAACGTGTCGTGATCTGGAAAGCCAACCGCTTCCGGCGAAACAACCTTTTTGCGGTGAGCATCGCCAATACGGGTACGGACATCACTTCGCTGCCGGAGTTTCAGCAAGCCGACATCATTCATCTGCACTGGATCAATCAAGGGATGCTTGCGCTGACCGATATTCGCAGCATATTGGAAACGGGAAAGGCGGTAGTGTGGACGATGCACGACATGTGGCCCTGCACGGGAATCTGCCACCATGCCCGCGAATGCACCCGTTATGAAGAAGAATGCCGGCACTGCCCTTTCCTGTATGGAGGAGGAAGCAGGAAAGACTTGTCGACACGCATATTCCGGAAAAAGAAAAAGCTGTACGAAGCGGCTCCCGTCACATTCGTCGCATGCAGCCGTTGGCTCGAAGAGAAAGCAAAAGCGAGCGCACTGCTCGCAGGTCATCGCATTGTCAGCATTCCGAACGCCATCAATACGAATTTGTTCAAGCCGCACGATAAGAAAGAAGCCCGCCGCAGATGCAACCTTCCTTCAGAAGGGAAACTGCTCCTTTTCGGTTCCGTAAAGATTACCGACAAACGAAAAGGGATAGACTATCTGATCGAATCGTGCAAGCTGCTGGCCGAACAGCATCCCGAATGGAAGGAGTCGCTGAATGTCGTTGCATTCGGCAACCGGTCGGAAGAACTTCAAGACCTGCTCCCTTTCCGTGTACACGCATTGCCGTATGTGAAAAACGAACACGAGCTGGCGGATATTTACAATGCCGTCGACCTCTTCGTGACTCCTTCGCTCGAAGAAAACCTGCCTAACATGATTATGGAAGCCATGGCGTGCGGCGTGCCCTGCGTAGGATTCAACACGGGAGGCATCCCCGAGATGATAGACCACCTGCACAACGGATACGTGGCGCAATACAAATCGGCGGAGGACTTCGCCAACGGCATTCACTGGGTATTGACGGAGAAGGACTACGCCGAACTCTCCGCACAGGCGTGCCGGAAGGCAATGGGCAACTATTCGGAAAGCGCGATAGCCAAAAAGTACATCAACATATACAACCAAATAACGGGACAACATGAGTGACAACCGGACTAAAGCCCCCATATTCTCCATCATCACGGTGACCTACAATGCCGGACAGGTGCTGGAACCGACCATACGGAGCGTAATGTCGCAGACGTATCCGCACGTGGAGTACATCATCGTAGACGGGGCTTCGAAAGACAATACCCTCGCCTTGATAGAGAAATACCGGGAGCGGATACAGACCGTGGTAAGCGAACCGGACAAAGGCCTGTATGACGCAATGAACAAAGGAATCGCCCTTGCGCACGGAGATTATCTCTGTTTCCTGAACGCGGGCGACTGCTTTCACTCGGAGCATACGCTGCAAGAGATGGCGGACAGCCTGCCCGACGGAGCGTTGCCCGATGTGTTATATGGAGAAACCGCCATTGTAGACGCGAACCGGAATTTCCTGCACATGCGCCGTCTGTCGGCTCCCGAACGGCTTACATGGAGAAGTTTCAAGCAAGGAATGGTGGTTTGCCATCAGTCCTTTTTCCCGAAACGCGCGCTGGCGGAGTCGTACGATCTGAAGTATCGCTTCTCTGCCGATGTAGACTGGTGCATCCGCATCATGAAGAAAGCCCGACTGCTGCATCATACGCACGTCATCATAGTCGATTACCTCGACGAAGGAATGACTACCCGCAACCGCCGCGCTTCGCTGAAAGAACGTTTCCACATCATGGTGAAACATTACGGATGGGCGAGCACGCTGGCGCATCACGCATGGTTCGTGTTGCGGGTAATCGTCAAAAGGAAGTAGCGCAAGCTCGGCGACGAAAGCTCATCTGCTTTTCCGAATGCCCGGTTTAGGAGACATCAAAGGCATCGCGTCGCCCATCAAGTTCCCCAACCGCAGTGTTCCTTCTATGGCAACAGGATCGACCTCAGTTCCGCCATACCTTCCGAAGCTCCTTTGGCTATCACGTGCACCCTTCTCGACGAATGCGTATCCACCGGCTTAGGGTCGATGAGATAAACTTCCGCTTCATGCGGGACATAATGCAGCAGACCGGCGGCGGGATACACATTGAGCGACGTGCCGATGATGACGAACACGTCGGCTTTCTCCACATAGCGAATGGCGGTCTCTATTTCGGGCACGGCCTCGCCGAACCACACGATAAACGGTCGCAGTTGCGTTCCGTCGCCCGCAAGGTCGCCAATCTTCACTTCATACTCCTCAGGCTTCAGCTCCTTCACGTAACGCGGATTATACGGGTCGCGGCTCGAACACACCTTCGTCAGCTCGCCGTGCAGATGAATGACGTGAGAGCTTCCCGCCTTTTCGTGAAGATTATCCACGTTCTGCGTCACCACCGTCACACGGAAGTCCTTCTCCAATTCCGCCACCAGCTCATGCCCCCGGTTCGGCTTCACCTCGAGCAACTGCTTCCGGCGTTCGTTGTAAAAACGAGTCACCAATGCCGGATCGCGGGCATACCCCTCAGGCGTCGCCACCTGCTCCACCGGATAACGGTCCCACAATCCGCCCGCATCGCGAAACGTACTTATTCCGCTTTCGGCGCTCATCCCCGCGCCCGACAAAACAACCAGATTTTTCATAAACAATCCTCCTGCATATTTATTGCGACATTCATTCTACACGCGAAGCTCCGCGCGCCTTCACGGCAGGCTGACCTGCCGAACGCTCACCGCCTTTGTCGGAGCACGGGCGCGAAACCATACAAATATACGCAGAAAAGGCGGAAAAAAGAAACACTTTGCGCCTTATCCGTTTCCGCCGCAACGGCCGTTCGCCTGCTTAACAAACAGCTGCTATCCGAAGTTCCAACTGCTGCTACCGATACATTCGTCATCGAATCCATCTACACTGCCTATACCCTTTTCAACATCATCCGGTTGCTACCAATATATCCGTCATTGAACAGCTTTTGTCCGAGAACGTTCGCTTCCTTAACCAACAGTAGCTATCCGAAGTTCCAACAGCTGCTATTCAATATTCCCAAAGTCCTCTTTCAATGTTTCAGCAATCCCTCTTCGGTTTCCACAGAAATGCTCGTGGCTTCCGCAGGAACGCTCGTGGGGTTCCGCCAGTTCACAACGGAAATCAATACCGTCTTCACCTCGTTTCCACAGGAATACTCATAGAGTTCCGCAGGAACGCTCTTCAATATTCCCAAACTCCCCATTCTGTGTTTCAAAAGTTTCCCATTAGTGAAACAAAAGTTTCCCATTGGGGAAACTTTATTTTCCCAAGCGGGAAACTTTTGTTTCCCCAGTGGGAAACTCGACGGGCGCTATACATACAGCAACCTGTGCATAGCAGCTTAGTATGATTGGGCATACACGGCGGAGTTTTATTCCGTCTCGATTTGCAAGCGGGCGACAGCGGAACATCAAGCAGCAACTCGACGGAGTGGGTTTTATTCCGTCTTGATTTGCAAGCGGGCGACAGCTATTCATTGTTGCGAAGTATATCGTAGTATGTTTTATTCCGTCTTGATTTGCAAGCGGGCGACAGCGCACGCAAGACGCAAATGCGAAGGGAACCAACTTTTATTCCGTCTTATTTGCAAGCGGGCCCGCCTGCGGCTAATGCGGTTTCCATTCAAGGGGGGGGCTCTTTTCTCCTTTCGGGGCGAAATAGCGAACGAAAACCCACGAACTTTCGGCGATATAAGAAATTTTAAAGACCAAATGCCGAATCATTCAAATAAAACATGTACTTTTGTCGTTCGTAAATTTGCAACCGATTGAAAGTTAAAACCATGAAGGCGAAAACTTCAATCTACAACAACAACAGAAAATGGATAAATTCAGTTATGCAATCGGGCTCGGTATCGGGCAGAACTTATTGAGCATGGGAGCCAAGGGCATCGAGGTAGACGACTTTGCACAGGCGATAAAAGACGTATTGGAGCACAACCCGACAGCAATCAGCCATCAGGAGGCCCGCGAAATAGTAAACAAATACTTCGAAGAATTGGAAACGAAGGTGAACGCCGCCAACATCGAACAAGGAAAGGCTTTTCTGGAAGAGAACAAGAAGAGGGCCGGCATCGTGACCCTGCCCAGCGGATTGCAGTACGAAGTAGTCACCGAAGGCAAAGGAAAAAAGGCAAAGGCTACCGACAAGGTAAAATGCCACTACGAAGGAACGCTGATAGACGGCACACTGTTCGACAGCTCGGTGAAGCGCGGACAACCCGCCGTGTTCGGGGTAAACCAAGTGATTCCGGGATGGGTGGAAGCCCTCCAACTGATGCCCGAAGGTTCGAAATGGAAACTTTACATCCCTTCCGATCTGGCTTACGGAGCGCAGGGAGCCGGAGAAATGATCCCCCCGCACAGTACCCTGATATTTGAAGTCGAACTAATAGAAGTATTATAATATAAAACAAAAATTCTAAGCAACATGAAAAAAACCAGCATTTTTATGGCAATCGCAGCCGCAGCGGGACTCGCTTCCTGTACGGCTCAATCTCCGAAAGCAAACCTGAAAACAGACATCGACTCATTGTCTTACTCTATCGGTATGTCGCAGACACAGGGCCTGAAAGGCTATTTGGTCGGCCGGTTGGATGTAGACACTGCTTACATGGCAGATTTCATCAAAGGCTTGAACGAAGGAGCTTCTAAAACCAGCAAAAAAGACGTGGCTTATATGGCAGGTCTGCAAATCGGGCAGCAAATCAGCAACCAGATGATGAAGGGCATCAATCAGGAGCTGTTTGCCGGAGATTCTACCAAGACCATCAGCAAAGAGAACTTCATCGCAGGTTTCATTGCCGGAACGTTGGAGAAAACCAACGTAATGACCATGGAAGCCGCACAAGAATACACCCGCACGGCAATGGACGCCATCAAAGAAAAAGCGATGGAAGAGAAATATGCCGACAACAAAGCCGCCGGCGAGAAATTCCTCGAAGAGAACAAAGCCAAAGAAGGCGTGCAGACAACCCCGAGCGGATTGCAATACAAAGTAATCACCGAAGGTAAGGGTGAAGTTCCCGCAGACACTTGCAAGGTAAAGGTACATTATAAAGGTACGCTGATCGACGGAACAGAGTTCGACAGCTCTTACAAACGCAACGAACCTTCTACGTTCCGCGCCAACCAGGTAATCAAAGGATGGACGGAAGCCCTGACGATGATGCCCGTAGGTTCTAAATGGGAACTTTACATCCCGCAGAATCTGGCTTACGGATCGAGAGAGTCGGGACAAATCAAACCGTTCTCTACGCTTGTGTTCGAAGTGGAACTGCTGGGAATCGAAAAAGAGAAATAATAAAAACGGTTCCAGATAAGAACGAAACGAAGGGGCCGTGTCAAAACATGGAATTGGGAGAAGTTCCCTTTCATATTGATAACTACCACCCTTTCTAATCAAATAAAACAATCGCTATCATTGAGTTTTTAGCTCTTTGATAGCGATTGTTCTTTACAAATG
>NZ_JACIDI010000003.1 GCF_014196225.1 Bacteroides pyogenes | reverse complement strand
GCAACTTCTTCTCGTGTCATCATAAGTTTTATTTTTGGGCACAAAGATACTGGTCGAAGAGATTGCAGAAAATACGTGGTTTACCGGAGGCTTACGGTGGTACGCAAATATAACTCGAAGTCGGTAATGAACATCGGGGTTATTTCCTTTATAGAAATATCCGACAGGTTATATTTGCTTTGGATGAACTCTGCAAGATGGCGGCGGGTCACTTCATATTTACGATAAGTGGCAATCGTCTTGGATATGCCGACCAACTGTTTCACATCATCATTGTGCTTTTGGAAAAGGTTAAGGATGGTATCATGGTTTTCGCTATGCCCTAAAAATTCATTCTTCACCTTTTCGGCGGTAACATAATTGTCACGCCTTTGCAGTTCGTGATAGATGGTATTAAGGGATGCGTTTATATCATCCAGCAATCGGTTGATACGGGTAGCTTCCGCAGAACGTCCGGCGGCTTTGCCTGCCTTACCGTCCCAAAGTTTGGGTTGAACGTCCAGTTTGGAATTAAAACGGCTTGCCACACCATCAATCGTGATGCGGACAAAAATAGGGTAACTGCCATTGATTTTTTGCTTGTCCTTTTTCACAAAGAAAAGAACGGAAAATGTACGGGGGATAAAATGAATTGTGTAAAGATTGGAGTGTGTAGAGACACATTGGAAGTTCGATGTACAGGGCGTTTGACTGCATTCGTATGCTTGTGAAAAAATAAAACGAAAGGTTTACATTGCTTTACATTGAGTTAACATCAGGCGAGCTTTAAACGGTTTAAACGAACGAAAGGTTAACATTAAGGTATATAAACTCAAGGAAAATGTATATAACCCCTCCCAAAAGGCTATAAATCGGCTGTTTGGGAGGGGTTATACTTTGCCTGCGACCATTCAAATAAGCGTTCAAATGATCATCCCATATTGATTTGGCATGGGTAAAACGAGACAACGTTCCTGAAACATTAAAATGTTAAAAAGTTTATTGGGCTTACGATTGGACTTACAATTTGGACTTACTCTTTTGTCTTTTATTTTTACTTTTCGATAAAATGGACTTACGCTTTTAACAATTTGGGTGCATTGTTTTTGCCCTCATATTTCCGTTTAATCTATCTTTTTAGCGTTTTTTGTGTGGATTTATGGGGGGATATTACGCCTAATTTTTCTTCTTGATTTGCTAAAGCATGGATTTAAGTACTTGATTTGCAATGAATATAAAATAATAATATCTATTTTTGGAGCAGAAAAGCGTGTGTGCTTAATAAATATCGCGTAATGGAGCAGATGGTAGCTCGCATGGTTCATACCCATGAAGTCGCAGGTTCGACTCCTGCTTACGCCACAATATTTTGTTTGGATAGGTAGCGCCCGAGATCTTGTCGCTCCGTACAACGGGAGAAGGCACACGGAGATAAGGTTAATTGATTGTTAGATGGAATACTCCCGGTGATTAGGCCGGGAGTATTAATTTATACAGAAAAATACTGAAAGCTATTTTATAAAGAAAGAAGCAAAATAAATTAAATAGGCAATTAAACCTATAATGAAAAATACGCCCAAAGTTGCCACCCACTCTTTTATGTTAATAAGAGATTTACAACGCGCTGCATCTTCTAAAAATTTAATGCGACTTCCATATTTAGCATACACTTTTTCTAAAAGTTCTTTTTCGTCTAAGTTTTGATGTTCTGAGCAAAATTCCGCAATCTCTTTGTCAAGAGACACTCCTTGATACTTACTAATGATTGCTACATGTAGTTGTAATGCTTTAATGAGTTTCATAATATTATTTTTTAAAAGAATTTACTAATACTTCCAAGTACGGCATAGAGTTTTATGATTCGCTTTTTATCAAATTCTTGTTCATCGTAACCCACCGTATTAATAGGAACAAAACGAAGTTTTGAATGATCTTTCGACTTTCGCAAAATCTTAACCGTGCGAATAGTATCGAGAACTACAGCATAAATTTCTCCATATAAAACATCATCTAATCTACATTCCTGAAGGGCTATTATATCCCCATGATTAATTTTTTGCTCCATACTATGCCCAGTTACATTACACCAAAGAGTGGCTTTTTCATATGGTTTAAAAACTATATTATGTGCAGGAAGTATTGTTTGATCATTCTCTATTAAATCAAAACCTCCAATAAAATCTACATCATAATATGGAACTCCGACAGATGGCCTTGTGCTAATTTTAGGCTCCACACTTTCACCAGTAAAAAGCCAATTGAAATCAATATCTACACATTTTGTGTATATAGCATCTATATCAAAGCTATTTCGTCCATACCAATTAGTAATAGTATTAGGAGCAACGCCAAGGAAACGGGCCAAATCGGCATTACCTTTTAATTGATAGTGTTTTTTTATGCGGTCAAGCACACCATTTTTATCAAGAGTATTTCCCATTTTGTTGTTTTTTTAACCCGATTTATTTTTATATTTCCCAAATTGTGTATATATTTGCAGCGTGTCTCAATGAAACACGTGCTAAAGATAGGAATAATTTTAATGAAACAGATATATGGAAAGAAAAATCAGACAAAAGATTGAATTAAATGCCAAAGGCAAAGCAATGCTCGCTAAAACATTCAATGTAAGTGTGCAGAATGTAAGCCAGGCTCTACTGTTCAGACGCAACAGTGTGCAGGCTACAAAAATCAGAGAGGCTGCTATGGCCAATGGAGGCCGGTTGTTGGAGATTAACGATGTGACAGATACAACCAAACGCCCGATAAAAGTCCTGGACTCCAAAGGGAATGTGAAGACGGTGATAAGGAATGATTCAGTAACACTTTAATATATGAATAGAAAGCTGACAGAAAAAGAAATTGCGTTCCTGATGAAACTGCGAAAACTGATGCTGGAATATAATGCCTTACTGAGCACGGATGGCGACTGTGTGTATCGATGTAGGATATAGAGATGGAAGCATACCAATTGCATTCCCCGACCCTGTAGTGAACTCTTGTGACATAGATGACTTGATATCGATTAACTCTTAATACTTGATAGATTATGAAGACTTGGAAAAATGTTCAGAAGACAGCCATAGCAGCAGGTATGATTTACGGGCTGTGGCTGGGAAATAATGTGGACGCGACAAGTACTGACTGCCGCAACGCATTTGTGATAGTGCTATTGACAGTGATATTAGCGATATCTCTTTGTCTGCCGGGTAAAGAACAGGAAAAGAGCCTGTAACGGGCGGCTTTCTCCCCGGTTCGGTGCCGGGGCCTGTACAAACGAAAATTTTCAGCAATGGAATTATACGGAAAAACAATATGCGTGACGTTCGAAGAGCTTGTAGGAAGTGGGATCATCTCTCGGTCTTGTTATGACAAATACGTTAACATAGGCAAGCTGGTTGTCATACAAAGAGCAGCCCGCAACCGTCCTGCGCTTGTTTCATACGAAAGGCTTCCTCAGCGACTTCGTTCCGCTTATGACATGCAAAATCCTAATGCAAGAAAAGAGATGGAAAAACGATTGACGGCTATTACGCCAACGGACGAAAGATTGAAGAGCGACGATCGTGCAGTGGAGTATTTCCGAAGCTGCACGCCCGCCATCAGCTTAGAGCGGCAGGCGGAATATGTTCTGAACGCCAAGGTTCTCAACGCTCTTGCGGCAAAAGCTTCTGCTATGACGGAGCTGCACAGCGCAAGCGGTTACCGACGGCCAAAGCTGGTGAGCGATGAGCTGGTGGCGCTGAGCGAAAGGCTTCGTGAGCGTTACGGGCATACGCTGCCCAAGAGCCGTGCACGATTGCTGGAGAAATACAACCATTACCGCCGGTATGGTTACGAGGTATTAGCCAACGGCAATTTCGGCAATCAGACCGCACGCAAGATCGGTCCCGCCGAGGGGCGTGTCCTGATTCGCTTGCGGCGCAGCAAGTTCCCCGTGTACACTGAAATGCAGATATTCGAGGAGTACAACCGCATCGCCAAGGAAAAAGGGCTTTCGCCGGTGAAATCCCCGCAAACGGTAAGCAATTACCTGAACAAAACAGCCGTCAAGCTCTGGTGGTTCGCCTCCGTACATGGCGAGGTGGCTTTCAAAAACGAGTTCATGCCTACTTTTGACACGAAGATGCCCGACATGCCGAATACACTCTGGTACGGTGACGGAACAAAGGTCAACCTTTACTATAAGGAATACGACAGGAAAAGCAAACGTATGGTGGCCCGCACGACGGACGTGTACGAGGTAATGGACGCCTGCACGGAAGCATTTATCGGATATTCTTTCGGTCCTGAAAGATTCAGCACCCAATATTCGGCTTACCGCATGGCACTGGAAACATGTAAAGTAAAGCCTTACGAAATCGTGACCGATAACCAGGGCGGGCACAAACGTGCGGATGCGGTGGCTTTCCTGGGGCAAATCTGTCACCTGCACAAAACCACGATGCCTCACAATGCACAAAGCAAAAGCATAGAGAGCGCATTCGGGCGATTTCAATCCCAGGTGTTGCACAAGATGTACAACTTCACGGGACAGAACATTACGGCCAGAAAACGCGGCAGCCGTGTGAACTTAGACATGATCACCGCAAACATCGAGAGCCTGCCCACCCGAGAGGATATGATGGAGCAATACCTGCACCTGCGGGATGAATGGAACAACTCCCCGCACACAGGCTCGGAAACGGGGTTGACACGCATGGAGATGCAGGCTTCACTCTGTTGCCCGTATGCCGAACAGGTAGAAGGGCGCGAACTGGCGGAGTTGTTCATGCTGACCTCTGCCAAGAGCGTGGAATACGGAACGGAAGGATACTGCTTCACCCTGAACAAACAGGAGTACCGCTACATGGTATACGGTGAGGACGGGCTTGTGGATATGAATTTTCATTTGTCCAACGTCGGAGAGAGTTTCCATTACCGCTATGACCCGGCGGACATGACCCGCATAGAATTGTGGAAACCCACTGCCTCAGGGCTTGTATTTGCGGCGGTGGCGACTCCCAAGGTAAGCATCCACCGTGCCACGGCGGACCGTGCGGAAGAAGAAGACGCGTTGCTTTTCGCCCAGCTCCGCGCCAACGAACAGGCTCGCGTAGCCATGCATATCGCTTCCGAAGAAATGCTGCTTGACGAATGCGCCGGAGAAGCGTACGCGAAACTCAACATCCCGCGCCCCGTGGGCGTGTCGAAGAAACGGATGGATGCGTACAGGGAAGCATACGCCACAGGCAAGATAGAGGCGCCGGTAAGCTATCCGGACGGTACGGAACCCGTCCCCTTCTCCTTTGAGGAAGAGGACGAACAGGGTATCGCCACGGTGGGGGAATTTACCAAAGCCGCCTCCGAACTTACATGGGAAGAGATGTACGGAGACTTTTAAACGAGAAACAAGCAATATTCAACAATCATTCAAACAATATTCAAACAGATGAAAGAACTTACCAAGGAACAAAAGAATGACATCCGCGAGGCGCTTGCGGATTATTGCAGCAACTACCCTTCACAGAACCGCGCGGCCGAAAGCCTGAACGGTGTGAGCGCCGCCACCTTATCCGCCCTGATGAACGGCAAATACACCAATATCAGCGATGATATGTTTATCCGCATTTCCGTACAGATAGGCTACAGCCTCGAGGGCTGGACGCTGCATGAAAGCGCCACCTTTACACGCATCACCTTCGCCATGAACGACGCTCAGATGTACAAAAACGTAACGTGGGTGGTAGGTGACGCCGGATGCGGAAAGACGGCGACTGCAATCGAGTACCGCCGCACGCACCGCAACGTGTTCTACATCCTATGCTCGGAAGACATGCGGAAAAGCGACTTTGTCAGGGAGATAGCCAAACAGGTAGGCGCGCCCACAGATGGGACTAACCTGCGTGACATCCTGGAGTATGCCATATCCATGATTGCTTTCCTGAATAATCCGCTGCTTATTTTCGATGAGGGCGACAAGCTGACAGACTCGGTATTTAATTACTTCATATCGATCTATAACCGGCTGACGGGCAAGTGCGGCATCATATTCCTCTCTACGGACTATATCAAGCGGCGGATGGAGAACGGGTTGCGCTACAATAAGAAAGGATACAAGGAGATCAACTCTCGCATAGGACGCCGTTTCTATGAAGTGTCCGCCACCACCCGCGAGGACATCTATGCGATTTGCCGGGCGAACGGCCTGACAGATGAAGCAGACATCAAGCGCGTGCTGCGTGAAGCCGGACAGGCCGAGCATGACCTGCGGCGCGTAAAGCGTGTTGTGCACGCCTGCAAGCGCATTGCCGAATCCAGGAGATTGGAGGGTGCGCGATGAACGGAACTACGACGGATACGGCACGTACGTTCGCCCGCAATGCGAAAGGAGTACGCGAAGTGCTCAGCATGAAGTTCGAAACTCTTTCGTTCGAAGGTGCGTGGTACGACGCATTCGGCACGCCTGAACGGAAAGGGGTATGGTTTATCTGGGGAAATTCGGGGAATGGAAAGACTTCATTCGTCATGCAGCTCTGTAAGGAGCTTGCAAGATTCGGCCGGGTGGCTTACAACAGCATGGAGGAGGGCGCCTGCCTGACAATGCAGAACACGCTCCGACGCTTCGGCATGGATGAGGTCAACCGCCGCTTCCTGTTACTTGACAACGAGAGCATGGAAGAATTAAGCCTCCGCATCAAACGTCAGAAAAGCCCCGATTTTATCGTAATAGACAGCTTCCAGTACACGCAGATGACTTACCGGCAATATATCGCTTTCAAGGAGCGACACCGTAACAAACTGCTCATCTTCATCAGCCATGCCACCGGCACGCTCCCAACCGGGAGATCTGCCAAAAGCGTCATGTTCGACGCGGCGCTGAAAATATATGTGGAAGGGTACCGAGCCATCAGCAAGGGACGGTTCATCGGACCGGTGGGACATTTCGACATCTGGCCGGAACGGGCGCAGGAGTATTGGGGTAGGAAGGAAAAACAACAATAAAGAAAATGGGACGGACAATCGAAAAAAACATCAGCCCACAGCAATTAAAGGCGCTGCACGCCAAGTTCCGTAACCTGGGCATGGATGAAGAGGCACGGCGTTCGTGCATCTACTCCCTGACCGGCGGACGTACGGACAGCTTGAAGGATATTTCATTTTCGGAAGCACGGCATCTGTTTTCCTTTCTCGACGGAGATATGGAAAAGAAACGGAAGGAAGCCGCAAAGAACCTGCTCAGGGGCATTTTCGCGTTATCGTTTCAAATCTCCTTCTTGAACAAGGATTATAGCAATGACACTCCCGAGGAGTTTGAAATGAACAAGGCGAAACTGAATGTGTTTGCGCGCAACCGCAGCAAAGCCCGTTGCAATGTCACGGAGATGACATTGGAAGAGCTGAAAGCTTTCAAAAAACAATTGGAAAAGATAGCGTACAAAGAGAACGAATTAAAATAAAACAGCCATGAGGAAAAGAAACAACCGGGAAATCAATCATGCCATTTCCCTGCTCCGGAAAAACGGAGACGAAAAAAGCGCCGCACAGGCAAACGTTTTGGAGTGCAGGCATAATGAGGCGCAGGTCTTTGATCAATATGTCCGAGGGGTATCCGAGGATGAAAAAAACGAAGAGCTCTTTTTCGCCGCGCGCGATGCGGCGCGTTATCTGGCGGGGAGCCTTTCCCTGGAGGAACTCATACCCGGTGCCGAGGTGCCGGAATATGAGGAAACGGAGGACCCGGACAGGATTATGGTTTCGCGCCGTACGCTGTTGAGCCTGATGCAACGTGTCTGCCGTTTGGAAAAAGTGCTCGGCATGCGCAAGGCATCTATGAAGATCAATCGCAAGCCCGTGGAGGAAGCGGAAACAAATGACCTTATCTGTCAAGCAGATGCATGCAGATATGTGGGGTGTAGCAAATCCACCATAAAACGTTGGGCGGATAAAGGGCTGTTGACCGGTTACAAGAAGGGTACCCGGGTATATTTCAGCAAAAGGGAATTGGACAAAAGCAAAGTCGTACGCGAACACCGGACTTGTAAAAAAATGCAGGAAGAATGAAAGAAACCGAATCCAACCGCCGCCTCCGCCTCCGGGAAATCAGAAGACTGGAGGAGCGCATCGCGCGCGATGAAGCAAGAATGGAGGAAATAATAGACTTGTTGATGGAAAAAGATACGACGGAAAAATGCAAGGAAACAGACGATCTGATCAATGAATTCCACAATTTGAACATGCGTATCGAACAGGGGAAAGCCGGTCTGGCTGCTTCGAAGAAGTGAGTGAGAATTTAATCGATAAATAGTATGAACCATTTATTTAAAATTACAGAACTGTATGGAAATTTCCAAATTGACAAAAGAAGAAAAAGAACAGCTCAAGCTACAGCTTGAAGCAGAGGAACGTGCGGAAGCCATCCGTGTTCAGCAGGAACGTGAAACTTACAAGGAACTGGTTGACAAATTTGTAGCTGTCAACCTGAGAAAACTTCAGGTTCTTTCATCGGAAATGACACGCATCAAACAAGAGGTGTTTTCCGATGCTGCCACGCTCATAAGCATGAAGAATGAACTTTTTAAGGTGAAAGGCGACCGCCGGAGCGATACGTTCACCACCCAGGACGGAACTTGCAGCATTACGCTTGGCAATCGGGTGAATGAAGGATGGGACGATACAGTGGAAGCGGGTGTGGAAAAAGTGAAGAAGTATCTTGCCTCTCTGGCCAAGGATGAAGATACCGCAGCTCTGGTGGACACCGTAATGGGATTGCTGGCAAAAGACAGAAAAGGAGCGCTTAAAGCCAATAAGGTGCTTGAACTGGAGAGACTGGCCATAAAAAGCCAAAGCCCTGACTTTTTAGACGGCATCTCAATAATCAAAGCGGCTTACCGCCCTGTCCCTACCTGCCAGTTCATTGAAGTGGAGATGCGGGATTCCAAAGGAAATCCGATGAAACTGCCGCTTTCTTTAGCGGCCATGAAATAAAATTATCAAATCATTTAAAAGCAAAAAAGTTATGTCAATGCACAATTGGTTTCAAGGAAAAGTCCGCTACGAGAAGATAAACGAGGCGGGTATGAATGTCAAAGTAACCGAAGCGTACCTGGTAGATGCGCTCAGTTTCACTGAAGCGGAAGCGCGTCTTATCGAACAGGTCAAGCAATTTATCAGCGGAGAGTTTACCGTATCGGACATAAAACGCGCCAACTACAGCGAACTCTTCGCCAGCGATGAAGAGAGCGCAGACCGATGGTTCAAGTGCAAGCTCATCTTTATCACACTCGATGAAAAGAGCGGAGCGGAGAAAAAGACTTCCACGCAGGTTTTGGTGCAGGCGGCGGACTTGCGCGACGCGGTGAAAAAACTCGACGAAGGCATGAAAGGCACTATGGCCGACTATCAGATCGCATCCGTGTGTGAGTCTCCTATCTGGGAAGTGCTCCCATACGAGGCTGCGGAACGAAAGTCAGGGGAGGATGAAGTGTGATTATCGCAGTAGACTTTGACGGGACCATTAGCCGGGGAGAATACCCGGCTATTGCAGGCGAACAGCCTTACGCCGGCGAGGTGCTGCGCCGATTGCATGAGCAGGGGCATTATATCATTATCTGGACTTGCAGGACCGGAGAACGACTGTTGGAAGCCGTCAATTGGCTTTTGGAGAGACGGATTCCCTTTGACCGGGTCAATGAGCATAACCCGGAAAACATTGCCCAATACGGCCCCGGTGGCAGAAAAGTATATGCCCATTGCTATATTGACGATAAGAACATAGGAGGTTTCCCCGGATGGATCGCTTGTCAAAAAGAGATAGAACGGATGGAGACCGAGTATAAAACATCCCGCCGCCATGCTCTATAAAGAACCTGTCGAACTTGTGATACAGATAGAGACCGCCTTGCTTGGACAACTGGTGTATTATTGGGAATACTACGGCAAGCCTTGCAAGGTGACTCTCATGAAAGCGAAAGCGGAACATCTCACCGGGGTGCGAGTTTGCGTCGACAATCCGGATGCCGCTTCCTTTGTTTTTATCCTGACGGAAAGGTTGAAAGTAAAACTGTATAACAAGCAGCTGAAACCAATCCATATTAATGAATTATAAGAAAGATATGAATCGATTTAAAATAGGCGAAAAGATGTATCCAGAAGAATGGGACTGCATGTCCATGCAGGATATAGTAGTTAAACATTATGGCGCGAAAGCTATGCAATTAATAGAGTCAGTATTATGATATACGGATATTTAAGGGTAAGTACGGACGAACAGGACTCAAATAATCAGAAGTTGGGAGTGTGCAAGAAGGCAGAATCCCTTGGATTGTCAGTTGATGATTGGATTATAGATGATGGCATATCCGGAACAAAAGAGCCCGAAAAGCGATTGTTGGGAAAACTGATGAATAAACTGCAAAAGGGTGATGTAATAATAACTTCCGAACTTTCTCGTCTTGGGAGAAAACTGTTCATGATCATGCGAATATTGGAGTTCTGTATGCTGCACGATGTAAAGGTGTACACCGTCAAGGACGGTTACGAATTGGGAGACAATATACAGAGCAAGGTTCTCGCGTTCGCTTTTGGCATTGCCGCCGAAATCGAACGCGACATGATTAGTCAGCGAACTAAGGAGGCTTTAGCCCGTAAAAAGTTAGAGGGCGTGATATTAGGACGCCCTAAAGGGAGAAAGAGCTCGCCCGATAAATACAAGCTGTATGGGAAAAAAGAGTTGGTTAAAGGACTTCTGAATGAAGGTATATCACAGCGTAAGATAGCCGGAATATGTAAGGTCAACCGGAACACTCTTGCCCGATTCTTAAGAAATAATTTAATTACTTAATTCAAGGCAATGTAATATGGAACCTTTTGCTCCCGACATTAATGTCGGGAGCAACTAAAATAAGAAAGGAATGAGTAAAAAAGAAAGTTTAGTAAAATGGAAAACAGTCGAGACATTTACTCCAGGTTTTCCTGATGGCGTAATCTTTATAAAAGAAGACACGCCTGTAGAATTTCCGTTAGCTATGGTAGTTTTTCCAGTTGGAAGGCCTGAACTCGGAACTGAGAGGCAACGAAAGAGAGCTAAACTAATAGCCGCTGCTCCTGAATTACTGGAAGCGTTGCAAGAGATGCTTGAACGATTTGATAACAATGATCAGTCTATTTATTCTTTTGCAGACAAAGAGATAAAAGCCGCTAAAGCAGCCATAAAAAAAGCTTTAGAATAATTCTAAACCAATCAAATAAAACAGCGTTTAAACTACCTTCAAACGCTGTTTTTGTTTTAAAATAAGCAGGTTTGTTTCCCATGTGCAGAGTTTTTATAATTGCAGATCATCCACTCTTCTTGCTTTCTTCGGCTTGTCTTTGAAGCGCTGATTGTTCTTTCTATCTGGTGAATGACCCACCCGTTTTTATTGGCATATTCTTCTATCATATTCAAGGGAAACATTGTCAGCATGAACTTACCTTTGACCTGTTCCAATAACTGCAGGAGCTTCTCCATGCAACACTCATCGAATGTACCCTCATAATGCCCGCAATCACTGTTGATATAAGGCGGGTCTACAAAATGAAAAGTATCAGGTGGGTCGTAAGTGGAGATGACATTCAGTGCATCTCTGTTCTCTATGGTCACGTTATCGAGCCGGGCGCATAGCCATTCGGTAAACTCATCCTTTGCGTTACGCAGTTTTTTCGGCATTCCGCCGCCAAAATCATAGCCGAACGAACCGTCTATCATGCTGGCAAAGGACATCTTACACAACGCCCAAACAGCCCATGCCCGCTGCACCGGTGAAAAGAATTGAGGATATTGCAGAATATGTCCCGCATGGGCGTGCATATCCCGGCTGTGCAAAGTCTTTTCAATCTCTTGCTTTAAGTCATGATAATAGGCCTTGGCCATCCAATAGAAGTTTGTTATATCCATGTCGATGTCGTTGATAATCTCGCCATCGGCCGGACGCTTGGCAAACAATACCGCTGCTCCACCGCAGAAAGCCTCTGTGTATAGTTTATGACTTGGAATCAGAGGAAGGATATGCTTTAGCATTGTTTGCTTGCCTCCATAATAAGAAATGGGTGTTTTCATTTTGTTTTTTCTATTATAGTTATTACTTTTGTCAACCACTCACATGTACGAATGCGCCGTAACGCAGCGAAGGTCTTGCCCTCGGCTGTGCGTTGCGGCGCATTTTATTAGTATGTGAGTGGTATCTATGCTAACGGTCGAGGGCTTTTTCCCTTTCCTGTTTATTCTTCAGTATTACTTTTTCCGGCTCTCCTTTCTGTTTTTGAGCAAAATTTCCGGTGACTAATCGGCTACTGGAGTTTTTCTCATTTTTATAGTGTATAAAATCGAGAAAACGTTTATTTTTGTGATAAATAAAATGTCATGTCACGCGGAAGAAACAAAACATTAATATCACTAAGAGACAAGAAGCTGTTGCAGAGGTACTATTTCTGGACGGAGATACAGCGTCTTCGTTTCGATGACGCATTGAAAATTCTTTCCCGTGAGGAGTTTTTCATCTCTGAGGAGCGTATCATGTCCATTATCCGTGCCAACTGCCACAAGCTGACCGATATTGATGTGCGTCCCGTGCCCAAAGTGCGCAAGCCTCGCTTATCGGCCTCGCAGCTCTCCTTCTTTACTGACGACTGACCACACAGGGCGTGTCGGCCACCGTCATCTCATACTCCGTTTCGTACACCTTTATTCCTCCGGGCAGACTGTAGTCTCTACTCTTGCGGCGCACCAGCGCACCGCACCCGAACAGGGGTTTTCTGCCTTGCAGAAGTCTGTGCAGCCGGGTACGCATCTGTTGTCGGCGTGCGGTCTCATCCTCAGTTCCACTGCCGTAGTGCGTGTCTTGGTAGCAGTCTATGGCCAGCCGGGTGATGACGGTAGCCGTTCCGCGCTGCGCCCCTCCCGCCAGTTCCGTCCATGCCACTTCGGGCACGGCCAGCAGTACGCAGGGAAACGTCACGGGATAGTGGTCTTCCTGTATCTCTAATTGTCCGTAGTCTTCGTCTGTCAGTCTCAGTTCGGACATGCCCTCGGCAATGACCCGCTGCAAAATGTTGAATAGCTTTTCCATATTTTTCTAATCTAAATGTCTAACGTCTTCATTTCCCCAGTACCTTCCTTGTCTCGTTGATGATTTTCTCCGATATCCGTTCTTCAAGTTCCCGGCTTGCCCCGATGAATTTTCGCTGGGGGATGTAGACCCGGATGTCGAGTTTCGCCTTGCGCGTCAGCGCCAGTTTCTTCCATTTCAGAGCTTCGGCCGGCACTTCGGTCTCTTTCTTTCCCCCGCCACCCGCCTCGAAGAACTTTGCCCAAGCGAAGCGCCGCATGCGGGGTGTGACGTTGGGATGCGTCTCTATGGTACCTCCCTCGTTGTGTATACGGGAGTATGGCAGGTCGCTGACAATGGTGGTACGTGCCCGCCCTGGCACGTCGCGCACGCTGCGCATCAGGTGGGTGCGGCTGCTCAACAAGGGGCCGTAGCGCGAAGCGGCCGACTTCCCTCCGGACTGCTGCCTGCGGGTGGCCGGCCAGGGCGTGAGGCCGCCATCCACGAATCCCCCCTTGCGGAAATTGTCCTGAAAATGCCGTTTGGCGATTGCCCCCACTTTGACGGGCAGGATGTCGTTGTAGAGCCGATCCAGCTCTTTCTCCTTCTGCTTGGCGTATTGGTGGAATTCTTTAATAGTCATAAAAACTGGTTCAATTTGTTGTTTATTAATTAAATAGTCGTATCTTTGCGGTACACCTTCAGGCTTGCCGGATTATAGTTCCGGCCGTGGCTTGGGTGTAAAGGCCGGCTTTCTGATTCAGGCCGCGGATTGCAGTTCCGCGGAATCCTTGTCAGGAGGTCGGTTTTTCTATGATATCCAATATCCTCGGGCTGTCCGATATGCTATAAATCTCCACCCGTCCGGGTTTCAACTCGCGCACGATAATCCACGATTTATCACCCAGTATCTTCACCTCGAACAGATGCGCCTTAACAGAAGGGTCATGCTTATCCTTTCCGTAGCCCATGTATTTGGCTTTCTTCATCACATCGCCCATGCGCAGCAGTAGTTCGTTCTTGTGCGCATAATGCTCGTGTGGCTGGTTGAGCCATTCTTTAATGCCTCGCCCGGTGATGCGGATGTCTTTTTTAAACCGCTTGTTTACGAATATCTCTTCTTTCAGCGGTGCGGCCGCTTTCTTTATCTCCTTTGTCCGCGCGGCATAGCTTTTCGGTTCGTCGTGCTTCGGCTCCACCTTGACACTTGCCTTGTCGGGGAACTTCTCCTTGATGAACTTCTCCACCGCCTTTTTCGCCCCTTTATAGGCATGCGCCACGTAGGGATGTGTGTCACTGAAGAGCTTCGCGTCCGTGCCTGGGTTGTTGTCCAGTCCCGGCGCGGACTTGTTCTGCGGAGTGGTTTTCGGAATCTCGTGTCCCGGCGTGGGGGCATCATCCGTAGCTTCGAGCGAGCAGTGGCAGTTCCAGCGGTCTCCCGGGCGGTGTGCATTCCAGAAGGGATGTCCAACGGGGAGGGTCAGTTCGATGCTCCAGAACTGCTTGTGCACGATGTCGGGCGTGGCGCTGGTGGTAGGCAGCCACCGCAGGTTGGGCAGGATGTGGGCTTGCTCCATGTACTTGCGCCAGTCCGCCGCCTGATGGGCACGGATAACGGCGGTGTCGTATTCGGTGCGCAGCCACCGTTCCACTTGGTGGTCGAGCATGGGGCGGACATCCTCGGCAAAGCGCTCGAACGGCTTCAGCTGCCCGTTCCCGTTCACCAGTTGCGCGGCGATGTCGTTCTGCAGGCGGTGCACCTTGAAGGCAGAGAACACAGCGGCGTTGCGGCGCAGCTCGTGATAGAAGCCCTCGTTCGATGCCCCCGGCGCGGGCTTGCCGTACCCCTCGTCTATGGCACGGCCGAAGGTGGCGAAGGTCTCATCGAAAAGATGCTCCTCGATGTCCGCGGTAGGAGAAAAGTCCTGCTTATAAATGGTCTTTAAAGCCTGTTTAAGCACTTCTTTATCGAAGGTGAATCCTTGTGCCGCCTCACCCCTGAAAGCGGCGCACGAAGGGCAGGAATCGTTGTAGTACAGGTCCTCCACTACCAGCCTAAAGCCCCCTCGCCTCTGGGGGCTTGGCCGAAAAAACGCTTCAAGGCCTTGAATACTCCTTTTTCCTTGTCGTCCGCCGGTTCCTCTTCCGGCTTTTCCGGCTTCTCCGTTTTGTCTTTCCCGACGGGTACGGGAGGAACAACATCCCTGTGTTCACGTTTTCGCTGCTCGTAGTCAGCCGGCTTGCGGAATCCCGTCTCCTCGTACAGCTGCTCCTCGTCCAACGGCAGCCCCAGTGCATCCATTTTCGAGGCGATTTCCATGCGCTGGTTCAGGTCGATGTCCTTCGGCTCCTTGAATAGGAACTTCCCGCCCGAGGTGTCGATGCCCATGGCGGAGAAGATATCCGTCATCTCGTAGTTCAGCAGGTCAAGCAGGTATTTGCGGTCGGCTTGCGCCAGCCTGTCCTCCACCTTGCGGTGTACCGTTCCAAGGGCCTGCGTTCCGGTGGACGATGCTTCGGTGGTCAGGGTGTTGCCCAGTATGAGCTTGGATATTTCTGCGTTGCACCGCTCCGTCAGGCGTTCATACAGGTCGGCGCTGGCCGTCTTCCCGTTGCTTTCCACGAACTTCATCTCACTGTCCTTGGGATGCACGTATACGCCCGCCCCGCCTTCGTTATAGGCATCATTGAGTATCTGCGCCCGGGCTTCGGGGTCGTTGGCGTCGTAGAGGTACTCGCGCACGGGCATGCCGAAGACCTCGGAGAACTGCGCCCAGTCGGCCAGCGTGTTGCGTTTGTACACCACGTAGGGGGCCGCCTGCGCCAGCAGCCCGAGTTCGGTGCGGCTCCCGATAAACAGCAGGTCGTCATACTCCGTCCAGGGTTCGCCGGTGATGTCCGTCTGATGGCGGAATATCTCCTCACGCACGGGGTCTGCGTGCTTGCGGGGCACGAGGAAATAGTCCGGCCACTGTCCGTTGCGGTGGAACTGTACGAGTGTAAATCCCCAGAACAGGGCGTCCATGGCATCGCTGCGGAAGCGGTAGAACCAGGGCGAGCGTAGCATCTCGCATATCTCCTCGTCGGGTACTCCGCCTCGGTGGAACTCCACAGGCGTGCATAGCACGGCACTCTTGCGTTTGTTGATGACGGCCGTCAGGTGTGCGTCCATCAGAATGTCGGCATAGAGGTCGTAGAGTTTGGCCCGTCGGCAGAAGTCCACGTTCTCGGCTGCGTTGATGGCCGACACGACGGTGTCGATGTCTATGCCGAAGCGTTTGGGCTGCATCAGTACGATGGTGCGGGACGTATTTTGCCCCGGCAGCGGACGAAGGCCGCCTGCGGTGATCCGCCGGCCAGTCTTCCTGTATGTATTCTTTCTCATGTTGTATTGGTTTAAAAGTGGTTCCTTCGTTTGGGATTGCTTCTCATTTGAAAGGGCGAGTTCCCGCTACGCCCGGGTTCGGGCAGGCTTGGCGCTCCGTCGATGAGCACGTTACCCCGCTGCACGCCTTTCATCCATTCCACCGCGCGGTCGTAACGGTCCTTGCGCACCTGCGACATCTTCTGCGGGTTGTGGATGCTGAACAGGTGGTAGGCGGCAATGTCGAGGGCTATCATCAGCACAACCGGGTTGCGGTCGGTGCCGGTGGCGGCGAACAGTCTGTCACAGTCGTATCGGGCGGAGAGGTATCCCCGCATCTCGCCCACGGCGCGGTCGGCGCAAACCTCAGGCAGGACCTTGTCCTCGCGTGTCAGCGCATCGAGTATGTCGCGGTGCATCGTGGCGTCGTAATCTTTCAATTCGATAAATCTACTCATGGGTATGGTGTGTTTAATGTTACATTCTGTACTTGTTCTTGCCCCGCAGCACTTTACGGGGAATGACGGCGGCAGGTTGCGACTTCAGCAACTTGTTGTCGAGTATGCGGTTGGCACCTTCTATGCAGTCAGGACCGTCGGCGGGGAACTTCAGGCGCAGCGTGAAGAGCTTGAACTGGTCGGCCAGCCGCTGCATGTGCGGGTTCTTCTCTTCCTGCTCGTTGAATATCAGATCGCCCTCCCTGTTCAGAGGCTCCAGATTGGCCTCTATACGCGTGGCCTTGTCCGTTTTCTTCTCGGTGTCCGGCAGGATGTTCAGGCTTATGCCCCGCTCCTCCCGAGCCTTGCGTACTAACGGCAAGAATACCTGCCGGAAGAATGGGTCTTGCAGCTTGTTATTCTCCATGTAGCAGTAGACGTTGGTCTTTCCATCCACGTAGGCGTTCAGCCTGATGTACCAGTCGATGAACTCGGCGTTCAGCCCCCGGTCGAGGAATCCCTTGATGACGTAAAGCGTTCCGCCCAGCTTCCCGCAGAGCCAGCAGGCCTTCATGCTGGAATCCTTGCTCTTGTTCTCTCCCGGCGAGGGGTCGCCGTATATCACGAGGAAAGGGAACTTACGCAGCGGGGGTATTTTGCCGTAGGTTATGTCGGTAAATATTTCGCCCTCGCTGATGGGGTTGTTGAAGTATTCTTTCTGCGCCGCCACGGTCGTTACCTTGCTTATGGCTCTGTCTATATCCGCTTCCGAGTTTTTCTGCGGCCAAACAGACCGTCCCTCCTTGTCCCGGATATTCACGATGTCCCAGTGGTCGGCCACGGCCCCGGCGCGGGTGATGCAGCAATCCTTGGCGATGATGTTTCCGCAGAACACCACAAGTGTGGGACGTGCCGGGTCCCGTGTAAAGTAGAGCGCATCTTCCCACCACCGCCAGTTCTTTTCCACGGTGTCCGGGTTGCGGCATCCCTCATCGGTGTCGAAGTCATCCACCAGCAGCGTATCCGGGCGCACCTCCTCGTTACGCGCGCCGCGCGGTGCGTTTCCCGCTCCCACGGCGAGGAACGACACGCCCATCTTCAGGACGAACTCGGAGTCTTTCCACGAGCCTGCCTGCACCTGGTTGCCGTAATAGGCGCGCAGCCGCCCGTTTTTCTCCAGGTGTGTCTTGTAGGGTTTCAGCAGGCGGATGGCGGCATCCTGCGTGGCGCTCGCCATGATGATGTTGAGCTTCCGGCCGGTAAAGACGAGATAGAGCACGACGAACATCACGATGGTACTCTTGGCGAGGCTCCGCGCCCACGAAAGCACCTCGTACCACTCGTCATTCTCTGTGCAGCGTGCAATCGCTTTCTTCTGGAAATCGGCGAACTCACACTTCGCCGCCTTCGGGAAGAAGAACTTGATCCATTCCAAAGGGTGCTTCTCCAGGTACGCCTTGTGCTTCTCCATCTCGCCCCGGCTCAGGCTAACCTCCACGGGCGTGTCGCGGAAGATGTCCTCCCGGAACACCTCCCACTTGGCCAGATGTTCTTTGTCTATCGCTTTCATAGGCTGTCCTTTATAAAAGCATCCCACAATGCGGTGAACTCCTTAGCTCGTTCGAGGTCTACGGGTCGCAGCCAGTCGATGAAGCGCATGCCCACGCTGATGATGTCGGACAGCCCTACGTCGTTCTCCAACTTCTTGATGGCGGCCGCCAACTTGCCGAGCGTATCGGCTTCGGCCGGGCTGGCAAACCGCTTGCCGGCTTCCCTTTCTCCGATCACCTTGTTTATCTCCGCCACCTGCCGGTGCAAGTTTGCAATCTGCTCCTCACGGGTCAGGGTGATGCCCACTTTCCGCTCCTCCCATTTCTCGGCTTTAATCCACCGGGAAACGGTCTGCCGGGTCACGTTCACCTTCTCGGCAATCTCTTGCATTGTCAGGTTCTCTTTCAGGTAGAGCATCCCCGCGTATTCTTTTTTCTGCTGTGTCGTCAATTCTGCCATAACGTCTCTTTTTTCATGCAAAATTGGTGTTATATCGGATGAAAGTCAACACCCTTAACGCAGCATGGAAGTACAATCATACATGATTGATTTATAAAGTTTTATCATGTAATATACGTCTTGACACGCTACGTGACATACCCTAATTTTGCCCAAAAAACGAAAGAGACATGGGCAGATATTTCAACATGATACCGGGCAAGGAATCCGCCTGCATTCTGCTGTACGGAGAGATAGGCGAATATGACCGGGTGAACAGCGGTGACATAGCCCGCGAACTGATTGAGGCCGAGTCCGGCGGCCGAAAGATAGACGTGCGCATCAACAGCGTGGGCGGTGACGTGTTCACCGGTCTTGCTATTTTCAATGCGTTCCGGCAGAGCGCGGCGGACATCACCATTTATATTGACGGTGTAGCCGCCTCCATGGGAAGCGTGATTGCCGCATGCGGAAAACCGGTCAAGATGAGCCGTTATGCCCGGCTGATGATACATGCCCCTTCGGGCGGCTCGTATGGCAACGCCCGCGAAATGGCATCGGTCATGTCGATGCTCGAGAGTCTCGAGGAGACGCTGTGCGACATCTACGCCGGGCGTTGCGGCAAGGAAAGGGAAACCATACGGTCGGAGTGGTTCGACGGCACGGACCATTGGTTCACAGCCGAGGAGGCATTGACGCTGGGACTTATAGACGAAATCTACGATGCCGACCCCGTGCCTGCCGACAGCACGCCCGAGCAAATCTACAGGATATTCAATAACCGGCTGAACAAGCCACAAAACCACACAGATATGAATTTGGAAGAATTGAGAAAACGTCCGTCGTTCAAGGATTGCGCGACCGACGAAGATGCGCTCCGGCACATCGAGCATCTGGAGCAGGAAGCCGAGAAAGTATCCTCGCTGACCGAGGAGCGTGACCGGCTGAAAACCGAGAACGAAGAGTATGCCCGCAAGGAAGCGGAAGCCCGGGAGGCGGAAATGGAACAGATGCTGGACGATGCCGAGGAAGACGGGCGCCTTACCTCAGCAATGCGCGCCACCTACAAGGCCTTGCTGAAGGCTGACCGCGTGAACGGCGAAGCCGCATTGAAAGCGTTGAAGCCGAAGAAATTCGTGGAGAACAGCTTGCAGACACCTCCTCAGGGAAGCGGCCGGAGCGCATGGGATGCCCGGATGGAAGAAATCAGGAACCGAAACAAAAACAAATAAAGAGTTATGGCAATAATTATCAAAAACACCAATTACAGCGGCGAGGTACTGGAGAAGCTCCTGACACTGGCCGCCACCGGTAACGAACTGGTAGAAAAAGGTCTTATTCACATCGAGCCGGGTGTGAACGACAAGTTCAGCATTCCCCGCCTGAAGGGTGGCAAGATGCTTCAGAAACGCAAGGAGATGCCCACCGACGAGGACGGCAAGGGTAACTTCGATTACAGTGAAGTGACGCTGGAACCAAAGGACTTCATGGCTTTCACCACGTTCAACCCCCGGAGCTTCGAGAAAATCTGGCGCAAGTGGCAGCCCAAGGGCAACCTCGTGTTCGCCGAGCTTCCCGCCGAGGCGCAGAACGCCCTGTTGAACGAACTGGCCAAGTGCGTCAAGTTCGAGTTGGGCGGGCACTTCATCAACGGCGTGTACGCCGAAACGGGAGATGACAAACTGTTTAACGGTATTGTTACCCGGATCATGAGCAACAATGAGCGCATCACCGTCACCTCTTCCCAGTCGACCATGATCGGCCGCCTGAAGGACTTGAAGGATAAGATCCCCGTGACCATGCGCAGCAACCCCGGATTGCGTATCCTAATGTCCGTTGCGGACTTCGACAGGTACGACGATGAGCTGACGGCACAGCCCAACAAGGGAGCCAACTATACGGACATGAACGTGGAGCGCTTCAAAGGCATCCGCATCGAGCCGTTGGCCAACTGGCCGAGTGATCTGATCGTGGCCACCATCTGCGGACAGGACTACGATACCAACCTTTGGGGCGCAGTGAACTTGCAAGATGACATGGACGTGATCCAGATCGACAAGCTGACCAACGCCGGCGAGCGTTACTTTTTCAAGATGTTGATGAAGGCCGACACCAACGTGGCATTCGGCGAGGAGTGCGTGGTGCTGGACAAGCGCGGTGCGGCAGCCGAGCCATCCATTACGGTAGAGCCGCAGGAACTGGTATTCCCTGCCGAAGGCGGCACACAGATAGGGGTTGTGACTGCAACAGGTGATTATACCATCGGCGAGGCTCCTTCCGGGTTTAAGGCTGAGAAGACCGAGTTCGGTGTCCGCGTAACGACGGAGGCCAACGGCACGGAAGCAGACAAGACGGGTACGCTGACGCTGACACTCGGTGGTAGCGCGTCCAAGAAAGCAGTCATCGAATTGTTCCAAGCCAACGGTAAGTAGCAATGAGTCGAGGATTGAAGAATAATAATCCCCTGAACATCCGCCTGTCACGCACGCCGTGGCAGGGGGAGGTTCGCCCCTCGCAGGACAAAGCCTTCTGCCAGTTCCGTTCTCCGGCCTACGGCTATCGGGCGGCCCTGAAGCTGCTTCGGAACTACTCATTGGTGTATGGATGCCACACGGTACGTACCATCATCAGCCGGTGGGCACCGCCCTCGGAGAACGACACGAAAGGCTATATATCCACCGTGTGCAAGCTCACCGGGCTGGATGCCGACCGTCGCATCGATGTGGACAACCGCCGAACGATGTGCAGTCTGGCAGCGGCGATGAGTAGGGTTGAGAACGGCGTGCCGGCAGTGATGGCGGACGTAGAGGCGGGATGGGATTTAGTGATTAACGGTTAGCCATGACAACGGAACTGATAACGCAGATTCTCCAGTGGCTCTTGCCCAGCGGCTTTATCGGTTCGTTGTGGGTATGGCTCAGACACAGGGAGAATCGGAAAGTGCTCGCTGCCAAAGAGCGCAACGACACTTACAAAGAGATGTATGACAATTTGTCGGACACTATAATCGATCTGCAGAATGAGAATATTAAACTATACAAGGCGGTGCGTGAGCTTAACAGCACCATTCAGAGGGCTTCCACTTGCAAGTATTATGCTGATTGCCCTATTCGCAACGAGCTGCAGAAGTCCGGGGCGATTGGCACGGAACGAACGCAGCGCAGACAGTCTGCAAAGCGCAAAACGATTCGTGCGCCTGCAAGAACCGGTACCGCCGAGTATGGCGAAGACGACTTTTCCGACGGACTTGCTGAAAGCGATACCGGTGGGGACGGGATTCAGTAAGCGCTGCGGGCGGGCTACGGTGAACGTGACACGTATATCGGAGGACAGTCTGGAAGTGACAGCCACCTGCGACAGCCTTGCCCGGGAAGTGATGATACTGAACGAGGAGTTGACCCGCATCCGCAACGAGACCGCGAAGCAGGATAAAGAACTGCCGCCAAAGGTGATAAGAGAACCTACCGGGTGGCAGTGGTTCCAGATATGGACAGGGAGGATAGCCGTTTTTTTCCTTGCTCTAACGTTGATTAAACGGCGTTTAAAGATTTGTTAAAAGAAAAATAAAAGAATTATGGAAAATGGAATCAATGACGGATACATGATGCTGCTGGACGAAGTGAGCTTCGGCGGCAAGGTGCTTGGAAACATCTCCGAGGAAGGTATTGAATTCGGGGGCGACAAGCCTACTTACAACAAACTTTTTGCCGCACAGGTGCGCACCGGCCCGGTGAAGAAAGTAGTATCGAATCCCGGAACCACGACACTGACGTTTCAGATGATTCAGCTCGTAGCACAACACATGGCCGATATCGCGGGTGGCAAGGTGACGGGCGAGAAATGGGACGCGCCGGAGAAGATGGAAACAAAAGAAGGTGTTCTTGTCATCAAGACGGGTACGGGACAGACCATCCGTGTCAAGAAGGTGGCTTTGAGCGGATTTATCCGTGGCAAACTGGGCAATTCGGGGAATCTGTATATGGACTGCGAAGCCGAGATGCTTTCCCCGGCCGACGGTTCATCTCCTTACTCCATCGAGCCTACCACACCGGGAGTGATGGTGGATGCGGAAACGGTGAATTTTCCCAAGGCGGGAGGCACGAAGGTGCTTCGCGTATCGGCTTCAGGCCCTCTCACATTGTCGGGCTCGCACACCGACTTCACCGTGGCGCAGGATGGCAACTGCTTAGTCATCACGGCTGCCAATAACGGGACGTCAAGTCCCAAGACGGGCACATTGATACTGACACTGGTGTCTGATTCATCCAAGAAGGTGACCGTCAATCTGACGCAGGAGAAGTAAGATATGAGTGGAGAAGAACTGCGTTCCTGCGAGTTGCTGCTGGATTTGGGCGTACGGATTCCGGTACGCCCACTCCGGTGGCTGGGGCGGAAAAAGAAACCGGGCAAGGTGACGCTGCGCCGCCCCTATGCGGGCACGCTGATAGCCATGACACGCTATTACAACCGCATAGGGGTGACGGTCGCCGAAATGAAGGAGTACGACACGGACGATTGGGCGAAGCTGATAGCCGCACACGGGCACGACATGGCCCGCATCGTGGCCTGTGCCCTTTGCCGGGGCTTCGTCTCTCACCGCCTCTTCAGCGGATTGGTGGCGTGGTGGTTGTTGTGGCGGGTGCATCCTTCTGTGCTGGGTGACGTGATGCTGCTGCTGATTGAGAGCATCGACACACGCCCTTTTCAAATTACTATCAGTTCGGTGGAGACGGTGAATCTGATGAAGCCGAGGCTGAGCCACGAGGCAAACGGGAGTTAAGCGGTCACATGGAGGGCAGCCATAGCCCGTTTGGATTTATCTGGCAGATTGCCGCCGCCACAGGATGGAGCGTGCATTACATCTTATGGAAACTGCCTTATCCCACTTTGCTGCTGATGCTGTCAGACGCTCCACGGTGGGTGAAGAGCGGCAGAAATAAAAAGAGGGTCGGAGTACCCGGCCGAGACGCCAGGTGTGCGAGCGATACCGCCGCACAGTTTCGGGCACAAATGAAAAGAAACAATGAATAACCGATGAAGTCTGTAGAGTTCGACATATTGATGCGTGACAAGACACGTGAGGCATGGCAGTCCGTCCAAAGAGGGGCAAAACAAACCGCTTCCACCGTAGAGCAGGCGACGGCCGATTTCAAGGCTCGGATGAAGGAGCAATCCGCCGCAGTAAAGCAGGTGGAATCCGACATCAAATCGTTGGAGACGCAGTTGAAAAAAGCGATGCCCGGCGCGAAGAAGACGGAACTGACTGCCGAACTTGGGGCTGCCAAGAAAGTGCTGCTGGAAGAAAAAGGGGCATTAGCTGAATTGGAGAAGCAGTTTGCGGCCACGGCGAACAAGGAGGAGACGCTACGCACGCAGATAGCCAAGCAGAAGCAGTTGATGGCAGGCATGACGGAGGGTACGAAGGAATATGCAGCCGCCATGCAGAAATTGGGCGAGCTGCAAGACCGCTACGGCGATATCAACACACAGGCTCGTATCCACTCGGATGATAACAAGAACATCAAGGGAACGATGGACGCCATTTCCGGTTTGACCGGTGCCATGACAGCAGGAGTGGGCGTGGCTTCCCTGTTTGGGGCTGAACAAGAAAAGCTGAGTCAGATACAGACGAAACTGCAAGCAGTGATGGCTATCACTATAGGCATACAACAAGTGGCTAATACGTTAAATAAGGATAGTTTTTTTACGCACACGCTGCTGGCCAAAGGAAAGAATCTGCTGACCGCGGCGAACACCCGCCTTGCCGTATCCCTTGGTATATCCAATGTGGCGGCCAAAGCTCTGATGGCTACACTTACATTGGGCTTATCGGCCGTTATCGGTGGCTTGATTATACTTTGGGATAGATATTCCGAGCGAACAAAGAAGGCCCAACACTCTCTGACTGTGGAGATAGAACATACACAATCAGCTATGCAGCAGATATCCAATGATGTGGATTTTGACACACGCATTGCTGAAGCTGCCGGTAAGTCGAAAAAAGAGCTAATAGAGCTGCGTAAGGAAGTTGCGAAAACAGCATTGGCCTTAGCCGATGCCAATTACGATAAAGTATTAGAACAACATTCGCAGGGTAAGGCGACAAAAGAGCAGCTGGAGAAGGCAAGAGAAAACTCACTATCTGCATGGGATAATTATAATAAAACGATGCAGGATGCTATTGTGGCAGATTACGAGGAAAGAACCGAAAGGAAGAAAAAGAAAGATACGGCAGACCAGACAATCGATGCCATCTCCGATGCCGAGGTGAAAGCCCGCCGGAAGATAGAGGCCATGCGTATCGAACTGATGCGCGACGGTGCGCAGAAAGAGAAAGCCGAGGCGCGCAAGCGTTTAGACGACGAACTAACCCGTATTGATGCGGAGGAGCGGGAACGCATAGCCGCTTTGGTGAAAGCGAAAAAGAACGGTATCCCTGTCACTAAAGAACAAGCAGATACCGTTACCGAACAGGCTAAAGCGCAACGCGAAGGAGCTACTAATATTTATATCAAGGAATTTTCAGAGATAGAGAAAAAATACACCCGACAGGAAAAGGAACTGTGGGACGAAGCCAACGCCGTCTTCCGCTCCGCCTTAGAGAATCGATTGGCAGACATCGACCGTCATTACGATGAGCAGATAAAGAAGGCTGAAGGCAACCAAGCATTGATTGACGCGCTGAACACTTCCCGTGAAAAAGAGAAAGACACGGAGAAGAATATCGCCAAATTAGAGATACTGGACAATGCCGAGCAGGTAGAGCTGCAACGGCAGGCCATCGTTATGCAGGGCCTTGCGCTGGACGAACTGGCAGAGGTACAGCGCAACAATATCATTATCCGCTATGCCCGGGAACGTATCAAAATCTTGAAAACATTGGGAGGTGAGCGCAATAAACAAGAAGCCGCGCAGTTAGAGAATATGACGAAAGGGCTTGAGAAACAGAACGCCCGTCGTTCACTCGCAGGGCTGTTTAATGAGAAGACTTTCAAGGCTGTACAGGGGCACTTCCAAAAGATATATAAGGATAGCGATAAGGCTAAAGAGAAGACAGTATCGTTGTTTGAATCCATACAGAAAGGCGGCCGATTGGGGGCGGAAGGTATCGGTATGCTGAAGAGTGTTTTCGGCGGATTAGACGAAGACATGGACAAGGCGCTTGAGGCTGCCGGTAATATCGCATCGGGCTTTGCTCAGGGAGGTATTGTAGGCGGTGCGCTGGCAGCTGCAGGGGAACTGGTGAACTTTATCGCCGGAGGCCTGCAGGCAAACAAACGACACAAGGAAGCCTTAAAGAAAATTGTGGAGGAACAGAAAGCCTACCTGCACGAATACCGGATGTTGCTGCTTGAGGAACAGTTGGCTTATAAGTCGGGTACGAACATCTTTGGAACCGACAATATAGGACGCGCGCTGAATGCGATAGATACCTATAAGAAATCCGTTGTGGAGCTGAAGCGTGAGCTGAAGGGAGACGCTCCGGCCGTGTCCATAAATAGGTTGGTCGTTGCCCCCTTCTCCTATGCAAAGGAACTGAAAGCTTACAAGGATGGAATAGGTGCACTCTCCAAGATTGAGGTGAAGACCGGACATAAGAAGACCGGGCTCTTGGGGTGGGGAAGAGGAAGGGATATCTACACCTCTGTGCTGGACATGCCGGAATACAAGGAATTGATAGGCAAGGATGGCAAGCTGAACGTTAACATGGCAAAAGCCATACTGTCCACCCGCCAGTTAAAGGACGAGAGCAAGAAGTTGCTGGAAACACTGATAGACCTTCAAGAACAAACGGATAAGGCTTATAAGGAATTGGAAGAATCTCTGCGGCAAACATTCGGGCCCTTGGGTGATAGTCTGACGAATAGCATCGTCAACGCATTCAACAATGGGCTGGATGCTGCACAGGAATTCAAAAAAGGGGTGACGGATGTTCTGGCCGACTTAGCCAAGCAGATGGTGTATTCCTTGTTCCTGAAGGATAAATTTGACCGACTGCAGGAGAACATCAAGAAGATATACACGACGGAAGGCTTGTCGGAAAAAGAGATAGCCCGACGGACTACCGACCTGATAGGCGGTTTTTTCCGCGGCTTGGGCAGCCAAATAGATGCCGCCAATAAGTTTCAAGAAGAGTTCTGGAGGAATGCGGAGCGGAACGGATTCAATCGTCCGAGCGATGCAACTCAGCAGCAGGCGCGTGCGGGAACATACACGGCCATATCACAGGAGCAGGGTACGAAATTGGAGGGCTTGTTTACCTCCGCTCAGGATCATCTCTCATCCATTGATAGGAAGATGAATGACTTTGACGCCGCTATGGGGCGAGCATTGGAAGTACTCGGTACGATTGCCGCCAACACGGCGTACTGCAAGTTGCTGGAGGATGTCGTAGAGTATTTTGATAAGATCGAAAGAAACGGTATAAAAATGGCATAGGTATGGAAGGAGAATGGAAGATAAACGGGAAAGACATGTATACGGAGTATGGCATGTATCTGACGGAGAAGAATCAGGGAGATTACTTTAATCTCTCGGAATTGTTGAAGCCGTCCAAGATGAAACCTTACACAGCCGTATCCTTCCGGGAGGAAAACGGGGAAAAACTTCCCGATACACTCCCGGGACCTAAACGGGAGCCCCGTGACTTCCAACTGTATGCGGCAATCGTGGCCGACACCCCCGAACGGTTTTCGGCAAACTTCACGGCCGTGATGCAATTGCTGAGCAGCGGTTGGCTGACGCTGGAAACCTCTCTGACCGGGCGTACTTATAGAGTCTACTATCAAGAGTGTACGGCATACGAGCCGTTGACCGGTACGGAGGACGGAGAGGTCGTATGCCGCATGAAACTCAAGTTCCGGGAGCCGAATCCGCAACTTTAAATAGCCTTTAAATAGTTTTTTATGGAGCTTAAAATATACAACCAATCCGGGGAGTTGAAGCTGATTGCCTCTACATCCTCTTCTTCTACTTGGAATCAGGAACTGATGGCCGAGAATGCCTTATCCGTATCCTTCACCCATACCGCCTACGTGCCGTTAGCGGTGAATGACTATGCAATGCTGGAAGGTGTTAAGTTTTCTGTCAAAAAGGAATATAAGCCCAAGCAGAAGAACCGGCAGACTTATAGCTATTCGGTAAAGTTGTATGCACCTATCCACGATGCCGAGCAAGTGAAGTACCTGTATCTGACCGACGGCGAATATAACCTGCAATTCAGCTTGGACGGCACACCGAGAGAGCACTTGCAGAAATGGACAGACAATATGAACCGCATCTCCGGGGGGCCGCAGTGGTCTGTCGGAGACGTAATTATTACTTCCCGCAAGACCATCGATTACAATAACACATCCTGTTGGGAAGCTCTTGGCAAAATGGCGGATGCCTTTGATACGGAATGGTGGGTGGACGGTTACGTCATCAATCTGAGTCGCTGCGAACATGGACAGCGGATACCGCTCGGCTACCTAAAGGGGCTTACCTCGTTGACGCAAACTGAGAACAGCGACAACGTGAAGTTTTTTACACGCTTGATACCGCTCGGTAGCACCCGGAACATTGACCGTACCCGCTATGGCTTCTCCCGGCTTCAGTTACCAGGGAGGGAAAAATACATTGACCGCAATACGCAATACGGACTGTACGAGCATGTCGAAGAGGCAGCATTCGCGGATATCTTTCCGCATTATACCGGAACCGTGACCGCCGTACGCTCCGTCCAGAGAAAAGACAATAACGGCAAGCCGTTCACCATTTACTACTTCAAGGATTCCGGAATGGCTTTCGACCCGAACATCTATGAGCTCCCTGCCCTGAAGAAAAGGGTGTCTTTCCAGTCGGGCGACCTGAACGGCCACGGGTCGGACGAGAATGGTACTTACTACTTTGAAGTCAATTGGAATAGTGCGACAAAAGAGTGGGAAATCATCACTATCTTTCCGGATGAAACCCGACAACTCCCTGGCGGTAACTTAATACCCCGTGTCGGTGACAAGTATATCCCTTGGAATATCCAGATGCCCGAGGACTACGAGAGGCAGGCCGAGCAGGACTATCTGGCGGCCGTGAACGACTACCTGGAAAAGCACAGCGAGGACGCAAGCAAGTATGGTGGCGACACGGACTACATCTATATAGAAGAGAATGGTGTACCGTTGGCCATCGGTCAGAGTGTGCGCCTGCTGAGTGACGAGTATTTTACAAGCGGTTATCGCCATAGCCGCATGACTAAGGTTGTGCGTAAGCTGGATAACCTCAATATGGCCACGATAGAGTGTGCCGACAGCGTAGGCAAGGGCTGGAAGAGGCAGGTGGATTCGAGCCTGTCGCAACTGAAATATGTGCTTGAGCGACAGCAGAAGGAAACAGCAATTGATATATTAAAAAGCTGGGACGAACGGGAACCAAATGACTATCGGGTCTTTTCCGCTTTAAGAATTCTCAAAGAGTTGGCTCATCGCTCATTATCCCGACTAAGTGACGACACGGCTGCCGGCTTGATCACCTTCTTGAAAGGCTTGACTTCGGAAGGCAAAATCACCTCAAAAGACTTCATCGAAGCTCTGAAAGGCATCCACATCGGAGAGAACGGCAGCGGAGTAGAGGTCTTACCGGATGGCACAACACAGGCGGTAGTGGACAGGCTCTATGTAAAGGTAAAAGCGTACTTCGAAACGCTGGAGATAAGAAAGAAGACACATGTAGGGGGCGAGCAGATACTATCACCCGCAGGCATGAAGTGCATACGCGTGGAAGAGCATGATGAATACTACCGCTGTTTCTTCCTTGCCCGTCAGGACGGGATAGAGATACACAACGAGTTCACGCCCGGAACGCTGGCAATAAGCAAGGAGGACAACATCAACGAGGGGGCATCAATCGGGGCTACAAACCGCTACTACTGGCGCAAGGTGGTAGCGGTGGGCAGGGACTACATAGACCTTAGCAAGACGGATTGCGACCAAGACAGCGACGCACCCGCAGCGGGGGACGACATCGTAGGGCTGGGGCACGAGACGGACATCGCCCGTCAGGGTGCTATTGTGCTCTCTTCCGTCAGCGAGAAAGCACCGTCCATCACATTTTACGCAGGCATCAACAGCTATTCCCTGCTTCACAAAGAGATCATAGAGCTTGGCTACGACAAGGTGACTGGCAAGCCGTATCAGATGATATACGGTGATTTCTACGCAGGTGCGAGGGATAAGAGCACGTACATGGAATACACACCGGAAGGTGGAGTTAAGATACGTGGCATTGTGAATATCGGTGACGGCTCTACGGGCGCAAGCAACCTTACAGACCTGCCGCAAGAGGTGGAGAAAATCATCCCCCCTGTGTGGGACATATACGCTGTGAACGTCATTGAGGGCGCACCAGTAGACGTTAATAGCAATCAAAAGCTCGCCGAACTCGGAGACGGAGCGGTAGACCTGCGGGCGAAATTCGTCCGTAACGGTCAGGACGTGACGGATGTAATGAAAAGAAGCGCGCTAAGGCTCTATGAGTTCAAGCGCATTAACCCGCTGGGACATGATGATAACAACCTATCGGATGAGGACTGGTACGAGGCGAACAAAGGAAAGGACGTATACCGCCTTACTCCCGGTGATGTGATGTGGGCGTGTAACCTTGTATCGGTGTTCGATGAAGAAATATTAGAAAACGAGTATAAAAAACTAAAATAGTATGGCAACAAAATCGACAATCACAACGATTCCCGACCGCATGGACGGTCAACCACCCCGCCTGCTTCCGAATGGCAACTTGGCGGTATTCGATAACACACAACAGGTATGGGTAGATTCAGGTGTACGCATTGTCCCGGAGGACGACGCTAATGCTGTGAAGTACTTCATATTGACAACTAACAGTGTAGCTCCGCAAGCCCCGACAAAGCAAGCGGGCTGGGGAACGATAGACGAACTGAACAACAGCTTAAGACAGGCGGGCTGGGATGAAAACCCCGTATCCACTACGGAAGAGAAACGGTTCTGCTGGATAGCGATATACGGGCGTTCGAACATCCTCGACCCTGTGGCATCGGCAGCCAAGAAAATGTCCGTCTTTAAGCCTAAATACACACTCAACACGGTAGCCCTTTGGAGTAACTACGCACCCTCTCCGGTGATTACCGTAGAAGCGGGAAAGATAATCATCACGAACCCCGACGGAACCAAGATTGAGCAGGAGTTCGCCACATCGGAGAGCACGGACGCTCTGTTGAAGCTCATTCAGGGCTTGCAGAAGCAAGTAGATAAGGCGGTATACGCCTATCAGGGCAAGGGCGCGCCTACCATGCAGGGAAGCCCTACGAACACTTGGCTGTATGACGCAGAGGGACAGCCCATCACACAGCCTAATATGATTGCAGACGTATACGGTACGCATGTGGGAGACACCTATACCGACTTGGATACAACGGTATCGTATCTCTTCGTATTGCGTCCCGGCGCATCGGCTTCCGACCCTGCATCGTATCAATGGGAGGCAATTCAGAACACAGCTCTGACGAAAGCCCTTGCGGACATTGCTAAGATGGGCAGGGAGAAGCTGACTATCCATACAGAGAAGCCGATTAACGGCTACAAGAAAGGGGATATCTGGCTGAAAGACGAGAATACCCGGCTGTGGGCTATCCGTGACAACACGGCGTTTGCAGACGTCGACTGGATAAATCCGTATGTGAATGCTGCGGACTTCGAGGCGTTGAAGAAAGAGTTTCAGAAGCTTTCACAGCAGTTCGATACTGCGAAAAACAGCATCAAGGACTTGACAGATGCGATGAACGGTGTAGAGAACGGAGTAGCGGATGCTTTCCGTGATAGCATCATCACCGAAGCCGAGCGCCGGGACTTGAGCGAATTGTCTAAGAAGCTCGACATCGAGCAGGCACAATTGCAAAGTAACGTCAACTACATCCTCGACAACGAGTTCTTGCCAGCTGACTTGAAGTCGGAGTTGACTACGAAGTCGAAGAAGCTTCTCGCAGCAAGTACGGGCAGCATCGACAAGCTGCAAGAGTCAATAGCAACCGCTATCGCGGACAACAAGATAACCGAGCAGGAAAGGGCGGATTACAATGCGAAGTATCAGATATATGTGGCTGACGTCAAATCGTTGACGGACTGCATAGATAAGTGCAGACAAGCGATTGACAAGAAGATTAAGCAAGCCGCTGCGGATGACATTCTGCTGGGCGAGCGCAATCTGCTGTTAAAGTCTAATGTTCCTGTCAGCAATTCGAATTACTTGCTGAAAGAGTATGATATATCAGAGGCGGGAAGGAATCTCGAAGCTGGCGAGACGGCTACTGTCGTCATAGCCGGGAATCTAAGCGAAGGAAAGCAGAGCTTCTTATTATATAATTCAGGTGGGATCTTTGAGCTTGCCAAGGTTATAAAAGATAAACTTGTCGGCGGAATCGCATGTGTTTCTTTCAAATGGAAGACAAAATCTGGTGCAGATGTTGGGAATAACACTAAGCTTAGCGTGTACGCGGCTCCGAATTCCGGCACCGGCGAATCGTCTATTTCTTGGATAAAGCTTGTTCGTGGCAACAAAACATCTCTGGACTGGACGGAAGCCCCCGAAGATATCGAATCCCGTTTGAACGCAATAAAAGCAATCAAGATGCCGGAGATCGATCCTGTTACGAAGAACTGGAAGCTGTGGAGCGATGAACAAAAGACGCTCGTCGACAGCGGACTTTCCTCGAAAGGTGATAACGGAAACTCGCCTTACATCTCACAACGTACGAAAACGTGGTGGGAGTATGACGCAGAGAACCCGACCGCACAGGTACAAGGGGAAAAGAGGGGCTATAAGGATACGGGCATTAAGGTGGACGGAGTAGCGGTGAGACCGAATATCCTTAGGCGCTCTATGTTACCTGCCAACTTTACATGGAACATTAATGAACTGCCGGGAAAAACAAACAAGTATTCGGGTAATACAGGTAAGATAGAGGTTTTTCGCTTCGGGCAATTCGATGACAAGTTAGCCGGATTGATTATGAGCTTCAAGATAAGCATAACACAGGCTGAACAGAATGGAGTGACCTTTCATAGATACGCTAATTTTATTTTATGGAAAAAAGATAAAGCAACACCGTTTCGAACCGTTCGAGTGATGTATGAGATGAAACCTCAAGATATCTATGTAACTCTTCCGATTAAAGTGACTAAGGCTGAATTAATGAGCGAAGTATACTTTATTCATGCGTGGTGCACAGATTACGCGACCAGTTCGGGATGGCTAAACGCTAAGATTGAGGACATAAAGATAGAGCAAGTCCTCGAGGGCGAGCCCGAAATCCCCACCGCATACATCCCGCATGTGGAAGACTTGAAAGGCGAAACGGGAGAAGCTGGCGAATCCTCATTAGATGTCGAGATAACCGTTCGTGGCAGGTTCCATACGAGCTGGGAACAGGCGGACGAATCAGGGCAGATACTCGACATGCCCCGCCCTGTGCGCTCTGTCGTGAACGGAGTAAGGATAGGAGGCAAGGACTATGTTCAGCTCAAAGCCAGAATCACCTACGGCCTGAAAGACATCACGGCGGTAGCGATGAACAATGGCGGAGCGTTTAAGTGGCTGGTGAACGGTCAGGTATTGGCAAGCAATACCGACACGCTGAACGTGGGAACCGAGTATGCAGACGGCGTGGATGATAATGTAGAGTTCAAGTACGATGATACGAACATTAAGCAGTGGATACAATGATACAGACGAAAGCAATAACAATATCAGATACGGAGGATGTGAAGCCTACGCCAATGACGTCTATTCCCGTTCCGCATGACAAGACGCAATCGTATGTGGGTAACTCCATGTTCGGCGCTACGGTGTTCGTCAAGGATGAGCAGGATAACTTCCAGTACTACCAAGCGATTAAGGATGTGCCAGAGGGTATAGAGGTGACGAACAAGGAGTATTGGCGTCCTATCTCGACATTGACTAAGGTAGCGATACATCAGGCTATAATCAAGACCCTTATCTCCGACAAGGCATTTATCGACACGCTGAAAGCTACCATCATCGAAGCAAACGTTCTCAAAGCTGGTCCGAACCCTGATGCTCCGGGCGGGTTCAACGCTTTGATTAATGAGAACGGAGACGGGCATCTCTGCGGAGGCAAGTTTAAGTTCAACGGTGGTAATGCGGATTATACCGGAGACTTAACGGGCGTTTCCGGTTCATTCAAAAAGCTTAAGTGTGTCAATAAAGCAGGCGAGACATTAGCAGCTCTCGAATTCGGAAGTGACGGCAAGATGTGGGTATCGGATGGAGACTTATTCCATCAGGGAACCAAAGATGGTCGGTTACCCCGGTTCTACGCTTCAGATATATGGTGCAGGGGGGAATTCGGAAGGGCGGTGCACTCCGCAATAGAGATATGGCCGAATACTCCCGGTCGGCTTGAATATTATGCTCATATGACAGTCCCAATATATACCGGGAAGATAAACAGAAATTGGCATTTTTATGGAGATCACGGGCAACACATTAACTTGTTTCGGCTTAGGGGAGATGCGACGTATAAAGTAGTCGTATGCGATGGATACATTGATAATTCTGTACTTATTGTCAATGCGAGCAACGGAAACAAAGAGGTTGTATTCAATCAGCAGGGGCATCGTTTTTTATTGGAAGCTTGGGAAAGCATATACTGCGCCATAGCGGGCAGCGATTCACACATCATGGATGATGGGATACTGTATAAAAACAGCCTGTACGTACCTATTAGGCAAGTAAGAATACGGAGTTGATAAACCATTATTTTTTATTCTCCATTACAAGTGGGTCGTGTGAAATAAAAACACATTTCGTTTTGTCTTATCAGATGTTAAACCTAAACAAATCGTTTTATTTACGCATCACAAATGGTTTTGCGGTTTGTAAATGTACTCTTCATAAACTCACTTTTTTAGGTTACAAAACTACGTTAATTAGCTCAAAGTGAAGCTTATACAGACTCGCCAAATAGCGACAGAAGTTCGCCAATTTCGGACTAAGTGTACCCCTTTTGGACTTTCAGTTGTCGGGGGTACGAGTTAGGTTACTAACTTTGTCTTTTAAGGGCTAAATGATGTCCGGTAGGGCAGACATAAGGGGATAAAAAAAGTCCCACAAATCGTTGAATTTGTGGGACTTGGCTGTTCTTTGTCCGGTTTTGTCCGGTTAGTTCAGCGGAGAGAGAGGTCGGTGAACCTTCCCCCTTATATGCTTAAAAGTCAATGCTTTTGTTTTTCCAAACTTATAATCGGTAACGAAATAGGCACAAATTAAATAGCCTTATTTGTCCACCTTTGACCTATGCTCTTCTGCATATATCGTGGGTTCAAAGATACATATAAATTTCATATTTGCAAATTATTTAGTCCTCAATACTTTAGCGTTAGTGCAAGGTGCAAGCTTATCTATATAGATACTTGCACCTTGCACTAAAAAATGCAGAAAAATTTGTTTGTTTGAAATATTGTTCGTAGTTTTGCGAACAACAAATAAAGGAGATAGAATTGTGAAGATTAAGAATGACATTGAAGAACAGGAATTAATTGCCCGCTTTGCAAAAGCAATGGGACATCCTACCCGGATTGCGATACTACTGTTTTTGGCATCGCAAGAAAGTTGTTTCTTTGGGGATATTCACGATGAACTTCCGATAGCTAAAGCGACCGTATCACAGCACTTAAAAGAACTCAAAGATGCGGGCTTAATTCAGGGAGAAATCGAAACCCCGAAAGTGAGGTATTGTATCAATAAGGAGAACTGGGAAATAGCCCGAAAGTTATTTGCAGACCTTTTTAATGTATATGTAAAAGATGTATGCTGTTAATCAGCATATATTTTTTTCGACAGACGTTCGTTGTTTGGCGAACTACATTCATTTGGTATGTTCAGATAAATAAAGTGATATGAAAATTAGAAAAGTAAAATTAGAAGACGCCCGTAGGATTTGTGAAATATATAACTATTACATTGAGAATACGGCTGTAACATTTGAAACTGCTCCTGTTTCAGTAGAAGAAATGAAAGGACGTATCAGTGAGATTATTGATTCCGGATTTTCCTATTATGTCGGAGAAATCAATGGTAATATAGTAGGATACTATTACATCCACAAATGGAATGGCAGGTGTGCTTATTCATCTACAAAAGAGGTTACAATTTATTTAGATAAAGACCATACCGGAAAAGGATTTGGAACAGAGTTATACAACCATCTATTCCAAAACTTAGATAAAAAAAATATCCATGTGTTAATTGCTGGAATTTGTATTCCAAATGAAGGCAGTGTAAAGTTGCACGAGAAATTTGGATTCAAGCAAGCTTCACACATGAAAGAAATAGGATGGAAATTTAATCAATGGCAGGATGTCGGTCATTGGTTGCTTAACATAAATAATTGAAGCTATGAAAATACTTATTCTATGTACTGGTAACAGTTGTCGTAGCCAAATGGCACATGGGTTCTTGCATTCTTTTGACCCATCACTAAAAGTATATTCCGCAGGGACAAAAGCGAGTGGAAAATTAAATCCTCAAGCAGTGGAAGTTATGAAAGATGCCGGAATAGATATTTCACACCATACATCCGACAATGTAGATAAATACTTGAATGAAGAATGGGACTATGTTATTACGGTTTGCGGTGGTGCAAATGAAAGTTGTCCTACCTTTTCCGGTAATGTAAAGAATCGTTTGCACATAGGATTTGAAGACCCATCAGAAGCAACGGGTTCGCCTGAATTTATCCACTCTGAATTTATTCGGGTAAGGGACGAAATTAAAGAAGCATTTTATAAACTATATATCGAAAAAATAAAAAGCAATGAGTAAAAAGAAAATGAGTTTTTTAGATAAGAATCTCACTCTTTGGATATTTTTGGCTATGGCTATTGGCGTTGGGCTGGGTTACTTTTTCCCATCATTCAGCAGTACAATAGATTCATTATCCAGTGGAACTACAAACATCCCTTTAGCTATCGGTTTAATCTTAATGATGTACCCACCATTGGCAAAGGTCGATTACAAACAATTACCGAAGGTTTTCAAAAACGTAAAAATATTATCAGTCTCGTTAATCCTGAACTGGATTATCGGGCCAGTATTAATGTTTTTACTTGCCATCTTCTTCTTACACGATTACCCGGAATATATGGTAGGAGTAATTCTTATCGGATTAGCACGATGTATAGCGATGGTTCTTGTATGGAACGACTTAGCAGAAGGAAATACGGAATACGGTGCAGGATTAGTAGCCTTAAACAGTATCTTTCAAGTGTTCTTTTATAGCTTTTACGCTTGGTTGTTTGTTACAAAACTTCCTCCCCTATTCGGGTTTGAAGGGGCTATCGTTGATATTTCTATCGGTACGATTGCCGAAACGGTTGCTATCTACTTAGGTATTCCTTTCTTGATGGGAATATTAAGCCGATTTATATTGGTAAAATTAAAAGGAGAACAATGGTATAAAGAAAAGTTCATCCCTAAAATATCCCCTATAACTTTAATAGCACTGCTGTTTACTATCATCCTTATGTTCAGCCTGAAAGGTGAACTGATTGTGCAAATACCACTGGATGTAGTTCGCATAGCTATACCGTTACTTATCTACTTTGTGGTGATGTTCTTGCTTAGCTTCTTCGCAGGTAAGCTTATGGGGGCTTCTTATGATAAAAATGCTTCGATTGCCTTTACTGCAACCGGAAACAATTTTGAACTGGCTATCGCAGTGGCAATCGGTGTATTCGGATTACATAGCGGGCAAGCCTTCGCCGGAGTAGTCGGACCTTTGGTCGAAGTCCCGGTATTAATCCTGTTGGTAAACTTAGCATTTTGGCTTCGGAAGAAATATTATAAATAAACATAGTACAAACCAATAAAAAGAAAATGTATGAAGAAATGTATTTTAATCGGACTTTTTGCTGTATTGCTGGTTGCTTGTGGTGGTAATACACAAAAGAAAAACGGACAAGCTGCTGAATCTGAAACGGCAGCTAAAGAACAAGTTGCAGATGCTTCTGTGGTGAACGTGTATTATTTTCACGGAAAGCAACGCTGTAAAACCTGTGTGGCAGTTGAGAAAGTAACAAAAGAAACTATCGAAAAGGCTTTTGCTGATAACAAGAAAGTCCGTTTTGTAGAAATAAACACGGAAGATAAAGCAAATGCTAAACTGGTAGAGAAGTATGAGATTACTTGGAATGCCCTTATCATTGAAAAAGGCGATAATTATATCGACCTGACAAAAGAAGGTTTCGCCAATGCTGTCAATACTCCTGACGTGCTTACAGAACTGATTAAGAAAGAAGTAAACGCAAGGCTATAATACCTATGATGGAGTTTTTACAAAATCTTGTCGATGGGTCTAATTTCCCACTACTGACGGCATTCTTGCTCGGCTTAATGACTGCAATAAGTCCTTGTCCGTTGGCTACCAACATTACGGCTACGGCTTATTTAAGCAAGGATATTGCCGACAAAAGGCGGGTACTACTTAACGGGGTTTTCTATACTCTTGGCAGGATGTTTTCTTATACGGCTCTTGGAACTATCTTCTATTTCGGAGCAAGTCAGTTTCAGATAGCAAGGTTTCTTCAAAATATCGGTGGATTTTGGCTGGGGATAGCATTAGTTATAGTAGGAATCTTAATGCTCGATGTAATAAAATTCAAGTTTAATGGAATGAATAAACTTACATCAGGATTGGAAAATAAGCCAAATAAACGGAATTACTGGAATGCCTTTTTGATGGGAGTTGTGTTTGCTTTGGCTTTTTGTCCATATAGCGGAGTTCTTTACTTCGGGGTGCTTATACCTATGACGATAGCCAGCCCGTCAGGATTATTACTTCCTCCGGTATTTGCTATTGCCACCGGGTTACCTGTAATAATCATCGCCTGGTTATTGGCATATAGTATCGGGAATGTCGGAAAGTTCTACAATAATATGAAAACCTTTCAGGTATGGTTTAAGCGGATAGTAGCTGCCATCTTTATCATCGTAGGAGTTTATTATATCATTACAAATATTTAAAGAGAACGAAAATGGAAATTATAGTATTAGGCACTGGATGTGCAAATTGCAAAACCACGTATAACAGGGTTGCCAAAGTAATTGCCGACACGAACAGTAAAGCAACTTTGAAGAAAGAAGAAGATATACTGGAGATAGTGAAGTATAACATTATGTCGTTACCCGCTATCGTTGTGGATGGTGAAGTGAAAATAAAGGGCTATGTACCATCCGAAGAAGAGATAAAGAAATTAGTAACAGAATAAATAAAAATGATATGGTTGATTTAAAGTTAGATACCCGGAAAGCCGTAAAGATATACGACCCGGCATTGTGTTGTCCTACCGGACTATGTGGGGTAAATATAGACCCTGAATTAATGCGGATAGCAGTTGTTATCGAAAGCCTGAAAAAGAAAGGCGTTATCATCGAACGCTTTAATTTGCGTGACCATCCACAGGTTTATGTTGATAACAAGAAAATCAACGAATACCTGATGAAAGAATCGGCAGAAGTGCTTCCTATCACAACACTGGACGGTGAAGTCGTTCTGACAAAGCAATACCCCTCAAATAAGCAGATTGCAGAATGGTTAAATGTCCCCGAAGAGGACTTGACCGTTAAGAAATAACAGTAACAATAATCAGGTTTACAACAATTTATTCTATCTGTAAAAATAGGTAGAACAGGATGTTTACATCCCAGATTGTAACCATAAAACAGATATAGATATGAAAAAGTATAATCCGGCAAACGAAAAACTTACCCAGTATATATTCTTCACGGGTAAAGGTGGCGTTGGGAAAACATCCATCGCCTGTGCTACGGCAGTGAATCTCGCTGATAACAGTAATAAGGTACTTTTGATAAGTACCGACCCTGCATCCAATTTACAGGATGTATTTGATATGCCGTTAGACAATAAGGGAACAGCTATTAAAGAAGTTCCAAACCTTACAGTAGTCAATCTTGACCCGGAACAGGCAGCAGCCGAATACCGGGAATCAGTTATCGCCCCTTATCGCGGGAAATTACCCGAAAGCGTTATTACCAATATGAAAGAACAGCTTTCAGGTTCGTGTACCGTTGAAATTGCAGCTTTTAATGAGTTCTCCGACTTTATTACCAACGAAGAAAAGCGCAGGGGATTCGACTATATCATCTTTGATACTGCACCTACCGGACATACCCTGCGAATGCTTCAACTGCCATCGGCATGGAACACTTTTATTGCCGAAAATACAACCGGAGCATCTTGTTTAGGACAGCTTTCGGGACTGGAAGACCGTAAAGAAGTATATAAGAATGCTGTTGCTACCCTGACAGATAAAACCCAAACTACACTTTTCCTTGTCAGCAGACCGGAAGAAAGTCCTTTGAAAGAGGTCGAACGTTCATCTAATGAGCTGCTGGATTTAGGCATTGAAACACAGTATCTAATTATAAATGGAGTTTTAGAAAACTACGATGCAAACGACAGTATTTCCAAACAGATTTACGAACGCCAGCAAAATGCACTCAATAACCGTTCGTCAGCCTTGTTAAAACTGAATACATACATAGTTCCGCTTCGTTCTTATAATATGACAGGTATTGATAATATCCGTAATATGCTGAATGCAGATGTAACCATAAAGAACGATGTGGCGCATATTGAAAAAGATGATTTCAATACGATTGACAGCGTTATTGAAGACCTCTACCAATCGGGTAAGCGTGTAATTTTTACGATGGGTAAAGGTGGTGTCGGCAAAACTACTATTGCTGGGAATATTGCTCGTGGGTTGGCTAAAAAAGGCGTAAAAGTGCATTTGACTACAACTGACCCAGCCAATCACCTGTCCTTCATCGAAACGAAATTAGATGGTATTACAGTAAGTCATATAGACGAAAAAGCGGTGCTTGCCGCTTATCAGAAAAACGTATTGGATAAAGCAAGGGAAACAATGGGTGATGCCGATTTAAGCTATATCGAAGAAGACCTGCGTTCGCCCTGTACACAGGAAATCGCTGTTTTTAATTCCTTTGCCGAAATTGTTGCCAAAGCGGATAATGAAGTGGTAGTGATAGATACTGCCCCTACCGGACACACGTTGCTATTATTGGATTCAACTCAAAGTTATCATAAAGAAGTGGAACGGACACAGGGAAATATTACTCCTGCGGTTCAAAACCTGCTGCCTCGTTTACGGAATGAGAAGGAAACAGAGGTGGTTATTGTAACTCTGCCCGAAACAACGCCTGTATTTGAAGCACAAAGGCTGCAACAGGATTTACAACGTGCCGGAATTAAAAACAAATGGTGGGTAGTTAATTCCAGTCTGCTGCTTACTTCAACGAATAGTCCTTTCCTTAAAGCCAAAGCACTAAGCGAAGTACAATGGATTAATAAAGTAAAGGAAATTTCAGAGGGAAACTTTGCAGTTATAGAATGGAAAGAAAAGGTGTAATGCTACAAAACAGGAAGGAATAGGAATTTTCTTATTCTCTATGTAAGTTATCCTTTTTGAGATAAGAACCTGAAACTGTTTTTTAGCGGATTCAGGTTCTTACTGTTTTATCACAGATAAAAATATATGAAAATGAGAAAATAAATATATCATCAGGAATCAAAACGATAACTACGATGGGAGAAATAACAATAAAAGACTATTTCAGCAATCTATTACAGGAAGTGGATTCGGAAATTCAAACAATAGAATTAAACGAATCCGACTTTCTCCATGTGTGTAAAAAAGTAATTAATTACTTACAGGATATAATTTCTGATTTAAAGTCGTTCGTATTGAATTATAAATTTCAGGATAATTCAGAAGAAATATTGTTTTTCAAACACTTGAAACCTCAAATTAGCAGTAAATTAATCTATTACAATAGCATTTACAATATTGAGTTAAAACGTCCTACCGGAAGCGATGATGTTCAAACGCAATATTATGTATCAGAATTAGATTCTCTCACTACTTTTTTCAATCAAAATCTCACTTTTTATCAATACTACCGAACAAATGCCTGTTATCTTGACGATAAATACTTTCTTCGTGGAAAGCCGGATATACATTTGATTATAGATAATTCTTTTTTCGATTCAGACCCACAGTTCTCCACCAGTTATGATTTCAAGGTCGCAAAAATTTTAGCCAACGAGTTAATTAAAATTTACCTCACGAACAGGATAAAAGAACTAACAAATGAAGGTCTTCGGAAAAGGAATCAGGGTTCTTGTTGTCAAATGACTTGGACAGGCTCAAAACGTGGGCTTGTTGAACTGATTTACGCCTTTGATACTTGCGGTGCATTTGATAAGGGAAATACTGATATAAAAACAATAGCTGTGAATTTTGAAAAGATGTTCAATATAGATTTGGGGGACTTCTATCACATATACATGGAGATAAAGGGGCGTAAAATTAACAGAACAAGGTATTTAGATATTCTACAAAAGAATCTTCTTCGGCGGATGGAAGAAGAGGATTAATTACTGTCAATCCGATACGAGGTACTGGCAAGTTACCAAAGGCGAAGCTATCAATGTTTCGCCTTTTTTATTGAATAAAAATTTCACCACAGGTGGGTAAAGCTGTGGTTTTTATTTGATTTTATCCCTTCATCTTTGCAGCAAATCAATTAGTTACAATTATGGATGTCATAACGATAGAATCAAAAGCATTTAAGGAATTGGAAGCAAAGATTAACGCCATTGCAGATTATATCCTTAACAAACAGGAATCGGAAGATATAAACGAAGATGAAATATGGGTGGATAGTTACGAAGTCTGCACATTCTTAAAAATCAGCGACAAAACATTACAAAGGCTTCGGGTATCAGGCACAATCGCCTATTCCAATATTCGGGGTCGATATTTCTACAAAATCGGAGAAATAAAACGGATGTTGGAAGAACGACTGATTAAGAGCAATTCAGAATGTTTAAACGATTTAGTAACAAACCATAAGCTATATGTTAAGGAAAGAAGAAATCTTAGAAAGAACAAGTAACGGACTGAACGTTTTTAGATATTACATTGCTTGTCAATGGCGTGTAGGACGTAATTTCTTCAACCCATTATATAAAGACAATAAGGCTTCATGTAATATTTATTTTGACCGAAAAGCCGGAGTATATAAGCTGAAAGACTTTGGGAATGACGAGTATAGTGGGGATTGTTTCTATCTTGTAGGAAAACTGAAAGGTTTGAACTGTAACAATGCTAATGATTTTGTCGAGATATTGAAAACCATTAATCAGGATTTATCACTTGGATTATCAGAGAATACAGATACCTCTGTACCATATTGTCCGAAGGAATCTATACTTGTCATTCCTGAAAAGAAAGCTAAACCATATAGCTTTCAAGAACAGAAATTCACCCGGAATGAATTGGAATATTGGGAAACGTTCGGCATCACTTCTGAAATATTGGCACAGTACAAGGTCTGTTGCATTCGGGAGTTCAAAAGTGAAAATTCAGAGGGAAAACCATACTCCATAACTTCATCATTGGGAGAACCTATATTTGGTTATAAGAGCAAACGATATATCAAACTATACCGTCCATTTTCCAAAATGCGATTCTTATATGGTGGTGATATGGGGGAAAATTATAGCTTCGGATTGGAACAGTTACCAGCCAAAGGTGATACAGTATTTATCACTGGTGGTGAAAAAGATGTCCTTTCCCTCGCAGTGAAGGGATTTCATGCAATATGCTTTAACAGCGAAACCGTAAATATTCCAGCAACTATCATTCACAAACTGTCTTTCCGGTTCAAACATATCATCCTGCTTTATGATATGGATAAAACCGGGCTTGAGAGTTCTTCCAAACATGAAAAACAGTTAGCAGAATATGGTGTAAAACGTCTTCTATTACCGCTTTCAGGAACAAAAGAAGAGAAAGATATATCCGATTATTTCAGGCTTGGAAATAGCCGTGAATCGTTCCTGAAACTCTTCCTTGATTTTTTAGATACTCTATACAGCGATACTATGACTATGCTGAAATCGTGCGAAATAGATTTTAATAACCCTCCGGCAAAAGCACAGGAAATCATATCTGCCGGGGATGTACCACTGGGAACACAGGGAAATATCCTTTGCATCACAGGGGGTGAAGGTACAGGGAAAAGCAACTATGTTGCTGCGTTGGTTGCCGGGTCAATCAGACCAGAAAATATTTGTATTGATACATTGGGAATCAATGTACACGAAAACAGCCAAAATAAAGCTGTCCTATTGTATGATACAGAACAGTCCGAAGTACAACTGTTTAAGAATGTTTCTAACCTATTAAAGCGGGCAAAACAACCGGAAAAGCCGGAAGAGTTGAAAGCCTTCTGTCTGACCGGGATGTCCCGTAAAGAACGTTTACAGGCTATTGTTCAAAGTATGGATAAGTTTCATTATCAATATGGCGGTATCCAGTTAGTTGTCATAGATGGTATTGCAGATTTGGTACATTCCGCCAATGATGAAGCCGAAAGTTTGCGCGTTGTCGATGAACTCTACCGATTGGCTGGAATATATCAAACCTGTATTGTTTGTGTATTGCACTATGTTCCGAACGGATTAAAGCTTCGTGGACACTTGGGGTCGGAACTGCAACGAAAATCGGCAGCCATTCTCTCCATCGAGCTGGATAATGAACCGACTGTATCAGTAGTGAAAGCCTTGAAGGTACGGGAAGGCAGTCCGTTGGATGTTCCATTAATGCTTTTTTCTTGGGATAAGGAAACCGGGATGCACCTATATCGTGGTGAAAAGCCCCGTGAAGAAAAAGAGAAGCGGAAAGAAAAAGAACTGGTAAGCGTAGCCCGTGAAGTGTTCGACCAGCAAACATTTATCACTTATATAGACCTGTGCGAACAGATACAGCAGATTATGGATGTAAAGGAACGCACAGCGAAAAGTTATATACGCTTTATGCGGGAGAAGGAAATTATTATTAAAGACCCTTCAAATCAGAGTTATTTTATTAAAGGTCATTTTTAATCGGTTATTGTTATGAATATAGATAGGGAAACATTCATCGCTTGGATGGAACGTATAATGGACAGGTTCGATATGACCGAAAAGAAAATCGACCGATTGGCAACCCAGCGTAATTGTTTGGATGGTGAACAGCTTTTGGATAATCAGGATTTGATGTTTCTTTTAAAAGTTAGCCTTCGCACACTCCAACGTTATCGAAAAAAAGGTATCCTTCCGTATATAAAACTGGATGATGGTCGATGCTATTATAAAGCTACCGATGTACATAAATTGATTCGGGAGAAACTGTAAAAAATAATAGCTTATATCACCGACTTTCAGTATCTTTGCAGAAGAAAATTTGAGATAAAAAGCTGAAAGTTAATCTTTCAGAATTTATATATAACATAACGTTCGCAGAACGTCTCGATACGAAAACTGGCAATTTTCAAAAGAATAGGGACTACTGTGCAATGTCTATGCTATCGTTGTATAGCGTGGGCTTGCCTGTCTTCTATTCTTAGGTATGCCAGTACCTCGTATCGGAGCAGTGTGAGTTCCACGCTTCTTTTTGATGGGCTGGCGAACAGTTTTATAACTGTTTAATACCTATTGACATGGGAACCTTAAAAGCGCAAGTAGCTATATCTCTTGATGGGTTTATCGCCCGTAAAGATGGTGAAATAGACTGGATTACAAAAGAAGTAAAAGAATCTATCAGCAAAGTATATAGTTCCGCAGAAACGCTGATTTCCGGCACAAATACCTATAATTTTATTTTTGAACGGTGGGGTGGTTGGCCATACAAAAGTAAAAAGACTTTTGTAGTCGCAAATACCCCAATAAATACGATTCAGGAAGAATATTTATCTTTCATAACCGACAATCCTTTCGATGTTATTCAAGGATTGAAAAAAGAAAGGGAATCCGATTTGGTAGTTATTGGGGGCGGTAAACTTATCACATCTTTAATCAATACCGAACTGCTGGATGAATTGACAATTTACACTATTCCTATCATGCTGGGAGAAGGAATACCTTTTATTGGAAGGACTATTGGTTCAGAATGGGTAATTTCAGGGAATCAATTAATTAGCAACAATGTAATGAGTATTATATATCGGCACAAAAAGTAAGGCTGTTTCATTTTTCATACTCAATTTGCACATGAGAAAGTTCTGCCGGAATTGATTCAATCAGATTTTCAACACTTTCTTGAGGCATATTCTTTCCTATGATTATTTTAGTAATCGCTTCAGGTGGTAATTTTATAGTTCTATCTTGTATAGTTAAGGGGTCGGGTCTAAATATATGTGTCCTATATTCTTCTTCAAAACTCCATTTAGAAAGTTTTGCGAAAATTTGATAGTTATGTTGTTCTTCAAATGAATGCCATGGACGAGGTAATATAATAGGCAGTTCGTCATAATATGATACAGCACCACCGCCACCTAAATATGGGAACATTATCAATGGATTAAAGCCTATCACAAAACCATTATGGTTATTTGCATACTTCTCCCACATAGCTTTATTTGTTGGATTGGCGGTTAAGCTCAAAACTCCAAATCGTTCATCATACTCTTTGAAATCTTGCTCAACTCTCTCTTTTACATACTTTTTATCATTCATAGGAGTTTTCTTACTCCATTCTCTTGCATAAGCCCGATGTTGCTGTCTTGTTCGCTCTGGATATTTTTCTTTTGAATCCATTAAAAAATAGCTATAAATATCTTCATCTGTAAGTAAATCATAGCGAATTAAGTTCTTACAGTCTAATGGGTCTTCAAAAGAAGTGGGAGCAGCAAAAAAAACTTCTTGCTTAGTTATTATTGTTTTATGAAAAGGATTGTCCCAAACACGGTATTTATAGACTGTTTCGGGAAGTTCCATTTCTTCAAATGTTTTCTCTGATACTATTATCTTTTTTGTTTCCATAAAATTATTTTATGAAAAGCACCCGATGTCCCCACCGGGTGCTAACCACAAAAATCCTCAATTATGATAGCATAAAATCTATTCATAATGGAATTTTCTGTGGTAAAGATACGGAATTTCAGATTATTTCCTTGATTTCCCTTTCTTTTCAGGGAAAACGAATACCACATTGAACTGGTCGTCAAAAGCCAGTGAAGCATCAAAGGGCTTTCCGGCTTTACTCTTAAAACCTTTTATCACTCCTGTTTTCTTCGCTGTTACCAGTTCCGTAACCTGCTTATCCGTTAATTGCTTATCGCTTTTGTTTCGGAAGATAACCAGCCCACAATCAGTATTATCACACTTTGCTACTTTCGGATACAGCAGGATCCGACCTGTCCCGCATTTCGGGCAGGTTAAATCCTGCTGCGTTGATAAGGTGAGCTGCACCCCTAAAAGTTCGCTGGTTATCTGTGAAGCATGAACTTCTGTACTTTTATGGAAGGTGTCGGGATTCATTTCCCCGCTTTCAATCTTGGATAATGCGTTTTCCCACATACCAGTCATTTCCACATCAGCGATTTTCTTGTCCCGGACTATATCGTAAACCGCCAGTCCTTTTTCGGTCGGTACAAGGGCTTTCTTCTCCCTGACAATATACTGGCGGGTAAAGAGAGTTTCAATAATCGCTGCCCGTGTTGCTGGCGTACCGATACCGGAATCCTTCATACTGGCTTTCAGTTCGGCATCTTCCAGTTCCTTTCCTGCATTTTCCATAGCCGATAGCAACGAACTTTCCGTATGTAACGGTTTGGGCTTGGTCTGCTTTTCCAGCAACTCAATATCGGAGAGAGGTAAATTCTCTTCTTCTTTTAGTGCTGGCAAAACGGTATTTTCTTCGCCTTCTTCTTGGGTGTTGAAAACAGCCCGCCATCCGGCAGACTTTATTACTGTTCCTTTCACTGCAAAAATACTCTCGCCACTGGTGAGAGAAATTGAAGTAACTTCCTTGACGCACTTTTCCGAAAAAGCTTCCAGCATCCTTCCTGCAACCAGTTCATATATTGCCTGTTCATCCGCCTGTAAACTGCCGGGCTTATTTTCGGTAATAATCAGGGCATGGTGGTCGGTAACTTTCTTATCGTCCACCGAACGCCGATTCAGATTGCTACCATTCATTGATTTTGCGTAGCCGACAAATCGGTCGTAAGTTTCCAGCAGGGAAATACGTTCCGGTATTTCTTCGAAAACGTCTTGTGATATATAACGGCTTCCGGTACGGGGGTATGAAATCAGCTTGCCTTCATACAGTTTTTGTGCAATGGACAGCGTTTTATTTGCTGAAAAATTAAGTTTCGTATTGGCTTCCTTTTGCAATGTGGTAAGGTCGTACAAGAGTGGTGGTTCTTGTATCACTTCCTTACATTCTACCGATTTAACCTGCACCTGACCGCTATCCTTTATTATTTGCAGCTTGTCGATGGCAGGTTGCTGATTATCGAATTTTTCTTCTGAAAGGGCTGAAAAATCGATATTGTCTTTCCCTGTTTGTAATTTCAGTTGCCAATACTTCTGTGGAACGAAGTTCTTATTCTCAAGGTAACGGGAACATATCATCGCCAACGTGGGTGTCTGTACCCGTCCCAAAGAATATGTCCCTCTTCCGGCAGCTATACTTAATGCTTGGGAAGCATTAATGCCGATAAGCCAGTCTGCTTCGCTTCTTGCCTTTGCCGACCGGAAAAGGTTGTCGTACATTGTTCCGTCCTTGAGATTCTGTAATCCGTCCCGGATGGCTTTATCCGTCAGGCTGCTAATCCATAAGCGAACGAAAGGTTTCCGGCACTCAAGATATTGGTAGATATACCTAAATATCAGTTCACCTTCTCTTCCGGCATCAGTCGCAACGATAATCTTTTCGCACTGGTCGAATACTTCTTTGATAATCTTGAGTTGCTTAACCGTTCTGCTATCAGGCTTATATCCTTTGTCGGTTTTTACCTGACGGGGAATAAGCTGGAACGACTGCGGTAGTATAGGTAAATTTTCCCGCCTGAAGTTCTCGATTCCGTAGGCATCAGGCATGGCAAGTCCTACCAAATGACCGAACGCCCAGGTAACGATGTATCCGTTACCTGAAATGTTCCCGTCATTCTTTTGTGTTGCTCCCAGTACGTTGGCTATATCCCTTGCCACACTGGGCTTTTCTGCTATTACTGCTATCATTATATAATTGGATTTTTGTGGTTGATAATTATTTCATTTTGCGACCTTGCGACTTTTTAGGCTTGTCGGGTTTTTGTTCTTCTTTCTTTTCTTCCCGCTTTTTCTTCTGTTCCCCAGTAGGTGTAGCCTGTCCGGGCTTCAAAGGTTCTTTCGTATGCTTGGTCGCTTCGTTCGTTTTGCCTTCGGAATTGACCGCTACCTGTGTTTTGTGTTCGTTAGCAGGGGTTATTTCTTTGGCTTTCTCTTTCGCCTTGTCAGGATTGAATTTGTAGAAATCCAGTTTTCCTTTTTCATGGTTTACCTTAACATAGGCGTTATATTCCTGACCTTCTTTATCTTTTAGCCCTTTTACATAGATGGTTTTATCCGCCCGCAAATCAGCCTGCTGTTTGTCGGATAATTCCACTCCTGCAAGAGATTTGGGAATACGCACCCCTTCGGGCTGGTCGTTCCTCTGCTGTTGTCCCTGCTGTTGGGTTTGCTTTTGCTCTTTTTCGGGAAAGATAAATTCAAGGCTGCGTTTTTCCGCATTGACCTGAACGAAGGCAGAAAACGGTTTATTCTTGGCGGAAATCATATTTTCAAGGAATACCGCTTTACCTTCCATCAGTGCAGCTTTTTGTTTTTCATCCAGCTTAACGCCCTTTATTTCATCAGGGAGTTTGAGGGACGAAGCCTTCATGGATACCAGTTCATTAGTCTGTTTGTCGATACTGATAAAAGAAGGTACAAGTTCACCTGTACGGTAGTTTTTTACATCAACAATTCTACCCATGTTTCCGGTTTCCCGGAGATTCTTTTTGTCTTCATCGGTAAATTGGTGTCCAAAGAACGGACGGTCAAGTTCCGGTTCTTTACGGATACCATGAATAGCCAATACTACATTCCCTTCACTGTCCGGACGGAACGAAAGACGGGCATCCGTTTTCATTACCATTGACCCGAAGTTGGCTTCAATCGGAAAGGTAGAAGGCGACTTATATCCCCGCAGCATAGGTTCTAAAGCCTTTGATTTTTCAAGCTGTTCTTTGGTGATACCCAGATTTTTCAGGTCGTCCCAGTTGATTTTGTTAGGGTCGATGAAATACTTATTCGTATCAGCAGGCTTCTGTTCCTGTGTAGTGGATTCCTTTGAAACTTCCGGTTTCGGTTCTTTTGGCTCGATACGGATTTCATCAAGCATTTCATCGGCAGCAGGTGTCGGGTTCTTGATATTCTCCTGAATGATTTTTACTGTCCGTTCGGTGTCTTCGGGTGCTACTTTGAAGAAACTGAAACGGGTTGGGTCTTTTAGTTGGTTGAAAAAGTTCTTCAAGAAATTTTCAAGTGCGTTACCCTGCTTATCCACTTTCAGGAAATCGTTGTTATGTTCCTGCTTCGGCGGAACGGTTTGCAGTTCCCCGTTTTCATCAATACCTTTTACGGCATTAATTGTTTTCTTTTCCTTGTCAAAGACAAGAAGAATGTCCATCATCTGTTCATCAGAGCCGGACTTGTTGTTTGAATTTACATCCATACTTTGATTTTTTAATAAGTAAATATTTGATTGTCAAATCAAAGGTATGGGATATAAAAAAGCTGCCACCCCGTTTTTAGAAAGGTGGCAGCAGTTGTCTTTGGATGGCGTTATATGTCTTTAATGTAATTATGGTTCAGCTTTATATTTGCTTTCGTTTATATATGTGTCTATATTAGCTAATACGTCCTGCAAATATATGTATGTTTTATCTTTAAAGGTTATTAAGTCCCCGATAGAATAATCTCTTCCTATTTCTGTAAATGTCATTTCACCATGTGCTAATTTATTGCGTTTATCTTTTACCGTCAATAATTCTTCTCCATTGGGCGATTGTGTGAAGCCAAATTTAGTTGCTATATCTCGAAGTTCCCTAGCATCAATATTTCCACTAATATTAACACATTCTGCTTTAAAATGAAGCAATTCATTATTTAATATTACATCAGCTAATTCATGTAACATCTTTTTGAGAGTATCTACTCTAAATGTACCTTCCTTTAAATCTATAACTTTTTGATTAAACCATAACTTTCTCAAATCTAATGTTAGCTGCTTAAAAGTTATTGACTCTGTGTGCATTGCATTGAAAATAGCCCCAATAGACTTTCTAGTTGTAGATTCTATTAAATTATACAATAGCAAAAAACCATTTGCCTTTAATATGCGAGTAAGTTCTTCATCTATATCTTGTTCCAATATTTGGTCATCAATAGTCTTGCATTGAATAGTACATTTGCCTTTATCAAAAATACTTAATGTATTAAAATACAAGTCTATTTCACTTATTCGTTTATTAAACTCTGCTCTAGTTTCAATCATAGTGAAGCTGGTCTTTTTTGATATTATCCAATAGACAATCTCTAACAAATTCAATACGTCTAACTAATTTCCCTTGATTGTTGCTTGCATCAGATGTTGTATGTTCTTTAAATTCCAATGAGTATAGCCATTCCATATAAGATGGCTCTAAGTCCGGTTTTTGGGAGAGTGCTAAATGAACACCAACCGATAATGCTTCAAATCGGACACGAGGTGTTGCATTATCTCGTCCTTTTCGGGCAAAGTATGGTGGTTCAAAATATTTTTCCACAAAAGAAATTACATCATTAAGTTGTGTTGTGAGCAATGCTCTGTCAAATCCTTTTGAGTTTTTCTCTTTAACGAAATCATCTAAAAAAGGAGCAACATCATGTTTAAATTCCTTGTATTTTTCAGAATATGCGAAAAACCTCAAAGCCAGTTCTTCATACTCTCCTCTATCGGCTTTAGGCTGCGGGATAGGGCAAACCGCCCGAAAACGTTCTAATTGTCCACATTCTAATACGAATTGATAGAAATCTCCTTGTAATGCCCCCCTTCTTATTTCTGAAAAAGACAAGTTTTTGGGAGTTGTATTTATCCTATTGAAAATATCCGCCCGAACATCAGGAGTTGCATTATCAGTAACAACATGAAATCTAAAATCCCGTAACAAGAATTTATTTCTCCGAGTTGTTGTTAGTTGACTATAATATGTACCATTTAAATGGGTCAGTTTTTCTAATCCGGCTAACTTTAGTTGGTCATCAAAATATTCGACTAAAGTTCGTATTCGTTGGCTACCATCAATAATCTCTAACTCCGCCTCGTCTCCTGATATTGAAACTAAAAAGGGCATGATTGGCACTCCTAAAAAGACAGATTCTATAAATTTGGACTTGCGTTTTTTATCCCAAACAAATTTTCGTTGATAATGAGGTACAAATATTTGCTCCTTTTTATATTTAGATACAATAACTTCAACAGGATACTCTTTTGTATCATATATATACGGAATACTTTCAGTGCTTATTTGTTGCTCAATATCCTGTATTTGTTGCTCAAGAAGTTTTTTCTTTGCCATAGTCCAATATTTTATTATCAATTAAATGATTCTTAATACTCTCTGCGATAATTTGTCCTAATTTTGGGGGCACGGCGTTCCCAATTTGACGTGAAATAATTGACGGATTATAATTGTCAATATTTTCATAGAATTTATATTCCATTGGGAAAGTTTGCAAAAGGGAAGCTTCTCTTAAAGTTATTGCTCTGTTTTGCTCAGGATGTCCAAAACGACCATTCCCTAAACCTGTACAATGTGTGGTCATGGTTGGGGATGGAGCATTCCACTTCATCCTGCCATATACGCTACCATATGTCCTACCACTCTTTTTCTTATAGCATTCCAACAATAACTCTTCTGGCCAATCTTTCCAGCTACCACCCTCTTTTGTGTTCTGAATACGCTTCATATTGAGTGGGCTTAATGCTCTGGCTCGATGCAAAGGGTCGTTGGGGTCAAATTCACCTGCATTAACGGCAGGCAAATTAGCTATCGTTTCTCGTACAGTAACATAATTTTCAGAATTATGAGTTTTAGGTAATAGTTTTATATCTCCCAATTTAGAAGCTAATAAAACTAATCTCTTACGAGTTTGAGGTATTCCATAATCAGGACAATAGACTACTTCATAATGGACATGATACCCTAAAGACTGCAATTTCTCACAGAAATCTTTAAATATTGTATTCTTCTTTATGTCAGCTAATTGCGGAACATTTTCCATAGAAACTATGGTAGGTTCTACTTCTTCAACTAATCTAGAGAAGGTGTATAACATATTCATCTTCTTTTCATCCTTTTCTTTAACTTTAAAGCTATATGACGAAAAGGGCTGACATGGAGCGCAACCTACTAAAATTTTAAGATTATCCCCATAAAGAACATCTAACTCTGAACCTTCTAATTCTGTAATATCTTTCGTATAAAATGTAGCCTTATTATTACTCTCAAAAGCAAACTTACATGTAGGGTCATTGTCATATCCAGCGATGACATTAAATCCCTCTGCAACAAACCCATACGACAGTCCGCCTATCCCGCAGAATAGGTCTATTACAGTTGCTTCTTTTTTCTTCTCCATTAATGAATATAACTTTTTGCAAAGATACGAATATTAAAGCGAATATCATTAAATTAAGTTAGGCTTTTACTCTTCACTCTTCACCAAATGCTGCAACTCCGGGTCGCTTTTGATGCGCTCCATTTCATCAATAACAATCTGCTTAACATCCTGCTTTATCCGCTCGTAATTAAGCTGGATTTGCTCTTTCATCAGGTCGTTGCCATCTGCATCCCGGAAGTCGATAATCTCCGGTATCTTTTCATAGCGGGCTGTTTCACGCTTTACCTTCTCGTTATCCACTACGATTTCAGCATGGAAAATCTTTTGGTCTATCCGTTCATCGAAATTATCACTGACCGCACCCACAAACATTCCCTGCGTAAGATTCGATATTTTACTGGCAGGTATCAAACTATCCATCTGCGTACTGATTGAGGTTGATTTATCCTGACGGTTGATTGTCATAGACTGACGTTTCTGCAAAACTTTCCCGAAACGGTCTGACAATGTTTTTGCTGTTTCTCCTACAACCTGACCGCTAAAAATATTTCCAACTGTATTTTGGATTACTTTACTTTCCTTATCGCCATAATCCCTTGTTAGCTGGCTATAATCCTGAAAGCCCAAACAGACTGCTACTTTATTGGAACGGGCAGTAGCTATCAGGTTATCCAATCCCCGGAAATAAATGGTCGGTAACTCGTCAATAATAACCGAACTTTTAAGCTGTCCTTTCTTGTTAATTAGCTTCACTATACGACTGTTGTACAGTCCCAAAGCGGCGGAATAAATATTCTGCCTATCGGGATTGTTACCGACACAAAGTATTTTCGGTTCGTCCGGGTTGTTTATATCCAGTGTAAAATCATCACCTGTCATTACCCAGTACAATGCCGGACTTATCATTCTTGATAGTGGGATTTTTGCCGATGCGATTTGCCCCTGTAACTGGTCTTGGGCTTGGGATTCCCACGCATCCATAAAGGGAGAAAGATAGTTTTCCAACTCCGGGTAGGAAGTCAGAATAACAAATGTGTCTGCATACTTCCGGTTCAGGAACTCGATGGCGTGCGGGAATGTGCAATACTTTCCACCCTTATATATCTTGAGAAACCAAATAATCGCAGCCAGCAGGATAATCGGGGATTCCACAAAGAAATCGCCTTGCTTCTGAATCCAGCTTCGGTTCAGGTTCAGCATAATGGTGTATGCCGATTCATAAGCATCCGATATATCTGTCATAAAAGCCGGATTGATAGGGTTACATCGGTGGCTTCGGCGTGGGTCGTCAAAATTGATAACATAGAACGTGGGCTTTATCTTATAAGCATCCGAATGGTTCATCAGGTGGTTGTATGCGATTTCCGATAAGTCCGGGAACTTATAATCATAACAGTAAAGTGCAAAACCCTTCTCTATCTGCTGTTTAATGTAATTATTTACCACTGCGTAGGATTTACCGCTACCGGGAGTTCCCAGCACAATAGTAGCCCGGAACGGGTTTACCACGTTTATCCATCCCTTGTGCTGTTTCTTCTTATGCCAAAAACGTGATGGAAGATTCACCGAATATTCATTCTCCATCAGGCGGGTTTCCTGCATAAAGCTTTCGTTCTCCAAATTGAAAACATCATCCATCATATTGTTTTTGAGTAACCGGGACATCCATACCCCGGCAACCAATAAACATAAATATCCGCCAGCCATTGACAGGATATAAAATGTAGCGTTCGCCGAAAGCGGTAATGGCAAATACAGCATCCACCAGTTCAGGAAAAACAGGATAAAACCAATAACAAGGAAAACATAAATCTTTGTCCATGTTACCTTTTCTTCCTTCACTCCTTTTGTCCCCAAACAACTCAACGCAAGGAATACCACTGCAAATACTTTCGTTATCAGGATATGGCTAAATAGCCCTGCTGTTCGCTGGAAGTTTAATAATATCTTATCGAGTACACCGATATTGATACCCCAGTTTACTATCGACTGGTAACAAAACCAGTAGATGTTGATTACCACAAATAAAATACTGATTGCCCGCATAAAGTCCATGACTTTGGCAAGTCCTCTTAAATCATCTTCATTTTGCATAATTGATTCTTTTTTAGATTGTTATTACATCTGCCGTCCGTAACGGCGTTTTTTCTTTTTCTTAGGAGTTGGCGGGGCTTTATCATTCCCAGCCGATGAATCGCTGCCACCGGGCAGGATACTGAAAAGGCTTCCGATTGTAGATTCTCTGCTTTCGGATTGCCGTTCTGACGGCACGAAAGGTTCTGCCGAAGGTGTGAACGGTTCTTTTGGAACAGCCTGTTTTGTGTGTCCCTCGTTTACATGGGATTCTCTAAACAGGTCATTAAATACATTGGCTGAAAATTCTTTTCCTAAACGAGAGCCGTTCAGGACGGCTTTGTTTTCGTGGTCGATAAATGTTGCACCATAGATACGCCCTTCCGGGTTCTGTCGGAATACGACTTCAATACCTTTTTCTTTCAGTTTTTTTTCAAATTGTTCCTTTGAGCCGGAAGCTTTCAATGCTTCGCTTACCCGACCTTTGATATTGGCTTTCAGTTTACCGTCTTTCCATTTGATTGCTGATTGTCCTATCCTGCGTTCCAATGCTTCATAACCGACCGACTTACCCAGCCGGGAAGACTTGATAGGATTACCCAGCTTTTCGCCTTTATCATCGGTTGCGGAATAAACTATACCGTTATACGCCTTGCCACGGATTTCACCTTTAACTTCTTCCGCACGTACATTATAAATTGATAACAGAGTATTCAGTTCCCCGATACTTTGGAACTGGTAAGTGTTTACTACGCCTTTAACCGTATTGGAAAGCTGGTGCTTTACATCACCCGCAGCATAATCGACCTTTCGGAACTGGTGGTGTTCCTGCTGTTGTTTCTTTTCGGCAGGATGCAGACCATATTTTGCTTCCAGTTCCCGTGTAATATCCTTGCTCCGGCGATGTTCAAACTTATCATTCAGTTTTTTGCCGTTCTCGTCCACCCGCAGGGATACGATATGCAGGTGGTGACGGTCGATGTCTTCATGCTTGTAAACCATGTAGGGCTGATTCCCATAGCCCAGCTTCTCCATATATTCCTGTGCAATCTCCGATAGCTGTTCATCCGAAAGTTTATCGTCCGGGTGCGGATTCAGGGATATATGGATTATGGGCTTTTCGGTTTTGATGTCTTGGGGCAGGTGCATTTCAAAACTTTCCATGCAACGCTGGATGTTGAAATTACCATCTTCACTTTCAAACATCCGGTTGCTGAAAAGTACCTTGCCTTGTTCTTCATCAACCTTATTCTGATTGTATGCCAGCGCACCGAAAAGCGAACTTCCCACATTTATTTTTGCAACCATCGCTGTTCAAATTCCTGTGTGAGTTCGATAATTTTCCGGCTTAATACCACCAGTTCTTCGGTCGCCTTTTCCAATTTATAGAGAAAAGAAAGGGCTTTCTTTTCGGTAAAATTGGTATTCAGAGCCTTCACAATCTGATTATAGTTCACGCCTATTGCCCGGAATTGAGCGTAAAAAGTTGTCAGGCGTGTGTAATAATCGACTGCTGCCTTATCAATTTTTATCACTTTGAATGAACCGCCAAAGATTCTTTCTGTGATAAAATGCGCTTTCGTCCGCATACCGGACTGTTCAAAAAGAGCCAAAAAACGGGCATGGTCAGTTGCATTGAAGCTGACCGAATACCGGAAAACTGCCGGGTCTGCCTTTGGCTTTCGTCCTTTGCCACCGGATTGTGGCACATTCGTTTTTTCTTTTCCCATACCATTATTTTTTTAAGGGTTTACGACTTCGGAGTACAACCCATCCCGGCTTGTCCGGGCAAGGGGTTCTAAGCTGCTGAAAGAATTTCAAGCTGCGCAGAACACACCTTGCTATTTGCACGGCGCAAATAAAATCCGTCATGGGACGGATTAGCAGTTAGCCATAAGATAAATGAACTCCGGGAAGCTATTGAACGGATGCCTTTTTATCGGTTCAAATAAGATTCCGGTGCAAAGTAACAGGGATTAATTATGCTGTGCCATAGCACATTATAGGACAAGCGAAGCCATCTAAAGCCATACGAAGCCACTTTCAAAAACGGACGGTTTTTCTCCATTTATTTGCGGTCAGAATCAGTATTGAAATAGATAAGTAAAGCGGTAAATACCGATAGAAATATTGGAATGAACCGGGCAATATGGAAAGACTGGTTTACTGATTTCAAGAAAGCAAGAAATACTGAAATCAATATTTCAAGCAATCAATAAAACAATATGTCTGCAAGTCGATAAAGACAGATTGAATTACAGATAACAATATGGAAATCAATACTGCACAGAATGAAGCAGTCAATCAATAATGAAGTAAAACAATAAAGAATTAAAGACATGAAGAAAGAAACATTATTCGTAGCCTTCTCCACCCAAAAGGGCGGGGTCGGTAAAACCACTTTCACGGTATTGGTGGCAAGCTATCTCTATTACCTGAAAGGCTACAATGTAGCGGTTGTCGATTGCGACTACCCGCAGCACAGTATCAGTGCCATGCGTAAACGGGACGGTGAACAGGTAAACAATGATACCAATTACAAGGTGCTTGCCTTTAATCAGTTCAAAGCATTGGGAAAGAAAGCCTATCCGGTCTTGTGCAGCACTCCCGAAGCTGCCATCAGTACAGCCGAAGAGTTCCTGAAAACAGAGCCGATGGAAATGGATGTGGTCTTTTTCGACCTGCCGGGAACGGTGAACAGCGAAGGTATTATCAGTTCGCTGGCTTCTATGGACTACATCTTTACACCGATTACCGCCGACCGGGTGGTACTGGAAAGCAGTCTTTCATTCGCTATGACGGTAAACAACCTGCTGGTACAGAATGAAGCTTACCGGATACAAGGTTTGCACCTATTTTGGAATCAGGTCGATGGCAGGGAGAAAACCGACTTGTATAGAATTTATGAAAATACTATCGGCGAACTGAAATTACCCCTTATGAAAACCTTTATCCCGGATACCAAACGCTACAAAAAGGAACTGTCCGGTGATAAAACTTCTGTCTTCCGTTCCACTCTGTTCCCTGCGGATAAGCGAATGATAAAAGGCAGCAACCTTGAAGAGTTGGTGGCTGAAATAGGATACATTATAAAACTATACTAATATGGCAAAACAGGAAAAAGTACAGGTGGATGAAGATTTTATGAAAGAAATCATTTCACAGGGTTTACCCATGAAACAGGAAATTTCACCTAAAACAGTAAGTAAAGAACCGGATACGCCGGAAGTAAGACAGGAAACTGTGGTAGAACCTGTCCGGCAACCGGAAGCAAAAACCATCCGGGAAACTACCCGCCGGAAGAAAAGTACCCCTGCCGATTACCGGGAAACCTATTTTCAGAAAATGGAACTTCCCGACCGCCAGCCGATATATGTAAGTCGTTCCACCCATGAAAAGCTTATGAAAATAGTAATGGTTATCGGTGAACGAAAAGCGACTGTAAGCAGCTATGTGGAAACAATTATCCTGAATCACTTCGACCAGTATCAGGACGAAATCAACGAACTGTATAAGAAAACTTTTGAAAGCCCGATATGATACTAAAATTAATGATAGCTGGGGTTGTCCTTTATTACCTCGTCCTGTTTTTTCGGTTCAGGAAGGAAGCAAACAGTTCCTCTTCCGAAAGCCCCGGCAACCGTAAAAACGAAAAGGCTGTCGTAGGTAAAACAACTTTCCGGTTAAGACAAGTAACGCCATACGAAGACACTGAAAGCCAGTTTTCTAAAGGGGTTGATAATGCTTCTATATTTGCCCCGGATGACACGGAAGACACCCCGCAGCCGATGGATGTTGAATTTGAAATGAAGTATGAAGATGAACTGGAAGCAGAAGAAATCGCACTTATCACTGGCGGTGAAGGTCAGTCGGCACGGGGTATCTCCTTTGAAGAAATGGCACAAGCGGTACAGGTCGTCAGGGAGCAGGAAGCCCCGGAAGAAGAGGAACGGAAAGCCCTGCAAACCTTGTCGGTTATGCAACAAACCAGCCTGTACGACACAATGATGGAACAGATAAACGGGGGCATGGTACGGGTGGCGGAAATGCTGGGTAAATACGATGCTGTATTTATCGCCCCGCCAAACGAAGCCAGCCCCGAAGATTTACAGGCGTTCGATATGAACGACTATATGTAGAACCTTTAAAACGAATCAGGTATGAAAGAAAAAGATTACGGTTAGCTGGGCTTAACCATTCAAAAAAGGTCAGAAGACCAACCACAAAAATTCTCAATTATTAATCCCGCCGGAATAGCGGACTATCCACCCGCTTTCCGGCATCATAAAATCAAGTTTATAATGAAAAAGAAAATATTTCTTTCCGCAGCCATCGTCTTGGCTGCAACTTCCGCATTTGCACAGGGCAACGGCGTAGGTGGTATTACAGAAGCTACAAACATGGTTACCAGCTATTTTGACCCGGCGACAAAGTTGGTGTATGCCATCGGTGCTGTCGTTGGTTTGATTGGGGGTGTAAAGGTGTATAACAAGTTCAGTTCAGGCGACCCGGATACAAGTAAAACCGCAGCTTCGTGGTTCGGGGCTTGTATCTTCCTGATTGTGGCTGCTACCATCCTTCGTTCATTCTTCCTGTAATCATAGGTGTTATGATTAGCTATTCAATTAACAGGGGGATTGGAAAACCTGCGGAGTTCAAAGGGCTTCGCAGCCAATACCTTTTCATTTTTGCAGGCGGGCTACTTGCCGTCTTCGTATTGTTCATCATTCTTTACATGATAGGTATAAACCAGTGGGTTTGCATCGGGTTCGGGGTCGTAGCGGCTTCGGCTCTTGTGTACTTCACTTTTATGCTGAATGACAAATACGGCACACACGGTCTTATGAAAGTAACCGCCCGCAGAAGCCATCCCCGATATATCATCAACCGCCGGGCTATCCCCCGATTATTCACCTATAAAAGACAGAAGAACGCATGAGGAATATATTAAAAGCAGCCACATTGGAAAGCAAATTTCCCCTGCTGGCAGCCGAACACGATTGTATCATCAGTAAGGATGCCGATGTTACGGTGGCGTTCCGGGTAGAACTGCCCGAACTGTTCACTGTTACCGGGGTCGAATACGAAGCGATACATTCCGCTTGGCATAAGGCAATCAAGGTATTACCCGATTATAGTATTGTACATAAACAGGACTGGTTTATCAAAGAAAACTATACCCCTGAAATCCAAAAGAATGGGTTAAGTTTCTTGTCCCGTAGTTTTGAACGGCATTTCAATGAAAGACCTTTCCTGAATCATACCTGTTACCTGTTCCTGACAAAAACCACAAAGGAAAGAAGCCGTACCCAAAGTAATTTTAATACGCTTTGCCGTGGCTTCATCATTCCAAAGGAAATTCAGGATAAGGAAACAGTAACGAAGTTTTTGGAATCGGTCGGTCAGTTTGAACGGATAATGAACGATTCGGGATTTATCACCCTTACCCGTCTGACTTCGGATGATATTACCGGAACGCCGGAAAAAGCTGGGATTATTGAAAAATACTTTTCCCTGTCGCAAAGTGATACGACTACACTACTGGATATGCAACTGAACCCCGAAGATATGCGTATCGGCGATAATATTTTATGCTTGCATACGCTTTCGGATGTGGAAGACCTGCCGGGTGCGGTTACTACTGATTCCCGTTACGAAAAGCTGTCCACCGACCGTAGCGACTGCCGTTTGTCGTTCGCTTCGCCTGTGGGTGTATTGCTTTCCTGTAACCATATCTATAACCAGTATATCTTTATAGACGACCATGCGGAGAACCTAAAACGCTTTGAGAAGCAAGCCCGTAATATGCACTCGCTGTCCAAATACAGCCGTTCCAATCAGGTGAACAAAGAGTGGATAGAGGAATACCTGAACGAAGCGCACAGTCAGGGTTTGACCTCTGTTCGCTGCCATTGCAATGTAATGGCATGGGCGGATGATAAGGAAGAATTAAAGCATATCAAAAATGATGTGGGAAGCCAGCTTGCCTTGATGGAGTGCAAGCCTCGCCACAATACAACGGATACCCCGACCCTTTACTGGGCGGGTATCCCCGGCAATGAAGCCGACTTTCCGGCGGAAGAATCCTTCTTTACATTTATTGAACAGGCTTTGTGCTTCTTCACGGAAGAAACGAACTACCAATCATCACCCAGCCCGTTCGGGATTAAGATGGTGGACAGGCTTACCGGAAAACCGCTTCATATTGATATTTCCGATTTGCCCATGAAAAAAGGAATTATTACGAATCGTAATAAATTCATTCTTGGGCCGAGCGGAAGTGGAAAATCCTTTTTTACCAACCACATGGTACGCCAGTATTACGAACAGGGAACACACGTCCTGTTAGTGGATACCGGAAATTCCTATCAGGGATTATGCGAATTAATCCACCGGAAAACTGGCGGGAAAGACGGCGTGTATTTTACATATACCGAAGATAACCCGATTTCATTTAATCCATTCTATACCGAAGATAATGTCTTCGATATTGAGAAGCGGGAATCCATCAAAACGCTTATCCTGACCTTGTGGAAACAGGAGCATGAAAAACCCACCGGGGCGGAAAGCGTTGCCTTGTCCAATGCTGTAAGCGATTTTATTAACCGGATTACACAGGATAAGTCCATCGTACCCAGTTTTAATTCCTTTTACGAATTTATCAAAAATGAATACCGGAATAATCTGAACGAACAGAATGTCAGGGAAAAGGATTTCGATATTGATAATTTCCTATTCGTGTTGCAACCTTTCTATAAAGGTGGCGAATACGATTACCTGTTGAACTCGGATAAGGAACTGGACTTGTTGAACAAACGCTTCATCGTTTTTGAGGTAGATGCCATCAAAGATAACCCCGTACTTTTCCCTGTGGTTACAATCATTTTGATGGAAGTTTTCATTAACAAAATGAGGCGGTTAAAGGGTATCCGTAAGATGCTGCTTTTGGAAGAAGCGTGGAAGGCTATCGCCAAAGATAGCATGGCACATTACCTGAAATACCTGTTCAAAACGGTGCGTAAATACTTCGGCGAAGCGGTGGTGGTAACGCAGGAAGTGGACGATATTGTCCATTCTCCCATTGTGAAAGAATCCATCATAACGAACTCCGACTGTAAAATCCTGCTCGACCAGCGCAAATACATGAACAAGTTCGATAGCATACAAGCGATGCTGGGTTTGACCGACAAAGAAAAAGCGCAAATACTTTCCATCAACATGGCGAACCATCCGGGACGGAAGTACAAAGAAGTATGGATAGGACTGGGTGGCGTACAGTCGGCTGTATATGCCACAGAAGTGAGTTTGGAAGAGTATTACGCATTTACAACGGAAGAAACTGAAAAACTCGAACTGTTCCAACTTGCCGATAGGCTGGATGGCGACCTTGAGTTAGCTATTAAACAGCTTGCCGAAAGCAAGCGTAATCCTAATTAAAATCAAATCAATATGAAACAAATAAAAATCATCTTCCCGGTGCTTCTCTGTGCTATTCTACTGGCTTTGTCTTCCTGCAAAGAAACAAACGCCGACCGACTGAAAGCCATGTGCGGTCATTGGGAAAGCGTTACAAACCGACCATCATTCACGGTCTTTGAAAGTGCGGATGGCTATAAAGTAACCATGCAACGAAGAACCCGCAGGGGTGAAACCCGTGCGGAAACCTATCAAATCATAGAAAAGGACGGATACCTGTTTATCGAAACAGGATTTTCCATACTGGTAAGCTATGATAGTGAAACCGACCGGATACTATTATCCTCCGGCGGTGAATATGTAAGAAGTAAAAAACAATCAAAAAATTAAAGCGATGAAAACAAAAATAATGATGTTAGTCGTGGCACTCTGCCTGTTTGCAGGTAACGCCAGCGCACAATGGGCGGTCATTGACCCGACAAATTTGGCTCAGGGTATTGTCAATACTACCAAAGAAATTGCACAGACTTCAAAAATTGTAGGCAATACGGTAGATACTTTCAAGGAAACCAAGAAATTGTACGACCAAGGCAAGCAATATTATGATGCCTTGAAATCGGTAAACAATTTAGTGAAAGATGCCCGCAAAGTACAGAAAACCGTGCTTTTGCTGGGTGAGATTACTGATATATACGTTACCAACTTCCAGCTAATGTTATCGGATAAGAACTTCCGACCGGAAGAACTCAACGCCATTGCTTTCGGATATTCCAAACTGCTGGAAGAAAGTTCGGATGTATTGACCGAACTTAAAAATGTGGTAAATATCAACGGGCTTTCCATGACCGATGCCGAACGTATGGAACGGATAGACAAAGCATATAATTCCGTATTGAATTACCGGAATTTGGTTTCCTACTATACCCGTAAAAATATATCCGTGTCTTATCTGCGGGCAAAGAAAATCAGCGACACCGACCGTGTGATAGCCTTGTATGGAACTGCTAACGATAGATACTGGTAATTATGACGTTGTTAGCCGTTGATTGGGGAAACCTGCATGAGATTCTGAAAAATCTCTATGTGGATATGATGCCCCTGTGCAGTAATATGACTGGGGTAGCCAAAGGTGTGGCGGGATTGGGTGCATTGTTCTATGTGGCAGCGAAGGTATGGCAAGCCTTATCGAGAGCTGAACCGATAGACGTGTACCCGCTTTTGCGACCGTTCGCCATTGGTCTGTGCATTATGTTCTTTCCGACTATCGTACTGGGAACGATAAACAGTGTATTATCCCCGGTAGTAAAAGGAACGAATCAAATACTGGAAGGACAGACCTTTGATATGAATAAATACCGGGAACTGAAAGATAAAAAGGAGTATGAAGCCATGCTTCGGAATCCTGAAACCGCTTATCTCGTTTCCGATGAAGAGTTCGACAAGCAACTGGATGAACTTGGATGGTCGCCTTCGGATTTGATTACGACAATGGGGATGTATATGGAACGGGCTTCTTACAATATAAAGAAAGCCGTCCGGGACTGGTTCAGGGAACTGTTGGAAATACTCTTTCAAGCTGCTGCCCTTGTCATAGATACGATACGGACGTTTTATTTGATTGTATTAGCCATACTTGGTCCGATTGCTTTTGCAATATCGGTCTATGATGGCTTCCAATCAACCTTAACACAATGGATAACACGTTATGTAAGCGTGTACCTGTGGCTTCCCGTATCGGATTTATTCAGTTCCATCCTTGCCCGGATTCAGGTCTTAATGCTGGAACGTGATTTACAGTTATTGGACGACCCCAGTTTTATTCCCGACAGTTCCAATACGGTTTACATCATTTTTATGATTATAGGAATTGTGGGATACTTCACCATCCCGACAGTATCCAACTGGATTATTCAGGCTGGCGGATTAGGTGGTATGAACCGGAATCTTTCTAAAACAGCAAGTGGTGGCGGAAACCTTGTGGGTGCAGCAGCCGGGGCAGTAGGTGGGAACATCGCCGGAAAATTAATTAAAAAATAAACAGTAAAAATATGGAGTTTAAAAGTTTAAAAAATATAGAAACCAGTTTTAAGCAAATACGCCTGTTCGGGATTGTATTTGTATGCCTGTGTGCCGGGATTGTGGGTTATGCCCTTTGGAACTCGTATAGTTTTGCAGAAAAACAGCGTGAAAAGATTTACGTTCTCGATGGGGGTAAATCCCTTATGCTGGCACTTTCGCAGGACTTATCACAGAACCGTCCCGTGGAAGCAAAGGAACACGTTAAGCGTTTCCATGAACTCTTTTTTACCCTGTCGCCGGATAAGAACGCCATTGAATCGAACATACAGCGTTCCTTATACTTGGCGGATAAAAGTGCTTTCAATTACTATAAGGACTTATCCGAAAAGGGGTATTATAACCGTATCATTTCCGGGAACATCAACCAGTCGGTACAGGTGGACAGTGTAATATTCAACTTCGACCACTATCCCTATCAGGTCGCTACCTATGCCCGGCAAATGATTATCCGGGAAAGCAGTGTTACCGAAAGAAGCCTTATTACCAGATGCCGGTTGCTGAACTCCGTTAGGAGTGATAACAACCCGCATGGATTTACCATTGAAGCTTTCGAGATTACGGAAAATAAAGATTTACAGGTATTAAAACGGTAAGGATATGGTAAAGAAATCATTAACAAACCTGCGGGACTGGGTGGATGATAAGCTGCGTTACGCTTGCGGAAGCCTGTCGAAAGATGCCCGGATAATCATTATCATAACCTTTATTCTCGGTGGAAGCATCCTATCTATTTACTGGACGGTTTCTTCCATATATAATATAGGAAAGAAGAGTGCAGAGAAAGAGTTTATGGAGATAAGACACATTGAACGCTTGGAACTAGAACGGAAAGACAGTATAAACCATTATCAATTACAAAAATATGGAACAGAATCAGAATTTGAATCAGGAAACGAGTAACAACAAAGAAGGGAAAGAGAAAAAGCAACTTTCCCCGCAGGAATTACAGAAACGGAAGAAACTTATCATCTTCCCGTTAATGTTCCTTGCTTTTGCCGGATGTATGTGGCTGATATTTGCCCCGTCCTCAAAAGACGAAGTAAAGCCGGACGAAATCGGCGGTTTCAATGCCGATATACCATTACCCAAAGAAGACGGGATATATAGCGACAAAAAGACGGCTTACGAACAGGAATCCATGAAATCGAAACAGGAAGACCGGATGCGTTCTTTGCAGGACTTCGGCTTTACATTGGGTGAAGAAAATAAGGTTACGGATAATTTGAGCCTGACCGCCGACCTGCCGGAAGAACAATCAGCAAGTAACAGCCGGAGTTATTACGGCGGTTCTTCCCGCAATAGTTCTTATGTCCAATCTTCGGCTTATGCCTATCAGGATATAAACCGACAGTTGGGAAGTTTCTACGAAACACCCAAAGAAGACCCGGAAAAAGAAGAACTGGCACGGAAGATTGAAGAACTGGAATCCCGGCTGTATGAACGTGAGAATACCCAGAGTACGGCGGATGAACAACTGGCACTACTTGAAAAATCCTATGAACTGGCAGCCAAATATATGAACGGCGGGCAGGAACAGGCAGTAAAGCAAGTAACGCCAACTGCATCCATACAGGGAAAGGTTCAGGCATTACCTGTACAAGCGGTAACGGAACAAACCGTTTCGGGATTGCAAGTGCCTATGAGTGATGCGGAGTTTATCGCAGCTTACAGCCAGCCCCGAAATTATGGATTTAATACGGCGGTCGGAACTGGGTCGTTAATGGGAAAGAATACGATTCTTGCCTGTATCCATGAAGACCAGTCGGTGATGGACGGGCAGAATGTCCGGCTTCGCCTGTTAGAGCCGTTACAGGCGGGTCATATCAGGATGCCGAAAAACAGCTTGCTATCAGGAACGGCACGGGTTCAGGGTGAACGCATGGATATTAATATTTCTTCATTGGAATATGAAGGTAATATCATTCCGGTTGAATTGGTGGTCTATGATTCGGACGGACAGAAAGGTTTATCCGTTCCGTCCTCGCTGGAAATGCAAGCCCTGAACGAAGGTATGGCAAATATCGGGGCTGGGCTTGGCTCAAGTTTTACCGTCAATCAAAATGCGGGGGCTGCCATCGTTTCGGATTTGACAAGGGGCGTTTTGCAAGGCGGGTCGCAATACCTGTCAAAGAAGTTGAGGACGGTAAAAGTGAACCTGAAAGCCGATTACAAAGTAATGCTATTCACAAAACAGTAATAACAACCACAAAAATTTCTCAATTATTAATCCGCCGGGAAGCGGGCTATCCACCCGCCAACGGCAACTAAAAATCAATTTGTAATGAAAAAGTTATTTATCATGTTCGCACTGGTTATCGGTGCGGTAACGGTCAAAGCACAAAGCAACGATTTGTTTCAGGGTATCACCCAAAAGTTTCCTTACGGGCAAATGGTTACGCCTTATGGTGTTCAGGTAACGTTTGCAAAAACGGTACACATTATTTTCCCGTCCACTGTCAAATATGTGGATTTGGGTTCTAACCATCTTATCGCAGGAAAAGCGGACGGGGCGGAAAATGTTATCCGTGTAAAAGCTGCTACCGAAGGTTTTCCGGGTGAAACCAACTTTTCGGTTATCTGTGAGGACGGAAGCTTCTATTCCTTCAATGCTAAATATTCAAATGAGCCGGAAATGCTGAATATCGAAATGAAAGATTTCCTTGAGAATGAAAGTATAACCGATTATTCCCATACCCGGATGAACATTTACTTCCGTGAACTGGGTAATGAATCGCCGTTGCTGGTGAAGCTGATAATGCAATCCATCTATAAAAACAATGACCGGGAGATACGCCACTTGGGATGCAAGCGTTTTGGAATACAGTTCTTAATCAAAGGTATTTATGTGCATAATGGGATGTTTTATTTCCATACGCAAGTGAAGAACTCTTCCAATGTGCCGTTTGACACGGATTTTATCAAATTTAAGATTGTCGATAAAAAGGTTGCAAAGCGTACTGCCATTCAGGAATCAGTTTTGTATCCTGTCCGCAGTTTTAACGAAGTGATTACCATAGCCGGAAAGTCCACCATCCGCACGGTCTATACCTTACCGAAGTTCACTATCCCGGATGATAAAATACTGGTGGTAGAGCTGGTCGAAAAAAACGGTGGCCGTCACCAAAATATCCGTATCGAAAGTTCGGATATTGTGAACGCCAGAGTGATTAACGAACTTAAAATCAAATAAGATGAAGAAGTTAATCTGTGTTATAGCAGTGTTGTGTTTGTGCCAGACTTTTAACCTGGCACACGCACAACGTTACCTGCCCGGACAAAAGGGAATACAACTTACGGGCGGGATGGCGGACGGCTTTAAGAAGCCCGGTAAACCGGAATCGGCGTATTATTTCGGTGCTGCGCTTGCCACTTATACCAAAAACGGAAATCGTTGGGTGGTCGGGGCGGAATACTTCAATAAGGAGTATGAATATAAGAATGTAACCGTACCTGTAAGCCAGTTTACGGGCGAAGGCGGGTATTATATCAAAATCCTTTCCGACCGCCGGAAAACGTTCTTTCTATCCTTCGGGTTGTCGGCTCTTGCCGGATACGAAACAAGCAACTGGGGCGATAAAGAACTATACGATGGCTCTACTCTTACAAATAAGGATGCCTTTATTTATGGCGGGGCTGCTACGCTGGAACTGGAAACTTACCTGACGGATAGGGTGGTTTTCCTTATCAATGCCCGTGAACGAATGCTGTTCGGTTCTTCCATCGGAAAGTTCCATACACAGTTCGGGGTCGGTTTTAAATTCATAATAAATTAGTGCGATATGAAAAAGATAATCAGAAACATATTAATGGGGGTGTACTTGCTGGGAGCAATGCTGCTGGTGTTTTCTTGTGATGATAAGCTGGATATTCAGCAGGTTTACCCGTTCTCGGTAACAACAATGCCCGTGCAAAAACGAATTAAGATGGGTGAAACGGCAGAAATACGTTTTCAACTTCAAAGGGAAGGATATTACGAAGATACCAAGTATTTCATCAGGTATTTTCAACCGGATGGAAAAGGTACGCTTCGGATGGCGAACGGAACAGTTTTTCTTCCAAATGATTTGTACCCGCTTCCGGGCGAAACGTTCCGCCTATACTATACTTCGGCTTCCACCGACCAGCAACAAATTGATGTGTATATCGAAGACAGCTTCGGGCAGGTGGTACAGCTAACGTTTGCTTTTAATAATGAGAACGAGAAAGAAGAGCAAAAGGAATGAATACAATATATGTATGTATAGCTGTCTATCAGTTCCTTTCATGGTGCTGGATAGCGATAAGTATTAAAAGCGCACCCACAGATATAGAGTTGTGGGATGAAGAAATAAATATCTAAAAATAAAGACCATTGGCGTTTTACTAATGGTCTTTATTTTTAGATAGCATCTGATTGAATTTATAACACATGAAAGAATCCACCGGGTTAGCGGTGGATCCTTTCATCAATAAAAATCAAAAGTTTGGAAAGCGGTTTCTTTGCTACTTTCTTTTTCAGCACACTTCACGAAAGAAAGTAGCGGGCGGGGTTTCCGCCCGTTGGTTTATAATTCTTCAAATTTATCTATATCACATTCGATGATTACAACTTCCGACAGATAATTGTATAAGTCGTTTTCTTTTGCTGCTATGATGGCTTTTTCTTCCGTAGAAAAAACGCCAAAGCAAACCCGGCTTGACTTCGTTTTGTGTACGTCCGTTTGAAATAAACTATATGCCTTCATAATTTACTGTTTTTTGTTTAACCATTCATCCCGCCGTTTTCGGCACTCTTCCAGCGTTTTCGCTACCGTAGAGAAAAGCTCTCCATCCGTATGGCGATAATCATACTGGAAATATTCTGTCCCCCTGAACGCTCCCGCAATGAACGTTACATATTTTTCCTGTCCCGGCTCTTGGGTCGTGGACACTCCGTTTTTATTTAGTGATTCCATATATTTACATTAATAAAGTGAGTAATAAGGCGATGAAAACCGCAGCTATCAAAAGGCTATACAATACAGATACAAATAACCGCAGGATAAAGCGGATAACAAAAAATGCAACTATCAGTAACAACCATGTACCCGCCGATATGGACAGAAAATAAATTACTGAAGCCAGTAACCCCATCCGAAACAATAACCTGAATAAACCGCCTATTTTCATTGTCTTTTATTTTGTAGGCGGGTTTCCCCGCCCGGTGAATAATCAGGAAGCCCGGAAAACAAAACCATCCTCAAACCAGTAATCACCCATAAACAGGTCACGGGCAAACTTTTCATAATCGAAGTATGTTTTTGCGAACTCCGGCAGTTCGTAGCACTGTTCTACAACTTCATAGGCGTAATCTTCTTCTTCATTATATTTGCCCTGAAAATCATCCCTGAAAGAAGAAATAAGGTCGTGTGCATCTTCGGTAGATAGGTCGTGTGAACCGTGATTACACCACACCATAAACGCTTCCTGCTCGTCTTCGCTTAAATCGTCCATTGCATCCCGGATGTCGAAAAAATTGTCTGATAACCAGCTTTCGCCTATTAATTCATCCGGTATATTTTCCCAGTCCTGAAACATATATTCCGGGTCTTCTTCGTCTGCGTGTAACTCCTTACAAGCTTCGTAAAACTCGTCTTTGTCCGAAAAGTCGGAAAGGTCAAACCACTTGCCCTCGATTGAGCCATCGTTGTACTTTGCGTATGTACCTACATAAATCCTTGCTTCGCTTAAACTTGTTGCTTCCATAACTTCTGATTTTTTTAGATATATGCGGATTCTTGAGGTGAGGGAGTTGAGTTTCATAACCTTTTTTCCTGCTTCTCGTAAATCCGACTTTTTTTATATGCGTCTTTCCGTCGGGTCGGTCGTTTTCGTTTCATATATGCCGGAAAGTGTAGGCTTTAGTCTTTGCAAGTTTTTGTGGAAAAATACTCTCAAGCGAAGCGCAGCAGGAAGATTTTTACATCAAACCCATTAGGGCTTGAACTTTCAAAGACGTTAAGAAGCCGTAAATACTTTTGCATATAGAAATGGAAATGATTAACCGCCCCGATGGAATGACTGCCTATGGGAGTGGTTTACGGTTAAAGAAGCTGGCAAAAAAGCATTACTTTTGTATCATATAATAAAGGTTTTAATTATGTATAAATCAATATTTCATATTCCAAAAATGGATTGCCCCTGTGAAGAAAGCCTTATTCGCATGAAATTACAGGATACTAAATCTATCAAGCATCTTGATTTCGACCTTGCAAAACGGATATTAGTTGTAACACATAGTGGCGACAGCAGTAATTTTATTACAGAACTTGAATCACTTAATCTTGGTGCAAAGCTTCAAGAAACAGTGGCAACAGATGGTAATGATTCTACCGATAATCCAGCCCGACAGCGAAGAGTTCTATGGATTGTACTCGCAATCAATTTCGCTTTCTTTTTGATTGAAATTACAACAGGGCTTATTTCAGGTTCAATGGGATTAGTAGCAGATAGCCTTGATATGTTGGCGGATGCTCTTGTTTATGGTATGAGCCTTATGGCTGTGGGGGCTGTTATTGCAAAGAAAAAGCGAGTGGCACTTATAAGCGGCTACCTACAAATTTTACTTGCAGCATTAGGGCTGTCAGAGGTTATAAGGCGTTTCTTAGGATTTGAGATTATGCCCGAATTTAAAACCATGATTGTCATTAGCTTACTTGCCTTACTTGCTAACTCCATCTGTCTATGGTTGCTTCAACGTACTAAAAGTAAGGATGCACATATTAGAGCAAGCGTAATATTTTCGGCAAACGATGTTATTATAAATATTGGAGTTATTATAGCAGCCTTATTTGTTTGGTGGCTTGAAAGCAATATCCCTGATTTGATAATAGGTATAGTAGTTTTTCTTGTTGTTATTCGTGGTGCAATCCGAATTTTGAAACTGGCTAAATAAAAAATGGCGGGCTTTATCGGCTCGCCATCATTAGATTATCACAATTTGTGATAAGTTACTTTTCTTCATCAGGTATTCTGTACCCTATGGGTTTTCTTGGTTTGGGGTCAGGTTTACTTAATAACTGGGTTAAAGCTTGGTATATCTCACTGAACTGTGCATCTGTACTTTCTTCCAGTTCCTCGATACGTTTAAGAAGTTCATCATATCCGATAACCATTTGTCGCATCAGGACAAATGCCCGCATAATAGATATATTTACATCTATTGCTGTTTGACTTCTTAATACCGTAGAAAGCATTGCTACACCCTGTTCCGTGAAAACCATTGGGCTGACAGAACTGTGTTTTAGGGTTTCGGGGAACTGGTCACAAATTGTGACCAGTTGGTGAAACTCTTCTTTATCCAGTTCAAACATAAAGTCAGAAGGAAAGCGCTGAATGTTACGTTTGACAGCCTGTTTGAGAACTTTTGTCTTTACATTATATAACTCTGCTAAATGGAAGTCCAGCATTACCCTGTATCCCCGGACTTCAAAGATTTTGTTTTGAATGACTTGCAATTCCATATCTATTTATATTTTAATGTTTTAGAATAAAAATCGTTACCTAATTCGTTACCCATTGGTTACCTACTGGAAATAGGTAACTATTGAGCCACTTTTTTATAGATTTTTTCAATACCAGTAAACTGTTCGGAAAGTCCCTTCATGTCGCTGCTAATCTTACTATTAGTAATGCGGGCATAGATTTGGGTCGTTTCAATATTGGTATGCCCCAGCATTTTAGAAACGGTTTCAATGGGAACTCCTTTACCCAGTGTCGTTGTGGTGGCAAAGGTATGACGGGCAAGGTGAAACGTTAGGTTTTTCTTGATTCCGGCAAGGTCGGCAATCTCTTTCAAATAGGAATTAAGTTTTTGATTACTGATTACAGGAAGGATTTTACCGTTAGGAAGCTTATCCTTATATTTATCCAAAATCATCTTTGGAATGTCCAGTAACGGTACATTTACATCTATTCCAGTTTTCACCCGCTTAGTCATAATCCAAAGGTTGCCGTCAAACGACTTGCGGATATGCTCTTTTCTAAGTCCTGCTACATCTATATAAGCCAAACCGCAAAAACAAGAAAAAAGAAATAAATCCCGAACGTGTTCCAGCCTTTCGGAAACAAGGTTGAGTTCAAGGATTTTCTTGATTTCATCTTCCGTAAGGTATCCTCTATCAACCCTTTGTAAGCGTATTTTATAGTTGGCAAAAGGGTCGCCGACTATCAGCCCGTTGTTCCGGGCAATCAAGACTATACGTTTGAAGAACTGCATAAACTTGGCAGTCGTGTTATGGTTACATCTGCCAACTGTCATAAGATAGACCTCAAAGTCATTTATAAACATATTGTTTATAGACTTCAAAGCTATATCGGAAAGATTGTACTTAGCTTGGATAAAACTCGCAAGATGCTTGCGGGTTACTTCATACTTTTGATAGGTAGATGCAGATTTAGATAGACCTATAAGCTGCTTCACATCATCATTGTGCTTCTGAAATAAATTCAGCAACGTTTCGTGGTTCTCCGTATGCCCTAAAAATTCATTCTTGATTTGCTCGGCAGTAACATAGTTTTCTCGCCGTTGCCGTTCATGGTAGATTTGGTGTAATGATGCTTTAATGTCTTCCAGTAACTTATTGAGTTGTGCGCAGGACTTCCCAGTTGCTTTACCAGCTTTCACACTCCAATTATCGGGATGGATACTTTGTTTGGTACTAAACTGGCAAATTTTTCCATCAACGGTAATTCTTGCCATGATTGTTACCTCTCCATTACGTTTTTCTGACCCTTTTTTTAGGTAGAAAAGGACTTTGAATGTACTCTTCATAATCTCACTTTTTAATGTTACAAAACTACTTTTAATGTGTTAATTGTGAGATATATACAGGCTGTGCAAATTTGGACAACGAGAGGTCATTTTTGGACAAATCGTTACCGTTTTTGTCCGGTATGGAATCGGTAACGATTTAGGCACAGATTTGTGTCTTTTGAGGTCTTTTTGGTGTCTTTTATACTGGACAAAATACAAACAAAAAAAGCCTACAAATCATTGACTTGTAGGCTTTTGTCTGTTTATTGTCTGTTTTTGTCCAGACCTTCCAGCGGAGAGACAGGGATTCGAACCCCGGGTACCTCGCGGTACAACGGTTTTCAAGACCGCCGCAATCGACCACTCTGCCACCTCTCCAAAAGCTTCCCGGCACGGAAGCGCTTTCTTTCAAAAGCGGTGCAAAGGTACGAATCCTTTTTAAATATGCAAACGTTCTATCTCTTTTTTCGTAAATAAATCGTATTTTTGCAAACCATTAGAAATTTAACAACTGTAAATAAACAAATTGACACAAAACCCATAGCAACTATTATAAATAAAAAAACAAGATGATATATCCCAAAAATTTCGAACATAAAATAGGATTTAAACAGATCAGGCAATTACTGAAAGAGAAATGTCTAAGCACTCTGGGGGAAGAACGGGTTGCTGAAATGAGCTTCTCTCAAAAATACGAAGAAATAGACGAGAAGCTAAATCAAGTAACGGAGTTCGTTCGCATTATCCGAGAAGAAGACAGTTTCCCGGATCAATTCTTTTTTGATGTCCGCCCATCGCTCAAACGAGTACGAATAGAAGGGATGTATCTGGATGAGCAAGAATTGTTCGATTTGCGGAGATCGTTGGAAACTATTCGAGATATCGTACGTTTTCTGAACCGAAATGAAGAAGAGGAAAATACTCCATATCCGTCATTAAAACTGCTGGCAGGGGATATCGCAGTGTTTCCTCAACTGATTGGCAAAATAGACGGCATTCTTAATAAATATGGAAAGATAAAAGACAATGCTTCCGCCGAACTTGCCCGTATACGACGCGAGCTCTCCAATACGATGGGAAGCATTTCCCGTTCACTAAACCAAATTCTACGCAACGCACAATCGGAAGGATATGTGGATAAGGATGTCGCTCCAACTCTACGTGACGGTCGCCTGGTTATTCCCATTGCTCCGGGACTCAAACGAAAGATAAAAGGAATCGTTCACGATGAGTCTGCCAGCGGGAAGACCGTCTTCATAGAACCGACGGAAGTAGTGGAAGCTAACAACCGCATTCGGGAACTGGAAGGAGAAGAACGACGGGAAATCATTCGCATTTTAACTGAATTCTCAAATATTTTGCGCCCTACCATCCCCGAGATTCTACAGTCGTATGAATTTCTAGCAGAAATAGATTTTATCCGCGCCAAAAGTTTTTTTGCTATACAAACGGGAAGTTTAAAACCGGCAATAGAAAACAACCGCTTAATAGATTGGACAATGGCAGTACATCCTTTGCTTCAAATGTCATTGGCGAAACATAGTAAGAAAGTGGTCCCCTTGGATATAGAACTCAACCGAAAGCAACGCATCCTTATTATTTCCGGACCGAATGCCGGAGGAAAATCGGTATGCCTGAAAACAGTCGGCTTGCTACAATATATGTTGCAGTGCGGAATGTTGATCCCCGTACACGAACGCAGCCGCGCCGGCATATTCAGCAGCATATTCATCGACATTGGCGATGAACAGTCTATCGAAGATGATTTGAGTACTTATTCCTCGCACCTCACCAACATGAAAATGATGATGAAACACTGCAACGAAAGCAGCTTGATACTGATCGATGAGTTCGGAGGGGGGACAGAACCGCAGATAGGCGGCGCTATCGCCGTAGCTGTTTTGAAACGTTTCAACGAGAAACAAACATTCGGAGTGATTACGACTCACTATCAAGATCTTAAACATTTTGCCGAAGATCACGAAGGAGTGGTTAACGGCGCAATGCTATACGATCGGCATTTAATGCAAGCTCTCTTTCAACTGCAAATAGGGAATCCGGGGAGTTCGTTCGCTGTGGAAATAGCACGAAAGATAGGATTGCCGGAGAAAGTCATTTCAGACGCATCTGAAATCGTGGGCAGTGAATATATCAATGCCGATAAATATCTGCAGGACATCGTACGCGACAAACGTTACTGGGAAGGAAAGCGCCAAGCGATTCGGCAACAGGAAAAGCAAATGGAGGAAACGATTGCCCGTTACCAAAAAGAGATGGAAGAACTGCAAAAATCACGAAAAGAAGTCATCCGTCAGGCGAAAGAAGAGGCGGAACGAATGTTGCAGGAATCGAACGCGCGCATTGAGAATACAATTCGTACCATCAAAGAAGCTCAAGCTGAGAAAGAAAAAACCAGAATGGCGCGACAAGAGTTAAGTGATTTCCGCACTTCGCTGGAGACGATTGCTTCCAAAGAGCTGGAGGAGAAAATCGCGCGTAAGATGGAAAGGCTGAAAGAAAAACAGGAGCGGAAGAAAAACAAGAAAAACGCTCCCCGCCCGGAAGCGCCATCCACTGCCGTTATTGCCAAACCGAATCCTATCAGTGTTGGCGAATACGTAAAAATAAAGGGTCAATCCAGCACGACCCCAACTCGCCCATGCGCAACGAAGGTTGGCGAATACGTAAAAATAAAGGGTCAATCCAGCATTGGGCAAGTGATGGAAATAATTGGGAAGAATGCCATAGTAGTTTTCGGAAGTATTAAAACCACTGTAAAGACCGAGCGCCTGGAACGTACGCAAACTATACCCAAAACCGAAGGAATTGCCAAAAGTACTTTTATCAGTACACAAACACACGATCGGATGTATGAAAAGAAACTTAGCTTCAAGCAAGATATCGATGTTCGAGGGATGCGTGGAGACGAAGCCTTACAAGCCGTCACTTACTTTATCGACGATGCCATTCTAATCGGCATGGAGCGCGTACGCATTCTTCACGGTACAGGAACAGGCATTCTCCGCACCCTCATTCGCCAATATCTGTCAACAGTACAAGGTGTCCGGTCTTTTTCAGACGAGCATATACAATTCGGAGGAGCGGGAATTACAATAGTCGATTTAGAGTAACTTGAAATATTTCATCAGAACTCCTTGTTCTGATGATGAAAACAACTAACTTTGCTCGTAAGACACAACAAGCCTCGCTCCTATTTAAAGAAATATCTGCAAAACTGACAAAGAATATGAACAACAACCTCTTGAGTGAAAAGCTTATCTATACAGGGGAAAGCACTACCCCTACGCATCTTCATCTCTGCACATACAACGCTATCAAAATGAAGGAAGCTAACGGAAGCAGCCTGCAAGCACTTGACGCAACTTTAGATGAAGAACAGATTAACTGGTTGCAGGTACATGGAATGAATAATACTGAAACCATCCGACAGATTTGTGAACGTTTTGAGATAAACTTTCTCACTTTACAAGATATTCTTAATGCAAATCATCCCACTAAAATAGAAGAAAGCGAAAAGCATATTGTCTTGATATTAAAAATATTCAAAATTGAAAAGAAAAAAAATGATGGAAATAAAGATATACAAGAAGGAGAAGAAAAGGAAAAGCTTCAACAACAGGTCTGCATTATTTTAGGAAACAATTTTATTCTGACTTTTCTGGAAGAAGAAACAGATTTTTTCGACGATGTAATCAACGCTTTACGAAACGATATTCTCAAAATAAGGCAACGGCAGAGTGACTATCTATTCAGTGTACTTCTGAACAGTGTAATGAGCAACTATATTTCCACAGTCTCGTTCATCGAGGATGCTCTTGAAGATTTGGAAGAAGAAATGCTCAATATTACCGATGAGAATAAAATTGGAATCCAGATTCAAACACTTCGCCGTGAATATATGATGATAAAAAAAACGGTTTTACCGCTCAAAGAACAATACGTTAGATTATTACGCACCGAAAATCTGCTTATACATAAAGCCAATCGTATTTTTTTCAATGACGTAAACGATCATTTGCAATTTGTACTTCAAACCATTGAAATTTGCAGAGAAACCCTCTCTTCTTTAGTCGACCTTTATATTTCCAACAACGATTTGCGAATGAACGATATAATGAAACGTCTTACCATTGTATCTACTATTTTCATTCCGCTTACATTTCTGGCAGGAGTATGGGGGATGAATTTCGAAAACATGCCCGAACTCAATTGGAAACACGGCTATTTATTAGCCTGGATATTAATGCTTATCATCGGAGTAATTGTATTCATATACTTTAAAAAAAAGAAATGGTATTAACAAACGCCCTATTAAAATATGAAATCAATCAAAGAACTATATCGCATAGGAACAGGCCCATCGAGCAGCCACACTATGGGACCTCGCAAAGCTGCAGAAACTTTTCTCACGCGTTATCCCGACGCCGCTTCATTCAAAGTTACACTCTACGGAAGTCTGGCCGCTACCGGACAAGGGCACATGACGGATGTGGCGATCATTGACACATTACAGCCTACGGCACCGGTAGAAATCGTATGGCAACCGAAAGTTTTCCTGCCTTTTCACCCCAATGCAATGACTTTTGCAGCATTCAACGCCAATCATAAGCTGTTGGGAAACTGGACTGTTTATAGCATCGGAGGAGGCGCTCTTGCAGAAAACAATGAAACATCGACTATCGAAAGCCCTGAAGTATATGATATGCATCTTATGACCGAAATATTGGGCTGGTGCGAACAAACAGGTAGAAGCTATTGGGAATATGTGAAACAATGCGAGGAGGAAGATATTTGGGATTATCTGGCTGAGGTATGGAACACAATGAAAGAAGCCATACATCGTGGACTGGAAGCGGAGGGAGTACTCCCCGGCCCGCTAAATCTACGACGCAAAGCCTCAACCTATTATATTCGTGCAACAGGATTCAAACAGTCGCTACGTTCACGAGGACTCGTTTTTGCCTATGCGTTGGCGGTAAGCGAAGAGAATGCCTCCGGTGGTAAAATCGTCACTGCTCCCACTTGCGGTTCCTGCGGAGTAATGCCGGCGGTGCTCTATCATTTGCAACAAAGCCGGGAGTTTAGTGACATGCGCATATTGCGTGCATTGGCTACAGCGGGCTTGGTGGGAAACATCGTCAAGCACAACGCATCCATCTCCGGAGCCGAAGTGGGCTGTCAAGGAGAAGTCGGCGTAGCTTGCGCCATGGCTTCAGCAGCTGCGAATCAGTTGTTCGGAGGCAGTCCTGCACAAATCGAATATGCTGCGGAAATGGGATTGGAGCATCATCTCGGAATGACTTGTGATCCGGTATGCGGACTGGTTCAAATTCCTTGTATTGAGCGTAATGCTTACGCTGCCGCCCGTGCTTTGGACGCAAATCTCTATTCGGCTTTCACCGATGGCATGCACCGTGTTTCTTTCGACAAGGTAGTGCAAGTTATGAAACAGACCGGGCATGACCTTCCGTCGCTCTACAAAGAAACCAGTGAAGGAGGATTGGCAAAAGATTATCAGCAAATGTAATCTGCAATATATTAAAGAATAAAGAACCTATGGATAAACATATATTTCGCCCCAAACCATCCGCATGGATATGGATATGTTTAGCAATGTTCGCCTTTATTATTTTTTTCTTTTTGTATTCAATTAAGCATGAAAGAAATTACTTTCTTATGGTAATGTTATTTGCACAGTTCGCCGTTTGCTTCAGGATATCACAAATATAGAACGTAAGTACACAAAAAGAAGAACAGCAAGATATATTATTGTGCACTATGCCAGCGGACAAATGTTTCACAACTTCTTTGAGATAGACGGAAAAATGTTCGATGTAGAACAGATGCTGCAAGTAATACAGAAACACTATCCGGAAATTACTATCCGGTAGTAATATTGTTTCAATCAAAAACAGGCAGGGAATAAAAACTCTTGCCAGCGAAATCCGTGGAGATTAGCGACAACAACATTACTCTATTCTCATTCTCAACGGGAGATAATATCATTCTCCCGTTTTTTCATCATAATCTTCCTCCAGCGATTCGACCCTTTCAATACTTATCCTGCCATCAGAAGTAACAATAATGGCAAGCGGGACATATAAATCGGTCTGAGGGTAGCAGACACTGGCGGCATAAACAATGCCATGCGAAGTTGTTTTATCGAATACAAGTCCTTCCAGAATAGATTTTTTCAAAAAATCGAGCTCAACTACAGACGCAAAATCAGCTTTTGTAAATGTCTTGTTCAACACCGTTTCACCACTTCGCGTCAGCTTCAACGTAATCTTATTGTCTACATAAATGTCTCCCATGTCATTGGTTACATGCGGAAGAGTTTCGTCGGGCATACGCGAAACCACCGAACGATATTCTTTATCTTTGAAGTTAATCCGGGTCTCGACCGTAGAAACCTGCATACGCTGCAATCCGTCGGCATCTACAGAATCCATTCCTGTAATGTTCGAGATTTCCTTAGCACTTCCTCCTTTACTGCTACAAGCCGCCGCAATAAACGACAACGACAAACCAAGTATGCAAATAACCTTTTTCATCCTGACTCTATGTATTGATATCAAACGCAAAAATAGCAAAAATCAAGTAACAAAACCTATTCTTTAATCATAAAACTATCTGATTCTTATTTTTTTTGTCTAATTTTGACGGCAAATTTTAGAAAAACAAAGATTAGCTATGAGTGACAAGAAAAAAAGGTATATTCTGCCTGAAGAAGAAATTCCGCATTACTGGTATAATATACAAGCCGACATGGTAAACAAGCCGATGCCTCCGTTGCATCCGACAACCAAACAACCGTTGAAGGCTGAAGATATGTATCCCATCTTCGCCGAAGAGCTGTGCCGTCAGGAACTGAATCAGACTGATGCCTGGATTGAAATTCCTGAAGAAGTGCGTGAAATGTACAAATATTATCGCAGCACCCCACTCGTACGTGCTTATGGATTGGAAAAAGCACTTGGCACTCCTGCGCATATCTATTTTAAAAATGAAAGTGTCAGCCCCATCGGTTCACACAAACTGAACTCGGCATTGGCACAGGCTTATTACTGCAAACAAGAAGGGGTGACAAACATCACCACCGAAACAGGAGCCGGACAATGGGGAGCCGCCCTCTCCTATGCAGCTAAAGTATTCGGTTTGGAAGCAGCCGTTTATCAAGTAAAAATCAGTTATGAGCAAAAACCCTACCGCCGCAGCATCATGCAAACTTTCGGAGCGCAAGTCACTCCGTCGCCTTCCATGTCTACACGCGCGGGCAAAAACATTCTGACTGCTCATCCCAATTATCAGGGGTCACTGGGAACAGCTATCTCGGAAGCCATCGAATTGGCACGTGTCACTCCCAATTGCAAATACACACTGGGATCGGTACTCAGCCACGTCACCCTGCATCAAACAGTAATCGGCTTGGAAGCCGAAAAACAAATGGAGATGGCAGGCGAATATCCGGATATGGTGATCGGATGTTTCGGCGGCGGTTCAAACTTTGGCGGAATCTCTTTCCCCTTCATGAGACACAACATCCTGAACGGCAAAAAGACCCGATTCATCGCAGCAGAACCTGCTTCCTGCCCTAAACTGACAAGAGGAAAATTCCAATACGATTTCGGTGATGAAGCCGGATATACTCCTTTACTTCCGATGTTCACATTGGGACATAACTTTTCTCCGGCTCATGTTCATGCCGGTGGTCTCCGTTATCACGGCGCAGGCGTTATTGTTTCTCAATTGCTGAAAGACGGTCTGATGGAAGCTACCGATATTCCTCAATTGGAATCATTCGAAGCCGGATACCTGTTTGCCCAGATGGAAGGAATTATTCCGGCTCCGGAATCTTGCCACGCCATTGCATCCGCCATCCGCGAAGCAAACAAATGCAAAGAAACGGGAGAAGAAAAAGTCATCCTTTTCAATCTCTCCGGACACGGGCTTATCGACATGGCTTCTTACGACAAATATCTCTCGGGCGATCTGATCAATTACTCACTTTCTGATGAAGACATACAAAAGAGTCTGAATCAGATAGGCGACTTATCCAAATAAGAAAAACATACAGTTTTTCATTCTATATCACCGGGTATTAAAAAGATATGATTATCTTTGAGGCAAATTTAATTGTTTAGAACTTAATTAATGTTCAGCCTCAAAGATATCATTTTCTACCTGCTCTTCTTATGTGTCGGAGCAAATTTTACTTTTGCCGCTTCGGATCAGATTACTTTTTCTCATATATCGATTAACGAAGGACTGTCGCAAAGTACAGTGTTCTCGATAGACCAAGACAAGCGAGGCAACATGTGGTTTGCCACATACGACGGAGTAAACAAATACGACGGCTATGCCTTTACTGTATACCGACATGATGAATCGAATCCCAACAGCATACCAAACGATATCTCAAGAATAGTCAAAGCAGACAGTCGGGGGCGTATCTGGATAGGAACACGCGACGGTTTATCATGTTATGACGAAGAAAAAGATCAATTTAAGAACTTCTTTTATCAGAAAAAGAGCGGACACATTTCCGTCAACGCCATTGCTGAAATCACTCCCGACCAACTGCTTATCAACACTTCCGAAGGGCTTACTCTTTTCGATGTAAAATCATCTGTATTCACCGCAGCCCCACTTAACCGACAAATGCGTGAATTACCCGTTTCCACCTTGTACAGATCGGGAAACCACATTTATATCGGAACCTTCAATAAAGGACTTTTCTGCTATTCCGTGTCGGAACGTACTCTTCAGAAAGTAACCCCAGCACTCGACGACAAACAGATTCAAGCTGTACTACAGCAATCTCCTACACAAGTATGGGTCGCCACCGAAGGACATGGACTTTTTCTCATCAATCCAAAAACAAAAAAGGCTAAAAATTATCTCCATTCCGCATCCGATTCAAAAAGCATCAGTTCGAATTATATCCGCTCTCTGGCACTCGACGGACAAAACCGGCTCTGGATAGGTACACTGAATGATTTGAATATTTTTCAAGAAGGAACCGATTCGTTTATATCCTACGGTAGCAGCCCGACGGAAAACGGAAGCCTGTCGCAACGTTCTGTACGTAGCATATTCATGGATTCGCAAGGAGGCATGTGGCTGGGTACTTACTTCGGTGGTCTGAACTACTACCACCCTATCAGGAACCGCTTTAAAAATATACGTCGTATACCCTACAAAAATTCGCTCAGCGATAATGTGGTGAGCTGCATCGTCGAAGACAAGGATAAGAATCTATGGATCGGTACAAACGATGGAGGATTAAACCTATACAACACAGCTAACGGGCAATTCACACATTACACCCTGCAAGAAAGCGAACGGGAAAGAGGTATGGGTTCCAACAATATCAAGGCCGTTTATCTGGATGAACCCGACGGACTGGTATACATAGGAACACATGCCGGAGGATTGAATATTCTTCATCGCTCCACCGGCAAGGTAGAGCACTTTGACCAAAAAAACAGCGAACTGATAAATGAAAATGTATATGCCATTCTTCCCGATGAAGAAGGCGGATTATGGCTCGGAACATTAGGCGCGCTTGTGCGATTCGAACCACGCAAGCAATCTTTCACAACCGTTGAAAAAGAGAAAAATGGAACTTTGTTTACCGCCAAACGGATTACTACATTGTTCCGCGATTCCGAAAAACGTTTGTGGATTGGAGGAGAGGAAGGAATTTCGGTCTACACTCAGCACAAAGGCGAATTGCAAAGAGAATCGGTCTTCCCAAAATCATCCATTACTGAAGCGTTTGTGAACTGCATTTACGAATCTTCCAACGGTATCTTTTGGATCGGTACACGGGAAGGAGTCTATTGTTTCAATGAGAAAAAGAAGAAGATCAACCGCTACACCACTGCAAAAGGATTGCCCAACAATGTCGTATACGGTATCTTAGAAGATTCTTTGGGACAGATATGGTTAAGTACGAACCGGGGAATTGCCTGTTTTCATCCGGAAACGGAAAAATTTCGCAACTTTACCGAATCGGACGGACTTCAGAGCAATCAGTTTACGTCTTCTTATTGCCGTACTTCCACGGGACAGATGTATTTCGGCGGTATCGAAGGCATTACAACTTTCCGCCCGGAGTTGCTGCTCGACAATCCTTATGCACCTCCGGTAGTCATTACACGATTACAGTTGTTCAACAAAACCGTTCGTCCCGATGATGAAACCGGTATCCTGACCAAAAACATCAGCGAAACGAAACGTATCACTTTGAAATCATCGCAAACGGCTTTTTCACTCGAGTTCGTCGTATCCAATTATATCTCCGGACAACACAATACGTTTGCCTACCAATTGGAAGGATATGATAAAGAATGGTATTACCTGACAGATAAACGTACGGTATCATACTCCAACCTGCGGCAAGGCACGTATCACTTCCATGTAAAAGCTGCCAATAGCGACGGCAAATGGAATACAACACCTACTACTTTGGAAATTATCGTTCTTCCGGTATGGTATAAGACGTGGTGGGCTCTCCTGTTGTTTCTCATTGCTTTCATAGCTTTTCTCACATTCGTTTTCCGCTTTTTCTGGATGCGCAAGAGTATGGCCGCAGAGTTGGAAATGGAACGGAGAGACAAGGAACACCAAGAGGAAATTAATCAAATGAAGATGCGATTCTTCATCAATATTTCTCACGAATTGCGTACGCCGCTCACCTTGATTCTGGCTCCGTTACAGGAGATTATCAACAGAATCAGCGACCGATGGACACGCAACCAACTCGAATATATCGGGCGAAACGCAAACCGTCTGCTTCATCTGGTGAATCAGTTGATGGACTACCGCCGCGCTGAGCTGGGTGTATTCGAACTCAAAGTGAAAAAAGGGAATGCTCACTGCCTCATTTCCGAAAATTTCCGATATTACGACAAGTTGGCTCGCCATAAGAATATTGCGTACTCACTACATTCCGAACTGGAAGAGAAAGAGATGCTTTTCGACCCGAATTACCTGGAACTTATACTGAACAATCTCTTGTCCAACGCTTTCAAATATACAGGAAACGGACAGAGCATCACCGTCACCCTGAAAGAAGACAACGGATGGCTGCTACTCCAAGTCAGCGATACGGGGATCGGCATCCCCATCAACAAGCAAGGGAAGATATTCGAACGTTTTTATCAGGTGGAAAACGAATATGTTGGCAGCGGCATCGGTTTGTCTTTGGTACAACGTCTGGTAGAATTACACCACGGACGTATCGAACTGGAAAGTGAAGAAGGCAAAGGAAGCTGTTTTTCCGTGCGCCTGCCGCAATCGATAGCAGTATATGCCGTATCGGAATTGGCCGACGAAGAGAATCCGGAAGAAGAGCAGGTATACTCCACCAATTCAAAAGAAATGTACTTCATCGACACAGAAACGGAAACAACCGAAGCGGTGGAATCACGCGATAAAAAGCGGGGAACCATCCTCATCGTAGAAGATAATCAGGAAATCAGGCATTACCTGACGAGCGGACTTGCGGAGCTGTTCAACACTTTGGAGGCCGAGAACGGTGAAAAGGCGCTGGAGATTCTAAAAGAAAACGAAGCGGATGTGATTGTGACCGACGTGATGATGCCTGTAATGGATGGAATCAAGCTGTGCAAGAACGTGAAACAAAATATTCGTACCTGCCACATACCGGTAATTATCCTCTCTGCCAAAACCGATATAAAACACCAAATGGAAGGATTGCAGGTAGGAGCCGACGACTATATTCCTAAACCCTTCTCGCTCTCTGTACTGACAACTAAGATACAGAATATGATGCGCACACGTCACCGAATGATCGAACGATATTCCAAATCTCTCGAAGTAGAACCGGAAAAAATCACTTTCAACGCTATGGACGAAGCGCTGCTAAAACGTGCCGTGTCTATCGTGGAGAAAAACATGGACAACGCCTCTTTTTCAACCGACGAGTTTGCCCGCGAAATGAACATGAGTCGCTCCAACCTTCACCTGAAGATGAAAGCCATCACAGGCGAATCGACTATCGATTTCATCCGCAAGATACGGTTCAACGAAGCGACAAAGTTACTCAAAGACGGCAGATATACGGTAGCTGAAGTCAGCACAATGGTAGGTTTCAACACTCCCTCTTATTTCGCCACCAGCTTCAAGAAATATTTCGGATACTTGCCTACCGAATATATCCGTAAGCTACGGGAAGGCAACTGAAAAAGTATTTAATACTGCATTAAAAGTTTCAGTCTCAATATTAAGTATATAGAGTAAAACTCTAAAATCGATATTATACAGCGCATAAAAGACGTAGAAAAACGTCTCTTACTTATAACTTACAAGCAAAATTACAATGGCTCTCACAAAACGGGAACTTTTTCAGTACCCTCCTTTCTAAACACAAATATTTTTTAGGCAGAAAAAGAAATCCGCCGTATTTCCACGACCGTTCGCATCCGATCGCCGACACAGCGTTTTGTTCAATGCGGTAAGTCAGCAAACACATAAAAGGTAATTCAACAAACCTGATATCAAATTCAACAAGATTAATATCATAAAATCATATTTAAACAAACCGTAAACAGTGCTGGAAGAGAGTTGCGACGAATTGCAGTAATTTTGCGAACAATAGACAATTTTATCATTCAATTCTAATCGAAAGAAGTATGAAGAACATCATTTTTTGCTTATTCGCATTATTCACATTGACCGGATGCACGGAAAATGACGACGAACCCTTTACCGGAGGGAATGGTTCGTTTACTATTCCACAACCGTATCCCGACAGCGTAATAGACTCGAAACTTTTCGATGTAATAGACCTCAATCGTACAGGTCTGGAAAAAGTCAAAGCACATTATGAGTCGGGAGAACTTTATTTTGCGACGCAAGAACTGCTAAACTATTATCGCCTGCGCAACCATGTGACCAACCCTTCCCTCTCGCTGTTTAATGTCACGGTATCGAGCGATGACCGCCTGAAAGCCGATTACGCAATGGATAAATCACGCTTTTTCGTCAACAATTTCTACGAAGACTCAGAGTCGAAAAAGCCATATTCGCTAGAAAAAGAAGGCAAAATAGACTGGGCATTCGTGCCTCAAAATGCCAGCGACGAATATCAAAAACAACTTCACCGCCATCAGTGGTTCATCCCCCAAGCCAAGGTATACCGTGTCACCGCAGATGAGAAATACATCCAATCGTGGATCAATGTATACACCGACTGGCTTAAGCAAAATCCGATACCCGCAACGGGGCCGAACACGACCACATGGTGGCAACTACAGGTCGCCGCACGCATCTCCGACCAAGTGGAACTGTTCGAATATTATAAAAACTCCGTTCACTTCACACCGCAATGGCTCTCCGTGTTTTTAGTAAACTTTGCCCGCCATGCCGATTTTCTAAAACAATACCCCTACAAAAGCGAAGGGAATATCCTCATCTCCCAAGCCAACGCATTGGCATACGCCGGAACATTGTTTCCGGAATTCAAAAATGCCGCAAGCTGGATGGAAGAAGGTTTCGGCATCCTCAGTCAACAAGCCGGCAAACAGTTTTTAAGCGACGGAATGCACATCGAACTCTCGCTTCATTACCATATCAGTACGCTTGCCGACTTTTACAGCGCAATGAAGCTGGCGGAAGCGAACAACCTGCGAAGCAAACTCCCCGCCAACTTAAGCGAATCGTTGGAGAAAGCCGCCGAAACCGTAATTCACTTCACCTACCCTACATTCTTCAATGCCAAAAGCAAAGAATATTGCGTGCCGGCGTTCAACGATTCGTGGAAAAGCAACTGGACACGCAGTGTATTGACACGCAACTTCAAGCGCTATCTGGAAATGTTCCCCACCAATAAAGACCTGCGTTACATGGTCTACCCGCAAGGCTCCGCGCCCGACACCCGTATGAAACTGTTCGACCGTGCCGGATTTTATGTGATGCGTAACGGATGGGACGAATCGTCTACCATGCTTATCCACAGCAACAATGCCAAGACATCCGAAGACAATCTGAAATTATACAGCCACAACCAGCCCGACAACGGGACATTCGAGCTCTATCACAACGGCCGGAACTTCTTCCCCGATGCAGGCGTGTGCAGCTATTCGGGCAATTCTGCCGCCAATGAGCTGCGCAAATGGTTTCGCCAGACTAAGGTACACAATACACTGACATTGGATGGAAAAAACATCACGCATGCCGATGGGCGTTTGCTGAAATCGGAAGAAGGAAGCAATGAGCTGATTGTCACCGAAAATGCAGGGTATTCGGACTTAACCCACCGCCGCGCCATCTTCTTTGTCGACAAAAAGTTTTTCGTACTGATAGACGAAGGGATAGGGAACGCTTCGGGAACAGTGAACCTGAATTTCAACCTACTCGAAGGAAACGAAAGCGAAGTAGTTGTCGACCAGCCTGCCAATGGTGCGCACACAGCTTTTACGGACGGAAACAACCTGCTGGTTCGCACTTTCAGCGACTCTCCGCTGACCTGCGTACCGTTTGAAAGCCGTGTTTCTTATGCTGTCGACGGAAAATACACCACACGCCGGGCATATTCCGTCGATATAAAAAAGGCAACCGACAAGACCGCACGTTACATCACCGTACTCCTTCCCGTCGAAGGCATTGCCGAAACGGCAACCGTCACGGCAAAGTTTACAGAAGAATACAAAGCCGAGGGCTCTTCCGTCGAAGTTACCGTCAACGGAAAGAAATATAATCTGGCATATACCTTATAATTTGCGAACATCATTAATCATCTAATATTCAACAACAATGAAGCTAAGACAGTTATCTTCAAGTTTATTAGCCTTTCTGACGGTGATACTTGTATCTGTAGCGGGCGTTTCCTGCTCCGATACCGAAACCACCGACGAAACCGGCTTTATCATTTATTATTCCGGAATGACCGACATCGGGCCATCCATGAGCGGAGTAATCGGCAGCCCTACGTATAAAGGCAATGCTCCGTCCGATTTTTCCATCACCGGCATCACCCTAAACGGAGAAACGGTGAACGGTGAACAATTCAGTATCGACCCGGCTACCGGAGCAATCTCCGTTTCAAGTAAAAAAGATACTCCGATAGGAATATACAGCCTGAGCATTTCCTGTGTTTCGAACGGAAAAACGTATCAGTTTAAAGACATCGTACAAGTAAATATGATGAAAGCCGTACCGGACGGAATCACAGTGGAACCGAACAAGCTTCAGGCAGAATATGCCGACGTAGCAGATCCGAACAGCGAAACGGCACTTCCCACGGCTCAGGTCAAAACAGACGGAAACCACGTATCAATCCGCAAATACGAGATAGCCCAAAGCGAATATTCCGATTGCTTCGCTATTTCTCAAACAGGCGAGATTTCCATTCTGAAAGGAAATCCCAAATTGGTGCCCGGAATCTATGTGCTGGCGCTGAAACTTACTACGGGAGCGACCGGAGAAGATGAAGGAATATTCGAGAATGCAGTGGAAATCAATATCACTTCCAAACCGCTGGAGCTGAAGTATTATCCCGACAACGGAAAGATAGAGGAAGAAACACCCCAAAGCGGTCAGACAACCTTCACAAGCAACGCTCCTACTCTGAAAGGTTCACCGGAAGGCATCGCATATTCCATCAAGAGTATCATGCCCGCTACCGATAAAATTACTATCGACTCCAAGTCCGGCGTATTGTCCGTTGCGGCGAACCACGGATTCAAAGCGAAAGAGAAGTTCGTTGTAAGCGTCCATGTAGCCAATGATTACGATAAGGAAGGGGTAGACTTCACAAACGTGTTTACACTCGAAGTCGTCGATTTCATCGCGCCCATTACCGACTTCGGATATCCCGACACAGAATGCGTACAGGCTGTGGAAACGGAAATAAAGCCCAATGCCGGCTTCAAAGGCGACGAAGTGAAGTTCGAGTTTGTCGAACCGGACCCTAAACTGGAAAGCGCACTGACTTTGGAAGTGGACGGGACAATCAGAGTAAAACACGGCAATGATATTCCTTTGGGCAATTACACCATCAAGGTAAAGGCCACCAACCCGAAGAGCGATCCCGAACATCCTGCCGTCGCAACGTTCACTCTCTCCGTCAAAGAGAATCCGAACTTCTTCACATACTTCCGCTACGGAAACAATATAGGGCTTACACCGGAAGAGAAGTATGCCGACCAGTTCAGGGTAGAAGCCGGAGGTAAGCTGAGCAGTGTACACCCCAAACCTGTAAAAACAGACGCAAAAGTTAAACTTCTCTGGAGCATTACGCCCATACATCAGGCTGCGGGAACGACTATCGATCCCGAAACCGGAGAAATAACATTAGCAGGTTTGAAAGCCTCTCAAACAGGAGCTGTTTTAGTAACCGCTACCGCCGGAGAAGGAAAAGCGGCTGTTTCTGTCACTCAGCCGGTATTCTTCAACTTTGCGCAAGAGTTGAGCGGAATACTTGTAGAGTATACTCCTTTTGTGATTCAAGCAAATCCTAAACAAAAGACCGTTTCGGTAGCGCCGACCGTAAAAGGAACGACTGTCACACCGGATTTCGTGATGGATTACCGCCGTTCGTTCAATTATTATCCGATTAAAGGTTCCCATAAGAAAGGGCAGCCTAAAGACAAAGATTCTTTCCTGTTCAAATTGTGGAGCAACTATTTCAACGGAGACGAATCGAAGACCGGAAGCAAAGACCCGCTTTCTTATTTCACAAACAAGAGCGATCTGACCAAACCTTTGGCTTATGTGGATAATAGCAACAACTTCACCATTGTGGTAAACCCCGAAAAGTGGACTGCCGACGGAGAGTATGCAAACGGATTGCTGTTCGGACAAATTCCCTTCTCGACGAAAGGGATAAAAGACTGCGACGACAGCAAAAACCCCAACAAGCATTTCCCGGTAGTGATTTGGCTGGATACAAAGTTTTAATATGTAACGCACTAATCTAAAAAGTATGCATAATATTTCAAATATAAAAACAATAAGCCAAAGAGGGTTTATAACCCTCCTGGCACTCATCATGACTATCGGTCTCTATGCTCAAAGCACAGCCAAAGGAGTAGTGCTCGATGAAACCGATATGCCCCTTATCGGAGCTACCATCATGATAAAAGGGCAGACCACTTCGGGCACCATCACCGATTTCGACGGAAACTTTACAATGCCGAAAGTAAAAAAGGGAGCGGTAATCGTCATCTCTTACATCGGATACAAGCCACAGGAAATTAAATACACAGGGCAACCCATCAAAGTGAAGCTGGAACCCGACAGCAAGACACTCGACGAAGTGGTCGTCGTAGGATATGGTTCGATGAAACGCGGCGATCTGACCGGCTCGGTCGCTTCGGTCGCTTCGAAAAACATCGAAGGCTTTAAAACCGGTTCTGTAGTGGAAGCTTTGGGAGGACAGATAGCCGGCGTGCAAATCACGCAGACGGACGGAACTCCGGGTTCGGGGTTTAACATCAATGTGCGCGGTGTGGGAACATTGACCGGCGACGCTACTCCTTTATATATCGTAGACGGATTTCAAGTAAGCAACATCGATTATCTAGCCAACTCGGACATCGAATCGATCGAAATTCTGAAAGACGCATCTTCCGCCGCCATCTACGGAGCCCGTGCCGCCAACGGGGTAGTCATGGTCACCACCAAATCGGGAAAAGCAGGCAAACCGTCCATCACTTACAACGGTTCGGCCAGTTACCGTAAGATTTCAAAAACACTCGACCTGCTCTCTCCCTACGAGTTTGTCAGGTTGCAGGGCGAAGTGAACGAGAAATACAAAGACACGTATTATAAACCGGGTAACGACGACAACGGCACGCCTTATATTTATCAATCGCTCGACGATTATACGGGTGTGAAAGGGATAAACTGGCAGGACGAGACTTTCAATCCCACCTGGTCGCAAGATCACAACATAGCCGTCAACGGAGGAAGCGAAGATACCAAATACGCGCTCTCTTTCTCACGATATGCCGAAAACGGAATTTTCAACAACAGCGGATTCGATAAAACTACCGCCAAGTTCCGGATTAATCAGAAGATAACCAAGCAGCTTTCGATGGACGCTACCATCAATTACGCCAATACGTTCAGAGAAGGAGCGGGCACTTCGGCAGACAACGGACGGTTCAACATGCTGGCTCAAATTCTGAGTGCGCGTCCTACGGGAGGATTAAAGATCGATGACGCCACCCTGCTGAACTCGGCCATCGACCCTGAGATGCTCGAAGACGGAACAAGCCTTGCTCAGGTGAATCCGGTGGTACAAACCGAATCGGTGACGAACACGAAACGTGCGGAAATGTGGTCGGGCAATCTCGCATTGACATGGCAAATCAGAAAAGGGCTGACTTTCAAGACAGCCGGAACATACAACACTACCAACAGCCGCGTGAACGTTTTCTACAAAAACGGTTCGAAAGAAGCGTTCCGTAACGGACAAAAACCTTACGGACAGACTCAAATGGGACGCGATGTGCGTTGGACGAACTACAACAACCTGACTTGGAAACAAAAAATCAAGAAGCATCAATACGACGTGATGCTGGGACAGGAAATCTCTTACCGGAGCAACGAATATCTGCTGGGGCAGGCGATGGATTTCCCGTTCGATAATCTCGGAAACGACAATCTGGGCATAGGAGCCACGCCGAGCAAAGTAGATACCGGCTTCGGTGAGAAAACATTGCTTTCGTTCTTTGCCCGAGGCAATTACAACTATAACAACCGCTATCTCCTGACGGCAACGTTTCGTGCCGACGGTTCTACCGTATTCTCAAAGAAAAACAAATGGGGATACTTTCCGTCCTTCTCCGCTGCCTGGCGTGTTTCGGAAGAAGCGTTCATGAAACCGGTGAAATGGATCTCTAACTTCAAACTTCGGTTGGGTTGGGGTACGGTAGGAAACGACGCTATTCCGAGTTTCCTTTCGCTCGATTTGTACGAGCCGAGCAAGTACGGCTCGGGAAGCACTACCATGACGGTATTGACTCCGAAGCAAATCAAGAACCGGAACCTGAAATGGGAAGGTTCTTCCACAGTCAATTTAGGTTTCGATCTGGGCTTCCTCGACAATCGCCTGAATGTTACTGCGGATTTCTTTATAAAAGACACCAAAGACCTCCTGTTGTCGCAATCGCTGGCGCATGTTACAGGATTCTCCGACCAGATGCAAAATATCGGTAAGATTCAGAACAGAGGATTCGAGCTGAGTGTGAACAGTGTCAACATACGGACCCGCGACTTCGACTGGCAGACTTCTTTCAACCTTTCGGTGATACGCAACGAACTGAAAGCGCTGGATTCCGGAGCCGATTACAGAACCACGCGTTCTCAATTCGACAGTAATTTCACGCAAGACGATTACATCGCTATCGTAGGACGTTCGCTGGGATTGATTTACGGATACGAATTCGACGGCATCTATCAGAGTTCCGATTTCTACACAACCCCCGAAGGCAGACAACAGCTGCGCGAAGGAATTACCGACAACACCCGGTACACACAAGGGGTAAGACCGGGTGTGGTGAAGTACAAAGACCGGAACGGCGACGGCATAATTACTACCGCCGACCGTACCGTGATCGGGAATACGCTGCCGAAATGGTTCGGAGGCATCACAAACAGTTTCCGGTTCAAGAATGTGGATTTGAGCTTCATGCTTCAGTTTAACTACGGAAACGACATTTACAACGCCACACGGCTGTATGCTACGCAAACCAGAAGCGGCAGACGGAATATGCTGGCGGAAGCGGCCGACCGCTGGAGCCCGACAAACGCTTCGAACAAAGTTCCGGCTTTCGACGGATACATCACCAACGATGTCTATTCGCGTTTTGTAGAAGACGGATCGTTCCTGCGTCTGAAAAATGTTACATTGGGCTATACGCTTCCGGCCAAATGGACGAAGAAAGCCTACGTATCGAAACTCCGCGTATACGCCACCGGACAGAATTTGTTCTGCCTCACCGGATACAGCGGTTACGACCCCGAAGTGAGCAGATACCAGGATCCGATGAGACCCGGACTCGACTGGGGAGCTTATCCCAGAAGCAAAGTATTTACTTTCGGACTTGATATTCAATTTTAAAATAAAATGAGCGCAATGAAAAAGATTTTATATATCATCATTTTATCTGTTTGCTGCACACTCTCCTTCTCTTCCTGCTCCGACTTGCTGGACGAGGAATCGAAAACGGAGGTTGCCAAAAAGAATTATATGAAAAACGCGGCGGAAGCCGAGAACGTATTGCTGGGCGTATACCGCAACATGGTGACCGACGCCATGTATGGATACAACATGTCTATTCTTTTCAATCTGGCGACCGACATCGCACAGGTGGAAGGAAGCACGAACGAGAATTTCCGTATCATTCCCACCAACTCTTTCCCTACCACTCAGGCGGAAGTGCAACAAACGTGGAAGACATTGTACAATGCCATCTACAATGCCAACGACTTCATGGAGGGGCTGGAACAGAAAGCCGGAAACTACTCCGACGGAGACAAAGTGCTGGCGCGCATTTATATGGCGGAAGCAAGAGGATTGCGCGCTCTGTATTACTTCGAGCTGGTGCGCCGCTACGGAAATGTGGCGTTGATGAGCACCACCCAAATGTCTCAACAGCCGCCTGCAACTTTCGAGCAGGCAGATCCGGCAAAAGTATACGAGTTTATCGAAGAAGACCTGAAGTTCGCCATCGACAACCTGCCGTATGCCGCGGACGACACATATCGCGTCAACAAAGAGTTCCGTTTCTCCAAAGGATCGGCTTTGGGCTTGCTGGCCAAAGTATACGCCACTTGGGCAGGTTATCCCGTAAAGGACGAAAGCAAATGGGAAGCCGCCGCACGCACAGCCAAAGTATTGATCGAATCGGGTAAGCACGGTTTGCTGAGCGACTTCGAACAATTGTGGAAAAATTCGGGAAGTAGCACATGGGACGCAACGGAGAGTTTGCTCGAAGTCAGCTTCTACACTCCCACTACCACGGGAGGAGCTTCGGACCCCTGCGGACGCATTGGCAAATGGAACGGCGTGAAGACCACAGTCATTGCGGGAAAGCGTGGCAGTTGCGCGGGCAACGTAAAGGTGGTGCATACTTTTGTACTCGACTGGCGAAAGAATGAAGGCGACCTCCGCCGTGACATATCCATTGCCAACTATCTTTACAATCCCGGCAAAACGCTTTACGCAAAAGGAAAGAACGATTCGGAAGAAACGGCTGCCGCTGCCGACCTCGACCCGGAAAAGAAACAGAAAGAGAAGCAGAATTATACTCCCGCCAAATGGGACATCGAGAAATACGTACCCCAGAGCAACGCGCTGATCAACAACGACAAATCGAACGTCAACTGGTACTTGCTCCGTTATGCCGACGTATTGCTGATTTATGCCGAAGCCGTCAACGAATGGAAGAAAGCTCCCGATGCGGAAGCGTATACGGCGGTCAATATGGTACGCCGGCGCGGTTACGGCAAACCGGTGACGGCAGCAGACAAGGCGGTCGACCTGCCGGAAGGTCTGTCGTATGAAAGCTTCCGCGAAGCCATTCATAAGGAACGCGCTTACGAACTGGCTTTTGAAGGGCATCGCCGCCTCGACCTTATACGCTGGGGCGTGTATTACGAAACAGTGAAAGAGACTTCGGTGGCGCTCGGACAATGGTGGACATCCGACGGATCGCCCAACTATGCGGCGGCGACTCCCGGATACACCACCAAGGGTAAGCACGAGCTCTATCCCATTCCGCAACGGGACATGGATCTTTGCAAGAAATTCATCCAAAACCCGGGCTGGGAAAAATAAAACTTACAATTAAACTTACTGACAACCATATTATCAAATGAATCAAATGAAAAAGAAACTTATTCTCTTAGCTTCGGTCGGCATAACGTTGGCTTCGTGCCATACTACTCCCCGGGAAGATTATCACTGGATACAGAAAGGAATCGATGCAGCTTCGGCACAACTCCGGTTGACGGCGGAAGAAATCCGGAGCACGGGACAACTCCCCCGCTCCATCCGTACCGGATACGATATAGACTTTCTGTGCCGCCAACTGGAAAGAGATTCGCAGACATTCAAAGATTCGTTGCGCGCCAACCCCGCTGCCGAAGAGATCGGTAAGCGCCGCCTTTGCGGAGTATACGACTGGACGAGCGGATTCTTCCCCGGATCTCTGTGGTATGCTTATGAACTCACGGGCGACGAAACGTTGAAAAAAGAGGCGACTCACTATACGAACCTGTTGAACCCGGTGCGTTATTACAAAGGAACGCACGACCTCGGTTTCATGGTCAATTGCAGCTATGGCAACGCCGAACGCCTTGCACCGAACGACACCATTGCGACGGTGATGAGAGAAACGGCGGACAATCTCTGCGGACGCTTCGACGATTCCATAGAAGCCATCCGTTCGTGGGACTTCGGGACGTGGAACTTCCCGGTCATCATCGACAACATGATGAACCTCGACCTTCTGTTTAACGTAAGCAACCGCACCGGAAACCCGAAGTACAAAGAGATTGCGCTGAAGCATGCCATGACCACCATGCGGCACCACTTCCACCCCGACTATACCTGCTGGCATGTGGTGAGTTACAACAACGACGGAACGGTGGAACGCAAGCAGACCCATCAGGGAAAGAACGACGATTCTTCATGGGCACGCGGACAAGCGTGGGCGGTGTATGGATACACCTCGTGCTACCGTGAGACGAAAGACAGCATCTACATGAACTTCGCCACGAAAATAGCCGATATGATAATGGAGCGTGTAAAGACCGAAGACGCCGTTCCTTATTGGGATTACGACGCTCCCGTCACCCGAGAGACTCCGCGCGACGCTTCGGCGGCAGCCATCACCGCTTCGGCAATGATCGAGCTGAGCACGATGGTACACAGCGGAAAGAAATATCTGGACTATGCAGAGAAAATCCTGAAAAGCCTTTCGAGCGATGCCTATCTTGCCAAAGAGGGAGAAAACCAAGGCTTCATCCTGATGCACTCTGTCGGCTCGCTGCCCAACGGCTCGGAAATAGATACTCCGTTGAACTACGCCGATTATTATTATCTGGAGGCCCTGAAACGGTTCATGGATTTGAAGAAACTGAAACTTCAGGACGGAGAAATCAAATCATTGTAAATTCCGGAAGCAGCATCGAGGTGAAGCAATACGTTCATTGAGGCGAAGCACTGTTTCAGCGAGGTGAAACAAAGTGTTTCATGCTGATGAAACAAAGTGTTCTATTCGGTGAAACAAAGTGTTCTATTCGGTGAAACAAAGTGTTTCATTCGGTGAAACAAAACGTTCATCACAATGAAACAGAGCTTCCGTCACAATGAAACAGAGCTTCCGTTACAATCAAACAGAGCCTCTATCACAATCAAACAGAGCCTCTATCACAATCGAACAGAGTCTCTCCCGCATCATTTACGGATGCGGAAGAAAGAAAAGAAACTAAAAAAACAAGAACTTCGGTATGAGAAAAAACATAGTTACATACATCGCTCTATGGATGATTGCCTGCTGCACGGGCAACGTCTGCGGGCAAGAACTGAGAAGCGAGGTATTCGGACTGCTCGACCTCGAACGTCCCGGCCTTGAAAAAGTGAAAACTCTCCACGAACAGGGGAAAGACGAAGAAGCGGCGGAAGCGTTGCTCGGCTATTACCGCGAGCGAACGGACGTGAGAACACCGGACATCGACCTGAAGCATATCAGCATCGGCAAGGAAGAGCAGAAATGGGCGGACGACGCGATGGAGCATACGTTCTTCGTACACAAGGGCTACCAGCCTTCGTACAACTACGGGAAAGACATCGACTGGCAATACTGGCCGGTAAAGGATAACGAGCTTCGCTGGCAGTTGCACCGCCACAAATGGTTCACTCCGATGGGGAAAGCCTACCGCACGTCGGGCGACGAAAAATATGCCCGCGAATGGACTGTACAGTATATCGACTGGATTCGGAAAAACCCGCTGGTGAAAATGAGCAAAAGAGAATACGAACTGGTGAGCGACGGCGAAATCAGGGGAGAAGTCGAGAACGTTCGTTTTGCCTGGCGCCCGCTCGAGGTGAGCAACCGCCTGCAAGACCAGACCTCTCAATTCCAGCTGTTCCTCCCCTCGCCCTCTTTCACTCCCCGATTCCTTACAGAGTTTCTGGTAAACTACCACAAACATGCCGTCCACATTTTGGGCAACTACTCCGATCAGGGCAACCACCTGCTGTTCGAGGCGCAGCGCATGATTTACGCCGGCGCGTTCTTCCCCGAATTCAAGGATGCCGCCGCATGGAGAAAAAGCGGAATCGAAATACTCAATCGCGAAATCAACGTACAGGTGTACCCGGACGGCGGACAATTCGAGCTCGATCCGCACTATCACCTGGCAGCTATCAACATCTTCTGCAAGGCATTGCGAATGGCCGATACAAACGGATTCCGCAACGAGTTTCCGAAAACGTATCTCGACACGGTGGAAAACATGATAATGTTCTACATGAACATCAGTTTCCCCGATTATACCAACCCGTGTTTCAGCGACGCCAAGCTGACCACCAAGAAAGAAATGCTCAAAAACTACCGCGACTGGCACAAACTGTTTCCTGAAAACAAAGCGATCCTCTACTTCGCCACCGAAGGAAAAGAGGGTGCTTTGCCCGATTATCTGTCGAAAGGATTCCTCACGTCGGGATTCTTCGTTTTCCGCAATTCGTGGAAAACAGACGCCACGCAGATGGTGGTAAAGGCGGGTCCGAAAGCTTTCTGGCATTGTCAGCCCGACAACGGAACATTCGAGCTGTGGTTCAACGGAAAGAACCTCTTCCCCGACTCGGGCTCGTACGTCTATGCCGGCGAGGGCGAAGTGATGGCGGAGCGCAACTGGCACCGTCAGACCGCTGTACACAACACGGTGACACTGAACAATCGCAATCTTGAAACAACCGAATCGGTGACCAGGCTCTGGCAGCCGGAAGGAGACGTACAGACACTCGTAACCGAAAATCCCGGATACAAGAACTTCAACCACCGCCGTAGTGTTTTCTTCGTAGACAACACGTATTTTGTCCTTGTCGACGAAGTGACAGGCAGCGCACGCGGCTTTGTCAACTTGCATTATCAGATGCCGAAGGGAGAAATCGCCAACAGTCGCGAAGACATGACCTTCGCGACCCGGTTCGATGACGGAAGCAATATGAAGCTGCAATGCTTCGGTCCCGAAGGAATGACGATGAAAAAGGAACCGGGATGGTGTTCTACGGCTTACCGTAAGCGGTACAAACGGATGAACGTGTCGTTCAACGTGAAAAAGGAAGATGAGAAAGCCGTACGCTACATCACTGTCATCTATCCCGTACGGAAGAGTGCGGATGCACCGAAGCTGTACGCCCGTTTCAAAAACAAAAAGTTCAGCGAAAACTCGCTGGAGGTGGAAGTAAAAGTGAACGGGAAGAAACAGTTGTTGCAGTATAAACTATAATATCCAAAGACACAATACCATGAACAGAAGAAGTTTTCTTAAAAATACAGGCTGGTCCTTTTTAGGACTGGCCGCTTCGGGCAGCTTGCTCCATTCGTGTGTAGCAGGCAGCAAGGAAGCGAAAAAGAGAATGCCGGGCGCAAGTAATTTGAAGTTGTACTGGGGCGACCTCCACAATCACTGCAACCTCACCTACGGACACGGAGATATGCGCGATGCCTTCGATGCCGCCAAAGGGCAGTTGGACTTTGTCAGCGTAACGCCTCATGCCATGTGGCCGGACATCCCCGGAGCCGACGATCCTCGTTTGAAATGGGTGATCGATTATCACACGGGAGCTTTTAAACGTCTGCGTGAAGGCGGATACGAGAAGTACGTCGCCATGACGAACGAATACAATAAAGAAGGCGAATTCCTTGCGTTCGTCGGTTACGAAGCCCACAGCATGGAACACGGCGACCACGTTGCGCTGAATTATGATTTGGACGCTCCTCTCGTGGAATGCACTTCGATTGAAGACTGGAAGCGCAAGGCTAAAGGGCACAAGGTATTCATCACCCCGCATCACATGGGTTATCAGGGAGGATTCCGCGGTTATAACTGGAAATGCTTCACCGAAGGCGATCAGACTCCTTTCGTCGAAATGTATTCCCGTCACGGTCTGGCAGAAAGCGATCAGGGAGATTATCCGTATCTGCACGACATGGGACCTCGCCAATGGGAAGGAACCGTTCAATACGGTCTGGAGCAGGGACATAAATTCGGTATCATGGCTTCTACCGACCAGCATTCGGGTTATCCGGGAAGCTATGGAGACGGAAGGATCGGCGTGTTGGCTCCGTCGTTGACGCGGAACGCTGTGTGGGAAGCCCTGAAGAACCGGCATGTATGTGCAGCCACAGGCGATAAGATACGAATAGACTTCCGCCTCAACGACGCGTTCATGGGTGACGTGATACGCGGAAACAGCCGGCGCATTTACCTGAATGTTGCGGGCGAAAGCTGCATCGACTATGTAGACATCGTAAAGAACGGACAAACCATCGCACGTTTGAGCGGGCCGTTGACACCGGTCGCGCCCGAAGGCGATACGCTCCGTTGCAAAGTAAAAGTAGATTTCGGTTGGAATCGTGAAGAGAAATACGTACATTGGCAGGGAAAACTGTCGGTGGATAAAGGAAGTATCCGCAGCGTCACTCCCTGCTTCCGAGGGGCGGCGTTCACTTCACCGCAAGAAGGCGAGACCGAGTTTCATACTCACGTGAACCGCATCCTGTCCATCGGTGAAAAGGAAACGGAACTCGACATGTACAGCACGAAGAATCCCAATACCACCACTGCCGCTACGCAGGCTGTAATTCTGGATGTGGAGATGCCGAAAAGCGGAAAGGTGATTGCGGAGTTCAACGGCAAGAAGTTCGAACATACATTGGGAGAATTGCTCGAAGGCTCACGCTCGCACTTCATAACCGGGTGGTTGAGCGAAGCGATTCTTTTCAACCGTGCCATGCCCGAAAGCTGTTTTACGATAGAACACTATATGGAGGACAAAGAGCCGCAACGGGATACGGATTATTATTATGTCCGTGTGCGCCAGCGCGACGGGCAATGGGCATGGAGTTCGCCTATCTGGGCGGAAAGAACATGACGGGAACAGACAGATCAGCATAAGCGCATGACAAATAAAGACAACAATCATGAAAAAGAGATACGCAATAGGAATCGATCTTGGCGGCACTTCGATCAAATATGCCCTCATCGACAATAAGGGCACGGTTCTGTTTCAGAATAAGCTGGCTTCGAAAGCCGAAGTTTCGGCGGAAGCCGTTATCGGCCAGTTGGTGAAAGCTGTAAAAGAAGCGAAAGAGTTTGCCGCCGGTCAAGGCTATACGGTAGAAGGTGTCGGCATCGGAACGCCGGGCATCGTAGATGCTTCCAATCGCATTGTGCTGGGAGGTTCAGACAATATCGAGGGGTGGGTAAACGTGCCGTTGGCCGACCGGATTGAGGCGGAAACGGAACTTCCCGCCGTATTGGAGAACGACGCCAATGCGATGGGTTTGGGAGAAACCATGTACGGAGCCGGACGAGGTGCGACATACATTGTCTTCCTCACGGTGGGAACCGGTATCGGCGGCGCCGTGGTTATCGACGGAAAGCTGTTCAACGGTTTTGCCAACCGGGGCACCGAGTTGGGACATATCCCTCTTATCCACAACGGAGAGCCATGTACGTGCGGTTCGGTGGGATGTTTGGAGCAATATGCGTCTGCATCCGCTCTGATAGGCCGTTTCAAGAAGCGAATCGCCGCGGCAAACATCACCTGTCCGGCTGAAGAGATAAACGGGGAACTCATTGTGCGGCTATACCGGCAAGGTGATCCGACAGCCATCGAGTCGCTCGAAGAACATTTCGATTTCTTAGGAAGAGGCATTGCGGGGCTGATTAATATCTTTAGTCCGCAGAAAGTTGTCATCGGAGGCGGATTATCGGAAGCGGGCGACTTCTACATCCGTAAAGTCAGCGAGAAGGCTCACCGGTATGCCATGCCCGACTGCGATATAAACACCGAAATCACGGCTGCTTCATTAGGCAACCGGGCAGGAAGTATCGGAGCGGCTTCACTCGCGCTCATGCGGTTTTCCGAAAGCAACGCTTTGTAATGCGAGCTGTCGATCGAGCCTCTCTTACTCATCATTGCAACGAATCGAACAAATACGTCAAACTAACTTTTTAAAAGATATGAAACACCTCTACATTCTCCTGCTACTGGCTTTGCTTCCCGGCAAGGGATACGCGCAAAAAAGCATAATGCGTCTCACACAACCCACCTTGATGCACGAAGTTCGCGAGACGCCTTCTCCCCTAAACGGGCAACACATTGCCATGAATCCCCCGAGATTTATGTGGCCCGACAAGTTCCCTCACTTAGGTGCTGTGCTCGACGGTGTGGAAGGTGAGGAACGCAAACCCGGAGTAACCTATCGGATTCGCATTGCCCGCGATCCCGAATTCAAATCGGGGCTGATCACAGCCGAACGGCGATGGGCTTTCTTCAATCCGTTCCGCCTGTTCGAAAAAGGAAAATGGTACTGGCAGCATGCTTATGTAGACAAGAACGGAAACGAGGAATGGTCGCCCGTATACCATTTTTACATCGATGAAAAGACGAAGACGTTCAATCCGCCGTCTTTGGAGGAAATGCTGAACAAGCTGCCCGGAGCGCATCCACGCATCTTGCTCGATGCCAAAGAATGGGACGATGTAATAGTCCGCAACCGGAACAATGTCGAAGCCCGCGCTTACATCCGGAAAGCCGGCAAATGTTTGTCGAGGCAACTGAAGCATCTGGAAGAAGAGATAGACACCAGCCAACTGGCAAAGCTGACGAATATCGTACAACGTCGGTCGGTATTGATACGTGAAGGACGTAAAATCGTAGACCGCGAAGAAGCGAACGTGGAAGCCATCGTACGGGCTTATCTGCTGACGAAAGACGAAAAATACTACCGGGAGGGAATGAAGCGGCTCACCGAAATACTGTCGTGGAAAGAGAGCAAGTTGTTTGCCGGCGATTTCAACCGCTCTACCATTTTGTCGATGTGCACTTCGGCCTACGACGCATTCCATAATCTGTTGTCTCCGTCTGAAAAGAAATTGCTGCTGGCGAATATCCGCGACAACGGACGGAGGTTTTTCAGCGAATATGTGAACCATCTGGAAAACCGCATTGCCGACAACCATGTGTGGCAAATGACGTTCCGCATTCTCAACATGGCTGCCTTCGCCACTTACGGCGAATTGCCCGAAGCATCGGTCTGGGCGGATTATTGTTACAACGAATGGGTATCGCGCCTGCCGGGATTGAACACAGACGGCGGATGGCACAACGGAGACTCTTACTTCCACGTCAACATCCGCACGCTGATCGAAGTGCCCGCTTTCTATTCCCGTATCAGCGGATTCGACTTCTTTGCCGATCCGTGGTATGACAATAACGCTCTTTACGTCATTTATCACCAGCCTCCGTTTTCGAAATCCGCCGGACACGGAAATTCGCACGAAACCCGGAAAAAGCCGAGCGGAACACGTGTAGGTTATGCGGAGGCTTTGGCGCGCGAACGAAAGAATCCGTGGGCTGCCGCTTATGTGAGAGCTATTCTGGAGAGGGAACCGGACATCATGAAAAGTACGTTTCTGGGCAAGTCGGGCGACCTGACCTGGTATCGTTGCACCACTCGCAAGGCGTTTCCGGAAGAAAAGCGTTCGCTGGCGGAACTTCCCTCGGCTAAAGTTTTCAACGAAACGGGAGTGGCTACCATGCACACTTCACTGGCGGAACCGGAGAAGAACGCGATGCTCTCCTTCCGCTCCAGTCCTTACGGAGCTACTTCCCATGCGTTGTCCAACCAGAATGCGTTCAACACATTCTACGGCGGGAAAGAAATATTCTACAGCAGCGGGCATCGTACCGGATTCACCGACGACCATTGCATGTACTCTTACCGGAACACCCGCGCTCATAACAGCATTCTGGCCGACGGGATGACACAAAAGATAGGAACGGAAGGTTATGGATGGATTCCCCGCCGATACGAAGGAGAAAAGATTTCGTATATGGTGGGCGATGCTTCCAATGCTTACGGGAAAGTTACTTCTCCTCTCTGGCTGAAACGGGGAGAGCTTTCCGGAACACGCTACACGCCGGAAAACGGATGGGACGAGAATAGAGTGGATCTGTTCCGCCGCCACATCATTCAGCTCGGTGCAACGGGTATATTCCTCATCTACGACGAACTGGAAGGTAAGGAAGACGTGAAGTGGAGTTACCTGCTTCATACCGTAGAGCTGCCGATGGAAGTAAAGGAGGATGCCGACAGAATCAGCGTAACCGGCAAGAACAAAGCGGGAGGCGTATCTGTCGCTCATCTTTTTTGCTCGGCGCCGACCGTGCAGGAGCTGACGGATACTTTCTTCTGCGCCCCCACGAACTGGAAAAACCAGACCGACTCCAAAGGAAAAGCGGTGAAACATCAGAACCACTGGCACTTCTCCGCCACTACCGCTCCGTGCCGTATCGCCCGCTTCCTGACGGTTGTCGACACGCACGGAAGCGACCGGCCGGATATGGAGGTAGTCCGTAAAAGAGATACGTTCCGGATAGGCGACTGGAGCGTGGAGTGCAACCTGAAGGAACACGGAAAAGCGGCGATATCGGTAAGCAACCGGAAAGAAAAGGTGTCGTTGACTTACGACGCCGGAAAGAAAGAAGGGGCGACCCTCGTGACCGAGAGAGTGAAAGGCAAACAGGTGGAACATACGCTCACGGATTATCTGCCCGACCTCGAGATATAAAGATACATGGCCCGCGATGTTTGCAAACATAGAAGGCATGAAAAGTAAGCAGAAAAACCCCGGTCCGTGCTTTTCATTCCGCTGTTTGCAAACATAGAAGGCAGGATAAGCGTTATCTTTGTAACGAATCATTCATAAACGAAAAAGAAAACATGAAATACATCGGAGCACATGTATCGGCATCGGGCGGCGTGGAACTGGCGCCTGTCAACGCACATGAAATCGGAGCGAACGCTTTCGCCCTGTTCACGAAGAATCAGCGGCAATGGGTAAGTAAGCCTTTGACGGAAGAAAGCATCCGTCTGTTTAAAGAGAATTGCGAAAAGTACGGTTTCAAACCGGAACATATTCTTCCGCACGACAGTTATCTCATCAATCTCGGCCATCCGGAAGAGGAAGGACTGGAGAAAAGCCGCACTGCCTTTCTGGACGAGATGCAGCGTTGCGAAGCCTTGGGACTGAAGCTGCTGAACTTTCATCCGGGCAGTCACCTGAACAAGATCGGCGTAGAAGAGTGTTTGTCGCGCATTGCCGAGAGCATCAACATGGCATTGGAAAAAACCGCCGGAGTAACGGCGGTTATCGAAAATACTGCGGGACAAGGCAGTAATCTGGGAAATGAATTTTGGCATTTGAAGTACATCATCGACCGTGTAGACGACAAGAGTCGCGTAGGAGTATGCCTCGACACTTGCCATACCTTCACAGCCGGCTATGATTTCCTGACGGACTATGACCGTGTTTTCGAAGAGTTCGACCGGGAAGTAGGGTTCGGCTATCTGCGGGGAATGCATATCAACGACTCGAAGAAAGCATTGGGCAGCCGTGTCGACCGCCACGACAGCATCGGTATGGGACTGATCGGGAACGCTTTCTTCGAACGGTTGATGAGCGATCCGCGGTTCGACAACATGCCTCTCATTCTCGAAACTCCGGACGAAAGCAAGTGGGCGGAAGAAATCGCATGGCTGAGAAAACTGTCCGTTGCGGCAACGGTTTGAAACGGCAGGGCCGTGACGGAATAATCCGGACGTATCATCCGTGCAACGGAAAAGCTGTTATTCCGAAAATAAATATCCGGCAGTAGAAACTCTGCAAGCAAAGCAGCCGCTTCGAAAAGATAATCTCCTTATCCAACCTTTCTTAAATTATGGAGCAAAGGTTGAATAAGGAGATTGCTATATCGTCCTTTCCGACGTATGTGATACGCTACATCGGCTTTTCCGTAAAATTCCTTTCAAGATTACTTACGAAAAGGACAATCTTTCTGTCTTTGACGATATCCGTCTCCCACTCTCTGCCCTCTCCTGCGGTCGTTTTTTTTTCCGAACTTATTCGCACCATTCTTCTCCATCCGGTAAACCTTCATAACCTGCCTCTGAGAAAGAAGTTTGCTGAATTCCCCGTAATATTTTTCGCGTATATCCATCATTTTACGACTTTGGGCAAACTGCTCCTTCAGCAGTTTGGCAATCTCGGCATCAGTCTTTTCGGAAAGCGGTGCAGTGTTGTTGTCAGATGCAAGAGATTTCTTCTTACTTGTTCCGGATATGCCATTTATCGAAACACAGCATTCGTGCAATTCCGTGAGGTATTTTTCGTACACAGGCGCAAATTTTGCAGCCGTAGCATCATCAAGCATCAGAGCTTTTACGGCACGATTTACCTTCATCTTTGTTATTTGCTCCCGGGTAGGAGCTTCTTTTTTCTCTTTATCGCCTTTGTTTTGAGCAAAAACAGATGAGTGCCCCACTATGAAAAGGGCAATTGCCATTACATAAACAATTTTAGTTCTCATAATCTTACGTTTTTTTTAGTTTTAAGATATATTGTTTTCAGAGAAGCTGACGAGCTCTTTCAACTCCTCGTCTGACAAATCACTGTTCCATTCGTTCATCGGCATTCTGAATCCCTGTTCGCGGTTCTATATACAAGTCTGCCGGGTTTGTTCTCCGTTAGTCATTTTTCCCAGGCTTTACCGATTAGAATACAGCAAAGAGAGAAAGTTAAACGGGAAGGAAGATTTTTGTTTTTTATTAACGAATGACTACCTGTTTCCATTCATGCTTTGTTAAGAAACATAACAGAATATATGGAGGGGTAAAATTAAGGGATATGGAGCATACCCAAGCCCCAAAGAAAACAAATAAAAAAACAGAAACAGGAAAAAACGAAATACAGAGTATGATGAGCGTACTCCAACCCGGATGATGCGCTCTCGCAGAAAGTTGAGAAGAAAATATTACCAGAATTTATTATGCTCCGTGCTATATTCAAAGCCGGCGCTTTTCAACCGGCTTACAATATCTTTCCGGTCTACATTCATATCTTCGCAAAGCTCGTCGAGCGAAGAATAACAATCACGCAATTTCGTATTGATAACGCTAAACAGTATCATCGGGTCTTTGGGCAATTCCATAACAAACAGCAATTTTGCTGCAAAAATACAATATTTCGTCCGAAATGTACCAATCAACAAGTTTTTTTACGGCCGATGATTCTCTTCTCCCTGCTTCTTTTATCAGCGGGATCGCTTTTTCAACTTCTCCACTGCATGCTCTAAAGATTCCGTGGGTTCGAGAATATTATAAGCTCCCCAGAAATCGGGATTCCAATATTCGAAAACCTTATCATAAAACACCTGTTTGGAGCCGAAAACTGCTTTGCCGGGTATCACGGAGCGTCCGGCTTCTTTTCTGTCTGTAACCACCATTTCGGTAAGAACGGTGTATCCGGAAGAGAATAACCGCCTTTTCCAATCGCATTTAAAGCGCATTTCATTGCGAATATAATTCAGGTATGTTTTTCCGTCGCGTTCGTTATAAGTAATCAAAAAGCTCACTTCCTGCGGTTTAAACCGCAACCCCAACGGCTTTTTATAAAGAATAGCCTGAATCGCTTTTATCTTATTGCTTATGTCGAGGCTGAATTCCGCACGGGTAAAAGCCAACTTCTCCCGGTCGACATACAATTTGCCGTAAAAGAGGGCGTAAGGCAATATCACTCCGGGCCGGAAACCGATCACATACTGCAAGCGGTTGTCAATCATTACAGGTTCTTCCATCCAGAGGTCATAGTGCTCCAAACTCTCCCGGTTCAGTAAAGCTTCGCTATTCTTCACTATATCGAGATAAAGAGACAGGTTAGGACCTCCTACCACCTTAACGGCCAGCGTATCGCTCAGCTTCGGACTCAACAAACGTCGCCCTTTATCGATCTTAACCTTGTCGAAGTCGGCCGTTCTCTCTTCATAAGACGTTTTAAGAATATCGATCACCGCCTCGGAGATACTGATATACCGCCGCCCCTTCTGCACGGTTTCACGATAGAATCCGGTCAACAAATCATCTTTCGTGCTGTAATTGACGGGGATTTTCTTTATCGCCTCCTCTACCACTGCCCGCGGATTATTCCCGAAAACGACGATCTCATGCAACAGGCTCTCCTGCGGAACCATCCATACCACGATCTCCGATTTCCGGTTTTCTTCCGGAGAGACACGAACATTGCGGTAACCGATATGAGAGAGCTCCAGAACCGGAGCAGTGTCTTCTTTTCTTATCTTCAACGTAAACAGTCCGTCGGCATTGGTCACAGTTCCAATGTGGCTCCCGAAAAGAGAAACATTTACATTCTCCAACGGTTTTTTACTTTGCTTGTCCTTCACCACTCCGGTAACGATAAGATAGCCTTCCATCTCTCCTTGTGCCCATAGATTAACTGTTCCTGTCGATAAAAAGCCCCATATCCACAAAACTAAAAGTATAACAGTGTTCTTCATTTTCATAAGGTTTTAATGGTAGTAACACGCATCATATACTAATATCGCAGAGGTTTATCTCGAATGCAAAAGATGTTAACCCTTTAATATATAAACAATTATTCTTTGCTTTTTTCTTCGTTTTTCATTATCTTTAGCCAATTATTAACACATTAATACAGATAAAGTATGGATTTGAAGAACTTAATTCAATCGGCATTGCCGGAACTCTTGAAAGGAAAAGTCGATATTCCGCAAGGACAGGATGCAAATATTTTCAGCGGTATCACGGATGCAGTAATGGGAGGTCTTAAATCTTCCGCCAAACAAGAAGGCGGAGCGGCAAATATTCTGTCGTTGCTGCAAGGAAAAAGCAGCGCAGGTTCCAGCCCGGTGACGAGCGCCATTCAGAACTTCTTTGCAAGCAACATTGCCGGGAAGCTGGGATTGGGCGAAGGGCTTGCAAACTCTATCAAAGATGCTCTGCCGGCAGTGGTAGACGGCATTGTGAAGAAAGTGGGCGAAGGAAATATCGATACGGCCTCTTTGGTTGCCTCGCTCACAGGCGACAAAGGCGGTATCATGGAGAGTATCAAGAATGCGGCTGGCGGATTGCTGGGAGGGTTTCTGAAGAAATAACCGGAATAATATCACTTTCCCCATATGAAGGGCAGAGAATGTCCGCCGGAAAGCAATGAACGTCTCATCCGGTTCTTTACCTGCCGCAAAGAGTTTGTCCGCCAAAGAGGGAAATGCAGACAAACAGTTTGCATATTTCCTTCGCGTCGCTCCTGATACCGGAACGATGACAAAGGGCTTATCCTCTTTCTTCTGCAGGAAGGATAGACAAGCTGTAGAAGGGCCATAAAAAACACAGCGGGATTTAAAAAAAAGGCGGCGGGCTTTGAAAAAAAGGCGGCGGGCTTTGAAATTAAACACGGTGATGTTTTTTTCAAAGCCCGCCGTGTTTTTTAAAGACTCAAAAGCTTATCTTTATTCTTTCCGGATTCTCAGGCTATTCCTCTTTATTGCCTATCTTCATCAAAGCAAGCCCGACGACAATCCAAAACAACTCCCGTATCCGGGTAATCAAAGCGGCATACACTCCATAAGCTCCTGAAAGGGAAAGTCCGCTCACGGCAAGCGCAAAACCACCCTCACGTCCGCCTAATTGCATAGGCAGAAAAAATAACAAGTTCGCCAACAACGAAGAGAATGCGGCAATCAGAATGCAATTGAGAAAACTTACATCCGTAGTCAGTACATTTAAAATCAACCAAATCTCCAGACAACTCAGCACACGTGCCATATACTCCAACAAAAGAGCTGCGTAAAAACTCCGTTTGTTTTGCTTATGCAAAAGAGCGATCTGGCGGTCGATGCTCTCCAGTTGTGCCCGGTGCGACTCTGCGAAGCGAGCCGCTTTCTTTCTCAGGAAAGGAATCCGGCTGCCCAAGCGGGTGAAAGCCACAGCCATTCCATACCGGTATCCTTTGAGCAAGAGCAGCCCGAGCAGCAAACAAAAGACGGTAATGGTTCCAAGCACGATACCCATTGCCGGACCCACAGAATATAAACAGACATAAAGCAAGACCGAACTGATCCAAAAGCAGAAATGCGAGAAGATATGCGTCATTACGTAGAGTATCACAGACGATGTAGCTCTCTCCAACCCGATGTAGGGTTTGAGTTCCATCACCCGGTAGGGTTCGCCTCCCATCAGCCCGACCGGAGTCACATAATTCAGGGCGAATCCCGTAACAGTATACTTGAAAAGACGCAGAAACGGCACTTTCGATTTACCCCCGCTACCGATAATGACATGCCACGACAAGGTATTGATGAGATAGACGAACAGCCACAGGAACAGGATCAAAGGCAGATAGACTCCCGCTTGCCTCAGATTTACCCAAAGCTCGCGGTAGTCCATATCGAAAGTGAGCAGCATAATCAAAACAGCCACCACGCCAAAAGCCAGAAACAGATTGCGGTATTTATTTTTCATCTCAGCGAATGTAATTGTAGTATGTATCGAAAAAACGCTTGAATCTCTTGCTTTTCATCAATCCTTTTTCAAAAATCAGCATCCCGAGAAGCGCACAGGCCACTCCAAGCACGACATCAATAATATAATGGTGGCAGGAATAAACGGCCGTAGCCCAGATTCCCGCCATAACAACAGCGAAAAGGGCGACCGCATACCATCTGCACCGATGGATAACGGCATAGGCAAGCGCGACCACCATGTATGCCGCATGCAGGGAAGGCACGGCTGCAAACACATTGGCGTTACGCCCGTAAATAGAGCCGAATATATTCATCCCCACCAGCGAATCGAATCTACCGAGTCCCGCCACATTACCCGGAGTATTCAGCATAGGCTCGAACCCGTATTCGATGGCATACCACGGAGGAGCCGCCGGATACAGATAATAGCCCACAAAACCGATAAGGTTGACAAACAGGAACACCATCGAAAACCTCAAATATGTTCTGCGGGCTTTCGTGAGATACAGCCAGACGCCGAACGCTATGGGAACAGGCACCCAGCAAAGATAAAAGATTCCTGCCAGAGCGTCTGCGAACGTCCAATGGCGTATGGCAAAATATTCGCACGGAATGAGCAGATCGCCCTGATACGTTATGCCGAACAGGCTCTTCTCCAAATGATACAACCCGGCCACATCCACCGGGTTAACCTCGTAATTGGGCCATATCCGCATCCAATCGTACGAAATGCCGAACACAGCGAAAGGGAGCAAAGCGACGGCCAGCTTACGGGTAGGCAAACCCAAGAAAAACAACAGCAAGTAAAGCCCTGCCATGAAAATGTGTTCCGCACGAAGTCCGATAAACAGTGCCGTAAGAAGGATGAAAAGCACTGTGCCTATCAATACGATTCCTGTTTCCTTCGGCGATGGCATTTTATTTATTTTCAGCATCATGATCCGCACCTCAGTTATCTTTCTTTTGGCCGTCCGCTTCCAACACTTTACGACAATGATTGATACGCACGAATGCAGTCGCATTGGCAAGAACCGCAATCAGAGTCAGAGGAACAACCAGAATAAGAATAGGATCGAAAGCCGTGACATGACCGAATATGCCCGTAAACAAGGCCCCCAAAGCAGTGAGAACCACCCGTTCGGGGCGTTGCATGACTCCCACCTTGCATTCGATTCCCAATCCTTCGGCACGGGCACGAACATAGCTCACCATCAGCGAGCCGATGAGGGCGATAAACGCGATAACCGAATAAAAGAAGTACCCTTCCATCAGCAGGAAATAACACAAGCCGAAGAAAGTCACCAGTTCGCTGTAGCGGTCGAGCACGGAATCATACAAAGCGCCGAACGCAGAACTCATGTTTCCTACCCGGGCCACGCGTCCGTCCATCATATCGAACAGACCGGCAAAAAGAATAATGCCCCCCGACCATCCGAGATATGAGAAATCTCCGTGTTCGGCATAAATGCTTGCATATACGAGTATGCCGGCTGCCACGGCATTCAAAAGGAAGCCTGCCGTGGTAATGAAGTTGGGAGTAATCCCGATTTTAATCATCCCCTTTATCACCGGGTCGATTATTTTATAAATCAACTGCTGTAAATAGTCTCTGTAGTTCATATTTTATTTTCTGTTTATTTTCTATTTCGTCTTTTAAACAGCCTTTTCGTATGGATGCTTCTATATACGAAAACCCGCTGCATGTTGTAATTCCAGATAAGCGCCACAAGAACCGCCACCGCAAGTTTAGGCATAATAAAGAAGTCGCTGAAGTATAAACTGAGCTTGTCGCGCACCCACGGAATCCTTCCCAGCGACTCGGTCAGCATATAGGTTCCCCATGTATTCAGCAGAATGCTGCAAATCCACACAAGGATAAACTTCACGGCTACGTTCGTCTTCTTCCCTTTCGACTTGAATGTCCATTTGTAATTGATGACACAGTTAAGAATTCCGCCATAGATAGCTCCCGCCAGAGTAGCATACACATAATATACATCAAACAGCCTGACCAGAAGAATCGTTACCAGAAAATCGGCAACCGTAGACATCTGCGCAGAGAGTTGCGCCCGTAAAAACATAAATATCCCGCCCTTACTCGAAATCGTCCGCCCGATCCGCCTCAACCAATCACCCATCTTACTCCTGCCAACAAGATAAAACTGTATAACCCTGCCAAAATATCATCCATCATCACTCCCACTCCTCCGCCAAAGCTCTCCATCTTCCGTATACCCCAAGGCTTGAATATATCAAAGACACGAAACAGGCAAAACGCCCCGAGCACATACCAATACCAATGAGCGTCATCAGGCACTGCCAACAAAGGAATCCATACACCGACCATTTCATCTATCACCACGCGTGAAGAGTCTTCGCCCCAATAAGGCTCCAATTTGTCTGCCGCCCAAATGCCGGCAAAAGTAAATGCTGCGGCAAGAAAAAGGGTAAGCCACCAAAGGAAGGAGTACGCAAGCGAATGATAGAGTATTATCCAAACGACGGAAGCCAGCAACGCCCCGGCCGTACCGGGCGCAACAGGAGAAAAGCCGGCGCCGAAGCCTGTACCTACAAGAACTGGTAGAAAGGGCGGTTTCATTGAAAGTAGGTTTGGAAAAATAAATTATACTAAATAAGCATTATATAGAATAAGTTTTCCGGATGTTGAAAACAAGCAGCCTGTCTCTTATTCTATTATATGCTCTAAATAGAAAAATAAGAAACTGTTTCAATTTTCCATAAAGAATCCACAGCCAATGATTTTCTTATTTTCGTTTATCCATCGAGATTTTTTATGACAATCGTCTCAAACAAAGAACGGGAAAATGGAAACAGTTTCCGAAGAGCCTGTCATGCAAGGCTACACAACAGTATTCACACTTTTCATTCTATATCTACCTTATGCCAGATAGTCCGGTTCTTTTTCACCTATCATTTGGCGCAAAGTTTGCTTCACCATTCTCCACTGAACAAACAAGTCATGTTCGGGTTGATGTTCGAAGTCGTGCATCGGACTCTTGCAGAAGAACGACAGCCAAGTCTGGATGCCGCACATTCCCGCACGCATGGCCAAATCGCTGAACAGCACCAGATCGAGGGCGATAGGCGCAGCCAAAATAGAATCGCGGCAAAGGAAGTTCACCTTGATTTCCATCGGATATCCCATCCATCCGAAGATGTCGATGTTATCCCATGCTTCTTTGTCGTCTTTACGGGGAGGATAGTAGTTGATGCGTACCTTATGATAGACATCGCCATACAAATCGGGGAATTTTTCCGGTTCGAAGATGGTGTCGATGACAGATAGTTTGCTCACCTCCTTCGTTTTGAAGTTGTCGGGATCATCGAGCACTTCACCGTCTCTGTTGCCCAGAATATTGGTAGAGAACCATCCGTTCACTCCCAGCATGCGGGTCTTGAACATGGGGGCCAATACCGTTTTCATCAGAGTCTGCCCGCTCTTGAAGTCTTTTCCGGAGATAGGTACGTTCATCTTCTTGGAGAGTTCCCACATAGCCGGTGTGTCTACACATAAATTGGGAGCTCCCATTACGAACGGAGCGCTTTCGGCAATGGCGGCATAGGCATAACACATACTCGGAGATATGACCTGCGTATTGTTTTCTTTCATCGCTTTTTCCAGAGCAGCCAGTGACATGTGCTCGTCGGAAAGAGGAATATAAATCTCGGTACTTGCCGCCCAAAGCACAACGATGCGCTCGCAGTTGTTGGCAGCTTTAAATTCGCGGATATCCCGGCGGAGTTGTTCTACCATATCCCAACGGGTAGCGGCTTTCTTAACATGCGTACCGTTCAAGCGCTTGGCCCAGTTATGGTCGAAAGCCGCCGGCATCGGTTTGACAGCTTCCAATTCTTCCTTTATACCGATTAAGTCTTTTTCTTTCAGAACTTCTGCATAAATGGCAGCTTCATATGCATTATCAGGAAAAATATCCCAACCACCGAACACGACGTCGCTCAAACAAGCCAAAGGCACTATATCCCTGATTAATTTTTCTTCGTTATTCCGGATACGCATGGTAGCCAACTGTGTGATAGATCCGATCGGCTTTGCCAATCCTTTGCGGGAAGCCAACGTTCCCGCAATCATAGTGGTGGCAACAGCACCACCTACTCCGGCTACCAATACGCCCAAACGTCCGGTAGCAGGTTGAACTCCTTGTTTCATATTTATTCTATTAAGATTAAACTAAATCAATTGCAAATTTAATCTTTATTCAGACAAACGAACACTCAATTCTCTCATAAAGTTTTCAATTAGCAGGATTTAACGTTTGTACACAATTTCATCGGTTCAAACCGATAGCAGCGTTTATGCTTGCCTACGGAAAAACGATACGGAATCTGGTCAGTCCGTCGTCATAAGTACGTAAAGAGAAGTTGCATCCGTGCTTCGTCAGAACCTCGCGGATAAAGATAAGCCCGATGCCTTGTCCATTGGGTTTGGTAGAGAAGAACGGGGTGAAAAGTTTCGATTCGGCTTCTTTGCCGATTCCTTTGCCGTTATCCACGACTTCGATGGTAGCCGGCGAAAGCGTACGAATCACGATTTCACCTCCGTTGCCGATGCTTTCGGCGGCGTTCTTGATGATGTTCACCAGCACCTGCTCGAAAAGAGCCGCATCCATTTTCACGTCAGCCACTCCTTCGTCGATATCCAGACGGATGGCAATGTTCCGTTCGGCGCACATGCCTTCCATAAACCGTTTGCAGGCAAAAACCAGTTCGTTCGGGTTGACAAGCGAGAGCGCAGGCTCGGGAATCTTCACCACGTCGGCAAAGCGGGTAATGAAACGGCTCATGGAGAAACAGCGCTCGGTACACACTCGCATCACATCGCAGATGTCCTCCATCCCTTCGTGCGAAGAGAGTTCCTGATCTATCGTATCCAAAGTGGAAGTAATGCCGGCCGTAGTGTTATTCACCTCATGCGCTATCATACGGATCACCTTTCCGTAGGCTTTCTTCTCAGCTTTCATCACCTCGTCGGTCAGGCTTTCTATGAGATAGAAAGGATGATGAAAACCCCGGTCGATGAAAGAGGAATGGGTGCACTTATAAATATTGGAGTTGTCGAGACGAATGGTAACGGTATTGCCTTTCGGCAAACGGAACAATTCGGCTGCGAGCGGCGAGTCGATTTCATTCAGTTTCTTGCCCGCCGCTTCTTCCGCCCGCACGCCCAGCATCTTCAGAGCCATCGGGTTCAGTTCCGAAACCTCGTAATCGAGAGACGTGATGACAACCCCCATGGGCGAAGCCTTGATCAGCAAATCGAGAAAATGATTCTGCTCGCGCAGGCGGAGACGCTCGTTCTTGAGTTGATCCATCATGCGGTTGAAAATATTGACGATGTGATCGGCTTCATGTTGCCCCACAGGGCTCAATCGGCTGCTGAAATCCTGTTCGCGCAGAAGGTCCATTCCCGTCCCGATAGTCTTCAACGGTTTTACCAGTTTGCGGTAAAAGAGTATCAGATACAGCAGAGTAAAAACGATCAGTCCCTCGCCTGCATAGAAATAGGCACGGGGCATTGCATCCGTCAAGTAGAGGAATAATCCGCAGAGTAGCAGAAGCAGAAAGACGAGTATGAAAAAAAATCCCCTGATGCGCATAAAGGTCAACTGTCTATGTGATACTTCTCAAGACGGCGGTAAAGCGCGGCGCGGCTTATACCCAAAGCTGCCGCTACCTTGCTCAGGTTGCCTTTATGGCATTCCAATGCCCGGAGTATGGTTTGCCGCTCTATCTCATCCAGCGTGAGTCCTTCGGGAAGCGCCTCTCCACCTGTGCCGGAATGTTCGGGACGAATGTACTGCGAATCGAAGTCGGCGGCGTCGAGCAACGGTTTTCCGGTTACCAATATGGTACGTTCCACGAGATTTTTCAGTTCGCGGATATTGCCCGGATAAGGCAAACGGCTCAGGAATTGCAGCGCGTCTGCGGAGAACTCCGTACGGGGCAGAGCGTTCTGTTCGGCTTGCCGGTCGGCAAAATATCTTGCCAGTAAGGGAATATCCTCACGACGCTCGCGCAAGGCGGGAAGTTTCACGGTAATCAGGTTGATCCGGTAGAACAAGTCTTCACGGAAAGTTCTTTCACTTACCATCTTGCGCAGGTCGGCATTCGTAGCGGACACTACGCGGACGTCGGTTTTACGGGGACGACTGTCGCCGAGCACTTCGAATGTCTGGTCTTGCAGAACTCTCAACAACTTCACCTGGCACGAGAAGTCCAGATCGCCTATTTCATCGAGGAAGATCGTTCCTTTATCAGCCATCTCGAACCGTCCCGCACGGTCGGTCACGGCATCGGTGAAAGCTCCTTTTTTATGACCGAACATCTCGCTCTCGAACAGACTTTGCGAAATACCTCCCAGATTTACTTTCACAAACGGACCTTTGGCACGCAGGCTGTTCCGGTGCACCGCTTCGGCTATCAGTTCCTTGCCGGTTCCGCTTTCACCGGTGATGAGTACCGATGCGTTTGTTTTGGCAATGCGGGCGACGGTGTCCAATACCTCCGTCAACTCCCTGCTGCGTCCGATGATTTGCCCCCGGTCGAATGCGACAGACGTCTCGGGCACATCCTCACGCGAAACGCCCGAAAGCTGTAAAGCCGTCTCTATGCGTTGCAGCAGAGCGGCATTGTTCCAAGGTTTGGTAATGAAGTCGAAAGCTCCTGCCTGCATTCCCTGCACGGCAAGCTGTATGCTTCCCCAAGCAGTCATCAGTATCACAGGCACATCCGGACGGAATATCCTGACTTGCCGGAGCAGGGTCAGCCCCTCTTCGCCTGTGGTAGAGAGAGTGAAGTTCATATCCATCAGGATGAGAGACGGAGCCACGGAGCGCACAATCTCCATAGCCTCTTTCGGATTAGAGGCTGTTTGCGGCTCATAGCCCGCCCGTTTCAGCATGAAACTGAGCGAGGAGCGTACGGCACTGTCGTCATCGATAATTAGAATCATGGTATTTGGCATAACAAACAACAAAAATAACAATAAAATTCCACTTTCCCGGACAAGAGTAACAAAAATCACGATCCACGTTTGCGGTTCTGTACAAAGCCTTATTTCCGTTCGGTGATTTTTTATCAAAACAGGATTCAAAACGAACCTTTTTACAGTACATATATACCCACCATGGTAGCCATATATATCCACCACGGTAGCCATATATACTCACCATAGGTAACCATATATACTCACCGCGGTAGCCATATATACATACCACGGCGGATATATATGCTCATCGTGCCGCCCATAGAAAGAGCACTTTATGCCGGATTGCTCCGTTTCAAAAATCCATAAGTTTCTTGAGGTGGTGTCCCCCCGTCCGGGAGAGATTACCTCCGAACGATGTCATCAAAGTCGGCTTCCAATTCCTTTCCGGTGTGGAAGTCCCAAAGCGTGAGACTTCGAATCTGATAGAAATAGTACCAATAATAATAAAGTTCGGAAATACGTTTCTTGCGTGCTTCATCCTTAGAGTTCTGGGCATCGTTCAGATCGAGCGTATTGATTTTCCCTATCAGAAATGTCTCGATGCTCGTTTTATAGCGTTGCCGGGCAATCTTATCCGCCTCTTCGGCAATGCGCAACTGTTGCGCCTGATTATTGAAATGCTCCACCAGCAGAAACACATCTTGATTGAATTTGATCTGTTCCTGACGTATTTTCGAAAGCACCACTTCGCGGTTGCTCTTTGCCACACGCACCTTTCCGCGACGCTTCCCCCAATCGAGAATAGGAATCTTTACTCCCACCTGCACGATTTGGTTATCCTGCAAGTTTTTGTAAACAGCCGGAAAGTCGCGGTGTTCTCCCGTATAACCGATACTGGCAAACAAATCGATACTGCGCAAGTCGCCGCGCGCCGCAGCTACGGCGTAGTCGGCCTCCAATTGCCGGCGCCTGATATTCCGGGCGAACGCATTCCGCTCCAACGCTTTATCCAGCACCAAATTGTACTCCATCAGCACATCGTCCACCGCATCGGGCAGCACGGGACGCAGTTTTTCTTCCTCACCTATCCCCAGAAAAGCGCGGAGCTGAAACATTTTGGCATTCAGGTCGCTGCTTGCCGTAGTCACGGCAGCTTTGGCTTTCAGGTCGGCAAGCTTCAACTGCAACAGCTCGTTTTCGGAGATTTGCCCCATTTCTCGTTTGGCAATCGCCACCTTATATAAATGCTCTGCGTTGGCCTCGTTCTGAGTGGCAGTGACCCACGTTTCTTCCGCCAGCAAAAGGTTGAAATAATAAGTTATGGCACGCATCGTCACCTCCTCCGTTGCCGTAATGAAAGCGGCTTTCGCTTCGGCGTAACGTACCGGTTCAATGCGGCGGTTCCACTTCACCTTGTTCACTCCAAAGACCGGCTGGATGAACTTCAGCGTAACGGGAACCGACATAAAGTGCCGGGAACCCTCCGAACCCAATTGTTTGATGTAATCGAGCGACGAGCTGAGCGACAGTTTACCGCCGGTGAGCCAGATATTCTGATCGACCGACAGATTGCCGGAAAGCCCCAACGTATTGTTGCGGACAAAGCTATACGATCCGTCGGGATTTTGGTACGAGCTGTACGATTTATTATAATTGGGCAGAGTACCCGACAGACTCATTTCGGGGAGTAAATCGGCGCGAAAAGTACGGTACTCCCAATAGGCTGTTTTCAGTTCATTCAACGCCACTGCCGCATCGACCGATTGGAGGCGCGCCATGGCAATCGCCTCACTCAATGTTATCGTCCGCTCCTCTTGTGCCGGGGCCATCCAAGGCAGGCAGCCCATCGCCAAAGCGAGCAGGTTCTTCTTCAAATTCATCATATCGTTATATCTCTTTGTTGTCAACTCTAATCTACTCTTCATGCAAAGCCTCGGCGGGTTGGATGCGAACGGCCTGACGCGCCGGATATAAGATACCGGCCACAATCATCAAAAGCATCAGCAAATAGGTGGCGCCCACTCCCGCAAAGAATCTGAGGAATTCCGCATCCATTGCCTTCTCCGTAAAATCCAGATGCACGAGTATATAGCAAATGACTGCGGCGGGTACGGCTGCCATCGTCAGCAAAGCAATGCCTTCCCTGTTCAATCTCGACCATATCTGCCGACGGTTGGAGCCTACCGCAATGCGAAGTCCGAGTTCGGAACGCCGTTGTTGCGTACGTATCCAAAACGTACCGACGACACCCAGAAAGATATTGGCTAAAAGGAAACTTACAAACCAGAAACGGATACTCACCCGATTGTAACTCCTTTGCTGGAAGTTTTTGCGCACATCAGCGTAATCGTGCACTCCCAGAATAAAAAGGTTGCCTACGCTCAGGTCTCTTTCGGAACGCTTCATCAAATCTTTGGCAAATGTGGAAGCAGTACCGGGCTTCACGCGTAAACAGACTTCCCATTCCCGTGGATAAAGGTCGGCATCCAATTGCGCCAAATCAGCTTCTGTGACAGGATACGCCAAATATCTGTCTCCGGCATTGGCCCAAAAGTCATTGTAACGTATCTTGGCAGAAACCGCTCCTATTTTATAGCTGTGGATAGAATCATCGGTGTACATGAAATTGTTTCCTTTCAGCCTACGGTCGCCGCGATACGAAGCGGGCCAGAAATTCTCGCCGATCACTTTATTCCCGTCTTGCAAAGCCTTCATCAGCTCATGATAGTCGCCCCCATCGGTGCTTTGGTAACGGAATACCTGAAAGAACTCCGGAGTGACCAAACGTTGGAGCACAAAGCGCTCCACGGTATCAATGCGTATATACCCCATGGAGTTGCTTCCGATGTAGGGACGGGAGTTACGGGATGCGGACACCGCCTCCACTTCCGGCAATTGCCGCAGACGGTTCATCAACTCTACAATATCTTCTCCCAATGTCGTTTTCTTGCGATCCTTAGGAATATAAGAGGCTCCGGTTTCGTTCTTTTGGCTGAGTTCCAGATAATAGGTGCCGGTAATATCAAAGCCCACCGGTTCGTAATAAGTACGCGCAGTGATATACATCCAATCTATTACATACCACAAAACCACGAAAACAATCAGCAGTTCCAGCCATAACCAAGCATTGGAACGGCGCTCATTCCACATTTGTTTTAACAATTGCATATCAGTTCAACTAATTATTTCCTGTAAATAAATTATCCTTCATTAATGGCGTTCACTATATTCGTCCGCGTCACTCTCCATGCGGGAATGCCTGCGCTCAGCAGATTGAGCAGGAAGCAAAACAAGAAAGCCAGCAGAAAAACAGCAGGATCGAACAGCAGGTCGACACACATCGCCCGCCAGTCGTTGACGCCTGTGCCCAGAAAATCGATAGAGAAAAGCATGCTTCCCAACAGAATCGTTGCCCCGTAACTCAATATCAGTCCGACAACACCGCCCAAGAGAGAATAAAGCATGTTCTCCGACAACACCTGCATCATCAGTCCTTTTCTCGAAGCGCCGAACGCCTTACGTATTCCTATTTCGGAGAGCCGCTTGCGCATTCGCGAATACGTCAATCCCGAAAGGTTGACTGCAGGCACAATGAGCAAAACAAGCAATGTCAGCAGATACTCCCTCACAGCTTCTTTCACCGCCGGAGGATTATTGGAGGAGTAGCGTTGGGCAGCTACGAAATACGTATCGGGTTGCCCGCGATACAACAACTCGAAATCCGGATAGTTAGCCATATAGCGGTCTCTCAAACGTGCCGCCTCTTCACGGATGGCAGGGAAATCCGCCTTTGAACGTGCCAGAATAAAAACACGGACAATCCCCATAATCCCGTCATGTCCCCATGACATTGTAAAAGCGCTTGTAGAACTCATCGGAATCCACACCTGCGAATAAGCGAACTGCGCCAATTCGGAGACGGGGCGAACCACTCCGGTTATCTGATAAGGAGAATGATTGAGGAGGAATGTCTTGCCTACCGCATCGGATGTACCGAACAATTGGCGGGCAATGTCTTCCGAAATCACCGCTTTAATAGCGCCGGCATCGAAGTCGGCTTTATCAAAAGGCTTGCCTGCAAGAAAATCGAAACGAAACACCCGCCAGAACGCATCATCGCATTGCATGACATTACTGCTCACAGCTTCTCCGCCCGAACGGCTCGCCAGCATGGTCTCCCTCCTGTTGGCAATAGATACCTCTTGAGGAACCGTCATCTCCTTAAAGCAGGCTTTAGCCGTTTTATAAGATACCGGGCCGTTGCCTTGTGTATTCACATTGTTTTTCTCTTGCAATCCGGCATACTGGAACAGCAATGTCCGTTCCCGATAAACTTCGGGAGCAAAAGGTGCCACCGTAGCTCTGAGAGTAATCACGATTACCATGATCATAGCAATAGCCATCGCAGTACCAAGGATAGAAATGGAAGAAATCAGCTTGTTTTGCCGGAGCAAGTAAAAGGCCTGTTTAAAGTAAATCTTCAGCATTATCGTCAATCTTTATATTGTAAATATATGTGTTACATCTTCTACGCTTTTACCGTGCAGTTGCCCACGCCTTCCAATTCCACTTTAGTCAGTTCGGGGGATGTGATGTAGAACATCAGCTTCTTACCATTCTTCACATTTTTCTCTTTATAGCTGATGGTCAATTTCCCGTTTTTTACGGTTATCCGGGTTTTATCCACGTATTCCTTTGGCCCTTCGATGCGGCAACCGTAGCCGGAAGATTGGGTAAAAACGATATTGCCCACAGATTCCAGCGTAATGGATGAGAACTCGCTTACCGGGACATTCTTACTTATATGTTGTGCGTTAAGCGGACAAAGAAACATACCGAACGATACGATAACAGCGGCTATGAAAATATGCTTAGTCATATGCTTACAGTTTTAAAAGGTTGTGATAAAATTAAAAGATTATTGAACCTGACGGCCGTCGAAAAAGCGAACGGTACGCGAGGTTTGTCCGGCTTGCTCTTCATTGTGGGTGACCATAACAATGGTACGCCCCTCTTCTTTGTTCAGACGATGAAGAAGTTCCATCACCTCCGCCCCCATTCTTGAGTCGAGATTGCCGGTAGGCTCGTCGGCAAGGATAATATCCGGATTGCCGATAACCGCCCGCGCGATGGCCACACGCTGGCACTGCCCTCCGGAAAGCTGCGTGGGAAAATGACGCATCCGGTGAGACAGGCCGACTTTCTCCAATACCTCCTGCGCCAAACGTTTGCGCTCGCTCCCTTTCACACCGCGATAAAGCAGGGGCAACTCGACGTTGTCAAGAACGTTCAGCGAATTTATAAGATGAAAAGACTGAAAAACAAACCCCAAAGTCCGGTTGCGCAAAGCCGCCAGCTCCTTATCTTTCATGCCGGCAGTGGACACGCCGTTTATCTCCACCGTACCCGCAGTAGGCGTATCGAGCAACCCCATAATGTTCAATAAGGTCGATTTCCCACAGCCCGAAGGCCCCATGATACTGAGAAACTCACCGCGTTCCACCGATAAGTTCACATTTTCCAAAGCCGTCGTTTCAATCTCTTCCGTACGGTATATCTTGGAAAGAGCAGTCAATGTAATCATAATTATAATGTTTTAAGTTTGATATTTAAATTTGATTCGATGCCGGCAAACAATAACAGCACAAGGCGACAGGCGGCATGCCCGCTATCTCAACTTGAGTTTATTCTTGTTTTTATATGAACTCATATCGCTGACTACCACCACATCGCCCGATTTCAGTCCGCCGATCACCTCCACATATTCGAAGTTCGATTCACCCAGTTGCACTTTCCGCTTCACCAGCTCATGTTCCGAAGCGCGCACAAACAATTCATATTCGCCGCTACCAACATAAAACGAACCGTTGGCGATGCGCATCACGTCTTCTTTCACCGCATTCATCACATACACATCCGTCTTCAGCCCCGACCGCAGGCGGCGGTTGTGATCGTCGTTAAGCTGAACGGTGAAAGAGATAACCCCGTTTTTCGAAAGAGGCGTCACGCTGCTCACCACGCCTTCCAGTTTTTCACTGCCGATTTTCACAATTACCTTTCCTCCGGCTGCCACACGGTCGCCATACGTGTCGGCGATTTCACCTTCGACTTTAAAATGACTCAAGTCCGAGATGACCGCCACTTGACTCCCCTTCGATATTTGCGCTCCGATCTGATTATTGATATAAGTCAGAATCGCTTTACGCGGAGAGCGGATTTGCGCGTCCTCAAAAGTACGCTTCATTTCCGCCAGACTTTTACGGAAGATGTTGAAGTCGAGCTCCTGCACTTTCAGTTCGGCGGAAGCGATTTCCCGCTCGTTGCTATATTGCTGCTTCAACTGTTCGTACTCCAACGCCGCCACATGATAGCTAAGCTCCGCCTGACGGACTTTGTCCGTCGTTCCTGCCCCCAGACTGTCGAGATAACGTTCGTTGCGCAGCTCCACCTTCATCCGGTCGAGCTTCATGGCCGATACCTTAATCTGCATGGCCATATCCGAAAGTTTTGTCTGATTGTTCACACGAAGCTGATCGAGTTTGTAACGGCGCATCTGCTCTTCGTCCAGCAGCTTCTTGTATTCCGTCTCCGTGCTTTGCAGGTCGAGTTTCAGTATAGGAGTACCCGCATCCACGCTGTCGCCTCCTTTCTTATAGACTTCGACAATCCTGCTGTTGATAGGCGAATTGATGATTTCTTCGAAAGCCGGAACCACTTTTCCCGACGCGCTCACACTTACCTCGAGCGTTCCTTTGTCGAGCGTGGAAAAAGTCAGCGTTTTTCTATCCACCCCCGCCCTCATGAAAGAGATGAGCACACTGACAGCTATCACAACGGCAATCCCTATCGACGAATAACGAATTATTTTTTTATTGCGCTCTTTATCGCGCACCTCTTTGGGTATTTCTCTGTCCATATCCGAGTATTTAATAAGTACATGTTTATTTTCGTTCATCCGATATGCCAAATCCGTGCCAAAAAGATAACAGGCTGAAAAAGAACAAAAAGCAAAAAAAACAGGGTGTCCGAAATCGGACACCCTGTTCGAATTTATCGTTCGGTTCACCCAGTTTCCACGTCAACGCAAGCGCAAGCGGTCGCCTACTTCGGGTACATAATCGCCCTCTTTGCGATTCATCTTATAGAGATTCTTCAACCGGATACCGAACTTCTGGGAGATAGCGTGCATCGAATCTCCATCCTTCACGATATAAACGGTATACTGAGGCGATGCTTTTTTCTTCTTCCCCTTCAGGTAAATAATATCTCCGTCGGTCAACGTATAATCCCGGTGCAGGTCGTTATACTTCACCAACTTACGCCATCCGATACCCAGCTCCTTGCCGATCGCCTCGAACGTATCGCCGTTGCGGGCAATCACATAGGCTATTCCGTTGGCGATGTACACCTGATGAGGGTTCATCAGCCACGGTTCTTTCCGCAACTTCCGGGTCGAATAGACTCCTTTCCGGTCGTATTTATAAAGGTCGTAGTCTTCGATGATGGTAATCAGCCGGTTGGCATACGACGGGTCGGTAGCGTAACCCGCCCTTTTCAGTCCGCGCGCCCATCCTTTATAATCGGTGATATCGAGGTTGAAAAGAAAAGCGTAACGGGCTCCCCGCTTAAGGAAAGCGGAATGATCTTCATACGATTCGCGCGGATGCCTGTACGCACGGAAACATTCTCCTCGCGCGTCATCATCGTGTCTCACCGTACGCCCTCGCCAATTTCCGCCGCATTTTATCCCGAAATGATTATTGCTTTTGCGCGCCAGCTGGCTGTATCCCGCGCCGCTTTCGAGCAGTCCCTGCGCCAATGTGATGCTTGCCGGAATCTTGTGGAGCTTCATCTGCTCCACAGCCAAATCGCTATACTTGTCTATATATTCCAAATAACGCGTATTTCTTCTTTGCGCCTGTACATGAATTGTTACAAACAAAACGACCAACAGTCCCGGAAGTCTATACCATTTGTTCCTCATATTCCTTCATATATCTGAGTTATTGAGAACAAAAGTCCGAAAAATAATTGGGAATATCAATCTCTTTCCTAACTTTGTGAAATTAAACATAAACCCCAACTCCTCACTTAATATGAAAGAACTGGCAATTACCGCTATCATTAAAGCATATCAATTGGAAGAACTGAACGAGGCCGACCGGATGTTGGTAAAAGCCGCCATGGATGCGACAAAAGGCAGTTACGCCCCTTACTCACGGTTCTCGGTAGGCGCGGCAGCCCGGCTGAAAAACGGGACGATAGTCACCGGAAGCAATCAGGAGAACGCCGCTTACCCGTCGGGGATATGCGCCGAACGGACGACTCTATTCTATGCCAACTCCCAATATCCCGACCAACCGGTGGATGCGCTGGCTGTTGCCGCCAGAACCGAACAGGACTTTTTAGAAGATCCCATCCCTCCCTGCGGCGCCTGCCGGCAAGTAATACTCGAAACCGAAAAGCGCTACGGACAACCGCTGCGTATCCTGTTGTTCGGGAAAAAGCATATATACGAAATAAAAACCATCGGCGACTTATTGCCGTTGTCGTTCGAGGCATCGGCCATGGAGATAAAATCATGACGACACTACAGTATCACAGCAAACTGAAAGGAACGCTCGCAATAACCGATTCTTATCATACCGAAACAGCGCTCCGGAAAGAAAAGGGACTCTACAAGTTTATCTGGGTGCGGAAAGGAAGCATTACCGTGGAAGTGGATCATCAGGAAATGTTGCTGGCAAAAGACGACGTGATTTCTCTGACGAACCTTCAGCATTTGGAATTCAAATCGATAGACGGAGAGTACTTTACGCTGCTCTTCAACGGAAACTTCTACTGTATCTACGGCAACGACCATGAAGTATCGTGCAGCGGATTCCTGTTCAACGGCTCATCGCACCTGATCCGCTTCACCCTGAACGAGGAGGAACACCGGCAACTGACCGAAGTGGTGCAGGCAATGGAAAAGGAGTTCAATACGGCCGACAGCCTTCAAGAAGAGATGCTGCGTATCACCTTGAAGCGTTTCATCATTCTTTGCACGCGTGTGGCACGGCAACGGCTGGATATCACAGCTGAAAAAGAGTCGAGTTTCGAAATTGTGCGTAAATACTACAACCTGGTAGACGAGCACTTCAAAACCAAAAAGCAAGTGCAGGACTATGCCGACCTTTTGCATAAATCGCCTAAAACTCTTTCGAATGTATTCTCGACATGCAAACTTCCCTCCCCGTTGCGGATCATTCACGAACGGGTGGAGGCGGAAGCGAAACGCTTGCTGCTGTACAGCAACAAAAGCGCCAAAGAGATAGCCGACTTGCTGGGATTCGAAGATCAGGCCTCTTTCAGCCGTTTCTTCAAGAACATGACGGGACAAAGCGCCGTTCAGTTCAGGAACCAACCCGGAGCCAACGCTTAGAAACGAAGGCGAGATTTATGGTTCCGCCAATCGGCGACGGATATAAAGAAAGCCGTCAAGCTACATGACAATCGGAAGGGAAAATCGGGGCAATACCGTTTTCTTGCGTGCATCGCAATAAAAAAGCCCCAATTGTTAAAACAGGGGCTATTTCGTGTACAAATTTCATAAAACGCTATCAATGAGTGCTTATTGTGGAGCTGGAGGGAATCGAACCCTCGTCCAAACGAGGAAATCATAAGCTTTCTACATGCTTATCTTTGCCTAAGTTTTCGTGCAGGAACAGAACCAAAGCCATCAATCCCTGCCTTATCCTCTAAAGTTTCATCCGAAACGCGAGGCCGCTTCGAACTATCCCCGATTTCACTGCACCACTTTACCGGAATGCTTCGGAGCAACAGCTTCCGAGTGATGTCTCGTCCCGACACCTTGTATCAGGATTAAGCTAATCTACTATACTTCGATTAAGCAGCAAGAGCGTAATTAGTTTCGCCAGATAAAGTTCTGATAACTGAGATTTAAGTGGAAATTACCGACCCACTGCATGCTTACCTACCATTTCTACCCGCTGTCAAATCCAGTCAACCCCAAATTTGTCCTTACAGGATAGTGGCTGTACGGAACTCTTTCCGAGGGAACAAAGATACGCAATATTTTCCGATTTTCGTTCCGGCATTAGCAATTATTATATCAAACCGTTATCTTTACACACCGAAAAACATGGAAAATAAGGAAACGATATGAAGAAGGCATTGATTACGGGTTGCGCGATCGGCATGCTTGCATGGGGCTGTTCGCCGAAAAAGCATAAAGCGGAACAAGCATTACAGGAACAGGAAGGAAAGCTGACCATGCTGGTTGGGACATATACTTCGGGCGAAAGCAAGGGGATATATTCGTACCGGTTCGACGAAGAAAACGGAACAGCCACGCTCTTGAGCGAAGCGGAGGTGGAGAATCCCTCTTATCTGGCAGTCGCTCCCGACGGAAATACGGTGTATGCCGTGAGCGAGCTGAACGATGAACGGGCGGCGGTGTGCGCGTTCGCTTTCGAGAAGGAGAAAGGGAGCTTCCGCCCGCTCAATGTGCAACCGACACAAGGCGAAGATCCGTGCTACATCATCACGAACGGCAAATATGCGGTGACAGCGAATTACAGCGGGGGAAGCATCTCCGTCTTCCCGATCGCGCCAGACGGCTCGTTGCTTCCCGCAGCTGAGGTACTAAAGCTCGAAGGTTCGGGCGCCGACCCGGAACGGCAGCGGAAGCCGCACCTGCATTGCGTACAATTCTCTCCGGACGGACGCCTGCTTTTTGCCAATGACTTGGGGACGGACAAGATTTATAAGTATGAAGTGGACGAAAATGCCGACGCGAACAACCGCAAGCCTTTCTTAAAAGAGGGCACACCCGCCGCATTCCGTGTGGCGGCAGGGTCGGGACCCCGTCACCTGACTTTCGCTCCCGGAGGCGAATACGCGTATCTCATCAACGAACTTTCGGGTATGGTGACAGTTTTCGCTTGTCGCGACGGAAACCTGACGGAGCTTCAAAGCATTGCAGCCGATACGGTGGGGGCACGCGGAAGCGCGGATATACACATCAGTTCCGACGGGCGGTTCCTCTACGCAAGCAACCGTCTGAAAGCGGACGGGATGGCCATCTTCCGAATCAATCCCGAAGACGGGCGGCTGACCAAAGCCGGATACCGGCTCACAGGGATTCACCCGCGCAATTTCGCCATCACCCCCAACGGAAAGTTCGTGCTCGTGGCTTGCAGAGACAGCCGTGCGATTCAGGTGTACGAACGGGACGAAGAGAGCGGACTGCTGACGAATACGAACAAGGATATTCCTGTGGACCGCCCGGTTTGCATCAAGTTTGTGCCTTGACCGGAGTTTCCGGTGGCAGGGGTAAAGAGGAGGTTCAAATAGAAAAGATCCGCCCGAATGTTTGTTAGGAATGGAGGAGTGTAAGGGATAACGGTTGTTTGCAGCGGTAACAACCCTTTCAGAGGATAGAAACAGAGGTTCTATCCCACAGAAACAGAGGCTCCATTTGGCAGTAACGAAGGCTTGGATTGATGAAAACAGAGACTGCATTTGATGAGAACAAAAGTTCAATTGAAAAGAAGCAGAGCCTTCATTCTACAGAAACAAAGCCTCCATTTCACAGAAACAAAAGCTTGGATCGATGAAAACAGAGCCTGCATTTGACGAGAACAAGAGTTCAATTGAAAAGAAGCAAAGCCTTCATTCTACAGAAACAAAGCCTCCATTTCACAAAAACAGAGCCTCCATTTCGCAGAAACAAAAGCTTGGATTGATGAAAACAAAGTCTGCATTTGATGAGAACAAAAGTTCAATTGGAAAGAAGCAGAGCCTTCATTCCACAGAAACAAAATCTGCATTTGACAGAAACAGATCTTTCATTTCACAGAAACAAAGCTTTCTCCTCCCAAAATCGTCCCGACCGTTGGGACATTCAAGCGGCTGCCCGAACCCCGAGTAGCCTCTTCACCGAAAAGAGGCGCGGCAAACAAACGGCTTGCAACCCACCGGCGGCATGCTCACCTCGCACCGCCGATGAAAGCGGTCACTCGAAGTAAAGCACCGTTCCTCCGTCCGATCCGGCATAACGTACCAACAACGAACGGATCATTTCGGCAGCCTCCGCTAATCCTTCTTTACCGTTATAGCCGTTCACGATGGCAAGAATATGCCTCGTTTCCACATTCATTTTCGCCCGTTCGTGGTCGCTGGTAGGCGTGCCGATGCCTCCTGCCGCATCCCTGTACACGGGTAGCCCTTCGATGTTGAGCATTCCCCGCCCGATGGCTTCAAACGGTTCTTCGGCTTTGCCGATGCCCAACTCGAGAAATTCCCCCTCTATCTTGTCCGCGTCGAACCCTCCGATGGAGTGCCCCGTGCGCAGGGAAACCAGATTGATTGCATCCACCAGCGTGTCTATCTGATACAGCGGAATGCCGCGCATCAGTCTGCGCCGCAACGCCTCGGCAGAGGGACGGTAGCGTCCCGGATCTTTCCCGCAGCGTTTGTAGGCCTCGCGCGTAGCGGCAATCACAGGCTGGTTCTTGATGTCTTCCATCCGTGTGGACGAAGTCAGCCAACCGGTAAATTCATCGATTTCCGCCCACAGTCCCTCGCAGTAAGGCGTATTCCTCACTTCCGCATACACAGCCGCACCGGCAAACACGGGGCAGGCTTTCTTTATTTCTTCGGATACTTTGATTTCAAACATGCTTTATGATGGTTTCCCGCACTATATAAAGCGCGGCATTTGATAAGTTGTTTTTTTCGTCAACATAATGCCCGACAGGATTCTTCCCGACTGTATGCCCAACCGTCTTGCCGAAAAGAACTCTTCGTGACGAATGTAGGTGCAGATGCCCGCAACCTCTATCTGGGCGATAGGAACACCCGCTTCCAGCAGCTGAAGCTCGTTGGCTCTCCACAAGTCGAGGTGGTGTTTCCGGGTAGGCTTGTTCCAAACGAATATGGAATCGAGGTTGAAATTCTTCTTGCGGAAGGCTTCGTACACCTCCTCTCCCACCTCATATGATTCGAGAGAGATGCTCGGACCGATGCAGGCGATAAAGTCTTCGGGATATAAATCGTAGTTCTCCTTCAAGGCGGTCAAGGTCCAAAAGGTGATGGACTCCAGCGTTCCTCGCCATCCGGCATGGATGATTCCCACCAGATTCTTCTTTTTGTGGTACAACATCACAGGCACGCAATCGGCGGTCGAAACACAGAGGCAATAGCCCGGCAAAACGGTGATAAGCGCGTCCACCCCTTCGAGCATTTCCTTTTTCTCATCGGGAGAAGCAAAGTGGTAACGGTCGGATATGACCATACAGGTACTTCCGTGCACCTGACGGGGAATAACCAATTCGGCAGGTTGCACAGGCAACACGTCGAGAAGAAGCCGTTGGTTCTTCCGCACATTTTCTTCATCGTCGCCGCAAAAAGGCGAACAGTTGAACGTGCCGTACGCACCTTCCCCGCATCCGCCGTAACGGGTGGTCACAAAATGAGAAATGTCGGGGCAGGCACTCAACAGCCTGAACCCCAACATCCTTTTATCTTTGGTGAGTGGTATCATTCTTCCTCCCAGTCTTCCTCTTCATATTCATAGTCGAAATCCGAATCATCCTCGTCGGTGTCCTCGTACTCGTATTCAAAGTCTTCATCCTCACCCATATCTTTCAACTCCTCTTTCAGCTTGCTTACGTCTTTCGGACGGTGCACAATCGTTTCTATCTTGTTGCTCTCTTTATTCAGCTCCTCCCACAAGATATCCTTGAGTTCGGCGATTCCCAAGCCGGCAACGGAAGAGATGAACACATGCGGAATGCTTTCGGGCAAAGTGGGTTCGATCTCATCCATGAGTTCCCGATCGAGCATATCGCTCTTGGTGATTGCCAACACCCTTTGCTTGTCGAGCATCTCCGGATTGAAAGTGCGCAGTTCGTTGAGCAGTATTTCGTATTCCTTGCGGATGTCGTCGCTATCGGCGGGCACCATGAAAAGCAGCAAAGAATTGCGTTCGATGTGCCGAAGAAAGCGCAACCCCAGACCTTTTCCCTGGCTGGCTCCCTCGATGATACCCGGAATATCCGCCATGACGAACGACTTTCCGTCGCGATATGAAACGATTCCGAGATTGGGTTCGAGCGTTGTGAAAGGATAATCGGCAATCTTCGGTTTCGCCGCCGAAATGGAAGAAAGCAAAGTAGACTTGCCCGCATTGGGGAATCCCACCAATCCTACATCCGCCAGCAGCTTCAACTCCATGATGACGGTCATTTCCTGCATCGGCTCGCCCGGTTGCGCAAAACGAGGCGCCTGGCGCGTCGCCGTCTTGAAATGCCAGTTACCCTGACCGCCCCGACCGCCTTTCAGCAAGATAACCTCTTGCCCGTCATCGGTCACGTCGCAGAGGTATTCGCCGGTTTCGGCATTGTAAACCACCGTTCCGCACGGCACCTCAATCACCTTGTCGGCTCCGTCTTTGCCCGAACTTCGGTTCTTACTGCCCGACTCTCCGTGCCCCGCCATCGCATGGCGGTCGTACTTCAAGTGAAGCAGCGTCCAATAGTTACGGTTGCCCCGCAAGATGATATGACCTCCTCTTCCTCCGTCGCCCCCGTCGGGACCTCCGTTGGGACAATATTTCTCGCGCCTCATGTGCGTAGACCCTCTTCCGCCCTTTCCGGAACGGCAGTATATCTTTACGTAATCAACAAAATTCGATTCAGCCACGTCAGTATATAATTAATGAATAATCGGGAAATAAATAGAAACGAATGAGTACCGGATACTCTACCGGGCATCAAACGCTCTCTATCGCGTCGCAGATATCGGCAAAAATGCCTTCCATCGTACCCAGCCCTTTGATGTGGCGGTATTTTTTTTCGTTCTTATACCAGTCTATCAGCGGAGCTGTCTGCGAATGATACACCTGCAAGCGTTTCTTGATGGTTTCTTCGTTGTCGTCGGCACGACCGGAATCTTGCCCGCGTTTAATCAGGCGCGTCATCAATTCATCCTCCGGCACGTCGAGATCCAACATAACCGACACCTCCTGTCCCCGCTCCGACAACATTTTTTTCAACGCCTCCGCCTGGGCGATCGTTCTGGGAAAACCGTCGAAGATAACGCCTTTGCTCTCTCCGAAGCTGTCGAATACGCTTGCCAGAATATCGATCATCAGTTCGTCCGGAATCAGCTGTCCCTGATCGATGTAACCTTTTGCGGTCTTACCCAGTTCCGTTCCGTTTTTAATCTCAGCACGCAACACATCTCCCGTAGAGATATGGTTGAGTCCATACTTCGCTACAATACGTTCGCTCTGCGTTCCTTTTCCCGAACCCGGAGCACCGAAAATTACAACATTCAACATTTTTGTTTATGATTTTAATATTTACAATCTTTCTTTCTCGATCCGATTCCCGCTCCTGCCGGCTTGCTCATTCCACCACCGTATAGATGTCGGGATAATTGCGTCCGAATCCGTCGTAATCCAATCCGTAGCCCACAATAAAGTCGTTCGGAATATTCATCGCGATGTATTGGATATCCAAGTCCACCTTCAGCTTGTCGGGTTTCACCAAAAGCGAAGCGATATGGATGGATTCCGGATGCCGGGTTCCCAGACTTTCGACCAAACGCTGCATAGTCAGCCCCGTATCTACAATGTCTTCTACAATCACTACCGTGCGTCCGGCAATATCCTCGTTCAGTCCGATCACCTCCTTAATGGTTCCGGTAGAAGCCACTCCCTGATAGGAAGCCAGCTTTACGAAAGACACTTCGCAGGGGATAGTGATGTGCTTCATCAAGTCGGAGGTAAACATGAAAGAGCCGTTCAATACGCTCAGAAACAAGGGATTCTTTCCTTCCAGATCGCGATTGATCTCATTTGCCACGCGAATCACTTCCCTCTGAATGTCGTGCGCTTTAATGGAAACGGTAAATTGTTTGTCTTTTATCTGAATGGTATCCATAACCGGTAATTTTAAAAAAGTTGAGGCAAAAGTACTATTTTTATTCGACTCTATGTATCAACTTTTACAATTTCTTTGAGAGAACAGGCAGATTAAGACAGGCATACCGCAAGAAAATGGCTGCCGAAACAGAGAAAGACAACCAAACTATGGTTTATCAACCACATGACAAAATATTGAAAGAGCCTCATCGGTATAAACAGGAAAGCCGTTTCAGCCCACAAACCTGAGGCTGAAACGGCTTTTAATGCATCCGTGCTATTTATCCGGAAACCTTCGCACTAAAATTATTCAGATGCGAGAGGTCTTTCTAACGCATCTCTTTGTTCTTTATCCGGAAATGATGGGGCTAATCAAATGCCCAACGATTTCTTCACAGCTTCTACCTTTTCCGTCGCTTCGGCATCGGCGTTGGCGAAACAGTTGCGGCATCCCATATCGCCGGTGACTTCCATATAGAATTTAATCTTCGGCTCGGTTCCCGACGGACGAACGGAAACTTTACTTCCATCTTCGGTGAAGTATTGCAGCACATTCGATGTATCGGGCATATCGAGTTTCGTTACATTGCCTTTGTCATCCGTTTGCTCCAATACCTGATAGTCTTTCCGCAAAACCACTTTCGAACCGCCCAGTTCTTTCGGAGGATTCGAGCGGAAGTTCTCCATCATGGCTTTAATCTCTTCGGCTCCGCTCTTGCCCGGCTTCACCACATTAACCGTAACTTCTTTGGAGAAACCGTATTCAACATAAATATCGAGCAGCAACTGATAGAGCGATTTGCCGTTGTCTTTCGCCCAAGCGGCTATTTCCGCAATGAGGCAGCAGGCAGAAACCGCGTCTTTATCGCGAACAAAGTCGCCGGCAAGGAACCCGTAGCTTTCTTCACCGCCGCCGATGTATTTCTTTTTACCTTCGCGGATGCGTATTTCGCGCGCAATCCATTTAAATCCGGTATAGCAATCGAGCATTTCGATTTGGTTCTTATCGGCAATTTTCTTGATCAGTTCGGTGGTCACGATAGTCTTTACACAGAATTCGTTTCCTTTAATCTTGCCCAATTGCCTGTATTGGGTCAGGATATAGTAAAGATACATCATACAAGTTTGGTTACCGTTGATCAGCACCCATTCGCCTTTATCGTTTTTGCAAGCGATACCCACACGGTCGGCATCCGGATCGGAAGCCATCACAAGGTCGGCGTCGATCTTCTTAGCCAGATCGATAGCCATGGTCAATGCTTCGGCGTTTTCCGGATTCGGAGAAACGACTGTCGGGAAATCTCCGCTCTTCACCATCTGTTCGGGCACGGTAGATACATTTTCGAATCCCCACATTTTCAGAGCTCGCGGAATCATCGTCATGCCCGTACCGTGAATCGGCGTATAAACAATCTTCATGTCTTTATGACGGGCAATAGCTCCCGGATCGAGAGACACCGTCTGCACCGCGTCGAGGAATATCTTGTCTATCTCCTCGCCGACGATTTGAATGAGCGACGGATTGCCTTCGAACTTAATGTCGGCGGCTGAGGCAATCTTATTTACTTCATCGATGATGCCTTTATCGTGCGGAGCCAATACCTGAGCGCCATCGTCCCAATAAGCTTTATATCCGTTATATTCTTTCGGGTTATGCGAAGCCGTCAGTATAATACCGCTCTGGCAACCCAAATGACGAATGGCGAAAGACATCTCCGGCGTAGGACGCATATCTTCGAAAAGATATACTTTAATGCCGTTGGCGGAGAATATATTGGCGGAAGTTTCCGCAAACAAGCGGCTGTTGTTGCGGCAGTCGTGCCCTACCACCACCGAAATCTGAGGAAGATCCTTGAAGCACTTCTTCAAATAGTTGGAAAGCCCCTGTGTGGCGGCTCCTACCGTGTAGATATTCATACGATTGCTGCCTACACCCATAATTCCGCGCAAACCGCCGGTTCCAAACTCCAGATCTTTGTAAAAAGCTTCTATGAGTTCGGTTTTGTCCTCACTGTCGATCATACGTTTCACTTCAGCCTGAGTTTCGGCATCATAGGCCGGGGTCAACCACTTCTTGGCTTTCTCAGTGACCTGTTTAATAAGTTCCTGATTTTCCATATTGTATTATTTTATAAATTAATTACTTTTACCTATCCGTTGTTTTTACAACACACAAATTTAAAATAATAAGTTTATAATTCCTACCGGTTCGTAGGAAAAAAGACATTATTTCACCAAATATCTGTCTCCGGTTCGTTTCACATACTCCTCAAGGAATTCTTTCGGATAGCCCGGACGAATGACTGTGGCAGGCTGACCGATGGAATTCCGTTCGAACACTCCGTCTTTCATTCGTTTCACCACCCCGTCGTTGTATTTCACAATCAGGAAAGTTCCCAATTCTTTCCATGTATCGAGCGTCTTGCGGGCAGTTTCGTCCGTATAGCCGGTCAGAAATTCGACCGCTGCTTTTTTATCTTTCTCCAGCAAACCGGCAGCAGTTTCTTCCACCTTTTCCTGCATCCGATTGAATGTTTCTTCCAATTCACGCTGGACGGATCTCAAATCACCGATCATCAAATCGTAACGAGGATATATCATGTTCGACACCCAATTGAATATCCAAAAGGAAGAGTTCCATGAAAATGTGATATAGTCGGCATTGTTCACACGGGTGTAGCAAACGGGAGCCTTTGTGGCACAGCAATATACAGGCGTAAATACGGTCATATTCGCGTCATCTACCCCAAACCAGAGTACGCCCCCTATGGCATCGGGCTTATCCGCACGCATCTGCGCCACAAACACAAAACCGGTCTGCTGGGTAGAGATGGGGCGTTCGTTGAAATATTCCTTATCTCCTACTTTAAAGTTTAATGGAGACAGACGATAAGGCATTTTATACGGACCGGCTCCGAAGTCGTTCGAAATATCCAGCGGAGTGCCTTCGTAATGGTCGCGCATCATATCCTTCACATCCTGTACCGAAATTTTCCGGTTCGGTCGTACAAACAACGGCATCGGTTCATCGGTATCCCCTTCTATATAAGGAAGGAACTCGTTGCCGCGGTCGGTAAACCGATTGAAATAGCTCCATACTCGTGCTTCGCAGAAACGGCGGGCACCAAAATCGAGCGGAGCGTAAGCCTCAGCAAAGCTGAATTCTTTATTCACACCGTTGAAATATCCTCTTTCACGAGCGAATGAAACAACATCCGGGGAGTATATACAATTCTCTTTATCGTTCATATCGAACCGATGGATACGGGCTTGGTTGGCATGAGCCGAAATACAATCATCCGGCACACGAACCGCCACCCATACGGCACCGCGGATACCGGGGCCTTTACCGATCATTTCCATTATCCAAATCTCGTTGGGATCGGCAATGGTGAACGACTCCCCGCTGCTGTAATATCCGTATTGTTGCACCAAGTCGGTCATTACTTTAATTGCTTCACGAGCAGTACGCGCGCGCTGCAACGTAATATAAATCAGGCTTCCATAGTCGATGATTCCGGTAGAATCGGTCAGTTCGGGACGTCCTCCGAAAGTGGTTTCCCCGATTGTCAGCTGAAACTCGTTCATATTGCCAATCACATTATACGTCCGGCGTGCCTGCTCGATCTCCCCCAAATACTTACCCGTATCCCATTCGTGTACTTTCATCATCGTGCCTTCAGGATAAGTGGCGGCGGGATAATGGTAAAGCTCCCCGAACAATCCGTAAGAGTCGGCGGAATAGGAAACAATGGTCGAACCGTCGGCAGAAGCGTTTTTACCGACAATGAGATTCGTACAGGCGAAAGTGTTCGCCAAAGCTGCCAAAAGCATTACAGCAGATAAAAGGATTCTTTTCTTCATACGTCAACTATATTATTAATTAATTACCATACAAAACTATCTCGAGCAACCGAACGGTTACCGCAACCGTCGGTTACAGTTATTTCCACTACATGCTTTCCGCCTTTCTTCATATACTTCGGATTCAGCTTGCACTCCCAATAAGGCTTTACCATATTGGGGCGTCCGAAAAGAGCGTACTTCCCATCAATTGTTCCCCGGAATGAGCGGATACCCGTCTCCTTGTCCTCAATCCGATAAACGATTTTTTCGTTTTTAACCCAAAGGTTTTTGCCGACCGGTGTTATTTCCGGCGGGACGGTATCCATTGCTACCGTATAAGTGCCCAGTTCACGGACCGATGTTTTCATAAATCCATCTTCATAAATACCGCCCACACTATGCGTTTTACCTTTAGGAGTAATGCGGGCCACATAATATTTCGTGGTATCCGCTACCGGTTTTCTGCGCAAGCCTATGCGAAGTTCGGCGGAGGTATGAAGCGAAAGCGGTTCCTCATGCAGTTGATAAGTAAAAGCCACCGCTCCGCTATCTGCTTTCATGCGGTAAGAAAGAAGAACATCGTCATACAAAGCCCCTTTGGGGACGACCAGTGTCATGCCCGGTTCCTGTAGAAAGTTCGTTTTATTCCAGTCGAAAAAATATTTTTCACGATACTGCAAAGGTTCGATCGGTTGTTCTTTCCCAATTACGGTAAACAAGTAACGGGAGGTATTGCCGAAAACATCACTCAAAGTGTAAACAAACTTATACTCCCGCTCTTCGTCGATAGTCACCCAGCCTCGATTTCCCTGCGGCGCATTCAACATCCGCAAAGTATTGCCCGGATCGATAAACGATTTCATATACCCACCGTAAGTCCACGAATTTATCTGCGGATTCTCTTCGTATGAGAAGCGATCGACCGTACTGCGGAACATTTCCTTGCCATCGACCGTCAGAACCACTGAATAAACTCCGTAATGATTGTTGGCTCCATCCATATAGTCGTACGCTTTGATACCCGCCCCTATCATGCCCCAAGCCTCTATGGGGCGCGTATCTTTTCCATCGGGAAGAATCACTTTGTTTTCCTGTAGGCCTTCTACCACTCCCATCCCCGGTTTTGGGAAAAGCATTATCCCATCGGCTTTAGGTGGTCGAGTATCTTTTATTTTAGTCCGGAAGAAAGGCATGGGATCTACGTAATCTCCCGTTTCCGTTTCGAATACATCCAAGTGCAGGTGCGGTCCGAACGAATAACCCGTGTTGCCGCTCCAAGCAATTTGCTGACCGGCTTTTACCGGATACTCGTCGGGAGCCGGAATAATTTCCACTTCCCAGCTTTCTTTTTCATATTGAAGTTTTTCCACCCTTTGGGCAATGGGAGAAAGGAAACCGTTCAAATGACGGTTGATAGTCGTATATCCGTTATGATAACGCACATCGAGCACATAACCCGAGCCGTTGGTGACACGGATACGCGAAATGTATCCGTCGGCCAATGCCCGTACGGGCTTACCTACGACGCCCCCGGTTTTAAAATCCAACCCGCCGTGGAAATGGTTCGAACGGATTTCTCCGAAATTACCGCTCAAGGTAAGCGGAAAGTCGAAAGGCGGTACAAAGCTTGCTTGTTTCTTCTGTGCGTATCCTCCGATACAAAAAGCCAGCATTAGAGCAGCTATATATAATTTCATGGTTCACATTCTTTTTTCATTTTCGCAAAAGTAAACCATTCAAAGTAGAATATGAAATAATAGAGATGGAAATATCAAAGATTTCTCGTCTGGTAATGCAGAAAACAACCAAATAACAAAATAAGAAAGTAGTTAATAAATCTTTTATTATCCATATTCCCCTCACATATTGCACAACTTACTAATGGAATTTTGTACTTTTGCAAGCTATTTTAATAACATCCAAAATTTAAGTTCTAAATCAATGAGAATATCTATCAATGTGATGGCAATAACCATTGCTTGTGTATTAACAAACGTAAACCCTATTTCAACATCCGCAACTACTCCCGAAACTCATCATCCAGGCTGGTTCAACAAAAAGAAAAAGAAGAAAGCCGAAAAGGAAGAAAAAAGTAAAAGCGATTACGAGAAATTAATGGAAGGCAGTAAGGTGAACAAAGGTATGTTCAATGTCTTACAGAAAAAAAATGAGTACTATTTCGAAATTCCCACCTCTCTATTAGGACGCGACTTGCTGATTGTAAACAAGTTGCAGCGTGTCCCCTCAGAACTCAACGAAGCCGGAGTAAATCGCGGTGTAAACTACGAAAATCAGATGATTCGTATGGAATGGGACAAAAGCGCCGGAAAACTGATGTTCCGCCAGCAACGCCCGCTTCCTTTGACACCCAAAGAAGATGCGATCTATCGTTCCGTACGGGACAATTTCATATCTCCGCTCATCGCCGCCTTTAAGATTGAAGCCATAAACAGCGACTCGACGACGCTGGTCATTAAAATAAACGATATATACGACGGAACGGAGACGAGTATCAACAATGTATTTACCAATATCAACCTCGGAACATCCGCCATAAAGAATCTCTCACGCATTTTATCGGTAAAAGCTTTTCCGAACAATGTGATTGCCACGTCGGAACTGACTACCAAAGTAACGGAAGGAACGACAACCGTTCACGTTACGGTGGAAGCCAGTTCTTCTATCTTGCTATTGCCCGAAAAACCGATGATGGGACGTTTCGACAATCAAAAGGTAGGATATTTTACCAATCCGTTGCTTAGCTTTAGCGACAACCAGCAGAGAAGCGATAAAGCACAGTTTATCACTCGGTGGCGCATGGAACCCAAGCCGGAGGACAGGAAGAAATACTTGAAAGGTGAGTTGGTAGAACCCGCCAAACCAATTGTTTTCTATATCGACAACTCCACGCCTTATCAGTGGCGGTCGTATATCAAGAAAGGTATTGAAGACTGGCAGTCGGCCTTCGAAAAGGCAGGATTCAAGAATGCGATCATTGCTAAAGAGATAACAGATAGCATGCACATCGATATGGATGATGTAAGTTACTCGGTATTGACATATGCCGCTTCAGAGAAAAAGAATGCCATGGGTCCTTCATTGCTTGATCCGCGCTCCGGAGAGATTCTCGAAGCTGATATTATGTGGTGGCACAACGTGCTTTCGATGGTACGCGAATGGATTACTGTTCAGACCGGAACCATCGATCCATTGGCACGAAGCGCCCAATTGCCCGACGCATTGATGGGAGACGCCGTACGGTTTGTCGCTTGCCATGAAGTCGGACACTCGTTGGGTTTGCGCCACAACATGATGGGATCGTGGGCTTTCCCCACAGACTCTCTCCGTTCCGAAAGTTTCACTTCACGGATGAACTCGACCTCCTCTTCCATCATGGACTATGCCCGTTTCAATTATATCGCTCAACCGGGTGATGGAGTCAAGGTTCTCTCTCCCCACATCGGTCCCTACGACAAATTTGCCATTGAATACGGCTATCGCTGGTATGGCAAAAACAGTCCGGAAGAAGAAAAAGACGATTTATTCGAGTTTCTGAGCCGGCACACCGACCGTCTCTATAAATACAGCGAAGCACAAGACATACGCGACGCAGTAGACCCGCGCGCGCAAAACGAAGATTTGGGCGACGACCCGGTTCGTTCGTCTCTTTTGGGCATCGCCAATCTGAAGCGCATCGTTCCGCAAATTCTGGAGTGGAGCACTACCGGAGAGAAAGGACAGACATACGAAGAGGCTTCACGCTTGTATTATGCTGTTATCAACCAATGGAACAATTATTTGTATCATGTATTGGCAAACATCGGCGGCATTTATATTGAAAACACCACTGTCGGCGACGGAGTGAAGACGTACACTTTCGTCGAAAAAGAGAAGCAGCAAGGTGCATTGAAATTCTTGTTGAATGAAATATTGACCTATCCGAAATGGTTGTTCGACGCCGAAGTCGGAACATACACTTATCTTTTGCGGAACACCCCCGTAGGAGTGCAGGAAAATGCGCCTACACAGGTTTTAAAAAACGCTCAGGCATATATTCTTTGGGATCTTTTAGGAAACAACCGCCTGATGCGTATGATCGAAAACGAATCGAAAAACGGAAAGAGAGCATTCACCGTGGTAGAACTGATGGACGGGCTCCACAAACACATCTTCGGGATCACCGAGCGTGGCGGACGCCCGAATGTCTTGGAACGTTCGCTGCAGAAAAACTTTCTGGATGCCCTGCTGACTGCCGCCGCCGAACCTGAAGCAGTGAAGATTAATAAAAAATTGGCGGAAGAGCATTTTTTAATCGATCACTCGAACGGCTTCTGCAGTTGCCATGCGGCCGAACAGCGCAGTCTTCACAATCCCGACAGAATGGGAGCGCCGCGTACATTGAACTTTTACGGCACACAACTCAACCGCATCTCCGATGCAATTTCTGTGAAGCGAGGCGAATTGTTACGGATCAAGAAATTGCTGCAAAACCGTGTCGCGACTTCCGATACCGCTACCCGATATCATTACGAAGACATGATTTTACGCATCAATACAGCTTTAGGAACGAAATAAATCAATTTAATTTACATTAATTTATTCATCAATGAGAAAAAAACATTTATTCATTTTAATATGCCTGCTTGCCAATGCGTTGGCAATAGCAAAAGCAGGCAATCGTATCATTATGGGAATTGTAGTTTCGGGCGAAGATAACGAGCCTCTTATCGGAGCGTCTGTATACATCCACGCCGATGATTTGAAAAAGGCGGGAATCTCTCAGACATCCTTAGGAACCATTACCGACATCGACGGCAAGTTCTCGCTACCTATTCCCGAACAAATTACCCGGTTCTTCTGTAGTTATATCGGTTATCAGGAACAAGCTGTCAACATACAAGGCAATAAGAAAAACTATCACATCATACTCCAGCCCTCATCGCATACGCTGGCAGACGTAGTGGTGACAGGATACCAGACGCTGGAGCGTCGCAAACTGACTGCCGCCATCTCCAAAGTGGAGCTTTCGGATGCTATGGTAGGGGCAACGAAAAGCATCGACCAGGCATTGACGGGACAGATTGCCGGAGTGGCGGTGACCAATACTTCCGGTGCGCCGGGCGCGCCCGCACGTATCCGTATTCGGGGAACTGCTTCTTTGAACGGTACTCAAGATCCGTTATGGGTACTGGACGGCATCCCATTGGAAGGAACAGACATTCCGAAGCTTGACAGAATCAATGGCGAAGACAATGACATCAACAACATCAGCCAGTCGTCCATCGCCGGGCTTAGTCCGAACGATATCGAAAGTATTACTATCCTGAAAGATGCCGCAGCAACGGCTATCTATGGAGCGCGTGCTGCGAACGGAGTTATTGTGGTAACCACCAAAAGAGGTAAAGCAGGAAAACCGGTGATACATTTCAACACGAAATTGACTTATTCGCCGAATCCGAGTATTTCGCAACTCAATCTGCTGAATGCTGAAGAGAAAGTAAATTTAGAACTTGAATTACTGAAAGAAATGCATGAATTTGCTTTCGAAACATATCCTACTTACAAGGAAAAAGGAGGAGTAGCCGCCATACTAAATAAACATAACTTAATGAATGATTATCGGACCAACGGTTGGAATGGACTTCCTTCCGATGTTCAGGATGCTATCAACCGATTGAAAACTATCAACACGGACTGGAACGATATTCTTTTCCGCGATGCTTTTACCCAAGAATACAACCTGAGCTTATCGGGCGGCAGTGAGAAAGTAACCTACTATAATTCTTTGGGATACTCCAACGAAAACGGTAATGTGCCGGGTGTGAACATGACACGTTTCAACCTGACCAGCAAAACATCTTACCAGATAAACAAACTGCTTAAATTCGGTCTTTCGATATTTGCCAACCGCCGGAAAAACCAAAACTTTGTCACAGACTCGAAAGGACTGGCAAATCCTATTTTTTACTCACGCACCGCCAATCCTTATCTAAGCCCCTATGATGAGAATCATCATTATGTTTACGATTACGATATAGCATCTAGTGATAAAGCGGATGAAAAGAGAGGCTTCAATATATTTGAAGAACGTGACAATACCAGTAACGAAACAACCGTAACTGCAATCAATTCCATATTCGATGCCGAACTCCGTTTCAACGACCAATGGAAACTTACATCACAGATAGGCTTGCAATGGGACCAATCAGCGCAAGAAAAATATGTGGGAGCAAACACATTTAACATGCGTAACACGCGTGAAAACGGGAAATATGGCGGTGGGAAATATTTATATCCCGAAGGAGGAATGCACTCCTACTCTCATTCCTCAACTTCCCAAATAACGTGGAAATTGCAAGGAGAATATAAAAATACATTCAAAGACATTCATGATGTGCAAGTAATGGCAGGTTCGGAAATACGTAAGAATTGGTTCGACACACACTCATCCACCGCTTATGGATACGACCCCAAAACGCTTACCAACATCAATATTGTTTTCGAGAATGAAAGTAAAGCTCAAGGAGTAAAGCTACATACTAAGAATTATGTGGAAAACGCATTCGCCTCTTTCTATGCCAACGGATCTTACTCTTTGATGAACCGCTACACCCTCGGCGCCAGCGTGCGTATGGACGGCTCAGACCTTTTCGGTGTCGACAAGAAATACCGCTACCTGCCTATCTATTCGTTCAGCGGACTATGGAGAGCATCCAACGAAAGCTTTATGCAACCGATAAAATGGATAGACAATCTGGCGCTTCGCTTCTCATACGGATTGCAAGGTAACATAGATAAAAGTACTTCACCGTTTTTAGTCGGAGTATACGAAAAGGCAAGTATCATGCCCGGATACGTCGAAGATATTATTCGTATCAACTCTGCTCCCAACAGTAAACTGCGTTGGGAAAAAACCGCCACATACAATATCGGATTAGACTTTGCCGTATTGAACCAAGCTGCGAATGTCAGCGTCGATTATTATTATCGAAAAGGAACAGATTTGATCGGCATCAGGATGCTTCCTTTGGAAAACGGATTCAACAGCATGAACATCAACTGGGCGAGCATGGAGAATAAAGGAATCGAAATTAACCTTCAGACGCGGAACATCACTACCAAGCACTTTTTCTGGTACACTAATTTCAACTTTGCCTACAATCAAAATAAAGTATTGAAGGTGATGACTCCGGACAACCAGACAATGCCCGGCTTGGAAGGCTATCCGGTAGGAGCCATATTCGCATTGAAGACAAAAGGTATCGATCCTGAAAACGGACGAATCAAGATTATAGGAAAAGACGGTAAAGAAACAACGTTGGAAGCATTGTATAAAATGACAGATGAATCAGGAATAGGTTTTTGGGGACCAAATGTGAATCCTAAAGAGGAAAGAGAGTTTTACAGCTACATGGGAACGTCCGATGCCCCCTACTCGGGAGGATTTATGAATACTTTCAGTTATCGTAACTGGGAGCTGAATGTAAACTTCGCATACAATTTGGGAGCGCATGTAAAAACTGCGCCCACATATAGTTTGACCGACTATGATCCGGGACGGAATACGAACCGGGATATCCTGAACAGATGGACACCTGAGAATAAAGAGGGAAGCTTTCCCGCTCTCAACACACGTAATAACTTCCCTGCCGATTACTCATTATTGAATGACCGCCCGCAAGTAGCAAGAGCATTGGATATTTGGGTAAAACCACTCAGCTATGTACGGTTGCAAAACATACGTTTGGCTTATCGCTTGCCGGCCGAATGGCTTCGTTACATTCGTCTGAACGGAGCTACCGTAGGATTGGAAGCACGTAACGTATGTGTGTTCGGTTCGAGCTACAAGAATTACCTCGATCCCGAATCGATGAGCAATATTTATGCGACGCCTATACCGCGTTCATTCACATTCAATCTAAATTTGAATTTCTAAACAACAAACATCATGAAAGTAACTAAATATACCACACTCGCCTTTACGATGGCAGGATGTCTTCTGCTTTCGTCTTGCGACAGTTTTCTAGACATTCAACCCGTAGGAAAAGTAATTCCGAATACGTTGTCCGAATATCGGTCTCTGCTAACCAAAGCCTATCAGCAACCTTTCAATGACAGGGCCATATGCGATATGCGCACGAACGATGTAATTATAAAAGACGACAACCACGAGCAAGGCGTTTATGGCGAAATTGAAAAATGGAATGACGGATCGTTCAAAACATCCACTTATTCTTTCAACTGGGAGGTTTATTACTCCATTATATATTATGCCAACGCCATCATCGACAATAAAAGCAAAATTAAAGAAGGCAGCCGGGAGGAAATAGATCAGCTCGTGGGAGAAGCTTATTTCTTAAGAGGCTATATCCATTTTATATTGGTGAATCTCTACGGAGAACCGTATGGTAAAAAAGGGGGCCCTCAAAAAAAAGCCATTCCCCTAAAGCAGGACGTAGATTTGGAAGCCATTCCCACACGAAACACGGTAGAGGAAATCTACACAGCTATTTTGGATGATATTGCAAAAGCCCGTACTTTGATAAATAAAGAGACATGGGAAGAAAGATATCTCTACCGCTTCTCTACCATAGCTGCAGATGCTTTTGCTTCACGCGTGCATTTATACATGGGAAAATGGGAAGAGGCATATGCGGAGGCGGAAAATGTTTTGGCAAAGAAATCGTCTCTGGAAAACATGAACCAAGCCGACAGTAAAATGCCTAACGAGTACCAGTCGGTCGAAATCATCAACGCATACGAACAAATTCAGTCTTCTTCTACACAAAGAGCCTGCTGGGCAGGGGAAGAACTGCGCAAAACATACGACACAGCCAATGACTTACGGCTGAAAAAATACTTCGGAGAACCGAACAAAGACGGGAAGTACTCCATTGCCAAAGCAGATGGAAGCTCCAAATACCGTTGTTCCTTCCGCACCGGAGAGATTTACCTGAACGCAGCCGAAGCTGCGGCCCGGTTGAACAAACTGCCGGAAGCCCGCAAGCGATTGTTGCAACTGATGGAGAAGCGTTATACGCCGGAAGGATATGCACAGAAAAAGAAAGCTGTGGATGGAATGCAACAAGACGGGCTGATAAAAGAAATCCTGGAAGAGCGTGCCCGCGAATTGGCCTTCGAAGGACACCGATGGTTCGACTTACGACGCACCACCCGCCCCAAGATGGAAAAAACGCTGGAGGGCAAGAAGTTTGTATTGCAACAAGACGATCCGCGCTACACGTTGCGTATTCCTGTGCCGGCAACCGAAGCCAATCCGGGATTGCTGAACTGATTTCCGGAAAAGACAGCCATAAAAAAACAACATTCTGTTGTTAAACATCCCCTTACGAGCAACAACGTAAGGGGATTCTTTGTAATTTCGGGCATGTTTAACCTTAAAATGTAACAATATGATTATCGGAGTACCTAAAGAGATTAAGAACAATGAGAATCGGGTGGGCATGACACCTTCCGGAACAGCAGAGTTAGTGAAAAGAGGACATCAGGTTTACATCCAGCACACTGCGGGAATCAACAGCGGTTTCCCGGATGAAGCGTACGAGGCTGTGGGCGCTAAAATTTTACCGACCATAGAAGATGTATATGCCACCGCAGACATGATTGTAAAAGTAAAGGAACCTATCGCACCCGAATACAACCTGATTAGAAAAGGGCAATTGCTGTTTACCTATTTTCATTTTGCTTCCGATAAAGAACTGACATTGGCGATGATCGCCAACAAATCTATTTGCTTGGCATACGAAACGGTGGAAAATCCGGACCGTTCGCTGCCTTTGCTGATTCCGATGAGCGAAGTGGCGGGACGGATGTCTGTACAAGAAGGTGCGCGCTTTTTGGAAAAGCCGCAGGGCGGAAAAGGAATTTTGCTGGGCGGAGTACCCGGAGTGAAGCCCGCCAAAGTACTCATCCTCGGCGGAGGAATAGTAGGAACCAATGCGGCACAGATGGCGGCAGGAATGGGCGCCGACGTAACTATCGCCGATGTGAATCTGGCACGCCTGCGCTACCTGAGCGAAGTATTGCCTAAGAACGTAAAAACTTTATATTCTTCTGAATTAAGAATTAAGAAAGAGTTGCCGGATGTCGATCTGATTATCGGTTCCGTCCTGATTCCCGGAGACAAGGCCCCGCACTTGATCACGAGATCCATGTTGTCGATGTTGCAACCCGGCACAGTGCTTGTCGACGTGGCAATAGACCAAGGCGGATGTTTCGAGACCTCCCACCCTACCACGCACAGCGAACCGACTTATGTCGTAGACGGAATCGTGCATTATGCGGTTGCCAATATTCCGGGAGCCGTACCTTACACTTCCACCCTGGCACTGACCAATGCCACGCTTCCGTACGTCATCGCTTTGGCTAACAAGGGTTGGGAAAAAGCTTGCAAAGAAATTCCGTCCCTGCAACCGGGATTGAACATCGTGGAAGGCAAAGTGACGTACAAGGCCGTAGCAGACGTATTCGGTTTAAGATATGAACCTGTTTTCTTATAAGGCAGCATTGTAAATAACTCTTCGATTGCCGCCCTTTTCCCTTTCACCTCATTCTTACGATGCACCGGATGCTTCGGAAAAGAGGTGAAAGGGGCTTTTTCAAATCGGAACTTTCTGCCTTTTCTTTCATTATCTCCTACGTCACGATCGATGTAAATGGGTGTTCATGCAGCACGAACGGAGCAAAAAAAAACAATGGAATGTTTGAAAAAAAAGCCCGCGGGCTTTAAAAAAAAGGCGGCGGGCTTTGAAAAAAACACGGCGGGCTTTGAAATCAAAGGCGGCGGGCTTTTTTGTGAAAGAATATAAAGGTATTTTCAAACGCCTGCTGAAAAGAGGAAGGCGCTTATATGCACAATCAGAAATAAGTCTTTGCTACAGCTTGCCGGTAAGCTTCCAACAGGTCTTTCATCACCTCGCTTGCAGACTCGCGACGGGAAACAAGAGCAGCAACCTGCCCTATCTCCAACTCTCCCTGCTCCAGATCGCCTTCAAAGATTCCTCTTTTCGCACGCCCTTTGCCGAGCAGCACACGCAATTCTTCGACGGAAGCTCCGCGGCTTTCCGCCTCTTCCACTGCATCGCGGAAAGCATTCTTTACCAGACGCACAGGGCTCAGCTTTTTCAGCAGCAATTTCGTATCTCCTTCACCTAACCCCAGACAAAGCGACTTAAACTCTTCGCTTGCCGAACTCTCATCGGTCAGGGCGAAACGCGTACCGATCTGAACGCCTTCGGCGCCCAGCACCATAGCCGCCAGCATGCTTTCTCCGGTAGCTATGCCTCCGGCTGCAATCAAAGGCAGTGTGGTTGCCCTGCGCACCGAAGGTATAAGGCAAAGCGTAGTGGTTTCTTCGCGCCCGTTGTGTCCTCCGGCCTCAAAACCTTCGGCTACTACGGCATCTACACCCGCTTCTTCACATTTCACGGCAAAACGCGAAGAAGATACGACGTGAACCACCGTGATGCCCCGTTCTTTCAGCCAAGAAGTCCACGTCTTCGGGTTTCCGGCGGAAGTAAAAACGATTTTCACTTTCTCCTCCACCACGATATCCATGATCTCTTCAATCTGAGGATACATCAAAGGAATGTTCACACCGAACGGCCGGTCGGTAGCCGCCCGACATTTGCGGATATGTTCGCGAAGGGTTTCCGGATGCATGGAACCGGCTCCGATAAGCCCCAGCCCGCCGGCATTGCTCACCGCAGAAGCCAGCCGCCAACCGCTGCACCAAACCATACCCGCCTGCACAACGGGATATTGGATGCCGAAAAGAGAAGTAATTCTGTTCATCATGATATCATATTGAAAACAAGTTCTGAATGTATAACGCTTTCGGCAAATAATCTGTTCAGCAAAAAGCGTCGGGCTTACACGTATCGGCAACAAGCCGCATGAATTCCATCAAACATTCCGTCGGTCACGAGATTTTTGCCGGAGAACGCATGCCATACCGCCGCGCCTCTTCAAGGAACAATCTGTTGAACGGGAGCATTGATCGATACTGTTACAGAGTCGCCATAAGTTTTCAGAACTTCCAGCGTACGCGCGCGGCGTTTCTTACCCTTCCAGTCCCAGAAATCTTTGGTAAAAACCAACATCAGATCGAGACCGCCGATCGCCACCCCCGCCGCTCCGTAACAGTGCACAGCCACATGTGGAGGAACGAAGTCGGCGCCTCTTTGCAGAGTTCCCCTGCCCGTGACGCCTTTCCCTAAGTTTATCGTGTTCGGCTTATAACCGGTACGGGCGTATAGATGAAAAAAGGGATCTCTCCGCCAAGTATCTTTGGTTATCCGGATTTTCTTCCGAAACACCGGATCCCAATCATAGCGCGTAGTAGGCGTATAGGGCATTAAGCTGAACACAGGGACGGCTTTGGGCAACACAGACGGAAGCGACTCGTCGGGAGACAGCCATCTTTTTTCTTCCGAGATACGAGGGTCGGCCGTACCGACCGAAAAGTCGATAGCCTGAAGTGCCTTCCGGTTCAGACGCAACTCCCCGTCGGCTTCGAGCATTTTCCGCAATTTCACCGAATCCTGCTTCGACCATTGGGCATAGCATCCCCCTGCCGACAGTAAAAACACTGCCGATATAAGCCATCTCGTTCTCATTCTCTGTTGTTATTTGCCTGCCGGATGCTTTTGTTTATTTACCACCATCTGTAACCCGTGCCGCAGAGAGGTTCGTCATAACACGGATCGATGCTCCATCTGGTTCTGGGATATTTCCGTTCCTCCCACCAACGGCGGTAACAGGCCGCCGCATCGAGCACTTCCTCGTCCGTCAAAAAATAAATCGGTTCGTAATTTTCGGCATTCGCCAACACCATTTTGCATCCTAATGACGGAGGCGTACCCTGGCGTATGTATTCTATCGTCCAGAGCATACATTCTCCCAAACGGATTTTCCCGTTGTTCATATTATAGACCGACGGGAAAGAGGGAATAATGGTGAGGTCTTCGGCATATTTCAGCAAATCGGGGATATCCTTCTCGGCAAAATGAGGAACCTCTACGACTCCTTTTTCATTCTGCATCTTATACTTGCCCGCTTTCAGTTGCTTTACGAAAACCGAAACATCGGGATTGTTCTGATCCATCTCTTCGCCGTTGCACCCGGTAAAGGAAACAAGCGCGGCAACAGCCATCCATAATATCATTAATGTCTTTTTCATTGCAGCAGATAGTTAGTAAGTCATGCGGAGTCCGCAAAGCAAATTTAAGTTAGTAGGCCGTTTCGTACGGACTGTAGCCAGTTGCGAATCAGTCTTGAAATGGTGAGAGATGCCGGGTTCGGCAAAAACAGCCAGTCTGTCGGTAAGTTTGTAACGGACACCTGCGGCGGCAGTCAAAGCGAGTTGCACGGGTTCTTCCTTAAAACTGTTGTCGGGCGCGCCCGACACGCATTTATCCGCCACTCCGCCTACGGTAGCGTAAATATCCCATTTTTTTGTTTCCGCCAACATCACATTCATTTTTACAGGAATGCCTATATAATGTAGTTTCCGTCCTTCCGAACGCAAGTTCGAATAAAGCAACCCGGTTTCTATGCCCAAGCGTCCGTTCAGCATACGCTCTACTGTCACCCCGCCCGAAAGAGGCATTTTATAGGTTCCACCATCTGCCGGAAGCGCTGTGCCGCCTTGTATTTTTACCGCCCAACGATGTTTCTTTTCGCTCCGGGCATTTGATGGAGCACAGGCAACGCTCTCCTCGTAAACGGGAACCGGATCGGCATTCACATTGGCTGCTTTCCAATATCCGTCGTGCGATTGCCCGGTTCTTTCACCCTCCTGCCTTACAGCAGCAGAGGCCGAAATAGAAATGGAAACGGACAAAGTGATGGAGACGGAATCCGGGTCTTCGTCGTTTGCATACTGCGGAAGCATGCCGTACGATTTCGGAGCCTGCTTCGACAATATCGGTTTTGCCAGCTGAGGAAGCCGTTTGACACGGATACCGTCTCCATCGGGTATGCCTTCGCGGGAAGCGACTATCTGCGTGAACGCCTCACTTATTTCCTCTTTGGGAGAGAAGAACCAGACCACCGCCGTCGACGCGGCCAATACCAGCAGCACAGAAGCTGCCGCCGCCACACGGAAAAACAGCAACCGGCGGCGTTGCTGCCCGGCCACAAGAATGTCCTGTTGCAGCTTTTCCCAGAATCCGTCGCGCACTGTCAGTCCGGTGTCCCCAAGACGTGTACGGAACAGATCGGTTATTCCATCATTTTCTTTCTTCATGCTTTGTGTACTCTTTAATTCTTTTTGCCAACAAACACTTTGCCCGATGCAATTGCGAGGTAGACGAATGCTCTTTGATACGAAGCATGGCGGCTATCTCTTTGTGAGACCTCTCTTCAAATACATAAAGATTGAATACAGTGCGGCAACCATCCGGCAATTCGGCGATAAAAGCCATCAATTGCTCTTCGGAGATCTCCTCTCCCCTCATATCCGGCAAGTCCGGAACTTCGGGAAGCTGCTCTTCATGCACTACCAACCGACTCATCTTTTTTTCCCGCCTCAGATAGTCGATCGATTGAGTCACCATCACCCGTGTAATCCATGTAGTGAGGGAAGAATCGCCTCTGAACGAAAAATTGGTAAAGATCTTGATGAAAGCGTCGTGCAATACATCGTGCGCCGCATCCATATCGCCCGTATAGCGGAAACATACCGCCAGCATCCGTTGAGCATAGAGAGTATAAAGTTGTTTGCGGGCCGAATCGCTTCCCGCCCGACAGCCCTTTATAAGTTCTATCTCGTTTTCCAAAGCCAAATGTCTTTTTAAATCGAACGTATGTATGCGCCGTTTATCCTTTAGACGCAAAAGAATGAAGAGTGCTGCAAGAGTATCTGCTAAAAGAAGTTAACGAAGCAGAAGAAAATCACATCATCAACATGCTTTAAAGCTCATGTCGAGTCCCTTCACCGAATGCGTGAGCGCACCCACCGAGATAAAATCTACGCCGGCTTCGGCATAAGCGCGCAACGTGTCGAAGGTAATGCCGCCGGACGATTCGGTTTCATATTTTCCTCCCACCATTTCCACCGCTTTCTTCGTTTGCTCGGGTGTGAAATTGTCGAACATGATACGGTCTACCCCGCCCAAGCGAAGCACCTGCTCCAGTTCATCGAAGTTGCGCACCTCGATTTCTATTTTAAGATTCTTGCCTTTGCTGCGGCAATATTCTTTGGCACGGGTAATCGCCTTGTCGATTCCGCCGGCAAAGTCCACATGATTGTCTTTCAGAAGAATCATGTCGAACAGTCCGATGCGGTGGTTCACTCCGCCCCCTATCTTCACTGCCATTTTTTCGAGGATGCGCATGCCCGGAGTTGTCTTGCGGGTATCGAGTACACGCGTATGAAGTCCTTCGAGTCGGGCGGCATATTTGCGGGTCATGGTAGCGATACCGCTCATACGTTGCATCACATTCAGCATCAGACGCTCGGTCTGGAGCAACGACTGCACCTTACCTTCCACAATCATCGCCACGTCGCCGGGCTTCACCTCCGCTCCGTCATTGATAAACACTTCCACTTTCATCGTGGGATCAAAACGGTTGAAAATTTCTTTCGCCACTTCGATTCCCGCCAGCACGCCGGCTTCCTTTATCAACAGCTTCGATTTTCCCATCGCCGTATCGGGAATGCACGAAAGCGTGGTGTGGTCGCCATCGCCGATATCTTCCGCAAAAGCGAGATCGATCAGTTTATCGATCAATTCCTTTTCTTTATTCATTTGTCTTATCTATTCTTATTTGATGTATCACATATTGTTCTTCCGACTTCTTCAGGAAACAATTCACACGATACTTACCGTTGTTTGTTTTCAGCGTACCGATAACAAAACCCGACTCATCGCGCTTCCCCTGATGATTGACATTAAACCCGTCGACCTTGTTCCGCGCGAAGAAGTCCTGCATCATCGCAGCGGCTTTCTGCTTGTCCACATTGGCGGAATTGGAGGGAAGTATCAGATTGACTTTATCGCCCATGTATTTGCTCAACTCTTGCGAGCTACCCTTGCTCAACGCCGCAACTACCCCCGAAGGTATTTCCTGAGCCATGAGCAAAGGAAGAAACAGAAGTAAAACAGCTATTATCAGAAGTACTCGTTTTTTCATAAATACAAGCTTTTATGTTGAAGTTCAACGTCTAAACATTCAACGATTTACAGGCAAAGGTAAACATTTATTGCAAAATAACACAAAAAAGCCGTATTTTTGTACAATAAATCAGAATTGTAAACGCATGAAAACAACCCTGCTCGTGGTAGGAAGAACGGTAGAACCACATTATATTACCGCCATCAACGACTACGTACAACGGACAAAACACTTTATTTCGTTCGACGTGGAAGTGATTCCGGAGTTAAAGAACACCAAAAGCCTTTCCACAGATCAGCAAAAGGAAAAGGAGGGCGAACTGATCATAAAAGCGCTCCAACCGGGAGACGTGGTCGTGCTGCTCGACGAACGGGGCAAAGAGATGCGTTCGCTGGAGTTTGCCGAATATATGAAACGGAAGATGAATACCGTAAACAAACGGTTGGTTTTCATCATCGGCGGGCCTTACGGCTTCTCCGAGAAAGTGTACGGAATGGCGCACGAGAAAATTTCGATGTCGAAAATGACTTTTTCGCATCAGATGATACGCTTGATCTTCGTCGAGCAAATGTACCGGGCAATGAGCATATTGAACGGAGGCCCTTATCATCATGAATAATCCGTACCGGAAGCGGTTTGCCGCCATCGGGCGGTGAACGTGCCGGCACCGGAAGCCGGACATATTGGGAAAGAGAGAACGGGAAATCGGCAAAGGATGTCCGGGAAATCGGCAAAAGATGCCTGGGAAACCGGCAAAGGATACCCGTGCAAACAGGAACGAACCCCAATGAACAAGAGTTGCAGATATACAATATTCTTCTTTTCTTTGCAACCGAAAACTAATATCAACTCACATGAAACACAAAATTCTCGCACTACTCAGTATGGCTGCGCTAAGCGGCGGAGCCTTTTCACAAAATGTTCATCTCAATCCGCAGCCGCAGGAAATACGATCGGGACAGGAAGAGATCGCACTGCCGGCTTCTTTCCGGCTCGTCGGAGCGGAAGACGCCAATCCGAAAGCAGTGGCACGGCTTCAAACTCTGTTGGGAAACAATATTCAAAAGCAGGGGCTTCCGGTTTATATCGGAGAGAAAAATGACAAAGCCATGCGCAAATTCAAAAAGATGATACCCGACAAAGCGGAAGGGTATTACCTTGCCGTAAACGGCAGCGGGATTGTGCTTGCCGGAAGCGATGAACGGGGAACGTTCTATGCGGTGCAGACGTTGAAACAACTGCTTACCGGCGGACTGCCTTCGGACAGCCTGAGAAACCGGCTGCCGGAAACGGAGATAAAGGATTACCCCGATATCCGGTTCCGCGGCGTGGTGGAAGGTTTCTACGGGACTCCCTGGAGACATGAAGACCGGATGCGGCAGCTTCGCTTCTACGGTGAGAACAAACTGAACACTTATATTTACGGACCTAAGGACGATCCTTACCACAGCACACCTCATTGGCGCCTTCCCTACCCCGGCAAAGAGGCGGGAGAGCTGAAGAAACTGATTGAAACGGCACATGAGAATGAAGTCGACTTCGTATGGGCCATCCATCCGGGGCAGGATATACAATGGAACGATGCCGACCGCGAAAAAGTAATCGAGAAGTTCGAACGGATGTATCAGTTGGGTGCACGTTCGTTCGCTGTCTTCTTCGACGACATCTCGGGCGACGGAACAGACGCGAACCGTCAGGCGGAACTGCTCAACTACATCGACCGCAAGTTTGTCAAAGAGAAAAAAGACGTGACTCCGCTCATTATGTGTCCTACGGAGTATAATAGGAGTTGGTCGAACCCGAAAGGCAATTACCTGACGACGTTGGGTACGCAACTTCATCCCGATATTCAGATTATGTGGACGGGCGACCGGGTGATCGCGGACATGACGCGCGAGGGATTGAACTGGATCAATGAGCGCATTCGCCGTCCTGCCTACATCTGGTGGAACTTTCCGGTATCCGATTACGTGCGCGACCATTTGTTGATGGGGGCAGTGTACGGCAATGAAAAAGGCATAGAGAAAGAGATGTCGGGCTTTGTTTCCAATCCGATGGAGCGCGCCGAAGCGTCGAAAATAGCGCTTTACGGGGTAGCGGCTTACGCGTGGAACATGGAAATGTTCGATTCGCAGCAGGCGTGGGAGAAAGGAATTGCCGCTCTGCTGCCCGACGCTGCGGACGCGCTGCTGACGTTCTGCAAGCACAATTCGGACTTGGGACCGAACGGACACGGTTACCGTCGAGTGGAGTCGGTAGAGATACAGCCCTTCGCCGAACGCTTTGCGCAAGCGGTTTCGGCCGGTAAGGAAACGGACATCGACGACCTGATCCGACTGAAAGCGGAGTTCGAAAAAATCTCCGAATCGGCCGATATCCTGCTGGCGAGCGAAAGCAATCCTACGCTGATCGATGAAATCAAACCGTGGCTTTACCGCTTCCGCCTGTTGGGAAGCATGGGAAACGAGGCGCTCTATCTTCAGGAAGCGTTGAAGCACCGGCAAAGGGAAGTGTTCGAACGTAAATACGCTCACCTGAAGTCGTTGCAGAAACTAAGCTACGAAATCGACCAGAGCTACAATCAGAATCCGTATCAGCCCGGCGTGAAAACCGGAAGCAAAGTGCTGACACCCTTCATCGACACCTTGTTTGCCGCCGCCACCCGGCAGTTTAACCACGCATACGGCACGCAGTTGAGCGTAACTACCCTGTATTCGCCCCACAAGCTGACAAGCGATATCGGGCAACTGCGCAACCAACCGCTGCAAACGAAGAACAACACCGTACTCATCTCCCCGTTGCTGGAAGTCCTGAAGTGGCCTGCCGGAAAGTTTGTGGAGATTAAATTCGACCGGACATACGCGGCTTTCGAGCTGGATATTCATTTCGGGAAAAAAGAGTTGCCGTCGTGGGGCAAGTGCGAAGTAACCGCCGACGGAAAGACTTGGGAAGAAGTGGAAGTGTCGAAGGGCGTCAAGAACAAAGCGGTGAAAGCGATCCGCTTCTACAATGCAGGAGACAAAGAAGAGCAAATCCATTTCAGGAAATTTGCCGTAACGCTTCGGAAGTAACAACGCACAAGATGTGTCGGAGCCGGAAAGCTTGCTCGTGTTAAACGGCAAACTTTCCGGCTCCTCTTCATCGATAAGCAGATGATCGGCTTTTCTTCTGCCACCGAGCTTCCGTCATGACGGAAGAATCATGCAAACGATGCACTGTTCGTCCGTCCGCAACGGCTTGTTCCTTTCTTAACACAAAGTAATCCCTATGCCATGGCTGCCTGATCTGGGCAAAACAAAGCATTGAAGCATGCAAAACAGCGATTTCGTTTGAGCAAGACAAAGCCTCCGTTTGAGCGAAAGAGAAGCTCTGTTTAAGCAAGTCAGAAGCTCTGCTCAGGCGAAAGAGAGCTTTTACTCAAGCAAAGCGAAGCTCTGTTCAGGCAAAAGAGAGCTTTTGCTCAAGGAAAGCAGAAGCTCTGTTCAGGCGAAAGAGAGTTTTTGTTCAGGCAAAGCGAAGCTCTGTTCATGCAAAAGAGAGGCTTTGTTCAAGCGAAGCAGAAGCTCTGTTCAGGCGAAAGAAAGTTTTTGTTCAGGCGAAGCAGAAGCTCTGTTCAGGCGAAAGAAAGTTTTTGTTCAGGCAAAGCAGAAGCTCTGTTCAGGCGAAAGAGAGTTTTTGTTCAAGCGAAACTGAAGCTCTGCTCATGCAAAAGAGAGCTTTTGCTCAAGGAAAGCAGAAGCTCTATTCATGCAAAAGAGAGTTTTTATTCAAGCAAAGCGAAGCTCTGTTCAGGCGAAAGAGAGTTTTTGCTCAAGCAAAGCGAAGCTCTGTTCAGGCGAAAGAGAGTTTTTGTTCAGGCAAAGCAGAAGCTCTGTTCAGGCGAAAGAGAGTTTTTGTTCAAGCAAAGCGAAGCTCTGTTCAGGCGAAAGAAAGTTTTTGTTCAGGCAAAGCAGAAGCTCTGTTCAGGCGAAAGAGAGTTTTTGTTCAAGCGAAACTGAAGCTCTGCTCATACAAAAGAGAGGCTTTGTTCAAGCAGCCCCAAGAATCTCTTCCGCAGTAAGTCCGAAGCCGGAACGGGCAACCGGGCTTTGCTTCAGGCAAGACAAAACTTCATTCGCTGCACGAACTGCCGCGTCACTCCCGATTCATCAACCGTTGCTCCGCCATCTGCTCGTATTTCGTTCCCGGCCTGCCGTAGTTGGCATACGGATAAATGGAAATTCCGCCGCGTGGCGTAAACAGCCCGGTCACTTCGATATATTTGGGATTCATCAGCTTTATCAAGTCTTTCATGATGATATTCACGCAGTCTTCATGAAAAGCTCCATGATTACGGAAGCTGAACAGATAAAGCTTCAGGCTTTTGCTTTCCACCATCTTCACATCGGGAATGTAACTGATGCGAATCTCCGCAAAATCGGGCTGTCCCGTAATGGGACACAAGCTGGTGAATTCGGGGCAATTGAATCTTACCCAATAATCATTGCCGGGATGTTTGTTGTCAAAAGCTTCCAACACTTCGGGAGCGTAGTCTTGCTTATACTCGGTGCTTCTGCCCAACAGGGACAATTGTTCTTTCAGTTCGCTCATAACTTATAATGATTGTTTCAGATACTTCTCCAAACCTTCGCGGCGAAGCTTGCAAGCCGGGCATTCACCGCATCCGTCGCCCTGAATGCCGTTATAACAAGTCAGGGTTTCGCGGCGTATCAAGTCCATCACGCCCAGCTCATCCGCCAAAGCCCACGTCGCCGCCTTGTCTATCCACATCAGCGGCGTGTGAATCACGAAGTGTTCATCCATCGCCAAGTCCAACGTCACGTTCAACGACTTGATAAACGCGTCGCGGCAATCGGGATAACCGCTGAAATCGGTCTGCGAAACACCCGTCACCAACTGACGGATGCCACGTTCGCACGCATACACCGCAGCAATGCTCAGGAAGAAGAGGTTGCGCCCCGGCACGAAAGTGTTGGGAACACTGCCCTCCGGCTTCTCCTTATCCATCTCCATCGCAGCATCGGTCAGCGAGTTGCGTCCCAGAGTGCCGATGAAAGACACATCCATCACATCGAACGGCACGTTTGCTCTCGCCGCAATACCCTGTGCCAGCTCCACTTCTTTCTGATGTTTCTGTCCGTAAAGGAAACTCAACGCACGAACCTCCTTGAAATGTTTCTTTGCCCAAAACAGACATGTGGTCGAATCCTGCCCTCCGCTGAACACAACCAACGCAGCTTCCTTATTCACGTCAGATTTCCTTTATCTTTAATACATTGTAAGAGATATCCGTGTCGTAAACATCGGTTCCGTCGATTCTTTTTATGGCTTTTACCACCCGTATCGTAACAGGCAGAATGAGAACCTCGTACATGGATTTCAGCACCACCTGCAGTGCCATGATGACAAGCAGCTCCTTCCAGGCGATGATACCTGCGAAAGCTATCGGAAAGAAGATGATCGAGTCGGCGGTCTCGCCCACTACCGTAGACCAAATGGCTCGTGCCGAGAAGTTTTTCCCTCCGCTCGCCACTTTCATCTTGCTCATGACATAAGCATTAAGGAAAGAACCTACCAGAAAGGCCAGCATGCTGGCGGCAAGAATGCGGGGAGCCATGCCGAACACGAAATCGAAATGCTCCTCACCTTCCCAGAAAGGCGCGGCGGGTAAAGCAACGGCTATCAATCCGAGCGCAACAACGAAGAAATTCATGGCAAATCCGCTCCAGATGATAAGGCGAGCCTTTTTGAACCCCCAGACTTCGGCAATGCAGTCGTTGATGATATAAGAAACGGGGAAGACCAATAATCCGGCGGTCACCGTCAGTCCGCCCACTTGAATGACTTTTGTTTCGAGAAGATTGGCTGCAATGAGGCATACATTGAAAAGAATGCCCAGCAACATGAAGGGTACAGATACTTTTTCTTTCATAACTCCTGTTTTTTACGTGGTGTTCTAGAATACACGGCCGCTATTCACGGCATCGCATGTCTTTAATTTTCGGGGTGCAAAGATAGAGGAAAAAAATCAAAAAGACAACCATCTTTCCTGTTATAATCCGCTAAAATAACTTTTCAGGGCATCGACATACTCCTCCATCGCTTTTCTCCCGTCGGAAGTCAGCCGGCAGAGGGTACGGGGTCTCTTGCCGACAAAACTTTTTTCGACTTCGATATATCCCGCCTCGCTTAGTTTATCCAGCTGAATGCTCAGGTTTCCTGCCGTCGACTGCGTCTTTTCTTTCAAATAAACGAAGTCGGCCTCTTCCACCGATAGGAGAATAGACATGATGCCCAGCCGGAGCTGCGAATGTAATAATGGATTCAGTTCTTTGAGCATCGTTTCATATCGTTATTCATTATATGTCCGGGAATAATCATCATCACCACAAAGATAGCGGCAAACATCAGCAATTTATCATACCCATGAATAAATAAAGAGATGAAAGAGAGCAACAGACCGATCGCCCCGCCTATGATATGCACCTTATACTTCGCAATCAAGCCGGTGAGTGTCACCCCCATCGACATCAACAACGGCATGAGGAAAAGAACGTCTATCCGCACCACAAAAGCGAGAGAAGAGAGGCAGAAACTGACGATGCCGAACAAAGCCCACATCTGCGTTGTAATGCGGTCGATATAATTCCTCGTTCCTTTCTTTCCATGCTTACGTTCGAAGAAAATCGTCAGCGGAAGGGCGGTTAAAGGCAAAGCAAACCAAAGGAAATTCACCTGCCACATGCCTGTATATAGCCACAAAGACCATACTGCCAGCGATATAACGACGGTAGCATATCCCCAAATCAGCAAGGGATAGGCCGCATGACGCGCCGTATTCTCCTGCGTCTCCCGAATCATCCGGGCGATAAGTTCCAAACTTTCTTTTTCGGAAATCTTCTTGTCTTCCATAATCCATCAATTTTGTTTCAAAAATAATATAGTCTGTTTAATAAATCAAGCGTAACCGTTTATTTCCCGTCCAGATCTTTTAAAGTATAGTCCGCTGCCAGAATCCATCGGCAAGCTATCGCGCACGGAAAGAGGACGACCGCCTTCTTGCTGCCCTCTGCCGAAACAGAGAGCAGTCAAGCCGATCCATAAGGCAAACATTATCCGTTTCATACACCTTATTTATATATAGGGTAGTACAACTCGACTTTCACGGTAGCCGGCTTGTCGGACTCTTTCTTACATTTCTCGCGCACATACCCCTCCAACGGTCTGCCCTGTTCATCCTTGTCCAAATCCATATTTTCATTCTCGTCGTGAAAAAGCGACAGAGTAAATTTTTCCCAAGGCACATCCTTCAGGACGACTATCGCAGTTCTTTCGGTAGCTTTTATCATGGCATATACCGGTTTCGACGTTTCATCCTTTTGAGCCATCACGAGGATACTGCCCTTCGCGTTGCGAATACCGCGTACTTCTACCGTTACATCCTGAGCACAAACACCCATTCGGCAGCAAACAACTCCCAAAACAATAAGCAACAAACGTTTCATCTCGATTTCTCCTTATTCGTTAGTGAATAAAATTAATTAGTTTATTTTATAAACCATATATGGATTAAAAAAAACAAGGAGCTGCGCATCTCACTTGTTCGAAAGCAAAGATAAATAGGTTTATTTTATAAACCAAATGTTTTAGAAGAAAAATCAAAAAAAAGAATCCTTCCCATCCTTTTCAAGTATGAAAGGATAAGAAGGATAACTACTCAAAACTTCAAATGTAGTATCTTTGGAAAAATCTCTCTTGCAGAATCAGGAAAAATCTTTCAGTTCTTCCTTCAAGCGCTTGCGGATAAAGAACAGGCGGCTCTTCACCGTCCCCATCGGAAGGTTCAGCTTTTCGGCAATTTCTCTGTATTTAAATCCGGCAACGAACATCTGGAAAGGAACTTTCATCTCTTCGGGAATGGAATGAATCACCTTATATAAATGTTTCATGTCATAAGCCGTTTCGAAACGGTCGCTGTCTTCGTCTTCTATCAGGCTTTGCTGATGGATGGAATAATTATCGTCGATAATATTCATCTCACGCACCGCACGGCGGTAATTGTTGATAAAAATATTCCGCATGATAGTATACATCCATCCTTTCAGGTTTTTGGCATGAGTGAATTTCTCTCTGTTATCCAACGCCTGCAACACGCAATCCTGCACCAAATCGTTTGCAGAGTCGCGGTTTGAAGTTAATTTATATGCAAAACGACGTAAATCCTGCTCCATCGCCAATATTCCTTGAGTAAATTCCATCTTCTCCATGTCGTAGTCAATTAATCTAATTAGTACGATGCAAAGATCTTCTTTTTTAGACTTATTATAAATAGCAATTCTTCCATGAAGTTTGGCAATTTTTCCTTTCATAAAGAAAAAGAGGGCATAGCAGGAAGAAAAACGATGAAATAGCCGAAAACGACGGTTGAAAGATTGCAAACAAAAACGGCGACCACTGAAAAAACACGGACAGTTGCTGAAAGGAACATGAAAGTTCGCTCAGAAAGACACGAGATGCCGACAAAAGAGACACGGACGCTGCTGAAAAAAGTATGGACAGCCGCTGAAAGGAACATGAAAGTCCACTGAGAAAGACACGAGATGCCAACGAAGGAGACACGGACGTTGCTGAAAAAAGCATGGACAGCCGGTGGAAAGGAACATGAAAGCCCGCTCAGAAAAGCATAGAAAGGATCGAAAAAAACACGGTCGGCCTCTGAAAAAAAGCCCGCGGGCTTTGAAAAAAAGGCGGCGGGCTTTGAAATCAAACACGGCGGGCTTTTTTTAAAAGGCGGCGGGCTTTTGAAATCAACCATTCCGATAGCCGAATCAAGTGCAAGAAAAGGCAAGGATGAACGTATGCTATCAGAATTTATAATCGATTCCGATACCGAACACTTTATTGGTACGATCGAACACATCTTTACCGGGAACTTTAGTCCCGTTATAACTGGCCGTTTCTTTGGTGTACGTATCGTATTTCGTCCAGAAGTAAGCGACATTCAATTTCATGTTTCTCATTAAATTGAAGCCCGCCCCTACTCCATACGAATACGAGCTTACGGCAAAACTCATATCGCTCTGATAGCTGTCTTCCACACCGTATTTGGTGCGCTGCATGCCGCCGCTCACTTGCGCCCACTTGCACACATCCCATTCGATGCCGGCAAGATATTCGTTCGTACCGTTCTTTATAAAATGCTGTTTGCCCATTTTCTCTCCGGTAGCCAAATTCACCGCATCGGCCATGCGGGCATGAGTATCGAAGAAATGGTGATAACCTACGGAAGCACGCAATACCGGCAGAATTTCATACGAAACTCCTACAGTCAGCAAGCTCGGAATATCGTGAGGCGTGTTTACACCGTCTTTAAACAAGCCGGTGTCGTCTCTGGATGTTTTATTCTCTACATTCAAATGCGTATTGAATTCGTATTTCACACCCACATTCCATTTGCCCATTTTAAAGTCCAAACCCAAAATCGGAGTAACACCCCATCCGTTCTGGTCGCAGTCGAGTTCTTTGTCGGCGGTGTTTTCCGCATGGTCTTTATATTGATCGCCGAGTTTGCTGAAGAAGTCATGCGCGGAAATCATATCCCCATTCGGATTCAGTTGAGGGTGTCGCGGATTGAAACGCATGTTGCGCAGATAGCCTACATAACTGTTGCTCACATAGTTCATGCGTACCCCTGCAAAAGCCGAAAGATAATCGGCAATCTTATAGGTGGCTCCCATTTGGAGACCGAAGATCATCTGCTTTCCGCGAATATAACTGTCCAAAGAATATTGATTGGCAGGGATTCCCGCTTTCGAAACCAACAAAGGCAGCATTGCCACCTGCGATTCGAACGAACCAAGTCCCTGATTGAAGGTAGCTTTTCCACCGCCGCCCGTAAGAGCGAAACTTCCGGAAAACGTCCAGTCGCCTTTTCTATAAGCGGCAAAAAGTGAAGGGATGAACGGAGCGGAAGCCTCGCCTTTGAACTCTTTTGTAGCATTACCGCCGAAACCGGCAAAAGGTGCGAAGGTAGAAGTAATGGTACGGGTCTGAAAAGCGCTCTGCCCGTTGAACGAAAGGTGAAAGCCTTCGTCGATAAAAGCAAGTCCGGCGGGATTGGAGTATACGGCGTCGATTTGTGTGGAAGCATCGCGCGCCAACATTCTCAAGAATAAGATATGTTGGTTTGTATTTGTCAGGAGACCTCCTGCAAAAGTTGGAATTGAAACGAATAACATTGCAATACCAAACAAGGATAATTTTCTCATTTAAATCTTTTTTTAGTTATTTCGGGCGCAAAGGTACAACAATATTGCACATAAAAAAGGCTTATGTGCATTTTTCTTCTTCATGAGAGGCATTTTTCACCGATTCCACATAGTTACCAATGAAACGATAGACAAGAAATACTCCGTTAATCAAGCATAAATAGATAAACAAATAGATTCATCCGTATGTTAATTACATAATCAAAATAAAAAGACAAATTTTATGGCATACACAATTGCGTTTTTCGGCACCAAGCCCTACGATGAAGTTTCATTCAACAACAAAAACAAGGAGTTCGGATTCGAGCTTCGCTACTATAAAGGACACCTGAATAAAAACAACGTTTTGCTTACACAAGGAGTAGATGCGGTTTGTATCTTCGTGAACGATATTGCCGACGCGGAAGTTATCCGGACGATGGCCGCCAACGGAGTAAAACTGCTGGCCTTGCGATGCGCCGGTTTCAATAATGTAGACTTGAACGCGGCCGCCGCAGCCGGAATAACCGTAGTACGCGTTCCCGCATACTCGCCTTATGCCGTGGCGGAGTACACGGTAGCGCTCATGCTTTCGCTCAACCGGAAGATTCCACGGGCATCATGGCGCACCAAAGACGGGAACTTCTCGCTACACGGACTGATGGGATTCGACATGCGGGGCAAAACTGTGGGGATTATCGGCACGGGGAAAATAGCCAAAATACTTATCCATATCTTAAAAGGATTCGGAATGAATATACTGGCATACGATCTTTACCCCGATCATAACTTCGCCCGTGAGCAACAAATCGTATATACTTCGCTCGACGAACTGTATCATCATTCGGATATTATCTCGCTCCACTGCCCGCTGACGGAGCAAACCAAATACCTCATCAACGACTATTCCATAAGCAAGATGAAGGACGGAGTGATGATTATCAATACCGGGCGCGGGCAACTCATCCATACCAACGCGCTGATCGAAGGACTGAAGAACAAGAAGATCGGTTCTGCCGGACTCGACGTGTACGAGGAAGAAGGAGAGTATTTCTACGAAGACAAATCGGACCGTATCATCGACGATGACGTATTGGCGCGCCTGCTTTCATTCAACAATGTAATCGTAACATCGCATCAGGCGTTCTTCACGCAGGAAGCGATGGAGAATATCGCCACAACCACGTTGCAAAACGTAAAGGATTTCATGAACGGCAGGCCGCTGCCTAACGAAGTAAGAAAGTAAGTTTGCCATTTATTCCATAAAATTTCACCAAGATATGAATATCAATCTGGCCGATATCCGGCAAGAATACAGCAAAAGCGGATTACGGGAAAGCGATCTTCCCGACGATCCGCTTCTGCTTTTCGACAATTGGCTGCAAACAGCCATCGACGGGGATGTAAACGAACCGACCGCCGTTCTGGTGGGAACCGTATCGCCTGAAGGAACGCCTTCGACACGCACCGTGCTCCTCAAAGGATTGCATGACGGACGGTTTATTTTTTTCAGCAACTACGAAAGCCGCAAGGGAAAACATTTGGCGGCCAACCCGCACATATCGCTTTCTTTCGTGTGGCACGAACTCGAAAGGCAGGTACACGTGGAGGGAATTGCCACGAAAGTGCCCGCCGAAGAATCGGATGAATACTTCGGAAAACGCCCTTACAAGAGCCGGATCGGGGCGAGAATATCTCCTCAAAGCCGGCCGATTCGCAGTCGCATGCAACTGATACGCGCGTTTGTGAAAGAAGCGGCGCGATGGATAGGAAGAGACGTAGAACGCCCCGAACATTGGGGAGGTTATGCCGTGACACCCTCGCGAATCGAATTTTGGCAGGGCCGCCCGAACCGTTTGCACGACCGCTTTCTATACACCTTGCAGCCTGACGGAAAATGGGAAATCGTTCGTCTGGCTCCCTGACTCAGCCGTTTATCCGCTTCACTGTCACACCTATACTTCTAAGGAAGCGCTTTTCATCCTATGAATCCGCTTCCTTTTTCAGCTCATCATCGAGCCTATACCTCTAACGAGGCACTCTACATCTTATCAATCCGCTTCGGTTTTTCAGCTCATCAGCAGGCCTATACCTCTAACGAGGCGCTCTACATCCTATCAATCCGCTTCGGTTTTTCAGCTCATCAGCAGGCCTATACCTCTAACGAGGTGCTCTACATCTTATCAATCCGCTTCGGTTTTTCAGCTCATCAGCAGGCCTATACCTCTAACGAGGCGCTCTACATCTTATCAATCCGCTTCGGTTTTTCAACTCATCATCGAGTCTATACTTCAAGGAGGCGGTCGGTCGCCCGCCTCCGGTTTCCTTTCTTCCGTTTGCCGCCATACCGCAACGGAACAAAGCAAATAATACTCCCACGCCATGATTTCTGCTTTTTTGCTTGGTCACCCCGATCAGAATATGTAATATTGCAAACCTAACAGCTATCAGCCTATGAGACTCCATTACATATATCATAGCGGGTTTGCCGTTGAAGCGGAGGGCGTAACCGTCATCATCGATTACTACAAAGACTCTTCGGAAACCGAACGCAACCGGGGCATCGTGCACGATTATCTCCTGCAAAGGCCCGGCCGAATCTATGTGTTGTCCACTCACTTCCATCCCGACCACTTCAACCGCGAGGTGCTGGAATGGAAAAACTTCATCCGGACATCCGCTATATATTCTCCAAAGACATCTTAAAACAGCGGCGCGCGGCGAAAGAAGAAGCGACTTACATCAAAAAAGGAGAAATATACGAAGACGAATGCCTGCGGGTCGACGCATTCGGATCGACAGACGCAGGAAGTTCTTTCCTCATTCATCTGCAAGGCCTGAGCATTTTTCATGCGGGCGACCTGAACAACTGGCACTGGAGCGAGGAGTCTACGGAAGAAGAAATACGCAAGGCGGACGGAGACTTCCTTGCGGAACTGAAAGATCTGAAAGAGAAAGCTCCGGAAACAGACCTGGCATTATTTCCGGTAGACCGAAGAATGGGAAAAGACTACATGAAAGGCGCCAAACAATTCATCGAACAAATAAAAACAACTATATTTGTACCCATGCACTTCGGAGAAGATTACGAAGGCGGAAACGCATTCCACCGTTTTGCCGAAGAAGCTGGCATCCGCTTCATTGCGATCGGCGGAAGGGGCGAAAGTTTTGAAATTACCCAATAAACACAATTATAAGTATGAATAAGTTATCGATTCTATTTCTCGCATTGTTTCTTGTCTGCCTGCCGGCGACAATGAAAGCGGACCCTTCGGAAAAACAGCAAAACGACAACAAATACTTGGCGGGAGCGGTTCCCGAAGTAGACGGCAAAGTCGTTTTCTCCAAAGAATTTCAGGTTGCAGGCATGAGCCGGGAAGAAATCTACGACCGTGCTTTGCAATGGATGACCGTCCGCCTGAAAGAAAACAAGAACATAGACAGCCGCGTAGTTTATCCGGATCGGGAGAAAGGGATCATCGCAGGCGTGGGAGAAGAATGGATTGTGTTCAGCTCCACCGCCCTGTCGTTAGACCGGACGCAAATCAATTATCAGGTAACCGTGCAGACGGATGCGGAGAAATGCGTGGTGAATCTGGGAAAAATCCGGTTCACCTACCGCGAAAAAGAGAAGTATAAAGCGGAGGAATGGATAACCGACCGCTACGCGCTGAATAAGACTAAAACGAAATTGGTGCGCGGGCTGGCGAAATGGCGCAAGAAGACCGTAGACTTTGCCGACAACATGTTCGCCGGTTTAGCCGCTGCATTGGGAACAACGGAAACTTCCGCACGGGAGGAGAAGAAAGCGGAGGAGAAGAAAGCGGCGGTTGCACCTGTGGCCCACCCTGTCGCCATCAGCTCGCAGCCAGATGCTACCAAAGCTGTCCGGACAACGGCGCCGGAATATCAGGAGGCCGACCTGAAGCAGATACCGGGTGAAATATACGCCCTGATGGGAAACGGAACGTTGGTGATCAGCATCGGCGACGACGAGTTCAACATGACAAACATGACGGCCAATGCCGGCGGAGCTTTAGGATACCTCTCGGGCAAAGCGGTTGCTTACTGCACACTCTCGCCCGATCAACCTTTCGACGCGGTGGAAAAGGCCGAAAAGTATGTATTGAAACTGTATGCCCCGAACGAAAAAACTCCTTCGGCACTGATTCATTGCAAGAAGTTGCCCGCACAAAATGCCCCGCAAGAGGGTCGGCCCCGCACGTATGTCGGCGAAATCGTCAAACTCATCTTAAAGAAATAAAACAAGATTCTGCATATGGAAATAAAAGGAAAATTCGATCACTTCAACATCAACGTAACCGATCTGGAAAAGAGTATCCGGTTTTACAGAGATGCGCTCGGCCTTCGGGAGCATCGTCGCAAGGAAGCATCCGACGGCTCTTTCATTCTGGTGTACCTGACGGATAGCACAAACAGCTTCCTGCTGGAGCTTACTTGGCTCAAGGACCATCCCCAACCATACGAGCTGGGAGAGAACGAAAGCCATTTGTGTTTTCGCGTGGCAGGCGACTACGAAGCCGTACGCCGGTATCATAAAGAAATGGGATGCGTATGTTTCGAGAACACTGCCATGGGGTTGTACTTCATTAACGACCCCGACGATTATTGGATTGAGATTCTTCCGGCTTAGCCTTTCTGCCGCAAAACGCAGCCAAAGAGCCGACAAAGGAATATAAACGGGACGCGGGTTTACGCCGATCGATGCAGGAGGGCACTCTTCCCTGCTGCTTGAATCGGCGTAAATCCGCCTCTCTTTTCATACAGGACCCATATTGAACAGTGCAACAGAAAGCCCCGATGCACGTAAGCTCACATTTGTTTTTCAGAAAGTTTCACAGCAGCGGAGCAGGGAGCTACGGTGTATGGGACGTAATTCAACGCTTGTTTTTCTGCATGTTGCACAGCACCGGAGCAGGGAACCATAGTGCTTGGAACGGGAATTCACCTGTGTTTGCCGGAATATGCCGCAGCACCGAAGCAGGGAGCGAAGCCGCATGGGATGTAATTCGCGCTTGTTTTTCTACATGTTGCGCAGCAGCGGAGCAGGGAACCATATTGCTTGGAACGGGAATTCACCTGTGTTTGCCGGAATATACCGCAGCAGCGGAGCAGGGAGCGAAGCCGCATGGGATGTAATTCGCGCTTGTTTTTCTACATGTTGCGCAGCACCGGAGCAGGGAGACATGTGTTTGGAATGCAAATCGTTCGTGTATCTTCCGACCTTTTGAATTAAGGGAACCTCTCCGCCGCTTTCGGCAATGCGGCGATTCCTTCTCTGCAACGGAACAATTCCGGTTATTGCCGGGCTTCATCATGCTTTTTTCACAGGAAAAACAAAAGTTCGCGAGGAGCAAACAGAGGCTCTGTCAGTTTATAATAGCGGAATCAGTAAAACGAACCAAGCTCCCACCGGTTGAACGGGAAGCACTGTCAGGTTCTAATAAAACGTTAGAATTAATCGCAAGACAGGTCTGAAGGCTGAAAACAAAGCACTGTCAGCCCCGCAATGAAGGCTTTCTTAATTTGGAGCAGAAGTTTCGTATGGTTAGAGCAAAAGCATTAACAGCCCTGTATTTTCAGGTTCCCCGCTTGAGCAGGGTGCAGTAAGGCTGGAACGAGGGCTTTATCAAATTCAAGTAGAGGGTATGCCAAGTTGTAACGAAGTCCTTGTCAGATTGAGACGGAACTCCCGCAAGATGGGCAAAGAAGTTCTGTTGAGTCCAAGCAGAGGCTCTGTCAAGTTGAAACAGAAGCTTCGTCAGGCTGAAGCAGAGGCTCCGTCAGGCCGAAACAGAAGCTTTGTCAGGCTGAAGCAGAGGCTCCGTCAAGCTGAAGCAGAGGCTCCGTCAGGCCGAAACAGAAGCTTTGTCAGGCTGAAGCAGAGGCTCCGTCAAGCTGAAACAGAAGCTTCGTCAGGCTGAAGCAGAAGCTCCGTCAAGCTGAAGCAGAAACTCCGTCAAGCTGAAACAGAAGCTTCGTCAGGCCGAAGTAAAAGCTCCGTCAAGCTGAAGCAGAGGCTCCGTCAGGCCGAAACAGAAGCTTTGTCAGGCTGAAGCAGAGGCTCCGTCAAGCTGAAACAGAAGCTTCGTCAGGCTGAAGCAGAGGTTCTATCGGATTGGAACCAAACTTCTTTGGGAGTGCCGGAAGGGGAAAAGCCTTCACTGCAGAGGTTCTATCGGATTGGAACCAAACCTCTGTCGTTCCGTGAAGAACCTGATCCACTGCTTTGCCCATGTCTTTAGTTCATCGAGGCTGGCCCCCTATCGTTCCGCGAAGTCGATACAAAATACTACTTCCCTTGAAGCAGATTGCTTCAGCGCGTTATCCACCCCTTCCATGCTTCCGCAATCAGCACGGTCAATCACTTATCACATGGCAAGGCACACCTCACTCTCATGACAGGCATCTATGCCCGGCACGATGTAATATGAAGCCGCAACAAAAGTCTATACTCTGCTTAAAACCCCAACGATCGCTTTCCCGATCCTTATTTCTTATGGCGGTTCGCCCGCTTCTTCCGGATATCGGCTTTCATTTTAGCCGCACCCGACCCGTGAAGACCACGAATATAAGTCGCCTTCTTCGCCTTCGTCTTTACCTTCCCCTCTTCTTTGGGCTTGTCTTTTTTGCCTTTAAAGACGATGCCGCCCATGATTGCCTCTTCTATACTCATATATTATCCACTTTTTCAACAGCAAAGATACTCATTTCCCGCGAAATCTTTATCTTTGCCATGCCTAACAAGAAACAACTCCGGATGGAAACAACAATCTTACCCGCAGAGAAAGACCCGATGGGAGCTGCAATCCATGAATTCTTCAACCGCCGCAACGCCGGCAGGCTGAGGGTATTCTCCTCTCAGTTCGATGAAGATGAAATTCCCGTCAGGCAACTGTTCCGGAGCTTTTCATCCATGCCGGCGATAGAGCGGACAGCCTTGCAACTGGCTCAAGGACGCATTCTGGATGTAGGCGCCGGAAGCGGTTGCCATGCGCTCGCGCTTCAGGAAATGGGCAAAGACGTTTGCGCCATCGACGTCTCGTCCCTTTCGGTCGAAGTGATGATACAGCGGGGAGTGAACGACGCACGCCTCATCAACCTTTTCGACCAAAGCTTCCGGGAATCTTTCGATACGATTCTCATGCTGATGAACGGCTCGGGCATCATCGGCAAACTGAGCAACATGCCCGCTTTCTTTCAAAGGATGAAGCAGATGCTTCGACCCGGAGGCTGCATCTACATGGACTCCAGTGACCTGAGTTACCTCTTTGAAGAAGAAGAAGACGGAAGCATCCTTATCGACCTGGCAGGGAACTATTACGGAGAAATAGACTTCCGGATGAAATACAAGGATATCGAAGGCGATTCGTTCCACTGGTTGTACGTGGATTTCGAAACACTCGGTCTCTACGCCTCCGAATGCGGGTTCAAAGCCGAATTGGTAAAACGAGGAAAACACTACGACTACCTGGCAAAATTGACCGTTGCTTGAATCTTCTGCCCATAAGAGACAGTGTCACAACCTCATGAACAAGCAAGTTTGGCATCCGTTGCCCGAATCTTCTGCCCGTAAGAGCTACACACCACTCCCGATAAACAAAAGGAGTATATTCAGAAACAAGTGTAGACTCCGAATCGACTTATACCAAACTTTTCATTTCACCGCCTGTGTATTTCTGTCCAGGCAGGGTAAATCCCGAATCGACTTATATCAAACTCTTCAAATCAACTTGCAAGATTTGCCCCAAACAGTATCTCGAAAAAGAAACCTTACGCGAGCTTTTGCCCCGAATCAGCGGTGCAAAGCTCTTATTCAGTAAAAGAAACTTCTTTTTATATAGCCATCAAAAAGTTAACTGACAAGCAAATGCCATAAATCGAAAACAAAGATAAGAAGCAATAACGAAAAAAAGAATTGGATGTAATACTGTTCATAAAGAAGCATTTCCAAACAATATATAACTTCAAAAAGACGGGAAAACGGATTTATATCAGAGCGGGGAGTGCGCCAAAGTACAGCAGGAACTGGCCGGCTCTTTCATTTCACCAGTTTGTCGAAAGAATCTAAAAAAACGTCAGAAGTAGATGCGGAATGATGACAATCTGCATTTATAAAATCAGTTTTTGCCACCCCTATCTCCATCCCTCCCAAAACAAGAATCCTCCGAAACCGGCCATAATAACCGATTTCGGAGGATTCTTTGAGGTTCCTGGCGGATTCGAACCGCCGTACACGGTTTTGCAGACCGCTGACTAAGCCACTCATCCAAGGAACCAAATCTTTTCGATTGCGGTTGCAAAGGTAGTGTTTTTTTTATAATAACCAACTATCCACAACACTTTTTCTTTGAACTTTTCTTCTGCGACTTACATTCATTGCGCTTCTTTTCCATGAGCTCCTTTAATTCACAACCAGTTACGCACGTCGAACAGGGATTCTTATTCTCTTCGGTTCGGCGTAAAAAAAGAAGCACTCCGTATAAAACGCGGATTATACAAAGTAAAACGATTATCCCGACAACCCATTCCTGCCAATTAATCATATAAATTCTCCTATTTTATCGAACAGCAAAGAAAATGGAAAGCCGGCATACGGCGTAACTCGTTTTCAAAGCCCGTCACTGACAATTAAACAAACAATCTTCCTATCTGATAAACGGCGAAAGAAAGCAGCCAAGCCAGCAGAGTAGTATAAGTGGCCGCGAAAAGCGCCCATTTCCAACTGCCGGACTCTTGCTTTATCGCCGCCAATGTAGCGATGCAGGGAAAATAAATCAAAACAAACAGCATATAGCAAAAAGCGACCAAAGGGGTGATGGAAATTCGTTCGGACAAGCTGACAGTATCGGCATTGGCATCGCCCGCATAAAGAACACCCAATGTACTTACAACCAACTCCTTCGCTCCCGCACCGGACAGTAACCCTATGCCCAGCTTCCAGTCGAATCCCAGAGGTTTGATAACCGGTTCCATCGCACGCCCCAGTTGACCGATGTAAGAGTTTTGCTGTTGCTCTGCAACTGTAGCATACGTCTCGTGATTGGGATAATACCCCAAAAACCAGATAATGATAGAAGCAATCATAATGATTCCACCCATTTTTCGCAAATATTGCGCTCCCTTCTCCCACGTGTGACGGAAAATGGATTTTGCGGTCGGCATTCGATAAGGGGGGAGTTCCATAACAAAAGGAGTATCGTCGCCTTTCACCAGAAACTTGCTCAACAACCGGGCGAACACAACAGCCAGCAGTATACCGATGGCATAAATGCTTAGCAATACCAGGCTGGCACTACCGGGGAAGAAGGCCCCAACCAGCAACAAGTATATGGGCAAACGGGCGCTGCAAGACATCAACGGATTGATCAACATGGTGATAAGGCGACTTTTACGGTTTTCGATGGTGCGGGACGCCATTACTGCCGGCACATTGCACCCGAATCCCATAACCAACGGAATAAATGATTTACCATGCAACCCCATTTTATGCATGATTTTATCCATGATAAAGGCCGCACGAGCCATATATCCGGAGTCTTCCATCAGCGAAATACAAAAATAGAGAATAAGAATGTTGGGCAGAAAGACGATCACTCCCCCTACTCCTCCTATAATTCCGTCGATGATCATATCTTTCAAAGGTCCGTCATTCATGTATCCGTGGACAAAATCTCCAAGCACTCCAACCACCCACTCAATTCCTTTCATAGGATACTCGCCCAATACAAAAGTAGCCTGAAACATCAAGAACATAAAAAGGAAAAAGATGGGATAGCCCCAGACACGATGCGTTACAACCGCATCAATCATCTTGGTAGCTTGCTGCTTCTCCAAATGATTGTCAGTGAAAGTTTCTTTCAACGCTCCGCTGATAAAAGCATATTTAGCGTCTGTTACAGCAGATTCACACTCTTCGCCGTTTGTCTCCTTAAAGCGTTTTGCCATTTTATCACGGATACCGATAATTTCCCTGCCATTAGGCAACCGGATTGCCAGATGCTCTATGTCCGGATCATTCTCCAATAACTTAATGGAAAGGAAGCGTGTAGAGTATTTGTGGCGGATGGATTCATTCTTCGACACTTCTTCTTTCACAGCATCGATCGCTTTCTCCAAATCGGGTCCATGATTAATGTGAATATGGCGGAAAACCCGTCCTGCCGTTTGATGCGCATGCGTATAATCTTCCGGATGTTCTTCCTCATGGTACATACGATCTTCCAGCGAATCGTGCCATTCCATCAGATCTTGCAAAACCTCAGGATTCATTCGCCCTTTCTTATCGAAAAAATCTACTCCTTCGTACAGATTGATCACTACATGAAAAAGCGTATCAATGCCTTTATTCCTTTTACATACCGTAGGTATCATAGGCACACCGAACAATTTGCTCAAAAGTCTATAATCCAATCGGTTGCCGCTCGCTTCCAATTCATCGTAAATATTGAGGGCTACCACCATACGCACGTTCATATCGATCAGTTGGGTGGTGAGGTAAAGATTCCGCTCCAGATTGGAGGAGTCGACAACATTAATGATCACATCGGGTGTTTCGTCGATAATATGGCGGCGTACGTACAGCTCTTCGGGAGTATATGCTGACAAAGAATAAGTACCCGGAAGATCAACCAAGCGGAAGTGATAGCCTTCGAAGTTGAAGTATCCTTCCTTGGCATCCACTGTTACTCCACTATAGTTGCCTACATGCTCGTGAGCTCCCGAAGCCAAATTGAACAAAGACGTCTTGCCACAATTCGGATTTCCCACCAATGCGACGTTTATTGTACGGCGCTTCCCCAGAGCAATTCTCTTTAACGCTTCTTCTTTTACGAAAACATCTTCCGGCAAACCTTCGCGGCAAACCGTATCAGTGATATTCCTTTGCGCTTCTTCTTCACTGATTACCTCAATCATCCCGGCTTCCTGACGGCGAAGAGATATCTCGTAACCTAATATTTTGTATTTTATCGGATCCCTTAACGGAGCATTCAGCAACACTTCAACCGTTTTGCCCTTAATAAAGCCCATTTCCACAATACGTTTGCGGAAACCTCCGTGACCCATCACCTTGACTATCACACCTTTCTCACCTGTTCTTAAATCGGACAAACGCATAGCTATCTTAAATTTTCGGCAAAGATAATCCATAACTCCCGAGTGCGCAAATTATTTAGATTGTTTTCAAATAGCAAGAAATTATTCCTTGTTTTCTCAGTTATATTGTATTTCCATTTTAAGACGAACGAAAGCAGGATGATATGGCTGAAATCTAAAGAATAATTATTACCTTTGCTCACGTGATAACAAATCGGGTAAAGCAATATATTGAAAAGGAAAATCTCTTTTCACCGGAGAGTAAAATTCTTGTGGCATTGAGCGGTGGCGCCGACTCGGTTGCTTTGCTGCATCTTCTTCATTCCGCCGGCTACCGGTGCGAAGCTGCTCACTGTAACTTTCATTTGCGAGGTGCAGAATCCGACCGGGACGAGCAGTTTGTCCGTCGGCTTTGCCGCAAACTCGGCATTCCGCTTCACAGCATCCGTTTCAACACGTCCGGATATGCCGCCGAAAAACATATCTCCATAGAAATGGCAGCCAGAGAATTGCGGTATGAATGGTTTGAAAAGCTACGAGTGAAACATGGGGCAGACACGATCGCCGTAGCACATCACCGGGACGACAGCGTAGAGACAATACTGCTAAACCTTATCCGGGGAACCGGAATAAGTGGCTTACTGGGTATCCGCCCGCGCAACGGAACAATTGTCCGCCCGCTACTTTGCGTAAGTCGGGAGGAAATCATCCGTTACCTGCAACACATTAAACAGGAATATGTAACCGACAGCACGAATACGGAGGATGAATATACCCGCAATAAAATCCGCTTGCACCTGCTTCCGCTGATGGAAGAGATCAACCCTTCGGTCAGGAAAACCTTGACGGAAACAGGAAATTACCTGAACGAAGTCTATGCAATTTACCGTAAAGGAATTGCAGATGCCAAAGAACGGGTAATAACACCCGAAGGAATCCGTATCGACGCATTGCTGAAAGAACCAGCGCCGCGAAGTGTTTTATTCGAAATTCTTCACCCCCTGGGTTTCAACTCTTCGCAAATTAATAACATCGCATCCACCCTGCAAAGTCAACCGGGAAAAGTTTTCATCAATAAGAAACGAAGAGTGATCAAAGACCGAGATCTTCTGCTGATCGGCCCCCTTAAACCTGAGAAAGAGAGCGAACCGCCTTTTCGGTTAATCAGTGAAGAGAAAATGTACACACCCGATTTTCATATCCCGAAAGGAAAAGAATTTGCTTGCTTCGATGCCGATAAATTAGATGCTCCCCTGTATTGCCGCAAGTGGCAAATAGGAGATGTGTTCGTGCCCTTTGGCATGAAAGGGAAGAAAAAAATAAGCGACTATCTGACCGACCGCAAATTTTCCATTCGAGAGAAAGAGCAGCAATGGGTGCTTTGCTGCGGCAAACGCATCGCATGGCTAATCGGTGAACGAACGGATAACCGCTTCCGGATAGATGAGCACACACAACGGATCATAGTTTACCGGACCATATGATGAACCATTAACTTATAGCAAGACAACACAATAATAAGTGATTAATTACAAAAACTTACAACCTTTTTACATAAAAAATGTTTAATCGCATCGAAAATTAAAAATATTTCCTATCTTTGCCTCGTTGAATGAGTCCTACTATTCAACTCAATCGGCGTACAACATCCCAAAATCATAATAAAGAACAATATATGCTCGCATATCTCATATCTGTAGCCTCGAGGCTGTAGTCACGTCACTCATATCTCAAATAAGATAACATTATTAATAATTTACCATACTATATGTATAACATTATTCAATTGAACGACAAAAACTTGTCGGAACTTCAAGTTATTGCCAAAGAACTGGGTATAAAGAAGACAGAATCTTTGAAAAAAGAGGAACTTGTTTATAAAATACTCGATGAACAGGCAATAGCGGGCGCTACTAAAAAAGTAGCTGCGGACAAACTGAAAGAGGAACGCAAGGAAGAAAAGAAAAAGCGTTCGCGTGTTGCCGCTCCCCAAAAGGAAGACAAAGTAATGTCGGCAACAAAAGACGGGGAAATAACCAAACCCAAAGCCACACCCGATCCACAACCGCAAGTACTTCCAAAAGAAAAAACGGCCGGTAGAGACGACGAAAGTTCTGCCACAGCAGAAAAAACAGGAAAAACAACCGAATCGAAGCGTAAAGTCGGACGTCCCCGTAAAGAAACGGCAAAGGCAAAGAAAGAAGCAGAAACTGTAGCAAAAACAGAGAAAACAACCGAAGAAAAAACTGTCGCCGAGAAGAAAGCCGTTGTTGCAGACGATGTGCAGACAAGCAAAGAAACGGAGAAAAAAGCAGAAACACCTAAAACGACTCCGGAAACGGCAACCAAGCCGAACAAACCCGCACCTGTTGTCGATGAAGAAAGCGCTATCTTATCAAGCGCAGATGAAGATGATTTCATCCCCATCGAAGATTTACCGTCCGAAAGAATCGAACTTCCCACCGAGCTTGTCGGCAAATTCGAAGCAACCAAAGCCGAACCCGCTCAAGCCCCTACCGAACCGGGAACCCAACCGCAACAGCGTCCGCGCATCGCCCGTCAACGCGACAACAACAATGCCGGAAACAACAATGCCCAACGCAACAATCCGCGTCAGCAAATGCAACGCCCTGCCCAGCAGAATAACTTAAACGAAAGCACCCAGCCGCAGCAACAGGAGCGAAAAGCTCCCGAACCACGTGAAAAGGCTTACGAATTCGATGATATCCTGAGCGGAACAGGCGTGCTCGAAATCATGCAAGACGGATACGGATTCCTCCGTTCTTCGGATTATAATTACCTTTCTTCACCTGACGACATCTACGTATCGCAGTCGCAAATCAAACTGTTCGGGCTGAAAACAGGCGATGTAGTGGAAGGTGTCATTCGCCCGCCGAAAGAAGGAGAAAAATACTTCCCGCTGGTCAAAGTATCAAGAATCAACGGCCGGGATGCGGCATTCGTACGCGACCGTGTTCCATTCGAGCATCTGACCCCGCTCTTCCCGGACGAAAAGTTCAAGCTTTGCAAAGGAGGGTATTCCGATTCGATGTCTGCCCGCGTAGTAGACTTGTTTTCACCGATCGGCAAGGGACAGCGCGCATTGATCGTCGCCCAGCCGAAGACAGGTAAAACTATCCTGATGAAAGATATTGCCAATGCCATTGCTGCCAACCACCCGGAAGTTTACATGATTATGCTCCTGATAGACGAACGCCCTGAAGAGGTAACGGATATGGCACGCAGCGTAAATGCGGAAGTCATTGCGTCTACATTCGACGAACCTGCCGATCGCCACGTGAAGATAGCGGGCATCGTACTCGAAAAAGCCAAACGACTGGTAGAATGCGGACACGATGTGGTTATCTTCCTCGACTCCATTACCCGCTTGGCGCGCGCTTACAACACTGTATCTCCCGCCTCGGGCAAAGTTCTCTCCGGCGGTGTGGACGCCAATGCGTTGCACAAGCCGAAACGGTTCTTCGGCGCAGCCCGTAACATCGAAAACGGCGGTTCGCTCACCATCATCGCCACTGCATTGATCGATACGGGTTCGAAAATGGACGAAGTGATTTTTGAAGAATTCAAAGGTACCGGCAACATGGAATTGCAGCTCGACCGCAACCTGTCCAACAAGCGTATCTTCCCGTCAGTCAATATTACGGCTTCCAGTACTCGGCGCGACGATCTGTTGCTCGACAAAACTACGCTCGACCGCATGTGGATATTGCGCAAATATCTTGCCGACATGAATCCGCTCGAAGCGATGGATTTCGTAAAAGACCGTCTGGAGAAAACCAAAGACAACGACGAATTCCTAATGAGCATGAACAGTTAATAAAAATTGATGTTTTCCGACATTTATCGGAAAACAAGAGTATTCGAATTACCAACGATGCACGCAAAACCGTATGACGGCAGCGCGCGACATCGGCGGTAATTCTTTATTTTGTACAAAATCCTTTCGTTTACGTTCAAAAAGTCGGCATACAAGCCGCCTGCTTCTTGTTTTTCGTTACTTTTGTTTGAAAATCATTTTATCACTTAATTCTAACCGGAATGAGAATAATTTATCCGTTTATGGGATTGGCACTATGCGGTGCAGCAACCCAAGCGCAAGAAAAACCCAATATTTTAATCATCCAATGCGACCATCTGACCCAGCGTGTCGTAGGCGCATACGGACAAACCCAAGGCTGTACGCTTCCTATCGACGAAGTGGCGGCACGGGGAGTCATCTTCTCCAACGCTTACGTGGGATGCCCCCTGAGCCAGCCCTCACGTGCGGGGCTATGGAGCGGACTGATGCCTCATCAGACGAATGTGCGTTCCAATTCCGCTGAACCCGTAAACACACCTCTGCCGGACAGCGTACCGACACTGGGAAGCCTTTTCTCGGACCACGGATATGAGGCCGTACATTTCGGAAAGACACACGACATGGGCGCGTTAAGGGGCTTCAAGCATAAGGAACCCGTACCCAAGCCTTTCACCGATCCGGATTTTCCGGTCAACAACGACAGCTTCCTCGATGTGGGGACTTGCGAAGACGCGGTGGCATACCTGAGCAATCCGCCCCAAAAACCATTTATCTGCATCGCCGATTTCCAAAACCCGCACAATATTTGCGGATTCGTAGGCGAGAATCAGGGCGTGCATACCGACCGCCCCATCAGCGGAGAACTTCCGGAACTGCCTGCTAACTTTGAAGTGGAAGATTGGAGTCAAATCCCTATTCCGATTCAATACATCTGTTGCGGACACCGCCGTATGACACAAGCCTCTCAGTGGAGCGAAGAAAACTACCGCCACTATATTGCCGCTTTCCGGCACTACACCAAGATGGTATCGCGGCAGATAGACAGCGTGCTGAAAGCACTCTATTCCACACCCGCAGGCAAAAATACTATCATTGTGATCTTAGCCGACCATGGCGACGGAATGGCTTCGCACCGCATGGTGACCAAACACCTCAGTTTTTATGATGAAATGACGAACGTTCCCTTCATCTTTGCCGGTCCGGGCATCAAGCAACGGAAGAAACCTGTATCCGAATTGCTCACCCAGCCTACATTAGATCTTCTGCCCACACTTTGCGAGCTGGCAAATATCCCTGTCCCCTCAGATAAAGCCGGTATCAGCCTTGCTCCGACGTTGAAAGGAGAAAAGCAGAAAAAGACACACGCCTATGTGGCTTCGGAGTGGCATACCGAATACGAGTACATCACTACTCCCGGACGGATGATACGAAGCCCGAGATACAAATACACGCATTTTCTGGAAGGGAACGGTGAAGAGCTTTACGACATGAAAAAAGATCCGGGCGAGCGAATAAATCTCGCCAAAAACCCGAAATATACCGCGATACTTGCCGAACACCGTGCATTGCTCGACGATTACATTACCCGCACCGGAGATGATTACCGCAGCCTAAAAGTAAACGCCGATGCCCGCTGCAGAGAGCATACTCCGGGATACCCGCATCATAGAGGCCCCAGTGTTCGTGAACTGATTAAAAAGAGATAAAGTCTCCGTCTAAGAAATTTTTCACGTTTGTCTAAAGAGTCACTGAAAAGCGACCATGTTCATGTGTACAGCGTACACATAACAAATTGGACAAGTCAGGAAAGTTTCCTATTATGAAACAAATCATCTTCCTCAGAACGAAGACATTGTAATATTAAAGGGGGTCTTTTTATCCACTTGTTAGAACTGCGCCGTGGAAGTCGTATTAAGAGTGAAGAAGCTATCATTCTCAACGACAAGCAGAACAATCTGCTACCGGATATTAGGTCGGTGTAGCATATCAAACTTGGATCGAACGAGGCAAGTGTCTTCGCTGAAATCAACAATAAGATATCTCGCTCCTTAAAATAAAGGAAACCATTCACACCCACTTGTCACGCAGAGCAATACGTATCAACTCTGCCACATTCTTGGTTCCAAGCTTCTGTGTGAGGTTCTTTCGATAGGTCTTGACGGTCTCTACGCTGAGAAACATACGGTCGGCTATCTCCTGATTGGTGCAGCCGTCCACGATGTGGCGGAGTAATTCCTGTTCGCGAGTAGTGAGCCATACGGCTTGGTTGATACGTTTCTTCATCATCCGGTCGATTTCAGTGCTGAAAAATGTATTGCCGGCCATAACAGTCTCAATACCTTTCACCACTTCCTCCGACAAGGCATTTTTCTGGATGTATCCCGATGCTCCAGCGGCAAGGGCACGGTTGACCATCGTATATTCATCATAAGTAGTGAGCATCAGTATCTTCACGTCCGGATATTTTTCATGTACCTCTTCGCAAAAATCGACACCGCTTCCATCGGGCATAGAGATGTCTAAAAGGAGCACATCAGGACACCTGAACAAAAGTGTTTTACGACATACATCAAGTGTGTGAGACTTATCCACGACTCTGGCGATGCCTGATTCTTCGATTGCGGCCTGCAACCCTTCGACCAACATGCGGTGGTCATCCGCGATATGTACCTGTATCATGACGTAAGTTCTATTTCTATGGTTACTTCCGTACCCGTGCCGGGTAAGGAATATACATTGATTGTACCATTGTAAGCAGCAATGCGGTTACTCATGTTAGTAAAGCCAGCCCCGTATGCCACCGTTTCGAGATCGAATCCTTTGCCGTCGTCCTGCACGGAAAGAGAGACGAGACGTTCATCAACTGTCAACTGAACATTGATACGCGTAGCGTCAGCGTGCTTCATCGCATTATTAATGAGCTCGTAGGCACAACGGTAGATAAGCACTTCGAGACGGCTGTCGAGCCGCGGATTCTCACCGAAAAACTGGAAATTCGCCATTGGAACAGAACGACAGAAATCCTCCAACGAGGTTTTGATACCATAGCGTGAAAGTGAATCGGGCATCATGTTGTGCGCCACGTGGCGAAGTTCTTCCATCAGTTCGTCGAGCATCTTTCGAGCTTTGTTGAACCGTTCTGCATCTGCCGGCGGCAGTACGGAAAGACTTTTGATACCGTACAAATGCAGTTTGATAACCGAAAGCATGCCCCCCAACCCATCGTGTAAGTCACGTGCCAAGCGGGTACGCTCGGCATTTTCTCCGTCTAACAAAGCAAGTGTGGCTACAAGTTGTTTCTCCTGCTTCAACTGCTTGACCTGCTGCTCAGCGAGCTCACGTTTCTGACGGATCAAACGGTAGCGATACATGAGCATCCCCATTATCAGCAAAAGAACAAGGAGCCCCGACACACTCACTATAATATAAAGTCGTTTTTCCTTTTGCAAGGAAGAAATCTGGAGTTGTTTCTTTTCAGTCTCATATCTGATCTCCATGTCCGCCATAGTCCGATGAAAGCCCTTCACGTTCTGTTCGTTCACCAGCCGGGCATATTGGCGGAAAAAATATGAAGATTTTTCCCTATTACCGAGTTGTAAATTAGCAAAAGCTAAATTATAGGCCAATTCAGGAGCGGTATCGAGCATCGTAGAATCGTTTTCCCATGCTTTGAAAGCTATGGTCTCACATTCGCCATATCGGTTTTGCTCTCGATAGATAGTAGAAAGTATCTGCAGACCTATGGTTTCGAGGCGCGTATCACTGAATTCACGCGCCAGCCGGATACTTTCTTCCGTATATTCTATGGCTTGAGGGTACTCTCGTTTCAAAGTATAAATCTTGGCTATGGCTTGATCGCAATATATTTCGAATGTTTTATAACCTAACTTGAACCATTCGTTTGCTTTAAGTTCATATTCCAAAGCAAGATCGAGTTCGCCTTTCTCCATATAGATAAGCCCCAGTTCATAGTAAGCCATACGGTCTTCAGGTATATTATACTTTTTGCTCAAATCGATATTCTTTCGAATATAATATTCGGCACGGTCCAAATTACCTAATTCCCGATAGAGCGAGCCGATATTCGACAAGGCATTGAACTGACTCGAAGTGTCGTTGATGGCTTCGCTTATCCGGAGTACCGTCATGCAATTGTCGAGAGTTTCAATATAGCGGTTCTGCCGATAATTCCAATGGGCTATACAACGGTAAGCTTGTACTTCTTCGCGACGGTCTTTCAGCTTGACAGCACAAGCAAGCGATTGGTCGAGATACATCTTGGCCGAATCATATTGCATCAACATGTTGTGATAGACTCCGAGCGAACGAGTGAAATGTGGAATTTCCTTTGTCACCTTTTCCCTTTCAGCTATCTCCAATCCTTTTTTCAAACAAGCGATGGTGCGGTGCGTGTCATAGCTTCCGTACCAATTGGACAATAACCGATAGATGCCGACCTGCTCTTTAGGTGTCAGCTCCGAAGTACGCAACACGCCCCACAGGGAATCCGGATAGGCTTCCCTCGTATCGTTCGTCACCGTTTTACCGCCTTGTGCAAAGAGAAAGGGGAAGATAGAGAGCGACAGCAGGATTATTATAGCGTATGTTCTTTTCATCTTGTCGGATAGTTGAGATTCAAATGTTTCTGTCGCAAAATTATATCCCTCATATGAAACGCAATACCCCACTTGTGGGAGTTTTCACGAGCCATAACCATCTTTTCGACAGTCTTTATACTTGTAGCACTGTTCGGTAGAGTCGAATTTTGCTTTTGACATCTGGCATCAGTTTCCGAAACTTTCACCTCTCTGAACGGGAAACTTGTACTCTAATCATCACCTTACTCCCGTTACAAATCACCTCTGATTATCATGTATTTAAATACATTATGGCAGTATCTCGCATCATTTGCAGGCTTCCACCCGCTTTGGGAGGTCGCAGCTCACCGAAAAGTCGCCGTCAGGCAAATTATTCAGCATCGTTGTCTGATGATCATTAAATGTCGGTGACATTACATATCCCAAAAACTGCTTTATGCAGAACGTTCTGCAATATATTTCGGAAATACACCCTTGGCGGTAGCATATTTTTACCAATAACATACAAATTACTCCTTTCACCCTATAATTAAGATCAACTCAATCCTGCCACTGATGGTAATTTACCATATAAAATCATTTCGGATTATACAAAGGTATATTTTTTACGATGATCAGCAATGCCATTGAGCGTATATTTTATGGTGAACGAACTGATTTTTCTTCACAAAATACCGGATTACCCTTTTATCTCAAACCGAAGCCCATGAAGAAGTGGCGGTATTTTCCACCCGTAAATGAAAAAACATCATCGTTCCCAACTTTCGGATGTGTTTTTTTTTGCCTGTTGACCGAAAAACTCCTACAAGTAGGGTATTGCTTCCGCAGGAAGAGGAATAACTTTGAGGCATAATATAGAAGCAATATAACATCTAAATAACAAGACTATGAGACAAATTTTCTTTACTACCCTAATGAGTATTATGATGACGAGCCTCTTCTCCTGTTCGGGAGACGATGACAAAGAGAAAGTGGAAACAGGAAGCATCGTGGGCACGTGGACAGCTAAGGTATCGGGCTATGACCTGAAAATGAAGATCACCCCGACCGACTTCCGTTTCGACATTTCCAAACCCGGACAAGGCGGGACGTACGACAAGGGAGAATACCTCATAAACAGTGGTAAGGCAACATTCGTGGGCATGCAAGATGCTCTCTTGGGTACGGGAGGACTGATAGACGGAAAACTCGTACTTACGTTTGTCAACCCGATGGTCATCGGCATGATCGGCACACAGGCGGCAAGCCAAACCGTATTCACTCGTGAAGAAGGAGAAGAAGGCGACGGGACGGGATACTTAGTTGTCCAGAATCTGAGCGAAAACTGCGACATTACCATGCTCAAGCTCTACGATGCCGATGGCAATCTTCTCAGTACGGATGAAGATCGGCTCCCCCCGGAATACCAATTTTCCTACGAACTACCTGTGGGCAACTACATCGGTGAATTGACCGATGCAAAAGGAAAGACTTTCCGCTCGGGTGTATTCAAAATCATCAAGAATAAATACACCGTGCTTCAATACGACGGCTCTTCCGCTTGGCTGGAAGCCACAGGGGTGGACATGAGCTCGAAAGCTGTCCGAAGCCTACAATCTCCGGTCTGCCGCCGTGTCGCACGAAACACGGCAGAAAACGTTATACCAGACAGAGAGAAAACGGCACCGTGAGTTTTCAATCCCGCATTTCCCCAGAAGGTTTGAAAAAAGAGAAAGAGGGAGGGAAAGCTGTCCCGGTCATCAATCTGCCTCCTTAAAACCCACGAGGGTTTCCATAGAAACCCTCGACCATTTTTCAGAAAACCCTCGAGGGTTTGGGGCAAAAAGGTAGACCCTTCAAGAGAGAAGGTTAGGGCCCCCTGAAATGCAAAGTCGGACAGACGGTTCAAAAACGTACAAACGGTAGAATTTATCAGTATAATTATAAATGTAAAAATCAAGAATTATGGCAAACAGACCATTGGCCTACACGCTCAGCGAGCGTAAGGCAACTGTCGGCAAACTGGCTGGCAAAACTGTGATTCAGGCAAGTCCCACGGGACGCAAACGGGTAGATCACCGCACATTCTGCGAAGAAGTGGCACGCGCCACCACTTTCACAGGAGCAGAAGTGGAAGCGGTGCTGCGGCTGGCCTCCGAAATCGCCAAACGACACGTTGAGAATGGCGATATCGTAGATTTCGGCGACATCGGGACGCTCCGCCCCTCATTCCAGAGCAAGCTCGTGGAAAAAGGCAAAGAGGAATTCAATGCAAACGTTCACATCACCAAGCCCGTTGTGAAACTCTCGCCCTCGAAACGGTACTTCACTCTCACGGGCGTGAGCTACGAACGGACAGAAGTCTCCGCCAAAAAAGCCAAGAAGCCAACGCCCTCGCCCGGCGGTGGAGGCGAAGCCCCCGATCCCGGTACATAAGAAAAAGCGATAACGGGTTGCCCAAAAACAACGGTCTATCGAACCGTCACCTGACGAGAACTGCAGGACAGCCCCAAAGAAAATGGCGCTTGCCCTGCGATTCTCTTTCCACCAGACTGATTATTAAACGCCTCCCCCCTCTCCCATAAGGAAAAAACGAAAGAAATCATGAAAAGAAGAATCTTCAATTACATGGCAGCGACATTTTTCGGGCTGTCGCTGGCAGGCATTGCCGGAGCTATACTCGTGTACCGCAAACTTCCGGCAGGCCGATGGCTGGCGCTGCTGCCAGCCGCCCTCTGCATGGCAGCAAGCTTTCTTTCCTTCAACCTTGATCGGGAAGAAGTGGTGTTGTGGATGATGCTCGGCGTTTTCTTCCTTATTCCCTACTTCCTGCTCCGCTATCTTCTGCACAGGAACGGCATGGACAAGCCATTCGAGAAATACCTTGTCGGCAACATCTACGTATTGCCAGCCGTCGCGCTTATTGTTCAATTGGGCGACAAGAAATACCGAACGAAAAGTTGGGAAGGATATGGCATATCAATGGTGCAATCGATGGACGGCACCCAAACTGTAACGATCTATGCCGGGGAAAACACCGTAGCCTATTCGGTGTATGCCCGACTGAAATATGAACTGGATAACGGTGTACTGACTATTCTCAGGAACACAATGACTCTGTTGAAGAACTAACTTCTAACCCGCCTCTGGCAACAAAGGCATAAAATAAAAGAATATGAAACTAATAACAAAATGGATGACTGCGATACTTTTAGTATCCCTATTTCACGGTTGCAGTCCCTCTGCGGAGGATGTGCTGAAAAAGTACGAATCATATGTCCGATTAACAGCGGAGGGGAATAAACCTCCCGTCTCGTTCGAAATCATGGATGGCATTCCTCTGGTGATAAGCTATTCATCAACGTTGATAAACAGCAGTCAGGAACACGTAAGCGAGCTGGCCGGTCGCTGGTTCGTAGCCGACGCACTGAATCCCGAAGTGCGGCTGCCCGCCAAGGTGAAAGTTAGGACGATTGCCGATATGTCGGCGAAGAACACGACACAATCCGTGTCATACGGACATAGCCTTGCGCTCGACAGCATCAAAATACCATTCTTGCTTATCGGTTTTGAAGGCATCGCTCCTACCGAATCGAAAGAGGCAGCCATCCCTCCACTGTTCTTCCTTGTCGAGAATAAGAAAGGAGCCGTAAGCGTACTCACCCCCGTGCCCCGCATTGCAGACAACCTGTTTACAGCAACCTACACGCCCATGTTTTTCACCGAACAGAAATATTCGGGAGAAATACCTTTCGAGAACGCGAAGAACATAACGCTGGAAATGACGTTGTCGCGCGATTTGAAGCAAGTCATTCATTTGAACCTATCTGCGGAAAGATTGAAAATGAACCCTTCGGAGAAAGGAGTGAGTAGCCTCGTTTTTCAAGGTGGATTCGAGACAAGAGATTCTATCAATGTCATCGATGGCAAAATAACACAAGGGCAAAAACCGTTAATCTGCGACTTGACAGTTACGAATGCCTGCATATACGGGCAGATAAAATTTAAAATGGATATGGGTAGCACAAAATCGGTATATGCTGTGCTCAAAAACACCACCACACCACAAGATATTCCGGAAGGGATTTTAAAAAACAATGAACGAAAACATTAATCTGCCTTTGGCAACGGGGCATAAAACAAACAAAAAGATGAAACGAATATTTGCATTGACCGCCCTGCTCACCGCCGTCATCGGTTCGGCGATGGGGCAGACAAAAATCCGCACGGCGGAGGAGCTGATGGCTATTGGCACGGACAAAGAAGCTCTGAGCGGTTCATACATATTGATGAATGATTTGACGCTCGACGGATGGATGCCCATCGGACGGATGGACAAGGACGGTGAAACAGGATTTAGCGGAACTTTTGACGGAAACGGCCGCACAATAACGCTCAACAGCTTTTATCCTGAAACGGATAACAGAAGTGTCGGACTGTTTGGGGTTGTTGACGGAAAAGGCGAGATAAAGAACTTGCGCGTAGCCGGCAAACCGACTTATACCGACGGACAGAAATTCCTATATATAGGCTGTATAGCCGGAGTGAACAAAGGAAAAATTACATGTTGTGTTTCGACTGCCGAACTTACTTGCGAGTACGCCCAAACAGAACCTCACAAGAAAGTGAAAGCACTCTCGGGATATGAAGGAGGACAATACGGCGGCTGTATCGCAGGCGTCAATAATGGTGAAATACGGCATTGTTACTCCAACGGAAGCATACGCGTGGCATTAGGCTCTGCAGCAGGGATCGCCTGCGGTAACGGCTTGCTCGTAACAGGAAGTTTAAGCATCGGGATAGGATCGGGAGGCATGAGCATGGGTGCAACTCCAGGATCATCGAAAGGCAAGTACGGCTTTATCGAGTATTGTTATTCCGAAGCATCGGTGTTTTCCTCAGGAAATGCCGGAGGAATTGTCGTAATCACTCATGGCACATGCATCATGAATAATTGTGCGGCATTGAACCGTCTGATTGAGGTCAGAGGTGCAGGAAAACCTTTGCCCAAAGCCTCTCCGTTTCCAGGCGGACTGTTTGGAAAGACAATGTTTTCCCATGCCAAAACGCAGTTTTACTATCTTGAAAACATGTCTCTCCGCCGCTACGACGGTAACGATGTGGAGCAACCGCCCGTGAAACTGACACCGAAGCGTGCCGTTCCGCTTTCAACCATACAGAAAGAATCGTGGTGGCGTTTGCCCGACGGAGCCGACAGGAATATGAAGCAAAAGATGATTGCCTTCCCGTTCGGGTCGGATGAAACCGCACCGTGGAAATGGGACGAGCAGCGGAAACGGCCTGTACTGCATTGGGAAGCAACAAACAGATGACAAACAACAAATATTCATTCACACTACTCATACATTATTATTATGAAAAAGAAAATCACAGTTACCGTAGTCAACGTTTCAAAAAGAGTTGTTCTAACAGTCGCTTTTTTGGTCATGGTTACAACAGTCTCATGGGCGCAACAACAAAGACAAGTTCCCAATAAACGCACACAGTGGGGTGTCAAAGCGGGACTCAATGTGAGTAGCATCGGAGGTGGCAACTACAACAACATTAAGGCTAAAGCAGGTTTTCACGCAGGCATTACGATAGACTATGCGTTCACAAACGAGATCTACCTACTTGCGGGATTGGAATATACTATCAAAGGCCCTATCGTAGAGCTTAGTCCTGACGATCAACACATCAATGCGAACTACATTCAGCTTCCTCTCACCGTAGGTTATAAACTCCAGATGACAGACGAACTGGCTCTCATCATTGATGCAGGCCCTTATCTGTCTTATGGTGTGAATGGCCAAATTACTGAGGGAGACCATAAGCAGGACACATTTAGCAGCATCGCTCTGAAACGGTTCGATTGTGGAATGGTTGTCGGTGCGGCTGTCGACTTCCGGCAATTCCGTTTCGGTATGCACTGCGATTTCGGACTCATCAACATCATGCAAAAAGGCAACGATAAAGCACAGAACTGGAATCTTGGGCTTTCGACTGGTATCCGGTTTTAATCATTCACTAATATTGTTTTTGTCGACGAAAAGAGAATGCTATTCCTAAATTCGGAAAGCGACAGGGTTGACATTCGTCTACACTTTCGCCTTCAATCCGTATTGACACATTCATTCGAAACTTGAAACATCTCTGAAAGGGTTCACCACCGACATGACGGCAACAGCTGCACATTGACGATATATGCCATTCGGTTTATGTGCCGCACAACAGAAAATTGCTCTTCGACATCGGTGGGAAGGTAGAACCGACAGAAACTAACGGCAAGAAGTTCACTGTGCCGGGTAGCACGTTTACATACATAACTTTCTTCAATGCAGCCCACTTGTTCTGAACTAAAATGCCTGAAGTATAAAGGAGTGTACGGAAACCGCAGTAAAGCGGTTTCTATGCGCTCCTCTTTTAATAATACCGTCTTTGACATTGCGGATATATTCTCAGAATAAGGCAAAACAAAAAGTCAAATCGTTTTAAGGGAAACTATAATTTGAAATAAAGAGCTATCTTTGCGCATTGCCAAATAACGCTTTATACACATGTATACCAACAAACAGATCTGGAATGTCAGTTTCCCTATCTTATTGAGCCTGCTGGCCCAAAACATCATTAATGTCACCGACACCGCCTTTCTCGGACACGTAGGAGAAGTAGCCCTTGGAGCTTCGGCCATGGGAGGTCTGTTTTATATATGCGTATTTACCGTGGCTTTCGGTTTCAGCACCGGCTCGCAGATCGTCATAGCCCGGCGTAACGGAGAAGAGCGTTACACGGATGTAGGCCCGGTCATGATACAAGGCTCTATGTTCTTACTGGCGGTAGCCTTATTTCTATTCGGTTTTACCCAAGCGTTCGGAGGGGACATCATGCGCCTGCTTATCTCTTCGGAACCCATTTACGAAGGAACGATGGAATTCCTCGAGTGGCGTATCTATGGATTCTTTTTCGCGGCTGTCAACGTCATGTTTCGCGCTTTATACATCGGCATCACCCGTACCAAAGTACTTACCATCAATGCCGCAGTGATGGCGCTCATCAATGTGATACTCGACTATGCCCTGATATTCGGCAACTTCGGACTGCCCGAAATGGGCATCAAGGGAGCGGCTATTGCCTCTGTTCTGGCAGAAGCCGGCTCAGTGTGCTTCTTTCTTATGTATACTTACGCTACCGTCGATCTGAAAAGATATGGACTGAACCACCTGCGTTCGTTCAATTGGGATCTCTTGAAGAGGGTACTAAGCATCTCCTCCTTCACCATGCTCCAATATTTCTTGTCAATGGCTATCTGGTTCGTCTTTTTCGTCGCTGTGGAGCGGTTGGGACAACGCGAACTGGCTATCGCAAACATCGTGCGAAGCATTTATCTGATTCTCCTGATCCCGGTTCATGCGCTGGGCACCACCAGCAACAGTCTCGTCAGCAACACCATCGGTGCGGGAGGTGCGCAATACGTGATTCCGTTAATCAACAAAATCGGGCGGCTCTCATTCTTCATCATGCTCGGACTGGTTACGGTATCGGTTCTTTTCACACAACCGCTGCTTTCCATCTACACCAACGAGCAGGCGCTCATTGCAGAATCCGTTCCTTCGGTCTACGTCATTTGCTTTGCCATGCTCATCGCGTCGGTAGCCGGCATCGCGTTCAACGGGATTTCCGGTACAGGCAACACGCAGGCCGCTCTACTGCTCGAAGTGATTACACTGGTTGCTTATGGCGCCTACATACTCATTGTCGGCATTTGGCTCAAGGCTCCGGTGGAAATCTGCTTTACGATTGAGATATTGTACTATACGCTGTTACTGATAACCAGCTATATTTATCTCAAAAAAGCAAAATGGCAACACAAAAGGATATGAAATACAGGAGAATTTTGTACTTTTGCAGCCTGTAATTCGTCTAATTCGTAATTAAATAACTATGTTCGATAATTTAAGTGAAAGACTGGAACGGTCGTTCAAGATTCTGAAAGGTGAAGGAAAAATCACCGAGATTAACGTAGCGGAAACGCTGAAAGACGTACGCAAGGCATTGCTCGATGCCGACGTCAACTATAAGGTTGCAAAAAACTTCACCGATACGGTAAAGGAAAAAGCTCTCGGGCAGAATGTGCTTACAGCCGTGAAACCAAGCCAGCTGATGGTGAAAATCGTTCACGACGAACTGACACAACTGATGGGCGGGGAAACTGCGGAAATCAATATCGACGCGCGCCCGGCAGTCATTCTGATGTCCGGATTGCAAGGCTCGGGTAAGACCACTTTCTCGGGTAAACTGGCACGCATGTTGAAGACCAAGAAGAACCGTAAGCCGTTACTTGTAGCTTGCGACGTTTACCGTCCTGCGGCAATCGAACAGTTGCGCGTATTGTCGGAACAGATCGGTGTACCTATGTACTCGGAACCCGACAGCAAAAACCCCGTAGAAATCGCCCGGCACGCCATTCAGGAGGCAAAAGCCAAAGGATACGACCTTGTGATTGTCGATACCGCCGGACGTCTGGCTATCGACGAGCTGATGATGAACGAGATCGCCGCCATCAAACAAGCCATTAATCCCAACGAAATTCTGTTCGTGGTAGACTCCATGACCGGTCAGGATGCCGTGAATACAGCCAAAGAGTTCAATGAACGTCTCGACTTCAACGGTGTGGTATTGACGAAGCTCGACGGTGACACACGCGGCGGTGCGGCTCTTTCTATCCGCTCGGTTGTCAACAAACCGATTAAGTTTGTAGGTACGGGCGAGAAACTCGATGCCATCGACCAATTCCATCCGGCACGTATGGCCGACCGTATCTTAGGAATGGGCGACATCGTTTCACTGGTAGAACGCGCTCAGGAACAATACGATGAAGAAGAAGCGAAACGGCTGCAAAAGAAAATAGCCAAGAATCAGTTCGACTTCAACGATTTCCTCAGCCAAATCGCTCAAATCAAGAAGATGGGTAACCTGAAAGAGCTTGCATCCATGATTCCGGGTGTAGGAAAAGCCATCAAAGACATCGACATCGACGACAACGCTTTCAAGAGCATCGAAGCCATCATTCACTCCATGACTCCGTCAGAACGTTCCAATCCGGAAATACTGAACGGATCGCGTCGCGCACGTATTGCCAAAGGTAGCGGAACAAGTATTCAAGAAGTGAACCGCCTATTGAAACAGTTCGAGCAAACCCGTAAGATGATGAAGATGGTGACTGGCAGCAAAATGGGCAAAATGATGCCCAAGATGAGAAGATAACCGTACCGCAAAAAATATCCATCAACAATAAATACCTTAAAAAATGACCCTGATAGACGGAAAAGCCATTTCGGAACAAGTGAAGCGGGAAATTGCCGCCGAAGTGGCTGAAATCGTAGCACACGGCGGAAAACGTCCGCATCTGGCAGCCATCCTCGTAGGACACGACGGTGGTAGCGAAACCTATGTAGCGGCTAAGGTCAAAGCATGCGAAGCATGCGGTTTCAAGTCTTCGCTCATCCGCTACGAAAGCGATGTGACTGAAGAAGAGCTTCTTGCCAAAGTACGCGAACTGAACAAAGACAACGATGTGGACGGATTCATCGTGCAACTCCCTCTGCCCAAACACATCTCCGAGCAAAAGGTGATCGAAACCATCGATTACCGTAAAGACGTGGACGGCTTCCACCCGATCAATGTGGGACGAATGTCGATCGGATTGCCTTGTTACGTTTCGGCTACTCCGAACGGAATCCTCGAACTGCTGAAACGCTATAAGATAGAGACTTCCGGCAAGAAGTGCGTTGTGCTCGGACGCAGCAACATCGTAGGCAAACCGATGGCTGCCTTGATGATGCAAAAAACGTATCCGGGCGATGCCACGGTAACCGTATGCCACAGCCGGAGCAAAGACCTGATGAAAGAATGCCGGGAAGCAGACATCATCATCGCCGCTTTGGGACAGCCCGAATTTGTGAAAGCCGACATGGTGAAACAGGGTGCCGTAGTAATCGATGTGGGAACCACACGCGTTCCGGACACTTCCAGAAAGTCCGGATTCAAACTGACAGGCGACGTGAAGTTCGACGAAGTATCTCCGAAATGCTCATACATAACTCCGGTTCCCGGCGGTGTAGGTCCGATGACTATCGTTTCATTGATGAAGAATACACTCTTGGCCGGAAAGAAAGCCATCTACCCATGAGACATTTTTTGTTTCCGGTCCTTATACTCCTCTCCTTATCCTGCACTTCGCAATCGCAGATAAGGGGAGGTGTCGAAAATATCATCTCTTCGGATACGCTGCGACTCCTTTTTGCGGGAGACCTCATGCAGCATCAGGCTCAAATCGACGCCGCGCTTACCGATTCATCTACATACGATTATTCCCCTTGCTTTGAATATATCAAAGAAGAAGCGCACCGGGCAGACTTTGCCATCGCAAATCTGGAGGTAACCTTAGGAGGCAAGCCATACAAAGGATATCCTGCGTTCAGCGCCCCCGACGAGTTTCTACAAGCAATCCGCAATGCCGGATTCAATGTACTGGTTACCGCCAACAATCATTGTCTCGACCGCGGCAGGAAAGGATTGGAGCGGACGATACGGCAACTCGATTCTTGCGGCATACAGCATACAGGCACTTACACCGATAGGGAAGATCGCAACAAACGATCCCCTCTCCTTCTCGAAAAAAACGGTTTTCGTATCGCTTTACTCAGCTACACGTATGACACCAACGGAATTGCCGTCACATCGCCCAACATGGTGAACTATATAGACACCACGCTCATTGCCGAAGATATAGAAGCAAGCAAAACACTTAAACCGGATATAATCATTGCTTATATGCATTGGGGAACCGAATACCGATCGCTCCCCGATCCGGAACAAATCCGTCTGGCCGACTGGCTAATAGAAAAAGGAGTAAACCATGTCATCGGTTCTCATCCGCATGTCGTACAGCCGATGGAAGTGCGCACAGACAGCCTGACCAATGAGAAACATTTGATAGCTTACTCACTGGGCAATTATATCTCGAACATGTCGTTGCGAGGCACAGACGGAGGCGTGATGCTTAGAATGGAATTTATAAAAAGCGGAACCGTCCGGCTTCACGATTGCGCTTACAGTCTGGTATGGACTGCCCGTCCTGCTCTTTCAGGAAAGAAAAACTACCGGATACTCCCCGTCAATCTACCCGAAGATTCAATCCCCATGGAAGCACGTAAATCATTGAAAATCTTTGTCAATGACACTCAATCGCTTTTCAGAAGGCACAATCAGGGAATAAAAGAGTATGATTTCTATAAAAAAGTAGCAAAATCTTTTGGAGATTGAAAGAGAATAGCTATCTTTGCACCGCATTAGAGAAATGCAAACATGGTGGCTGTAGTTCAGTTGGTTAGAGCGTCAGATTGTGGTTCTGAATGTCGCCGGTTCGAGTCCGGTCTGCCACCCGATAAAGAAGTCCTGTAAACAAAAGATTTACAGGACTTTCTTGTTTTAAATAAAAAACATCCAATTAGAAATAAAAATAAGGATACCGCCATGAAAGGAAACAAGAAATTGACTCGTTCGCGAAAAGAACGCATGATAGCCGGAGTATGCGGAGGGCTGGCAGAATATTTCGGATGGGACATCAGCCTTTTAAGGGTTGTGTATGTACTGGCTACTATCTTTACCGCATTTGCAGGAACCATCGTTTATATCATTCTGTGGATCGTAATGCCTGATGAAAGATATAGCGACGGATATGGCAGCCGGATAAACGACCGTCAATGATTAATTAATACAGCTCCAGTCCGAACTCCTCTTTCAGTTGCATCAGCGACTGATTCTTCCGGGCCATCATCTGGAATTTCTCCACACGCCCTACGGGAAGAATATTTTCGGTAGAGGCGCTGACCCGTACCGTCATCACCACTTTACTGTTCTTCAGGCGTCCGCGAAGATAAGTTTGCAGTTCAGGAATCAATGCCGTAAAGTCTTTTGCGGCAATTTCATTATCCACCACCACCTCGAATGTCGTGGAATTATGAAGCAATACGGGACGGAGTACCTGCATGCGCTTCGCAATAGCTACCTGTTCCATAGGAAGACTGCCGGCATACTCCTGCCAATAGTAATTCAAATCCCTTTCATTGAAAATAAAGTCTTCTTCAGGTCCCAAATTAACTTTCTGAGCATTGACAGGAGCAACATTCACTTCCTGCTCGCGTTGCGGATTCTTGATAGACATGCCCAGACTGGATATTCTCATCTTCGGAACTTTTCGTTCTTCCTTTGCCACAGGAGAATCGATCTCTCCGACAGGAGAGGCTGCACCGGAACGGTAAACTTCCCTCCGAGGTTCCCCTACTACGGCGGGGGAGCTGTCTACGGGTATCACAACAGCCTGTACGGAAGATGCCATATGCTGTGAATCACCGGGGTGCGGTTGTTCAGAAGATGTAGAAACAGGCACTTGCGATTGAACGGGAGTTGCCTGTGCAGACATCGTAGCGGCTTGCGGACTACCGGAAGCTGCTTTCGCAGGAGACGGAGAAGCAACCTGAGATTGCCGGGAAATTACCTGATCCGATGACTCAACCGTTGTTGTCTGCTGAGCGGAAGCCGTTTGCGGCTGACCGGAACCTGTGGATCGGGATTGTGAGAATACGGGTTTTAATTGTTGCTTAGGGCTATGCCCGGCACCTGCATCGTCCCCCTCGGCGGTAAGCTGCGCAACCTGTATCAAAGTCAGTTCCACCAGCAATCGCTTATTCTTGCTGGCACGGTAATTCAAATCGCAGTCATTGCATAGCTTCATCGCACGATAAAGGAAAGGCAACGGGCATTTCCGGGCTTGCACCTGATAACGTTCGCGAATGCTCGCCCCCACTTGCAGTAAAGAAAGAGTAACAGCATCTCTGCTGACCAGCAAATCGCGAAAATGAGCTGAAAGACCGGTTATGAAATGTCCTCCGTCGAATCCCTTGTTCAACACATCGTTGAAAAGCAACAACGCACCGCTTACGTTATTCGACAAGAAACAATCGGTTAACCGGAAATAGTAGTCGTAGTCCAATACGTTCAGGTTCTCTATAACGCCTTGATACGTAATATTCCCTCCGGTAAAGCTCACTACCTGATCGAAAATAGACAATGCGTCGCGCATCCCTCCGTCAGCCTTCAGGGCAATGACATTCAACGCTTCGGGCTCGGCTGATATTCCTTCTTTCGCGGCGACATACGAAAGATGTTCCACAGTATCCTCCACGCCGATACGGTTAAAATCGTAAATCTGGCAGCGTGAAAGGATGGTCGGGAGTATCTTATGTTTCTCCGTCGTAGCAAGAATAAAAATAGCATGATGAGGCGGTTCCTCCAATGTCTTCAGAAAAGCGTTGAAAGCCGAAGTGGACAGCATATGCACCTCATCGATAATGTATACTTTGTACTTCCCGATCTGCGGCGGAATACGCACCTGCTCCACCAGCTGCCGGATATCGTCTACCGAATTGTTCGAAGCGGCATCGAGTTCATGGATGTTGTACGACCGCTGCTCGTTGAAGGATACGCACGACTCGCATTCGTTACAAGCCTCTCCTTCGGCGGTAGGGTTCATGCAGTTTATCGTTTTGGCGAAGATACGCGCGCAAGTTGTTTTTCCTACACCGCGAGGCCCGCAGAACAGATAGGCGTGAGCCAGTTTTCGGGTTGCGATCGCATTTTTCAATGTGGTAGTCAGCGCCCGCTGCCCTACCACCGATTCGAAGGTAGAGGGGCGATACTTACGGGCTGATACGATATAGTTTTCCATGTCCGGGATTCTCTCTGTTTTTTCGACTTTCTGCAAAAATACACAAAAAAGCGATAACTAATCAATGATGGAGCGATAAGTTTTAGGGTGCAAGCGATAAGTTTTTGAGTTATTAGTTTTATCTTTGCAATTAAATGAAGAAGGAATTATGGGTACATTAGTCAGCATCTGGAGTTACATACGCAGGCATAAGTATATGATTACCATCGGCATATTTGTCTGTATCATCGGGTTTCTCGATGAGAACAGCCTGTATCGCCGCCTCAAATACGAGCGGGAAATCAGCCAGCTCAAAAAGGAAATCGAAAAATACAAAGCCGAGTACGAGGAGAGCACCGAAAAGCTCAATGAGTTGCAGACCAACCCTGAGGCGATAGAGCAGATAGCCCGTGAGAAATACCTGATGAAAAAGCCGAACGAAGATATTTACGTTTTTGAGGAAACAGAATGAAACAACTTATACCCGCACTTTTTGCCGCAGGCGCCGTGATGATTCTTGTCGGAGCTGCCAGTTATATCACCCGATGGAGCTATTCACCCTACATATACACCATAGGAGCCGGGTGTTTCGCTTTAGCCCAGCTGAATACGCCCGTTAAAGGAAAAAGCGGCACACTCCGCCGGCTGCGCATCCAACAGATATTCGGAGCTTTAGCATTGCTACTGACAGGAGTATTCATGTTCTTCACGCGTGGGAACGAATGGATCGTCAGCCTCACCATTGCCGCCATACTTCAACTTTACACCGCTTTCCGCATCCCGCAAGAAGAGGAGAAAGAACGAAAAAAATAACCTTCAACCCGGAAAGACATAGGGTGGACAACCCGGAAACATCAGCCGCCGGATTTCAGCTCATGTACGCACGGTAAAGTACGCTATATATCCGCTGTATTAACCATATATACCCATCACCCATGACTATATATACTCATCACCCATGACCATATATACTCATCACCCATGACCATATATACTCATCACCCATGACCATATATACTCATCACCCATGACCATATATACTCACCACCCATGACCATATATACTCACCGCACGAGGTATATATACCCGGTGAATGATGCCTCTATAATAAGCGGATAAACGATATTCCGACTTACAGATACAATTAGAGCTGCCTCATTTTCTTGAGCCAGCTCCATGTTATTGTAAAAAAAACGTTTCTAATCCGCTTCTTATTTCTTGGCGGGCGATGAATATCTTGCGTTCAATCCGTCTACAATTTCCTGAGTAATGTTGAAAGCGCTATCGGCATATAGCAGGTTGTCGAAACCTGTATTGCTGAAAATCAGGCTGTATCCGCGAGTTTTGTTGTATTCTTTCAGAAATGCGTTGATAGAGTCGCGGAATTGCAGACTGTTCTTATTGTTCTCCTCCATCAGACCCGATTGAAGTTTGTTGCTCAATTCCTGCAAGTCCTGCTCCATTTTAGCCAGACGGTTGTATTCCTGCTGCGCCCTTTCCTGCGAAAGGAAAGCGTTATTCTCATATTTCTTTTGGAACTCCTGTTTGGCCTGTGCCAATGCATTCGCTTTCTGGTTCAGGGTCAAACGAACGTTTTCGCTCTTCTTAACCATCGCTTCATTCAGGTCGATACAGAAATTGTATTTAGCCAGCAAGCTATCCACTTCTACATAAGCAATCTTCATTCCCGAAAGACCGGTAGCAGACTGAGCCGGAGCATCTGAGGCCTGATCGCCTGCTTTGCCGGCACATTGTGAAAATAAAACGATAAACGCAAGAGCAGCCAAACCGTTCATGAGGTAGTTCATTCTATTCATAACTGTGTAAAATATTGTTTTTAATTAATTAGTTCATACTATCGTTCAAGGTCTTTTCCAACTCATCAATAGAAAAGCGCGGCTTTGTTCGTGCCTCACGATCTTGCGATTGTGCACAGCCCACTCCCTCCTTACGCAAAGCCTTGTTGCCGCTCACATGCCCGTTGGGAAACCTACCGTTCTTCGTAAAAAAGACTTTCACTCCCAGCAAAAGCAGGGAAATAGCAACTATTAACAAAGTTATCAGTATAGTCTCAAGCATTTCTATTAATTTTGTGAATGCAAAGATAGACTTTAAAGATAAATCAGTTCAGATAAGTCAATCAAATTAACCATATTTAGCAATAGGAGAAAGCCGAAAAGCTCCCTGTGGCTATAGATAAAAGAAAACTGCATGGAAAAAAAAGAATTAAAGCCGGCCGGCATATTCAAGTACTTTGAAGAGATTTGCCAAGTGCCGCGTCCTTCGAAGAAGGAAGAAAGAATGATCGCCTACCTGAAGGCGTTCGGAGTGAAACACAACCTTGAAACCAAGGTAGACGAAGCGGGCAATGTGCTGATTAAAAAGCCTGCCACTCCGGGGAAAGAGCATTTGCAAACAGTCATTATGCAATCGCATGTCGACATGGTATGCGAGAAGAACAATAATGTGGAACACGATTTCCTGACCGACCCCATTGAAACGGAGATAGACGGAGAATGGCTGAAAGCCAAAGGAACGACGCTGGGTGCCGACAACGGTATCGGTGTGGCTACGGAGCTGGCTGTTCTGGCAGACGACAGCATCGAGCATGGCCCGTTGGAATGCTTGTTTACGGTAGACGAAGAAACCGGACTGACCGGCGCCTTCGCTCTGAAAGAGGGTTTCCTGAGCGGCGATATCCTGTTGAATCTGGATTCGGAAGATGAAGGAGAACTCTTCATCGGTTGCGCAGGAGGCATCGACTCCGTAGCGGAATTCACCTATAAGGAAGTGGAGGTTCCCGCCGGATACTTCTTTTTCAAAGTAGAAGTGAAAGGTCTCAAAGGCGGTCACTCCGGAGGAGACATTCATTTGGGAAGAGGAAATGCCAACAAGATACTGAACCGCTTCCTGACGCGTGTAAGCGAAAAGCATGATTTCTACCTTTGCGAAATCAACGGAGGCAACCTGCGAAACGCCATCCCGCGCGAAGCATACGCCATCTGTGCCGTTCCGGAAGGCGCCAAGCACGACGTACGTACGGAACTGAATCTTTTCACGAGCGAAGTGGAAAACGAACTGGCGGTGACGGAACCCGACTTGAAACTGTTGTTGGAATCGGAGGCTCCCCGTCAAACAGCTATCGACCAAGACACTACCGCCCGCTTGCTGAAAGCTCTTTATGCGGTACATCACGGCGTATACGCCATGAGTCAGGATATTCCGGGACTGGTGGAAACTTCTACCAATCTGGCTTCCGTCAAAATGAAACCCGACCACACGATCCGCATCGAAACGAGTCAACGCAGCTCTATTCTCTCGGCACGCGACGATATGGCGAATACCGTACGCGCCACTTTCCGGCTGGCGGGAGCCAAAGTAACTTTCGGCGACGGATATCCGGGGTGGAAACCCAATCCGCACTCTGCCATCCTTCAGGTGGCAGCCGAATCGTACAAACGCCTGTTCGGAGAGGAAGCGAAAGTAAAAGCCATCCATGCCGGACTGGAATGCGGACTGTTCCTCGACAAATATCCTACGCTGGACATGGTTTCTTTCGGCCCGACAATGACCGGAGTACACTCTCCCGATGAGCGGTTGCACATTCCGTCGGTAGAGAAATTCTGGAAACACTTGCTGGATATTCTGGCCAATGTTCCCGCTAAGAAATAAGTAAGCAGAGAGCAATCATCAAAAAGAGAGAGAGTGTCCGGAAGGTTCTTTAACACCAAATTTACCCTTGCTACGGTTATCCGCCACAGGGTAAAATCGTTAAAAGCAGACTTTCCGCGCGCTCTTTCTTTCTTTTTTATCGCATGCTGTTGTCTTTCCCTGCCGCTGAAAGGACAAATCAAAATTCCCTTCCGGGTGATGAGTTGGAATGTGGAGAATCTTTTCGACACCCGCCATGACATGATGAAGAACGACCGTGAGTTTCTGCCCGACGCGCTTCGGAGATGGCACTACGGAAGATACAAGAAGAAACTGACGGACGTAGCCCGTACGATAACAGCTGTCGGGCAATGGAATCCGCCGGCATTGGTCGCTCTCTGCGAAGTGGAGAACGACACGGTACTGCGCGACCTGACCCGGCGCTCTCCGCTAAGGAAGTCGGGGTATCGTTACGTAATGACCCAATCGCCCGATGCACGAGGCATTGATGTAGCCCTGCTCTATCAGCGGGACAGGTTCAAACTGCTTGCTTCACGCGCCATCACCGTACCGCCTTCCAAAGGCTATCAGCCGACAAGAGACATATTGCATGTTTCCGGTTTGGTGTTGACGAACGACACGTTGGATCTGCTCATCGCACATTTTCCGTCCCGTTCGGGAGGAGTCAAAGAGTCCGAATCCTACCGGCTTCAGGTCGCCCGGAGATTGCGAAAAGAAGCCGACAGCATTCTGCGCGCACGCCAACATCCCCAACTCATAATCATGGGGGACTTCAACGACTACCCTACCGACAAGTCGATCCGGCTTATATTAGATGCCCAAGCCCCTCCGCTTGGAACGGATAACACATCCGGCACTCTTCCCTCTCCACTCAAGCTGTACCACCTGCTGGCACGTAAAGCAAAATCGCGGGACTTCGGTTCTTACAAACATCAAGGCAAGTGGGGATTGCTCGACCACATCATCGTGTCGGGAAGGCTACTCAACTCCTCTGCCGATTTCCACACAAGCGAGGAGAAAGCGGATGTTGCCCGTCTTCCTTTTCTGCTGATAAAAGACGAGAAGTACGGTGGGAAAGAACCCTACCGCACCTACAAAGGGGTGAAATATCAGGGTGGCATCAGCGACCATCTTCCTGTTTTTGCCGACTTCGAACTTATTCTTCGGGATTGATTCGCAATCAATCTCCGGCTACATGTGGAAGGCGGTATGTCCAAGCTAATACGTCTGCTCTGAAAAACATCGAATTCATTTGAGCTTTAGCATATCTTCGGGCTATTTGCATAACGGTTGGTATAGCGTTTGAAAAGGACTGGACGAGAGAAAAATACACCTGCAAAGAAGCCGTGAAAGAAGCTATAAGTGATACGTAAAGAAGTCCTAAAAGAAACTTGCTAAAGCTATAAGTGACGCAAATACAAGCTGTAAATGAAGTAAGTGCAAGCTGTAAATCAGGCAAACAGAGACTGCAAATGAGGCAAGTGAAAGCTGTAAATCAGGTAAATGAAGGCTGCAAATGAGGCAAGTGCAAGCTGTAAGTCAGGCAAACGGAGACTGTAAATGAAGCAAATGCAAGCTGTAAGTCAGGCAAACGGAGACTGTAAATGAAGCAAATGCAAGCTGTAAACGAAGCAGATGGAAGCCGTAAATGAAGCAAGTGCAAACTGTAAATCAGGCAAGTGCAAGTCGTAAGTCAGGCAAACGGAGACTGCAAATGAGGCAAGTGCAAGCTGTAAATCATCCAAACGGAGGCTGTAAACGAAGCAAGTGCAAGTTGTAAACGAAGCAGACGAAAGCTGCGAATGGAGCAAATAAAAGCTGTAAAAAGAAAAAATCAAGTAGCTCTTCCCTTCACCATGTAAATAAAAGTTTTATATTTGCGGCATCAGTAAAACCAAATAAAAATAGAATCATGAAAAAACTACTCATCGCTCTCTTTCTGTTAAGTGCTGTATCATGGATCGCACAAGCTCAAAAGAAAGAAAATTACTTCGTAAAACACGTAGAATTTCCGGCAGGGGCCACACTTCAACAAAAAGTAGACATAGCTGCCCGCCTTATTCCCACCTCTCAGCAGCTTGCCTGGCAACGTCTGGAACTGACGGCTTTCCTGCACTTCGGTATCAATACCTTTACAGGACGTGAATGGGGAAACGGGAAAGAAGATCCGGCACTTTTCAATCCTTCCGAACTGGATGCGGAACAATGGGTGCGCAGCCTGAAAGAATCGGGGTTTAAAATGGTAATTCTTACAGCGAAACATCATGATGGTTTCTGCCTTTGGCCCACCGCAACGACCCGTCACTCCGTAGCTTCATCGCCTTGGCGTGACGGCAAGGGAGACGTTGTGAAAGAACTTCGTGCGGCTTGCGATAAATATGGAATGAAGTTCGGGGTCTACCTTTCGCCGTGGGACCGGAACGCGGAATGTTACGGCGACTCCCCCCGATACAACGAATTCTTTATCCGGCAACTGACGGAGTTGCTTACCAATTACGGCGAAGTGCACGAGGTTTGGTTCGACGGAGCCAACGGCGAAGGACCGAACGGCAAGAAGCAGATCTATGATTGGGACGCTTTTTACAGAACCATCCAGCGTTTGCAACCGAAAGCCGTAATGGCGATCATGGGCGATGATGTGCGCTGGGTAGGTAATGAAAGAGGACTGGGACGTGAGACGGAGTGGAGCGCCACAGTACTGGCTCCCGGTGTGTATGCCCGTTCGGAAGAAAGCAACAAACGATTGGGCGTTTTCAGTCAGGCGAAAGATCTTGGAAGCCGCGCTATGCTTGAAAAAGCCACCGAGTTGTTCTGGTATCCTTCGGAGGTCGACGTGTCCATTCGCCCGGGATGGTTCTACCATGCCGAAGAAGATAATAAGGTGAAGTCGCTAAAGCAGTTGAACGATATTTATTTTCAGTCGGTGGGCTACAACTCTGTGCTTTTGCTGAATATACCGCCCGACCGTCGCGGATTGATTCATGAGACGGATGTGCACCGATTGAAGGAATTTGCCGCTTATCGGGACAAAGTGTTTGCCGACAATCGGGTGAAGAAAGGCAACCGCTATTGGAATGCCGAGCCCGGCAGTGAAGCGGTTTACTCTTTAAAATCGGGATCAAAAATCAATGTAGTGATGCTTCAGGAGGATATTGCCAAAGGGCAGCGTGTGGAAGCCTTTACTGTAGAAGCGTTGACTGAAGACGGATGGAAAGAAGTCGGTAGAGGTACGACGATAGGCTACAAGCGTCTGCTTCGTTTTCCGGAAGTAACGGCAACTAAATTGCGTGTGAAAATACCGGAATGCCGTTTGACTGCACACATCGAGCAAGTAGGGGCTTTCTATGCCGCACCGTTGGAAGAGGCGGCTAAACGTGAGGAGTGGAACAACTTACCGCGTGCGGAATGGAAAAAGATTACCGACTCGCCATTGACAATCGACTTGGGAAAGATTGTAGCTCTCGCCGCTTTTACATACGCTCCTTCGAATGCGGAGGCAAAACCGACGATGGCTTTCCGGTATAAATTCTATGTGAGCGTGGATGGAAGCAGTTGGACGGAAGTTCCTACGAGCGGAGAGTTTAGCAATATTATGCACAATCCGCTACCGCAAACAGTTGCTTTCGGCAAGAATGTAAAGGCGCGTTTCATCCGTTTGCAAGCCATTTCGCCCGATGCTATGCCTGCCAAGGTAGAGATGAATGAAGTCGGAGTGACATTGGCGCAGTAGATGAAGGCAAGTGAAAAGGGAATGAGTTGTCCGGAAGCTGCTTACGCAAGAATTCCTTCGCTACGGTTAAATCTTCGCAAAGTAGAATGTTAGGTATAGGCGCTTTCGGCTTCTCCTATTATCATCTTATTTTTATTTCTGATAATCATATTTTTAGTAAATATAAACAATAATGAAGATGAAGCTACTTCCTGTTGTTCTATTTTTTAGCTTAAGCAGCCTGATGTATGGACAGAACAAATACAGTCATATTCATTTTGATAAGCTGACCGAGATACAAGGAACGGAGTATGTCGTTGCGAGAGTTGAAGAACAGGGGAAACTACCGAAAGTTACCGAGAAATCTCTGCTTTTTATCAATACGAAGAATGGGGATTCGCACCATGTCATTTTTGATAAGAAAGCCTATATTGGAGAAGCTATTCAGGTCAAAATAGACAGCTTGGGAATTAATTTAATTCTCATTCCGACCAAAACCGTCGATTTAGACGGGAAAAAAGGTATAGGATGGAATGACCCTATGCAAATAATAGCTTTATCAACCGATGGAAAAAAGAAGAAACAACTAACGGATGATAACTTCTTTGTCAGAAATTGGACTGTAAACAAGGAAACCGGAAGGGCTGTTATTGTTGGATATAAAGACACGAACAACAATAAGAAGTATGATAAGACCGATCAAAGTGAGATTCAAATCTATGATTTACACACATTGGAGTTGGTACACAATCTCTGAACGTTTAGGTAAAGACCGTCTCTATATGGGTTTTGGAGATAAAATTACATAAAACTTTCAGCCTGCAATAAAGTTTCCGGTTTACCGATATCCAACAGCCGCAGATTATTCATCAAGCAACCCCGATAATCAGCCTGCCGACAAGTAGAAAGATAGAAGTCTATGATTGAAAACTTCCCTTCCCAACGAGGATCATCCATCAGTGAAAAGACAGAAGGGGAAAGGATATGAATGCCGCTGAAAGCGTACTCCCGATATATGCCGGAATCATAACAGATTCCCTCCGGCTTCAATTCGCCGGTGTTTTTGTTTGTCCAGCCACAGAGACGGTCTTCAGCATCGAAAAGCAGATAACGGGATGTTTTGCGGCTGCTGGCAAGCAAAGTGGCCTCTCCTCCATGCTTCAGATGAAAGCCGTAAAGTTCCTGCAAATCGATATCCGACAGAATATCTACATTATGAACCAGAAACGGTTCATCGGAATGTCCGAAGAAACGGCGCGCTTTCTTGATTCCTCCACCCGTATCGAGCAAGAAATCCCGTTCGTCGGATATATGGATGGTGATACCGAAATTCCTGTTGGCACGAAGAAAGTCTATAATTTGTTCGCCGAAATGATGGATATTCACAACTTGTTCGGTAAAACCCGCCGCTTTCAGTTTTAAGATAACATGTTCGAGCATAGGGCGACCGGCAACAGGAACAAGCGCCTTGGGCATCGTATTCGTGAGCGGTTTAAGCCGCGTTCCCATGCCGGCGGCAAAAATCATGGCTTTCATAATCAGACGGCGGCTTCAAAAGTTTGTTCTATATTCTGCTCACGATGCATCAGTTCCACCTTCACCCCGAATTTACGGTTCAGATGTTCCGCCAAATGTTGGGCAGAATATACAGAACGGTGCTGTCCGCCCGTGCAACCGAAGCAAATGGAAAGATGTGTAAATCCGCGCTCCATGTAGCGTTTTACCGAAGCGTCGACCAGTGCACAAGCGTGTTCGAGGAAGCCGACAATCTCTCCGTCTTCTTCGAGAAAGCGGATAACAGGCTCGTCCAAACCGGTAAACGGTTTGTAGCGTTCATACTTGCCGGGATTGTTCACCGCGCGACAATCGAACACAAAGCCTCCGCCGTTGCCTGTGGGATCGTTCGGAATCCCCTTTTTGTAAGCAAAGCTCATCACTCTTACCGTAAGCTGGCGTTTCTTTAAATCATCGGTAAACTGTTTCAGCCAGGTCAGTTCCCTAAGCACCCGGCAAAGGTAAGGATATTCGGGATACTCCTCTTTCAACAGTTCCCGCAAATTCTCGATAGCGTATGGCACACTCTGAATAAAGTGGGGCTTCTTCTCGAAATACCCTCTAAAGCCGTAAGCTCCCAACACCTGCAATGTACGGAAAAGGACAAAATGACGGAGCTGACTGTAAAAATAGGCCTCATCGATCGGTTTATATTTACGCAGCGCTTCCAGATATTCTTCCAACAATTCACGACGGAGACTTTCGGGATAACGTGCCTTGGCCTGCCACAAAAAAGAGGCTACATCATAATAAAACGGCCCTTTGCGCCCTCCCTGAAAGTCGATGAGCCAAGGCTCTCCTTCCCTCAACATCACGTTTCGGCTTTGAAAGTCGCGATACATGAATGTGGCGGAAGAACTGCGCAACAGCACATCGCTCATCTTCTGAAAGTCGTCTTCGAGCCTGTCTTCCTGAAACTCCATCCCGGTAGCCTTGAGGAAACAGTATTTGAAATAATTCAAATCCCACAGAATGGAACGTTGGTTGAATTCCGGCTGAGGATAGCAACGGGAAAAGTCGAAACCATCGGCCCCGACAAACTGGATGACAGGAAGGAGGCGAACGGTTTTACGCAGCATTTCTTTCTCTTCTTCGGAGAAAACACTGGTCAGACGCCCTTTTTCGATAGCGTTGAAAAGCAACACATCGCCCAAGTCTTCTTGCAGATAGCAGAACTTGTCGTCCGACATGCAATAGACCTCAGGGACAGGGATGCCCGCCTTACGAAAATGGTCTGCCATATACAGAAAAGAGTCGTTCTCTTCGATAGAGGTTCCATAAACCCCGATCAGCGTACGGTCGCCTTTCAGGCGGAAGTAGCGACGGTTGGAGCCGGACGAGGGCAACTCGGTGATGGTTTCGGCAGACGCGCCCGTGTATGTTTGATATAACTTTTGCAAATCTTCGGTAATCATTCTTTTGTCTTTTTTTACGATTTCACCATATTTCTTACAAAGAAAACCATTTATATTTAAAATTCATACCCTTTCGAGCAAAGAAAAAGTAAATAACCCGCCAAGGTTGTGAATAATTCAACGGAGAATCGTATTTTTGTCGCAGACAACCTGAAAAGGAATCACACTTTAAAAACACAAATAACATGAATTACCAATCAATCTGTCTTACGGGAAGCACGCTGCTTCTCTCATCGCTCTTCGCCTACGGACAAACCAAAGAGAAACCCAACATCATTTTTATTCTTTGCGACGACATGGGTTACGGAGACTTGGGGTGTTACGGACAACCATTCATCCGGACACCGCATTTGGACAACATGGCAAAAGAAGGGATGCTATTCACCCAGGCTTATGCCGGAAGCCCGGTCAGCGCGCCATCACGGGCAGCTTTCATGACAGGGCAACACATCGGTCATTGCGAAGTGAGAGGCAACAAGGAGTATTGGACGAACTCACCTACCGTAATGTATGGTGAAAACAAAGAATACGCTGTAGTGGGGCAACACCCCTACGACCCCGATCACATCGTGTTACCCGAAATCATGAAAGACAACGGATATACCACCGGGATGTTCGGCAAATGGGCAGGAGGCTACGAAGGTTCTGTCTCCACTCCCGACAAACGGGGAATCGACGAGTATTACGGATACATCTGCCAGTTTCAGGCTCACTCCTATTATCCCAATTTTCTGAACAGATACAGCAAAGCTCTGGGCGATACGGGTGTGGTTCGTGTTGTAATGGATGAAAACATCCGTTATCCGATGACGGGTCCCGATTATTTCAAACGTACGCAATATTCGGCGGACCTGATCCACCAAAAAGCCTTGGAGTGGTTGGACAGCCAAAACGGCGAACAACCGTTTTTCGGCATATTTACTTACACCTTACCCCATGCGGAGCTGGTGCAACCGGAAGACTCCATTCTGAACGAATATAAAGCGAAGTTCCATCCGGACAAGGACTTTAAAGGAGCCGAAGCCTCGAGATACCACGCCGTCACGCATACGCATGCGCAATTCGCCGGAATGATTACCCGCCTCGATTATTACGTAGGCGAAGTATTGAAAAAGCTGAAAGAAAAAGGGTTGGATGAAAACACATTGGTTATCTTTTCGAGCGATAACGGACCTCATGAAGAAGGAGGAGCCGATCCGGAGTTCTTCGGCAGAGACGGCAAGCTGAGAGGACTTAAACGCCAATGCCACGAAGGAGGTATCCGTGTTCCTTTCATTGCCCGCTGGCCGGGACGTGTGCCCGAAGGCACGGTAAACGACCATATCTGTGCTTTCTACGACCTGATGCCCACATTCTGCGAATTGGCGGGAGTGAAAGATTATCAAAAGAAGTACGCAAACAAAAAAGGCGGAAAGACATACTTCGACGGCATCTCTTTCGCACCGACCTTGCAAGGAAAGAAAAAGCAGAAGAAACACGACTTTCTGTATTGGGAATTCAACGAAACAGATCAGATAGCCGTCAGGATGGGTGATTGGAAATTATTGGTAAAGAAAGGCAAGCCTTCGCTTTACAACTTGGCTACAGACATCCACGAAGATTCCGATGTGGCCGCGCGGTATCCGAAAATGGTAAAGAAAATGATAAAGATTGTTTTCGAACAACACACGCCTAATCCGCACTTCCACGTAACTTTGCCGAAGATGTAAGAAAAGCCCTTTTCTACGGCATCAAAAAAAGAAATATCGGCATCGAAGAACAAACGCGCCGGGAATCCGCATTCGACATATCGAATCTCTTTTTTCCCAGTCTGCCGGCTCTTCGATGCCGATGTTTTGAATAAAGACGCTGTAAAAAAGCAACCGTCTTATCCGTTCACTTTCTTATAGTCTTCCAAAAACTTCTTCAGTCCGGAATCCGTCAACGGATGATTCAGCAGACCCTTGATTGCACTTAGCGGACAAGTAGCCACATCGGCTCCCACCTCCACACACTCCACGATATGCTTCGTGTGACGAATGGAAGCTGCCAGCACCTGCGTCTCGTATCCGTAATAACGGTACATCTCTACGATATCCGCAACCAATGCGATGCCATCCTCAGAGATGTCGTCCAACCGGCCGACGAAAGGCGAAACATAAGTGGCTCCGGCTTTTGCGGCAAGCAAAGCCTGACCTTTGGAGAATACCAACGTGCAATTGGTCCGAATACCTTTCGCCGTAAAGTGCTTGATAGCTTTAATACCATCGGCAATACAGGGAACCTTGACTACGATATGCGGATTGAGGGCAGCAAGTTCCTCTCCCTCGCGAATCATGCCTTCATAATCGGTGGCAATGACTTCCGCGCTGACGTCGCCTTTCACAATCTCGCAGATCTTCACATAATGATCGCGTTGATTCTGAACGCCCTTGATTCCTTCTTTAGCCATCAACGAAGGGTTGGTGGTCACTCCGTCCAATACTCCGAGGTCGTATGCCTCTCTGATTTGCTCCAAGTTGGCTGTGTCGATAAAAAACTTCATAACTTCACTAAATTTATATGGTTAACTGTTTTTGAAATAAAGTCATCTGTACATAATCCAAGCCGATCGCGGCGGGATGCTTATCTTCTCCCCGTTGAAAACGCCCAATCCGCGAAGATCGATCGTGCCATCCCTGCAAACAACGGTATACTTTCCTGCGGGAACCTCCACTTCCGCAAAAGAATCGCGCGCATTGAAGGCTACCACAATCTCCTTCCACGAGTCTCCGTTCGCATGTTCTTTGAGGCGGAAAGCAATCAAGTTGCTTCCCTCGACCGGAAGGAACTCCAGATGTTTCCGCACCTTCTCGGCATCACCCATACGGAAAGCCGAGTGAGACTTTCGCAGCTCGATCAGCCGTTTATAATAAGTATATACATCTTCATGGACAGTCTTGCGCCTCCAGTCGATGGCGTTTACCGCATCGGGGCTTTTATAACTGTTTTCCACCCCCTGTTTGTCGCGCATCACCTCTTCTCCGGCATAAATAAAAGGAATGCCTTGCGACGTAAATACGACTGTCTGGGCCAGTTTATCCAAACGGGCCAACTGTTCGAGGCTGATATCGGGCATCGTCGCCTTCAGCCGATCGGTCAGGCACAGTCCGTCGTGACACGAAACATAACCGATCATCTGTACAGGCTGCTCCGCCCATGCTTCACGGCTGTAGTTCACCGCGTTGCAGTCTACCTGCGGATGCCGAACGGCGCCTGCAATACCGAACTTGACGCTCATCTCCCCTCCCGGAAGTCCGGCAAGGAATGCTCCTTTATGCTTGTCGCCGATGGGACCGCACAAGCCATCGCGCAATTCATCGGAAAAGACCGCGATACCCGGCATGCGGGAGACATTACTCTTCATAGCCAAAGAGTCTGCGGGATACTCCGGAGTTTCCGCCGCCCATCCTTCGCCGTAGATACAAATCGCAGGGTCGACGGCATCGACCGCCTTGCGTATTTCGTTCATCGTCTCGATGTCGTGAATCCCCATCAAGTCGAACCGGAAGCCGTCAATGTGATACTCGTTTATCCAATAAAGCACGGATTCTATCATGAACTTGCGCATCATAGGCCGCTCGCTGGCAGTCTCGTTGCCGCAGCCCGAACCGTTTGCCGGCTTTCCGTCCTTTTTATGCCGGTAGAAATAGCCCGGCACCGTACGCTCAAAGTTACTTTCGGCCGTATTGAACGTATGGTTATATACCACATCCATAATCACTCCGATACCGGCCTTGTGCAACGACTGCACCATTTGCTTGAACTCTTTAATGCGAACTTCGGGACGGTACGGATCGGTCGAATAAGAACCTTCGGGCACATTGTAGTTTTGCGGGTCATACCCCCAGTTATACCGGTTGTCCTCCGTCTTGCTTTCATCGATAGACGCATAATCGAACGAAGGGAGCAGATGAACGTGCGTGACTCCCAGCTCCTTCAGATGGTCGATACCGGTAGACAGACCGTCGGGATTGGTTGTTCCGCGCTCGGTCAGAGCCAAATATTTTCCCCGATGCTTAATTCCCGAAGTGGAATCGATGGAAAAGTCGCGATGGTGCATCTCATAGATAATCATATCCGCAGGAGACTTCAGCAAAGGACGGCGGTCGGCTTCCCATCCTTCGGGATTGGTAGTCCGGAGGTCGATAATAGCCGCGCGTTTGCCGTTTACTCCCACAGCCCTCGCATTGATGCCCGGAGTATCGCCCTGCCACTTATCCTTTATCTTCACGTTAAACGTATAGAATTTCCCCATCAAGTCGCTGTTCACCCTTGCCTGCCAAGTGCCATCCGCTTGCGGTTGCATCTTCACCGTCTGAAAAGCATGTCCGCCTTCGCCCGCCTCGTACAGCATCACCCGTACTTCGTCCGCCGTAGGCGCCCAAAGCGTGAAATCGGTTTGTGCCGGCGTATACTCCATCTCGATGAGGCTTCCCGCACGAACCGGGTAAAGTTCGTAAGAATCATACTCCTTTTTCGCAGGAGAACAACTCATTATCGTCGTCGCCATAGTCACTCCCAATATCGCTAAATAATTTGTTCCTTTCTTCATTTCCACACTCTCTTTCTGTTTCTGATGAGTCTTTGTCTATTGCCTATCCCGTCCATCGGCCTCGCCCCAACCGTTCATGCCCGAAAATCATCTTGTCCGCCCGCTCCATCGGCAGGTTCACTTCACCCGGTCGGGATTCTTCGCAATAAAGTCCTTCCATCCATGGTAACCTTTTTCCACAACCGGCCGCCCCATTTGCAGGAAGTGACAATAAGCAGCCGCCAACGCATCGGTGGCATCCGTAAAAGCGGGCATATCCGCCTTCGGCAAATGCAACATCCGTTGCAACATATCCGCCACTTGCTCTTTCGATGCCTGTCCGTTTCCGGTAATCGCCATCTTAATCTTCAGCGGCGCGTATTCGGCTATGGGGATGTCGCGGCTCAAAGCCACCGCCATCGCTACGCCTTGCGCCCGTCCCAGCTTCAACATCGACTGCACATTCTTTCCGAAGAAAGGAGCTTCGATAGCCAGTTCGTCGGGCAGATAACTTTCGATAATGCTCAACACGCGCTCGTGGATGTGCCGCAACTTGAGATAATGATTGGCAAACTTACGCAAGTCGATGACTCCCATTGCAATCATTTCGGGTTTTGTCCCTGTCACTCTCAGCACCCCGTAACCCATGATTGTGGTGCCCGGGTCAATCCCCAAAATTATCTTTTCTTTTACCGGCTGAATCACTCTACCACCTCCATTAATGTAGGAAACCCTATCACCTTATCTTTAAAAATCTTCGTCAGTTCGCCGTTCAAACGCGCTCCCTGCTCCAAATGCCAGCGATGCAGCAATCCGCTGTTTTCCACTTCCCATTGAAGAGAATAACTGCTTCCTTCGTCACGATGGCTCAATATCCGGCAAAGGCGGGGACTCTTCAACGCTCCGTGAGCCTCTATTTCAGGTATATAACTCTCTTTTATCCAAATCAGGAAATTATCGTGCGCATCATCTTCCACCTGAAAAGTCGTATTATAAATCAACATTTCTACTTTTTTGAAATTTTATTTTCGCAAACATAGCAAATATTTCAGAATATAGCATTATATTTGCGCCATCAAAAAAGAAAAGGGGCGTTAGCTCATCTGGCTAGAGCGTAACACTGGCAGTGTTAAGGTGATCGGTTCGAGTCCGATACGCTCCACAAACTTTAGTGAAATCAGACGGTCGCCATGCAGCGAGAGTTCAATAAGAGAACTGTTCAAAAAAACTCTCTGCATATTCACGCCGCTTCATCTTCTCCAACTCTTTTATTCCCCTATTTTCCGATAACAATATGCGAATTCGAACGGAACCATAGCCGTCAGAAACGGAACTTTCATAGTTCGTTTTGTTTCATCGGTGGGAAACCAAAGTTTCCCCGTGGGGAAACAAAAGTTTCATCAGCGGGAAACAAAAGTTTCCCCAGTGGGAAACTAAAGCTTCATCAGTGGAAAACAAAATCTCCATCAGCAGCAAACAAAAGCTCTATTAGCAGCAGACAAAATCTCCATCAGTAAGAAACAAAGGCTCTATCAGCAGCAAACAAAAGCTCTATCAGCACCAAACAAAAGCTCTATCAGCACCAAACAAAGGCTCTATCAGTGGAAAACAAAAGCTCTATTAGCAGCAAACAAAGGCTCTATTAGCACCAAACAAAGGCTCTATCAGCAACAAACAAAGGCTCTATCAGCAACAAACAAAGAGATAAATAATTGACCATCAAATTTGGAGCCCCCAATATTTATATTTCCTTTCTTGCATACTTCTAAAAAAAGTTCTAATTTTAAGACCTGTTGAGATGTTCACAACAGACTTGAGAATACTGCTTTTATGTGAAAATACTGATACATCATTAACAGAAAACGAAAAAATAAGATATGATGATTTCCGTATCTGTCAATAATACTCATTTCCGGAACAAGTAATTATGAAAAACAATGCTTGGCATAAAATTATGAAATTATTCCTATACTGGAGTTTTTTCGGGATTGTAACAACGTTTCATGGCACTTTTTTCATTCTGATCACAATCGTTTTAGGACTCATAATTATTGGGTTAACAATAAAACAGTTGTTTCTAAAAAGAAAAACCAACAACACACTTTTCAATGATGATGATAAGTTATAAGGTGATTGGTAAAGACGACCGGAGACGTTGAAACGTACTTTTTCAGACTTACGAAAGGAACGGCTGTAAGACAAGGAGATACGTTTAAGAAACAAGTATCTTGGATTTTGCAGATATGAGGACAGTGTTCCGGTCAGTGTGTCCGGTAAAACGGATTTTCAAAGATATACATACAGACGAGGCGCGCCCACCTCTATGGACACGCCTCGCAGTTGTTGATACGAAAGAGAAGATATTTCTTCCCGCAATGAGAAAGATAAAAAACGATACGGGAAATCTCAGCACCTCCCGCCTTACTCTGCCGCTTCCTCTTCAGGAGCAGACTCTTCTTTTTCTTTCAGTTCGAAATCGGTAATACCGTTGGTAACCAAAATATTGTACCACGATATCAGCTTTTTGATATCTCCCGTGTACACCCGGTCACGATCGAAATCGGGCAATACTTCCGCCAAATATTCGCGCAGCTGCTCCGAAGTGGCTTTCTTCTGGTCGACAGAAGCCACAGCTCCGTTTTCTTTCTCCTTCATGGCGCTCAACACATTGGCCAAAGGAACTTCCTCCGTAGTGGTATACATGGCTATATCCGCCAAAGAGATAATTTTTTCAGTCCCGTAAGCGGGAAATCGTTTTTTATCTGCGCTGATCGATTCGACAATCAACATATTTTTTCCTTGCGAAACAAGTTTGTATAATCCCGGTTTGCCCGAGATAGACAAGATAGTCTTCAACATAGTATATTCCTTTTTGTTTATTATTTATTTTTTTGCGGAGCAAAGGTAATGATTATTTTCAGATAGCAAAGAAATAAGCTCCAAAACCTGCGGTATGAGAGGGGTCTCACCATCATTCGTTATCACGAAATCCGCCTGCTTCCTCTTGAGTTCATCGCACATCTGCGAATCGATACGGGCGACGACCTGCTCTCGGGACAATCCGTCGCGTTTCATGGCGCGCGCAATCCTTGCTTCCGGCGGAGCATACACCATCACCACAAAATCCACTTCGCTCTTAAAACCGGCTTCCAGAAGAATGGCTGCTTCCATAGCGACAACAGTTTTTTCACCTTCGTATGAAGAAGCCCACCTGATGAAATCTTCCTTCACGCGAGGATGAACAATGCGGTTCACTCCTTCGGCATGATTCGGTTTTGCGAATAAATAAGATGCCAACAAAGAACGGTTCAATTCTCCGTTTCGAAGAATATCCTGACCGATCAATTCTGATAATTGCCGATGAACGGTATGGTCTGTAGCAATAATCCGCTTCGCTTCCGTATCCGAATCATACACAGGAATTCCCATTATTCTTAGCAATCGGGAAACCACACTCTTTCCACTGCCGATGCCACCTGTAAGTCCTATTTTAGTAACCATCGGAAGAGAGTTGTTCGATCAGGAAATCAACTTGTTCGGGTACGATACGGATTTGAGCGATTCCTTCCGGATACGATTTCAACTTCACTTTATATTTATCTGAACCCGAATTCAACAAATCCTCGTAAGAAACATTAATCATAAAGTCGGTAGAGTCGATACTCCGAAAACGTTTCAAACCGACTTGGAAAGTAACTTGAACCTTCGACGGGAAGGCACGGAACACTTTGTCGGCAGGGAAGTTTACTCCGCGCAAAGGCACTTCAACCGTTTTTTCGGTGTACATATCCACCGGAAACGTCACTTCAACCGTACCGGGAATAAACTTAGCCCCTTTCACAGGCGCCAATGAGAGCTTGCGACTGGTGGTATCCGAGATATTCTCGATCTCGTCCTCCCGCGTATAAGCTGCCGTAATGGTATCCAACACTTCCACAGGTGCATAGACCGACACCGAATCGGGATTATAAATCGTATCGGAAATATAATGTTGAACTCCTGCCGTCACTTTCCCGCGGAAGCGAACCGGCACCAGTTTAGCCTTGCCTACCGAATAAATATAATCCAGCGTATCGGGTTTTATCGAAAGTACTTTTGTAGAAACAGCCAATTGATTGAGTATTTTCTTTTCAAATTCAGACGCATAAATCTTAATATGGTTGTTACGCATTTTATAATCCTGAAAATTCAGATTTATGGGGAAAAAACTCTGCCCCAGCATATAATTCAAAAGCACCGTCCCTTTGTCTCTCAACTTTATGCGAAGTTCGGAAGAAGGCTCGGAGGTCAGCACGACATCGTTCGGCACGTTTTTCATCTGAATAGGGATAGAAAACTCCTTTTCGTAATCATTATTCAAAGTTTGAATCAGCCAAAACGCGGATGCTATCAAGAAGAAAAACAAAAAAATTAAGAACTCCCCACTTGCGTCGCTAAGCAGGAAATCCTTAATTTTTCTGGATGTTTTTAAATACAAATACTTTATTTTCCTACGATCGAACATAGGCTTTTATTTACAAGAGAGAGATTACTTAGACTGAGTGTTGACAGCCGAAGCATCAGCGAAAATAGAATTCTTGTCTATCTTGATCTTTACATTCGAAGCTATTTCAAGCACCACATAGTCATCGGTAATTTCCTTGATGATACCATGAATTCCGCCGGCAGTAATCACCTGCTGATTCACCTGAAGGGCCTTACGGAAATTCGCTATTTCTTTCTGCTTCTTATTTTGAGGACGGATCATAAAAAAATACATGATAACAAACATGGCTATCAGCATAATCCACATCATGCTTCCACCTCCTGCTCCGGCAGGAGCTTGCATTAAGACGATCAATAAGTTCATAAATTATCAGTTTTAGTTTCTATTATATAAACAAAGGTATCAGTTTTTGATTAACTTTCCCTCTTTTTTCAATTGATTAACTATTCCGTCCAGAGTGCCATTGATAAAACTGCCGCTCTTCAATGTGCTGTAAAGTTTGGCAATCTCCACATACTCATTCAACGAAACGCTGACGGGGATATTGGGGAAACTCAATATTTCCGCCAAAGCTGTCTGCATAATGACAATATCCATAAAAGCGATACGGTCTAAGTCCCAGTTCTTCGTATTCTCGCTGATAAGATGGCGGTAATAGTCGGAATTCAACAAAGTACGGCGAAACAAACGGCGTGCGAACTCTTGATCTTCTTCATCCTTAAATTCCGGAAGCAACTCCTGATCGGCGCCGTTTTTAGGGTCGAAACGTTTGATTGTTTTTAGCACAAACGTATCCACAATTTCTTTATCGTCATTCCAGTATAAGCTTTGGTCTTCCAACAACTGGTCAAGAGATTCATTATTGAAAATACAGGTTTTATAGAGCTTTCTCCACAGTTCGCGGTCGACTTCATAAGAATGGTCGTCCGAAGCCATATATTCCTTATACACATCCGTCTCCACTATTTTCTCATAAAGTTCCTTGATAAACCCCTGATCGTTTGTCCACGTCCTCTTCTGGCTGTTGACAAACTCGATCAGTTGTTTATTGACTTCTAACTGTGCAACAAATTTGTTATCGACAAACCTCGTATTGGGATGCAGTTCTTCTTTGGTGGGTGCTAATTTAGCTTTTGCCGCATCTATGCGTTTCTGTGCGTACTCCGTCAATGCTATCATCAGCATAAGCAAATAATTATAAAGGTCGTATGCCTTCGAAAGGCTGAAGAATAACTCCTTCTCCGCTGAGTCTAAATTTTTGCTACCATTCTGATAATAGGCATATACAATCTGTATAATTTTAAGACGAATAAGAACTCTGTTGATCATAATTCAATTAATACTGTTATTTTGAACTGCAAAAGTAGATATTTTTAGTGATTTTCCATTATGAAATCACATTTTTTTAATGCTGCGTTTCATTCTCTACCCGTTTTCTTTTGACAGTTTAAAAAAAATATCCAATTTTGAGGCCGATTATAAACGGACCGAAATTTATGGAAGATTTAAAAAAGAAAATGAATGCTGACATGAACGACAAGGAGATTGTTTTTTCCAAGTCTATTAAAGCCGGGAAACGTATTTATTATCTTGATGTAAAGAAGAATCGCAAAGATGAAATGTTTCTGGCTATTACTGAGAGTAAGAAGATAGTGACGGGAGAAGGTGACGAGTCACAGGTAAGCTTCGAAAAACACAAGATTTTCTTATATAAAGAAGATTTCTCGAAGTTCATGTCCGGTTTGGCAGAGGTTATCGAATTCATCAATCTTCGACAAGAAGGAGAAGAAGAGATAGCAGAAAGTCCGAAAAAAGAGGTACAGAGTGGAGAACTTGACAATGAAATAAAGATCGATATCGACTTTTAAAACGCCTATCCTTTGATATTTCAAAAAGAAGCCGTATTTTTGCACCGCTTTTTGCACATCGTGTGATAATCCACATCGTGTGATGGTGAATTAAGCAAACTAACTTAATTTAGAGTAACACAAAAAAATTAGAAATGAAATCTATTGAAGTAAAAGGAACTGCAAGAGCTATTGCAGAACGCTCTTCGGAACAAGCAAGAGCTTTGAAGGAAATTCGTAAAAACGGCGGTGTACCTTGCGTACTTTACGGGAAGGGAGAAACCGTTCATTTCACAGTAGCCAACGAAGGGCTTCGCAATCTGGTTTACACTCCGCACATCTATGTCGTAAACTTGGATATCGACGGCGAAAAGGTAAACGCCATTCTGAAAGACATTCAATTCCATCCTGTAAAAGACAACATTCTGCACGTAGACTTCTATCAAATCGACGAAGTTAAGCCTATCGTCATTGAAGTGCCCGTACAATTGGAAGGTTTGGCAGAAGGTGTGAAAGCCGGTGGTAAATTGGCTTTGCAAATGCGCAAAATCAAAGTGAAGGCTCCATACAAAGCAATTCCTGAGAAGTTGACAATCAACGTTTCTCACCTGGGACTGGGTAAAACCATCAAAGTGGGCGAACTGAGCTTCGAAGGCTTGGAACTGATGAGCGCAAAAGACGCGGTAGTATGTGCCGTTAAGCTGACTCGTGCAGCAAGAGGAGCCGCAGCCGCTGCAAGCAAGTAATCTGAGAGAATTCTTGTAAAAATCATAGTAAGACGCAAATCGATGCAGATTAAAGCAGATGTTTATTCTGCATTAGTCTGCATTGATTTGCGTTTTTTCTTTATCCCGAATAAACAGCAAAAGACTAATGATCAAATATCTGATTGTAGGACTGGGAAATATTGGCCCCGAGTATCATGAGACTCGCCACAACATAGGTTTTATGACGGTGGACGCATTAGCGAAAGCCAACAATGCTGCTCCTTTCGTTGACAAACGATACGGATTCACAACTTCCTTTTCAATCAAAGGCCGACTGCTCATCCTTCTTAAACCCTCTACCTTTATGAACCTGAGTGGCTTGGCACTTCGTTACTGGATGCAGAAAGAAAATATTCCTTTGGAGAACGTGCTGGTCGTGGTAGACGACATAGCGTTGCCCTTCGGCTCTCTCCGGCTTAAAGGAAAAGGAAGCGATGCCGGGCACAACGGCCTGAAACATATTGCAGCGACCTTAGGTACTCAAAATTATGCCCGGTTGCGCTTCGGTATCGGGAATGGTTTTCTCAAGGGCGGACAAGTGGATTATGTACTGGGACATTTCAGCGATGAGGACCGGAAGATAATGGATGAAAGGCTGGCAGAAGCCGGAGAAATCATCAAGAGCTTTTGTCTGGCCGGCATAAACATCACGATGAACCAATTTAACAAGAAATAATGACAGACCTCGATAAGGGGTTTCGGGGACATTCGAGCAGGAGGACAAGAGCCCGCAAAAAATAACGGAGACGCTCTATCAGACAACCTACTGTAAGAGTCTTTAATCATTTTAACCAAGAGATGGCAGAAGCAAGAATTGACAAATGGATGTGGGCGGTACGCATTTTCAAAACGCGCACCATTGCCGCCGAAGCATGTAAAAAAGGACGTGTTTCAATGAACGGATCGCAAATCAAACCTTCGCGGATGATTAAACCCGGCGATATTATCCAAGTCAGGAAACCGCCTGTAACCTATTCGTTTAAAGTATTACAGCCCATTGAAAAAAGGGTTGGCGCCAAACTTGTGCCCGAAATGATGGAAAACGTCACCACACCCGATCAATACGAATTGTTGGAAATGAGTAAGATCAGCGGATTCGTTGATCGCGCACGAGGAACCGGACGACCGACTAAGAAAGACCGCCGCAGCCTGGACGAGTTCACGACACCGGAATTTATGGACGAATTCGATTTCGACTTTGATTTCGATGAATAACCGAACAATCGGCTCCGGTAACCGGGGTAGTACATCCCATTTCTCCAAGAGAATACGATAATCCGCATTTTCCAGCCATAGTTCGTCCATCATCAAACATTCCAAAAAGATATCAGAAAGATATATCGGAGAAACATCCCCTCCGGAAGTTTACAGGCTGTTCTTGAACCTCTCCGGATTGCGCTGCAAAACGTTCAAGACAGATCGATATTCTGTCGACATCGAGTAAGAAATCAATATGCGGAAAATCAACAGTCTTATTTTTTATTCTGTATAAATTCTAACGGATTCTCCCTTATTTGTGCAAGAATAACCTATATATATCTTCTTTTTCACCCACTACCCAAACCACATCGCCTCGCTCGAAGGGAGCGTTTACGTCGGGGCTCATAAGTACTCCGTCCTCACTTTCCACGCCGGCAACCAAACAACGGAACTTATCGCGTATCCCCGAATTCCGAACAGTTTTACCCAAGAAAATGGAGTTTTCGTCAATTAAAAGCTGCTTCAACACCATTTCACTTTTTTCATACACATCAGTATCGATGGCCGCCCCGCGAGACATCGCTTCGCTAAATACATTTAGCAATTCGTCGGTACCTATCACTTGGATTTTATCGAAAGGGAAAAGGCGAACCGAGCCTCCCGGAATATTTATTCTCCTTTTTCCACGAAGTATTGAAACAATATGAATACCGTATTTCTTACCCAAATTCAAGTCTGTCAGCATTTTCCCCGCCCAAGGCGATTCACCCGGTATTTCCATATCTGCCAGATGCAGATCGTGCGACAGTAAGTGTCCTGCGTAAGCCGGCTTCTTTTCTCCTAAATATTCGGCGCGTATCTCTCTGGAACGCAGATTCTGGAAAAATCGCCGTTCAATCAATATAGACTGCTTTTTCAACTGCCTCGACCATATCATAAGCAAAACCGCCAGTACGGTAACACCGATCATCAACCCGACAGATGCCTTAAACAGACCTGCTATGACAAAAGCGACAAACAAAGCTGCTATCACCACCCTAATAACAATGGTAGCGATAAGAGGCGCCCGATTGGCCCGATTGTCATGCCACAAAGTCGTAAACTCGACCGAACGGTTTTTCTTTACCATAATGGCACGCAGGAAAGGCGAAATACAAAGAATAATAAAAAATGCTCCCAAGAGCGAAGCCCAAAAGTGAGGTAAGCTATTCTTAAACAATGGAATAACAAAACGGAAAGAAAGGGTAATAATGGAAATGCTGACAATGGAATAAACCACCGTAATACGTGTCATCGCCAAGAGCAAGCTTTTCCACAGACTTTCATGATTGAGTACGGTTTGCGCCCCTGGAGAGTAACGCTTCAACATTCTTTGCCAAGATACCGGCAAATGGGTATCAATGAAAGTAGAGACCGGATCGGCTATACGAATCATGTATGGAGTAAGAAATGTGGTAATGACAGAAACTGCAACTACCACAGGATACAGAAAGTCACTCGTTACTTGTAAAGAAACCCCAAGAGAAGCAATAATAAAAGCAAACTCCCCGATCTGGGTTAAACTGAAGCCGCACTGCATAGCTGTCTTCAGAGGCTTCCCTGATAAAATTACTCCCAACGTTCCGAAGATGGCTTGTCCCAGAATCACTGCAACAGTTATCACAAAAATAGGTAACGCATATTTTATGATCATTTCCGGATCTACCATCATTCCAACAGAAACAAAGAAAATAGCGCCGAAAAGATCTTTCACGGGCTTTACCAACCGTTCGATAGACTCCGCTTCAATCGTTTCGGCCAAAATAGACCCCATGATGAACGCCCCGAAGGCTGCAGAGAATCCGGTATGTGCAGCCAACACCACCATACCGAAGCAAAGCGCCAACGATGTAATCAGCAGAGTCTCCTCACTCATCAGCTTTCTGGCACGCCTTAAGAGTAAAGGAATAAGATAAATGCCAACAACAAACCATAATATAAGGAAAAATACCAGTTTTGCAACACTTTCCAGCATTTCAGTACCTTCAAAATGTTGGCTGGCCGCCATTGTAGAAAGCATCACCATCAAAACGATAGCCAGAATATCTTCCAAAATCAGAATCCCCAGAACAAGCCCCGTAAACTGCTTTTTTCTCAATCCCAAATCATCAAAGGCCTTGTATATAATAGTAGTGGAAGACATCGCAATCATGCCGCCCAGAAAAAGACAATCCATGCGATGCCAACCAAAGCCCATTCCCACACCGATACCCAGAAAAATCATGCAGAAGATAATCGTACAGGCGGCTATGATAGCAGAGCCGCCTACTTTGACAATCTTTTTAAAACTAAACTCCAGACCGAGAGCGAACAGCAAAAATATAACACCGATATCCGCCCATATCTTGATATTCGCAGTATCCATTACTGAAGGCGTAAAAGGCATATGAGGACTTGCCAGAAAACCAGCGACCACGTACCCCAACACCAAGGGTTGTTTCAACTTTTTAAACAGCAATGTCATGACCCCTGCGCATATTAAGATCAGCGCAAGATCGGCTATGAGTGCAGGCAAATGAGACATATAGTTTTATTTTCTGAAAGGAGGCTTCACTACTACTACTTTTAATTTCCGGCCACGCAGGTCAATGCAGAGTTCTGTTCCCGCCTTACTGTATTCGGGCTTCACATAGCCCAGTCCGATTCCTATTTTCCGGGTCGGAGACATGGTTCCGGAGGTTACGACTCCGATTTTATCCCCTTCGGCATTTACCAAATCGTAATCTTTACGAGGGATTCCGCGATCGATCATTTCGAACCCGACAAGCTTGCGCGCAACTCCTTCTGCTTTCTGTTTCTCCAGCATCGGGCGATTGATAAAATTCTTGCCTTCCACAAACTTTGTGATCCAACCCAATCCGGCTTCTATCGGCGAAGTGGTGTCATCCAGATCGTTGCCGTACAGACAGAATCCCATTTCGAGGCGCAATGTGTCGCGGCAACCCAAGCCTACGGGTTTTATGCCATACTCTTCGCCGGCTTCAAAAACAGCATTCCATATTTTATCGGCAGCATCGGGATAGAAGTATAGTTCAAAACCTCCCGCGCCCGTATATCCGGTATTGGAAACGATCACATTCTTCTCTCCGGCAAATTCGACTACCTTGAACGTGTAATAAGGTATGGATGCCAAGTCAACGTCCGTCAGTTTTTGCAAAGCCAGAATTGCCTTAGGACCCTGCACAGCAAGTTGCGCCATGCGATCCGAAGCGTTTTCCAGCTCCGCGCCCTCCGTATTATGAGCAACGCACCAATCCCAGTCTTTCCGGATATTGGCGGCATTCACCACCAACATATACTTCTCCGGCTCGTACTGGTACACCAGCAAGTCGTCTACGATTCCGCCTTTATCATTGGGGAAACATGTATATTGCACCTTGCCGGACGCAAGGGCGGAAACATCGTTCGATGTAATCTTCTGCAGGAAAGCCAGCGCATTCGGTCCTTTCACCCAAAACTCTCCCATATGCGACACATCAAACACGCCTACGTCCTGACAAACCGTCAAATGTTCGTCGATGATACCGGAATATTCGATAGGCATGTTGTAGCCTGCAAATTCGTGCATTTTTGCGCCGAGCGCAATATGCTTCTCTGTAAACGGAGTGATTTTCATGATTTAAGTTTTTTAATTTTTGATTTTTAAGTTTATCTCATTGTTGCCAGGTATCTTTATTACCGGCAAACAAACGGAACGCTGCCCCGAAACGCCGGAAAGCATCCCGTCCTACATTGTTCGCTATCAGCGGGCAGCTACCAGTTCGGCTATTTTCACGATCACTGCCATTGCTTTTTCCATGCTTTGCACGGGAATGAATTCGTAGCGCCCGTGAAAGTTCAGCCCCCCGGCAAAAATATTCGGACAAGGCAAACCTTTGAAAGAAAGTTGGGCGCCGTCCGTACCTCCCCGGATCGGTTTCACGTTCGGCCTCACACCAACCGCCTCCATCGCCGCGAAAGCGACATCGATGATGTGCATCACCGGCTCAATCTTCTCGCGCATATTATAATACTGGTCGCGCATCTCCAGAGTAGCCGTTGCTTCTCCGTACTCGGCATTGATCCGGGCAACGAATCGCTCCATTTCTTTCTTGCGATGTTCGAACTTATCACGGTCGTGGTCGCGGATAATATAACTTACCGTACTTTGTTCCACTTCGCCCTGAACACCGATGAGATGATAAAATCCTTCATAACCGGAAGTATGTTCGGGAGCTTCCTGCGCAGGCACCATCTCAATGAAACGCTGGGCGATCCGGATGGAGTTGATCATCTTGTTTTTTGCATAACCGGGATGTACGTTACGTCCTTGAAAGACTATTTTAGCAGAGGCGGCATTGAAGTTTTCGAACTCCAACTCCCCTACTTCACCGCCATCCATCGTATACGCCCATTCGCAACCGAACTTTTCCACATCGAACTTATGCGCACCCAAACCGATTTCTTCATCGGGATTAAAACCGACACGTATTTTCCCGTGTTTAATCTCCGGATGTTCCTTCAGAAACTCCATAGCCGATATGATTTCGGCAATTCCCGCTTTATCGTCGGCTCCGAGCAGCGTTTTGCCATCGGTCACAATCAAATCCTCTCCCTTATGGGCAAGCAATTCGGGGAACTGCGCAGGAGAAAGAACGATATTCCCTTCTGCGGAAAGAAGAATATCGGTGCCGTCATAGTTTTCGACAATGCGCGGAGAAACATCCTTGCCCGTCATGTCAGGGCTGGTATCCATGTGAGAAATAAATCCGATGACAGGAACTTCTTTCTCAATGTTGGAGGGCAGAGTGGCAAACAGATAGCCGTGTTCATCCAGCGTTATTTCTTCCAGGCCCAAAGACTCCAGTTCGGCTTTCAGATATTCGGCAAACACCATTTGCTTGGGCGTACTGGGAGTAACGCCAGTCGACTCGTCAGACTGCGTATCGAAGCTTACATACTTTAAAAATCTATCTACTAATTTCATATGATTTACTAATTAACAATTAATCGCTTACAATATTTTACAATGGCGTAAAGTTAATAAAAGAGCCGTGAACTGACAAGCAATTCACGGCTCTTTTTTTATAATGAGGGCTCTTGCTAAAAGTAGCTGCTGCCGTCGAAACAGTGTGTGCATACTTTGCATTTAGGAAGGCCTATTGCTTCTATCAAAGTTTCCAATGTATTGAACTTTAATGTAGTAAGTCCGAACCGCTCTGCGATAATATCCACCATTCTTTTATATTCAGGTGAATCGGTCGTTACATATTTCTCAAGATTTTTGTTCTCGTCTCCTTCCAGCTCTTTGATTATCCGGCGCGTAATCAGTTCCAGCGCATTCTTCGAAGCCGTAAATCCCAAGAACGGGCAAGCATATATCAAAGGCGGGCAGGCAATGCGCATGTGAATTTCTTTCGCTCCGCAATCGTACAACACCTTAACGTTATCGTGCAACTGTGTTCCCCGAACGATGGAGTCGTCGCAAAACAGCAAACGTTTGCCCTGCAACATCGAGCGATTCGGTATGAGTTTCATTTTGGCCACAAGCGATCGGAGTTCCTGAGTCCCCGGCGTAAAGCTGCGGGGCCACGTAGGTGTATATTTCGAGATGGCCCGATGATACGGGATACCTTTTCCTTCGGCATATCCCAGCGCCATACCGACTCCGGAATCGGGAATGCCGCAAGCGCAATCCACCTCCGATTCGTCTTTTTTCCCCATCTTTACGCCGCTGTTGAAACGTACCTCTTCCACATTAATTCCTTCATAGCATGAAGTAGGAAAGCCGTAATACACCCAAAGGAAAGAACAAATCTGCATTTCCTCTCCGGGCTTTCGGAGTTGCTCCACGCGATCGGAATAAAGACGGACAATCTCTCCCGGTCCCAGAAACTTCTCTATTTCATAGTCGAGATTCGGGAAACAGGTCGACTCGCTGGAAGCGGCATACGCCCCTTCTTTCTTTCCGACTACGACGGGCGTGCGCCCCAAGCGGTCGCGGGCTGCGATCACGCTGCCGTCTTCGGTCAGTAGAAGCATGGAGCACGAGCCTTTGATGTGCTTGAAAACATTCTCGATGCCTTCTACGAAAGTTTTCCCCTGAATGATGAGCAAAGCTACCAGTTCCGTAGGATTGGTATTTCCCATACTCAGCTCCGCAAAGTGCATGTTCTTCTTCAGCAACTCCTCTTCCAGTTCCGCAAGATTGGCTATTTTGGCCACAGTAACAATGGCGAATCGTCCCAGATGAGAGTTGATAACGATAGGTTGCGCGTCTGTGTCACTAATGATACCGATGCCGGCATTCCCTTTAAATTCGGAGAGTTCTCCTTCAAACTTAGAACGAAAATACGAACTTTCCAGATTATGAATGGAGCGGATAAATCCCTGTTCCTCACTATACGTTGCAAGTCCTCCCCGCTTGGTTCCCAGATGCGAATTATAATCTGTGCCGTAAAATAAATCAGTCACGCAGTTTTTTTTCGAGACTGTTCCGAAAAAACCTCCCATGTTGTTTGTCCCTCTTGGTTATATTTTCAATATCCTCGTAAAATGATATTTTTTTAAAAAAAGATGGTGCAAAAGTATAAAAAAGAAATTGTCCTGTAAAAAAGTAATCCGCGAAGTTTCAGATTTTTCGCTCAGTTTTTTCACATCAAAGAAAAGAAATAAAGAATTTAGCATCAAAATGGAAGAAAAACCAAATATTTACGTACGTTTTCTTGCAAATTTCTAGAAAAAATCCTATTTTCGAGATCTATATAAGAAGTGTAGCAATGTAGATGATATTTTTTTGTTGCATCGAGTATCATTAAAGTTTGAATATTAATCAATAGTAGAAAAAATATGAGGAGCACTCAAAAAACTGATCATAGCAATGGCAAACCTCTTCGGTTTGGTCGATGAGGATATCTATGATGTTATGATTAACAGATCGGATGAGATGAACCATATCTACGATATTTGCAAATTAAAACTAGCAGGTTGAACTTGCGAAACTTGAATCAATAAAGGACTAAATCTTTTATTTCTATATTGTTTAATTCAAATTTATGCATCATAAAAAGAAAATGTTATTATTGCTCTTAATTACAGTTTGTTGTGCTTGTGATAACTCTGAGCATTCAATTTTGGATAATGTTCAACTTGAAGTGAATAGCATTGCTCAAATGTTTCAAACTTTCAATGATTCTCTTCTCAACGCACCCCATTCTTCAACTGATTATGTCTCAACTAGAGGTTTCTGGGATTCATTTAAAAAAGCGTTAATTGTTACCGGGGCTGACATTGCGGGTGCAGGTTCAGGTATTTCGGCAACGAAAGAAATTGCAGGATTAATAGGGATAGCGACTGGAGGTACAGGTGGGGTTGTTGCCTGTGCTGTAGGAGGAATTATATGCGGAGCAGGTGCTTCTTTTGCTGCTTTTGATGCTGTTGCCAATAAAGCCTCTATATCAAACTTTTCTTCTAGATTACTTATATTAAATTGAACTTTCCTGAAAAATTCAAATATATTAATATTATGGGCGGCTTACATAATTCAATCTTAGAATATACAAATGAAACTCCAGCTATCATTACGAGATGCTCAACAACGACCAATCCGGCAATACAGCTGGACAATGAAACTCTTTTGGTACAAGAAAGCCTTCAAACTACTACAAATGTAGTTTCTAATGATTATCAGAAAATGGAAAGTGCAGTATTAAAAAAATGAGCAGTTTTCTCAATTATGTGACAATGTTATGAATGAAGTCTCGACCTCTTATGTTAATAATACATTTGAAAGTAGTACTCTTTTTGAAGGTACTAATACATTATTAACTGAAAGCGAAAAAATTATTATGATTTATATACAGAAATATATAATACTTATCCTAGCAATATAAATGAAGTAATTTTTATTGCAAATAGTTATATTAAATAGAGAGGTTGGAAAATTTAACGGATACAGAAAAAGAAAAACTATATATGATGATTTCTGTATCTGTTAATAGTGCCTATTTCTGGAACAAGTAAGTAACTCTTATGAAAGACAATGTTTGGCATAGAATTATGAAATTATTCCTATACTGGAGTTTTTTGGGGATTATAACAACGTTTCATGGTACTTTTTTCATTGTAATAACAATAGTTTTAGGTTTCATAATTATTGGATTAACAATCAAACAGTTGTTTCTAAAAAGAAAAAACTAACAATGGTTCTTCTTCAAGTTGGCACTATAAAATCTTTTGTGTAAATGGGAAATACTGCCGTTAAGAATGACACATTGCTCCTCGCACTGCAACAGCTTACTCTTTTTATAGTAAAAGTTATTCGTCTGCCGATCGTATCCCATTCGTCTTTCGTCTGTGTTTTATTCGTCTGCCGAATGGGAGACGAATAAAACACAGACGAAAGACGAATGAATTGTTTAAGGAAACGTCTTGATTTTACTAATGCAACGAAAAAAAACAGCGCCCGGAGCAAATCGGGTTGATAAAAGAGCGACACCTTTCTTTACCCGCCGTAAATTATCAACCGCTCGAAAACAAGCCTCAAAGTCAGTTTTGTGGTAAAGCAACCTTTAAGACGAAAACAAAAACTCTCTTTTACCGTTATTTATATAGCCGGCTAACCATATATAATGAAAGCGAACGAAGACAATACCTATTTATAGTGATTTGCGCCTCGCTGTTTAGTCCGTACTTTTGCAAGAAGTTTTATTAAAAACAATAGAAACGATGAAAATAGAAAAGATTGTAGCCCGGGAGATTCTCGATTCGAGAGGCAATCCCACAGTAGAAGTGGATGTAATGTTGGAATGCGGTGTGATGGGACGCGCGTCTGTACCTTCAGGTGCTTCCACAGGTGAACATGAAGCGCTGGAACTCCGCGACGGCGACAAAGACCGTTATTGCGGAAAAGGCGTACAAAAAGCGGTTGAAAACGTGAATAAACTGATTGCTCCGAAACTGGCGGGGATGTCGTCACTCAACCAACGCGCCATCGACCATGCCATGCTGGCTCTGGACGGAACGCCGACGAAATCGAACTTGGGAGCCAACGCCATTCTCGGTGTATCTTTGGCAGTAGCCAAGGCCGCCGCCAACTATCTGGACATTCCTCTTTACCGTTACATCGGCGGAACGAACACATACGTAATGCCTGTTCCGATGATGAATATCATCAACGGAGGTTCGCACAGCGACGCTCCCATCGCCTTTCAGGAGTTTATGATTCGCCCTGTAGGCGCTTCTTCTTTCAAAGAAGGGCTGAGAATGGGCGCCGAAGTTTTCCATGCCTTGAAGAAAGTGTTGAAAGACCGCGGACTGAGTACGGCCGTAGGTGATGAAGGTGGCTTCGCTCCCGAACTGGAAGGAACAGAAGATGCCCTGAACTCTATTCTCGCCGCTATCAAAGCTGCCGGATACGAACCGGGCAAAGACATCATGATCGGTATGGACTGCGCTTCTTCGGAATTCTACAAAGACGGCATCTACGATTACACCAAGTTTGAAGGCGCCAAAGGCAAAAAACGCACGGCAGAGGAACAAATCGACTTCCTTGAAGAACTGATCAACAAGTATCCCATCGACTCCATCGAAGACGGCATGAGCGAAAATGACTGGGACGGATGGAAGAAACTGACAGAGCGCATCGGCGACCGTTGTCAGTTGGTGGGCGATGACCTGTTCGTAACCAATGTGGACTTCCTGGCAAAGGGTATTGAAAAAGGTTGTGCCAACTCTATCCTTATCAAAGTAAACCAGATCGGTTCGCTGACAGAAACGCTGGATGCCATCGACATGGCTCACCGCCACGGCTATACGTCCGTCACTTCGCACCGTTCCGGCGAAACCGAAGACGCTACGATTGCCGATATCGCCGTAGCAACCAACAGCGGACAAATCAAGACCGGTTCGCTGAGCCGTTCAGACCGTATGGCGAAATACAATCAATTGCTCCGCATCGAAGAAGAACTCGGCGATTTAGCCGTGTACGGATATAAGAGAATCAAGTAAATCCGCTTCTCTGCACATTAGAAGAAGATAAATCTATCGATTATATTTCTTCAGACTGCCTCCTGTCAAAAAAGACAGAGGCAGTTTTTTTATATATTTCGTATATTTGAGCGTTCTACAATCGACCTGTCGCGTTTTACCGCGTATCATATAATAGAGAAGAACAAAAAACGATGAATCAGGAAAAAATACAAGAGCTGATAGACCGTGGGAGAAAAGGAGACAAAAAAGCATTCGCTTGTTTGGTTGCCAAATACCAAGCATTGGTATTCCGGTTTGCTTTCCGGTTACTTTGCAACGAAGAAGAAGCCAGAGACGCCGTACAAGAGACTTTCATAAAAGTATGGCTCGCTTTGAAAACATACGACAGAGCATACCGATTTTCCACTTGGATCTATAAAATAGCTTCCAACACCTGCTATGATCGCTTACGTTCATACCATCGTTTTCCCATAGAACCGGAACATTCTTTTGCCTCCGTTACAAACATGCCATCGGGCGATGACATCGAGGAAAACCTCCACAACCGACAATTGAAAGAGCTCATTTTGCGATACACCGGCGAGTTGCCTCCCCGGCAAAGACAAATTTTCATTCTGCGCGACGTCGAAGAACTCGAAGTGCAGGAAGTAGAAGCTATCACCGGACTATCTGCCGAAAAGATAAAAAGCAATTTATATCTGGCTCGGAAAAATATACGCGAAAAAATGAATCAACTATCTATGGACATATGAAAGAGAAAAAAGAACAATATGAAATCTGGCTGTCCGAAATCAGAAACAGACAGCCTGTGGTAAAGAATCCGGAGGAGCTGATAAAAAGTATTTCCGACGCTATTTCCCGCACAGATGAGAAAAGCAGGAAGCGGAAACTCTTTCTTACCGCAAGTTGGATAGCGAGCATAGCCGCAACACTATTGATATTGCTGTTTGTCCATGGCGTTTGCTTCCCTCCGCTCTCGCTCGATATAGAGAAGCAATGCATACAAAACTACAGGAGAAGCAATCCGGACATTTCTCTACCGACCAATTGGCAACAAATGAAACTTGTGGAAAAAAACTCTTACCTGTGGGAGCGATATGCACAGCAACACAAACTGCGCGAAACACAGAAAAAAATCTTTTTAAAAGAAAACCGTTTAAAACAGGAGGACAGATGAAAACGAATATTCTTATCACAGCTACATTGTTATGCCTTATGGTTTCATGCGACAGTCACTATCGGATGGTTTCACGAATTGCGGGCGACGGAAGCATGTATAGAGAGGTGTACACACATACCGATTCGGTTCGCCAAACAAAAGAAGGGTTCCACAATCCATTTCTGTTTCAAACAGGAGCCGATTGGCAAGTAGAAGATTTGGATTCCGGTATTGTACTCGATTTTTGGGGAGCACAAGAGAAATTGAATATAAAAGCATATAGAAAAATCTCCGCAGTAAACGGACAATGCTTTTCCGTATCTAAGGACAAAGAATATGCGTATCCATTGGCAGTTCCGCAAGAACAACTAAAAAAAAGATTCAAATGGTTTTATACCTATTATACATATACAGCTACCTACAAAGAACTTCCCGACAAAGGCCCGGTTCCTCTCGACAACTATTTGAACAAAGCGGAACAAACTTTATGGCTTCGAGGAGACAATACATTCTATACCAATTTAAACGGCATGGAAGCAAACGAGCATTTGAGCCATATCGAATCGAAGTTCATGGCATGGTATATCCGAAACCTTTATGAAATCAGTAGTGAAGTCATTCGTCACTTCGCGCTCGCCCAAAACGATACCACATATACGCATCAATGGGAAAAGCTGAAAGAAGTTGTTTACAAAAAGCATCTGGAAGGAGTAGATCAGTTGGAAAAAACAGCACCTGAAGCAATATGTGGTTTTCTCGATCAAACCTGCCAAACAGACTATTTCTCCCGACTTTATAAAGCCAAACAAGAAGAAATAGAGACAACGTATGAAAAAAGAATCGGTTTCATCAATGTCTTCTATCACAATATACGATTCGAGCTAATCATGCCCGGCAAGCTTATTTCCTCCAATGCCGGGATTATAGACAAAGATACGGCTGCCTGGCGAGTAAACGCTTTCCGCCTTTTGGCAGGTGATTATATGCTTACAGCCAAGTCGAGAGTGGTTAACTATTGGGCATTCGGGATTACATTACTTATAATACTGGCAGCCTTAGGTGTTTTCATAACATTATACAGGCGGTGCACATAAAAAGGCAGTTTAAGGAAGAAAGGGAGAAAAACAGCGCAGCCGAACAATGAATTATTGGGAATAATACGTAACTTTGCCATAATCCGATGCGGAAGAGTCTTTAATCGTAACCAAAAACCGCTCTTTTCCGAAAAAGGAAACCGATACATAAATGACAAGAGCCAAACCTATAAAATAAGAAATTATGGCACGCCCGACAACAAAAGAGCAACTGCTGCAAAGCAGCAAAACCAATTTCGATAAGCTCTTCAGCCTTATCGACTCCATGACACAAGAAGAGAGGATGCTCACATTCTCTTTCGAAGACAGAGACCGAAACATTCGCGACGTTTTGGTTCACCTTTACGAATGGCATCAACTACTGATCAACTGGATAAATTCCAACTTGGCAGGGAAAAATACCGCTTTTCTGCCTACGCCCTACAATTGGAAAACATATCCTCAAATGAATATCGCTTTCTGGGAGAAGCATCAGAAAACACCTCTGAACAAAGCCACTGAGATGCTATTAGAAAGCCACACCCGGGTAATGGCTCTGATGGAAGATTTTACAAACGAAGAGTTGTTTACCAATAAATATTTTTCCTGGACGGGTACAACCAGTCTCGGCAGCTATTGCGTATCGGCTACTTCCAGCCATTACGACTGGGCGATAAAGAAGGTCAAGAAGCATTACAAAGAATTGCCTTCACGTTCCTCTAAGCGGTAAAGCGTACCTTTGCGGACTTTCGGGATATACTTAAGGGAACCCTCCTTTTGCCATACATGCAGGACCGTCTGACAAGTCTCCAGTTAACAAATTCACTCTTCTCACAAAAACGGTTGTGGCGAGAGTGAATTCCGTTTTCGGCAATTTATTGTTGAATTGATACAAGCAAAATCGCTAAACATTTGTTTATCATAGCCAAACTACGTACCTTTGCGGACTTTTTATATTTCATAAAGCAGAAAAAACAATGAACAACAGAACCAAGGGCTTTATTTACGGAGCAATCGCCGCAGCCAGCTACGGTATGAATCCGCTTTTTACACTCCCCCTATACGCAGCCGGCATGAGCGTAGACAGCGTACTATTCTATCGCTATTTATTAGCCGCCATCGTATTGGCTGTTTTGATGAAACTCCAACATCAATCTTTCGCCATTAAAAAGAATGACATCCTGCCATTGGTCATCATGGGATTTCTTTTTTCTTTTTCCTCTCTGTTCTTATTTATGAGCTACAAGCACATGGATGCCGGAATTGCCTCAACCATATTGTTTGTTTACCCGGTCATGGTAGCGGTAATCATGGGACTGTTTTTTAAAGAGAAGATTTCGGGCATTACAGTCTTTTCCATCATGCTGGCATTGTCGGGCATCGGTTTATTGTACCAAGGAGACGGGGAAAAGCCTTTATCCACTGTCGGCATCATTTTTGTTCTGCTTTCTTCGCTCTCTTACGCCATATATATTATAGGAGTGAATCGCTCTACCCTAAAACAAATGCCGACAGCCAAACTTACGTTCTACGCCCTCCTTTTCGGCTTGTCGGTATATATTGTGCGCTTGAACTTCTGCACGGAGCTTCAGGCTATTCCGTCCGCATGGCTATGGGGAGACATATTCGCCCTGGCTATTCTGCCCACTGCCGTCTCGTTGGTATGCACGGCAATGGCTGTTCATTATATCGGCTCTACACCGACTGCCATATTGGGCGCATTGGAGCCTGTGACGGCCTTGTTTTTCGGCGTGCTCCTCTTCAACGAGAAACTTACTCCCCGGTTAATCATCGGCATTGCGATGATTATAACTGCCGTAACCCTCATCATCATCGGCAAGCCGGTCATAAAAAAGATGAGTGTGCTGTTGCAGATAAGCAAAAAATAATATACTTTTGCTAATCATTCAATCGAATAGCAACTTAAAAGATCAAAAAAGATATGGTAGACGTAAAAACTTGCCTTGACCATGCACAAGAAAAGATGGACATGGCCATTATGTATCTCGAAGAAGCGCTTGCACATATCCGTGCCGGCAAAGCAAGTACCCGACTATTGGATGGTATCCGGGTAGACTCTTACGGAAGTATGGTACCCATCAGCAATGTAGCAGCCGTTACTACTCCGGATGCCCGCAGCATTGCCATCAAACCTTGGGATAAAAGCATGTTCCGTGTGATCGAAAAAGCCATCATCGACTCCGATCTCGGCATCATGCCCGAAAACAACGGAGAGATTATCCGCATCGGTATTCCTCCTTTGACTGAAGAACGCCGCAAACAATTGGCAAAACAATGCAAAGGAGAGGGTGAAACGGCGAAAGTCAGTGTCCGGAATGCCCGCCGCGACAGCATCGACTCTCTGAAAAAAGCTGTAAAAGACGGATTGGCGGAAGACGAACAAAAAAACGCGGAAGCCAAGCTTCAGAAAATCCACGATAAGTATATCAAGCAGATAGAGGATATGCTTGCGGAGAAAGACAAAGAAATCATGACTGTGTAAAAGCAGACTTCAGAAAAAAGAAATGGAGAGTTAAGAGCTGACTGCGCTATTAATGCCGCACTCCTTCTCAACTCTCCATTTTTCTAAGATACAATCGAATCACAGCTAAACGAGCCGGTAGACGTCCGAACTCTCCGGAAGCATCAGATTGAACGGAAATTCCCACTTCACGAGCAGGCCAATCAGAAGCCAAGTGATGGAAAACGTTTTTTCTTAAAATTACGGATTGCCAGACCAATGTTCTATCCACTGCCAAGCACATAGCTTCTTCGACAGCCCTCACTGGATTGGCAGAAAACGGTTCAAAAGAAGAAACTGTATCTACCGATCTTATAATCGAACAATAAATAACTAACCGAAGCATGAAGGGATTAGTAATCAGGAACACGGGAAGTTGGTATCAGGTGAAAACCGATGACGGGCGAACCATTGAATGTAAAATCAAAGGTAACTTTCGCCTGAAAGGGATTCGCAGTACAAACCCTGTGGCTGTGGGAGATCGTGTCCGGATTGCAGTCAACCGGGAAGGAACAGCCTATATCCATGAGATAGAAGACCGTAAAAACTATATCATCCGGCGGTCTTCCAACCTCTCCAAACAATCGCATATTCTGGCGGCCAACCTCGACCAGTGCATGCTTATCGTAACGGTGAACTACCCTGAAACATCCACGACTTTCATCGATCGGTTTCTCGCATCCGCCGAAGCTTACCGGATTCCCGTGAAGCTTATATTCAACAAGATAGATGCCTATAACGATGACGAGTTGCATTATCTCGACGCACTCGCCAATTTATACGGCGGGATAGGCTATCCCTGTTTTCGGATTTCGGCCGTGGAAGGTAGCGGAATTGAGACCATAAAGAAAGAATTGGCAGGTAAAATCACTCTTTTTTCAGGACACTCCGGGGTGGGTAAATCTACACTGATCAACGCCATACTGCCCGAAGTGAGTTTGAAAACCGGAGAAATCTCCGCCTATCATAAAAAAGGCATGCACACTACTACTTTCTCCGAAATGTTTCCTGTAGACGAAGGAGGTTACATTATCGATACTCCGGGAATCAAGGGATTCGGAACATTCGATATGGAAGAAGAAGAAATAGGGCATTACTTTCCCGAAATATTCAAAGCATCCGCCCACTGTAAATACGGCAACTGTTCCCATCGGCACGAACCGGGATGTGCCGTGCGGCAGGCAATAGAACAGCACCTCATCAGCGAGTCCCGCTACACCTCTTACTTGAGTATGCTGGAAGACAAAGAAGAAGGCAAATATCGTGCAGCCTACTAAACCCTCTTTTTTTCCAAAGTGCCGGTGACCGATATTCATATAGAAAAGAACAAAGGGATACTTGTGCACAAGGCGACAAATCCCCCTTCGTATTACAATTATTTTTTATCAGCGAATGCTACTTGATAAGTTTTTTTCTTTTACTGCTTTGAGCAACGCGGCTTTATCTGTTTAAAAAAATCGTTTCCTTTGTCATCAACCAAGATAAATGCCGGGAAGTCCTCCACTTCAATTTTCCAGATAGCCTCCATACCCAGCTCGGGGTATTCCATACACTCAATGCTCTTGATATTATTCTGAGCCAGAATGGCAGCGGGTCCGCCGATCGATCCCAGATAAAATCCGCCGTATTTCAGGCAAGCGTCGGTTACCTGCTGGCTGCGGTTGCCTTTTGCCAACATAATCAAGCTCCCTCCATGGCTTTGGAAAAGTCCGACATACGAGTCCATACGCCCCGCAGTGGTGGGGCCCATAGACCCGCAAGCCATACCGGAAGGAGTTTTAGCCGGACCGGCATAATAGATCGGATGGTCCTTAATATACTGCGGCAAGTCCTCACCACGGTCCAAACGTTCTTTCAGCTTAGCATGAGCAATATCACGACCGACAATAATCGTACCGTTCAACGACAAACGGGTAGCTACCGGATATTTAGTCAATTCTTTCAGTATCTCCTGCAGCGGACGGTTCAGATCGATCTTCACGGCATCACCTTCACCGGCATTGCGAAGTTCGACCGGAATCAGATTGCCCGGGTTGGAATCCAGTTTTTCAATCCAGATACCATTTTTGTCGATCTTACATCTGATGTTCCGGTCGGCCGAACAAGAAACACCCAATCCCACCGGACAAGAAGCTCCATGACGCGGCAAACGAATGATACGAACATCATGAGCCAGGTATTTCCCGCCGAATTGAGCGCCCAGCCCGATCTTATGAGCCTCTTCCAATACCTGCTTTTCCAGTTCGATATCTCGGAAAGCACGTCCGAACTCATTTCCGGTAGTCGGCAAATTGTCGTAGAAACGAGTGGAGGCAAGTTTTACCGTCAGCAAGTTCTTCTCGGCCGACGTTCCGCCGATAACAAACGCGATATGATAAGGGGGACAGGCAGCCGTCCCTAACGTTTTCATCTTCTCTACCAAAAACGGTACCAATGTGGCAGAATTCAAGATCGCTTTTGTTTCCTGATACAAGTATGTTTTATTGGCCGAACCGCCACCTTTGGTTACACAAAGAAACTCATACTCCATCCCTTCTGTAGCTTCGATGTCGATTTGTGCGGGCAAATTACACTTCGTATTCACCTCATCATACATGTTCAACGGTGCGTTTTGCGAATAACGCAAGTTTTCTTCGGTATAAGTCTTGTAGACTCCCAACGAAAGGGCCTCTTCGTCACAATAGCCTGTCCATACCTGCTGCCCTTTTTCCCCGTGAATAATGGCAGTACCGGTATCCTGGCAGAAAGGAAGTACCCCTTTTGCCGCTACTTCCGCATTACGCAAGAAAGTCAGCGCAACGTATTTGTCATTATCGCTGGCTTCCGGATCGCTCAAAATCTTGGCCACTTGTTCGTTGTGCGAACGACGAAGCATAAAAGACACATCGCGGAAAGCGGCATTGGCCATTGCCGTCAGGCCTTCTTTCTCAATTTTCAAAACAGGTTTCCCTTCAAACTCGCTTACCGACACATAGTCTTTTGTAAGCAGATAGTACTCGGTCGTATCTTTCCCTTTCTCGAACATGGGCTGATACTTAAACGGAGGTGTTGCCATAAGCTTTTTTATTACGTAAAGTTAGTTAGTGACACAAAGGTAATGATTAAGAATGATTCATCAACAGAAGAAGCCGTTTTTTTCATGCGTTGGCAATAGCGGAGATCCGCCGGATCAGTTCATCGCCCAATGCCGTTTTCTCTTCAATGTGCTCTAATACGGCTTTTACAAACGGGTTGCTCTCAAAGTCTCCACGTACCTGTTCAAAATCCATCTTCATTTCATCCCGGGATCCATCAGCTCCAAATCCGGTCATGGAAGAAAGAGAAAACTCCTTACGTGCATCATCATACACCATATGGTCTAACCCGACGACAGACTCTTTCCAAGTTTTCACAATGGCGATTATATCTTCAGCCGTTATCTTGTCCGGATCCACCCCATAGAACTCCTGTATCTTATGATATGCCCAAGTCCATTCATAAGTATAATAGTTTTCATGCATTTTTGCAAAACTATTATTGATCGATTTCAAACGATTGATAGAGCCATCCTCTATACCATCAAGCAAACGGTCTATTTCACTTTTAGGAGCTATCAACCCCGAGATATCCACCCATTCGCCCATACCGATTTGCGTATCCGGTTTCAGACGCCGGCGGATCTCTTCATCAGTTCGAAAGTTCATTCCTTCCAAGCGTTTAATAATTGAGTTTCCGAGAAACTTATGAATCGCTATTTCGTACAACCTAATTCCATTGTTCAAAGAAGAATTCTTAATTTTGGCGCTCTGAAAAGAATAAATCTCGGATGTTTCGCCCGAAACACGTTTCAACTCTTTCAGGATAGCGCGTCCTTTGAACATTTTTTGGATTGTATAAGGACTCAGCAGGTTATAATTAATGTGATCCAAACAATTCGGATCTTTCCGATTATCCCGTTTCGGCCATTTCTGAGCATCGCGGATAGTACCCACACTTCTCAAATTCACTCCGGGAACCAAATAAGTTGTATTTTGTTGTTCAATCAAATATGAGAAAGGAAGATTGGAAGTGTCGGCATGATTCACATGGCGTCCCATCACCAATGAGAAAGCCCCCACACGTGCCGGCCACAAAATGTACGAATCAGAAGTTGTCTTCGCTCCTCTTTCCATTGTACCCTGATGAATAGGGCCCAATTTATACATATGATTGCTCTGATTTGATCCCGAACCTGCGTTCATAAAGGAGAACATCCCGGCAATGAGCAAAGTGGACTTATGATGTGTCACGGTAAAAGGACCGGCAAAAATAGCGCACGCCTCACCGTTTTCCCCTTGGCAGTTACTAAAGAATAAAGAATCTGAAGCCGAATAATTATGCCCCAACTTGCAAGCTTGTCCTACAAAACAACGAGTTAACATCGTCCCATCGTCCACATCGGAACCGGAAGAAATAATAAAATCGTCGCAAATCACTCCATGCCCCAAATGCACGGGAGCTGTTACGTTACTGTTGATACTTCCGTTGGAAAGACGGCTGGTTCCGCAAATATGGCAATAATCACCTATCCGGACATTTTTTATCGATCCGGCATTTACAATCATTACATGGTTGCCTATGCTACCTACGGTCGAAGCATGCTTATTAGAATAATAGTCCGTAATTGCTTTCATACGGTTAATCAACTCCGGACGATGCCGGTAAAGCGCTAGAATATATGCCTGATGCGCCGACAGCTTATCATTGATCAAAACTTCCCGCCCTCCTGTTTCGTTGAGTACCGACACTTCCACCCCATTACCGAAAGTGCTTACTCCGTCTACCAGAATGATATCTACATTTTCGATAAACGTGTCATTGCCAATCTCATAATTGGCAATATAATTTTGTATATTCTCAATGCAGCAGTTGTCTCCCACCGTTACATTATGCAACGTAACATGCCGTAATCCCGAATGTTTCCTAATACCTCCGGGCAATGTAAAATCCGCATCAAATACGCCTAATTTTACTTCTCCGGAGAAACGGGTATGATGCACATACTCACCATTGAATCCATTGGCTACCAAAACTTTTCCCCAATCATCAGCCAGACATGATTGACTCTTTAACTGAAGAACTTCATCTTCAGTCAACCTGCGATAATCTTTCATAACGGATATATAATGTATGGATACGCCGTTCTCCCATTCACATGAGCGACCTATCAATTATTACTCTTCCTCGTCGTAAATCTGATAAAGAAAATCGTTATAGGGATATTTCTGAACGTGCAATTCTTTCACTCTTTTGTAAACAACACTTTTCAGTTCATCTATATGGATTCTGTCACGGGCGGAAATAAAAAGGCAGCTATCCTCCATTTTAGCCATCCATGTCTTCATCAGATCTTCGAGTGTTAAGTTTTCTTTTGTCGGGGGGGTAAGGTCGTCAGGAGCTTTTTCTATATAAGTATAAGCATCTATCTTGTTAAAAACGAGAATCATAGGCTTTCCGCCACCTCCGATGTCAGCCAAAGTTTTATTCACAATCTCAATTTGCTCCTCAAATCCGGGGTGCGAAATATCTACCACATGCACAAGCAGGTCGGCCTCCCTCACCTCATCCAATGTAGATTTAAAAGAATCCACTAAGTCAGTCGGCAGTTTACGAATAAAGCCTACCGTATCGGACAATAGGAAAGGAAGGTTATCGATAATCACTTTGCGCACGGTGGTATCCAGTGTAGCAAACAACTTATTCTCAGCAAAAACTTCGCTCTTCGACAGCAGATTCATCATAGTAGATTTGCCTACATTGGTATAGCCTACCAATGCCACACGAATCATCCGTCCGCGATTTTTACGTTGCGTGGCTTTTTGTTTGTCTATTTCTACCAAACGCTCTTTCAGCAACGACATACGGTTTAAGATAATACGGCGGTCCATCTCAAGCTGTGTTTCACCCGGTCCGCGCAAACCGACAGAACCTCCTTTCCCGCTACCGCTACCCGATCCGCCGCTCTGGCGTTCCAAGTGCGTCCATAAACGCTGCAAGCGCGGCAACATATATTTATATTGCGCCAACTCCACTTGAGTTTTGGCATTTGCCGTTTGTGCGCGCATGGCGAATATATCAAGAATCAGCGAAGTCCTATCGAGAATTTTTACTTTCAGTTCAGCTTCAATATTACGAATTTGTTTCGCTGAAAGTTCGTCATCGAAAATGACCATCCCTACTTCCCGCTCCTCTTCCTCCTCGTTAAGTATATATTGCTTTATCTCATCCAGTTTTCCTTTTCCCACATAAGTCACCGAATTAGCTGTCGGCAACCTTTGCGTAAATCTTTTCACCACCTCAGCTCCGGCCGTTTCGGCAAGGAAAGCCAATTCGTCCAGATATTCATTCGTCTTACGTTCGTCTTGTGTCTGGGTGATAAGCCCCACCAGCACGGCGGTCTCCACTTTAGCTTCGGATATTACAAATTCTTTCATTCGTTCTTTCTGATTATATAAATAAGCAAAGCCCTTGTCAGCAAGCTGTGGCCTACACCACATCATCACCTGAAATTCACAGACCGACAACAGAAAATGCTAAATTTCAGACAAAAGTATAGAAATTCAGCGATAAAAACAAATAGCTCATTAAACGACAAAACGGGCTAATCTCAAATCAGAGACAGCCCGTTTCTATCATATGTTAAAATTTACTTTAATAGAGGATTGGATTGCACGGCTCTTTCAGGATAGGGAAGAACATATTTTTCACCTTCAAGCTTCAGGTCCTGCCATCTGGTCCATTCGAAAGACATTTCCAGACGACGTTCTTCGGCCAATGTCAACGATGATTTTCGAGCCTTCTGAAACTCAGCCAGACGGGCGTTATTACCCGCCTCTGCAGAAATCAGATACATTTCGGCAATACGCGACACCAACAAATCCGAATTATCATCAGTTTTATATTTTTTAGAGTAAATATAGCCACCATTGGCGTCTTTTCCCTCAAAGTCAAATAAAACTTTTCGCGTATCACCATCCTTCACAAGAGCTGTTACAGCGTCGGCGGCAGCAAAGCAGTTCCAGTTTTTAGCCATCGGACTCATAATCCATCCCCAGCTACCTACTTCTTCCGCTTTTGTTCCGATAAACATAAAGATAACCTCACTCGAACGTTCCAACGGATTCTCAGCCAGCGAAAACTTTCCGGTAGCAATGACCTCTTCTGCTTCTTTAGCAGCCTGTTGCAAATTACCGGCTATTCTATAAACACGTGCCAACATAGCCGTTGCAGCTTCTTTAGTTGGAAACTGTTGAGAAAGAGTCACATTATTTTTATCAAATGCACGACAATGCTCTTTGGCAAACTTCAGGTCGTTAATAATAAAGTTCAAAACTTCTTCTTTAGACGAGGGAGCAATGGGTTTTCTGTCATAGTTTTCATCAATCAATGGAACCCGTTCAAACAAATCAAAAAGCCTTAAGTAAGTATAAGCCCTACATACCCGCGCCTTACCCTTTTGGTCGTCAGTTGCAGTAGGAACCTTCAATATCGTATTGGCACGATCGATACCGGCATAATAATCTGCATAATAGTAACTCAGCAAAATGTCAGATGCCGGAACGGTATGCTCATACAAAAAGCGCACCTGAAACCATTGAAACTTTACGGGTTTATAGTTGTCGGCCATTATTTCCGTATTCATGATACTGAAATAGCCATAACCATTCGGATGCCGAACTTTTTTATAAAGTCCGTTCAATAAGCGATCTACATCTTGTTGAGACAAAGGTGCGTTTGCAGAAAGCGAAGCCTGGGATGGGATATCCAATTTCTGCTCGCACGAAGCGATGGTACTTATTAATGCCAACGCATATATGATGTTTTTTATCTTTTTCATAAATGATCTTTTTTAGAATGTAAGATTTAATCCAAAAACAACAGACTTGGTATTAGGCAGACCACCCAAATCTACACCGGCCTGAACCTTCATTCCGTCTGAAACGTCTTGGCTGTTTTCCGCTGTCTGGTCTACGTAAGAGGTTTCCGGGTCTCCGGTAGAGTAAGGCGTAAACGTGAATAAGTTACGTCCTTGCACATACACGCGTAATGATTTGATAAACCCAAGTTTTAAAGCTTTGATCGATTTCAAGTCATACCCCAATGTGATTTCAGAAATTCTCAGATAATCTGCTTTTTCCAAGAAGCGAGATGAATGCTCCATATTCCAGGCAGAAATAGCTGCCGACATGTGAGGACGTGGAATGTTGGTTGATGTATTCTCCGGTGTCCAATAGCCAAGCATCTCTTTATACATGTTGTAAGAATAAGAAGGAGCACCTGTAGCCCCACCGTTCAATGCATCTTTTTTATAGAAAGCATACACCCGTTTGCCAATCGAATATTGACCGCTGAGGGCAAAATCGAATCCTTTGTAATCCAGCCTCGTATTGAAGCCGCCATAAACAGGAGCAATACCTCCGCCAAACACTTTCTTGTCAGCATCGTCTATCTTACCATCTTGATTCTGATCTACATAGATCATATCTCCCGGCAACACGACTTTCCCGTCTTTCCCGTCTTTATCTTTATAAACATATTTTTCCTTAGCCACTCCCTGAGCTTCGTACAAAGTAAATGAACCCAGACTTTCCCCTTCTTTTACGATAGAAACAAATCCTGTAGTATATTGTCCGGCTTCGGTTCCTATGCTGATAACTTTATTTTTATTGTAAGAGAAATTGGCTCCCACGGTCCACTTGAGTTCCTTACGGTCAAAAATATTGGCATCTACTGTCAGCTCAAAACCTTTGTTAGAGATATTACCAACATTAGCCATCATTGTCCTGAAGCCCGACTCTTGAGGTACATTTATGCGGTTGAGCAGAGACTCGGTCCTCTTGTCATAGTAATCAAACCCGATACTGACTCTATCCAATAACTTCATGTCGAATCCGATATTTACAGAACGTCCTTTTTCCCAAGTCAAATCAGGATTAAAAATATCGGTAGCAGCAAGTCCCGGCTGCAAGTTATAATTCTCTCCCCCAACTATCAGATTTTGTCCGGATGCATAAGACACACCAGACTGATTACCGGTATAGCCGAAAGAAGCTCTCAGCTTCAAGTCTGTAACCACTTTTTTATTGAAAAAGTCCTCATTAGATATTGTCCAACCGGCAGAAATCGCGGGGAAATAGCCTGCATTATTTTCTTTGGTAAATTTAGAAGAGGCATCACGACGTATAGACATCATCAAATGGTATTTTTCATCCCAATTCAACTGCAAACGAGTGAAATAAGATTCAATAGCCATTGATTTGATATAGCTGCGTCCTTTGTTAATCTCTCCGGCAGATACGAGCCAGCGCAAGTCGTCCGATGGAAATTTCTCTCCTGCTACATAGGAATCTTCATAATCCCAGTTCTGGAAAGAATGTCCCAACAAGAAATTTAATTTCAATCTTTCATTAAAGAAACTATCGCTATAAGTAATCGTGTTCTCAATTTGATAATCCCTATCATTGTCAGTGCCGTAGTAGCCATACCCGGTCGGCTGCCCATCGCCATTCAATCCGCGACGTGTGTTGGGCGCATCGTACCTATTATAGCGTCTATTACGAATAGTTCCACTATATGCAGAGCGCCATACAAGTCCCTCGAATGGAGTAACGTTTAAGTAAAGGTTTCCTCCTGTGTTTTGCCAGATATTGGTTACCTGACGTTGGAATCCGAACAAAGGATTTACAAAATTATAGTCAATAATCTTCCCATTTTCATCTGTCGGCGGTACATCAGGACGTGCCTGCAAAGCCTTTGAGTAGGGCTGATAAATATTGTTATCGTCAGCAAATGGTTTGGATTTTGAGTAAGTGAAGTTAGCATTCAAGCCAACCGTTACATACTTATTGATTTTTTGCTCCAAATTGGCGCGTAATCTGGCAGCTGTATAAGAATCTTGTTTTACTATACCGTCCTGCATAAACAAGTTTCCCGATAAATAAGCCTTAGTTGTTTCTCCACCACTTGTTACACTTATTTGGTGATTTTGAATACTTGCGTTATCACGCAACACAAGCTTTAACCAGTCAATATCGTGACGACTTTCAGGAAGCGGAGTCAGCGTAGTGGGATCTTTAGGTCCATCCAACAGACCCGCAGCAATATCTTTCTCATAATTGATACGAGAAGCATCCATAACTTTCTTGTACTCAGCTGCATTCAACAATTTTGGTTTCTTGATAATGTTTTGTATCCCGTAATAACTATTCACATTAACCGTAGTAGGCTGACTATAATTTCCTTTCTTTGTTTCAATCAGCACCACACCATTAGATGCTCGCGAGCCATATATAGCAGTCGAAGCAGCATCTTTCAAGACACTGATGCTACGGATATCCTGAGGAGCCACGTTGTTCATATTGTCTTGTGGAACTCCATCGATCACATATAGTACATCATTGGATGCTCTTAGAGATCCATTGCCACGCAAACTGATTTGAGTACCATCTCCGGCACGCCCACCTGTACTAACTACTTGTAAACCGGCAGTCTTACCCTGCAATGCCTGACCAACAGAAAGCACCGGCTCATTCTTAATTTTTTCAGCAGATACCGTAGCCACAGCTCCCGTCAAATCTTTTTTGGAGGTTACTCCATAGCCCACTACAACCAGTTCATCCAACATCTTAGAGTCTGGCTTAAGTATCACTTTCACTGTTGGTTTAATTACCACCTCCTGTGTCTGCATACCCACATACGAAACCTGCAAAGTCTTTGCGGAACTTGGTACATTGGGCAAAGTAAAATTACCATTCATATCAGTAATCGTACCTTGAGAAGTACCTTTTACTAATACGGAGGCACCAACAACTGGCTGCCCATCTTCTTCGGAAATCACAACACCTGTGACCTTCTGTGTCTGGGCAGTTACCAGGCCTATACCTACAAAAAGGCAAGCCAACAACAGCATTAATTTTCTTTTCATAAATTCTCTCTTAAAGTTAAACCTTACATTAATTGTTTCTTTACTCTAACAAAATGCAAATATATTAATAAAAATGAAACAAACAATTTTTTTAATAAAAAAAGGTTGATATTGTAGCAAAATGATATATTAAAACAATATTATATGTTTTATAGCACATTTATTATTTGCAAATGAAATCATTCACCTTGTAACTTATGACATTATGAATAATCAAAACGAATAAATTATTCCTGAATATGCAGATTTATGAATAGAAAAATAGTTATATTTATTTATTTTGATATTACAATAGGTTTTGGTGATAAAAAAGTGCATTTAAAGTAAATGCTTGTAAAATATAGAAAAACTCTCTCTCTTTCAATATTACCAACAATTATCAATATACATTGTATCGCTTCAAAGCCTGCGGGAAGAATTTTGTCCTTAATATCGCAGATCAATTTCTAATTTAGGTTTTAAGTATCTATCATATACAATACTTCGGTAATTTTTTACCGAAAAATTAAAAGTCAAACAATAGAACCGGCAAAAGTCGGTTCGAAAACACTAAAGAGGTCATTGAAATGTTGTCAAAACGAATGGT
>NZ_JACIDI010000002.1:263090-333584 GCF_014196225.1 Bacteroides pyogenes | reverse complement strand
ACTGTAAAGGTACGAAATCTTGCAGATATAAGCAAATAATTCGCATTATAATAAACTGCAAATCAGATGAGTATGAGGTTTTTAAGGGACGACTATATATACTCATGGGTGGTGACTATATATACTCATGGGTGATGACCATATATACTCACCGCGCTGACTATATATACTCATGGGTGATGACTATATATACTCACCGATGCTGACCATATATATGCACCGGGCCGGCTACATACACCGCGTCGGGGAGGGTTTTCAGCCTCATCCGGGAAGTCTTTTACCCGACGATGACTTCATGAAGACTTTAGAGGGATGTATCGATTATTACAGTAACGGGAGAATTAAGTTCCGGTTAAAAGGAAAGAGTCCGGTACAATGCCGAACTCTTTTCAAAATAGTTTCATAATTTACGGTCCGACTTCGGGGCAGTTCAAAAGTCGGGTAACCCCTTGCTGTTACTTACAGATTGAAACAGAAAGATGTGAAATTTTCTTTACCTCCTGTTCGGAAAAACTAATCATTCCGGGTTTATTGAATTTTTCTTTATAGCCTTACAGGCTGCAAGTTAAAAGACCGAGACAGCTGAACCAATTTGTCATTGGTTTTCGTGAGCGTCTTATAGGCTGCAAGTTAAAAGACCAAGACAGATGAGCCAATTAGTCATTGGTTTCCGTGAGCGTCTTATAGGCTGCAAGTTAAAAGACCAAGACAGATGGCCAATTAGTCATCGGTTTCCGTGAGCGTCTTATAGATTGTAAGTTATCATGCCAAGGGGCCGCTTTTTTGGCAGCCCCTTTCTATAACAACTTGATGTTGTACTCTTGTCCTTTTAACAACCTTCATTCGCTCAATCTCACCCCCTTCTATAACAGCTTGATGTTGTACCTGTCAAACTTTGGGTGATCACCTCACGTTGCACCGTGAAAGCGGTACACTCCTTTTTGAAGCACGACAGACGCGGCCGGCGATATTCATACGGAGGCGACAAACAGCCGCCGGTTGCAGGTGTCTTACTTCTGCTCGTAAGGGAGTAGAAATTTAAATCCTTTTCCTCTCAGCATGACTTCCGATTCGCGTACTTCTTCTACATAGAGCCGATGTATCCCTTCTTTTATTTTGCCGTGTGAAGCCGAGTAATCAAGGATATTCAGGTCGATGGAATCGCCTTGTACGGGATTCACGATGGGGGCAATCTTGATGTGAGAGCCATCGTAGGTTGTGATATGTCCGCCGTAAGGTCGGGCGCTGTCTATGATCCATGTGCCTACTCCTTTTCTTTTCACTATCATTTTGTTGTTCAACATCACGTAATATGAACTGTTGCGAGTGTCGTACCATCCGGGCACGGTCAAATCTCCTTCGGGCTTCACTTTGATATGGATGGTTTTCTGTTCTTTCCCGTCTTCGGATATGGCTGTAACTTCGGCCTCTCCTTCGTATTTGGGGGTTATTTCGAGCATGCCGGTAGAGCCGTCCCATTTTATATCCATTACGTCTGCCGGATCGTTTTCCTGTAGTGTGACGCGTTCTCCTCCTCCCGAAATGCTTACGAACTTGCTTATGTCTTTAGGCCGGAGCCGGACGGCGGAATGGCTTATACCCAATTCGGGGAAAGTTACGCTGATTTTCAGCCGTACACGCTTGTCGTGCGAAAGGATGGTGGCAAACGTTTCGCCCTCCAGCAATCCTTTCACCTTTAGCGTGTCCATGCTCATTTGCGCGGTGGCTATTTGCGAGTTCTCCACGTTGACGATGTATTTTCCGTTTCCCCCCGAAACGAGAAGCCTTTTTTCCGTTTGCTTATTCAGCGACAATTCGTCGACGGGGTTTTCTTTTCCTATCCGGATGTCCGGATATTCCTCTTTTCCATCTTCGCAGGCAAAGCAGCAAATAATCGAGAAAGCGATGCACAGTGCGGTTATTCTATTTTTGCTCATAAGTTTGTAAACAGTTTTATAGTGTCTTTATTCTTAAAAATTCTGCACGCTCAGCTCATTATACAGGATTTCCCATTCTCGCCCTTCTCCTTCGTCGATATGGATTTCCAGTTGAAAGCGTTTGTAGTATCCTTCGAAAGCGGGGAATTCCAGCGTATTGTTTTTCGGTTGAACAGGCTTTCCGTCGAGCTTGTAAGAGATCTTTGCATCCGGATTTGCCAAATCGTTGTAGTAAAGCTTGAGAAATCTTCCTTTGCACGAACCGGCAGGTTCGATAGTACGCAGATAGGGGATACGGCCTTCTGAACCGACTGGCCTTTCAAAGTTTTTCGTTCCGGCGGTCGTTTTCGCATATTCAGACCTCACTCCGTCTTTTACGGCACATACTTCGATATTGTATGTCTGGCCGGGTGTCAGTTTTTCTACTGTGAACGAGTTTCCGGTGATTCCGGTATATGTCTGTTTCCCGTCTTTTACTTCGTAGGTGATTCCTTCTGCATGGCTTTTTTCCCACGACACTGTAATTTCTCGCTGGAAGCTTTGGGGGTATTTCAGTCTGGGTTTTTCCGGCTTTTCTACTTCGGGCGTGGTGGATCCGCCCTCTGATTTTACCAAAGAAATATCGTCGAAATAGATTTTCTCGTTTCGCCTGTACGCGAAACTTATGCTCATTGAGGCTACGTCTATATCTTCGTTTTCAGGTATCTTGATCACCTGTTCGAATTTTACCCATTGGTCTTTCTGTGTTTTGAAAGAGAAACTTTGATTGCTTTTATACTGGTCGTCCTCTTTCGCTCTTTTGTAGAAATTGAAGTTAACGTAAAAGCTCAAATTGTCTCGCGTGCATTTGTGCCAAACGGTCAGTTTGTACGAAGCTCCTTTCTCCACGTGCAATGCTCCGGCGCGCCAAGCCTCGACACTATTGTCAATGGGTCTGATGGATCCCCCATTGTCGAGATAAGCCATGAATATATTTGCTCCGCTTCCTCCGTCCCGCTTTCCAGACACGCGCTCGGTCGCCGCTCTGTGTACCTTCCATCCCTCGGGACTCATATCAAAGTACGATCCGCTCCATGCACCTTCAAAGTCTCCGTTTTTCAATAAATTCTCTTGTGCGTTCGCTGTGGGAATCATCCATACCCACATCATTGCGAATAATGCTATTCTGTGAATTGCTTTCATGTTTATTTTATTTTTTTATTTCTTCAGGTGACACTCCGAACCTCTCGCCTATCTGTGCTGCCAGATGGCGTAACGAGCCTTCGTCTTTTTCTTCTCCCAGCAAGCGCTCCTTGTCCCATAGTCCGCCTTCTTGCTCCAATGTCTGCAAGAGCTTCCGCGTTTCGTCGTAGGTAATGAATGGTTGCCCTTGTGCGTTTCGGGCAAACTGTGAAGCATAGATGAGTCCGTAGGCCTGCGACAGAAGTCGAAACGCATGTTTGGGGTTTTCTTTCAGATTGGCGAAGGTGTTGGCTCCTACCAGCAGGTTCATTGCTCTGACAGCCACCACACGCCCAAGCTCGTGCCTGATAGTATCCGCTTGCAATTTGACTTCATCGTAGCGTGATGTTTCCATATAGGTGCGTCCTCTTACAAAGCATTGAAAGATGTGGCGGTGCGAATCTTTCAATGCCGGCAAACCTTCAGACTGGGCGAGCGGTTTCCAGAAATTGTAATACCCGTAAGCCAAATCCCAGTGATGCTCCAATTCCGTATAGTTGTGTCCCGCAGACAGTCGGGTCAAGTCGTGCGCGGAGCGCACTTTCGGGTTATCTAATACATCTTCGCCCAAGTGCACGTTGAGTATTTTGTCCAGATATATGGCTCCCATGACAGCATATTTGTAAACTTCGGCTACGGCAATTCCTCTTTCATCTACAAAACAAATGTCTTTGTCGCCTATATTGATTCCTACATATCCCGTTATTCCTTTTTGAGCTTCCGTACTTCTGTGTTCATGCGGTTTTTCCTGCCCTAATCCGGCTATACGTGTCGACGTATCAAACCAACTGTTGAAATCTTTCAGGATTCTTTCTCTGTCGGTAAGGTGTAGCGTAGAAGTGGCTATCTCATTTTGCGGCTTCAAACCGTACTCTCCTTCGCGGAACATTTGCATCGCTTCATCATAGTCCATTTTCGTGCCCATGCGTGCTCCGCTCATGTATCTCGAAAAGATTCTGTCGATAGGAGATTTCAGAAATCCACATTCCAGTGTGTTTACGCTGCTCTCTCCGTTTCTTGAAAACTTGTACGACGGCTCAGGCAATAAAGGCAGCCGGTATGCACTTTCTACCGTTTCGTTCGTCCCTTCGGTGCAGGCTGTTACGCTTGCCAGCAAACAAAGGGATAATATATGTTGTTTTATGTAATTCATTTCTCTCTTTTTCTAAGGTAAAATAAAATATTCACAATAAGGATGCTTCAGCATATTCGGCCCTTCTTCATTCTGATATTGTTCCGTCCGCAATTCGGGAAGTTCAATCAACCCGTCGGTGGAAACAGCCTTAATGCTTGCTTTTACATTAGAATCTCTGGGCCCTACTCCGCTGACACTGAGGTATAAGGGAAACCCGGAGTAGACATCGAACGTAATTTCCAACTCTTCGCCATTGCTCATCACATTGATGTTTTGTTCTTCCTCTTCTTCATCGTTGTCCTCTTCCGTATCTTCTTCTGCAGACTCCGAATCCTTCTTGATGCAAGTGATGGTTATTAACTCTTTCTTTTCGTTGATATACTTTACTTCGTATCGAGCTGTTACTTGTGGATCATCTACAAGAATTCCTTTTCGGTCTGTTTCATTAAATTGACATAGAAGAGTCACTTTGTATTTTTCTGCACCGTCGGGTGTTTCGGTACCGGGATATTTGTAGTTTTTCAATGCCAAGTCAGGGTCACATAACTGTATCGTCAGCTCTCCTCGTTTGTTCTCCGGTTTTTCTATTTCTTTCGGTGGAAATATTTTTTCATAATCTTCGTTTATTATGGTGTCTTCTTTCACTGTGTTGCAACTGCATACCAGCAGCAATACACACATTGTCCATATATATTTCATGTCGCTTTTTGTTTTTTAATTATCAGATTTATCCCAAATTTCGGCTATCACTCCGGTTACTTCTCCGCCGGGGGCAAGATGTTTGCTTACCCAACGTTCGGTCTTGCTGTAAGGGTCGAACACCTTCACGAGTTCACAAACAAAGCGGTTTCCTTCTCTGCGGAAATCGTAAAACGTGTAGTTCTTGCTGTATCGTATGCCGGGTCTGAACGTCAATCCGTCTGTTGTGCCCACATATCCCGATCCCAGACCTACTACCTCTTTGGGCCATCCGTTAGGCGCATAGGGGTCTTTGGCAAAAAGAAACAGATGATAGCGTTGATATTCCTCCTGCTTTTTTCTTTTTTTTGAGTTTTCATCTCTATTGTCAATAATAGTTCTGGTCTGCATGTCGCTGCGGAAATATATCCGGTCTGCTTTCCGGATTACCAGTTGCGGATTTTTCATCTCTTGGAAAAACAGGTTATTGGCATAAGCTTTGTACATGTCTTCCGCCCAACTATTTTCGCTTTTCAGTTTTGTGAATACCATATACTCGCGAGCGGGTTCTATGTATGAAGCTGTTCGAAAAACGAGATTGCCATCGGAGTCTTTTCCTGTATAAAGAAAATCGGAAGAGGCGGCGAATTGGTCGTTCACCAGACTATGCAGATAATTGTAAGTGGTGAAGCTCAGTTGAGTGAATGTGTTCTGACTTACTTCAAACTCGCTTTTGCGGCTGTTCTTCCCGCTTTGCTCGTCATAATCGGCTATGGTTTCTACCGTTCCGTCGTCTGCGAACTTCATGAAGAAGCAGTGTCCGCCATATCCATATTTGTTCCGGTATTCGAATTGGGTTATCTGCTCGTTCACATTTGTAAACAGTAGCGAATCTGTCCGGGGAAAGTAAGTGACACACCACCCGTGGGGGGCATCTGTAAGCTCTTTCCTCAGTTCGCTGATATGTTTTGCGCTTCGCTCGGAAGGAGATAAATCGAAAATATTCTCATCCTTGCAGGAGAAGCAGACCGCTATCAGAATAAGTAGTTGGAATCCTATTTTCATACTCTTTATTTTTGTTTCGTATATGCTTTTAATTGTTTTATGCTTATCATTTGTAGATAATCGAGCGAGATTTTGATTTCTTTATTGAAATAGTCTTCTACAAACGCTTCTTTCTCCGTCAGCTCTTTGTATGCTTGGCGTGCCTCTTCATCGTAAGTTTTCTGGACTTCCGGATCTGGGTCATAGTAAGGTTTTTGGGCTTCTGCCAACGCTTTAAGTACCTCTTTAGGGGTATGCGTAAGTTTAGCGCTGATAATCTCGGCGAAATCATCCTCGGCAGAGAGGAAAGAGTGGAAAGTAAAAAAGCCTCTCTTGCTCGGATATGGTGAGAAAGTAAGCAATCTGCGCCCTTGTGTCTCTCCTTTGAATATATCGGCAATGAGTTTGGTCGATTCGATATATCTGTTTCTGCTGATGGTCAGGAATTTGTTTCTGTCGTAAGGGAACAACTCCATCAATCGTTTTGCGAATTGATGATGCACGCTTCGCATCAGGATAAATACCTTGTCCTCATCTTTCGGGTCGAAGTCGTTGACGTTGTACAGAAACATCTCGTTGGTCGTTGCTTCCGTATTTCCTAAAAGCTCTACTCCGTTTCCGTCTATGTTCTTTCCGCCATACATGTAAATCTTAACGGGGTTCTTGCCCAGAAAGAACTTTTCTCCTCCCAGATCGGCAGCTGTATAGAGGTCGATCCACAACGCTTTGATCGTTTCGAGCACACTTTTTACATTAGCGGCTTCCGGCGGATAGGTGTAGCTTCCGTTCTGCGCCACGTTTTTATCCCAACGATATTCGATTTCGATACCGTAAGGACGTGTGAATGTATTTAATATCCACTCGTCAAGTTCTGTTTTGTTGCGTTGTACTGCTCCCAAATCTACTACGCTTTGGTCGGATAAGGCAGCTTCCTGTTCGCAGCCCGCTAACAGCAGGCATGTGGCAAACAGGTACAAGCTTCGTCCGATAAAGTATTTGAATCTCATTCTTTTGCTTATTGTTTTCATGTTTTTAATATTCTCTGTCCATTACATTCTCAATATATTCAACGGGGGTTAGGTTCTAATCCCCGGTTGATGGCTTCGGCAGGTATTTGCAGGAGCTTTCTCGGGTCTTCTTTTTCCAGCTGCTTATAGAACTTATACTTCGATGTACGTTTCACCGGTATGTAAAAACGGCGAATGTCGAACCACCTCAATCCTTCGTGAATGAACTCTTGTTGTCTGAATCCTAAAATGGTTTTTACCATTGCCAGCTGCTTGATGCTCATTCCGTAGAACGGAGTATAGGTCTGGTAATTGTCGCTGCTTGTTTGCGTGTAGTCCGGACGGCTGCACGAAGGAGTGATTCCGAATTTGGCAGAAAGATAGATAAGCAGGTCGTTTATGGATTTGTCGTATTCTCCGATCATGGCGTATGCCTCCATCCGGTTGAGCATTACCTCATCGGTGGAGAATAAAACGTTGGTGACATACAGTCCCTTCGGTCGTATGCCTGTATAGCCCGATAATGAAAGCTCGTCGAATTTGCCGATATATTGTCCGTCGCCTATGCGTCCGTCATTATAGTTGAAAAGGAAAACCGGTTCCATATTCACTTTCCGGAAGTTGGCGCATCCGTCTACCCCATGCTGGTTGTACACTTTGTCTGCACTTTTGCTTGTCACTCCGTACTTTTCTGTGGATATGTTGCGGGCTACCCTTGACTCTGTTGTGGAGAGTAGCAAATTGGCGGGCTCTTCAGTGCTTGTGTAGCGGGTGTAGAGATGCTTGCGGTTGAAGTAAAACTCTTTTTCGTACTTCTGCCAGTTCCGAAGAACGGGTCTGGGGTCTATGCCGAGCACGTAGTCCGAATAGGCAATAACGAGTTCCCATTCTCCTTTAATCAGGTAGAAGCGGGAAGCGAAAGCGTATGCGGCTTTTTTATTGAAGTGGAATTTCGGTTTGCCGTAATAGCTGTCGTCTACCAGTGAAATACCGAGTTTCAGGTCTTTCTCGATCTTTTCGTACACCTCCTTTACGGTTCCGCGCTTGTAGTCCACCAGCGCATTCTTTTCAGGCTTTGTCAGGTAAGGTATGCCGGGGGCAGACTCCGACTTGGATGTACCGTACGGTTCCGCCCAGATGTTGACCAGCATAAAGTGCAGATAGGCGCGCAATAGGAATGCTTCGCCGTACAAAGCTTTCACACGGTCGGTTTTAGGATATTTGCTCAGAAGCTCCAACGCTTGGTTGGCTTGTGCGATACCCGCGTAGCATGCGTTCCAATAGTTTAGCGGAGTGTCCAGATCTTCCTGGTCGTAGTCTTCCCAATAATACATGGCTTCGTTCAGCCGTGAATGGATGCCGTTCACCCGCTCGCCTACGTTGTCGGTACGTGTTTCCAAGAACGCGAAGTAACTGGCTTCGGGGTAAGCTCCGGCGAGCAATTCGGCTATTTTCTCTTCACTGTCTATCTTCACATCGAGCGTAGAGTCGGGGTTTGTTTCCAGATAGCCTTGGCATGCCGTGAGCAGCGTGAGTATGATACTTAAGTAAATTGTTTTTTTCATTTCAATGCGATTAAAATTCAACATGCAGTGTCATCGTATATTGTTTCGGAGTAGGCAATGAAACTCCTCCCGATTTGTAGAACTCCGGGTCTTGTCCTTTCAATTTCTTGTCCGCATAAATCAGGAACGGATTGGTTACGTTTGCCTTCACACTCATTTGTCTGATCTTGAGTTGTGAAAGAAGCTTTTTGGGCAATCGGTATCCCAACGAGATGTTTTTCATGCGCACGAAACTTCCGTCTGCCACTCTGTTCTGAGAGTAATTGTAAGTGTTGTAAGCCTTTTCGATGTTTTCTTTTCCGATGTTGCGAATCAAATCCTGCGAAGGAATGACGGGGATATTCGTTTTCCACTCGTCGCCCGGATTGAGCCAGCGGTCGTAGTACTCTTTGGAAAACACATTCAGATCGGCGAACGAAGGGTCGAATGTCGGGTTAAGGCGTATCTTGTTGCCCGCTTGCATGGTGACGAAGCACGAAAGCTCCCAGTTCTTGTATTTAAATGTGTTCGATACTCCGCCTATGTAAGTGGGTTCGATAGGACCGTGGTAGATAAGGTACGACTTCGAATACTGCGCGTCGAGGAAATCGGCTCCTGATATTTCGCTGTTCACACCTTGGTTGGAAGGGTAAAGTCCGAAGTCGAAGGTAGGCAGCCCGTTGTTGTTGAGTCCCTGAAAGTTGAAAGAGAACAGAGAACCCCGTGGGAATCCGAGGATATTGCCGCGTCCGGTTCCCGCCACCATATCAAAGGTGTTCGGTGTATTCAGCAGGCGGGTGATCTTCTGCTTCATGCCGCTCACGGTGAAAGCCGTAGTCCAGCTGAAGTTGTCGGTTACGATGTTTTTGGTTTGCAGCGCCAATTCCACTCCTCGTGTGCGCATGTCTCCGAAGTTTGCGTACTTGTAATACTGTCCGCCCACACCGGAGGTACGGATGAGGTCTATCAGGTCGAATGAGTTTCGTTGGTAGACATCGAATGTTGCGCTTATGCGGTTGTTGAACAGCCCGAGTTCCAAACCGAGATTCAGTTCATACATTTTCTCCCATGTCAGGTCGCGGTTCTCAAGATGCAGGATGCGCAACGCATTCTCGCGGTCCTTCAGCAGTGTACGGTTGATGATGAGATGTTTGAACACAGCTGTGGAGTTTATTGCCTGTTCGTTCATTTTGGCCGTCAGTCCGTAGCTGGCACGCAGGGCGAGCTTGGAAACGGCAGGATACTTTTTCATGAACTTCTCTTGATCCATGTTCCACTTTGCTCCGATATTCCAAGTAGGCAACCAGCGCGAACGGCTGTATTTGCCTGCCGTATTCGACCCTTCATAGTTGAATACGCCGTTGAAAACGTATTTGCCCGCATATCCGTAGGTGGCGCTGGCGGAGAGGGTCACTCCCCTTTCGTAGCGTTCGGTAAGCGAGAAATAAGTGTTTCCTTCGTTAGTGAGCTTATCGAAAATCAGAGGATTGGTGAACACCTGATTCCCTCTGTCGTATTGTATCCCATAACCTTGGAAAGGGTTGATGCTGCGGTCGGCATAGCGTATTTCGGTAAATCCGAAAGCGCGTATGTCGTGCTCGCCCATCTGTTTGTTGTAGTCGAGCGCAAAACGTCCCAGATAGCTGCGCAGAGAAGTCTCGGTCTTATTGAACATGCCTCCGTGAGTGAGTGCCACTTGCGGCAGTTGCAAGGGGTTGTCTTTATTCTTCAACAAATAGATATTCTCTTGCGCCACGTAGGGAGTTTCGTTGGCGCGGAAAGCCTGTATCACGTTCGATTGTTCGGTGATGAAATGCGAACTTTTGGTAACCGCATGACGTACCGACGCCAATCCTTTGGCTTCGATGTTGTCGTTGAGTCTGTATGAAAGTTCGCCTTGCAGTTTGAAGTCGAGCACTTCGGTTTTCAGGTAATTGTTGTCAAACTCGTTCAGAATATTGAACGGAGCCCAGTTATTGCGGTAGTATTCCGGTTCGCCGTTGACATTGCGGGGGCGCAAGGTACGGCTTGTTCCCAAGGCATAGGCAAAAGGATTGATGTCGAAGTCGCGTTCGAACGTTCCGATCACCGTATTCTTTCGCTGAGAAATCGTACCCGGAGAGTTCTGGTTGCGCAAGTTCCCTTGTGCGGATATGGTAGCCTTTATCTTGTCCTCATTCCAGTAGAAGGAGTTTTTGATGTTGGCGGTGATGCGTTTTACATTATCGGCAAGCGTCCATCCCCTGTCGTCGTAGAAACCGATAGAGGCATACATGGTAGAATTCTCTCCTCCTCCGGAGAAGGTTACGGTGTGCGTATGGATGGGGTTGTATGTAAACAACTCCTTGAACCAGTTGGTGTTGGCATATTCCCGCTCGCGCATGAACGCGCGCTTGGCTTCGTCCGTGTTTTCCAGATAATATCGTCCGGTAGACGGATCGACGGCTCCGAGAGCCTTATACATCTGGTGGTAAACACCGCTGCGGCGCCCGTATAATGTATTTTGCACAGAGAAGTATCCTTTCCTGTTCATCTCCTGATAGATGGACATGCTCTCTTGCGAATTGAGCAGATCGAAGTCCGTATACGAAGGGATGGCCCGCATACTCAGCTCGTATGAGTAAGAAAACCTGTTCGGCGTGTTTCTTTTACCTGCGCGGGTGGTGATTACGATTACCCCGTTCAGGGCTCTGGCTCCGTAGATAGATGTGGCGGAAGCGTCTTTCAATACTTGTATGTCCTCGATGTCCGAAGCGTTGAGTCCGGCAACGGCGGAGCTGATGAGCGTCACGGCATCGCCCGAAGCCAATTGGTCGAGCGTGAGCGAAACAAGGTCTTCGTACACAGCTCCGTCGATAACCCACAGGGGTTGAACGTTTCCCATGATGGAAGCGCCGCCGCGTATGTTGATGCGGGGGGCCGATCCGAAGCTGCCGGTGACGTTTTGTATCGAGAGTCCCGCCACACGCCCTTCGAGCATGCGCGACACGTCCGCCACGCCGTCGAGCTTGATGTCGTCCAGCTTCACCGAAGCGGCTGCTCCCGTAAATACCCGGTTCTTGATGTTCTGATAGCCGGTCACTACCACTCCTTCTATCTCCTGCACGTTGTCCTGAAGCGTGATGTTCATGACGGTGGAGGTGATTTTCACTCTCCGGGTTTTCATTCCCACGAAGCTCACTTCCAGCGTTTGTCCTTTGCGGGCTTTGAGTGTGAACCGTCCGTCGCCGTCTGCGATGACTCCCTTTGCCGTGCCCGCCACCATGGCAGTGGCGCCCGGCAGAGGCTCTCCGGAAGCAGAACGCACTGTGCCTTTTATTTCCATTAGTTCCTGTGCCGGACAAACCTGAGAAAAGATTGCCGTGAACAGGATGCTGATTACTAATTTTATAACCGATGATACATTCATTGCCTTATCTTGTTATATTTCTTCTTTTTTTATTATGATTGCATGTATTTGTTCAGAACCGGACGTTAGCTCCTGCGTAGATACCGAAAGGATGCCCTGCCCTCAACCCTGCCGGATGGCGTGAAGTGAGATAGACCTTATTGGTCAGGTTCACGGCGTTTACTTTTACCGTCAGGTATTTGTTTACATATACGCTGGCCGATGCGTCCAGCACGAGGTGAGCAGGAACCTTCTCTCTTTCGGCGATTGTCCCCTGTCCGGGAGATGTGCGCATATCGCTGTTGTAGCGTGCTCCTATGTTTGCGTCGAACCATTTGTGCTCTATTCCCACCTGCATGTTCAGCGCGTGTTTGAAGATGTAGGGAATCTCGTCTCCTTTCATCACGTTGCCCCATGAATGGCTCGAGAACGAGTTTCTCATTTCCGTATCGGTATAAGTATATGATACTTGCAGGGGCATGCGCACTCTCCACGCTTCGGGCAGGGGTTGGTATTGCATAAGGAACTCCACGCCTTTTACGCGGGCTTCGCCCACATTAAACTGTTCGAGCGTTCCCAATCCGCCCGAGGCGGCGAGGTCGCTTCCGAGCATATTGCTGTAATTGTTGTAGAAGCCGATCAGCTCTGTTTTGAAGTTACCGGCGGAAACGCGTGTTCCCAATTCCATATTCACACTGCTTTCGGGTTTTTGATACAACTCCGCGCTCGGCGGTGCGAATCCTTTGTGAACTCCGAAGAATACCGACGCTTCGGGAACGAGCTGATAGTTTACTCCCACGCCGGGAATCCAAACGCGCGCATGGTTGGGCGTTTCGATGCGTACTTTTCCCGTACGCTCCAAGTCTGCTTTCGTATAGTCTTTTTTCAGCAGGTCGATGTCTTCGTAGCGCAATCCGGCAGTGATAGTCCATGATTGATATCTTAATTTGGCGAGCAGGTAGCTTGCCAGTGCGTCCGCCGATGTGACGCGGTTGGCATTCGTTCCGTGAATGCCTTCCATGAACAGCACCATCTTCTTGTTCTTCATGGAGTAAGCGTCGTCCCATTGGAAGCGGTCTTCCTCATCGTGATGGTAGCGCAGTCCGAACTCTATATCGAAGAAGAACTCATTCAGGTTGAAGCGGTATTCCGCTTTGGTTTGTATGCCTTTGGCACGATACGTCCTGTTGTTGGCCCTTACCAGCAGCGCTTCGCCTTCGCGGTCGGTTTTGCCCGTCAGTATGTCGAAGTAACGGATGTTTGTTTCCGGATCGATGAGCACATCGGCAATAGACCTCTTTTCTTTAGAGGTGATTCCCGCCCTTACGTCGTTCAGTTTGTACCAGTTGCGGTGGAAGCGGTTGTAATATGCGTTGGTGGTTACTTTCAGTTTGTTGGAGAAGTTGAGCAGGTAAGTGGCTACCCATTGCCGGTGATTGGTTTTCATCTCGTCCATCTGCGAGCCTGCATAGCGCAGGAAAGGAGTTTGCTTGAAATCCTTTTCGGAAAGCCCCACATACGTTTCGTCCGAGTTCTCGCCCGCGTATCCGAACTTCAGTTCCAGTGCATGGTTTACACCCGTGCCTTTGTCGGTTTTCACCATTACTTTGGCTATGAGGTCGTCTCTGGTGAATCCTTTGACGGGATGGTCTTCGTATTTCTTGAATCCGTCCGACTGATAGCGCAGGTATTCCACCACAAAGCCGAAGTGCTTCCACATGTTTCCGATGTGCGTATGCGACTTGAACGTGTTCTTGCTTCCGTAAGAGAGGTTCGCCTTGCCCGAGAAAGCGTTCGGTATGGGAGTCGATACCATGTTGATGGCTCCTCCCGTAGTGAACGGGCCATACTGCACCTGACTGCTTCCTTTCAGCACTTCGACGGCTTCCATGCGGGCGGCGTTGGGGAAATAATACGCCGCCGGAGCCGAATAAGGCGCGGGAGCGGCCAGTATCCCGTCTTCCATGATGGAGATGCGTTCGCTTCGTTCGGCTTTCGTGCCGCGCAAGCTGATGTTCGGGCGCAGCCCGAAACCGTCTTCTTCGTACATGTTTACTCCCGGAACCGCTTTCAGCATGCGGTTGATGTCTGTATATCCCATTTTTCGTATTTCTTCGGGCGAGATGTAATAGGCCGAACCGGTGCGGTTTCTGGCTTTAAACTTGCTTCCGAGTATTTGCCGGGATGAGACTACCACCTCTTGGAGCTGGTAGACGGAGTCGTTCTTGGTTTCCTGTTCTTGATTTTGCTTTTGCTCTTGCGAGTAGGCATGCGTTTGTCCCAAAGCAAGGAGAATAATGAACAACGGTTTTCTGCTTATTGTCATATTATGTGTATAAAAACGAAGAGTTATAACGCTTTCTTGATTTGTAGAATAAAAAGAATCGTTGATTCTTAGCGTTTTATAAATGTAATTACTAAACCGGAATGTCAACTTTAAATCATGGCGCAAAGTTACGTATAGCCTAATCGTACCGCAATCGCTATATTCAGGTATTGATAAGAATAAAATACCTTTTTTTTAGTATATGAATATTTCTGTTCAGTCTGAGGGCTCTCTTCCGGCAGATTCTTCGCAAATCATTGCTTCGTACGGATGAAGCGGAGTTTCCCTTCATTGAAACAAAAGTTTCCCTTTATTGAAACAAAAGTTTCCCATTGGGGACACAAAAGTTTCCATACGGGGAAAATAAAGTTTCCCCAGTGGGAAACTATCCTGTCCATCGATCGCCACGAGGTTGAGTGACATTGCCTGCGGCTGTCGGCATTCAGCATCCCGTTGCCGGTGCGAGAGCCTGAAGTGCGGGTGCGTTTATGCCCGGCGCCGGAATATCTTCTGCATATTTTTGCATTTTCTTCGGAGAAAGGATATATTTGCGCTTATGTTCAACCAAAATCTGCATACGATATGATTACAAGCCAGTTGCTTCGCCCCCGCAGCATTGTTGTAGTAGGGGCGTCGAATAATGTGCATAAGCCGGGCGGGGCTATTCTGAGAAACCTGATAGCGGGCGGTTACCGGGGAGAAATCAGAGCCGTGAACCCGAAGGAGAAAGAGATACAAGGCGTGGAGGCTTTTGCCGATGTAAGGGAGCTGCCTGATACCGAACTGGCCATTCTCGCTATCCCGGCGGCGATGTGTCCGGAAGCTGTGGAGGTGCTGGCAAGCGAGAAAAAGACAAAGGCGTTTATCGTACTTTCTGCCGGATTCGGCGAAGAAACGCACGAAGGGGCATTGCTCGAACAGCAGATTCTGGATACGGTGAACCGCTACGGAGCTTCACTGATCGGACCGAACTGTATCGGGTTGCTCAATACTTGGCATCACAGCGTGTTTAGCCGTCCCATTCCCAGCTTGAGCCCGGCGGGGGCAGATCTGATCTCCAGTTCGGGAGCTACGGCGGTATTCATTCTGGAGAGCGCAGTGACGAAGGGACTGCTGTTCAACTCCGTATGGTCGGTGGGAAACGGCAAGCAGATCGGCGTAGAAGATGTGTTGCAGTATATGGACGAACATTTCGACGCGGAAAAAGATTCGCGCATCAAACTGCTGTATATCGAAAACATTAAAGACCCCGACCGATTGCTTTTCCATGCTTCTTCGCTCATACGCAAGGGCTGCAAGATAGCCGCCATCAAGGCAGGCAGTTCCGAAAGCGGCAGCCGCGCGGCTTCTTCGCATACGGGAGCCATAGCCAGTTCCGACTCGGCGGTGGAAGCTCTTTTCCGTAAGGCAGGAATCGTGCGTTGCTTCTCGCGCGAGGAGCTCACGACGGTGGGTTGCGTCTTTACGTTGCCCGAGCTGAAGGGAAAGAACGTAGCCATCATCACCCATGCCGGAGGACCGGGAGTGATGCTGACCGACGCATTGAGCAAAGGCGGCATGAATGTTCCCAAACTCGAAGGCGAAGCAGCCGAAGCCTTGAAGGCACAACTGTTTCCCGGCGCTTCGGTGGGCAATCCGATCGACGTGCTTGCCACGGGTACTCCCGAACACTTGCGCCTATGTCTCGACTTCTGTGAAAACAAGTTTGACAACATAGATGCCGTGATGGCCATCTTCGGCACACCGGGACTGGTGACGATGTTCGATATGTACGACGTGCTTCACGAGAAGATGCAAACCTGTCGCAAGCCGATCTTCCCCATCTTGCCTTCTGTGAATACCGCCGGCGCCGAAGTGGAAGAATTTCTTGCCAAAGGACATGTGAATTTCTCCGATGAAGTAACGCTGGGCACAGCCCTCTCGCGCATCATGAACGTTCCTCGTCCTGCCGCTTCGGAGATCGAATTGCTGGGCGTAGACATTCCCCGCATCCGGCGAATCATCGACTCCATTCCCGAAAACGGATACATTGAGCCTCATTACGTACAGGCATTGCTGCACGCCGCCGGCATACCGTTGGTCGACGAGTTTGTTTCGGACAATAAAGAACAAGTAATCGCTTTCGCCCGCCGTTGCGGATTCCCCGTAGTGGCGAAAGTGGTAGGCCCGGTACATAAATCGGATGTAGGCGGAGTGGTGCTCAACATCAAAGGAGAGCAACATCTGGCTCTGGAGTTCGACCGCATGATGCAGATTCCCGATGCGAAAGCCGTCATGGTGCAGCCTATGCTCAAGGGTGCGGAACTGTTTATCGGCGCCAAATACGAAGAGAAGTTCGGACACGTAGTGCTCTGCGGATTGGGTGGTATCTTTGTCGAAGTATTGAAAGACGTCTCCTCCGGTCTCGCTCCGCTGTCTTACCCCGAAGCCTATTCCATGATACGCTCCTTGCGCGCGTACAAAATCATTCAGGGCACGCGCGGACAAAAAGGTGTGAACGAAGACAAGTTTGCCGAGATCATCGTCCGTCTGTCTACCCTGCTCCGGTTTGCCACAGAGATTAAGGAAATGGACATCAATCCGCTGCTCGCCACCGAGAAGTGGGTGATAGCTGTGGATGCCCGTATCCGGATAGAGAAAAAGGCGGAGTGAGGATATTCGGGATGATCAATTTTATCCGGGCTGCAAGGTTGTTTGCAGTTCAGTAAACTAAAAAAGTGAGGGCGAGCTCTAATCTCACCCTCACTTGTTTTGATATGCTCTAATCAGTCTTTAATAAAGACTTTCAAAAGAAACGCGGTAATTTTGTCGACGAGAAACATGTTGTTGGACTATCAACCTGCGTTGGTTGTAAACTTATAGCGTTTCAATTGTTTTGCAAAATTCCCTATTTCTTCCGAAAGATCTTTTTACTTAAGCGCCACAGCAAATATATCCTTTTCTTTCTTTTCCGTCTTTACTTGTATAAATGAATGTTGCCCAGATTTTTCCATCACTGTTTTTCAATACTTTGAATGAACTTACAGGAACATTGACACGCGAGGAGTATGGGTCTAACCCATAGACATAAATCCCAATATTACTTTTTTCACCCACTGTCTTATCTTGTAAGTTCATGAAAACAATCCCCTTTTTAGGCTTTTTCTGCTTAAATCCTAATTGTGTCGATGACTGTATAACTTCCATATCCGAAACAGAGATGGAACTACCATCGATTACTAAACGCTCTTTATCGTCAGACATGATTTTCTCATCCAACGTAAAGGTCTTTTCAGCCGTTCCTTCTTCCGATGCTTTCAGAATAACGGTAATCTCTTCTTCCTGATTATTCTCCTTGTCTTCAACAGTTACTGTCGCTTCAATCTCCTCCTTTTCCGGAGTTCCGGTGATAAGAAGTACGCCGTTCGATTCGGTAACTTCTATCCCGTCATAATCCGAATGGGCTTCATAACTTCCGCTGCCTGATAGTACTTTGACTTTCACGCTCTTCGGTTCTCCTTCTTTACCGGAGATTGTTACCATGTTTTTTTCCAATTTCAACTTAGTAATTTCTTTGTCGATTGCTTTATCGCAGAAGTATCCATAATGTATCACCCCGCCTTTTTTATAACTGAAGATAGCCCAGATGTTTTCTCCGTCATTTTGAATGATTTCTAAATCGACAACCTCTTGTGTAGGACTATAATAGGCGTAGTAGGTATATGTTGCTTCTGTTTTTTTCCCGACACTCAAATCTCCTTTGAATGAAATCTGCAGGCTGTATATCGAATAGTATGTCCATCCGTATGTATATTGGCCGTCTTCCAATTTTCTGACAGGTGTGCTATTCTCCCTATCCTTGCTTTCGCCGTCAAAGAAATAACGCCGTTTGCTGTCTGCTTTTATTTCAGCAAGAAACTCTTCGGGGAAAGGATTTGTAGTGACCTCTACCTTCACCGGGATGGACGCAGTGAAACCTGCTTTGTCTTTTATGGTAACAGAACCGGAAAAAGATTCCTCTTTCGCTATCGCTTCGATGGTTATTTCCCCCTCCTCTGTGACGGTGACTTTTATATCCCGGTTGTCGGATTCAGCTTTGTAACCGCCGTTCCCTTCGGAGATATTTACTTTTATCGACTTGCGGTGTCCTGTCAATATTTTCATTTCAACTTCTTCTTGGCTGAACTTTATCTTATCGGTAAGATATACGCTGACGGGAAACTTCAGATACTTGGAGTTCTTATCGGACAGAACCAATGCCGCCTCTCCGATCGCTTTCCCTTCCAGCGAAACCTTATTGTCGATAATTTCGGCTGTAACAACATCTTCGTTGGTAGAAAAAACGTTGTATTCTCCACCGCCTTCCAAGATGTCGATACTGACTTTACTGTCCGTGCCGATCTTCACTTTTATGGGTTCTTCTTTTATTTTGAGTTCGGGCAACGGAGAGACAATCTCTTTTCTTTCTTTCTCATTTTCATCGGAACACCCGGCTATACCGAATGAAAACAGCATAATACATGAAATAGACAGATATTTATATAGTTTCATAACTTCCTGTTTTACTAAATTATTACTTCCAATCTTTCGGATATTTCTTCCCGTCGAACACGAGTTCGTCATCATAAAAAGCACGTGCTATGCGTTGCATAGATGTCAACTGCCCATATTCGAAATTCCAGCGATTGGGGTCCATCGCAAAAATCATATGTGAACCGTATCCGTTTTTTCTCATCTGTATCAACTGGCTTTCGTATGCCCAATATCCCCGGCTATACTCCTGAGAGTGGAGCCCCATATTCATTTTAGGCATGCCCGGAAATTCGCGGCTTAAATCGGAAGACTGTCCATAATCATGCAACGCATAGTCTACAAATTCGCCCGACTGCTTGCCGTCTACTGCCGGTAGCCCATAAGTTGTGCTGTACGCATAAGCAATAACCCACCTGTCCGGCTGTGCCATTTTAACCTCGTAACATAGGCGTGCGGCAGCTTGTCTGGATGGATACACGAATCCCGGCGTAATGTTTTGGTACTCGTATTTTGAATACTCGTCGTCTACAAAGATACCGTCCAGATTATAGGCGTCGCACATGGCTTTTACTTCCTGCGCGAAAGCTTTTGCCGTTTCGTCTGCCAAATTGGCGATACCCGAACGGTCGTGATTGCCCAAGATTCCGAGGATTACTTTCATCCCTCTGTCTTGTAACGGTTTCAGATAATGTTCGCGTTTGTCGAGAATCGCTTGTACGTTCTCATTATTATATATGTATACGCGCCCGGTCTTTTCGTCATAATTGATATTGGCAGAAAAGATTATCAATACGTCGATCAACGGTTTCCCGCTTTTCTTTAGCGTAAAGCTCAGGTTATTCAGCGGATTCGTATCGTTCACCTCCATGCAGCTGAATACCTTTATGCCGCTCTCTTTTTGGCAGTCGGGTAATCCGGTCAGATCTTTTACAAAAATCAGCCTTGTTTCATCTTCTTTGGCTAACTTGAAGTTACCCGAAGTTACTTTCATGCGTAAGGGAATTACATAGTTTTTATCCGTAGAAAGCGTTCCGTTGGAAGTGAAAGAGATTTTCAGCCCCGACGACTTTATTTCTCCGGCATTCAGCGTGATAATACCTTCTTTACCGAAAGTGACGTGTTGTTCCGGAAAGGCTTCATAATCCGAATTATTATTTGCATTATACGTATCTAATACAGATTTGTCATAAGTGGCGGTAACACTACTGTTAGCCGAGGCTTTTTTAGGAACATTCACAAACAGTTCGGTGCTCCCTTCGTTACGAAATTCTGTAACAGTAAACATGCGTTTACCGTTTATATCGTTGATAAACGCTAATTCTTCATTGCTGACAGTATAGTTTCCTTCATCTACTTGGCCTATTTTTATATCGTCATTCGTACAAGCGGCCAAACAGCCGATCAAAACGAATGCCATCAGCCAATATTGCGGTTTGATAAACTTGATTCTTTTCATTTTCCGTATTTTAAAGTAATTTGAAAAAGTTATTTGGCAGGCAACTCTATGGCTTTCCAAGTCAAAGGTTTGGATGATGCGATATTATTTCCATTGTTAGTATGGTCTTTGACAACAATACCGGCCCCTTCGTCGAATTTCCAATAAGCCACCAATCCTTCCGCTTCGGGAGATACGGTATAGAAATGGTTTTTGGCTTGTATCTCTTCCTGTGTCAGTATGCGGTTCCATACTCTGCACTCGCAGATGTCTCCATCCAGAAAACGTCCGTCCTCATATGAATATCCGATCCAGAATGAGCTATTCCCCCAATTTACTGTACCGCTGTAAGGAGAAGATTTACTTCCGCCTTTTTTGACTCCGTTTATGTATAGCTCTACCGAGCGGTTTGACGAATCGAAAGTCAAGGCCACATGCGTCCATTCGTTTGTGTTTACAGTCCAACTGGGATCAGTCACATTTCCGCTCGAAGTAGCCAATTGGATTTGGTTATCGGGTAAGCCGGCGTCGCCGATGCGGATAAGGAAGCGTCCTTCGATACCCATGATAGTGCTGATGAGTTTGCCGAACTTATCGACACGTATCAGCGCTTCGGCTGTTATCGTGCTCAGGTTGTTCAGAGCGTCTTTGCTCCCCGAAGAAGAAAGGCTTAGTTTGTTGTTTTTAATATTGGCTACCACATTAATAAGAGCAGCTCCTTTAATGACGAAATATCGAGTTCGCGCGCTTGATAACACATCTAAGTTGGCACTGCTGATGGTTACAGGCAATACATACAACAAGTCTCGGTTCAGTGTGGAGAGTTCTTTGAAATGCACAATGACATCATTTCCTTTGACGCCTCCTATTGCAATAGTCGACTTTGGCTGTTCTATCTCATAACATGCTTCAGGCAGGGCGACTGCTTTGTCATTGAACATCCGATTGTATTGGTCTACCAATGAAAGATCGGCTTTGTAAACAACTTCAATATTTGTTTGCTCGCGTTGAGCGATAGCTGTCTGAATAATTCCCCTACCGGTATCGTCTCCTTTCAACAACAACGTTTCTACCGTCTCATTGCTGATAAAAACTTTATTATCGAAGTTTTCCATGTCTTTTTGGCATCCTGCTCCGATTAAGCAACACAGCGCAAAAACAAATGATAAGCGTAGTGAATAACTTCTATTTTTTTTCATGTTTATTCTCTTTTTCATTTTACGGGTGGATTAATGCTTGATATGATTGATCTCGTATAATGGTAAGTTCTGGTTGGCTCATAATAGTCGGTAGACACATTGTATATGCCCACTCCGGCTACTTCAATTCCGTTATGTGCCATCGGCGCCCAGTTTGCCAAGCCTTGCATGGCTAACTCTCCATTGGCGAAATAACCGTATAATTTATTGGGGTCATTTAATGAAGTAGCTGATACAACCATTCCGAGACGGCTTTGAGGTACGCCTTCCACTGCGGCTAACGACAAATGGTAAGTAAGCATGTTTTCATTCGTTGCATTCTTGCCCGATACCATTACCATTTTGCACTTCTCAAGAAATGTTTTGTCGATCAGGTTTTGAGGCTTTCCTTCAAATACTACGCTTTTCTCTGGATTTCTTTTCTGCCAATCGGCTGCAATCCCCATAAAGATCCGTTCGTTTTTCGTGTATTCGGTTCTCTCCGGTTCGCGCATGTGGAGCATCGACTTTCCTGAGTATTCGATACAGATGCCGTCGTACTCGTACTTTTTGGCAAGAGATAACGCATGTTGCAGAGAATCTACCAGAAAGTCCTCAAACAGAGAGGCGACAGGCTCTTCGTCCGTAGCTTTCTCTAATTTGGCATTATAAAAAGCTTTGATGGCATCGAAGCTGATGGTGTAAATCACTTCCATCCCTTTTTGGCTACGAATCTCATTCATCTCCTGTAATTCCCAATCTGCTAACTGATCGGGATGAATCAACGAAACCACATCGATGCTGTCGGGCAATGTAGTCAGATGATGCGCTCTTGTATGCGGTGTTTTCTCGCTATTGTCGAACCATACATACACTTGCTTGTGTTCCGACTTTTTGTAAGCGCGCAAGTTCTCCAGATACTTTGCATATAGTTCCGGATTTTGCGCGGTGATATCAGGTTCTTTTATATCTATGCTTTCCATCTCCGTCCATTCGCTGCAAGAAAAGAGTGCCGTAGATATAATGAGGAAAAAGGTGAATACTATTTTCTTATCCATAATATTAAAATTTTTATTCGGTTTATTTATTCGGTTTGGCATCCCACCAAACTTTGGTTGCCATATTGTCCGGGCCGTTCAAATGTTTCGATACGGCTTCGATTACATATTTACCTCCTTCTTTGGTGTATTCTTCCTGCGGATAAGGAATACGTCCCGGTCCTTTTGAAGAATCTACAATGCCTCCGCTTTTGTTTCCGGCTTCGGAAGCGGGAATCAGGTGAGGATATCCCGTACGGCGATAGTCTGCCCATGCTTCATTACCTAACATCCAGTTAGCAATCCATTTTTGAATAATGATTCGCTCTTGCTTTTCTTCTACGGAGGCATCCTCTTTCCATTTGATGGTGAGAGAAGATAAAGCGGTCAGATAGTTGTTGGTTCCGATAGGATCTTTGTATGTGTCCGGAACCGAGCTTTCGTCTGCAAGGTATGCTTCAGCTCCTTCTGCACCCCATTGTTCGAAAGAAAGGCGTATGCCCTGATTGTAAAACTCTTCAGCCGTGCCGCCCATATCGAATCCGAACACAGCTGTGGCTTCCGCACGTAAGAAAGCTATCTCCGCCGCGTTCATCCACATGATGGGATCGTTCGGCTTTACGCCTACTCCCGAGTATTTGTATCCCGCCGCATTGAGCGATGGAACCTCTATACCCCTGCGGAGACCGATATACTCTATTCCTTCCCATTGCGATTTATTGAAATACTTCTCGCGGCGCGCGTCTTTGTATCCGTTCATATAGCATATAATATCTGCAGCTGCATGCGTATCTCCTCCCGTGGTGCTTTGAGCCGGCGAATTGTACCGCGTAGCCGTGTAAATAGGGTTTTCCGAAGATTTGAAATAATCCCATTGTGCATTGTCCGCATTCGAAGTAATCAATCCGGCTTTGCTTTTTATTGCTTCTTCCGCCATTTGGCGAGCCTTCTCACGGTCGGCATATACAATTCGCATTGCCAAGCGCAACTTCAGTGAATTGGCAAACCTTGCCCATTGGTGCGGGTTACCTCCATATATAAGGTCGGCAGATAAGGTGTATTGCGCGTTTTCCAACGCTTTGACGGCTTCGTCTAACTCTGTGAAGAATTGGTTATACACCTCTTGCTGAGAATTGTATGGCGCGGAGATTTCACCCGAAGAACCTATTTCGGAATAAGGAATAGCTCCATAAGCATCCGTCACACGATGCATTGCCGCTACCTTGATTATTTTTGCAATGGCAAGAGGGACAGGATTACCCGTTGTTTCAGAATGGCGAGCGACAATACCCAGATTGGTAAATAAAGTCGGCATGATATGATCGCTGTGCATGAAAACGTTTGTCCAATCGTTTGTCGGATTATAGTTGGCGATGGTTATATTGTTCCAGCCGTCTTTTGACGGAGCGAAATAACCGCCCAGAGGTCCACCGAGCAAACAATCGGTAAATTGTGCGGTGTTGACATCGGCCGAAATTACTGTTCCGGTTAAGTTCGCTATTGCGGAGCCCAACAAATAATCGTCGGCAGACAAGTCGTTCGGTTGGTAAGGATTCGAGTTTATCTCCTGATAGCTTCCGGTACAAGCCGTTGCAGCGCATACCATCAAGCCCAAAGATAATTTATTGATTATATTTTTCATAAAGGGTGTGTTTACTGTTAAAACTTAAGATTCAAGCTAAGACCGATACTGCGTAAAGAAGGCATCATGAAATAGTCGATACCGTCGTAGAAGTTTCCGGTGGTAGCTACATTCTGCGGGTCGAACGGCGCTTTGTTGTAAATCATCCAAAGGTTGCGCCCTACCAGCGAGCAAGTAATGTCGCAGATATTTCCCAGTTTCTTTCGTGGAATAGTGTATCCCACACTTGCTTCCTGCAAACGCACATTGGTTGCGGAATAGGTGTAATATTGCGGAATGGAAGTCCCTCCTCCGATGGTGGTGTACCAAGTTTCGGGATTCACATAATCTCCTTTATTCACTATTACGTATCCCTTGTCGCGTGCGGCAGCAGACGCTTCGGAAACACCGAAGTTATCCAGAACAGCCTGTGTACGAGAGAACACGATACCTCCCAAACGTGCCGATATGAGAAAACCGAAATGGAAGTTGTTCCAGTTAAAGTTGTTTCTCCATGCCATGTTCGCTTTGGGAAGCACACTGCCCAGCTTGATGTAATTCTTTTCTTCGGTGATGGGCGATGTTGTTATCTTATTGTCGGGAGTGATGTAAATAGCTCCGTTGCTATCCCGCTTCAGGTCGACACGAGAATAAAGGTCGCCCATTGTCCCTCCTTTTTTCAACAGGAAGCGTGCTCCGCCCAGTCCGTTCATGTCAAGCGTGGAAATGGAGAATTCCTTACCTGTGTCCGGATTGATGGCATTGTCTGCCAATACCAGAATCTTGTTTTTGTTTGTAGAGAATGTATATCCGCTATTCCACGTAAACTTGTTCCATGTTTTGTGGAAATTCAGCGATAGCTCCACTCCGCGGTTGCGTATAGAGCCGGTTTGGATGTAAATCTTAGAATAAGCTCCGCCCCCTATTTTAGGGTCGAACGTCTGGTTTTTGGTGGTTGCCGAATAATACGTCGCATCAAGATCGAAGTATTTCAGGAAGCGTACGGTCAGTCCGAGTTCGTATGAGTCTGTCCGTTCCGGCTTCAGGTTGTATACCGGATAAACCGTGTTGTTGCTCCACGAGTAAAGCTTTTGATGCCATTCGTAGCTCGGATTGGCGATGAAACGCATAAAGGGAGAACCTACCGAAGCGTACGAACCGCGCATCTTTATATAAGGAAGATCGGCAGGCATATTGGGTATTATTTCGGACAGAATCACAGATAGACCGACGGATGGATAGAAGAAAGACTTGTTTACCGACTTCGGACCTGCCAGTTGAGACGGCCAGTCGTTACGTCCTGTAAGCGTGAGGTAATACGTGCTTTTGTATCCTATCTCGGCAGAACCGAACACCGATTGGCTCTGCTCGCGCCATCCGTCTTGATTGCGCGCCGTTTTGCTCGGACTTAAATGTTGAACGGCGAAGAAGTTTGTCAATCCTTGCTTTTCGCCGGGAATCGATCCGTCGGCAATCGGTCCTCCTATTCCCAAGAGGTCCGTCCTCATGTCGGAGAATGAAGTTCCCAAATTGGCTTGCAGATTCCAATCGTTGCCAAAAGATTTGTTGATGCTTAACAAAGCATCTGCGTATATCTGTTTATCTTTTGTGCGGTTGATTCCGTAGAATCCGCGCTTCGAGCCTTCGGTAAGCTGGTCGTTGGTGGTGGCGTAATATTTCTCGGTATAATCGTTGATGGAGTTGTCCAGACGGACTCTTCCCGATACGCTCAGCCAATCCAATATCTGATAGTGTAGGTTGGCATTCATCATGTAGCGGTCTTTGCTGTTTTCGCGCAAGTTGCGGTAGTTCACCCAGTAAGGGTTCTGCATGGTGAGTCCTCCATCGCCCACAGGCCAATATTGCGTATCGATTTTGCGCGACTCATCGTAGCGCTTGTACATGCGCGCCGCTTCCCAGTCATTGCCTCTCGGGAACAGATATGCGCCTACCAAGGGGTTTCCGTATTCTCCCTGATTGATCATGTTCCGGTCTCTTTGGTAAACATATCCTGCGCCTAAGTCCAACGTCATCTTGTCGTTGAGGAACTTGGTGGTATTGCGGAAAGTAAAGTTATAACGATCGTATTTGTTGTTGGGAATAATACCGTTTGAGTTGACAGCGGCTGCCGACAGATAAGTCTGGTTCTTGTCTGTTCCTGTCGACAACGAGATGCTTTCCGTTGCGGTAACTCCGGTTTTCAGATAGTCGTCTGCCGGGCTGTACCCATAATAGTTCGAGCTGTTCAACGCTCTTCCCCAGCTACGGTCTAAAACATTCGCCTGAGAGTTCAGGCTGCCTGTTCCGTACCGGTTTTGGAATTTAGGCAATACAAAAGCGTCCATTACCTCCGTAGTGCTGTTCACGGTAATCTGCACGCGTCCTTCCTTACCTTTTTTAGTGGTAATAACGATGGCGCCATTGGCCGCTGCCGATCCGTAAAGAGCAGCCGCCGCCGCACCGGTCAGTACCGACATCGATTCGATGTCTTCGGGATTGATATCGGCTATCGGCTCTGTGGTCCCCTTCGCGTCGAACTCCATGCCTCCCGTTTTTGTTTGGGGGAACATGGGCACGCCGTCTATGACGTAGAGAGCGTTTGACGACTGAGTGATGGATTTCGTTCCGCGCATGACTACTTTGGAGGCGCCTCCCACGCCGGATGAAGAAGCGTTGATGTTGACACCCGCCACCTTTCCGCTCAGCGCATTGATGAAGTTTACATCCTTATTCACGGTTACGTCGTCTGTCTTTACTTGCTGAACGTTGTAGCTCAACGCTTTGGTCGCACGCTTGATACCGAGTGCCGTAACCACCACTTCGTCCAATGTCTTGGTGTCTTCCACCAGATCGACTACGAGCTTTTCCTGTCCGTTGAACACGATGCTTTTTGCCTGATAGCCTATGTAAGATACTGTGAGGACATCGCCCATGCGAATGTTTTCCAACCGGAAATCGCCGTCGAGAGAGGTGATGGTTCCTTTTCCGTCTTTGGTAGAAACGGTGGCGCCAATCACCGGACCGTTGGTGTCATTCACCACTCCGTTCACGGTGTATGTCTTCTTTCCATTGGCTGTTGCCTTTTTCGCGAAGAGCACTATCCGCTGTCCGGAGATGCTGTAGCCGATGGATGTATGCTTTAACAACGTACTTACCACTTGGTGCATGTCGTTCGAAGTAATTTGTACGGACATTCTTTGAGTGACGTCTATGTCATTGTTGTAGAAGAATTTAAACCCGCTCTGCTTTTCGATATCGCTGATTACAACGGAAAGTGGAGTGTCGGTAAAGTTGAGTTTAACGTTTTGCCCGGTTGTTTGAGCGAAAGCCAAATAGGGAATTGTGAAGAGTAATATTGCCAGAAATATGCTCTTTTTGTAAGTGTTTGCGCACATACTGCAACATTTCTGACAAAAATCTTGGTTCTTTTTTTTATTTGTCATACTTTTATAAATTAGAAATTAAGGATTTTGATGATGATGACTATCATCGTTTGCACAAAGTTCTTAGGGTAGGAAAATATAGCCAGTATTTTCCTGCCTTTTTTTGTTCTTTACAGTATTATGTCATAGGCAATTCCGGTTTTAAAAGGTTTTACAATTTATTATTTCAATATTATGTTCTTCCCTCTGCGCTCGTATTTGAGCGAAGTGCTTATCCGCATGATTTCCAAGATGGATTCGAGCGACTCGTTCGTGTAGAATTCTCCGGTGAACGATTTGTTTATCAGCTCGTCGTTCATGATGATAAATTTTACATCGAACAGTTGCTCGAGCCGCCGGCAGATATCGAGCAAAGGAGTGCCGGAAAGCACCCACACGTTCTTTGTCCATCGTATTTCGTCCGCCGTGTCCGTAAGGTCGGCAAGCTTCATGCTGTTTTGTCCGATGTCGTACGTCAGTTGCTGATTGGGCTTCATCAGTATGCTTTGTTTGTCGTTGCTTACATCGATCGAGCCTTCCAGCAAGGTTGCCGTGATTTGCGGCAGCGTGGAGTTCGCGTTTACCGTAAACTTCGTTCCCAGCACTTTGATTTTCAGGCTGCCCGCATGCACCACAAACGGATGCTTCTTGTCGTGCTCTACATCAAAGTAAGCCTCTCCTTCCAGAAACACCTCTCTCTTCTTTCCGGAGAAACGTTCGGGATAGATGAGTTTGGACCGGTTGTTCAGTTTGATGGCAGTTCCGTCGGGCAAGGTTACGTTTTGCACAAGCCCCGTATGGTTGCTCTGTACGATGAGCGCGGGGACGGCTTCGGGCGTTAAGGCGGTGTAGAGCCATCCGCTTAAGGCGATGAGCAGAGACACCGTGGCGGCAACAAGCCATTTCCGGTAGTAACGTGCGCGCAGGCGGAAGATATCCTCCGGACGGTCGATGGCATTGATACGCTCCATCAGCCGGGAAAATGAACGTTCTGCCGAATATTCTTCGCCCGGACGGGAAGATTGCAACCTTATGCTCTCGATCAACGCGTCGGCTTTTCTTTTCTTTTTATTATTCTTTTCTTCTGTATACATTCTGATGTGTTTTGCTAAAGCTTTATACTCTATAGAAAACTCACACGGCAAAACTGCTAAAGCGAAAACTCTTTTTTTCGAAGTTTTTTATTGCGGGCAGGTTTTATGTAGTGCGGCGGTTCCTTCTCTTTTCATGGATACCGTAGTTTCCCATTGGGGAAACAAAATTGTCCCACGTGGGAAAATAAAGTTCCCCCGAAGGGAAACAAAAGTTTCAATGAAGGGAAACTATCTTGTACATACGGATAAAGCAGGCTGAGTATGCAGCTTCACCTTTATCATGCTATTCTCGTGTTGCGGTTCTTTTACTCTTCTTCGTGCGGGTCGAGAAACGGTTCGATGGATTTTCTTATCTTTGCTTTTGCCAGCAGCAACTGCCGCTCCACCGTACATAGTTTGACATTCAACGCCTCCGCAATTTCCTTGTGGTTCATTCCGTCTTCTTTTGCCATGCGGAAGATGAGGCGGCAACGTTCGGGCAGTGATACAACCGCTTTCGCGATGGCTTCGGTCAGCTCTTTGTAAGCAAGCTCGTCGAGCGGAGAATCGGGCGAAACGGTCACTTGCAGATCGGTATCGGGAAGGTCGTCGCGCTTCGATACATATCCGCTTTTCAATACATTGAGGCATCCGTTTCGCACGGCCTGATACAAGTACGCCTGAAGGTTGGGGATGGAAGGCAGCGTGTAGCGGTCTTTCCATAAATTGAAGAAAATATCCGATATAACATCTTCCGAAGCAGGTTCGGAGTGCAGAAACGTCAGCGCAAAGCGGAATAAGCGATCGTAATAGAACAGGTACAGTTTGCGGAAAGCCTCAGAATCGCCTTTGGATAACTGCTCCAATATCAGGTATTCATCTTCTGTCCGTTGCTTGCTGTTCATAGTTTTTGTTTCTGTAATACGATAGAAAAAGGAAGTTTTGGCTGCAAAGGAACAGACTTTATTTTATTTTTCCTAATGTTTCTTTTTTCTTTTGCGTTTGTTCCTTTTCGCTTTGTTGAGCCTTCAGAGCAAATCAGGTTCTTTGTTTTCCTGTTTTCCGGGATACTGCTGCATTCGTTTCTGCTTTTTATGCTCGCTCTCGTCGTGTGAAGTGCTTGTCGTGTGTGTTCCTCATTTTAGAAGTAATTTTATTGTAATATCATCTGTATATTGATGTTTAGATTTATCTTTGCGGTGTTATTCAAATGGAAGGCAATATATGCAACTGAAGCAGGGATATTATCATCTGATAGCCATTCTCACCGTAAGCGTGTGGGGAATGACTTTTATTTCTACCAAAGTGTTGATCCGGCACGGGCTGACTCCTCAGGATATTTTCTTTTTCCGTTTCCTGATTGCTTACATCGGCATCTGGGTTATTTCGCCCCCGCGTTTGTTTGCCAACACAGTCAGGGACGAACTCTGGCTGGCGGCGGGAGGCATTTCCGGCGGTTCGCTTTTCTTTTTTCTGCAAAATGTGGCGCTGGAGATTACACAGGCATCCAATGTCTCTTTCATTATCTGTACCGCTCCGTTGCTTACTACCGGAGTCTCTATGCTTTTCTACCGGAGCGAGAGGGTGACCAAAGGACTTGTCTGGGGTTCGCTCATTGCATTGGCGGGGGTAGGTCTGGTAGTCTTCAACGGAAGCGTGATACTGAGGATATCTCCGTTGGGCGATTTGCTTACTTTCTTTGCCGCACTGCTATGGGCATTCTACAGCCTGATTATAAAGAAAGTGACGGGACGCTATTCTACCGTATTCCTCACCCGTAAGATATTCTTCTATGGATTGGTCACTATTCTGCCGGCTTTTTTGCTCCATCCTCTCACGCTCGCTCCGAATGTGTTGTTCTTGCCCGAAGTGTGGATGAACCTGCTTTTCCTCGGTGTGCTGGCTTCACTCATCTGCTATGTGGTATGGAATATCGTCATCAAGCAACTGGGAATGATGCGCGCTTCCAATTATATTTATCTGAATCCGGTGGTAACGATGGCGGCCGCCTCGCTGATTCTCAATGAACGGATAACTCCGGTGGCTCTGCTGGGAGCGGCATGTATCATATTGGGAGTATATTGGGCGGAAAAGAAATAGCGTAAGGAAACGTACGGACATAAAAAAAGGAGTACCGCTGTACTCCAACCTTTGTTAACCTTAAATCTAATACTATGAAAAACACATTGCAAAGGTAGGCACTTTTGCGAAAACTGCAAATTATCCAATCGAAAAAACGTGTTTAATAACATGTTTTAGTATTTCTGACTGCTTTGTTAAGAAAAAGACCGCTTTTCTTTGAAGCTTTGTAACACTTATTTGGAAAAATAGGAAGCCGCATCCGGTTGAATCTCTGTCAGAAAACCGTATCTTTGTCTTCTTAAAAAGATCGGTATGCTACAATGAGAAAAGAGAAAGAAATCACAATGAACGATAAAGATATTGTCCTCACGCCCATGATGAAGCAGTTTCTGGATTTGAAAGCCAAACATCCGGATGCGGTGATGCTGTTTCGTTGCGGCGACTTTTACGAAACTTATTCTACAGATGCCATCATTTCATCCGAAATACTGGGAATCACGCTCACCAAGCGCGCCAATGGAAAAGAGAAAACCATTGAGATGGCGGGGTTTCCTCATCATGCGCTCGATACTTATCTGCCCAAACTGATACGCGCAGGCAAGCGCGTTGCCATTTGCGACCAGTTGGAAGACCCTAAACTTACCAAGAAGCTCGTGAAGCGGGGCATCACGGAGCTGGTTACGCCAGGGGTTTCTATCAACGACAATGTGCTGAATTACAAAGAGAACAACTTTCTGGCTGCGGTTCACTTCGGTAAAGGGAGTTGCGGAGTAGCTTTTCTCGATATATCTACCGGCGAGTTTCTCACGGCTGAGGGACCGTTTGATTATGTAGACAAGCTGCTTAATAACTTCGCTCCCAAAGAGGTGCTTTTCGAACGCGGAAGAAGAGGGATGTTCGAGGGAAACTTCGGCAGCAAATTCTTTACTTTTGAACTCGACGACTGGGTGTTTACCGACAGTTCGGCACGTGAGAAACTGCTGAAGCATTTCGAAACCAAGAATCTGAAAGGGTTTGGCGTGGAGCATCTCAAAAACGGTATTATCGCATCGGGTGCTATTCTGCAATACCTCACCATGACGCAACATACGCAAATAGGGCACATCACTTCGCTGGCACGCATCGAAGAGGAAAAGTACGTTCGGTTGGATAAGTTTACCGTCCGCAGCCTCGAACTCATAGGCAGCATGAACGACGGGGGAAGCAGCCTGATAGATGTGGTCGACCGTACAATCAGTCCGATGGGAGCCCGCCTGCTCAAGCGTTGGATGGTGTTTCCGCTGAAAGACGAGCGTCCCATCAACGACCGCCTGAATGTGGTGGAATACTTCTTCAGGCAGCCCGGCTTCAAGGAGCTTATTGAAGAGCAGTTGCATCTCATCGGCGATTTGGAGCGCATCGTTTCGAAGGTTGCCGTAGGCAGGGTTTCTCCTCGTGAAGTCGTGCAGTTGAAAGTGGCTTTGCAGGCCATCCAACCTATCAAGCAGGCTTGTCTCGAAGCCGACAATGCGAGCCTGAACCGCATCGGCGAGCAACTGAATCTTTGCGTTTCCATTCGCGACCGGATAGACAAGGAGGTTCAGAACGACCCTCCCCTGTTGATCAATAAAGGCGGAGTGATAAAGGACGGCGTGAATGCCGAGCTCGACGAACTGCGCCGGATTTCGTATTCGGGAAAGGATTACTTGCTTCAGATTCAACAGAGAGAAAGCGAACAGACAGGAATACCGAGCCTGAAAGTGGCTTACAACAATGTGTTCGGTTATTACATCGAAGTGCGCAACGGGCATAAGGATAAGGTTCCGCAGGAATGGATACGCAAGCAGACGTTGGTGAATGCCGAACGCTACATTACGCAGGAGCTGAAGGAGTATGAAGAAAAGATTCTCGGGGCGGAAGACAAAATCATGGCGTTGGAAACGCGGTTGTATGCCGATCTGGTACAGGCATTGGCGGAATTTATTCCGCAGATACAGATTAATGCCAATCAGATAGCGCGTATCGACTGCTTGCTTTCGTTCGCCAATGTGGCGCGTGAGAACCGTTACATTCGTCCGGCGATTGAAGACAGCGACGTGCTCGATATTCGTCAGGGACGCCATCCGGTGATTGAAAAGCAGCTGCCGATAGGCGAAAAGTATATAGCCAATGATGTGATGCTCGATAGCAGTACGCAACAGATCATTATCATCACCGGGCCGAACATGGCAGGTAAGTCGGCGCTTCTGCGACAAACCGCCTTAATCACGCTGCTTGCTCAGATAGGCTCGTTCGTTCCGGCAGAGAGCGCGCGTATCGGATTGGTGGATAAGATATTTACCCGTGTGGGTGCGAGCGATAACATTTCGGTGGGAGAATCTACATTTATGGTGGAGATGAACGAAGCGGCGGATATACTGAACAATATTTCCACACGCAGCTTGGTGCTGTTCGACGAGCTTGGACGCGGAACCTCCACTTACGACGGAATCTCCATAGCGTGGGCTATTGTGGAATATATTCACGAGCATCCCAAAGCCAAAGCGCGTACGTTGTTTGCCACGCACTACCACGAGCTGAACGAAATGGAAAAGTCGTTCAAGCGGATTAAGAACTACAATGTGTCGGTGAAAGAAGTGGATAACAGGGTGATTTTCCTTCGCAAGCTCGAACGGGGCGGAAGCGAGCACTCTTTCGGTATCCATGTGGCAAAGATGGCGGGTATGCCGAAAAGCATCGTGAAGCGTGCCGACGAAATATTGAAGCAACTTGAGTCGGACAGTCGCCAACAAGGCATTTCGGGTAAACCGTTGGCGGAAGTAAGCGAGAATCGCGGGGGCATGCAGCTTAGTTTCTTCCAACTGGAAGATCCCATTCTTTGCCAGATACGCGACGAGATACTGAATCTCGACGTAAACAACCTTACTCCCATCGAGGCTTTGAACAAGCTGAACGATATCAAGAAGATAGTCAGGGGGAGATAGACTGCATACTCTTCCATGCTTCACACGCTCGACATTAGTCAGGCTGAGGGTGAAGGAAGACAAGTAGCCACTGGTGCCGCTGAAAATTAGAGGACGGGTTAACAATTAAATCATCAAATAAATCAGACCCATCAAGACTGCGAATATTTTGGGTATCGCAAATGTTACGTTGCCGCAGGGTTTCAGTAATTGAGATAAAAAACTGTATTGCTCAAAGTTCATGCGGCAGATTCAAGGGGGCGGGCATTGGAATCAAATACGGCAGACTTTGTATGCTTCACGCTCATAGCGAGAATGGATAAGATGCCGCCTTTGAAATCAAATACGGCGGGCTTTGTATTGTTCAAAGTTCATGCAGCAGATTCTCGTCCGGCAGCTTGAGGAAATTAAGACAAAAAGTAGTATTGCTTAAAGATGAAGATTCAACTCATTTCGGTTCGGAATATATTATAATGAACAGAAATTCAGTTGTTTGAAAGATCGATTGGCGATTTTCGATGGACACTAATGAGAAGGAATGCTTGTATATTCCCCTGCCCTTTATCCGGATTATCGGTAAATCTTTAAAATCAGGAACAATCTTCCCGGCAATTCGTCGGCATTGCTGTGGACAATCTTTTTTTGTTTTTATTTGTTACTTAAAATAGGAATAGACGTGCGACAATGCAGGGATTTGAGTTCTTTCTCTTTTTGCCGTAAATTCAGTTAAGAACTCTCTAAAACTTTTCTATTATGGATACAAATTGTTTTTCCAGACTTGGTTTGCCGGATTCGGATGGCAAACGTTTCTTTAAAATTCTTTGGGTAGTCGCAATACTTGCGCTGTATCCTTCGTTATTGTCTGCGCAGACGAAGCGCACCGATGACTTCAAAAACCGCTATCAACTGAAAGAGGTTGTGGTATTGAGCCGGCACAATATTCGTGCTCCGCTTTCTACCAAAGGCAGCGTGCTGGAGGAGATCACATCGCATCCTTGGCACGATTGGAGTGCGGCAGCCAGTGAACTTACTTGCCGGGGAGGTGCGTTGGAGACCATGAACGGACTTTTCTTCCGCAAGTGGCTGGTCGGTGCGGGACTCTTTCCGGAGAATGCCGTTCCCACGCAAGATGAGGTGAATATATACGCCAATAGCATGCAGCGATGCATCGCTACGGCGCATTATTTTACGGCGGCGTTTCTGCCGGTTGCCAATGTGAGGGTGAACCATCGCTTTACACCGAGTAAGATGGATCCGGTGTTCTTTCCGCGGTTGACGAAAGCCGGTCCTCGTTTTGAGGAGGAGGCTTTGAAACAAATTGCCGCTTTCGGTGGGTCAAGAGGGATTGTCGGTATCAACGAAGGGCTGAAAGAGTCGTACGACATAACGGCGAGGGTGCTCGACCTGAAAGATTCTCCGGCATGTAAATCGGGACAGATTTGTGCGTTCGACGACTATAATACCCGCATTATTCTGAAGAAAGGCGACGAGCCTAAGATGAAAGGCTCGCTGAAAGTGGCGAACACGGCGTCCGATGCTTTCATCCTTCAGTACTACGAGGAACCGGATGAGAAGAAAGCGGCTTTCGGACACGATTTGACAATTGCAGACTGGGAAAAGATAGCCAAGATTAAGGACGTTTATGGTGATGTGCTGTTTTCGGCGCCGATTGTAGCAGTCAACGTAGCCCATCCTTTGTTGGTTTATATGTACGACGAGCTGAATGCCGACAACCGTAAATTTACTTTCCTCTGCGGGCACGACTCCAATCTGGCATCGGTTGCAGCGGCTTTGGGAGTGGAAGATTACGAACTCCCCTACTCTATCGAGAAGAAAACGCCTATCGGCAGTAAGATGGTGATAGAAAAATGGGCAGACAGAGAAGGGAAGCTGTATGTGGCCATCAACCTTGTTTACCAGTCGACAGCGCAGTTGAGAAACATCGAATTGCTCACCCCGGATAATCCGCCGATGATTTTTCAGGTATCGCTGAAAGGGCTTTCCACAAATGCCGACGGACTTTATACGCTGGATGCCGTGAACGGACGGTTCATGGAAGCCATCCGCGCCTACGAGAGTATCGAGGACGAGCAGTAGTGAGGTGCGCGAAGTTATCGTGCATGAGGCTGTAGCCCCTACGAAAGCATCGAGGACGAACAGTCGTGAATATGCTTCGAATCATTTATCGGCTTTTCCGTATTACGAAGACGCCGGTGACGGGCAATAGCCGGTTCGCTGAAAAACATTGCTGCTACGAGACAAAGATTGATAAAACAATATATAAATAGAAGAATATGAAAAAAATTATAGTTTGGGGTATTGCTGCTTTGTGGACGATACAGGCAAGCGCACAAGAAGGTGTACAAGGGAACTTCTCCATGAAACCGGGCGGAGGGAAAGAGGCTTCAAGGGGTGTTGTGGAGTCCATGCAAGATAAGTTTTCGGTGAAATTAACCGGACGCGCTCTGTTCGATGCAGCTACGTATGCCCAAAATGATGCTTCCGAGCAGCAAATAGGGAAAATGAACGAAGGCGTTTCCGTGCGCGACATGCGTATCGGATTCAAGGCTACTTATGGAAAGTGGTCGATGCGGGGTGATGTCAGCCTTGCGAACAATGTGGTATCGTTGAAAGATACTTATCTGCAATATAGTTTCGAGAAAAACAACTTTGTGCGTGCGGGACATTACACCGTGCCTTTCGGCCTGTCTTCGGCTTACAGTTCGGCAAAGAAAGAATACATGGACGAACCGGAAGCGAACATCTATCAGCCGGGACGCCGTATCGGTGTCATGCACACGATTTATAACAATCCTCTCTGGTTTCAGTACGGTCTTTTTGCCGATAACTCCGCGCTCAGTAAGAGTACGGACAAGTCGGGGCCTCAGGGATATACTGCCGCCGGACGGTTTGTGTGGCGCCCCGTTATGAAAGAGCGATACGGATTGCATGTCGGTTTCTCGGCGATGCACGTGAAAGCCGAATCGAACAACGGAGAGCATGCCCGTGTGCTTTATGGAAAAGGTTTTCTGACTTCGGTAGATAAGCGGAAGGCGGTAGAGATAGACGTCACCGATGCCCGTTGGGAGAACAAGTTTACGGCGGAGTTGCAGGCCATCTACCATAACTTCCAGTTGAGCAGTCAGTACTATTGGTCACACATTTCGCGTGATGAAAGAAAAGAGTATAACACAGGGGGATTCTATGTATCGGCGCGCGGCATCGTGGTGAATCCTGCGGATTATAAATACAATTACACAGGTTCGGGAGTGGACAATCCCGACCGGAAGAATCTGGAGCTTGCTCTCGGATACGGCTATCTCGACCTGAGAGACAACGATGCCTTGGCAGGTTCGTATATCGACGGATTTGAAAAAGCGGGTAAGATGCAGGACATTACGGTGGGGCTTTCTCTGTTCTGGAATAAGAACGTGACGTTTCGCGCCGGTTATCACCATATTACGGTGAACAGGTATCAGAAAGAGAAGCAAAAAGTAGATGTCTTCCAATGCAGGGTGCAATATCTCTTCTAATGAGAGTAGCCGCTTTCTCCTCTTTTTCATTTGCCCGTAGAGTTTTTAAAGGATAGGCAGGCTTTACTTTTTCAAAAGACGGGTGTCTGCAACGACTTCTCCCGAATGTCTGACAGCTTTTTAAAGAATACTTTTTACCGACCGGTAAAATTTTTGCTCGTATCGGGAGGAAATAAAAATTCATCCGTCGCTTATGATATCTGCCTGCCGTATTGACTATATATTTCCACCGTGGTGGGCATATATGTACAGCACGGTGAGTATATATGTACAGCGAGACATCTATAATATATATATGGTTACTGCCTTTGTAACGCCATGCACTCTATCTCGACAAGCCACTCAGACCTACACACTTTACCGCGGACAATGACATAAGGAGTTTCTCCGTAATGAGTTTCCATATACCGGCTCACTGTGAAGTAATCAGAAACATCACGCAAATAAATAATCAAACATGCAATATCGCTCAGAGAAGCGCCTGCGTCAAGCAGTAAGTGGCGGATATTCAGGAATACTCTATCCAGTTGCCGACCGACATCTCCGCGGTATATATACTTCCCGTGCTTATCGATACTGGCGGTTCCGGATATGAAAGATGTGCTTCATGTCGGGATAAGTGATACATACCCCCCCCGCTCGAAAGAAACACCGTATTCATGTGTGGGATTCAGGTAGTCTAAAGCCTTAAGATATTTCAAATTCAGATTTTCGTTTCCTCGCACACACTGTATAGTTCCATACATAATCCGCAGGCGGAAGTGGCACCTGCTCCTTCAATCCCTGTGGAAGCGATAAAGTGCGTATCTTTCCGCAAGCCGTTCCCGTCAAAAAACGGTTTCGCCCTCTCACCACCGGCATGTAGTTATTGTCGATGTCTCTCACATACAACCATGTCCGCACACAACGATTGAAGATATCCATTCCGCTCTGTCCAATAAGAGACTGATGAGTCTCAAAAGCTTTCTTCGTAGCTTCTTCAAGTGCTTCGCCGGAAGACTCACAGCAGATTGTATGGAACACATGCGTAAAGGATCCTGCTTGGATGGTGAAAAGGTCGCCGCATCTTTTCTTATGCAAGTCGACTCCCTGTACCAACCATAGAAGAATGTTTACTTTGTTCCCATCAAGCGGAGGCTGCTCGATCACTGAAACCGCACAATTGCTGAAATGTTCTTTTAACAAAACGTGCTCATTCATGCAATCGCGCTGATTAAGATAGTCCGACACAAACACTTTCGCGAAAACAAGCGTTTCATTTCCCAGCTTCATATCAGACAACAATTGCTTATATTCCAGTTTCAGATTATCCAGTTGCTCGGCAAAAGAATTGCCCGAATCAGGATGTAGGGCGACTTGATATTCAGTTCTCTCATCAATCTGAATTCGAAAGACCTTTCTACTCATAATACATACAAATCTTCTATTTATTCATCTTTGTTAAATTTTGACGATCGGGACATTCCGGACATTGTAGATTCGCAGTTTTGCGCTTCCGGAATAAAAATGATAATGGCGGAGTCTCCTTACGTTGTGTATCGGAATCACAGCATCAGCGAACAAATGTACGAGATTTTGCATGCTCTGCAAACCAATCGACCAGAAAAGTACTTTCCCGGCAATACTTCTCACTTTTTTTTAATATCTTTGTCCCCGTATCAAAAAGAGCAATGACTTAATGAGTCCACTGAACTTCACCCACATTCTGACACAGGCAGTCGATGAGCTATCGGAAAGCGAATCTTACAAAGAACTGTTTCATCAACACAAAGATGGTGAACCGCTTCCCTCTGCCAAAGTACTGTATGACATTATCGAGCTCTCTCGTTCCATCCTCTTTCTCGGATATTACGGCAATTCAACCATCAACAGCCGGACTATCAACTATCACATCGGAGTAAATATCGAAAAGCTGTTCGATTTACTTTCGGAGCAAATACTTGCCGGACTTTGTTTCGTCAGTGGCGGTGAAAAATGTTCTTCCTGTTCTGATTCGAAGAAAGAGGAAGCTTCGCGTCTGGCAGCTACATTCATCAGCAAGATGCCTGCCATGAGAAGAATTCTCGCAACCGATGTGGAGGCTGCCTACAATGGAGATCCCGCCGCCGAAAGTTACGGTGAAGTGATCTGCTGTTATCCGGCCATCAAAGCTATCAGCAACTATCGCATCGCGCACGAACTTTTGGAGTTGGGAGTACCGCTGATTCCGCGCATCATTACCGAAATGGCGCACAGTGAAACAGGAATAGACATCCATCCGGGAGCAAAAATAGGCAGCCACTTCACCATCGACCACGGAACCGGTGTCGTTATCGGGGCAACCAGCGTCATCGGCAATCATGTCAAGCTCTATCAAGGCGTTACGCTCGGAGCTAAAAGCTTTCCGCTCGATGCCGACGGGAAGCCTATCAAAGGCATCCCACGCCATCCCATTCTGGAGGACAATGTCATTATATACTCCAACGCCACCATCTTAGGAAGAATTACCATCGGGCGCGATGCGACCGTAGGAGGTAATATCTGGGTGACGGAAGACGTTCCGGCAGGTGCCAGACTTGTGCAGACAAAAGCAAAAAAATAGGAAACGGAAATACATGGTTTGCGATAACGGGCATCTCAACAATGCAAAGAATAGAAACAGATAAATATATATGAGCGAACAATTCGAAATGATAGCAAAGACTTTCCAGGGATTGGAAGAGACTCTTGCCGAAGAACTAACCGCATTAAGAGCCGACAACATCGAAATAGGCCGACGGATGGTTTCATTCACCGGAGACAAAAAGATGATGTACAAGGCCAACTTTTGCCTGCGAACCGCCATCCGCATCCTGAAACCCATCAAGCATTTCACTGCCAAAGATGCCGATGAGGTGTATGAGCAGATACAAGCCATTCCATGGGAAGAATATCTTGATGAAAATAAGACATTTGCCATAGATGCGGTGGTGTACAGCGAAGAGTTCCGGCATTCGAAGTTCGTTTCATATAAGGTAAAAGACGCGATCGCGGATTATTTTCGCGAGAAGAGCGGTAAACGTCCGTCTGTGCGCATCAACAAACCCGACGTTTTGCTGAATATCCACATTGCGCAGACTACCTGTACGCTGTCGCTCGACTCTTCGGGAGAATCTCTCCACCGTCGCGGCTACCGTCAGGAAGCTGTGGAAGCACCGTTGAACGAAGTACTTGCCGCTGGGATGATATTGATGACGGGCTGGTGCGGAGAGTGTGACCTGATTGATCCGATGTGCGGTTCCGGAACCATACCCATCGAGGCGGCATTGATTGCCCGTAACATTGCTCCGGGAGTATTCCGGAAAGGATTCGCTTTCGAGAAATGGACGGATTTCGACTCCGACCTTTTCGACGAGATATACAATGACGATACGCAGGAGCGTGACTTCGAGCATAAGATTTACGGATACGACAACAACCCTAAAGCGCATGAAATAGCCGCTTACAACATCAAAGCGGCGGGAGTCTCCAAAGACGTGACATTGAAGCTGCAACCTTTTCAGCAGTTCGAACAACCGGAAAACAAGTCGGTCATCATCACCAACCCGCCGTACGGAGAGCGGATTTCTACGAACGACCTGCTTGGGTTGTATCAGACCATCGGCGAACGGTTGAAACATGCTTTCGTGGGAAATGAAGCATGGGTTCTCTCCTATCGCGACGAATGCTTCGACCAGATAGGACTCAAAGCCAGCCAAAAGATTCCTCTTTTCAATGGAGCGCTGGAATGCCAGTTCCGTAAATACGAAATATTCGACGGAAAATACAGAGAATTTAAAACGCAGGAAGCCGAGAAAGAAGAAGGAAGAGATGAGTCCGCCCCTTACAGAGATGAAATGCGCAAGTCTCATCGGGACAGCGAACACAAGTTCCGGAAAGAGGGAGAAAGGACTTATCGCCGGGGAAGTGAGTACAAGTCTCGCAAAGAAGAAGACAACAGATATGATTCCCGTTCGGAAGAAAATAGAACATTCCGCCGGGAAAGAGAATACAAACCCCGCCGGGAAGAAGAAAGACCATTCCGCAGAGAAAGAGACGGGGGTTACAATGCAAGGCGGGAAGAAGAGCGGACGTTCCGACGCGAAGGCGCAGAAAGGCCCCGCCGGGAAGGAGGAAAATCTTTTCGGAGAGAAGAAGGAGGTTTCAGACGAGACGAGAGGGACTCCAGACGGGATGACAGAGAAAGAAAACCGCGCGGAGAGTTTCGTGAAAAGAGAGATCCCAAAGTTCTGAGAGAATATAAGGGACATCGCGAACCGAGAATACCGGAACCGGAAAAGGAATAAGACTATCATGCCCGAAGATGTCGGTGAATCAACCTTGTGCACCCCCAAAAGGGAATAGATTACGTATTTCGGAACATTGACAAACCAAGGTTTCTTACCGTGAAAAAGGGAGTAGGACAGCATGAATCCGGAATACGACACAAGCAGAAGCCGTATGTGAACTTTTCGGTGGGGAATAAGGAAAGTACGAACTCTAAACACCGACGAATGAACGTTGCTGCAGTGCGAAAAGAAGGTGAGGAATATCATGCGACGATGACTTTCTTTTGAAAATGGCTGTCTTTTGAACATTGTTGTTTTTTGAAGATTGTTTTTGTTATGATTAACTTTCTTTTGGAGGTAATTATTGTTGGAGGGCGAAAGCTTTCTGAAAGGCAAAAGCTTTTTAAAAAAGAGTCATCCGAATGCTAAAAGCTTCCGCTAAAACAAGGTGGATAAGACTGGAAAACATTATAAATAAGGAATAAGCAATGAGTAAAATTGGAACAAGAGCCATGATGCTATTATCGGCGCTACCAATCGCAATCAATGTTATGACACAAGAAGTTAAGACACTCACACTGGAAGACTTAATCCCCGGCGGTGAGACCTATCGTTACGCAGAAAACCTGTACGGGCTGCAATGGTGGGGAGACGAGTGTATCAAACCGAGCATGGATACGATCTATGCTGTTGAGCCGAAAACGGGAAAAGAAACGGTGCTCGTAACGAGGGAACGGATAAACGAAACTCTTGAAAAAAACCGATCGGGAAAACTTCCAAGTCTTTACCATGTTCGGTTTCCGTGGGCGAACAAGACTCATGTGTTGCTGAATACAGGAAACAAATACATCACATACGACTTCAAGACGAACCAAGTGGTTCATACACTCGAGATACAGGCAAAGGCAGCCAATAAGGATTATTGCGCAGCCGGTAGAAGAGTGGCATACACCGTAGGAAACAATCTATATGTCGACAACCGCGCGGTGACGAACGAGCCTGCGGGGATCGTCTGCGGACAATCTGTACATCGCAATGAGTTCGGTATATCGAAAGGAACGTTCTGGAGCCCGAAAGGAAACTTGCTGGCTTTCTATCGGATGGATGAAAGTATGGTGACTCCATATCCATTGGTGGATGTAACCACCCGTATTGCCGAAACGAACAATATCCGCTACCCGATGGCAGGAATGACGAGTCATCAGGTGAAAGTCGGCATATACCGCCCGTCCACCGGAGAAACCATCTATCTGGAAATGGGCGATCCTACCGACCGCTACTTCACCAATATCAGCTGGTCGCCTGATGAGAGAAGTCTCTTCCTCATCGAGGTCAACCGCGACCAGAATCACGCCAAGCTTTGCCAGTATGATGCAGAAAACGGAAGACTCGTCAGAGTGCTCTACGAGGAGATGCACGAGAAGTACGTAGAACCCCAGCATCCCATCCTCTTTCTTCCGTGGGACGACACTAAGTTTATTTACCAAAGCCAGCGCGACGGTTTCAACCATCTTTATCTGATGGATTTGAAAACGCCCCTCTACGGAGACACACAACAGGGGAAAAGCGGAGCCAAGTATCGTGAATACCTGAAGACCCGACAGTTGACCAAAGGCGAATGGCTGGTCAGCGATGTTTTGGGCTTCAACGCCAAACGGAAAGAGGTGGTTTTCACCGCAGTAAACGGACTGAGCAGCGGGCATTACACCGTGAATGTATCGAATGGAAAGATGAACCGTCCGTTCGATAAAACCGTGGAGAGCAGTCATTACGGCACATTGAGCAGCTCCGGCACATATCTCATCGACTATTCTTCCACCCGGACGGAAGCCCGCAATATCGATCTCACAGACACGCGCAGCTTCAAAAGCGTTCGTCTGCTTGCTGCCCGCAATCCTTACGAAGGTTACCGAATGCCCTCTATCGAAACGGGAACAATTAAAGCCGCCGACGGAACGACCGACCTGCATTATAGGCTCGTGAAGCCATCAGACTTCGATCCGGGCAGGAAGTATCCGGTTATCGTCTATGTATACGGCGGACCGCATGCGCAGTTAATCAACGGAGGATGGCAGAACGGTACACGGGGATGGGACATCTACATGGCAAACAAAGGCTATCTAATGTTTACGCTCGACAACCGGGGCAGTTCCAATCGCGGGCTGGAGTTCGAAAACTGTACGTTCCGCCAATTGGGCATTGAGGAAGGAAAAGATCAGGTAAAGGGAGTAGAATTCCTCAAGTCGCTGCCTTATGTAGACGGAAACCGTATCGGTGTGCACGGATGGAGCTTCGGCGGACACATGAGTACGGCTCTTCTTTTACGTTACCCTGAAATATTCAAGGTAGGAGTAGCGGGCGGGCCGGTAATCGATTGGGCCTATTACGAGATAATGTACGGTGAACGCTATATGGATACTCCGCAAACCAATCCGGAGGGATACAAGGCATGTAATTTGAAGAATATTGCCGGACAGCTGAAAGGGCATTTGCTCATCATTCATGACGATCACGACGACACGTGTGTGCCACAACACACCTTGTCGTTCATGAAAGCCTGCGTAGACGCGCGCACTTATCCCGATCTCTTTATCTATCCGTGTCACAAGCACAACGTATCGGGGCGCGACCGGGTGCATCTGTACGAGAAAATCATCCGCTATTTCGAAGAGCATTTGTAACGGAAGCTGCCGTGCATCCGTCGAACGTAAAAAGAAAAGAACTAAAAACCTCAAAAATACAACTCATGAAAATACTATTGCTTGGCTCAGGAGGCCGTGAACATGCGCTGGCATGGAAAATTGCCCAAAGTCCGAAAGTAAAGAAGCTCTATATCGCGCCGGGAAATGCCGGCACGACAGTAACAGGCGAGAACGTCGACATCAAGCCGACAGACTTCCCCGCCATAGCCGCCTTCGCTTTGAAAGAATCGGTGGATATGATTGTGGTAGGTCCTGAAGATCCGCTCGTAAAAGGAATCTACGATTATTTCCATGACCGATCTGAACTTAAACACATTGCAGTGATCGGTCCTTCGGCACAAGGAGCACAGCTGGAAGGAAGCAAAGAGTTTGCCAAAGAATTCATGATGCGTCACGGCATACCCACAGCCCGCTATAAGAGCATCACATCCGACAACATCGAAGAGGGGCTGGCCTTCCTCGAAACGCTCGAAGCTCCCTACGTGCTGAAAGCCGATGGTTTGTGCGCCGGCAAGGGTGTTCTGATACTCCCTACGCTGGATGAAGCCCAAAAGGAACTGAAAGAGATGTTGGGCGGCATGTTCGGCGCTGCATCGGCAACAGTAGTTATCGAAGAGTTTTTGAGCGGTATCGAATGTTCTGTGTTTGTACTCACCGACGGCGAACACTACAAGGTGCTTCCGGTGGCAAAAGACTACAAACGCATCGGCGAAGGCGACCGCGGGCTGAACACCGGCGGAATGGGAAGCGTTACTCCCGTACCGTTTGCCGACGAAACATTCATGGAAAAAGTACGCGCACGCATCATAGAGCCTACCATCAACGGTCTGAAACAAGAGGGAATCACCTACAAAGGCTTCATTTTCCTCGGACTGATCCGTGTGAAAGGCGAACCGATGGTGATTGAATACAATGTCCGTATGGGCGACCCGGAAACAGAAAGCGTAATGCTCCGCATCCAAAGCGACCTTGTGGAGCTGATGGAAGGCGTAGCTGAAGGACGTCTGAACGAAAAGGAACTGAAAGAAGACCCACGGGTAGCCGCCTGTGTCATCCTTGTCAGCGGAGGCTATCCGGAGGCTTATGAAAAAGGGTTCCCTATCAGCGGACTGGAAGAAGCTTCGGCAACAGACAGCATCATCTTCCATGCGGGAACCGCGATGAAAGACGGGCAAATTGTCACAAACGGAGGACGTGTCATTGCCGTATGTTCTTACGGGGCAACAAGAGAAGAAGCGCTGGAGCAAAGTTACAAGGCAGCCGATAGGATCCGGTTCGACAAGAAGTACTTTCGTCGCGACATCGGATTCGATTTGAATTTGAAGAAGAATGAGAGATAAACGATTACAAGGCCGAATAACGGCAGGACGGTGGACACTGCCTGTTGTTATACTCGTCTGCACCCTTTGCTGGGTGTTGACCTCTTTCCTGCTGCCCGTCCGTGAACGTCTGGCAGAAGTGTCCGGAGCAAGTTCTCTCTGGCCGTCTGTCCATACACTGTTGACGTCTTATTGGAGCGAGCGTCTTACAAGCTTTCTGGTCTATGCGCTTATCGGTTATTTTCTGATAGAATTGAACAACCGGTTCACCATCATCCGCATGCGTGCCTCTGTACAGACTTCCATTTATTTTCTGCTGATTACCGCCTGTCCGGAGATGCATCTGCTACATGCCGGAGACGTGGTGGCGATCGTTTCACTGATTTCCATTTACTTCCTTTTTAAAAGTTATCAAAAGCCGCATGCGTCAAGTGATTTGTACTACTCTTTTCTTTTTCTCGGGGCAGGCAGTATCCTGTTTCCGCAGCTCACCTTCTTCAGCGTACTCTGGCTGTTTGAAGCATACCGCTTCCAATCCCTTACCCTTCGCAGTTTCTTCGCCGCCATATTAGGTTGGACCACTCCCTATTGGCTGCTCTTCGGTCATGCTTTCTTCTACGGGCAGATGGAGCTGTTCCGCCAACCGTTTACCGAGCTGGCAATTTTTGAAAAAGCATTTCAGCTTCAGCAACTTCCCTCTTGGGAGCTTGCCATGCTCGGGTATCTGTTTCTGTTGTTTGTCGTGAGTACCGGACATTACTTCGCGGCCAGCTATCAGGACAAGATACGCACGCGGACTTATCTGCAATGCCTTGTACACTGGACGTTCTGTATCTTCCTGTTCATTGCCTTGCAGCCCTGGCACTGTTTCAATCTGTTGCCTTCGCTCATCGTCTGCAACAGCATACTGACGGGGCATCTTTTTGTGTTGACCAACAGCAAAGTATCAAACATGTTTTTCATAGTTTCCATGTTTTGCCTTATTTGCTTATTCGGCTTTAATATATGGATGCTTTTATAGACTCTGTTATCTGGCTGCTTATCGAGTGGGGCATACCGGGACTCTTCATCTCCGCTTTGCTTGCCGGAAGCATTGTGCCTTTCAGCTCGGAGCTCGTGCTCGTTACACTCGTAAAGCTGGGGCTGAATCCCATTGCCTGCCTGCTTTCCGCCACGTTGGGCAATACGATGGGCAGCCTGACTTGTTACTATGTAGGCCGTTTGGGAAAGACTAGTTGGATTGAGAAATATTTTAAAGTTAAAAAAGAGAAGATTGATAGAATGATGGCTTTCTTACGGGGGAAAGGAGCTTTGATGGCTTTTTTCTCTTTCCTTCCTGCCGTGGGAGAGGTGATTTCCATTGCATTGGGGTTTATGCGAAGCAATATCTGGATTACTACAGGAGCCATGTTCGTGGGAAAACTGGTACGCTATATTTTCATACTCTACGTATTGGAAAGCGCATGAGAAGTTGTTGTCGGTTAGCGAAAACATTATAAATAACAGGGCGTTAAAATGAGGAAGAAAGAGTTTTCAAGACTGATAGAAAAAACGGATGACGGAAGCGCTACCTTGTTTGTTCCGGAGCTGGACGAACACTACCATTCTACAAAAGGCGCCCGCACGGAGTCGCAACACATCTTTGTGGATATGGGATTGAAAGCCTGTACGGCGCTTTCTCCTCAGATTCTGGAAGTCGGATTCGGCACAGGGCTCAACGCATGGCTCACCCTCGAAGAAGCCGAAAGAAGCCAAAGGAAAGTGCGTTACACCGGAGTGGAGCTGTACCCGCTGGCGTGGAAAGCAGTGGAACAATTGCATTATGTGGGCGGGAACTGCCAACTCTTTAAGCGCATGCACACTTCCCCTTGGGAAAAAGAAGTGGAGCTGACACCTCATTTTACTCTTCGAAAAATACAGGCAGATATCAACCGGTTGGTGAAACAAGGCATCCCCCTTTCAGAAGGAGATGGCATGTGGAAAGCCGACTTGATTTACTTCGACGCTTTCGCTCCCGAGAAGCAGCCGGAGATGTGGTCGCAAGAACTATTTCACGGTTTATACGTTTTATTAAACGACGGAGGCATACTGACGACTTACTGCGCCAAAGGAGCGGTACGCCGGATGCTGCAAACCGCCGGATTCGTTGTCGAACGCCTTGCGGGGCCTCCGGGCGGGAAGCGTGAGATACTGCGGGGCCGGAAGCCTTGAGCCTTTACCGTATGCCGCGCCGATTCCTGATGAATCCGTCCCTTTATGAACTCGAATAGACTACAAATAAAAAACGAAAAAATGAATATACAGTTCCAAAAGAAGAGTTACTTTTTCCTCATAGCCTGCAGCTTGTGCCTGGCTGCATGCACGGGCCGTTCATCGCACACCCGAAAGGATGAAAAGAGGAAGCCTGTCATCACCGTCACCATAGAGCCGCAGCGATACTTCGCCGAAGCCATCGCAGGCGATAAATTTAAGGTGGTAAGCATGGTTCCGCAAGGATCCAGTCCGGAAACGTACGATCCTATTCCCCAGCAACTCGTATCGTTGGGAGAGAGCAAGGCGTATCTTCGCATCGGGTACATCGGATTCGAACAAACTTGGATGAGTCGCTTGATAGACAATACTCCGCATATACTGGTGTTCGACACATCAAAAGGGATAAACCTGATTGAAGCTGACGGGAAAGACTTCCATGCGGGCGAGGTGTGCAGCGGGCACGGAAACCACTCGCATGCCGTAGAACCACATGTGTGGAATTCCGCCGCCAACGCGCTTATTCTGGCGGAGAATACCTGCAAGGCACTCTGTGCGCTGGACGAAGCAAACGATGTGTATTACAAGACCCGTTACGACTCTCTCCGGCGTCGCATACAACACATCGACAGCCTTATCCGCCGCCGGATCGCCGCACCCGGAGCGATGAGGACGTTCATGATCTATCACCCCGCACTCTCCTACTTCGCGCGCGACTATGGTTTGCAGCAGATGGCCATCGAAGAGAATGGCAAAGAGCCTTCGCCTGCCTATCTGAGACGCCTTATAGACGAAGCGAGGGCGAAGAAAGTAAACGTCATATTCATACAGCCTGAGTTCGACAAACGGAATGCGGAGACCATTGCGGCGCAAACCGGAGCGAAAATCATTCCCATCAATCCGCTGAACTATCATTGGGAAGAAGAAATGCTTCGAATCGCGCAAGCTCTCTCGCCTGCCGCAGATACCACAAAGCCATGAAGCCCATCATCGAAATAAAGAACCTTTCTGCCGGATACGACGGACGCACCGTGCTGCACGATGTGAATCTTACCGTATACGAGCGTGACTTTCTGGGCATCATCGGTCCTAACGGAGGCGGAAAGACCACACTGATAAAGTGCATACTTGGCCTGCTCAAGCCTACCAAGGGAGAAATCGTTTTTGCCTCGCACCCTTCGCTCGGCTATCTGCCGCAGTACAACAGCATCGACCGCAAATTCCCCATCTCGGTGGAAGAGGTGATTCTTTCGGGGCTGAGCATACAGAAGCCCCTCACCTCCCGTTTCACCTCCGAAGAGCGGGAAAAAGGACGACAGACCATTGCCCGCATGGGGCTCGAAGGACTGGAACACCGGGCCATAGGGGCACTGAGCGGCGGGCAACTGCAACGAGCCCTGCTGGGAAGAGCCGTCATCTCCTCTCCCACTGCGTTGATTCTCGACGAGCCGAGCACGTACATCGACAAACGCTTCGAAGCGCGCCTTTACGAACTGTTGGCGGAAATCAACAAAGAGTGCGCCATCATCCTCGTAAGTCACGACATCGGCACCGTGCTTCAGCAGGTGAAGTCTATCGCCTGCGTGAACGAGACGCTGGATTATCACCCCGACACGGGTATCACCACCGAATGGCTGGAGCGGAATTTCCATTGCCCCATCGAGCTGTTGGGGCACGGCACGCTGCCCCACCGCATTCTCGGAGAGCACCATCACTGCACGCACAAGTAACGTTTAATATCCCTCGCGCTGAGTATATATAGTCATGGGTGGTATCCATATATAGCCACCGTGGTAGGCATATATAGTCATGGGTGGTAGCCATATATGGCTACCGAGGTAGCTATATATACTCACCACGCTGGGCATATATACTCATCTCATTGCAATAAAAAGTACCCTTCGGAATAAGGATTTGCCGACATAGACACCATAATCAAACGGGCCCTTTTCTCTCTTCTTATGAAAAATGAAAGGATGATAACGAGAAAGCGATTCCGAAAGGGAACAACTCTCGGAATAGAGAACTCAATTTTCATTTCTACAACTTATGTACGGCTACGCTTTTTTATATAGTTTCCGGCTCCTGCGCATGAATTGCAGAATAGTGTTTCCTACGCGGTCGGCTATGCTTTTTTATATAATTTCCGGCTCCTATGCCATCAGGCAACTTAAAAAATACACCGAACAACATTTCTCTCAAAAAGGCTAAGGAAATTTTGCTTTTTACAGAAGAAGCGTCTACATTTGCCATATCTTGCAGCGGGAATTATTCGCTATCATCGGATTATAAACAATAACTTATGAAAAAACATACATTTTTCTTATTGCTTACCCTCCTTTTCATCGGTTGCGATAAAAAAGAAGAATTGGGAGAACTATCGCTTGTACAAACTGTTTGGAATGGAGAGCGTATCTCCTATGAAAACGGGGAAGAAGTAAGAGTCGATAATTTATGGCTGTTTTTTAAAACGGAAAACGAAGTAGACATAAAATTCGGGGAAGCGGGGAGATATAACAACCTTGACTACTCATTCAAAAACAAAGTCGTACATTTCGGTTTAAATACAAAATATCTGGTGGGCGATTGGGTAATAACAAACAGAACCCAAAATAGATTGCAACTGACTTACGGCATAGGACTGCCGAAATATTCGGTACTTACCCTCACAAGGGTGTATTGAAAACATAGGGGCCGAAAATATTCACACACTCAACAAAATTCCCACCCTAAAAGGTAGAAAAACCAAGTTTATATCGTACATTCGCATCGAGTAAAAAAACAAACATAGCATCTGTTCAGTCCGAATGCTTGTCGAACGATAGGCACACATCAACTCCTGAAGTGCTCCATCCGATACAAATTCAGACCCCGATAATACAGTTTGATTAAGAAACTTTAGATACTGAAATGACACGAAAAATCTTTTCTTTTCTGGCTGTCGGCATTTGCATCTGTAGCCTCTGCTCATGCAGCAAGCCCTCACAAGTCGAAATTCTGTCGCCCGACGGACAAATAAAACTGAACTTGATTCTGAACGAAAATGGACAACCGTTTTACGAAGTTACCGTGAAAGATTCATTGTTCATTACCCGTTCGGCTCTGGGGCTTACCGCAAAACAAGAAATCAACCTGTCCGAAGGCTTCGAAATAGAGAAAACTGTCTCCGATAGCAAGGATGAAATTTGGGAACAACCGTGGGGAGAGAACAAAACCAACAGAAACCACTACAATGAGATGGCAATCCACCTGAAGAATCGGGAGAAAGTGCGGCTTACGCTCCGCTTTCGCCTATTCGACGATGGGATAGGATTTCGGTACGAATATGACATTCCCTCAACAGACTCACTGCTTATTACCGATGAACTAACTGCTTTCAACTTCCGTCAGGAGGGTATATCCTGGTCGATTCCCGCCAGTGCCGAGACTTACGAACTGCTCTACCGGAAGCTTCCACTCTCGGAAGTGGAAACAGCGAATACTCCTTTCACTTTGAAAATGGCAAACGGCATGTATGCCAGCATCCACGAAGCTGCTCTTTACGATTTTCCCGAAATGACGCTTCGCCAACAGGGCAACGGAGCGTTCAAAGCAGAGCTGACACCCTATCCCGACGGCATCAAAGCACGTAAGGCAAACCGCTTCACCACTCCGTGGCGTACCCTCCAGATAGTCCCCGAAGCGGTCGGGCTAATCAATTCCGCCCTCATATTAAATCTGAACGAACCATGCGCGCTTGCTTCCACCGAGTGGATTCGTCCCCTGAAATATATAGGTGTGTGGTGGGGGATGCATTTGGGAGTAGAGACGTGGAAAATGGATGAAAGACATGGAGCTACTACTGCCAATGCGAAGAAGTACATCGATTTTGCAGCCGCCAATCAGATTCAGGGTGTTTTGTTCGAAGGATGGAATGCCGGTTGGGAAAGTTGGGGTAGTTCACAAAATTTTGATTTCACCAAACCGTGTGCCGATTTTGACATTGATGAAGTCGTGCGCTACGCCAAGGAGAAAGGAGTTGTCATTATCGGGCATCACGAAACAGGCGGAAACATCCCGAACTACGAACGCCAGCTCGACAAAGCGATGCAGTGGTATGCCGATCGTAACATCCGCTATGTAAAGACCGGCTATGCCGGAAGCTTTCCTTACGGGTTGTCGCACCACGGACAGTATGGAGTCAATCATTATCAGCGTGTAGTAGAAACAGCTGCCCGCTACCGGATGATGGTGGACGCCCATGAACCCATCAAAGATACCGGCATCCGCCGTACATGGCCCAACATGATGACCCGCGAAGGAGCCAGAGGTATGGAGTGGAACGCATGGAGCGAAGGAAATCCGCCCGCTCACCACGTCACGCTACCCTTTACCCGCTTATTGGCAGGTCCCATGGACTACACACCGGGCGTATTCGACATTTTGTTTCTGAAAACACGTCACTCTCCCCGGCGGAAGAAATGGAACGAATTGGACCAAGGGAATAGCCGGGTAAATACTACTTTAGCCAAACAGCTTGCCAATTGGGTAATTTTTTACTCCCCCATGCAGATGGCTTCCGATCTGATAGAGAACTATCAAGGACATCCCGCCTTCCAGTTCTTCCGAGACTTCGACCCCGACTGTGACCGCTCGGAAGCCTTGGCGGGAGAGCCCGGCGAATTCATCGCCATCGTACGCAAAGCGGGAGAAAAATACTTCCTGGGAGCTTCTACCAATGAAGAGGCACGCAAAATATCTATCAAACTCGATTTTCTGAAATCTGGAAAACAATACAAAGCCGTGATATATGCCGACGGAGAGAACGCCGATTGGAAATCCAATCCGACGGATTATACGATTACGGAACAGACAGTGACCGCCGAAGATACATTAACCGTTCGAATGGCGGCAGGAGGAGGACAAGCAATCAGTTTTACGCCTCTCACACCGCTTTGAACAGCAAGCGGTGTGAATAGTTCTACGCAAAACACACAGGACTAAACGTTTATTCTTTGGTCAGCGTAAAGCAATCAATATCGGGTGCCCAAGAGTAAGCATTCCCCATACGAATATCATTGTATCCGGCTTTCAGCTCTATCGGCAGTACGATGGAAGCTACACGGTCTTTACCGCCGGAACTCTTCACGCTAACAACACGCTTCTTACCATTGACAGTGACCTCCAACCTGCAATCCCTTTCGGCGCAATAGGCTACAGCCATTTTATATTCCCCGCCTTTATCGCTGTATACATCTTTCCATTGGGCATAATTCTCCGGACGACCGCCCAAGTATGCTACTTTTATACCTCCGGAACAATTGGAAGATACAGCATAGCGCACCTGTTTCGGATTCATTCCCAAGTCATTATAACAGGGCAAATAGGCTTGTTCAGCCTCGTAAAGAGAAGTTTCCACCCTTCTGTCGGCTTTAAGAGTCCAGATAGCCACACAGTGAGGCTCCACGGTATACTCAATCCTCTCTTCTAATATCCCCAGATCTTTACAGTTCACCACATCTCGAACAGCCGCTTTACCCCCCAAGCCCAAAGTCTCGAAGGATACGACAAACGTGTGTGCCGTATCGGAAGGATTATAAAGCGCTACAGCCCTTTCCCGCCCGCGCCTCCGCTTGATATCTTTTACCAGCACGTAACTCTCTCCGTCGTGCTGTACCACGTGCGCCTGCAATCCCAATACATCCTGATTTAGAGCGATAAGCTCCCGATTCTTCAGTAGTCGGAGAGAAGGCTCGGGAATAGTAGTCAAATCGCAACCTATGAGCAGAGGCGAGCTCATAATACACCACATACCAAAGTGTACGATTTCCTCATTAAACTTTAGTCCACGCCCTATCTCCAACATATCCATATCATTATAATGACCTTCTCCCGCATACGCAGAGAGATACAAATTCTTATGGATAATGTTTTTCACAGAATTCCAATGAGGTGTAATGTCCGGGCTGATACGCCAAGAACGCGCCAGACGCGCTGCCCAAGTACCGGGAAACGCCCATCTGCAAATGTTGATGGAAACATCCGTACGCCCGGTCTGCCGGATGGCATCGCAAATGGTCTGGTATCGCTGTTCCTCTTCAAGTCCCAGTTCAAGCGCTCCGCAATAATCTATCTTGATGAAATCGTAGTTCCAATCTTTTAAAAAGAGATTCATATCCGCTTGTTCGTGACCATACAGGCCGGATCCGATTCCCTTTTTGTCGTCATCATAAATAGAACCGCAAGTGTTGTCTCCCGCTTCGGCATAGATTCCGGCTTTCAATCCGAAAGAATGAATATAATCCGATACAACTTTCATCCCGTTGGGAAAACGCTCCCTGTGATATGTCATCTGTCCCCGCTCGTCTCGTCCGCCGAAAAAACCGTCGTCGATATTGACGTAAATATATCCGACATCTTTCAATCCTTGCCTAACCAAAGCATCCGCCTGATGCTTAATAAGTTCTTCACTGATATTTACACGATAAGTATTCCATGAGCTCCAGCCCATAAGTGGAGGGAGAAATGAACGGTCTGTTTCTTGCTCAGAGACTCCGGAGGATGGGGTAGGCATAGGTTGGGTTAGCGATTCATTCGGAGAAGTTTGAGAGAATAGCGCCAAAGCACTTGCGAGCAACATCCATGCTCCATGGTCAATCAGTTTGTTTATCATATTTTTATGGTTCATTGGCGCGAAAGGTGCTTTACGCGCAGTTCAACTCTTCGGTTATCAGATTATCAATCACAAATGTATGGAATTTCTTAACTATCCCAATGATTTCGGAGCAAAAAGCATAAATCGGCGAGTAGTCATCGGCACTGAAAGCCTCTCCCAAGTAAAAGAACGCTAAAACTTTTTACTTTCTTGGGCTTTTATACCCGCTTTATACCCCAAATCGCTATCTTTGCCTCGCATAATCTGTTTTTAACGAATAAACTACGATAATCATACTGACAATGAAACAGTACAGAACCGTAAACAACCTGATGGGTTGGCTTACTTTCATCATTGCGGCAACCGTCTATTGCCTGACCATAGAACCTACTGCCAGTTTCTGGGATTGCCCGGAGTTTATTACTACCGGATACAAGCTGGAAGTCGGTCATCCGCCCGGAGCACCGTTCTTCATGCTGGTGGCGAATCTGTTCTCTCAGTTCGCTTCGGATGTGACGACTGTGGCGAAGATGGTGAACTATATGAGCGCGCTGATGAGTGCCGCCTGTATCCTTTTTCTTTTCTGGAGCATCACTCACCTTGTCCGCAAGCTGGTGATTACGGACGAAAACCATATCACTTCCGGACAGCTTATCACCATTATGGGTAGCGGACTGGTAGGCGCATTGGTCTATACATTCAGCGATACATTTTGGTTCTCTGCTGTGGAGGCTGAGGTTTACGCGTTCTCTTCACTCTTCACGGCCATCGTGTTCTGGCTCATCCTGAAGTGGGAAGATGTGGCTGACGAACCGCACAGCGACCGCTGGATTATCCTGATTGCTTACCTTACGGGCTTGAGTATCGGCGTACACCTGCTGAACCTGCTCTGTCTGCCTGCCATCGTGCTGGTGTATTACTATAAAAAAACTCCGAACGCTACGGCGAAAGGTTCGCTTATCGCCCTGCTCGGTTCCGGCGTACTGGTGGCTGCCGTGCTCTACGGCATCGTTCCCGGTATTGTGAAAGTAGGCGGATGGTTCGAACTGCTGTTTGTCAACGGACTGGGCATGCCTTTCAATACCGGTGTGGTAGTCTACATCATAGTGCTTGCAGCCGCCCTTATCTGGGGAGTGTACGAAAGCTATACGGAAAAGAATAAGACGCGCATGGCGGTCTCTTTCGTCCTTACTATCGCCTTGCTGGGTATTCCGTTCTACGGACACGGCACAAGCAGCGTCCTCATAGGCATACTGGTCATCGCCGCGCTCGGTTTCTATCTGGCTCCGAAGATGCAGCAGAAGATGAAAGAAAAAGTCCGCATATCGGCACGCACGCTTAACACGGCGCTCCTCTGTACGATGATGATTGTGATCGGCTATTCTTCATACGCACTTATTGTGATCCGCTCCACAGCGAATACGCCGATGGACCAGAACTCTCCGGAAGATATCTTCACGCTGGGAGAATACCTCGGACGCGAACAGTACGGAACCCGCCCGCTATTTTATGGCCCTGCCTTTTCTTCGAAGGTGGCGCTCGACGTAAAAGACGGATATTGCGTACCCCGCCAAACCGAGAAAGCATCGAAATACATCCGTAAGGAGAAAACTTCACCCGACGAGAAGGACTCGTACATGGAACTCACCGGACGGGTAGAGTACCAATACGCGCAGAATATGCTCTTCCCACGTATGTACAGTTCCTCGCATGCCGCACTCTACAAGCAATGGGTGGACATCAAAGGAAAAGACGTCGCCTACGACGAATGCGGACGGAACATTATGGTGAACATACCCACGCAATGGGAAAACATCAAGTTCTTCTTCACCTACCAGCTGAATTTCATGTATTGGCGCTACTTCATGTGGAACTTTGCCGGAAGACAGAACGACATTCAGGGTAGCGGAGAGATAGAGCATGGCAATTGGATCACCGGCATTTCGTTCATCGACAAGATGCTGGTAGGCGATCAGGAGCTGCTGCCGAAAGAGCTGAAAGAGAACAAGGGGCGTAACGTATTCTATTGCCTCCCGTTATTGCTCGGACTCATCGGCCTGTTCTGGCAGGCTTACCGCAGCCAGCGAGGTATCCAGCAGTTCTGGGTAGTATTCTTCCTGTTCTTCATGACGGGTATCGCCATCGTGCTCTACCTCAACCAGACTCCGGCACAGCCGCGTGAACGCGACTATGCGTATGCCGGCTCGTTCTATGCCTTCTCCATTTGGATAGGTATGGGAGTAGCGGGACTGATACAGTGGTGCTCGCGGTTGAAGCCTCAGAAAAGGTTGATCGACGGAGCAACGGAAGAAGAAGCCGAAAAGATAAGAAAGACGCTGGAGGCGAAAAGGGCGACATTCATCACCAAAGAGGAAGAAGAGGAATTGGAGGACAAACTTGCCTCGTTGTACGAGGTTTACATTCCGTTCAACCCCACTCCGGCAGTAGCGGGTCTCGTTTCGTTGCTTTGCCTGCTGGTTCCTATACAGATGGCGGGCCAGACATGGGACGACCATGACCGTAGCGGACGTTATGTAGCACGAGATTTCGGACAGAACTATCTGATGACGCTTCAGGAAAAGGGCAATCCGATTATCTATACCAATGGCGATAACGATACTTTCCCGTTGTGGTACAATCAGGAAGTGGAAGGTTTCCGTACCGACGCTCGTACTTGCAACCTGAGCTATTTGCAAACAGACTGGTACATCGATCAGATGAAACGCCCGGCCTACGACTCTCCTTCGCTCCCCATCACTTGGGAGCGAACGGAATATGTGGAGGGACAGAACGAATACATCCCGATTCGTCCGGAAGTAAGAAAACATATCGACGAAATGTATGCGCAAGCCGAGAATGCCCTCAAAGGAGGAAATCCGGAAGCGATGAACGAACTGAAGAATCAGTTTGGAGAAAATCCTTACGAACTGAAGAATATCCTCAAATACTGGGTACGTTCTGACAAAGAAGGACTTCGGGTGATTCCGACAGACAGCATCGTAGTAAAGATAGACAAAGAAGCTGTTCGCCGTTCGGGTATGAAGATACCGGCCGCATTGGGCGATTCTATCCCCGACTATATGACGATCAGCCTGAAGGATTCGAACGGGAAACCCAAGCGCGCGCTCTACAAAAGCGAGCTGATGATGCTCGAAATGCTTGCCAACGCGAATTGGGAACGCCCCATCTACATGGCTATCACGGTGGGAGTCGACAATCAGCTGGGTATGAACAAACACTTCATTCAGGAGGGGTTGGCCTATCGTTTTACTCCGTTCGATACGGATAAACTGGGGGTAAAGATAGACAGCGAAAAGATGTACGACAACCTGATGAACAAGTTCAAGTTCGGAGGTATCGACAAGCCCGGAATATATATCGACGAAAATCTGATGCGCATGTGCTACACGCATCGCCGTATTTTCTCCCAATTAGTCAGCCAATTGGTGAAAGAAGGAGAAAAAGAGAAAGCTCTTAAGGCTCTCGACTATGCGGAGAAAAAGATTCCGGCATACAACGTTCCGTACGATTGGGCGAACGGCGCTTTCCAAATGGCGGAAGCTTACTATCAGCTGGGACAGAAAGAAAAAGCCGACAAGATAATGGATGAACTGGCTAACAAGTCTTTGGAATACATGATATGGTATTTGAGCATGAGTGACGCTCAGCTTGCTATTGCGGGTGAGAACTTCGTATATAACGCGAGTCTTCTCGACGCTTACATCCGTCTGTTGCAGAAATACGACTCGCAGGAATTGGCTAAGCATTATTCGGTGCAATTCGATACGTTGTACAAAGAATACGTAAAAAGAATGGGGAACTAACGGTTAGCTTCTCGACCCTGAAGAAAAAAACATTCAACGCTGAGATTAAATGTTTATAGAACAACCCCCTTGTCTTTTCCGGGCTTTATATCCACAGGCCATTTTCCGGATGGATCCGAACGAACGGGCCGTCTACCTGACTTTTGACGACGGTCCGATTCCGGAAGTGACTCCTTGGGTAGTTGACTTACTGGAAAAGCACGGCATAAAGGCCACCTTCTTCATGGTGGGCGACAATATCCGCAAGCATCCGGAGGAATATCGGATGGTAGTGGAGCATGGGCACCGTATCGGTAACCACACGTACAATCATATCCGCGGATTCAATTACTCAAACCCCGACTATCTGGCCAACGCCAAGCAAGTGGACAAGGTGATTCACTCCGACCTGTTCCGCCCGCCACACGGACACATGGGGTTCCGGCAGTATTATACTTTGCGGCATCACTACCGGATTATCATGTGGGACCTGGTGACGCGCGACTATAGTAAACGGGTGCGCCCCGAACAAGTCTTGGAGAATGTGAAACGCTATGCGCGGAACGGCTCCATCATTACTTTTCATGACTCTCTAAAGTCATGGAACAACGGAAACCTGAAATACGCCCTTCCCCGTTCTATTGATTTTCTGAAAGAAGAAGGGTACGCATTTAAAGTGTTCGATTAGCAATCAATAGCTTACAACAAGCGGCGAACGCAGCTTCTGTACATACTCCGCCATATATCGGTTCCACGCATCGACACTTTTTATGGCAGCCTTGTCCCATGCGGATCCCCAGTAATACACGTATTCACTGCCCGGCTGATAATCGCTGATTGCCAATACATGTCCATCGGCGCCGCCGCGCAACTCTTTCTTCTCCTGTTCGGGGAAGAGAACTGTTTTCGCCTCTTTTACTTCTGCGGGGAACGCAGCTCCCATGAACATCTTACCGTTATCGCCGCCGGGGTTGGTGGTAGGATCTACATAGGTGATATAACCGCCTGCCGCATCGGTCTTCACCACACCGTCAGGCTCGTGTAGAACGATTCCCGTGGCCACAGGCATGGTTTCTTTCAGATTGGTATATGTGATCACGGTTCTGTTGAGGTAAGAGCCTGCGTCGAGCGAAATGAGGCGTGTCTCTATCACGTTCGAATCGCCGCGCACCACAAGCGGAGTAAACTCGAGCTTCACCGTGAAGCGCAACGGCCCGTTATCCAGAATCTCATGTGTACGGTAGCAGTAGGGATAGATGATTGTATCTCCTTCCATCAACGCCGAAGCACCGCCGCCCAACGTAGGACCTACGGCGTAGCAGTCCATCCCGTTGCCATGGTCTACATGATACGAAATAGCCCGTTGCATTTCGGCAGCCGCTTCGGGGTCGGTCTTCTTCAGTTCTGCAATCTTCGCGCGCTTTTCCGCATTCAGCTCCTCCGCATAGCGGGCCTCTACCACAGGCTGCGTGGTGTTGTATTTGGTGAACACATCGTAGCCGAATGCCCGTTCGCCCTTTTCCTGCAGGGCAGGCCCATAAGCGCGGAAAGCCACCAGATCGTTCTCCCACGCCACATCATCCATTCGCTCGGGATACTGGCGCCCGCATGCAAGAACGTCAAACGGAGCCGGTTCGCCCGCTTGGATGGTATACGAAGCCGTACCGCCCGCTTCTACGGCAGCAGCGAAAATCAGCTTCTGGTCGTAGGTCAGTTGATAGGGCACTTGTTGTCCGTTGGCATCGAGCACTACGATCTGTGCCGTATCGGGCAATTGCAACTTTGCCGTTACGTCATTCATGGAGATTTCCACCATTTCGCCGGCACGTTCTATCGACAAAGGGTTCGTAACGGTGACAGTCATCGTACGGTTACCGCCGGCGCAAGAATAACATAGCCAAGCGACGGCAAACAATAAAAGAGTCTTTTTCATTATTCATCGGGTGTTACGTCGGACAAGAATTCAGAGCATCGAGAATCGATGGCGCTGTTTCTGGTTCCGAAGAATTTTATTATTCATATTCCATCTCCCGCAAACGGTTTACCTGCACTCATGAATGCTGACGGCATCATAACGATGAGGCCGCGGCAAAACGATATCCCGCATCACATGCAAACATAACAAAAAGGGTGATAAGCAGCAAGAATAATCTGCCACAATATCACCCCGTATATTCAGTTGTGTCTCCGACCAAGGCCTGTAGAGCAATGATAGAAACTCCGATACGACCCGTGTCTCGCGTTTTCGTCTCCACCGGTTTCTATCAAGGGGAGCACAACATGCCAACCGAACGGCTCCGTATAGCCATTTTCATTCCGGTACTTTCTGAAACGTCCGCGTTGTCATGCCCTCACCACAGAATCCCTCCTTTATTCATGCCGGCGATGAGGAAAAGCACGAGGCCATCCGGCAAAGCGCTTCCGCCTCTGCTGCAAACAGATGATGCGGGGGCGGGCAGGAGAGGGGCCGAGAGCTTCTTAGGGCTTTTCTCCAAAGAGCCAAAAGGCTATATTTTATATGTGAACCCTCTTGCGTTTGGTTGACATGTTTTTCTCCGCATAGAGAAAGAGCGATATCGGACAGGCAGGAGAGAAGGGCCGAGAGCCTCAGCCTTTCTCTTCATTTGCCGGAAGATGGCGTTTATTTCGGCTGTTTGCCGATGTAAGCCAGAATTCCGCCGTCCACGTAAAGCACATGTCCGTTTACGAAGTCGGAGGCTTCGGAAGCGAGGAATACCGCAGGACCTGCCAGGTCTTCCGGAGTTCCCCAACGGGCAGCCGGAGTTTTGGCAATGATGAACTGGTCGAACGGATGGCGCGAACCGTCGGGCTGGATCTCGCGCAACGGCGCAGTTTGCGGAGTAGCGATGTAACCCGGGCCGATGCCGTTGCATTGGATGTTGTATTCGCCGTACTCCGAAGCAATGTTGCGGGTCAGCATCTTCAATCCGCCTTTGGCTGCTGCGTAAGCAGAAACCGTCTCGCGTCCCAGCTCGCTCATCATCGAGCAGATATTGATGATTTTGCCGTGTCCTTTCTTCATCATCGAAGGGATGACCGCTTTGGCAACGATAAACGGTGCGTTCAGATCGACGTCGATCACCTGACGGAACTCTGCCGCGCTCATTTCGTGCATCGGAACACGTTTGATGATGCCGGCATTGTTCACCAGAATATCGATTGTGCCAACTTCTTTCTCAATGCGGCCCACCATAGCGTTCACCTGCTCTTCGTTCGTCACGTCGCACACATATCCTTTTGCGTCGATTCCTTCGGCTTTGTAGGCAGCCATACCTTTATCTACCAACTCTTGTTTGATATCGTTGAACACGATTTTGGCGCCGGCTTTCGCGTAAGCACTCGCGATAGCAAAACCGATTCCGTAAGAAGCGCCCGTCACCAGCGCTACTTTGCCTTCCAATGAAAAGTTTACCATAAGATTGAATTTTTTTAATGTGCCGATGTGCCGGGCATCGGTAGTAGACGATGCAAGATGGCACGGCAGGCACGGTTGAGTTTATAAATTGTTATTTTAAATCCATGATAGGGGAGAACTCCTGTCGTTCGCAATCGAAATTCTCACCACCTATTCCCTCAATAAAGGTGCTTTATCTTTTCTGAATAAATTCTTTGTAAGAAGTTCTTCGTTTACGCACACGGTGCAAAAATAGCAAAAGAAAACGGAGAAACCTTGCGTTTTTGTTCCAATTACTGCAAAAAACGTACAGAATTGGCTCTATGCAGCTTTTCAACTCAAGTATTTTTGCGATAATCGTTTTCATTATTAAGCAAATGTTCCTAATCTGGTGATACGATCTATCCGGCAAAAGGCGGTCCAGTTTATGCGCTTTCTTCTTCTTGTAGCACGTTCCTTTGTTTTATTCGCGGCTATGAGAAAAGCAACATTCGCAAGAGCGAAGTTGGCCGTCGTTCGGTGATTCTTTCCGCTCTTTGATACTTGCCGGTTGCTGAAAGTGAACGAGGCGGACACGGCATATCCGGCTTTGAGTCTCGAACCGGGAAGACCGGCATGAGGCATGAACCAGCCGGAGGATAAGTTCTTCAGCGCGTTGCTCATCTGCAATCGGTCCCCAGAATCAGCCTGTTATATGCCGGATTGGACAGATGTCGTTTATCGCTGCGGTGGGCATATATAGTCATGTATGATGAGTATATATAGTCATGTATGATGAGTATATATGGTCATGTATGGTGAGTATATATGGTCATGTATGGTGAGTATATATGGTCATGTATGGTGAGTATATATGGTCATGTATGATGAGTATATATAGTCATGTATGGTGAGTATATATAGTCAGGCATGGTGAGTATATATAGTCACCATATTGGTAAAATATATCTATCGAAAGAGTGCTGATTATATTGAATTGCAAAAAGAAAAACGAACGAAACGGCTCGTCCCTTTTATTCTTTCCGGACAGTTAGTATCTGCTATCTCGGCTTTCCGGTTTTTATGATTCGTTTACCTATACTTATAGCGTTCCGGAGCTGATAAAAGCGCCGATTGGGCATGCTGATCAATTGCTTCGCGCGATAGGAGAACCCGGGAAAACGGTGATCGGACGTTAAAGCTCCGTTATCGCTCCTGAGGCATCGTGTATGATGTCTTGAACTTTTAGGTTCTTATACCGCAGCGTCATGCTGTCGTGTGTGAGGCATCGAGTATGGCGTTTTGAACAAGTTTCTTTATATAGGGGGAGGATTCTTTTAGCAATGGGAGAAGGAAAAAGAAAAGAGCATAGCTCCTCTTAATCAGTAGGAGTGAGGATGGGAAGGATTCTTTTAGCAGTGCGAGAAGGAAAAGAAAGCGCCGCCTCCGGTGGGGAAGCAGCGCTCGCATTGTTATTAGAATTCAGAATGAGAGGATTTATTTACAGTTCTGTGTCCATGGTTACCGTCATTTCAGGAACCAAAACGTATGTATTCTTTTTGTTGTTCCATTTATAGTAAGTAGTGGTCACGGTTTTTCCGCTATATGCGTATTCGATGCGCAAGTCGTTTTCCCATTGTTCCTTTGCTGCGCTCCATTTCTGTGTCTCGCTTTTAACCATACGCTTTTGTTCGTCGTACTTGTAGTTGTGCTTCATATAGTTGGCAAGCGTGTTTCCGTCCTTTTTGTAAACGGTTTGGCCTACCATCATACCGTTTTCTTCTATCGGATTGTAGATGAGCTGACCGTCGAAAACACGGGCAGAAGCTGCGATGGATGCAACGAAAAGAACTGCGGATAAGATTACCACTTTAAAAGAGAAATTTGTTTTCATGACTATTCTATTTTTTATATTAAACTTTCATTTGTCTATTGATTCTCTCGAATTGCGCTGCAAATTTAGGAATTATTTCTATATAAACCTCTATGCGTGTGTAAAATAGTATCAATATGTCAACAACGGTCTCTGTTGTCTGCTTCCTTTTTGTCAAAGGAGAAGAGAAAAAAATATCCGGCAGTGGTGTTGCCGGATATGGAATGAATCAATAAGTCTGCTAAAGCCAGCTTTCCTCTTGCTTTCTGTATCTATGGTTAAAGATTGTTATACTTTGATTTAGAGTCTGTTTGCTACTTTTCTTTGCTTGCATCCGGGCTCATTTCCATCTGTTTTTTGTCTCTTTTAATGCGCTTCGAGCCAGTTTTTTCCCCATCCGCAATCGGCTTTTAAGGGTACGTGCATCCGGCAAGCGCGCTCCATTTCTTCGATAACGATCTCTTCTACCCGCTCTTTTTCGCTTACGGGTACACTGAAATTCAATTCGTCGTGCACTTGCAGAATCATCTTGGCCTGAAGCCCTTCGGCAAGGAAGCGATTGTAGATGCGCGTCATGGCTACCTTTATGATATCTGCGGCACTGCCCTGAATCGGCGCGTTGATGGCGTTACGTTCGGCATATCCGCGTACGATTGCGTTGCGGGAGTTGATGTCGGGCAGGAAGCGTTTGCGGTGGAAGATAGTCTCTACATAACCCTGTTCGCGTGCAACCTGAATGCTTTCGTCCATGTATGTCTTTACTTCGGGATAGGTTTCGAAGTAACCGTCGATCAGCGTTTTGGCCTCTTTCCTTTCGATGCCCAGCCGGTCGGCAAGTCCGAATACGGATATGCCATATATGATACCGAAGTTGGCAGTCTTGGCCTTGCGCCGCATGTCGGCATCTACCTCTTTCAAATCAGTCTTGTAAATCTTTGCGGCGGTAGCGGTATGGATGTCGTGATTGCTCAGGAAAGCGTCAATCATATCCTTGTCTTTGCTCAGGTGCGCCATGATGCGGAGCTCTATCTGCGAGTAGTCGGCAGAGAAGAACAGGCAACCTTCGTCGGGGATGAATGCTTTGCGTATCTCCTTGCCGTTCTCGTCGCGGATGGGGATGTTTTGCAGGTTCGGGTTGCTCGAACTGAGGCGTCCCGTAGCCGTGACCGTTTGGTTGAACGATGTATGCACCCGTCCCGTGCGCGGGTTGATAAGCTGCGGCAGGGCGTCTATGTATGTGCCCAAGAGCTTTTTCAATCCGCGGTGTTCCAATATCTTCTCCACCACCGGATGTTTATGCCTCAGGCTTTCGAGCACCTCTTCCGAAGTGACGTATTGCCCCGTCTTTGTCTTTTTCGCTTTTTCCACGATTCGCAGTTTGTCGAACAGCACTTCGCCCACTTGCTTCGGCGAGGCGATGTTGAAAGATTCACCCGCCATTTCGTATACCTCTTGTTCGATGCGTCGCATCTCGGCGGTGAAATGTGCAGACGATTGCTTCAAGGCTTCCGTGTCGAGCAGCACGCCGTTTCGCTCGATATGCACCAGTACGGGTACGAGCGGCATCTCGATGTCGTAGAACAAGGTTTCGGCATCGTTTGCTTTCAACTCTTTCTCCAGCACGTTTTTCAGCTTGAGAGTGACATCGGCATCTTCGCAGGCATAAAGGTAAACATCTTGCGGGTCGAGGTCACGCATGCTCCTCTGGTTTTTTCCTTTCGGCCCGATAAGTTCTTCGATAGAAACGGTTTTGTAGTGCAGATAGATTTCCGCCAGATAATCCATGCCGTGCCGAAGTTCGGGTTGCAGCACATAATGCGCTATCATGGTGTCGAAGAGCCGGCCTTTTAGCTTCGCTCCGTAATTTTGAAGCACGATCATGTCGTACTTGATGTTCTGTCCGATTTTTAGCGAATCTTCGTTTTCAAACACCGGGCGGAATTGCGCGACTATTTTTACCGCTTCTTCCCGGTCGGGGGGCACCGGAACATAAAACGCTTCGTTTTCGGCGATGGAAAAGCTCATTCCCACCAATTCCGCCTCCATAGGTTCGGTTCCTGTGGTCTCGGTGTCTAATGAGAGATTTTTCGATGTAAGTAACTTTTGAATAATTCTCTTTCTTTTTTCTTCTGTATCAATAAGTTGATAGTCTGTATTAATGGTTTTTAACGTGCTTAGGCTCGTTTTTTCCGGCACACCTGCTCCGTTGCCTGCAAAATTCGCAAACAAATCGCCTTGTACGGCTTCCTCTTCTTCAGGAAAAAGAGAGAGCGACAATTCTCCGTCTTTGCCTTTTGCCGAACCACCGCTTCCTTTTGCCGAGCGGTCACTTCTTCCTTTTGCCGGATCATTTTTCCCTTTGAGCGAAAGATTGTTTCCTTCTTGTGCGGACTCATTGCCTCCTTTTGCGGAAAGATTGTTTGCCTGTTGTGCAAATTCACTGTTGCCTTCTGCAAAAAAGTTGCTCCCCTGTTGTGCAAATTCACTGTTTCCACTTCCGGAAAGGTTGTTTCCCTCTTGTTGGGATTCATTGTAGCCTGTTTCGGAAAAAATATTTCCTTTTGCAAAATCGCTTTTTCGGCTTGAGTCTGTTCCGGTGTTTCTTCCTGCATACTCGTTTCTTCCCGCAGATGATAATATCCCATTTCCCGCACCGTTTTTTTTCAATACCCGGTTGATAAGCGTTCGGAACTCCAACTCTTCGAAAATCCGGCGTAGCGAATCCTCATCCGCTTCTTCCCGTACCAACTTGTCCATCTCCAGCGCAATGGGGACATCCGTTTTGATAGTGGCAAGGAATTTGGAGAATTCAATCTGTTTGCGGTTGGCCTCTACTTTTGCTTTCAGCGCACCTTTGAGCCGGTCGGTATGATCGAGCAGGTTCTCGATGCTTCCGAACTCCGCCACCAGCTTTTGAGCGGTTTTCTCTCCCACACCGGGACAGCCGGGGATGTTGTCCGACGAGTCGCCCATCAGCCCCAATATGTCTATCACCTGTGCGGGCGATTCGATGGCGAACTTGGCTTTTACCTCTTCGATGCCCATCACTTCAAACCCTCCCGTATGTCTGGGTCGATACATAAAGACGTTTTCGCCCACCAACTGCCCGTAGTCTTTGTCGGGAGTCATCATATAGGTGGCGATTCCGCGTCGTCCCGCTTCGGTGGCGAGCGTGCCTATCACATCGTCCGCCTCGTATCCCGGCACTTCGAGAATAGGGATGCGGTAGGCGCGGATAATCTCTTTGATAAGAGGTACTGACAGACGGATATCTTCGGGCGTTTCCTCACGTTGAGCTTTGTACTGCTCGAAAGCCTCGTGGCGAAACGTAGGGCCGGCAGGGTCGAACGCCACTCCTATATGTGTGGGATTTTCCTTCTTCAACACTTCTTCAAGCGTGTTTACGAAGCCGAGGATGGCCGATGTATTTAGTCCTTTGGAGTTGATTCTCGGATTTCTGATAAAGGCGTAATAAGCCCGGTATATGAGCGCGTAGGCATCTAAAAGGAATAATTTGTTGTCTGATTCCATAGAATAACTTAATTTTTCATGGTAAAAGTACAAAAAAATACGGTATTAACCGTTTTATTATTACTTTTGTGTCCAAATAGTGTATGGATGGACAGTGTCTCTCTCATCAAGAAACCGATTATTAACGAGCTGGCCGACTTCAAAAAGCTTTTTGACAGCTCTCTTTCCAGCTCGAACACATTGCTCGATAGTGTGATTGCTCACATACGTCAGAGGAATGGCAAGATGATGCGCCCTATACTTTCTTTACTGGTGGCACGCCTTTATGGTCCTATACGCCTTTCCACGCTTCATGCCGCCGTTTCGCTCGAACTTCTTCATACTGCAAGCCTTGTGCACGACGATGTGGTGGACGAAAGTTCCGAACGCAGGGGGCAGCTTTCGGTAAACGCCAGCTTTAACAATAAAGTGGCGGTACTTACCGGCGATTATCTGTTGGCTACCAGTCTGGTGCACGCAGGGCTTACGATGAACCACGATATCATTCAGGTTATTTCTTCATTGGGGCAGGATCTTGCCGACGGCGAACTGCTTCAGTTGTCGAATGTAAGCACACATACCTTCTCCGAGACCGTTTATTTCGACGTAATCCGTAAAAAAACGGCTGCGTTGTTTGCCGCTTGTACCAAAGCCGCAGTTTTGTCGATGGGAGCGGGAGAGGAGGAGGTTGAAAAAGCGCGTCTGCTGGGCGAGTATATCGGAATCTGTTTTCAGATCAAAGACGATATTTTCGACTACTCCGATAGCAAGGAAATCGGTAAACCGACAGGAAACGATATGGAGGAGGGGAAGCTGACGCTTCCGGTGCTCTATGTATTGAATACCACCGAAGATCCGAAAGCAGTGGAAACGGCTATCCGGGTGAAAGATGGAGTGGCCACTCCCACCGAAATAGAGTTTCTGGTATCTTTTACCAAAGAAAAAGGAGGTATCGAATATGCTTTCAGGACGATGGAGGGATATAGGCAAAAGGCCACGGACATTCTTGCTTCCATGCCCTCATTGCCCGATGTATCGGAGGCTTTGAACAGCTTCTTGGATTATGTAGTGGAGCGCGAAAAATAGCGCTTGCATGTCAAAAAATAGAGTGCCCCCCAAAAGTTAGACGGAAAACTTTTGGGGGCATTATGTATAGGCATTACACATTAGAAGAAAAGGAGGAAATCATCCGCTCGCATGAGTCAGTAGCAAGCATGGTAGAGTTGATGAAACAGCTTTCAAGTCCGTGACCATTACCTTTATATTCTGTTTCGAAGACATAGAAATATGGATAAACCGGTTCGGATGCAGAAGCCGTGTATGCGCCTAACCACTTATTGTAACCGTACATTGATATTTGCTTGTATCTTGTATGACGCTTTTGTTCACTTTTCGGTAATGAAAACGGCAGCTAAGGCAGATTCATAGGACTTTTCGTTATGGAAAAGCGATAAGGCTTTTCTTTGCAGAAGCGATGAGGCTTTCGTTGTGGAAGTAAAAAGATTTTGGTTGCAGAAGCGATGAGGCTTGCGTTGCAGAAAAATGGTAAGACTTTCTTTGCGAAAGAGGTGGATGCGATTGGAAAACCCGTGCGACATGGTTCGGGTGTGCCGTGTATAAGTTGTGCGAGCCTGTTTCAGCCGTTTACCCATATCGGCGGAAACAGGCTCGCGTTGTTTAGAAGAATTTGATTTCTTCCCCTTTGATGTCCGAGAGCAACAGGTTTGCCAAGCGGCTTGTGCCCAGACGGAACAGCTTGTTCGTCAGCCATTCTTCTCCAAGCACTTCTTTTACGATGGTGTAGTAGACAATGGCATCGTGCACCGTATTGATTCCTCCTGCGGGCTTGAATCCCACTTTGCGCCCTGTCTTTTCGTGATAGTCTCTGATGGCTTCGCACATCGCGTAAGCCGCTTCCGGAGTGGCTGCCGGCTGTTGCTTGCCTGTGGAAGTCTTGATGAAGTCGGCTCCTGCATACATGGATAGGAGAGAGGCCTTTTTGATGTTAGCGGCACTCTTCAGCGCACCCGTTTCGAGAATCACCTTCAAATGGCTTTCTTTGCAAGCCTCCTTCAGTTCTTCGATTTCGTCGCACATTGTTTCGTAGTCGCCGCTCAGGAACTTGCCGACCGAGAGAACGATGTCTATCTCGTCCGCTCCGTCGGCAACGGCAAGCGATGTTTCGGCTATTTTCACCTCGATAAAGGTCTGCGAAGAGGGAAATCCCGCTGATACGCAAGCGATGTTTACTCCGTCTACTTCGAGCGTGTTCTTTACGATGGCGGCAAAGTTCGGATACACGCAGATGGCTGCCACGTTTTTCAGATCGGGGAATGCGTTGTCGAATTCGTTCACTTTTTCAGTGAATCGCATTACGCTTTCATCGCTGTCTGTGGTGTTCAGCGTAGTGAGGTCGATGCAGTTGAACAGGAACTTCTTCACCTCTCCGGTATTGTTCTCCGGAACCTTCTTCTCTGTCAGTTCCGCTACGCGGGCTGCTACATCCGCATCCTTCAGACCGGTGTCATACTTGGCCAGAGTAGCCAGATATTTGTTGTCTTTCAAGTTATTTTCCTCCATGATCTTTCAGTTTTGGATTATTTATATGTCTTTGATTATCTCGATTCGTTTTCTTTTCCATGCTTTTCAGCAGAGCATCGGTCAGGTCTACTCCCGTCTGATTGGCAAGGCAGATGAGTACCCAGAGCACATCCGCCATTTCTTCGTCCAGATTCTCCTTTTCACCGGGTTTGAACGACTGGTCGCCGTATTTGCGCGCCATGACACGTGCCAGTTCGCCGACTTCCTCGGTCAATACCGCCATGTTGGTCAGTTCGCTGAAATAGCGCACTCCGTATTGCTTCACCCATGCGTCTACCTGTTGTTGAGCCTCTTTTATCGTCATCTCTATTCTTTGTTTTTACTGTCTATGCAAATCGTTACCGGTCCGTCGTTCAGAAGCTCCACCTTCATATCGGCTCCGAAAGAGCCTGTGCCCACTTCTTTTCCCAGCGCAGCGCTCAGTTTCCGGCAAAACGCTTCGTAGAGAGGGACGGATACCTCCGGTTTGGCGGCTTTGATGTACGAAGGTCGGTTCCCTTTGCGGGTAGAGGCGTGCAGTGTGAACTGGCTGATGACGAGTATGTCTCCTCCCGTTTCCAGTATCGACTTGTTCATCACTCCGTTTTCATCGTCGAATATGCGCAGGTTGACGGTCTTCCGGCAGAGCCAGTCGATATCTTCCGTCCCGTCGGCTTCTTCGATGCCCACGAGTATCAACATCCCCTGTTCGATGGACGACTTGCGTGCTCCGCCTATGGTGACGGACGCACGGCTTACCCGTTGAATTACGATTCTCATTGACTCTTTCCTTCGTGTATTTACGTTATGAAAGGCAAAAGTACAAAATCCGCGAGAGAAAACGGAAGATTGATCCGCTTTTCTTTGCCTCAACCGTCTATTCATCTTTAAGTGGAAAGAGAATGCTGCTTTTACTGCAACGCAAACAACGCATTGCTTCCGGTGATTGGCTTTAGATGGAAAGAAAATACTGCTTTTACTGCACCGCAAACAGCGCATCGCTTCCGATGATTGGCTTTAAGTGGAAA
>NZ_JACIDI010000002.1:0-262993 GCF_014196225.1 Bacteroides pyogenes | reverse complement strand
AAAGCGAATGCTGCTTTTACTGCACCGCAAACAGCGCATTGCTTCCGTGATTGGCTTTAGATGGAAAGAAAATACTGCTTTTACTGCACCGCAAACAGCGCATCGCTTCCGATGATTGGCTTTAAGTGGAAAGCGAATGCTGCTTTTACTGCACCGCAAACAGCGCATTGCTTCCGTGATTGGCTTTAGATGGAAAGAAAATACTGCTTTTACTGCACCGCAAACAACGCATTGCTTCCGTGATTGGCTTTAGATGGAAAGAAAATACTGCTTTTACTGCACCGCAAACAGCGCATTGCTTCCGGTGATTGGCTTTAAGTGGGAAGAGAATACTGCTTTTACTGCAACGCAAACAGCGAATTGCTTCCGGTTATTGGCTTTAAATAAAAAGAAAGTACCGCTCTGACCCCCGGCTTGCGGCGGGTTGAAACGGTACTTTCCATATTTCTTTTTATACACGCAGTTGCTCTACTGCATGAAGTTCTTTATGTATTAATCAGCCGTTTATGGCTTTTATACAACGATTGTTCCGTCTGTAAGTATCTTCACAAGAATATCTTCAGGCTCAGCTTCAAGCTCGAAGAGATAGTACTCTTCATCCGGAGTTTCGAAGAAATCAACATCGTCAATCGGGTAGGCTCCGAATTCCGATTCCTTCAATAGGAGGAAAATCTTGCGTGGAACATCCTTAACCTGTATTTCTGTCTTCGTACGCAGCCATGTGCCTTCGAGGCTCAGAAATACTTCACGGCGAGCGGTTCCGTCGATGATTTCCACTTCGATCATCTTGTCTTCGTATTCGATGTCGAGGATTCTTGCCTGCGGATATCGCTTGTTGATTGCCTCGTGTATCTTTGCGGTGGCTTGTCCGGAGATAAACTTGTCTCCATCGTTCTCATCCTTATCGGGAACGGCTTTCACCAATACGCCTGCTGCCGTGAAATAGAGGTCGTATTCTTCCGCCTTCTGCTCTGCCTCTATCACGTAGATCACTTCCATATTGTTCCGTTCCACCATTTTGATGTCGTCGATACGCCATTGGGCATACGGGCTTGCTTTGAATGCGTTGATGACTGCCTGCGGCAAGGATTGATAGTTGATTTCCGTCACCGTCATCTTCCATTCGGCAAGTAAGTCGAACCATGATTCGGCTTCGCCTTGCGGGTTGTTACGGCGGAATTCCGCCACGAAATAATCACCTTTCTTCTCCCAGCTTATCTGCTGTGCATTCGGGTGTTTGGCTTTAAGCGCCTCCTGATACTTTGCAGAGGCTTCTGTCTTCTTGTTGTCGTCACTGTCGCATCCGTAGAGCGCAAAACCGCCCAACATTACTGCTAATAAAAGAATTTTAGCTTTCATAATTCAATGGTTTTTTAGGGTTAATTATCATATTCTATCACGTTAAGCAATGACGTGGTAACCGATTCGGCTGTGTGCCGGTTGGTTAATTATCATATTCTATCACGTTAAACCTCTTGTCGAACTTGATTTCTATGCCGTTGTTCAGTTTCACCTCATACTCTTTGCTGTTCCGGCTGATTTTCACGATTTTCATTCCGGCATGGTTCCGGTTTATGTAGGTCGTGATGGCGGCGGGTACGATGGCGGCGGGAACCTCGTCTCTCATGCAGTCTACTTCTTCCCAATTTCCTTTCCGGTCGAACTCTATTTTGCTTCCGTTGACGAAGAAGAGGTCGTAAGACTTCCATAAGAAGAAGTCGCTTTCCTGTTTGATGTACGATATTTCGGTTCCTTTAAAGTGAGTGCGGACGAATTTCTGCGAGTTTTCGGGCAGGTTTTCAAAGCGTACGGGTTTTGAGTTGTCGGCTTTGGCTGTGAAAGTAAATGTCATAGTTAAAGCGGTAATCGCCAATAAAATAATTCTTTTCATACTTTGTTCTATTTAATTGTTTATGATGCAAAGTTGTGAGGCAAAACTGAAAAGATTTTGGAATTTCTGCCTATTTTGCTTCAGACATAAGGTTTTTAACTATTTTTATTGCATTCTATGCCGGATCGCTTTCCACCTTCTTCCTCGCTTTTGTTTTCAGTAATTTTATTTTCGGCAGCCGTCGTACCTTCGGTCAATCTTTTTTCTTTCTTGCTTGCTTTTGTTCTCAGGAGACTAAACTCCGGTCTGTTGCTTGCAAACTGCCATCGTGGCGGGTACGGCAAAGGGAGTCATCGGCTGAAAGTCAGTTTTCTTGCTTGGGAGCTTTAATGGCTTCATTGCTCTTTAAGCAATTCTCAGTTCGAAATGATGATACCCTTCTTCGAAGAAGTAGCCGATCTCGATGTTATAGATTTTGCAGATGGCGTGTACAAGCGCCAATCCCAATCCTGTGCCGGCCCCGTTCGAAGTTTTCCGGTAGAACCTCCGGAAGATAAGCCCGGCATCGAGCGGTTCGCCCGCAGCGGTGTTCGAGAAGCGTATGGTGCGGGCGGTCAGCTGCACATGTATGCTGCCGTTTGGGCGGTTGTGGACGTATGCGTTCTTAATCAGGTTGTTGAACAATATGGTTGCGAGCATCTCGTTCATGCGGATGTTTGTTTTCTCTTTTTCCTCCACCGTGCACCGGATGCCGAGATGCCGGTACGCGTCGGCGAAGTTCTCCAATATGGGGGCAAGGAACTTTTGCACGTCGATCTGTGCGCTTTCCGGGAATTGCTGGTTCTCTATCTTGGCGAGTAACAGCAGTGTTTTGTTCAGCTTCGATAGGCTTTCTACGGCCTGCTTCGTCTTGAGTATCTGCGACAGTTGCGCTTCGGTCAGGGCGGAATCGTTCGATAGCATTTCGAGGCGGTTCTGTGCAATGGCGATAGGCGTTTGCAGCTCGTGCGAGGCGTGTGCGATGAATAAGCTTTGCTGCTCGTATATCTCCGCATTCCGGCAGGCGTTCCGGGTCAAGGCTTCCGAAAGTTTGCGGAATTCGGTGATGCCGGTGTCCACCTCGAGCAGGGGAGGAGTGTTGGAAAGCTGCACGCTGTCGAGCCATTTGAGCATCGTGTACAAGGGCTTCAGGCTGCGGCGGTGCACGAAAACATTAAGGATGATTATAGAGACCAGCAGCAGCACATACAGCAGGATTAGCCAGTATAAGATCGTTTCTTTCAGGTCTTTTTTCTCGAATGCGGGGAATATTACGGTAAGCTGATAGTAGTTGTCTTCCTTGTCTCTGAAGATGGTTTTGTAGATGCGCGCCGGCTCCGTCTCATTCTTTGAGTCGATATAAACCGTTTGGTCGAGAAACTCTGTGGAAGGTGTCTGTAAGGCATATTCGCGAGTCACTTTGCTGATGTGATAGCTGTTGTTTGTGCCGTTGTCGTTTTCCGGCAGCTTTTCTCCGGTGAGCGCGCGCCTGATGATGTATTCGGAATATTCTTCGAGCGAGTCGTCGGTTTCGTCGTTGATTTCGTCCACGATGATGTAGTAGAACAACGTAGCCCATACGGCAAAGAGCAGCAGCAGGGCGATGGATATGTGCAGGGTGATGCGGTGGAGCAGTCTCATCGTAATGCGAGTTTGTAGCCAAGTCCGTAGACGGCCTTGATTTCGATTCCGGCTCCGGCTTCGTTCATCTTTTTCCGGAGATTTTTCACTTGGGTATATATGAAGTCGAAGTTGTCTGCCTGGTCGATGTGGTCTCCCCAAACGGCTTCGGCAAGCACTGCTTTGTCTATCAGGTGGTTGGGCCTTGTCATAAAGTATAACAGGATATTGTACTCTTTCCTGTTCAGCTCGAGCCTGTTTCCGTCTACATAAGCTTCGTGCGTGGTGGGGTTCACCGTTACGTTTTCTAACCTGACGAGCGTATCTCCCTGCAGGTCTTTCCGTCTGAATACGCTTCGTATGCGGGCGTTGAGTTCGGCCAGATGGAAGGGTTTCGACAAGTAGTCGTCCGCTCCGATCTCCAGTCCGGCTACTTTATCTTCCACCGAATCTTTGGCGGAAATGATGATGACGTTCTGGTTTTTCTTTATTTTCTGCAACTCTTTCAGCAGGTCTATCCCATTTCCGTCGGGCAGCATGATGTCCAGCAAAATACAGTCGTAATCGTAGTCTGCCACCTTCGAGAGAGCACCTTGATACGTGTTTGCGCTCTCTACCACATAATGTTCTTTTTCAAGGAAGGATGTCATTACTTCCAGCAACGATGCTTCATCTTCGATGATTAGAATTTTCATTTCTTCGGGTTTAAGTTTCTGTAATATCTGTTATGATCGAATTCTCTTCAATAGTTTGAAATCTGTTCTTTTTCAACGATTTGGCTCGTTTGGCTTGGGCCTTGAGCTGTTCGGCTTTGCAGCTTTGGCTCGTTTGGCTTGGGCTTTGTTCCGTTTAGCTTTGCAGCTTTGGCTCATTCGGTTGGGCTTTGTTCCGCTCGGCTTTGCAGCTTTGGCTTGTTTGGCTTGGGCCTTGAGCTGTTCGGCTTTGCAGCTTTGGCTCGTTTGGCTTGGGCCTTGAGCTGTTCGGCTTTGCAGCTTTGGCTCATTCGGTTGGGCTTTGTTCCGCTCGGCTTTGCAGCTTTGGCTCATTCGGTTGGGCTTTGTTCCGCTCGGCTTTGCAGCTTTGGCTCGTTTGGCTTGGGCTTTGAGCTGTTCGGCTTTGCAGCTTTGGCTTGTTTGGCTTGGGCCTTGAGCTGTTCGGCCTTGTAGCTTTGGCTTGTTTGGCTTGGGCTTTGAGCTGTTCGGCCTTGCAGCTTTGGCTTGTTTGGCTTGGGCCTTGAGCTGTTCGGCTTTGCAGTTTTGGCTCGTTCGCCGGGGCTTTGAGCTTTCACAATGTCGGCGTCATGCTCCTTCGGGACTGTCTGCCGGTGAGCCTTGCCCGTGTTTTGCCGGAAAACAGTTCCGTTCCGGCGGTTGAAAAGATGCGGTGGCGGCTGTTGTTTCCGCGTGCCGCTCTTTTTCTTCTTTCGCAAAGATAAATAATTGAAAATGATATGAAAAGGTTTTGGCCCGAAAAAGCTCAAAACCTGTCCGAAATCTTGCGGAGAAGCGATCGGTACGTGGGTATAAATGGCGGATGCAAGGGCGGTTTGTCGATTCAGGCGTGGTGTCTCATCGCTTTCCTTCCGGTGAAAAGCCATGCTCTCCGAAAGGGGCATGGCTTTCGAAAAAGCGTCTGTATGGGCGGGATGTGTTGAAAGCAGACGCAGGGCGCTCGCCATAACGAGGGAAATGGGCTGCAAGCACAGGGAGTATATGACGGGGCGTATAGCGCATACGCCGGGATATAGCGCGCATACACCGGGATATACAAGACATACACCGGGACGTACAAAACATACGCCGGGATATATGGATATACGCCGGGTGTATATGGGGCATACTATGCCGGGACATATAGCGCATACGCCGGGCGATATAGGGCGTGGACCGTAGGCATATAGGCGTAGCGTCGCAGGCATATAGATTCCGCTTTGTTTCCCACTGGGGAAACAAAAGTTTCCCCGAAGGGAAAATAAAGTTTCCCCAGTGGGAAACTTTTGTTTCAATAGCGTGAAACAAAACGAAACCTGTGGTTGAATGTTTCAGCTGTACGGTTTAAGGTTTCTGACGCGGCTTTTTCGGCTTATTTCTGAGCGCGACTGATTCCTATCGATACTCTTCTTATTTGGGGGCGAATGTCTTGTTTTCCGTCTCTGTGCCCGTTTTGTCCGCCTCCATTGCCTGCTTCACAATTTTGGCTTTCGCCTCTCCAATAACTCCGGCAATGTTTTCGAAAGACGCTTCCTTGATGCGTTTCACGCTTTTGAACTCTTTCAGAAGGGCGGTTTTAGTCTTTTCTCCAATCCCTTTGATGTTGTCTAAAGCCGATGCTACCTGCCGCTTGCTTCGCTTGTCGCGATGGAAAGTGATGGCAAAGCGGTGCACTTCGTCTTGTATGTGGGTGAGCAGGCGGAAGAGCCGGCTTTGCTGTTTGATGCCGATGGTTTGCGGTGGGAAACCGAATAGGAGTTCCGACGTACGGTGACGGTTGTCTTTGGCAAGTCCGGCGATGGGTATGTTCAGGTGCAGTTCGTCTTCCACAACTTCTCTCACCGCCTCCATCTGTCCTTTTCCTCCATCGGTGATGATGAGGTCGGGCAGGGGAGCGTTCTCTTCTATGGCTCGCCGGTAGCGTCTTCTTACCACTTCTTTCATCGAGGCGTAGTCATCGGGTCCCTCCACCGTTCTGATGTTGTATTTCCGGTAGTCTTTTTTCGACGGCTTTGCCTTTTTGAACACCACGCAGGCGGCTACTGCGTCGGCTCCCTGTATGTTCGAGTTGTCGAAACATTCGATTTGCATGGGCAGGCGTTCCAAGCGCAGCTCCTGTTGTATCTCTTTCATCAGACGCATGCTTCGCTGCTCCGGATTGAGCTTCTCCGCTTGTTTCAAACGGTCGGCTTTGTATTGCTTTACGTTCAGAAGCGAGAGTTCCAGCAGCTTTTTCTTGTCTCCCCGCTGAGGGACGGTGAATACGACGTTGCTCAGCTCCATTTCCACTTCGAAAGGGACAATGATTTCGCGCGAAAGGCTCTTGTATCGTTCTCTCATTTCGATGATTCCCAGTGTCAGCAATTCCTCTTTCGATTCGTTGAGTTTCTTCTTGTATTCGAATGTGAAAGCCTGATTGATGGCGCCGTTGGTGATGTGCAGGTAGTTGATGAATGCGGAGTTCGACTCGTCTTCTTCGATAGAGAATACGTCGATGTTGTGAAGTACGGAGCTTACCACTTCCGATTTGGAGCGGTAGTTTTCTACGAGCTGGTACTTTTCTTTTATTTTCTGCGCCTCTTCAAACCTCATCTCTCCTGCCAATTCTTCCATTCTTTCCAGCAGCAGGCGACTGATTTCGTATGTATTGCCTTTGAGTATTTCCTTGATTTCTTCGATGTTTTTCAGGTATTCTTCGTGCGATTGCAGGCCGACACAGGGTCCTGCACAGTTTTTTATATGATACTCCAGACAGACTTTGAACTTGCCTGCACGGATGTTCTCCGGACTGAGGTTGAGGTTGCAGGTGCGCAGCGGATACAAGCGTCTGATAAGGTCTAATACCGCATACATAGACGGCAAATGGCTGTAAGGCCCGTAATAGGAAGAACCGTTCCTGATTATTTTCCGTGTCTTGAACACTCTCGGGAAGTATTCGTTCTGTACACAGATCGAAGGATAGGTTTTGTCGTCTTTCAGCAATACATTGTATCGAGGTTTGTACTTCTTTATCAGATTGTTTTCGAGCAAAAGGGCGTCTTCTTCCGTATGCACGACGATATAGCGTATGTCTGCAATCTTGCTGACCAACACCCGTGTTTTCCCCGGTTCGTGCTCTTTGCTGAAATAAGAATATACTCTTTTCTTCAGGTTTTTAGCTTTTCCAACGTATATGATCGTGCCTTCCGCATTCAGGTATTGATAAATGCCCGGCTTCTCGGGGAGGTTTTCTACGATTCCTTTCAGATGTTGGTCGGTTTCGGATTTCGTTTTCATGCTTATGGTCTATTCGCTTTACGGGTTTACGGAAGCTCTTGTCGTATGGATAAAAGAAAAGAAACGGTATGCCTCATTGCCAAAGCGGGCTCGTTGCTCTTGTTGCATAGATGAAAGCAAAGGGCGTTTACTTTTACCGTCAGGTATTTGTTTACATAGTCGTTCTTGTTGCATAGATGAAAGCAAAGAGGAGGGAAGGGGAGTGAACGGAAAGATGGTTTGTGGGCGTTCTTTCTGTCCGCATGCTTGCTCCGGTGCGCATCTCGTACCCGCCGGATTGTCTTTGCGTGACGATTCTTTTTCCCCGGCGGGCGCTTCCTTTCTTTCGATCACAGGTTTAAAACGGACTCAACCTCTATGTCATCGTCGAACTTTACCTTACCGTTCAACCCTTTCAACTCGATAATGAAGTTCACATACACCTTCTTTGGCTTCAGTTTTTTTACCAGGTCGCAGGCTGCTTTCATCGTACCTCCCGTAGCCAGCAGGTCATCGTGCAGCAGCACGATGTCGTTTGAGCCTAACGCGTCTTTATGAATCTGCACGGTGTCTTCTCCGTATTCTTTTTCGTAGCTCTCTTCGATTGTTTCTGCCGGTAGCTTGCCGGGTTTGCGTATGGGAATGAATCCCGCGTTCAGGCGTGTTGCCAGAATAGGTCCCATAATAAACCCTCTTGATTCGATGCCTACCACTTTGGTGATGCCTCTTTCTTTGTACATTTTGTACATTATATCCGAAAGCTCTTGCAGACACCATGGATCTTTAAACAAAGTGGTAACATCGTAGAACAAGATTCCCGGTTTGGGAAAGTCGGGCACTTCCCGAATGCTTTTAATCAGCGTTTCTTTACTCATAATCATTTGTTTATCTTAATTCCTTAAACTCCTTGTTTCACGTGAAACGTAACTCTTTATCGTCCCGAAAGAACGAGCAATACATTAATGTCGCTCGGGGATACGCCGGGTATGCGGCTTGCTTGCGCAATCGTCTCCGGATCTATTTTTGTCAGTTTCTGTCGGGCTTCGGTCGAGAGAGATTGTATGGAAGAGTAGTCGAACTTTCCTTTTATTTTAATGCTCTCCAGTCGGGACAGCTTTTGTGCGATCATTCTTTCTCTGTCGATATAGCCTTGATACTTTATTAAGATTTCGGCAGCTTCCAGTATCTCTTCCTTGCGGTCGGGGGCTGTTTCCGTTGCCTTCTTCAGCTCTTCCCTGAATGCCGGGATATGAGGCGCTATGTTTTGAATGCTCACCTGCGGACGATTCAATATCTCGATCAGTTTACATCCTTGGCGCAGAGGGGTAGTCCCCATCTTCTCGAGCGCATCGTTGATGAGCGCCGGCTTCATCGAGTAGTTTTGTGCGAAAGATACGATATGCTCTACCGCTTCCCGCTTCGTCTTCAGCAGTTGATATCGGTCTTCTTTGGCCAATCCCAGGCGATAGGACCGTTCGGTTAGCCGCATGTCGGCGTCATCCATTCGAAGAAGAATGCGGTATTCCGCACGCGAGGTAAACATACGGTAGGGTTCGTCAACTCCTTTTGTTACCAAATCATCAATCAATACGCCTATATAAGCTTCGTCTCTTCCCAATGTGAAAGGTTTTCCGCCATGACAGTTGATATGAGCGTTTATACCTGCGATGATGCCCTGCCCTCCCGCTTCTTCATATCCGGTTGTTCCGTTTACCTGCCCGGCAAAGAAGAGATTGCGAATAATCTTTGATTCCAATGAATGCTTCAACTGAGTAGGGTCAAAGAAATCATATTCGATGGCATATCCCGGGCGGTAAATGGTGATATCCTTGAATGCGGGTATCTTCTTCAAAGCCGCGATCTGTGTATCCATCGGAAGCGATGAGGAGAATCCGTTCAGGTAGAGCTCCTGTGTGGTTTCTCCTTCAGGTTCGAGAAACAGCTGATGCTGCTCTTTGTCCGGAAAGGTTACGATTTTAGTCTCGATGCTCGGGCAATAACGAGGCCCGATGCTTTGAATCTGACCGTTGAACAGGGGAGAATCGGCGAGTCCTTCGCGCAGTACGCGGTGAGAATCCGCGTTGGTGTAGCACGTCCAGCATTGAAGTTGCTTGAGATGGCGAACGCTCGTGTTCATGAATGAGAACTTATGGAAATCCGACTCTCCGTCCTGTGTTTCCATAAATTCGAAATGAACGCTTCGGGCATCTATACGCACGGGAGTACCGGTTTTCATCCGGTCGTACGCGATGCCGTGGCGAGCAATGGATTCCGTCAGATGATACGACGCGGGATCGGCCATCCTTCCGCCGGGGAGTTGGTGGTTCCCTACATGCATCAGCCCGTTGAGGAAGGTGCCGGCCGTCAATACGACGCATTTGGCATGAAAGGTTACGCCCCATAAGGTGACGAGTCCCACTACTTCACCGTTTTCTACGAGAAGTTCGCGCACGGTGTCTTGCCATATATGAAGATTGGGTGTATTTTCGAGTCTGTCGCGCCAGGCGTTGATAAACTTTGCCCGGTCGCATTGTGCACGGGGGCTCCACATGGCAGGGCCTTTAGAACGATTCAGGATGCGGAACTGGATGGCTGTTTCGTCTGTCACCAATCCCATTTGTCCTCCCAGCGCATCTATCTCGCGAACAATTTGCCCTTTGGCAATGCCTCCCACCGCAGGGTTGCAGCTCATTTGGGCAATCTTGTTCATATCCATTGTGATGATGCAGGTCTTCGAACCCAGATTGGCTGCGGCGACTGCGGCTTCGCATCCGGCATGTCCTGCACCGATCACAATCACATCATATTTGAAATTCATGTTTTATGATTTTTCCTTCTTTCCTTGATTTATTGTTTATTGTTATCACAACGCTGCAAAGTTACGGAAAAGTTGTGAGAGTTTCATCTTTCGCTTGTTTTTGCTGCCGAATTTTCGACCGGAAGTAAGGAAAGAACAAAAAAACGCCGTAATTTTGCGTTTTAGAGTAGTTGATTGTCTATTGTACACTCTATTTATAGCGATTTTGTCTATCGGATTCTTTTATTGTTTTCTTTTTGCTCTTATTTTGGGTGTACTAATTTCTTTGTGTCATTTCTCTCTCGATTCGTTTTTCTGCCGTAATAGATGCCGGAAGTTGATTTATGTCAATAAAACAGTGCCGGGAATCATTTTGGGGGCCTTAAGTTTGGCGGTTCCCCGAAACAATCATAATTTTGCATCGTGGTTGTGAAACCGCTTCGATTTTTTAGGTATTAGATTAATTAAGTATAGGTATTAGAAAGTAAAAACGATAATGGTATTAGTTTAGGCCTTGAAGCGTTGAGCTTCGGAGGTGATTTGAGTGAAGATTGTTTTAAGTTTTAGATTAGGTATTAGTAGAAGATCGTTTTTCAGGTAACAAGCAAGATGAAAAAAAGAATCCCATTAATGGGGGATTCTTTTACGAGGGGCGGAGATATTCGCTCTTTTTTTGTGTCTTTACGGTTAACTATTATCGGGTGAAACCGAAAAAACAGGGCACGTTACAAGCGTTTGCAGGGATTCAACACGGTTAACCATTATGGGGTGAAACCGAAAAACAGGTGTGGTGATAGGTTATTATAAGTCTCCGGTAAAAGTCCCTCCCTCCGTGTGCCCGCTTGTAATTCGTATTGCTATATGCTTATTTCTCAAACGGGATCTATCCCGTAGAGTACAATGGCCCATTAACCGATCAGGCATATTCCTCATACACCAATAGTCTGTTATGGATGATACGCACTTTCCCGTCGCGGAAACTGCGGATTTCGAAGCATACACCAATAATCTGTTATGGACGATGCCCGTGAAGTTATTTTTGTATCATCTACTGTCGTGTCGTGTTTTTAGATTATCTTTGCTCTCGAATCGGCAACGACCGATCCGAAATCTGTAATTAATCATCCATACCATGGCCATTACTTTCCCTTCACCCGTTTTCGGACCTGTACATTCTCGCCGTCTGGGCACTTCTCTGGGTATTAACTTATTGCCGGAAGACGGCAAGGTGTGTTCGTTTGACTGCATTTATTGTGAGTGCGGATGGAATGCCGAACACCGTCCTCACGGCCCTCTTCCCACTCGTGAAGAAGTGCGCGAGGCGCTCGAAGCCAAGTTGAAAGAAATGCAGGCAAACGGGACTGCGCCCGATGTGCTGACTTTTGCAGGAAACGGAGAGCCGACGCTGCATCCGCATTTTCCGGAAATTATCGAAGACACCATCGCACTCCGTAATCGCTATTTTCCGAAGGCGAAGGTCAGCGTGTTGAGCAATGCTACGTTTATCGACCGTCCTGCCGTGTTCGAGGCGTTGAACAAGGTGGACAACAATATTCTGAAGCTGGATACGGTGGACGAAGAATATATCCGCCTGCTCGATGTTCCCAACGGAAAGTATTCCGTTCGCGCCGTTATCGAAGGGATGAAAGCATTCGGAGGAAACTGCATCGTTCAGACCATGTTTCTGAAAGGAGAGCATAAGGGCAGAGACATAAACAATATGTCAGACGAGTTTGTCCTTCCGTGGCTGCAAGCGGTGAAAGAGATATGCCCGCGGGAGGTAATGGTTTATACCATCGACCGTGAGACTCCCGGCCGCGATTTGCAGAAAGCCTCCCGCGAAGAGCTCGACAGGATTGCTGCATTGGTAAAAGAGGCAGGCATACCGGTCATCGTGTCTTATTGATCTCTTCTAAACGTGAAAAATCTCTCAGGCAGCTCTGCTGCTGCTACTACTACTTCTTCTTCTTCTTATTATTATTATTATTATTATTTTGTTCGCGCTTTATGCTCTTTGCCGGTTCCGCTGAAAATCGTCTCAAATCGAAGGGAGTGAAAGTGGAAACAGGTACAATCGGCGCGAACGGTTGCTTTCTTGCCTCTTTTCAACTTTCATTCATCAATTTCTCGGCTCTTCTCAGCGCGGCATTAATGTTCGGACAAATATTCTCTTCGCCCAGTAATTCGTAGAATCCTGACTTCTCGAGCGTCTGATGCACCTTATCGTTTACTCCCGACAGGATGACGGTAATCTTTTCCCGTTGCGACATTTCGCACAGCGTAGTCAGGTTATAAATACCTGTGGAGTCGATGAAGGGGACTTTACGCATGCGAATGATTCGTACGTTGGGGTGGTCGCCGATCTGAGCCATTGTTTCTTCGAATTTGGTAGCGATGCCGAAGAAGTAAGGCCCGTTGATTTCGTACACCTCTACGCCTTTCGGAATAATCAGACTTTCTTCTTTTACATCAATGTCCAGTTCCTGACTCGGGTTGATCTCGTCTGTGATAACGGAGATGTGAGTAGTTTCCATCACGCGCTTCATGAAGAGGATGCAGGCGATAATCAGCCCAACCTCAATAGCAATGGTCAAATCGAATATGACGGTGAGAAGGAAAGTGATGAGCAATACGGCGACGTCCGGTTTCGGGTTCTTCAACAATGCCTTGAATACGCGCCAACCGCTCATGTTGTATGATACGATAACCAATACTCCCGCCAGACAAGCCATCGGGATGTACTGCGCCAATGGCATAAGGAATAAGAGAATAAGAAGAAGCACAACGGCATGAATGATTCCGGCCATCGGCGTACGGCCTCCGTTGTTGATGTTCGTCATCGTGCGGGCAATGGCTCCCGTGGCGGGAATCCCTCCGAACAAGGGGGTGATGATGTTGGCAGCTCCTTGTGCGATGAGTTCCGTATTCGAATCATGGCGGTCGCCTATCACACCGTCGGCAACGGTAGCCGACAACAACGATTCGATGGCGCCCAGCACGGCAATGGTGACGGCAACCGGAAACAGGCTTCTGACGGCTTCCCAATCTAAAGCGGGAAGCGCAGCGGCAGGCAGTGCCGACTGAATGGTGAAACGATCGCCTATGGTGGGGATGCAGTCGATGCCTCCGTAAGTTTTCATCAGATAAACCACAGCAGTCACTGCCACGATGGCAATGAGCGAACCGGGAATCTTCTTCGAGAATCGGGGCGTGATGGCGATAATGACGATACTTACAACGCTTACCACCGTATTCCAAATGTTCACTGTGTCGAAATGCCGGAAATAAATCATCCACTTTCCTACAAAGTCGCCCGGCACTTTCTCGCCTCCGAATGTCAGTCCGAACACATCCGCTACCTGTGTGGTGAAGATGGTAACGGCAATACCGCTCGTAAAGCCTACGATGATGGGATAGGGAATAAACTTGATGACCGCCCCCAGCTTGAACACTCCCAACAGGATAAGCAATACGCCTGCCATCAGTGTGGCAACCAGCAGTCCTCCCTCGCCGTATTGCTGGATGATGCCGTATATGATGACAATGAAAGCGCCCGTCGGTCCGCCGATCTGAATCTTGCTTCCTCCCAGCAGCGAGATGATGAATCCGGCGATGATGGCCGTTACAATTCCTTTTTCGGGCGATACTCCGGATGCGATACCGAAAGCGATGGCGAGTGGCAGGGCCACAATGCCGACAATAATGCCTGCCATCAGATCTGCCGTGAACGTCTCTTTCGAGTAGCTTTTCAGGCAGGAAACCAACTTGGGTTTGAATTCAACTAATTTCATATCTATCTAAATATTGTTTTTCGTGAAGCAGAGATTGCAAAATTAAGTAAAATAATTGGGCTGTGGACAAAAGAAGTGTGGAGAACTTTGTAAAAGAAGGTGTCTTCGGTACTACTTTTTCCATACTGCTTCTTCGGGGTGAACAGCAATCCCCCGTATTTATCCCCTTGCGCGAAAGCTTTACTTCCGTAGCTGATATATAAATTGCCTGTTTGTTCGTTCCTGATATGATAGCTGCTCATAAGTGTTTATTAGATTAATAGAGAAAAAAACGCTAATTACGAATAAATTACTTATATTTGCATCTATTCCAATAGATAAAGGAACTTACGATAAGAATCCATTATTTTTTAATATCAATAAGATTATGACTAAAAGTATTAAAGGAACTCAGACAGAAAAGAATCTGCTGACTTCATTTGCCGGCGAATCGCAGGCAAGAATGCGCTACACTTACTTTGCGAGCGTAGCGAAAAAAGAGGGTTACGAACAAATTTCAGCTATTTTCACCGAAACGGCCGATCAGGAGAAAGAGCATGCCAAGCGTATGTTCAAATTCCTTGAAGGAGGTATGGTAGAAATTACCGCCAGCTATCCGGCAGGCGTAATCGGCACTACACTCGAGAATCTCCGCGCTGCTGCTGCCGGTGAGCATGAAGAGTGGGCATTAGATTATCCTCACTTTGCCGATGTGGCGGAGAAAGAGGGCTTTCAGGCAATTGCCGCCATGTATCGCAACATAGCTATTGCAGAGAAAGCACATGAAGAGAGATATCTCGCGTTCGTGAACAACATTGAGAATATGACCGTCTTTGCCAAAGAAGGAGAAGTGGTTTGGCAGTGTCGTAACTGCGGTTACGTGACCGTAGGCAAAGAAGCTCCCAAGGCTTGTCCGGCATGTTTGCATCCACAAGCGCATTTTGAAGTGAAGAAAGAGAATTATTGATCAATGGAGCTTTATACGGAATAAGAAACAAGGCTACGCTCTCGTGGATTGAGTTTCTGTCTATCCAGACTTTCAAATAGTTTATGCAGTAAACAGTAATAAGAAACAGGGTTGTCCGTTTGCAGTATCCCGACATCTTATTCGATATAATGCCTGATATTTATAGTTTTGTTTTATAAGGGAAAAGGCTGTCTCAGAATCGAAAAGAGAATGAGGCAGCCTTACTTATAGCATATGGGCAAGCTATCCCATAGTCTCTCCTTTTTATATTCCGCCCTCTACCGTAAGCCGGAGGTGAAACAATTCATTGACGGTAACAAGCAGGTATTCAATTATTCAATTATGCTACAAGGAAAATCATCAAAGGTTATCGGTGCTTTTATTCGTGGTATTCAATTATTCAATTATGTTACAAGGGGGTGTGCCCTCTATGTCTTCACGCAAATAGCAAAGCAACTGTTTCTGATTTTAGATTAGATAATTGAAATTCTTCATATTTCGGTTATTATCACAATTGGTAAACCTGAGAAGATGTATGGAATGCACATCCTCAAATACCTTCTGTTTTCGTTTCTTTCTGCGTGTAAAATCACAATAAATAGGGATTGTTCATATAAAAATAAACGCGTATTTTTGTACAGAGAACGCAGAGGAGTATCTCGTCTATGCAATGAAAGAAAGAGAATGCCGGCAAGGGGGTATCCAAGCATGGAAAAGGCTTTCTCAAGAACATATCCAAAGGTGGCTTCATGCTTGAGCCTCCCGAAAAGATGCTGTTTCGAACAATATCCATGCCCGGTTGAACTTAAATGAAAGAAGTAGATAATATATACATAAATATGAGTATCACTAATATCATCAGCGATGAAACCGTAACGCTTGTTCAAGGCGTAAACGGTATCTGCCTCTGTGAAGAATCATGGATTTCGGCGCGGAGAATTTCTTTGTCTGAAAGCCGTAACCTTTCCGGTAGCGCTCGCAGTACGGATATTCCGGAGGAAAAGGAAGAAACGGGCAGCTTTTCTTCGAGTCATTATGAGGATACGGACATCGAGCATCCGGGTGTGAACAACTTATTGAATCTTCCTCATCCGATATGATATACGCTATTCAGAACGTTATACATTTATTCCATCAAGCGGGCTGCCTGAAAAGTGCAGCTCGTTTTTTTATGGAACAAAACAGGGAATTGTTCTTTTTTGAGAGTTCTTTATATTGCAGTAGTGGCATTCTGTCTGCTTCCATTGTTGTAGCAAGAATAAAAAGAAAGAAAATTAAGCTAAATAATTAATTCAAACGCCCATAAGGGCATAAATCAAAAGTACGATGAAACAGAAAATACTTTTTTCTTTGTTTGCGGTGGTGGTCTGCTTCAGTGCACCGGCTCAAACGAATGGAAGCAGATTCTCAGGGGTAGTGATAGACTCCTCCGATGAATCGCCGCTATCCGGAGCAACGGTTTTTATAGAAGAACTGAAAAGAGGGGGTGTAACGGATAGGTATGGCGAGTTTTCGTTTGCCGATATTCCCTACGGTACTTATACCGCTACCGTGTCGTTTATGGGTTATCACACACAGAAGGAAAAAATAAAGGTTACCAAAGAGAATGCGAAAAAGCAAGTCATTCGCCTCAAACCCGAAGCCCAGTCGCTCGAAGAGGTTGTAATCACCGCCAAGAGTGAAGCCCGGCAGATACGCGAGTTGGCAATGCCCGTATCGGTCATCAGCATGAAGCAACTGCAAGGAACAGTGAACAACGTGCAGGATGTGCTGGCAAAGACGGTGGGCGTGACCGTGCGTTCCTCAGGAGGTGTGGGAAGCGCTTCCCGCATCTCGGTGAGAGGGCTCGAAGGGAAGCGTATCGGGCTCTTTATTGACGGGAATCCGATGAATGACAACTCGGACTTTATAGATATCAACGACATCCCGGTGGAGATGATAGATCGCATCGAAATCTATAAGGGTGTTGTTCCTGCCAAGTTCGGAGGCTCCGCAGTAGGTGGAGCGGTCAATATCGTCATTCGCGAGTATCCGCCTAAATATTTGGATGTCAATTATTCATTCGGGAGTTTCAATACGCACAAGGTTTCGGTTGTGAGCAAACGGAACATTGCATCGAAAGGATATGAGTTCGGAGCAGGGGGATTCTACGATTATTCGGACAACAGTTATACGATGCGTTCGCCTTTTCAGGATGGGCTGACGATAAAGCGCGACCATGACGAGTTTCAGAAACTCGTAATCGGCGGCAGCTTTAAAGCGCGCAAATGGTGGTTCGACCTTGTTGAGTTCGAGCCCATGTTCTTGCACACCTACAAGCAGATACAAGGTATCGAGTACAACATTCGGCATGCACATAGCCATTCCAACGCATTTGTCTTCGCCAATAAAATAGAGAAAGAAAACTTCCTTTCCGAAGGACTGGATTTGGACTGGCAGCTGGCATATATTTATACGGATTATCAGTTTGTCGATACTGCATCCTATCGCACGCATTGGGACGGAACCACCTATCCGGCGGTATCGCAGTATGGAGGTGAGATAGGGAAGTGGGCTTCCAGGTCAAAGAGCCCTAAACAAACATTGGCTAATAAAATCAATCTGAGCTACCTCATCGATGAGCGGCATAGCATCAACTTCAACTCGTTGTTAAACTACGCGCATGCCGATCCGAAGGATGAGCTGAAAGATAAGGTAATAGGCTACCGTACTAACTTTAAAAGCGATATGCTGAGTTGGGTTGCCGGGTTGAACTATGATTTCCGTACATCGAACGACAAGTTTCTTAACTCCGTCAACATCAAGTTCTATTATTATTCGATGAAGACGCGAATGGCCAGCGTACTGACGAATCATGCAGAAGACATTGATACCCGAAAAAGCAATGTCGGGATCAGCAATGCGCTTCGCTATCGATTCACTCCCAGCCTGATGGCAAAGGCTTCGGTGGGGTATGATGTGAGGCTGCCTGCCGAAAACGAGCTTTTGGGCGACGGATATGTCGTTGCTCCTGCCGGCAACCTCAATCCCGAACGCAATACGAGTATCAATCTGGGCATATTGTTCGATAAAACGGGGAAATCGCCCAGCAATCTGCAGATCGAACTAAACGGATATTATATGTATCTGAAGGATATGATTCGTTTTACCGGAGGGTTCTTGCAGTCGCAATATCAAAACTTCGGCGAGATGCGTACGTTTGGCGTAGAGGCGGAGGTGAAAGCCGATATCACACGTTGGCTCTACGGATTTGCCAACGCTACCTATCAGGATATGCGAGACACCCGCAAGTATGAACAGAATACCCAAGTGCCCAATCCGACCAAAGGAAGCAGGATGCCCAACATACCCTATCTGATGGCGAATGCCGGTCTTGAGTTTCACAAAGAAAACCTGCTGGGAGGAAAAGGTATGAATACAAGGCTGTTTGCCGATGGAAGCCTTGTGGAGGAATACTTGTATGACTTCGAGCAAAGCCAATATCAGCAGCGGCGTATTCCGCGCACGCTTGCATTCAACATAGGCTTTGAACAGAGCTTCGCAGACGGACGCTATTTCGTAATGGGACGAATCAATAATCTGACCGACCGGCGGATGATAAGCGAGTTCAACCGTCCGTTGCCCGGCCGAAACTTTAACATCAGGTTACGCTATGTTTTCAAATAAAAGCTCGTGGGTTTTCACAGGAACGCTCGTGGGTTTTCACAAGAGCGCTCGTGGGTTTCCACAGGAACGCTCGTGGTTCTCACAAGAGCGCTCGTGGGTTTTCACAAGAACGCTCGTGGGTTTTTACAGGAATGCTCAAGGGCTTTCTCCGAAAAGCCGTATGGTTTTCCTCGAAAGGCGATGCTTTCACAGCAAAAAGCAACTGTATGCTTTATTGTGCCGAGTGTAATACACGCCTGACCGAAAGCACATAGTTGAAGAATTCAATTATAAATTAAACCATCATTAAAACTTAAAGCAATGAAACAGAAAATCTTATTTTTGGCAGCAATGGCGCTGGCTGCGCAATGTTTCACCTCGTGTGAGAAAGACGATTCCGACAATCCTGTACCGACAGGAGGAGCAGGCAATATTCTTTTGACAACCGCTTTGCCCAACGCAGACGGCATGACGGGAATGGTTTACATGCAACTCATCGAAGAGCCTCAGAGCGGCGGTACGCTTGCCACGAACAACAACCGGGCATTGGACATACCCTACGGAGGTTCTTATCCGTTGGTGATCGGCTCCGATGTCTTTGTGTTTCCGAGCTATATGGGAGACACGAAAAACGAGCTGGTGAAGTATAGCAGGGTGAATGGCGTCTTGCAAAAGCGGGGAGTCATGTCGCTGCCTGCAAACAACAGCGCAAACAGCATTGTGAGAATATCCTCCCAAAAGGCTTATCTTTCGCTGGCAGGTCTGGGCATGATCTATATATTCAACCCTGAAACGATGCAAAAGACGGGTGAAATAGACTTGACCTCGCTGGGCATACAAGACAAGAATCCGGATATAGGCATTATGATTGAGCGCGATGGCTACGTCTTTGCCGGGTTGAGCCAGATGGTAGCGGGCTGGACAAGTCCGGTCGACTATAAACAAGCCGATGTGGCAGTCATCGACACAAAGACGGACAAGCTGGTCAAGATGATTTCCGAGAAGAGCAGAGGATTTTCGCAAGCCACGCGCCCCATCGATCCGAAATCTATTTTCAAGGATGAGAAAGGAGACATCTACATCTCCTGCCTGGGAAACTTCGGTATGGTGGCAGGACATAAGGCGGGTATGCTGCGTATCAAGAAGGGTGAGACGGATTTCGACCCAACCTATTTCTGGACCATCACCGGAGCGTCTATTGCCGGTGAAGAGAAATCGGGAGGCTTTATCGCCTCGATCTGTTATGTGGGCAACGGTAAGGCATACGGGTATATAGATATGCCCGGATATTACAAGCCCGGAGAAACCGGACACTCTGCCATCTCTAACAGAGCTGTGGAGTTTGACATCTATAACCGCACACTCAAAAAAATCGACGGGCTGGAACTATCTAACGGTTACGGAATACTCGTTTCGAAATATAAAGACGGAATGGTCATATCGAATGCTTCCGTAACTGCCAAAGGCATTTATTATTTGAATCCGGCAACCGGTGTCATCAATCCTGAGCCGATAATTACGACCGTAGGCAATCCTATGGCGATAGAGTATTTCGGAAAATAGCGGGAAGGCGGTGGGCAGCGATTCCGCTTTATAAAAGTAAGGGTTTGTTTGACACGTGGAGCTAAAACGGGGGCTTCATTGCAGCGATTCCACTTTATAAAAAGTAAGGGTTTGGCTATTCTGATGTGCAGGATGGGCGCGACATATATGTAGTTCCGTTTTATAATAGTAAAGGTTTGTCGATAAAGATTCTGGCACTCTTTTATGTCGTTTTCACTGTTTCGCTTTATAATAGCAGGGGCTTGTCTTACGTTCGTTTCGACAGCCCCTCTTTTTCGTTCATGGCAAATGCTCCGGATTGCTGTCTCCTTTACCTCGTATGGCGAGCGCTTTGTTCTCGGCGGCTTCCATCAGCTCCCGTTCGCCCGGTCCCTTGTCGTTGATGCCGCAAAGGTGCAGGATGCCGTGGATGATGACACGGTGCAGCTCGTCTTCGTACGATGTGCCGAACAGTTCGGCATTGGTGCGTATGGTGTCCAGGCTGATGAACAAATCGCCCGAAAGACGGTCGCCCTCGCAATAGTCGAATGTAATGATGTCCGTATAGTAGTCGTGTTCGAGATACCGGCGGTTCACCTCCAGAATCTTCTCGTCCGAGCAGAAGATGTAGGCAATTTCTCCCAACCGTTTCCCGTACGAAGCGGCCACTTGCCGGATCCATTCGGTGGTTTCTCGTTTTCTGATATCGGGCATCTTCGTGCCCTCTGTTTGATAAGTTACAGCCATGATGAAGCGTATAAAATGGTTAATGGAAAAATAAATAACTGATGACAGGGTATTCTTGCCGCAGATACTATCGGCAGGCAGGATATAATGGTTTAATAGAAAAATAAATAACTGATGAGGATGGCGGCGATTACTCCCGAAACGTCGGCAATGAGTCCGCAGGTCACTGCGTTTCGTGTGCGTGTGATGCCCACGCTGCCGAAATAAACGGCAAGGATGTAGAACGTGGTGTCCGAAGCCCCTCGTACCACACAACTCATGCGCCCCACGAAAGAGTCGGCTCCCAGTTCCTTCATGGTGTCTATCATCAGCCCGTTGGCTCCGCTGCCGCTGAGCGATTTCATCAACCCCGTGGGCAGAGCGCCCGCAAACTGCGTATCGAGTCCGAACCATCCGGCAACAGATGCGATGCCGCCGACCATATAATCCATTGCTCCCGATGTGCGGAAGACGGCGATGGCAACCAGAAAAGCCACCAGATAGGGAATGATGCGTACGGCGGTGGTGAATCCGTCTTTCGCTCCGTCTACAAAAGCGTCGTATACGTTGATCTTTTTGCGTACTCCCGTCAAGATGAAGAGTACGATGACACCGAACAGAATCACGTTGGCTATCAGCGTGGAGTAAGTACCCATTGCTTGGCGTGAGATATGCAGGAACACCCAGATGAGTGCGGCAAAAAACAGGCTGACCGCTCCCATCAGGATCAGTATCGGTTTATTGACGAGGTTGATTCTCTGGGCGATGCTCACTGCAACGACCCCCACCAGCGTGGAAATGAACGTGCTTATCAGAATCGGGATAAAGACGTCTGTCGGTTGCGCTGCGCCCATCTGCGCCCGGTACACCATGATGCTGACGGGAATGAGTATCAGTCCCGAAGTGTTGATCACCAAAAACATGATCATCGGATTCGAAGCCGTATCTTTCTGCGGATTCAGCTCCTGAAGCTCCTTCATCGCTTTCAGCCCCATCGGTGTGGCGGCATTGTCGAGCCCCAGCATATTGGCGGACATGTTCATGAAGATGGAACCCAGCACGGGATGTCCTTTCGGGATGTCGGGGAAAAGCCTGCAAAGCACCGGGCTCAGGAAGCGTGACAGCGATTCGATAAGTCCGCTCCGCTCGCCGATCTTCATCACTCCCATCCATAGAGCCAGCACTCCCGTCAGTCCGAGCGAGATTTCGAACGCCGTCTTCGACGAGTCGAACGTGGAGTTCATGATGGCGGTGAATATCTCCGTATCTCCCATGAACACTACCCGGCAACAGGCGATGATGAAGGCTATGACGAAGAAGCCGATCCAGATGTAATTTAATACCATAAGCGGTGTGTCGATAAATATACTGCGACAAATGTAGCGATAAGTTTTGAAATATGGTATAAGAGGCGGTGATTGAAACCTCTCCGGAGGGTATGTTTTGCTTTCGAGGCACGTATATATGGGCGTGTGTCGGATACATATATGGTCATGGGTGGTGAGCATATATAGTCATGGGTGGTAGCCATATATACTCAGCGTGGTAGCCATATATAGTCATGGGGGATGAGTATATATACTCACCACGGTGGATATATATGTTCACCACGAGGGGGGTATATACCCTGTACGATGACTGCTTCTGCAATGCTCGCTCCCGCCTTCTGCAATACTCTCTCCCATCTTTTGCAATTTTCCGCCCCATCTTTTGCGATGTTCCGCCCCGCCTTCTGCAATAAATTGCGATACATATTATCCGTTTCGTGCGAAATTCCTTATCTTTGTCCGGTTAGATACTTGGATAGAAAAGACATGGAAGAAGATTTCGATATACGCAACCATCAGCTCAGTCCGAAAGAACGCGACTTTGAGAACGCTCTTCGCCCGTTGAGTTTTGAAGACTTCAGCGGACAGGACAAGGTGGTGGACAACCTTCGCATCTTTGTGAAGGCGGCCCGTTTGCGCGGAGAAGCGCTCGACCACGTGCTGCTTCACGGACCTCCCGGATTGGGTAAAACGACGCTTTCGAACATCATTGCCAACGAACTGGGTGTGGGTTTTAAAATCACTTCGGGGCCTGTGCTCGACAAACCGGGCGATTTGGCAGGAGTGCTCACCAGTCTCGAACCGAACGATGTGCTCTTCATCGACGAGATTCACCGGCTGTCGCCCGTGGTGGAGGAGTATCTGTATTCCGCCATGGAAGATTACCGCATCGACATCATGATAGACAAAGGTCCTTCGGCGCGCAGCATCCAGATCGACCTGAGTCCTTTCACGCTTGTGGGTGCAACCACACGCAGCGGGCTGCTTACGGCTCCGCTTCGCGCGCGTTTCGGCATCAATCTGCACTTGGAGTATTACGACGACGATGTGCTGAGTACGATCATCCGCCGTTCCGCTTCCATCCTCGATGTGCCTTGCTCCATTCCTGCAGCGTCGGAAATAGCGTCGCGCAGCCGCGGCACTCCGCGTATAGCCAATGCCCTGCTTCGCCGTGTGCGGGACTTTGCGCAAGTGAAAGGGACAGGCTCCATCGATACGGACATTGCCCGGTTCTCGCTCGAAGCGCTGAACATTGACCGCTACGGGCTCGACGAGATAGACAACAAGATTCTGTGCACCATTATCGACAAGTTTAAAGGAGGTCCTGTGGGACTGACTACCATCGCTACCGCGCTGGGCGAAGACGCCGGAACCATCGAGGAGGTCTATGAGCCTTTCCTCATCAAAGAGGGTTTTATGAAGCGTACACCGCGCGGCAGGGAGGTGACGGAACTTGCTTATAAACATTTGGGGCGCAGCCTGTACAGCAGTCAGCAAACGCTTTTTGCCGATTGATTTTGTCTACAAGCCGGAACCGGAGAGAAGCAACACTTGCTTTTCAGACATTCGTGACAACAGTGCGTCTGAGGATACCGGATTTGAGCAAACAACGCTCTCTCTTCAGGCAACTTACGACAATGCTGCATACGGGAATCCCGGAACCGGGAAAAGTACCGCTTCTTCCCGCCTGAAAGAGGCAGCAAGTTTTTAGTAAAGAAAGGGCAATGCCTTCGGTAGCCTTGCTTTTGCAAGTCTCACCGCAAGCATCGCCTGATGACCGGCAGCTCGAGGCTGCATATAACGTGTAAAGTACAATATGGGGAATTTAAAATCGTTAGCCAAAGATACGGCCATATACGGAGCCAGCAGTATTATCGGAAAGTTTCTGAACTACCTTCTGGTTCCCATTTATGCTCTTTCATTGCCCGCTTCCGGCGGAGGATACGGAATCATCACCAATATGTACGCCATTGTGGCTCTGCTGCTCGTGATGCTTACCTTCGGCATGGAAACGACCTTCTTCCGTTATGCCAACAAAGGAGAAGACGATCCGAACCGCGTATATTCCGTGTCGCTGCTTATGGTGAGTGCGGTCTCCATCGGCTTCCTGTTGCTTTGCATGGTTTTCCTCCGCCCGATAGCCGGATTGCTGCGTTACGCCGACCACCCGTGGTATCTGGGGATGATGCTGATTGTGATTTCCATGGACGCCATACAGGCGGTTCCGTTCGCTTATCTCCGATACAAGCAGCGTCCGCTTAAGTTTGCCGGACTGAAGTTGTTGTTTATCTTTCTCAGTATCACGCTCAATATCATCTATTTTGTGATACTGAAAGGTACGGATGTAGGAGCTGCGTTCCTTATCAACCTCATCTGCTCCTTCATCGTCATGCTGGGGCTGATTCCCGAATTCCGCGACTTCCGTTATTGCATAGATCGTCCGTTGATGAAGCGGATGTTGCGTTATTCGTTCCCGATACTCATATTGGGCATTGCAGGTATCCTCAATCAGGTGGCGGACAAGATTATCTTTCCTTTCGTCTATCCCGATGAAACCGAAGCATCCGTCCAGCTCGGCATCTATGGAGCCACCAGCAAGATAGCCATGATTATGGCCATGTTTACGCAGGCTTTCCGTTTTGCGTACGAGCCTTTCGTGTTCGGCAAAAGCCGGGAGAAAGACAATAAGCGGATGTATGCGCAGGCGATGAAGTTCTTCATTATCTTCACCCTGCTCGCTTTTCTGGCGGTGATGTTCTATCTGGACATTCTTCGCTACCTCATCGGGCGCGACTATTGGGAAGGGCTTCGTGTGATTCCCATCGTTATGATTGCCGAAATCTTCATGGGAGTCTACTTCAACCTTTCTTTCTGGTACAAACTTACCGACGAAACGAAGTGGGGCGCATACTTCTCGCTCACTGCCTGCGCGGTAGTGATTCTGATGAATATCTTCCTGATTCCCCTGTACGGATACATGGCCTGCGCATGGGCGGGCTTCACGGGATACGCCGTTGCCATGATTCTTTCGTATGCGGTGGGGCAGAAGAAGTATCCCATATCGTACGACTTGCGCGGGATAGGTCGTTACGTCGTCCTGACTGCGCTTTTATACGCAGCGGGCATGTGGATGCCCATAGACAGTTTCTTCTTGCGGATGGTTTTCCGCACATTGCTTTTGTTGCTGTTTGCGGCCTATATCCTCAAGCGGGATATGCCTGTCAGTGAAATACCGTTTATCAATCGATTTGTAAAAAGAAAATAAAAATGGAAGCAGAGGGTAAAAACAAGAAGATATTTGCGATCAAGTCGTTCCTGAAGGAATACTTGGATTTGAGAAAAGACAGAGACAATGAGTTGGCAACGGTGGATTCCATCCGGAAAGGTGTGGAATTTAAAGGCGCCAACCTGTGGATTCTTATCTTTGCCATTTTCATGGCTTCTCTGGGATTGAATGTCAACTCTACGGCAGTCATTATCGGCGCCATGCTTATCTCTCCGTTGATGGGGCCTATTATGGGAGTAGGGCTTTCGGTAGGTCTGAACGACTTCGAGCTGATGAAGCGTTCGCTGAAGAGTTTCCTGATAACAACGGCTTTCAGTGTAGCCACCGCCACCATCTTCTTCCTCATCACTCCGTTGGTGGAAGCCCGTTCGGAGCTGCTGGCACGTACGTCGCCTACCATCTATGATGTGTTTATCGCCTTGTTTGGTGGTATGGCGGGAGTAGTAGCCCTTTCTACCAAGGAGAAAGGCAACGTGATTCCCGGTGTAGCCATCGCCACGGCACTGATGCCTCCGCTTTGTACGGCAGGATATGGCTTGGCTTCGGGCAATCTGATTTACTTCTTCGGGGCTTTCTATCTTTACTTCATAAACTCCGTTTTCATCAGTCTGGCCACTTTCCTTGGAGTACGAGTGATGAACTTCCACCGCAAAGAGTTTGTAGACAAAGCGCGGGAGAAAACCGTGAGGAAGTATATCATCTGGATAGTAGTCCTGACGATGTGTCCGGCGGTGTACCTCACATACGATATTGTAAAAAGCACTTTCTATGAAGCCTCTGCCAACCGCTTCGTCAACGAACAGCTTAGTTTTGAGAACACGCAGGTGCTCGACAGGAAAATAAGCTACGAGAAGAAAGAGATACGCGTAGTGCTGTTAGGTCCCGAAGTGCCCGAAGCCTCCATCACTATTGCTCGCGGCAAACTCGAAAGTTACAAGCTGAAGGATACCAAACTCATCGTTTTGCAAGGCATGAACAGTGGCGAAGTGGATGTATCATCCATACGGGCACTGGTGATGGAAGATTTTTATAAGAACAGCGAGTTGCGTTTGTTGGAGCAACAGAGGAAGATAGAAGGACTCGAAACCAGCCTCGAACAATATAAATCGTATGAAACGATCGGGCGTGATTTGGTTCCCGAACTGAAAGTTTTGTATCCGTCCATCGCTTCCCTTGCTATCTCGCACTCGGTGGAGACACAGGTTGGTTCGATGAAGGCCGACACGTTGACTCTGGCTGTGCTGAAATTCAACAAGCTGCCTTCGGTGGCCGAAAAAGAAAAGATCGGCGCTTGGCTGAAAGCACGGTTGGGAGCCAAGAAGTTGAGGCTGATTGCCGAATAAGAAAAAGATGCAATCCGCTTTTTGAAGAATACTTGGTATATAACGTGTCTTGAAACAAAAAGCAAGTAAGAAAACCATCGGTTATGCTTTCTTGTAGAAGGTTGAGACCATTTCTTCAGGTCGGAATCTAATAATAATCACGAATAGAAAGCCCTGTGGACTTCCAGCCTTGTCGGAATCCGGTAAATTTGAATAATAAGAGCATTCGGAATGTATCGCCTTTAATCTCGAACCAAGTCCGGATGAAAAAGAAACTTGAATGACAAACAAATGGCCGTGTGTAAATGACCCGCAATAAAGTAAATCTGGATATATTTAAAAATAGAATACGATGAAGCTCAGACTGATTTTGGTGTCCTTTCTCTTTTTCTGCATGTTGCACGCCTATGCGGACGAAGGCATGTGGATGTTGGGAAGTTTAAAGAACAACAAGCGCACTGCAAGGACGATGAAAGAATTCGGCTTGCGCATGCCGGTGAAGAAACTCTATAATCCCGGCAAGCCGTCGCTGACGGACGCAGTGGTCAGCTTCGGAGGCTTTTGCTCCGGAGTGGTAGTGTCCGCAGACGGGCTTGTGTTTACCAATCACCATTGCGGCTTCAGCAGCATACAACAACACTCTTCGGTGGAGCACGACTATCTGAAGAACGGTTTTACGGCGCGTACGCTCGCCGAAGAACTGCCGAATCCGGAGTTGTACGTCCGTTTTCTGGTTCGTACGGAGGATGTTACCGCACGCGTACTGGGTGCTGCCCGGCTTTCGCGTACAGAGGCCGAGCGAACAGCGGCGGTGGACTCGATGCTGAATGTCATCGGTCGGGAAGTGTCCGAAAAAGACTCTACTCTTACGGGCGTAGTCGATGCTTATTATGCCGGAAACGAGTTCTGGCTCTCTGTTTACCGCGACTTCACCGACGTTCGTCTGGTATTCGCTCCTCCTTCTTCGGTAGGGAAATTCGGCTGGGATACCGACAACTGGATGTGGCCGCGCCATACGGGCGATTTCAGCGTATTCCGCATCTATGCCGACAAACATAATGCTCCCGCCGATTACTCGCCCGACAATGTTCCTTATCGTCCTGAATATGTAGCGCCCATCTCTCTGGACGGATACAGGGAGGGTTCTTTCTGCATGACTCTCGGCTATCCCGGCAGCACCGAGCGTTACCTCTCGTCATACGGCATTGAAGAGATGATGAACGGGGCTAACCAAGCCATGATTGACGTGCGCGGAGTGAAGCAGGCAATCTGGAAGCGGGAAATGGATCTTCGCCCCGACATACGCATCAGGTATGCTTCCAAATACGATGAGAGTTCCAACTATTGGAAGAACAGCATCGGAACCAACAAGGCTATCAGGCAATTGAAAGTGCTTGAAAAGAAAAGGCGGGCAGAATCCACTCTGCGCGAATGGATTCAGGCAAATCCGGGCGAAAGGGAGAAGCTGATGCGACTGTTCTCTACTCTGGAACTGAATTACGGCAATCGCCGTGAGACAGGTCGCGCTTTAGCTTATTTCGGCGAATCGTTTATGAATGGGCCGGAGTTGGTGCAGCTTGCGCTTGAAATTATGAACTTTGATTTCGGTGCGGAAGAGAAGTTGGTGCTGGCGCGTCTGAAGAAGTTGCTTGCCAAATACGATAATCTGGATCTGGCTATAGACAAGGAGGTGTTTGCTGCCATGATCGGCGAGTATCGCAGCAAAGTGGACGAGAAGTATCTTCCGCCCCTGTATGCCTGCATAGATACCGTGTACGGCGGTAATGCGCAGGCTTATGTCGATTCGCTATACGCCGCTTCGCAGATCACTTCTCCATCGGGATTGAAACGATTTCTGGAGCAGGACTCCACTTTTCAGATCTTCGATGACCCCGCCATTGCGTTGGGGTTAGACCTGATCGTGAAATACTACGATATGAGCCGAAGCATAGCGGAAGCTTCGGAGCAGATAGAGCAGTCGGAGCGGTTGCTCAATGCAGCTATGAGACGGATGTATGCCGATCGCGACTTCTATCCCGATGCGAACTTCACCATGCGGCTCAGCTTCGGTACGGTTTGCGGCTACTCTCCGTTCGATGGCGCTTCTTACAACTATCATACTACCGTGAAGGGAATTTTCGAGAAGGTGAAGGAGCATGCCGGTAATCTCGACTTTGCCGTTCAGCCGGAGTTGTTGGCTTTGCTTTCAGCGGGAGACTTCGGCAAGTACGGCAACGGAAAGGGGGATATGAACGTCTGTTTTATATCGAACAACGACATTACGGGAGGAAACTCCGGCAGCGCCATGTTCAACGATCGGGGAGAACTTATCGGTTTGGCGTTCGACGGCAATTGGGAAGCTATGAGCAGCGACATCGTTTTCGAGCCCATGCTGCAACGCTGCATCGGGGTGGATATACGCTACGTGCTGTTTATGATAGAGAAATACGGCAAGGCGGGCAACCTGATTAGGGAGTTGAAGCTGCGTTGACGGGGATTCGCCGGATGTGTTTATTCGTACTCTTACCTCATGGCAACAGCTTTATTTTTACAGACGAGGTGATGAAGTGATGTATTTAAATGAAGTGCTTTCCACAAGTTTTGCGTTGAACTTTAGGGGCATTTCAAACGCTTTTCGCATTTTGCCTGAGGAATTGCACGTTCAAGCACATGCAAAGAGCGTTTCAGTCAACAAAAGAGTTTGCCTGCATGAAGTGTCTCTTTCCGTTTGCAGATGGAAACATCACTCCTGCAGGCTCTCCTTTACAACTCTCTTTGCTTACTTCCCTATCTGTCTTAAGATACCTTTGGCATTGTCGGCAAGCGCAACAATGGCTCCCGCCAATATTGCAGTGTCTTTTATGACGAGGCGTCCTGCTCCGGTGAGCAATGGGAAGCCATGTTCTCCGCTGCCTAAATCGGGAACCCAAACCTCAGGAGTGGTGACGAGGAAAGATAGTGTCCCGATCGTCATAATGACGGCTAATCCTGCTCCCACAAATCCAATCTTGGGTGAGAACATGCCTAAGAATGTCATTACCCCTATGGCCATAATCAGAATCCCCAAACCGCGGGAGAATCCGTATGTGTTGTTTTTTGCATGCCACTGATATTTAGTCTCGTTAAATTCGCCTTCTTTTAGTTTGTATTCTTTGTATTCGGGAGCATCTTTGGTATAAAAGAAGCTCATGAACGGACTGTTTGCTACGAAAGGAACGATACCTTCGGCTTCGTAATTCCAGAATTTAAGTCCGCCAATCCACACGAAAATGACAAGGATCGCTACACGGATAAGTTGGATACCAAGCTTTTGCAGCGAAGCGGAAACGTTTAGCAAGCGAACGAATAAAGTCGATAGTTTTTCTTTCATTTCAGTTCTATTTTACGTTATTATTCACGTTACAAAGATGGCGGTTTGTTTGTCTCTTTTCAATGGCTATTTGTCATGAAATGTTTGCAAAACTTCCTTTGTGTATCATATTCTTACGTTTCTCTTGCATGGAATTAGGCGTTTGTCCGGTAGATGTTCGGGCATTCGTGACGGTCTGTGACAGGCGGTTTCATTGCAGACGCATTTTCGCCGTCTGTACATTACGACTGTCTCCGCCTATCATTATTTCGAACTCGCCCGGTTCGCATACCCATTGCAGTTCGCTGTTGTAGAATTTCAGCTTGTCTGCCGTAATGTCGAAAGAGACGGTGCGGCTTTCTCCCTTCTTCAGGCTGATGCGTTCGAAGCCTTTCAGCTCTTTCACCGGGCGGGATATGCTGCCTGCCAAATCGCGGATGTACAGTTGTACTACTTCGTCCGCGTCGAAGTCTCCCGTATTGGTGACGGTAACCGAAGCCTTGATGCTGCCTGTGGTGCTCATCGAATCGCTGCTCAGGTGAAGGCCGTTGTAGCGGAAGGTGGTGTATGACAGCCCGTAACCGAACGGATACAAAGGCTCGTTGTCGATGTCGAGGTAGTTGCTGCGGAACTTGGTAAACCATTCTCCTTCGGGAAGCGGACGTCCCGTGTTCAGGTGATTGTAGTAGAGAGGGATTTGCCCTACGTGTTTCGGGAATGTCGTCGTCAGCTTTCCGCTCGGTGATACCTTGCCGAATATGACGTCACAGATGGCGTCGGCTGCTTCGCTGCCGCCGAACCATACGTTCAGTATGGCGGGGAAGTTCTCCTGCTCCCACGTCATCACCGTGCTGCGTCCCGAGAAGTGGAGCAGGATGACCGGCTTGCCGGTCTTCTTCAACTCTGTGAGAAGATCGCGCTGGGCATCGGGCATTTCAAGGTTGGTGCGAGAGCTCGATTCGCCGCTCATCTCCGACGACTCGCCTACGGCGGCTATGATAATGTCCGATTTACGGGCTGCCTCCAACGCTTCGTCAAGCATTTCTTTATCGGTTCGCGGATCGCGCATCTCCCGCCCGAACATCGTGGCATCTGCTTCCCGCCGTGCATCGTACATCAGGTTGCAGCCTTTCGCATAATAGAGCTCGGCTTTGCCTGCCACCGCCTCTTTCATGCTTTCATAGAGAGAGTTGTATTTCTGGAACGAAGCGGCCACGCTCCATGTGCCGGGCATGTTCTCCCTTGTATGCACGAGAGGTCCTATAAGTGCGATTTTCCCTTTGCGTGGCAGAGGCAACAGTCCGCCTTCGTTCTTCAGCAGGACGAAAGTCTGGGTCGCCACTTTGCGTGCCACCTCACGGTTTTCTGCGGTGAACACTTCTTTCGCGATGCGTTCCGGGTCGCAGTATCTGTAAGGGTCGTCGAACAGCCCTAACTTGTATTTGGCTTTCAGAATCCTCCGGCAAGCCTTGTCGATGGCTTCCATCGTTACTTTCCTTTCCCTGAGCGACTTCTCCAGCGTGCCCGAGAATCCGTCGGAGACCATGTCCATGTCCGTTCCTGCATTGAGCGAGAGGGCCGACGCTTGCTGCAAGTCGCCCATGCCGTGAGCAATCATCTCGAAGATGGCGGTGTAGTCGGTCACCACGAACCCGTCGAAGCCCCAGCGATTGCGAAGAACGTCGGTCATCAGCCATTTGTTGCCCGTGGCGGGAATACCGTCGACTACGTTGAACGAGGTCATCACACTGCCTGCACCGGCATCTACTGCCGCCTTGTAAGGCGGGAAGTAATAGTTGAACATACTCACCCGGCTCATATCCACCGTATTGTAGTCACGTCCGGCTTCGGAAGCTCCGTAGAGGGCAAAGTGCTTGACACAAGCCATGAGAGTGTTCGCCGCTTTGAGATCGCTCCCCTGATAACCCTGTACCATCGCTTCGGCGATAGCGGAGCCAAGGTACGGATCTTCACCCACTCCTTCGGCCATGCGCCCCCAACGAGGATCGCGGCAGATGTCGACCATCGGGCTGAATGTCCAGCAAATGCCATTCGCGGTTGCTTCCATTGCGGCGATACGTGCCGACGCCCTGACAGCATCCATGTTCCAACTGCATGATAGAGCCAAGGGGATGGGGAAGACCGTTTCGTAGCCGTGAATGACGTCCATGCCGAAGAGCAGAGGTATCTTCAGGCGGCTTTGCCCGACGGCAATTCCTTGCAGCTCGCGTATCTTCTCCACTCCCTTCACATTGAAGAGCCCTCCTACTTCTCCTTTCCTTATTTTTCCGGCGATGTCGCTGCTTCTTGCTTCTCCCGTAACAATATCGCCCGATACGGGCAGGTTGAGTTGCCCGATCTTTTCCTGTAGCGTCATTCTCTTCATCAGGCTGTCGACGAACCTGTTCATGCGGTCATCATCATTTTGCCGTGCAGCCTGTATCGTCGTGACAGAGACTGCAAGCAAGGCTGTGAGCAGCCCTTTTCGTATGATCATATTAGGTTTCCTACCTTTGGCGGCGACGATTCCTCCGATGATTCCTCCCACTTTTCGTATTATTATCATATTGGGTTTCATGCCGGAGAAAATGCTTGTATTGTTTGTTGCACGTTGCCGGTCTTTTCGTATTATCATATTCAGTTTCATGCCATTGTGCTTTTAATATCCGTTATTCTTTTATGTTATATCCGTTTCATTGAATCGCTGTTGTTCACTGAATGAGGCTTGAATCATCTGTTCCGAGTATCGGTCAGGAGAGTACCTATGACCGGGACGTTGAGGGAGAGGGATTGATTCATCTGTTTCGGGTGTCGATAAAGAGTTTCTTTCAATCCCCGTTGCTCACCGAATCGCCTCCGCTCTTTTATCTTCGCTCTTGTTCTTGCCGTTTATGCCGAATCCCAGTTTCTTCAATCCCTCTTGTATCTCGGGGCAGCTCATGAACAGCTTCCATAAAAGTCCCGTGCGGTAGTTCTCGATCATCGGCGCAATGATGCACTGGTCGATGGCGAGATAGCGCGGAAGCGTCCATCGGTCTGTGGGAGAAAAGGCGTCGTAGAATCCGTATTTCCCCCATATCCATGCGCCCTGCTTATAGAACCCTTTCAGGGCCGCCATCGACTGCTCGGGTGTGTAGGGGAATGACGACAGGGCGGCGGTCGGAGCGATGACTCCCAGATCGTTGCCCGGCATGTGGGCGGAATATCCTTTTACCGAATAGCTGGCAGTCAGTCCCCAGCAGTCGGCTCCGTATCCCTTGTATCCTTTGGGATTGTATACGCAATGCAGGTAATTGCTCATCGCATGGTTGCGAACCACCTCCCAATAGTCGGCATAGCGATCGGTAAGGTTGCGCGGGTCGAGCCCGAAATAGGAATAGTGCGCCCAGAAGAGAGGCCCTCCTTCGGCTTCGGCTCCGTTGTGCCTGAGCCGGAGCGGGCAGTCGTAGGGGCGGGCATCACTTTGGATACCTCCGCTGCGCGCCCATCCTTTGTGGTAGCATTCGGCAGGTATGGAATGCGTGGGCGAAGAGGCTCCCAGAACATAGGCGATAAGACACTCGTTGTAGCCCTCCAGAGGGAAATCCATCTCCCATCCGTAATTGGGGGACCAATGCCAATAAAGAACCTCTTTGCCGTCTTTCCTGTATCGGTCGAACTCCATCTCACGCCATAGCTTGTCTATTTTCGCAGCCAAAGCTCTCTCCGTTTCATTTCCCTCTCCGAAGTATTGCCGCACACACAGTAGACCCTGCATCAGGATGCTGCTCTCTACGAGGTCGCCGCCATCGTCTTTCTGTCCGAAGGGTTTTGTCTTTCCCGTAGGTCCGTGCAGCCAGTGAGGCCATACACCGTAGAAGCGGTCTGCCCTTGCAAGATAGTCGGCTATCTTATGCAGCCTTTGCACACCCTCTTTGCGTCCGATGAATCCGCGCTCGATAGCGACCAGCAATCCTGCTATGCCGAATCCGCTGCCGCCAGTGGTAATCACGTCCTTATCGTTTTGCGGATAGATATTGTCGAGATGTATCCGTTCGCGTGCCAGGCCCGAAGTCTCCTCAGCCCCCTCCCACATATAGTTGAAGTGTGTCTTCTGAATGTAGTCGAGCAACTCCTCATCATTTGCGAACGCTTCGGGACGCTCAGGAGCGGAGTCGATGACTGTTTTTGTTTTTTGTTGCGTGCATGAGCAGGCCATTACCGCTATCATTACCAGCACACTTGCTTTTATTCGCTTCATAATCTTACATATATTATTCTTTATGGTTTTTCATGTTCGCCCTTTCCGCACTCCTTCCGCACATTTCTTGATTAAAAGGGAGTGAATAATTGTTGTAACTCCTGTCGGTCTCCGATTCATAATCGATTAAACTTTAAGCCGGAACAAAAGGCTTCCTTTCCTCTTTATTTCCCGATGACGGTATGATCGCTCTGCCGATGACGGTATGATCGCTCTGCCGATGACAGTATGATCGCCTGACCGATGACGTAATCATCGCTCTGCCGATGACGATATCATCGCCTTGCCGATGACGGTATGATCGCTCTGCCGATGACGGTATGATCGCTCTGCCGATGACGGTATCATCGCCTTCCCGATGACGATATCATCGCCTTGCCGATGACGGTATCATCACACTGCCCGTTACCAATCCATCGCCAGATATCGATTTATGGATGATGCTCCCGGGCAGAGAAAGAAAGTATTTGTTTCAATCCCGAAGTATGATTCTGTTTCAACATACCGAAGCAGTGACATTTAAAGCAACAACAGCAGGTTCTAACCCGAAGTATGATTCTGCTTCTAACTCGAAGTATGATTCTGTTTCAATTCTTGCGCCTCTAAAAAGATGCAAGATGAAAATAACAATTTCGAACTCGAAGTATGATTCTGTTTCAATCCTGAAAGATGATTCTTTATTCGCTACGACATCCTGCCTCCATCTCTCGATGCTCGTGTTATGAATGAAACCTTTCACAGGTGTTTCCTTCCTTTGCATGTCTCTTTGCAAGTAAAAAGACAGATATAGACTGGGAAGCGAAGCGATGGTTTTCATGCTGTGTCATGCCACTTTGGGCGGAAGAAGCGGAACCTTGCGATAAATCGCTTTCGAAAGGCTATTCGTCTTTGGGTTCGTTTTTCAGGCTCGGTACGTTTGAAAGCTGCTCATAGGGAATAGGGTAGTAGGTTTTGTCCGCCGTCCACCCCTTGGCTCCGAGCACGGATGAGGCTTTGCCCGTACGTATCAGGTCATTGTAACGCTCTCCCCATTCGCAAACCAGTTCCATACGCCGCTCGTCCAGAATTTGCTCTATGGTAGCCCCATTTATTGCGGGCATCTCGGCGCGTGCACGTACAAGGTTCAGGGGCGCATCGCCATTCTTGCCCAGACGGACTTTCGCTTCGGCATTCATCAGCAGCACGTCTGCATAGCGGAGGATACGCACATTGTTGTTCGAGCCATATTTGGTACGCCCTTCGGTCAGTTGGTTGAGCGGAGTATATGCCTTCCCGTTCCAACAATCGGTTTGGGTAGGGTTCTGCAAGGGGCGGATGACGTCACCGCTCGGAGTCGTCGTGCCTGCTTCCAGAAATGAGGTCGTGGCGCGTACCTTCTCACCGCGTTGGCGTGCCCAGTGGCGAAACTCTTTATAGATGCCGATGAATCCCCATCCGGAGATATTTCCGTTATTTGCCGGACCTTGAAAGCTAAACCATTCACCCGGTCCTATAATATCGCCCGAACCTTTGCCGAAATCGGTACACTGGCACTCGAGCAGAGACTCGTCGCATACTTTGCCCGGAATCTTGAACAACTGGTAGAAGTCGGGATAGAGTTCGAACTTCTTGCTGTTGATGATGTTGTCGGTAAGCTTTTCCACCTCCTCGTACCGCCCCATATTCAGATGAATCTTTGCAGCCAGATGTTGCGCCGAGAAGGCTGTCACAGCGCCGAAATGAGCCATTTCGTTGGGGCGGAGCTTGGGGGTATGTTCTTCGGTGTACTTCAGGTCTTCGAGCGCGTAGCGGTATACTGCATTTATCGTAGAGCGGGTCATGTCGGTCTGCGCATTGTCGCGAAGAATAGTGACCGCCCCGAATGCCTGAACAAGCCGGAAGTAGGCGTAAGCGCGCAGAAACCTTACTTCTCCGCAATAAGAGCGGTAGCGTGCCTTGTCTTCCTCTTGGGTAATGTGCTCGGCATACGAATCGAGCGAGACGAGGGCGGCGTTGGCCACCTTGATGATTCCGTAATACTGGTTCCACATTTCGTTCAGTCCCCAGAATGTGTTATCGTAGTTATATTCGCCCATAGCCACCAGCGTCGCTTGGTCGTCTATGCGTCCCGACCAGATATCGTCGTCGCGAACCACCGACAGCGGCCATATCACCCAGTGCATGCCTCCGGTTCTCAGTTTGGCATATACGCCCGAAACAGGCTGGTACATGTTCTCGGTCTTTGTAAAGTCTACGTTCTTCTCCGGAACCTTGTTTTCGGGTTCTTTATCGAGGAAGTCGCACGACGTGCCGCACAGCATAAGTGCCGGCAGCGCATATATCAGTATATTCTTCAGGCTTTTCATCGTTATAATGTATTAGTTATTGGTTCTTATCTTTGTCTTTGTCATCTCGAAAGTCCATCTCTCATCTTAAAAGTCTATTCGTACACCGAACGTATAGGTAGAGGTAAGCGGATACACTTCCGTATCCCATCCTTCGGCGTCGCTCAATTCGGGAGTGAACGAGTTCGATTTGAACGTCGTGAACGGACGGTCGGCAGTCAGGCTCAGCCGAATGCCCGGTAGGATATAGCTGCCCATTCTGATGTTTCGTATGCTGTATCCGAGCGTAATGTTCTGTATCCGGAAGAAGTCCGCGCTCTCTACGAAGTAAGAGTTAACCCTTTGGTCGGACACGTTCCATCCCTTGATGAGAGCCGCCGCCGACGGGTGGCTGTTGGTGGAGCCTGCCGTTGTCCATCGGTTTCTGTACTGCTCTTTGTCGAAGTTGTAATTCGACTGAGCGTAGCGCAAGGCACGTTTGCGGTTATACATCTCGGCGCCGGCTTGCCCGTAGGTTGTCAGCTCGAAGTCGAAGTTCTTCCAGTTGAACCCGGCGTTGATTCCGTAGATGAAGTTGGGAAGGTAAGCGCCCAGTACCTGCCGGTCGTTGCCGTCTATCACTTTGTCGCCGTTTACATCCTCATATTTGAAATCGCCCGGCACCAGTTTGTTGGCTACGGCAATCGGGTCGGCTGCGCACTCGGCCTCCGTCTGGTAGATTCCCACTACTTTATAGCCGTAGAACGAGTTCATCTCTTTTCCCACCATATTAATGGTCTTTCCGCCTCTGATGTAGTCTATCCCTCCGAGATCTTTCACCCGGTTCTTCAGGAAAGAGAGGTTGATACCGATGTTATACTTGAAGTCCTTCCCTATGCGGTCGGTGAAATTTGCAGACAGGTCGACCCCGCGGTTGAGTATCTTTCCGTAGTTGCCCGCCAGTGTCTGGTTGCTGAAAGGCAGGCGGGGAGAGATTACAGCTCTCTTGGTCATGCGGTAGAAGTAATCCAGATCTATATTCAGGCGATTGTTCAAGGTAATGAAGTTCACCCCGATATTCGTTTCGTCTACCAGTTCCCATTTCAGCCAACTGAAATAAGTCGTGTTCTGATATCCCGGGAAAGTGACGTTGCCGAATACGCCCGATGCCGAATTGCCCGTAGCGATAGATGCGAAGCCGTCGCTTGCACTGACGTGGTCGTTACCCAAACGCCCCCAGCTTGCGCGCAGTTTCAGGTAGTCGAAGCCCTTCAGGCCTTTCATGAACTCTTCTTCGCTGGTCACCCATGCGGCGCCCACCGATGGGAAATACCCCCATTTCTCCTGATATTTCGAAGAACCGTCGGCGCGCATGGTCAGTGTCAGCAGGTATTTGCCGGCATAGTCGTAACTCAGGCGGGTAAAGTACGACTGCCCACGGTAACACAGACCGCCATCTCCCAGTCGCACACCCTCGGCGTTCCCCTGACTCAGGTAGAGCCACTCCTCTTTGTCTCCCGGCACATTGTCGGCCGTTCCCCACAACTCCCTGAACTGTTGCTGGCGCATGGAGTATCCGAGCATGGCGGAAAGCCTGTGCTTGTCCCACTGGTCGTTATAGCTCAGCGTATTGTCCCAGATGTAGTTGTAGTAATTGATGTTCTTCTTCGTCAGCTTCGAAACAGCCTGTTGCTGCCAACTGCTCACGTAGTAAGGAGCAATATACTCGCGCATGCGGATCGACGAGTAGTCGTAGTTGTAGCTTGTCTTAAGGTTCAGCTTCTGCGGAACGAGCTGGAATTGCGCGTAGAAGTTGGTAAGCACCTGATAATTCTCGCTTTTCGAGTCGAAGTATCGGGCTGTGGCAACCGGATTGTAGAAGTTGGCGGTAAAGCCTACGGCATCGGGTGAGGCGTATTTATCCGGAAACGTCTTTTCGTTCTTCGTATCGTAGACCGGATAGATTCCCGGCGCATTGAAGGCTTGCTGCCAGGCGGCATTCTTGGGCAATATGCGGTCTGAGTTGCTGAACACGCCGTTGAATCCCACTTTCAGCCATCTTGCGGCATCATATTCGAACGCCGCGCGAAAGTTGAGCCGCTTGTAGTTGTTCTTCACATCCATTACTCCGTCCTGATAGAGATAGCTCATTCCTAATGAGTAGACTGCTTTTTCCGCTCCCCCGCTGATGTCTAAGCTATGGTTGGTGATGGCGGCTTTGCGCAGAAGCTCTTTATACCAGTCCGTATCGGAAGCGAATGTCCAGTTGTGGAAGTCGGGGTCGGAGTAGCTGCCTCCGAACCTGTCGACAGATGCTTTCATGGTCGACACGTAAGCATCGTAGTTCGCCTCCAGAAGCATGGTGGCATATTCTTTCGAGTTACACATCTCCAGCACGTTGGTGGCTCGCTGAATACCGATGTATCCGTTGTAGCTGATCTTCGCGCTTTGGTTGCGTTGTCCTTTTCTCGTAGTAATGATAACAACGCCGTTGGCAGCGCGCACACCGTAGATGGCAGCCGCCGAAGCATCCTTGAGCACCGATACGTCCTGAATGTCGCTATTGTTCAGGAAGTTGATGTTGTCGTAGAACATACCGTCCACCACATAGAGCGGGGAGCTGTTGGCAAACGACCCCTTGCCGCGGATGGTCACTTTCGGTCCGTCTCCGGGAGTTCCGCTGTTCACAACATTCACGCCCGCTACCTTGCCCTGCATGGCTGCCATAGGCGAAGCGGAGGGAACGGATGTGAGCTGTTCTCCTTTCAGCACAGTGATGGGCGAGGTGAGGTCTTTCGCTTTGGCTGCTCCATAGCCGATCACGACCACCTCTTCCAGCTTCTGTGTGTCGTCCCTCAGCTCCACGTTCACCGTTTTTCTTCCGTCCAGCTTTATCTGCCGGGTCTGCATACCCATGTAAGATATGATCAGGGTTGCATTCTCCGGAACATTGTCAAGAGTGAAGTTCCCGTCAAGATCGGTCACTGTTCCGGCCTTTGTTTCACTCACCTGCACTGTGGCGCCTATCACCGGCTCGCCTGTTTGATCGGTGACTGTGCCCTTTACCGTTCCGGTCTGTGCGAATACCGCTCCCAGACAGATGACGGCGAATAGGAATAGAAAGAAAATTCTCTTTTTCATTGTTTCTCAAATAGATTTGGTTGATAATAAGGTTAATTGATACAATCGGTTTGCAATTAAGGTTTAAAAGGTTTAATGGGTTCGCAATGAGGTTTAACCTGCTATGCTTAGATTTAGTCTGCTGCAATTAGGTCTAAATCTACTGCAACAAAGTCTAATCTTTTGCGATGAGATTAACCTTTCTATACTTAGATTTCATCTGCTGCGATTAGGTCTAATCAGTTGCAACGAAGTTTAATCTTTTGCGATGAGATTAATCTGCTATACTTAGATTCAATCTGTTGCAACGAAGTCTAACCTATTGCGATTAAGATTATTCTGCTTTATGTGAACGAATTGCATGGCAATGGCCGGCTCATAGCAAACTGACGTATCTAAACTAAGGCATCGTAAAGTAACAAGTAACGCGCTGCCGCAAACTGGCGCACCGCTAATGAATAACACAAAGAAATGTTTCTTTTGAAATATTTGCAAGGTTTTCCGTACCATGCTACTACTTTTATGTTATAGAGCACTACGTTTTTACTACGTTTGTCGTGTTCTGAGGTTTTTAGGGGGCTTGTCTTGCAGTTTCGGGAATTTCTTGATAACTTGCCCACGTGATTCTTTCATGTCTCTGCGGTGAATAACTTTATAAGCGTATGGCTTTGATGCGATGGCGTAGCTTGATATTCTCACTGGCCGTTATAGCGGCGGTTTGCATTTGCCCCTCCGTATGCCGGGCAACTGCATTTATGCCTGTTGTCACCAATTATACGGCTAAGGATTACCGATCGGGATTGCAGAACTGGGCTCTGGCGCAGGGTCCGAACGGAGAGATGTATGTAGGCAATAACACCGGATTGCTTTGCTTCGACGGCTACATGTGGACTAAATACCCGATGCCCGGCAGCCAGACGGTGCGTTCGGTGCTGGTGGATGGCGACCGCATATACGTGGGAGCTTACGAAGACTTCGGCTACTTTACCCGGAACTCTTTCGGATCGCTCGAGTATACTTCGCTATGGAGCCGCCCGGAGAACGGAGAGACACATAATGATGAAATATGGAATATACTCAAAGCCGGAGGTTCCATCTATTTCCAGTCATTCAGCTCATGGTTCAGATACGACGGGCAAAAGGTAACCGCACACTATGATCCCGACCGGCTGCCGCTATACTTCCATCAGGCTCACGGCAATATCTATGTGCAGTTGGTGAACGGAGACTTCTGTCTTCTCGAGAATGATGAATATAAACCTCTCATCACGCGTGAAGAGTTGGGTGGAGACGCTGTTGTAGCGCTTATCCCCACATCGGGCGGAAGGATGATACTCTGCACCGAGTGGCATGGACTGTTCGATTACGACGGCAGGAAGTTGACTCCGCGCCTTACGGGTATCGACGGCGAACTGAAGAACCGGCAGGTAAACAGGGCTGTGATGATTCCGTCGGACTCTACCATCGTGATAGGAACAATCCGCAACGGCATTTATGCCATCGACAGCAAAGGCAGGCAGAGGTGGCACTGCAACGTAAGCAACCGTTTGTGCAACAACTCCGTACTGCGTTTGTTCTGCGATCGCGACAACAACGTATGGGCCGCGCTCGATACGGGCATTGCTCTCATTCATACCGGATCGCCTTTCTCAGCGCTCATTCCCGGCCGTAATTCGCAATCGCTGGGAATGGTATACGGAGTCAATGCCTTTAACGGCAACCTCTATATCGCTACCAACCAATCGGCTTGGCTATATCCTTTTACGACGGAAACCATTGTTCCCATACAAGGAGCGGAAGGGCACAACTGGCATGTCACGGCTTTCGATTCGCAGGTGCTGCTGGGAAACAACTTCGGAACCAAAGCGATAGAGGGAGCGGTGGCTTACGGCATTCCGGGAGTGGAAACCGGCAGCACATGCCTGAGGAAATGCGTGATCAACGAGCAGGAGGTGCTGCTGGAGTCTTCGTACTACGATCTTCGCATCTACAGGAAGACGGGAGGGAAGTGGACTTTCTCTCATGCGGTCGACGGTTTCCGTAGTCCTGTCCGGCAGTTCGAGGTCGACCATAGCGGAACGATATGGGCTGCCCACATGAGTCTCGGTATCTATAAGATAACTCTTTCGAAAGACTTGCACAAAGTAGCGGGGTGCGACTACATCAAGTCGCTCTCGGACAACGCAAAGGGGCGCAGCCTGATGCACGTGGTGAAGATACGCGGAAGAGTGGTGTTCTCCGACAGTGAAAAGACCTATACGTACGACGACATCAAGCAAGCCATCGTTCCTTTCACGCAGTTGAACGCTATACTCCATGGCGGGATTAACTCTGCGGCTTCCGTAGATGACAATACGTATTGGCTTGCCGATCATCGGGGATACAGCCTTATCAGGTACGATAAGGGCAGGTTCGTTCTGGTGCGTTTTGTGCCCGCCTCGTTCTTCGGACTCGAATGCAACGAGAACAACAGCCACGTTTATGTGGATGACGACATCGTTTACTTCTGCCTGAACAACGGCGTCGGGCGTCTCGATATGCGGCATGCGGAAGTTGAGGCGGGAGAGGGGCGCGCTTTGCAGATAAGCGCAGTCACCTCCTTGTCGCGCGACCATTCTTTGCACCTCCTGCCCGTGACAAGCGGCAAGGAAGCGAATGAGAAGGTGCGTGGCGATGTCACTTTCAGATTGTCTTATCCCGACTTTAACGGTGAGTCGCTGACTTTCCACTATTGCCTCGCGGGCGGATCCCCTGCTCTTGAGTCGATATCAGCCCAGCCGGTCGTCACTTACGGCAGTCTGGAGTATGGCGATTACCGTTTCACGGCTTCGGTGAAAAGCATCGACGGCAGGGAATTGGGCTTTGCGGAATACTACTTCTGCAAGCCCAGACCCTTCTATCTGTCGGTATATGCCTGGGCGGCGTATCTGTTTCTCGCCCTCGTCCTTGTGTTTCTTTACTCTCGTTGGCATACGTCGAGAATGATGCGCAAGCGCAATAAAGAGTATGAAGAGGAGAAAATAAAGCAAGACTTCAAGATGCTGGAACAGGAACACATTATCGCCCGGCAGCGGCAGCAGTTACTCGAGTCCGAACTCTCCGCAAAGGGAAAAGAACTGGCAAGTCTTGCGCTCGATGCCGTAGCATCCAACAAAGCGGTGGAAAGCCTGAGGGAAGCCATGTTGCAACAGGAGCGGAAGGGAAGCGTGAGCCGCCGTGATGTGGAAGCGATTCTGAGCCAGATCAGCGGAAGCGTGAACGACGAGGAGTTCTGGGATATATACCGCAAGAACTTCGACCTGATACACAAGAACTTCTTCCGCAACCTGCGGAAACAGTATCCCACGCTTACTCCCGGCGACCTGAAATTCTGTGCGCTGCTGAGGCTCAACCTCTCCACGAAGGATATCGCGCAGTTCACCAATCTCACTGTCCGCGGTGTCGAGGCGGCGCGCTATCGCTTGCGGAAAAAACTCTCCATTCCCGAAGGAAGCACTCTTGTCGACTTTCTTATCGACTTTGAATAGAGGTTGCAGCCCCTTCCTTGCTTCTTCCGGCATCCTTCTCTGACGATCTATGTACAGACTGTCTGCCTGACGGTAAGATACGTTCGACGAGCATGCGCATACATACCCCGTCGTGATGCTCGTGCATGCCCGTCGGGACTGCGATATATACCTGCCGCAATAATCATATATACTCACCGCGGTAGCCATATATACTCACCGTGGTAGCCATATATACTCACCGCGGTAGCCATATATGCACACCACGGTAGCCATATATGTACACCGCGGTAGCCATATATGTATATTGCAGTGCCCTGTATATAGGCACTTCAGCGGCAAAAAGCACCTGCCGCACAGAGGTCCGTCATTGCACATGTCAATTGTTCGACCAGAGTGTATTCAGAAGTCCGGAGTGTATTCAGAAGATAGATTCCTGCGTGCGTGTAGTCAGCAGCTCCAACGCTTTCATGCCCATGATGGAGTTGCCTTTGGCGTTCAGTCTGGGGCTCCATACCGTTACCGAGTAGAGTCTCGGATGGATGGCGGCAATGCCCCCTCCGACTCCGCTCTTTCCGGGCAATCCTACTAAGTAGGAGAATTCTCCCGCTTCGTCATAGAAACCGCATGTCTGCATGATGGCGTTGATGCGCTTCACCTGCGAGGAGGTCAGATCGACACCATTGAAGCTGAACGGCGACCGGTGGTCGGCAAAGGGCAGGAATGCCCTCGAAAGCTCCGTGCAGCTCATCTCTACGGAGCATTGGAGGAAATAGAAGCGGAGAACGCTTTCGATATCGTTCTCCAGATTGCCGTAATATTTCAACAGATTGGCTATCGCCGCGTTGATGTAGCTCTTTTCGCGTTCGGATACAGCCGTTTCCCGGTTGTAGTCCACCGTGCGGCTGCCGCTGATGGAGCGGACGAAACTGATATAGTCTTCTTCCGGCGACGGCAGGTGAGACAACAGGATATCTGCCAGTACGATGGCTCCGGCATTGATAAACGGATTGCGCGGATGCCCCTTCTCCACTTCCAGCTGAATGAGCGAGTTGAACGCTGTTCCCGAAGGCTCCTTGCCGATTCTTTTCCATAGGTCGCTTCCCAGGATGCTGAGGCACATGGAAAGGGCGAACACTTTCGTGATGCTCTGTATGGAAAAACGTGTGTCTGCCTGTCCCAACGTAAATGTCTCTCCCTCTGTGGTGGTGATACATATTCCGAACCGGTCGGGATTTACCTGCGCCAATGCCGGTATGTAGTCCGCTACTTTCCCGTCTTTGGCGTAAGGCTGTATCTCCCGGTAGATTTCAGAAAGTATTTGCTGGTAATCCATCGCTGTATGATATTGGTTTTACTTCTTTTTCCGGCGTGCCCATCCCTCTTCGCTGAAGTCGGGATCTTCGCCTTTGAAGAACTGTTTCCAGTCGTCTTTCTTCTTAGGTCCGCGCGCGCTGGTATATCCCCGTTCTTCGCGGCTGGGTTTTTCTTTCTTTCCTTCCTTCTTCGGTTCTTTCTTCGTTCTTTTCGGCGATTCTGCTTTGGGCGTGCTCTTGCTTCTGCCTTTTTCGCGGCTTTTCTCATTCTCTTCGCCCGCTACTTCGACTACTACTTTTCGTCCTCCCCATTTTGCCCGGTTCAGTGCTTTCAGAACGTTGTTCGTCTCTCGTTCGTCTACCTCGAAGAACGAGTAGTTCTGCATCAGGTCGATGCGTCCCAATTCGATGCGTCCGCGCGTGTTGTTGTTGAGCAGACTGATCAGTTCGTTCGGGAAGAAATGATCAGTTTTCCCCAGATTGATGAACAGACGGGTGAACCCCGCTTCCGCTTTACGGCTTCTTTTTTCGCGTCCCCCATCTTTCCGGTCGCCACGGCTGTCGGAAGGCTGTTCTATCTCCGCACGTCCGCGGTAATACTCGGAGAAGCGGTTGAATTCGTGCGACACCATCCGCTTGATCAAGTCCTCTTTGCTCAGCCATTCCAGTTTGCGGTAAATCTCTGGCATGAAGTCGGCGATCTCTTCCTCGTTCACTTTCACCTTCTCAAGGTCGTCTATCACTTTAATCAACTGCTTCTGGCAGATTCCGGCGGCTGTCGGCATTTCTCCGGCAATGAACTTCTTGCCGATGATGCGTTCTATCTGGCGCATCTTGCCTTTTTCGCGCAGGTTGATGATGGCGATGGAGGTTCCCGTCTTTCCCGCACGTCCCGTACGTCCGCTGCGGTGCGTATAGCTTTCCGTGTCGTCGGGCAACCCGTAGTTGATTACGTGCGTCAGGTCGTCTACGTCGAGGCCGCGCGCCGCTACGTCGGTGGCAACCAGCAGTTGCAGGTTGCGGATGCGGAACTTCTGCATCACCGTGTCGCGCTGCGCCTGAGAGAGCTCTCCGTGCAGCGAGTCGGCATTATACCCCTCCTGCATCAGCTTGTCTGCAATCTCCTGCGTCTCTTTGCGGGTGCGGCAGAAGATGATGCCGTATATCTGCGGGTAATAGTCGACGATACGCTTCAGTGCTTCGTACTTGTCTTTCGCCTGCACGGTGTACACCACGTGTTTCACGTTGCTCGTGCTTTCGTTCTTCCGTCCGATGGTAATTTCCTTCGCGTCGCGCAGGTACTTCTTCGAGATGCGTGCGATTTCCGGACTCATGGTGGCTGAAAACAGCAACGTGTTCCGTTCTTCGGGCACATCGGCGAGAATGGCGTTGATGCTGTCGGTAAAGCCCATGTTCAGCATCTCGTCCGCTTCGTCCATCACCACGTTGCAGACGGTGGAGAGGGAAACCGTTTTCCGCTCCATCAGGTCGAGCAGTCGTCCCGGTGTGGCAACAATAATGTGCACACCTCTTTTGAGGCTGCGTATCTGGCTGTCGATGGAAGAGCCGCCGTACACGGGCAGCACTTTCAGTCCGTCGATGTATTTGGAGTAATCGTTCAGGTCGCCCGCTATCTGGAGGCAAAGCTCGCGGGTGGGGCAAAGGATCAGAGATTGGGGAACCCGCTTCTCTATATCTACCTGCTGCAATAGAGGCAGACCAAAGGCGGCTGTTTTGCCGGTTCCTGTCTGTGCAAGAGCTACTACATCATTATTTTCTCCTAAAAGGTACGGAATCACTTCCTCTTGTACCGGCATGGGATTCTCATATCCCATTTCTTCAATTGCTTTGCGTATCTCCGGAGAAACACCAAGCTCTTCAAATGTCTTCATTAAATCTCTGTATATCTTTTATTTCGGGCGCAAAGATAGATAAATTATTTGAAAATCAGAGGGTACAGGGCAGAGATTTGAATGCGGAGAGTGAAAAAAATGACGGAGAGGTGGGAATGTATGGCTGAAAGCAGTGTAAGTATGCCTCATACGTATTTTGCCTCTTCACTTGCTCCATGCGCAGCCCTGATCTTCAACAGCCGCTCGGGTATGCCCCCCACGTACACTTTGTCTTGCTCCATGTTGTCTTGCTCCATGTGCAAGCCTTGAACTTCGAGCGGTCAATATCCAACGAGCGGGCGTTGCCTATCGGTTTGCTTCATTCGCGTTTTCAGTCTTCGGTTAATAAAATGCTTCGTAAACGCTTGATTTCTTCTTTCGAAAGCCCGATACCCTTTTCCAGATAGTTTTTCACATTTCCGTATTCGCTTTCTATCTGCTCTTTGGCCGCGTTCAGAAAATCCTCTTTTGCCGAGTAGATGGTGGTGATGGCTTCCTGTGAATGGGGCGGCAGCTGATAAGCGTACTTGGAAACGTTGGGGATGTTGAAGAAGTCGTTGCTTAGCCGGTAGTCTTTCATGATAATGTCATCGTCTACTCCCAAAGAAGCAAGAAGTAGGGCGGAAAACACTCCCGTACGTCCCTTGCCCGATGTGCAGTGAACCACGGCAGGGTAGGAGTTGCGGTCGAGTAAAATCGTGAACAATCTCCTGAATTCTTTCCGGTAGTTGGTTACCAACCCTCGGTTTATCTGTTCTATCGACCGATAGATGGTATCCGCTTCTATCTTCCCTTCGCGGACTCCCTGCAGAAGATAATCTATATTCCCGGTAGGAAGAGGGATGTGCACCATGTTGAATCCTTCTTTTTGCAGCGAGGTAGTGGCGGGACGCTCTTCGTCGGAACGCAGGTCGATCACTGTCCGTATTCCCATATTCTTGAGCTCTTGTATGGCATAAGGCGTGATGTCTTCTATTTGGGCCGACCGGTATATCATGCCCCAACGCACAGCCTTGCCCGTTTCGAACGATGGGTATCCTCCCAAGTCACGAAAGTTTTGAACACCGGGAATGTTGATGTTGCGGGTGGCTGTCTTAATCCGGTATTTGTTGTCGAACACCATCAGGTAATAGTAGCGTTGGGTGGGATCGTCGGGAATGATTGTGATTTTCTCGCCCGAGATGGGGGCTATGGCTACAGGAATACGTTCAGCGATGAAATCGGGAGTGGTGGAGGCATAGACTTTGACTAATCCTTTCAATGCAGGTTTCACCTCCCATTTAATGATGCAGTTGCCTACACTGTTTTCTTCGCAAACCACGGTTATATTGGGGCGATTGTCTGTACATGAAGTCAGAAGCAGTAGAGCGGTAAGCCGGCTTAGAAGGTTCTTGCGCATAAAAGTTTCTTTGTTTGGTTCATCTCTTTGCGCAAAGATAGAAATTACCGGCAAAACCGGTAATTTCGGACTGATAATTAGCCAAAGTTAATAGATATATTCTTTTCTTTTCAATCATCCGGAGTAGCTGCGGGCAAAATCCAAGGACACCGAATTGTAGTAACTGCGACAAACTTCGGCGGCAAAATCTTTCGCGCACTGAATCACTTTGTCCCAGATCGCTTCACTCAGATTATCCAGATCGCGGTATCGGACATCATATTTCAGCAGTCCGTATATCAGTCCCGCATTGAAATTATCGCCTGCTCCGATGGTGCTGACGGCTTCCAACGGTTTTACCGGATACTCTTTGCTCACGGTATTGCTGCGGAGTGATATGCTGTCGCTGCCTGCGGTGCAGATGAACCGGGGGCAATAAAACTTGATTTTGTCTTTGTATATCCGGTCTGCATCGCGCATGCCGTACATGTAGAAGAAGTCTTCCGCCGAACCGCGTACGATATCGGCGTATTCAAGGTTTTCGATAATGGTGGGCGCCAGCTTCATAGCCTCGTCTTTATGCGAAGACCGGAAATTCGGATCGTAATAAATGATAGCTTTCTTCTCGCGCGCCTGATCGAGTAGTTCCAGTATCTTGTCGCGGAGAACAGGATTGAGAGCATAGTATGAGCCTACCATCACGATGTCGTCTTCCTGTAAGACAGGATAAATCACATCCAGACGCTGTTTGGGATAATCCTTGTAGAATATATATTCCGCATCGTTTTGCTCGTTGAGAAAAGCAAGCGATACGGGCGATTTCCCGTCGGGGAACACGTTTACGTGTTCGGTAGGCACATGATTCTCGCGCATGAATTGCAGAATAGTGTTTCCTACGCGGTCGTTTCCCGTCTCGCTGATGAAATTGACATTCACTCCCATTCGTCCTAGAGACACGATGCCGTTGAACACCGATCCGCCGGGAACGGCTACCGAAGGCTGCCCTCCCCGAAAGACGATATCGAGAATAGTTTCTCCGATTCCTACTACTTTTCGCATAGCGATCTTGATTTTTCTCCCAAGTATCCTCCGTGATGACGCTTGGAGTATTCGCCGATCGTGAATCCGGTCTGTTTCATCGTTTGCACCACCAATATATCTCCGATTACGGTCATGGCAGTGGTCGATGTAGTGGGAGTCATTCCCAGAACGCAGACTTCTGCAGGGTGCCCTGTGCTGAGGCATACATCCGACTCGTGTGCCAAGGGGCTATCCGGATTTCCGGTGATGACGATGAACTTTAAATTCGGATTCAGGTTGTGCGCCAATTGGGTAAGTTCTACAATTTCACGTGTCTTGCCGGAATTGGAGATCAACAGTAACAGGTCGTTTTCTTGCAAAATGCCGAGGTCTCCGTGTTGCGCTTCGCTCGGGTGCAAAAAGACTGACGGTATGCCGGTAGAGCAGAAAGTGGTCGCAATGTTCATGGCGATCTGCCCCGCTTTTCCCATGCCGGAAGTTACCAGCTTTCCTTTCTTTCGGTGTATCTGTTCTACAATCAGCGCCACAGCTTTTTCATAAGCGTCGGTCACAGGAATATTGAGCACGGCTTGTGCTTCTTGTTGCAAGAGTTGTTTAATCGATTCTATCATTGGTTCAATTTATTTTTTCAATCAGTTCTTCGAAAGAGTTGGCTATTTCATAGTAAGAAGAAAAGGGCTTGCGTGCAAATCCTTTGGTTTCTATGGTTCGGAGAGCTTCAAGCAGCGGGGTATAGAACCCGTGCTCGTTGTAAAAGATCACCTTTTTGGAATGATAGCCCAATGAAGCGGCAGCCATTACGTGGAGGATTTCATCGAGCGTACCGACTCCGCCGGGAAGCGCTACCAGCACATCCGACTTCTCCGTAAGCACGTCTTTCCTGTCGCTCAGATTATGCGTGTGTATTACTTCATCCAACAGTGTGCTTACCCTTCCCTTCTCTTCCAGTCTGGAGGGAACTACACCGATTACTTTGCCTCCGTTTTTTTTCACGGCAGCGGCCACGCACTCCATCAGCCCAAGGTTAGCGCCTCCGTATACCAGCGTTTTGTTATTTTGTCCCATCCATTGCCCGATTCTGCGAGCACTGTCGAAGAACATTTTGTCAATATTTTCAGAGGCGGAACAGAATATTCCAATATTTCTCATATACACTGTTGTTGTTATAGCCTACAAATATCTGCAATTTTCTATAAACAGCAATAAGTTTTGTTGTATTTTTGCAGCATTAATTCACCAAGAAGATAGGAATCAATGCAATTAAACCAATATACATTGCCCAACGGGCTCCGTATCATTCACAGGCCCACTGTTTCGAAAGTGGCTTATTGTGGTTTTGCGATAGACGCAGGCACGCGCGACGAAGCGGAGGATGAGCAGGGAATGGCTCATTTTGTAGAACATCTTATATTTAAAGGAACCGAGAAGAGAAAGGCTTGGCACATTCTGAACCGCATGGAGAACGTGGGAGGGGATTTGAACGCTTACACTAATAAGGAGGAAACAGTGGTGTATGCCGCTTTCCTTTCGGAACATCTGGAACGGGCGGTGGAGTTGCTGGGAGACATTGTGTTTCATTCCACCTTTCCGCAGCAGGAAATCGATAAGGAAATCGAGGTGATTATCGATGAGATACAGTCGTACGAAGATACTCCTTCGGAATTGATATTTGATGATTTTGAAGATCTTATTTTTCGCGATCATCCTCTGGGAAGAAATATTCTGGGCCGTCCCGATTTGTTGAGAAGCTTTCGTACGGAGCATGTTCTTGCGTTTACCCGCCGTTTTTATCAACCGGCAAACATGGTCTTTTTTGTTAGCGGACAGATGGACTTCAAGAAAGTACGCCGGTTGGCGGAAAAACATTTTATGGAACTTCCTTGTCTGCAAATCTCTAATCATCGGAATCCTCCTCCTCTTTACGTGCCGCAGCGTCAGGTTCTTTCTAAAGATACCCATCAGGCGCATGTGATGATGGGCAGTCGGGGTTATAATGCTTATGATGATAGACGTACCGCACTTTACCTGCTCAACAATATTCTGGGCGGACCCGGCATGAACAGTCGCCTGAACGTGTCGTTGCGTGAAAGGCGCGGACTGGTTTATACCGTAGAGTCTAACCTTACCTCGTATACCGATACGGGAGCCTTTTGCATTTATTTCGGTACCGACCCCGAAGATCTGTCTACTTGTCTGAGGCTGACACACAAAGAGCTGAAGCGGCTACGCGATGTGAAATTAACCCCTTCGCAATTGGCGGCTGCCAAGAAGCAACTGATCGGTCAAATCGGAGTGGCTTCGGATAATCACGAGAATAATGCTTTGGGAATGGCGAAGACTTTTCTCCATTATAATAAAATTGAATCTCCGGAAGAGGTTTTCAAACGGATTGAGGTGCTGACGTCAGAACAACTGCTGGAGGTGGCGAATGAAATGTTTGCGGAAGAGTATCTTTCTACATTGATTTACCGGTAAAGGTAGAAGATGTGAAATGAAGATGAAAATCTTTTGAAAAGCTTTTGTCGATGACTTACTTCTCCCGAATTGTTTTTATCTTTGTTTTATTCTTTTACCTCAAGGATTAATTTCATCTCGTTTAGACCGGAATGAGATATGAATACCTTTTAGTGAGACTAAAAGCGGATAGAGTGATGGGATTGTTAACAGAAGTGTGTCTTTGTGTTTTTTAGAGTAATACTATGAGATATTTATTTGTTATCTTGTTTGGAACCTTGTCTATATCTTTATTTGCATCACCGTCTTATAATGAAGAGATAGAAAGGCTTTTATCGAAGCTGGATTCTTTGATTATGCAAAAAGACTATTTTACGGCAACTAAAGAGGCTAAGATAAGAGAGTTGTATAAAAAACGGCAGCATGTTCGTACACGCGAAGAAAGCTATTGGCTCAATAAAATGTTTTATGATGAGTACTATGTATATAACTCCGATTCGGCCTTGGCTTATGTAGAGCGAAACTTGGCGATTGCCTACGAATTAAATAATAAAGAGTGGCGGGCCGAATGGAAAATAAAAAAATCGTTCTTGCTTTCTGCTACGGGAATGTTGACTGAGGCTTTAAAAGAATTAAAAAACATATCCAAAGAAGAGCTTACGGCTGAACTGCAAGTAGAGTATTACGGTCAAATGATGTATCTCTATTCCCACTTTGGACAATATTCGGGCGACGACAATGTGAATCTTCGCGAAGGATACTATCAGAAAGAACTTCTTTACCGGGACTCCATTTATGAGGTTATAACTCCGGAGGACCCCTATTTTTTATGGTATAAAGGATGGCGGTTTCGAGAGACCAATGGGGCAAAGGAAACCATAGAGCAGTTGAAAGCTGTGGTAGATGAATCTCCTTTAGAAACTCGGCGAGATGCGATGAATGCTTATGTCTTGGCTGTGTTGTTCCGTGATCAGCAGCAATGGAATGACTATCTGAAATATATGATTTATTCGGCAATGGCCGACATACGTGCTGTCAATAAAGACATTGCTTCATTGGAAGAACTTTCCGCATCATTGTATGAGATGGGCGATATTGATCATGCCTATACTTATATTAATTATTGTTTGCAAAATGCTCAATTGTATCGTAACCGCATCCGCGTATTAGGAATTTCCGAAATACAAGATAAAATCCATCGTGCTTATCAGGAACGTAACCGGCAGCAAGAAGAGCGGTTACATTTTTTTCTGGTGATGGTCAGTGTACTTTCTGTCGTACTCCTGATCGCTTTTTTCTATATATTCAGGCAGATGAAGCGTTTGTCCGCTTCGCGTTCGCAACTCAATAAGAGTAATCAGCTGTTGAATGTTCATGTAGAAGAATTATCCGAAACTTATCGCCGTTTGGCTGATGTCAACAACCAACTCCAATCTCTCAACGAACAACTGAAGGATACTAACAGGCAACTTCAGGAGTCGAATTATGTGAAGGAGGAGTACATTGGCTATGTGTTCGCTATTTGTTCAAACTATATCAGCAAGCTGGATGAATTTCGGAAAAATATCAACCGAAAGATAAAAGCTAACAGGGTAGAAGAAGTGAAAATATTGACGGATACGCCCTCTATGGCTCAAAACGAGCTAAAAGAATTTTATCATAACTTTGATGCCATTTTTCTACATGTTTACCCCGATTTTGTCAGCGATTTTAATGCTTTGTTGCACCCCGAAGAACAAATTGTGTTGAAAGAGGGAGAGCTGCTGAATACTGAGCTGCGTATTTATGCTTTGGTACGCTTGGGTATTAATGATAGCGTGAAGATTGCTGAGTTTCTTCATTGCTCTCCGCAAACAGTTTATAACAACAGATTGAAAACGCGCAATAAATCTATTATTCCCAAAGAGGAATTTGCCAATACTGTACGCTCATTAGGTACAATGCAGATATAAAACTTTGTTTTTTGTTGCTGCTCAAGCGAAAAAAGCAACTTTTAAAAGCGATTCTTCGAATTGTAAGAATCGCCGGGCGGGTATTTTCTTTTTAGAGATAAGAAATTACAGGAAATATTGATCCTTGAAATTCGGAACAATTGAAAGCTGATGTTTATTTAAGGAAAAATTGAAGTATTGATGATCGTTTTCCCCGGGTATTTATAAAATATGGATTGTGTTTTAAACAGTTGTTCGTCTTTCGGTTGTGTTTTATTCGTCTGCCGAATGAGAGACGAATAAAACACAACCGAAAGACGAATAGAACGCGAACGGCAGACGAAGAATTTGTGCTATAAAAAATCTAAGCTGTTACAGTGGGAGAGGTTATGTTTGTCTTGCATGTCTCTTATTATAGAGAAAAGTCTATGTTTCTTTCCTTTTATCATCGAAAAAGTTTCCTTTTTACAAGTGCTATTCAATCATAATGTTTTTGTTTTCAGGAGTTTATTACTTTTATGGACTTACTTCCTTTTGTTACTTGCATATATAATGTGTTTCTTCTTGTTCTATCTTTGTATAGTTGTAAATAGACAGAATTAAATTGTTAACTTTTTAATTTTTTATTTATTATGATAAACAGTTCAAAGCAAATACGAGGAATTGAACGTCTGTTGCTTACAGTCTTGCTGTTTGTTTTTTCTATGCAAGTCTTCGCTCAGCGAATCATAGCGGTAAGAGGAAATGTGTCGGATGAGACCGGAGAGGCCGTTATTGGTGCAAGCGTCTCAATAAAAGGTACGGCGCATGGAGCTATTACTGATCTTAATGGAGATTTCTATATCTCGAATGTGGCTGAAGGATCTGAGGTTGAGGTTTCTTATGTAGGATTCATAACCCAGTCTAAAAAAGTTGTTGGTGATCAACGGCTTGTTTTTGTCTTGAAACAGGATGTTGGATTGTTGGAAGAGGTTGTTGTAGTAGGATACGGAGTTCAGAAGAAAAGTGTGATAACTGCTTCTATCGCTAAAGTCTCGGCGGACGATTTGGCGACTACCTCTCCGGTGCGCATGGATAATGCCTTGAAAGGGTTAGCCTCCGGAGTTACAGTCACCTCTTCCTCAGGCCAACCCGGAGCAGCAGCGCGTATCCGCGTGCGTGGTATCGGTACTATAAACAATTCCGATCCGCTTTATATCGTAGACGGTATGCCCATAGAGGGAGGGCTGGATTATTTGAATCCGAATGATATCCAGTCTATCGAAGTTTTGAAAGATGCGGCTTCAGGTGCTGTATATGGAGCTCGTGCTGCCAACGGAGTTATTCTGGTAACGACTAAAACAGGTAAAACAGGCAGGACAAAAGTAGTGTATGACTTCTCTTATGGATGGCAAAATGCATGGAGAAAACGTGATGTGTTGAATGCTTCGGAGTATGCTCTGATGATAAATGAGGGTTATATTAATGCAGGTTTAGCTTCTAAGTACAATGACCCTTACTCTCATGGAGCAGGGACCGACTGGCAGAAAGAGGTGTTCAATGACAATGCTCCCGTCATGAATCATCAAGTGAGTGTGAGCGGTGGAGGTGAAAAAATTGGTTTTTTGTTTTCTGCCGGATATTATACGCAGGATGGTATTGTGGGGGGTAATTTCGGACGGTCTAATTATGAACGTCTTACATTGCGTAGTAATACAGTTTACACCATTATGGATGAGTCTGAAAACCGAAATTGGCTGAATAATCTCAAGATAACTTCTAATCTCTCTTATGCCCGCATCAAAGCCACGGGAATCGAAACGAATTCTACTTGGGGGGCGCCTTTAGGGTCTGCATTAGCATTATCGCCACTACTGACGGTTTATGACGAAACGAAAGAGGCGATGGAAGCCCAGTTCAATAAATATTCCGGAACATCTGACTATACACCCGGATACGACCCGCGTAACGGAAAACTGTTCAGTATCCCGGGATCCGAATTTGGAGAAATGACCAACCCGATAGCCAATCTGTCTTTGCCCGGAGCTAAGAACTGGAGCCATAAGTTTGTGGCAAACTTCTCGGCAGAACTGCAACTGTGGGATCAGTTGAAGTTTAAGACTTCTTATGGAGCAGACCTTGCTTTTTGGGGGAGTGATGGTTATACTCCTATTTATTATCTGAGAAACGGAGGTTCGTCCGTGCGGTCTACCGCTTATTCGGAAAAACACGATGGAACGATGTGGCAGTTGGAGAATGTACTGATGTATGACAAAACGATCGATAAACACTCTTTCTCTGTCATTCTGGGGCAATCGGCCAAAAAGAATTCAGGCTCTTATCTTTGGGGATCGCGCAATCATATTATTAATTATAGCCGACCTTACATCAGCGCAAGTAGCGGATTGGCGGAAAACGGTGATCGCGATTCAGCAGGAGCACCCTCCGAAGTGGCGACTCTGGCTTCGCTTTTTGCCCGTGCCAGCTATAACTACGATGAACGCTACATGCTTCAGGTTACTGTACGCCGCGATGGTTCTTCGCGCTTTGGCCCCAACAATCATTACGCTGTCTTTCCTTCTTTTTCCTTGGGATGGAATGTGACGAACGAAAAGTTTATGCAAAAGCGACCCGATTGGCTGGCCTCTGCAAAACTTCGTTTTTCCTGGGGTAAAAACGGGAATGAAAATATCGGCAACTTTAGATATACCGTGTTGACTTCAACTGGGAATAACGCTATTTTCGGAGTCAATGAGAAGTTGACTAACGGTGTAAAAGCCAGCGGACTTGCTAATCCTGATTTGAAGTGGGAGGAGTCGGAACAGCTTGATTTCGGACTTGATTTGGGTCTCTTTAATAATGCGTTGACTTTTACTGCCGATTATTACAGAAAAACAACAAACGGAATGTTGATGACAATGAATATTCCTTCTTATGTAGGAGAGTCGAAGCCGATAGGCAATGTGGGTAAAATGAGAAATAGCGGTCTTGAGATGGAGGCTGCCTATAAATTCCGTTTATCTGACTGGAATTTCCGAATTGGTGGTAATTTGACTTATTTGAAGAATCGGTTGATTGAATACGGAAATGATTCCGGATGGGCGAATCTCGATTCTTTTCATGGAACAGGCTCTATTAGTCGCGCTGAAAATGGTAAACCCTTTCCATATTTCTATGGATACAAGACGGCTGGTGTATTCCAGAATATGAATGAGGTAGATGCATATACCAATGCCGAAGGGAAACTCCTGCAGCCCAAAGCAGTTCCGGGTGATGTGCGCTTTGTAGATGTAGATGGAAATGGATTGATTGATGCGGACGACCGTACGGATATCGGAAAGGGAATGCCCGACTGGACTTTCGGACTGAATCTGAGCGTCAATTGGAATAATTTCGATTTCAGTATGATGTGGCAGGGTACCGTGGGCAATGATGTGTTTGATGCTACCCGCCGTACCGACATATCTTCAACCAATCTGCCCTCGTGGATGTTGAACCGTTGGACGGGCGAAGGGACTTCCAAGCGCATCCCTCGCTTCATGGTGGGCGATAACATTAACTGGCAATCTTCCGATCTTTATGTATACGATGGCAGCTATTTGCGGTTGAAGAACATCCAACTGGGCTACACCTTGCCTGCATTTCTGACAAAGAAGGCATTTATCTCTTCATTGCGTATATATGTGGCTGCGGAAAACCTGTTCACGTTTACCAAATATCATGGATTCGATCCGGAGATATCATCGGGCGGGACATCACTTGGTATCGATTATGGCGTATATCCGCAAGGAAAGGTTTGGACAGTTGGAGCCAATCTGACGTTTTGATTTATCACACAATAAAACTGAAGAATTATGAAAACATATAAGTATATAATGACAGGAGGCTTGATGCTTGCTTTTATGGTAACCGGATGTGCCGATTCTTTTTTGGAAGTATCCTCGCCTACAGATGAATCTATTGAAAGTTATTTTACTACAGACGAACATATTCAGGAAGCCGTAGTTGCTGCGTATGATCCGTTGCATTGGCCAGATTGGGGAATGGGTGAATATAACCCGGTCAATATTATGAGCGACATCATGGCTGACGACTTCTGGGTTGGTGGTCAGGATAAAACGGACAATCAGAAGTGGCACTTGATGATGAACTACGAGGCCATTCCAAGTAATGTCATTTCGGGTTTGTGGACGGAAGCTTATAGTGGTGTAAAGCGCTGTAACGATGTTATCACTTATCTGGGTTGGGCAAAGGATGTGACTGAAGAAAGACATGCTTACTACAAAGCGCAGGCAATAGCGTTGCGTGTGTTCTATTACAATTGGCTGTGGAAGTTCTGGGGGAATATCCCTTACTTCGACACCAATCTCACCACCCCTTATTTGGCAGAGCAGTATCCGGCAGAACGGGTGTATGAGAAATTGGTAACCGATCTGGAAAGTGTGATTGCTTTGAATGCTCTCCCGATGAAAGAGAAAGCCGAAAACTATGGTCGTGTGACAAAAGCGATGGTATATATGCTTTATGCCGAGATTGTCATGTATCAGAATGATGAATCCCGTTTTGCCAAAGCCTTGCAATATATGCAGGAGATTATTAATAGCGGAGCATATGATTTAGTGGAAAATTATGCAGATATATTTAAAGAGTCGGGAGAGTGGGGGATAGAGTCGATTTTTGAGATCAACTACAAAGATAACGACGCTATTCGAGACTGGGGAAACCCTTTGGCTGCAGGCGGTACTGTATTGCCAACTTTGGTTAGTCCGCATAGTTGGCCTGATGGAACCCACGGTCACGATCAGGGATGGGGATTCTGTCCGGTACGAGTGGAAACTTATGAACGGTATGCAAAGGATGACGCTCGCCGTGACGCTACATGCTGGAATGCCGGTGCATTAGGTGTGAATTACAATAAACGTTATCAAGACACAGGCTTCTTCTTGGAGAAATATGCTGCGTTGACAGGCAATAACGTTGATCAGAAAGCCAGTGCGCAGTTGAATTGGAATAATAATTTACGCATCTATCGTTTTTCCGAAACATTACTGAATGCAGCAGAACTCATCGTTCGTGGAGCGGGAACGGGCAATGCAAAGGAATATTTGAATCGCGTGCGTAATCGTGCCGGATTGAAAGGAGAAGCGGAGCCTACTATGGATAACATTATTAAAGAAAGACATTTGGAATTTGTCGGTGAAGGTAAGCGTTACTGGGATTTGATACGTACGGGGAAAGCAGCTACGGTACTTGTGCCCGATCAGTACGGATATCGCACGAACACGTGGAGCAACAACAAGAAGTATCTATGTATTCCGCAAAGTGAGATTGACGCTGCGCAAGGTACGTTGGTCCAGAATAATTATTAACCATTAAAAAAGCAAGAGATGAAACGAATATATCGTTATTTAAGTATTTTATTGGTGAAGGTACTGGTATTTACTGCATGCTCGCCGGTGGATTTCACCCATCCTTCGGAAACTGGTTTACCACTGGCATCCGATATTAGTGTAGAGGTTACGGTCGATCAGGAAACAAATCAAGTGACGTTTTCTATGAATGAAATGAAAGGTTGTATCCCTTTTTGGACTTTTGACAAGAGTGAAAAGAAAGATAAAGGGTATTCCACACAGTTCAAATTTACGAAGGTTTATTCAAAGGCCGGAGTTTATTCGGTAGAGGCAAGATTGATGAATGCTAACGGCATCAGTGACGGAGTGGTAACAAAAGAGTTTACAATAAATAACACGCTGGTCAATTTTGATGAGTATATTGCAAAGATTTCAGGAAAGGAATGGAGAGTGGCAAGCGCGGAAGCCGGTCATCTGGGTTGCGGAGAATCCGGAAGCGAAGGATTGGGATGGTGGATGGCCCAGCCGGACGAGAAAGCTGCTAAGGGAATCTATGATGACCGTCTGATCTTTGGAACAGATATGAGTTATAGTTATAATCCCGGTGAAGGCGGCACGGTTTATGTCAACAAAGGCTGCACACTTTTCCCCGAATATGCTCCTGATTTGACGGAAGATTATATGGCTTCTGTAGCTGTACAGAACACGACCTATGCTTTTGATGTTGATGGAGAAGATGTGTACATCACTTTCCCTTCAAAAACACTTTTTCCTTATGTCGCCAACGACGAGATATATGCATCTCCCCGTTATAAGATTGTAGGTATTACGCCTTCCAGACTGGAGTTGATTTCAGATAATGGCAGTATTGCATGGCACTATATTCTGACAAGCGCCGAAGTCGAAAAACCTGCCGGATATGATCCGGATCATGCTTGCAACCTGTGGAAGTCTGCAACAATTACCAATGATTTCTGGTTTGCCGATGCTAATTGGACACCTATTGAGAATCCCGGGTTTGAAGCAAACGGAAACTCGTATAAAATTACAATGCCGGTAGCTACGGTTCAAACGTGGCAGGCACAAGTAAAGTTCTTTACGGATATAGCGACTAATGCCGTTACAAACTATGATTTTTCTGTCGTTTTCAATGCGAATAAAGCTCATAAAAATGTTACCGTAAAACTGGTGAAGCATGGTGGTGGAGACAATGATAATATTTACTACTTCGTGGAAAATGTCTCTTTAAAAGCTTATGAGGACTATGTTTTTATAAAGACAGATATGCCTGGTATTGACATGGATAAGGTAGATTTGGTTCTTGATTTCGGTGGAAATGCAGAGGGTACAGAAGTTATCGTGAGTCGTGTGGTTCTGAAAGAACATGCTTGTGATGACGGCACTGTCGTGGAAGAGTCCGAAGAGGATGGTGTGAACTGGAACCAAGCTTCTGCCTGCAACCGTTGGAACGTTGCAAGTATTACGAATACTTTCTTTTATGCCGATGCCAACTGGACTCCCTATTCCGAAGCGCCTGGCTTTGAGGTCAAGGATCATATTTATAAGGTGACATTGCCGTTGGCTACCGTACAGATGTGGCAGGCACAAGTCGCTTTTCATACAAACTTGGATGCCAATACCGTGACGGATTATGATTTTCGTTGCGTGCTTAACTCCAGTAAGAGTCTGAAAGGAGTCACTGTAAAATTGGTGCACAGGAATGGAGATGATGGGACAGACAATGCCGGTAATTTCTTTTTTGACAAAAAAGTGGACTTGACTGCGTATGAGGATTTCGTATTCAAAATGCCGGCGATAAGAGCGGCTAAAGATATGGACAGAGTTTCTCTGGTATTTGATTTCGGAGGAAATCCCGAAAATACCGAAGTTACCATAAGCGGTATCATCTTTAAAGAGTCGGTATGTAATGAATAAGTGTGGATTTATGGGGACGATCAATATATGCGATTGTGTGTTTCCCCTTGTTTGAAACTATTGATATGAAGAAAATGAATTTGTTATTTGGGGTTTTGACTTTACTTTCTGCAAGCTGTGGAGATAAAGAGAGTGAAGGAGTGTTTACAGATAAAGATTTGACGTGTACTCCCTCTGAAATTAGTGTGGATTGTCTGTCGAACAGTGTTACGGTAAATGTAACGGCAATTCGTGAGTGGACCGTATATAGTGATGAAGATTGGATCAGTTGTCAACCGACAGGGTCTATTGACCCTCAAGGAACTTTTACCGTAACTGTTTCTCCCAATCAGGAAACAGAAGTGAGAGAGGGTAAAGTCGTTGTAAAGTCCGGAAAGAGCCGGATAGCAATTCCTGTCCGTCAGGAAGGGAAGCCTGAAGCTCTTCCGGATCCGGATATTCAAGTTCCTGAAGGATATAAACTGGTGTGGCAGGATGAGTTTAATGATAAAGCCATTTCTACGCCCGATGAATCGCTCTGGTGGTATGAGAATGGTGCCGGTGGCTGGGGAAACAATGAATTGCAAACTTATATTCCGGCTAAGCTGAATGGAGAAGTTTGTGCGAAAGTAGACAAGGGAACCTTGAAAATTATCGCTAAAAAAGTGGGTAGTGAGGTTTATTCCGTTCGCATGAATACGATAAAAAGCTGGAAATACGGTTATTTCGAAGCTCGTTTGAAACTTCCCGTTGGAAAAGGCACTTGGCCTGCTTTCTGGATGATGCCGAAGAACTTTACTGCATGGCCTGATGATGGGGAAATCGATATTATGGAAGAGGTTGGTTATAACCCTAACTATGTCTCTTCGTCTATTCACTGTAAGGCTTATAACCATTTGATAGGTACGCAGAAAACAAGAGAGATTTTGCTGCCTACCGCTCAGCAAAAGTTCCATGTGTATGCATTGGAGTGGACAGAGGATTTTATTCGTACTTATGTGGATGGGAAAGAACTGTTCTTCTTTGAGAACGATAAGAAGAACAATAAAAATACCTGGCCTTTCAATACTCCTTTTTATTTGAAATTGAATCTGGCTTGGGGAGGAAACTGGGGTGGTGCCCAGGGGGTTGACGAATCGTGCCTGCCTGCTACCTATGAGATAGATTATGTACGTGTGTTTCAGAAAAAATAAATAAAAAAAAGATGATAAAGTTTGGTAAACCTTTATCTATGTGCCTGTGCTTGCTTGCAGTTTGGGCTTGTGTTCCGAAGGCGGCTAAGGAAGGAGATAAAGAAACAGAAAACAGAGTAGAGGCTTTGCTGGCCAAGATGACTTTGCAAGAGAAAATCGGTCAGATGAATCAAATGAACTATTCCGGTAATGTGGAAGAGATTGCCGGATTGATTAAAGAAGGGAAAATAGGTTCTTTATTGAATCTCACAGATCCGGAATTAGTCAACAAGTTACATGAAATAGCCTTGAAAGAGTCTCGTTTGAAGATTCCGGTGCTGATTTCCCGGGATGTGATCCACGGATATAAAACAATCTTTCCCATTCCGTTGGGACAAGCTGCTACGTTCAATCCTGAGATAGTCGAACAAGGGGCTCGTATAGCAGCGGTTGAGGCTTCATCCGATGGAATTCGATGGACTTTTGCACCTATGGTCGATCTTTCGAGAGATCCGCGTTGGGGGCGTATAGCCGAAAGTTTTGGTGAGGATCCGTTGATGAATGCGGTAATGGGAGAGGCGATGATCCGTGGTTTCCAAGGAGAAAAATTAAGCGATCCTTCTGCCATAGCCGCATGCGCTAAACATTTCGTAGGATATGGGGCTGCAGAAGCTGGCAAAGATTATAACTCGACATTCATTCCGGAGCGATTGCTGAGGAATGTCTACTTTCCGCCTTTCGAAGCGGCAGCTAAAGCTAAGTGTGCCACATTTATGGTTTCTTTCAACGATAATGACGGAGTACCCTCTACCGGAAACTCATTCATATTGAAAGATATACTTCGTGATGAGTGGAAATACGATGGAATGGTTGTTACCGATTGGGCATCGGCAACGGAAATGATAGCGCATGGATTTTGCAAAGACAGGAAACAGGCGGCTGCCATAGCTGTTAATGCTGGCGTGAATATGGAAATGGTGAGTGGTGCTTTCATAGAGAGTCTGGAGGCGTTGGTGGATGAGAAAAAAGTTTCAATTACCACGATAGATGATGCTGTTCGTAATATTTTGCGATTGAAATTTCGGTTAGGCTTATTCGAAAACCCTTATGTTGCTACTCCTCAGGCCGTGAAGTACACAGAGGTGCATTTGGAAAAAGCTAAGGAAACCGCAGAGCAGTCGGCTATTTTGCTGAAGAATGCAGACAACGTTTTGCCCCTGAGTGAGAAAGTGCGTACTATCGCTGTTGTGGGGCCGATGGCGGATGCTCCCCACGACCAGCTCGGAACATGGTGTTTTGATGGTGAGAAGAACCAGACACAGACTCCTTTGAATGCCTTACGCAAACTGTATGGAGATAAAATCCGAGTGATTTACGAACCGGGACTGATGTATAGCCGCGATAACAATAAGGCGGCCTTCCATAAGGCGATTGCCGCTGCCCGTCAGGCTGATGTAGTTGTAGCCTTTGTTGGTGAAGAGTCCATTTTGTCGGGCGAGGCACATTCACTGGCCGACTTGAGTTTACGCGGTGCACAGTCCGATTTGATTACAGCTTTGGCTCAGACAGGCAAGCCTCTTGTAACTGTGGTGATGGCGGGGCGTCCGCTTACCATTGGTAAGGAGGTAGATGAGTCTGCTGCTGTTTTATATATGTTTCATCCGGGCACGATGGGTGGTCCCGCCATTGCCGACTTGCTTTTCGGCAAAGCTGTTCCCAGTGGTAAGACTCCCGTAACATTTCCAAAGATGGTGGGGCAGGTACCGGTTTATTATGCGCATAATCGTACTGGACGCGCTCCCACCGGGGAAGAAACATTGATTGACAATATTCCTTTGGAAGCAGGACAAACTTCGCTGGGATGTACTTCTTTCCACATGGATGCGGGGTTTGGCCCTTTGTTCCCGTTCGGTTACGGATTGTCGTACACAGCATTTGCGTACAGTAATTTAAAGCTCTCCGCAGCAAAGTTAAATACTCGGGATACGTTAACGGTTCGTTTCGAACTTGCCAATACGGGTAAGTATACGGGTGTAGAGATCGTACAGTTGTACGTGCGAGATCATGTCGGTTCAGTTACTCGCCCGGTGAAGGAGCTGAAAGGATTCCAGCGCGTTTCTTTGGAGCCGGGAGAGCATAAAACTCTCATTTTCACGTTACCGATTGAGAATCTGGCTTTTTGGAATCGGGACATGAAGAAGGTCGTGGAGCCCGGAGACTTTACTTTATGGGTAGGAACGAATAGTGAGGAAGGACTTTCGGCAGATTTCGAAGTGATCGAATGATTCAGGATGCATTTTGGAGCTGTATCGTAATGCTACGATGCAGCTTCTATTTTTTATTATGCAGTTTTTGTCCGGCATAATTTCTCTGACGGCGGAATAAAACATGCTTTGTCGTTACAGGTATATATGCCTGCCCTATAAATTATATATGTGCACTGCGGTGGGTATATATGCCTACCATGCTGGCCATATATATCCACCATGCTGGCCATATATACTCACCATAGCTGACTATATATACTCACCGTGATGACCATATATACCCACCGTGCCGAACATATCTGCCCGCTGTGTTTTATCTGATGCTCTGCTGAAGCACCAGTAAACTTTCGGGGCCCATGTTGAAGAGCAGATCGATGATGCTGAGGTTGGGAAGGAATCCCAGCTTCGGTTCGAATACCTGGTAATAGGGGTGGGGGATGAACTCGGAATCTGTTGTCCGGAAGTCTTTCTTCGGATGGATCGCCTCCCTGAAGTCCGCTTCTCCGGCTGTAAACTCCGTCTTGTATTCCGGTGTCCGCTCGATGCGGGGATGAAGGTCAATCAGTTCGCAGACCAAGCGGCATATTTCTTCGTTGAAATCGGCGAGAAACTCATATCGCTTCTCATAGAAAGGGCGGAAGTCGTCCTTGTAATATTCAAAGAAAGGCGTGCTGTTGTAAGCCGATTCGATAGCGTTCCAGTGCAGATGCCGCCAATTGCCGTGGTCGGAAATACGGATGTCTTTCATCGGACATTTCGCCTGAGCCGGTTTTACGGTGGGTATGGAGAGCGCCAGTTCGCCGTCCGGTGCGGCAATAGTACACCGGTTGCGGTACGTCTGCTTGGTGTAGTGATCGTGCTGCTCCACATAGATCCGGTCGTATATCAGGAACTTCGTGTAGTACTCTACGGGGGCAAGATAAGCGGAAGACAAATAGGCTGTTTTCATAAAATTAATGATGGGAGGTGATTGACTGGTTGTTATCGCTATTACTTCTAAATAATAGAATCTGTATTGTTATTCTATATTCATCGGACGTTTAAGGCTGCTTCATCTGACCTTCCTCAGGAAGCGGTTCCAACGGTATCCGCTGAATGGTCCGCTCTTTTGCTCTTTCGAGAACCAAATAAGCGAGGCTTTTCCGATCAGGTGATCGTGTGGAACAAAGCCGAACAGTCTGGAGTCGGAGAGGTTGAAGCTGGCGTTGGACGCCATCCAGTAATAGTCTTTCGTAAAATAACAATGCTGCGTGGTTTTTCCGTCTATATACAGTGTGTCGTTCTTTATTTCAGCCTGCCTGCCTTCGTGCAGCACGAGCGTGTTGCGCAGCAGCGTGATGTTCCAGGGATAGACGCGAAGCACCTTTCCTTTACCCGGAATGATGAGCGGCTTCGGCACTCCGGTATCTCCTTCTTGCAACCGAGATATCCACCGATTGGGTTTCGTCGCCTGTTCCAACAGGTAAAACTCGTATCGGCTGAAGCTGCGTACGTGCGTACTGTCGTTTCTGCCCATCACACCTTCGTTGGTGATGGAGAGCGAACGGAGCAGCAACTCGATATCTTTTTCTTTGGAAGCCGGATAGGCATACAGCTGTTTCTTGTCCGGATTGACTTCCGCTTCGGGTGAAACCACAGAGAAACAAGAGTCTATAAGCAGGGTGTCTCCGGGAGTTCCGATGCAGCGGCTGATGTACACGGCACGTCGGTCGATTGCCGACTTAGTGCCGGCTGCCGGATTGTTGAACACCACAATCTCCTGCTTACCCACCGGACGTGCCAGCCATCGGTGGTAGGAGAAGAGCGACATGAAAGGTACGCGCAGTCCGTAGCTCCACTTGTTTACCAGAATACGCTCCCCTTGAAAGAGGGAGTTCTCCATTCCCGAATACGGGATAAGGCACGATGTGAAGGCAAAGCTTCGTATGAGAAACACCACGGCGATAATGGCCAGAAGCTTTACCCCCAGCCTTATCCATGTTTTTCTTTTCGAACCTTTGCTTTCTGCCGACATCTGTTTCTATCTGTTCTCTTGTCTTATTCCGCAAGTTTATTCCCGAAAACGGAACCCGTTTGCTCCTTATTCTTTAGTGTACCCATTTGAATAGCCGTTTCCATCGGATTCTGCCGTCGAACCATCCGCGGTCTTTATCCAGCGAAAGCCATACGACGATGGGCTTTCCCACCACATGATCTTCGGGCACGAATCCCCAGTAGCGCGAGTCGAGCGAGTTGTCGCGGTTGTCTCCCATCATCCAGTAGTAATCCATCCGGAATGTATACGAATCGGTTTTCTCGCCGTTGATGTAGAAACCGTCGGCTTTCACTTCCAACTTGTTGCCTTCGTATGCCGTGATGCAACGCTCGTACATAGGGAGATTGTCATCCGTCAGCGTAATGGTGGCTCCCTTCGAAGGAATCCAGATGGGGCCGTAGTTGTTCCGTTCCCACCGGTTGTGCAGGTTGAGCGGATACACCTTCCGGTCGTAGCTATCCGTCTCCTTTACGATTTTGCCGACCAACTTCTTGTTGCCTGCCAGCGTGTCGTACATCTTCTTCGTCAGCGGAAGCCGGTAGACGGGATTCAGCCTTCCCGACGAATCGCGGCTGTCGAGTCCCATCGCTATCAGTTCACCGTCCCATCCGCCGTTCTGTATCAATATCCGGTCGTCGTTGCTGATGTCCAAGTCGCGGAACATATTTTCGGGAATGTAGGGGCCTGTGGTCTGTACGAAGTAGTTGAACTGGAGATTTTCCGGATTCTCGGTCGCCTTGCCGTTAATCATCACCTGTCCGTCTACAATCTCCAACGTGTCGCCCGGAAGCCCCACGCAACGTTTCACATAGTTTTCCCGACGGTCTACGGGGCGGTAAACCACCTTCCCGAAAGTTCGCGGATTCGAATCGATGTATTTACGTCCGGCGGCATAGTACAGGTTGTAGACATCCCGTTGCCGGTTGCGTGTAAGGCTGTCCATCTCCACCTCTTTCGGATAGATGCTTCGCCCCGCCTGATAAGCGATGGCGTAAATATCTTCCTGCTGATTGTTCAAGGCTACGGTATCGCCTGCAGGGAAGTTGAACACCACGATGTCGTTCAGCTTCACCCTGCCGAACCCCGCCACGCGTTTGTACTTCCATTGCGGCCATTCGATGTACGATTTGGTGTTTACTATGGGTAGCGTGTGCTGCGCCAGAGGCATCGACAGAGGCGTATTAGGCACGCGCGGCCCGTAGCTCATTTTGCTCACATAGAGGAAGTCGCCTACGAGCAGCGATTTCTCCAGCGATGAAGAAGGAATCTGGTAGTTCTGGAAAATATAGATGTTGACGAAGTAGACGGCTACCAGAGCGAATACGATGGCGTCTACCCAACTCATCACCGTGCGTACCGCCGCGTTCTTCGACTTGCGCCAGAACGACCAGGGGATTTTCTTCGTGATGTAAATATCGAAAATGAAAGGAACCACAATCAGTCCCCACCAACTGCGCACCCAAATAAGGAAAGCGAGGTAGATGGCGGTGACGATGGCGAATTTGATCCATTGCTTGCGTGTAGCTTGTATCATGGCTTTGTTGTTTTTTTAAATGTTCTTCAGGAAAGGGAATAGGTCGCTCATACCCAGCAGCCCTTCGTGGGTTGCCGTGTATTCGGCTGCCATTACGGCCCCGAGGGCGAAGCCGCCCCGGTTTTTGGCATCGTGGGTAATGGTGATGCTGTCTACCTCCGACTCATAGCGTATGGAGTGTATGCCGAACACCTCACCCTCGCGGATAGAATGAATGGGAAGCTCGTCGTCGGCGGAGGTTTCTTCCTTCACCCAGCGGTCTTTACGGTCGATGTTCTCGAGGATTCCCTCCGCCAGTGTGATGGCAGTGCCGCTCGGAGCGTCGAGCTTATGGACGTGGTGCGACTCGGTCATACTCACGTCGTAGGCGGGAAAGCGGTTCATGATGCGCGCCAGATACTTGTTCACCGCAGAGAATACGGCTACTCCGAGACTGAAGTTGGACGACCAGAACAAGGTTTTGCCTTCCGCCGAGCAAAGCCGCCTGACTTCTTCGCCGTGTTCCGCCATCCATCCGGTGCTTCCGGATACCACCTTCACGCCGGCTTTGAAAGCTTTTATATAATTATGGTAAGCCACCTTAGGGTTTGTGAACTCGATTGCCACGTCGGCGTTTCTAAAGGCATCGGACTCGAAAGCTTCCTGATTATCGACGTCGATGACGCAGACTATCTCATGTCCGCGACCGACGGCGATCCGTTCGATCTCCTTGCCCATCTTTCCGTAACCTATCAATGCTATTTTCATCGTTTGTTGACTTATATTCAAAATAATAGTCGCAAAGATAAGATTTTTATTACATTTGCCGCGCACATTAACGTCTTCTTAACATGGAACACCTTCTCCAGTACGTATGGAAACACAAATTATTCCCTTTGCAGCCGTTGCAAACCACCGGTGGATTGCCGGTAGAAGTGATCGATCCCGGTTTACACAACTCGAATGCAGGGCCTGACTTTTTCAATGCGAAGCTCAAGATAGACGGAACGCTTTGGGTGGGGAATGTCGAAGTGCATTCGCTTTCGTCCGACTGGTTCCGCCACGGGCACGACCGCGACCGGGCTTACGACTCCGTGATTCTGCACGTGGCGGGCAAAGTGGATGCCGATATCGTGCGACCGGACGGCGAACCGCTTCCGCAGTTGCAACTAAACTGCCCCGATGTCGTGCGGACGCATTACGAAGAGTTGCGCAATGCCGACCGGTACCCTTGTTGTACGGAAGTGATCGGAGCGCTGCCGAAGGTTGTCGTACACTCGTGGCTGACTTCGTTGCAAACGGAAAGGCTGCAACAGAAAGCCCTGCAAATAGGAAAACGGCTGGAGCGATGCGACCGGAATTGGGAAGACGCTTTCTTCGTTACTCTTGCCCGTAATTTCGGTTTCGGACTGAACGGAGACGCGTTCGAACGTTGGGCGGGAACGCTTCCGTTCCGCGCGGTCGACAAACATCGCGATGATTTGTTTCAGATCGAAGCTTTCTTTTTCGGGCAGGCGGGATTGCTCGACGAAATAGCTTCGCGTGAGGACGTTTCGAATCGGCCGGCTACGCCGCAGGTACAGACGGCGCATCTTGCCGCTTCCGGCACTGCCGATGCCTTGCGTGCCGAAGCGAAAACCGACGGGCTTCCTCTTCATTCGCGGACAACTTCGACTTTGGAAACCGTTCCGGAGGACTTGTCTTCGGGCGACTGTTGTGCCTGCCTGCAAAAAGATGCGCTGCGGGCAACGTCTCCCGACGGTTTGTCAGAGAAGGATGTCCATGCCGGTTTGCCGAAGAGGGCGTTTCAGCAAGCATCCTCCAAGGATTTGCCTGCTGATGAATATTACTTCCGCTTGCAGAAAGAGTACCGTTATCTCCGTCATAAATTCGGCTTTGACGCACAGATGCAAGCGTCCGACTGGCGGCTTCTCCGACTTCGTCCCGGTAACTTTCCGCACATCCGTCTGGCGCAGTTGGCATGGCTCTACCGGTCGGGCAGCACGCTGTTCTCCCGCCTGATGGAGGGCGAAACACTCGAAACGGTGAGAGGAATGCTTGCCGCTCGCACGTCAGACTACTGGACGGAGCATTACCTGTTTCACAAACCGTCGCCTCGCCGTGAGAAAGCTTTAGGCGCAAAGTCCGTTGATTTGCTCATTATTAATACGGTGGTTCCTTTCTTGTATGCCTACGGGTTGCACAAGGCCGACGAGCGTATGTGCGACCGGGCTTTGCGTTTTCTCGATGAGCTGAAGGCGGAAGACAACCACATTGTCCGTTCGTGGAGCGCTGCCGGACTGGCGGTTACATCGGCGGCGGACAGTCAGGCGCTGGTGCAACTCCGCACCGCTTACTGCGAGCAACGGAAGTGTTTGTACTGCCGTTTCGGGTACGAATATATGCGACGTTGAACGTTGGCCTGTTGTGGCTCGAAAGACCGGTAATTTTGCTCAAGAGGAGCAGAGCCTTTGTTTACATCATCCTGAGGCCCTGTTTTTATCATGCAGTTTTTCTGTTCGCTTCCGATGGATTTGGCATTTGTTCGGAGCAGAGCTTCTGTCAGTTCGTAGCTGGTTTGGTGGCTTTGCCAGATGGGTTTGGCATTTGTTTGGAGCAGAGTCTCTGTTTGCATCGAACAGAGGCTCCGTTTGTTTCTGGCAGAGCCTCTGTTTCCGCCGGACAGAGCCTCTGTTTATGCCGGAATCCATTCCGCATCCGGCATCCCGCAGAACTCCGGTTTAGCTCCTTATCCTTTCCGCCGGGCAGCTTCCGACCTTCGTTCCTGTGGCGTGGGCGGATTCTGTTCGCTGCCTTTGCCCCTTCCTTTTCCCTTTCTGCAAAATAAAAAAACGGTTTCTTCTATCGGTATATCCAACTTCTGATTATATTTGCAGTATAAATTAAAGCCTTAATACATATCAGGTTATGACAACAAAAAGGTTTATATTCGGTCTGTTGGCAGCCGTGTTGCTGACAGGCATATCGTTCATCTCCTGCGGCAACAGCTCGAAATCGCGGGCCAACAGTGAAGCGGTTGCGCAGGCGGGCGAAGACTTCCGCACGTTTCTGAGCAAGTTTACCGCAAGTGCGGCTTTCCAATACACACGTGTGAAGTTTCCGTTGAGAACTCCCATTATACTGCTTTTGGACGATGGAGAAACGGAGAAGAAATTTCCGTTTACGAAAGAAAAATGGCCGCTGCTGGATGCCGAAACGCTGAAAGAGGAGCGTGTGGAGCAGGAAGAGGGCGGCGTGTACGTCTCGAAGTTTATTGTGAATGAGCCGAAGCGGAAAGTGTTCGAGGCGGGATACGAAGAATCCGAGAACGATTTGCGGGTAGAGTTCGAATTGATGGCGGACGGGAAGTGGTACGTGGTAGACTGCTATACCGGCTGGTATGGGCACGACCTGCCAGTGGAGGAGCTGGAGGCAACCGTTCGCGAGGTGAAGGAGGAAAACGAGGCTTTCAAAGAGTTGCATCCGTAAGCAATCTATGTTTCGTTTTTGTAGCTTATGGCTTGCAGGGTGATACCAGCTTGCTTTGCGTCCGCCGGTACTTTCTGCTTGGGTGGCATGCCTGTTGTTGCAGGCGGTTGCTGCCGACGTTGTGCCCTGTGAACAATCCGCGTTTAGTCCGCATAGCTCATTGCTGCGAGATACTTGCTGTTTTTATTGTAGTGGTAAGCAATCCGTCTCCGTGCTTGACTGTGCAACTTGCCGATTTCTGCTGACGCAATGTTGCTTCTGTTACGATTCTGTGAGCAGACTCCGCTAACAGTGATTTGCCTTTTGATAAACAACGATTTGCATTTTGGTAGAAAATAATTCGTTCCTTTCGAAACAGTGATTCGCCTTTTAACAAAGCGCCGGCAAAGCTTTCGAACCGAAGCATTCAGGGCGCCGGCTTCCGTACGGCATGAGGAGATAGCCGTGATTTTGCAGTGGAAATAACCGGAGTGTCTGCCGCTCTGAACCATAAGAGACGGTTTTCTGTACAATTTATACCCCTTCTCCGCAAGGAAGAGGGGTATCTTTGTAGGTACGAAATAAAAAACGGATATTCCATGATGAAACAAGTCTCTCTTTTCCGGCGCGGCGCGCTCGCTCTGTGCCTCTTTCTCTGCCCGGCATTTGCCGGCGCGCAATTGGTCACTCATGAACGGATGTTCTCTTTCGAAGACTCTTCGGTTCCTTCCTGTTTTACGGCTGCCGGTTCCCGGTTGTCGCTTTCGCAGGCGCATTATAAAGACGGCAGGCAGTCGCTCGCGTGGAGCTTCGAGCCGGGCGGAGTGCTTGAGTTGGAGAAAGATCTGAAGTTCGAGAAGAAAGACCCTACGGGGAAAGACCTCTATCTTTCCGCTTTCATCGTGTGGATATACAACGAACAGCCGAAGGATGCCACCGTGCGCTTCGAGTTTCTGAAAGACGGGCGTGTGTGCGCTTCCTTTCCTTTCGGCATCAATTTCAAAGGTTGGCGTGCCGCTTGGGTATGCTACGAGCGCGACATGGAGGGCGTGCCCGAAGAGGGGATGAACCGTCTTCGCATCGTTGCTCCGGCTGTGAAAGGAGAGCTGTTCATCGATCATCTCATTACGGCCACGAAGGTGGATGCCCGCCAGCAAACCGCCGACTTGCAGGTTCCTTTCGTCAATGCGGGAACAACGAACCACTGGCTGGTGGTTTACAAGCATTCGTTGCTGAAGCCCGACATCGGGCTGACGCCTGTCACCAATCGCGAGAAAGAGGAGATGCAACTGCTTGAAGCGCGCTTCCGCGACATGATTTATACGCCCTCCGCCGTCACCCCGAAAGAGGTAGCCGCCATCCGCAAGCGTTACGATGCTTACGGCATTACCTATCGCAACGGCATGGTGAGCGGCATGCCCATCTTCATGGTGCGAGCTTCGGAAGCCTACGAACGGCTGATACCGGGTTGGGACAAAGATATGCTGACCAAAAAAGGGGTGGAGATGCGTGCTTACTTCGACCTGATGAAGCGTATTGCTGTGGCTTACAACAACAGCGGCGGGAATCCGGAGGTGAGGGAAGAGATGAAGAGCAAGTTTCTCGCCATGTACGATCACATCACCGATCAGGGAGTGGCATACGGCAGTTGCTGGGGAAACATCCATCACTACGGCTACAGCGTGCGCGGGCTTTATCCGGCTTACTTCCTGATGAAAGACGTGCTGCGACAAGCGGGCAAGCTGCACGAAGCCGAACGTACGCTTCGGTGGTATGCCATCACCAATGAAGTCTATCCCAAACCCGAACGTAACGGAATCGATATGGACTCGTTCAACACGCAGACCACCGGGCGCATTGCCAGCATCCTGATGATGGAAGACACGCCGGAGAAGCTGCAATATCTGCGGTCGTTCTCGCGGTGGATAGACTACGGTTGCCGTCCGGCTACGGGTTTGGCAGGTTCGTTCAAGACCGACGGAGCGGCTTTCCATCACCGCAACCATTACCCGGCTTATGCCGTAGGCGGGCTAGACGGGGCTACGAATATGATTTATCTGCTTCACGGAACCGGGTTTGCCGTTTCCGAACTGGCGCACCGCACGGTCAAGAACGTCTTGTCCGCGATGCGTTTTTATTGCAATACACTTCACTTTCCGCTCTCTATGTCGGGGCGTCATCCCGACGGAAAGGGCAAACTCGTTCCCATGCATTATGCCATGATGGCGATGGCAGGCACTCCCGACGGAAAGTCAGCCGTCGACGGAGAGATGGCTTCGGCTTATCTTCGCCTGGTTGCCGATGCCCCTGCGGCAGGACAGGAACCCGAATACATGCCCAAAGTATCCGATGTCCGCGAAAGGGAGATAGCCCGGCGGCTCACGGCTCAAGGATTCCGCGCGGAGAATGACCCTCAGGGAAATCTTGCGCTCGGCTACGGCTGCGTGTCGGTGCAGCGGCGGAGCAACTGGGCTGCTGTGATTCGCGGGCATTCCCGCTACCTCTGGGCGGCGGAGCACTACTTGGGAGCCAACCTCTACGGACGTTATCTGGCACACGGGAGCCTTCAGGTTCTGACGGCTGCGCCAGGACAGACAGTGACTCCCGCAACGAGCGGCTGGGTGCAACCCGGCTTTGACTGGAACCGGATACCGGGCACAACCTCCATTCATCTGCCTTGGGAACTGCTGAAAGCAAACGTGCTGAACGTAGACAGATACTCGGGCATCGAGGAGATGCTCTATTCGGATGAGGCGTTTGCGGGCGGGCTTTCGCAGCAGGGAGCCGATGGAAACTTCGGTATGATACTGCACGAGCATGATAAATACAACGGTACGCACCGCGCGCGCAAATCGTTCCATTTCCTCGACGGAATGATTGTCTGTCTCGGGTCGGACATCGAAAACGCGAATGCGGAGTATCCTACGGAGACTACCGTATTCCAACTGGCTGTGACCGACAAGCAGGGACGGGAGTTCTGGAAAGATGCTCCTGCGGGAAACCGGAAACTGTGGACCGACCATTTGGGGACGGGATACTATGTGCCCGTAGCTGCCCGTTTCGAGAAAAACTTCCCGCAACTGTCGCGTATGCAGAATACGGGCGCGGAGACGAAAGGCGACTGGGTGTCGCTGGTCATCGATCATGGGAAAGCGCCGAAGGCTGCGGGATACGAATATGCCGTATTCCCTCAGGCGGATGCGCAAAGGATGTCTGCTTTGCTGAAGCGTATACCTTATAAGGTGTTGCGTAAGGATCGCGGGGCGCATATCGTGCAGTTTGGCGGCGATCGGGTCACTTCGTACGTCTTGTTCGACACTCCTCAGGCGGATTTGCCCGGTGCGTTGCTTCAACGTGCGGATACATCCTGCTTGGTGATGACCCGCCAAGAATCGGCGAAGCAGTGGCTGCTGACGGTGGCTCAGCCCGACCTTGCGCTCTATCGCGGAGCGAGCGACGAAGCATTCGATGCCGACGGAAAGCGTATCGAACGCAGTATCTACTCGCGTCCGTGGATCAATAATGAAAGCGGGGAGATTGCGGTGACCGTTACACTGAGAGGGCGCTGGAAAGTGGAAGAGACTCCGTATTGCCGGATTGTTTCCGCCGATAAACGGCAGACGCAACTTCGCTTCCTTTGCCGGGAAGGTCGCAGCTTCGAAGTCAGGCTCACGAAATAAGGGGCGGAGCAAGGCTTGTGCCGTGCCTTTATTAAGGAGAGGGCGGCTTTTAAACGGTTTGGGAAAGAATGCGGTACAAGCCTTATTGGATATGGGGCATACTGCCGCTCTTAAACTAACGGTTCGGGAAGAAAAGAGATAAGCTCTTGTGGATATGAAGGCGCAATGCCTGATTCTGCAACTAACGGCAACGGCTTGGAAGGAAAGCGGCTAAGCCGTAATTGAAGCAGGCTCAGCGCGACGGTATTCCACACAACGGTTTGGAAGGAAAGCGGCTAAGCCGTAACTGAAGCAGGCTCAGCGCGATGGTATTCCACACAACGGTTTGGAAGGAATACGGCTAAGTTCCGTTGCGTATGCTTTTCTATCAGAACATGAACATGGCTGCCGCCACGAAGCGATGGTTTTTCACCGGATGCGTATCGAGCATCTTCCCGTCTTTCCGGTCGATGTCTTTCCCGTAGTTTGCAATGCTGTACAGGTATTCCACGCCGAACTTCCAATGGGGCGTATTATAGGTAAGCTCCGTGCCGAGTGAAGCAAGATCTTTCAGATCCGTGCCCGTTCCGTACAGCGGAGTGCCTTCTTGCAGCGCTTCGCGCGTGCCGAGATTCCTGGCATACCCCGCGAATATTCCCGGTTTCCACCTTTTGCCGTATACAAGGTTCAGCCACGAACTTGAGAAACGTATCGGGGTGTACTTTTGCGCTCCGGTTGCTGAATCGACCGAACGGACACCGAAACCGCCCAGTCCGGAGGTCTGTGTAAGGTTCGACCCCAATACGCTTTTCGCGGCGATGAACCAGTCGTTCGCGGTATATTTGGCGTGTGCCTCATAAGACAGACTGTTGATTCGCTCGCTCACCCGGTAGGTTTTCCCGTCGGCTCCTGTGGCTTGTGTACGCGGTTTCATTGAGAGAAACTCTACGCCGAGTCCCGCCAGAAAATGTTTCGAATGATAATCTATTCCCGCAAAAAGCTCCGGAACCATGCTCTTCTTTATATATTCCTGGCTCTTTTTGCTTTTCATCGGGTTGTTTTCATCAATCCCCTGCGAAAGGTATTGCGACTGCCATACGGCAGATCCGGTCAGCCGGATGTGATTTCCCGTATATCGGTATCGCAGTTGCGGAGCTCGGCTGAAGGGTTGGAAAGGCGCTCCTACCGAAAGATTCAGTATCTGCGGAGACACATCGCCGAACAGCGGATGCCACGTTTGTCCCGCCAATAAGGAGCTTTTTCCCCAGTCCATCCGGAAATAAGCGTGGCGAAGACGAACCACCGAGAAGCTGCTTCCCGTGCCTCGGAAGTCGGCCTCCACCTTGGCGGAAGTGGTGGCATTGCCCAGCTCCGGTCCTGTGATGTTCACTCCGAGCCGTGAGTATAGTGTGTAAAAGTTGCTGTTGGGTGTGGCGTTCAGGTCCTTTCCTGCCGGGTCGGGGTTCTTGTCTTTCGGATACATGTAGAACAATCCGTCTACCGTCTCTTGATTTGCGCGGCTGTTGTAGTAAAGGTCTGTGCGCACCTGACCGTAAAACTTGTAGCTGAAGTCCTTCTTTTGCGCCAGACTTCCTGCTGCAACGAATAAAACTGCCGCAAGTGTCAACAAACTTCTTATGCTCCTTATGTGGTTATCTCCTGCTTCAGTGAATAAAACTGCCGCAAGTGTCAACATCATTTTCTTCATAATGCCCGCAAAAGTACATAAAATAACGATTGCGGCAATGGGTTTGGTTATGAATCTTCCCCTTGCTTCCCGTCTTCTTTTTATCGGTGTATCGACTCGAAAAAGGAGTAGCATGCCTGTTTTCTTCTGCTTCCCGGACTTCTTTCTATCGGTGGTATGATTCGGAGTAAGGAGTAGGATTTTTCATTCTCACCTACTTTTCGGTTTCTTTCTATCGGTGCTATGATTTGGAATAAGGTGGAGTTTTTTGATTCTAACCTATTCCTCGGTTTCTCTCTACCGATGCTGTGATTTGGAATAAGGAGTCGGTTTTTTCATTCTCACCTATTTCTCCGGTTTCTTTCTACCGATGGTATGATTCGTAATAAGGAGCAGGGCTATTCATTCTCATCCGTTTTCCGGTTTCTTTGTACCGGTGGTATGATTCGGAATAAGGGGAAGTTTTTTCATTCTCACCTATTTCTTCGTTTCTTTCTACCGGTGGTATGATTCGGAGTAAGAGAGAGGGTTATTCATTCTCACCTATTTCCCGGCTTCTTTCTACCGATGCAGAAACCCGGAATTAGAAGCAGGGCTGTTCGCTTCTATCTGTTTTTTCAATTCCTTTTATCGGTGCAACGGTTGGTTGAAGAAAGCCGAAACAGCCTGTTCATATTTGCTGAGGCTGGTACTCTTGCGGATGCTTTTGGCTGCCTTCCGGTCTATTCCTGCCGACGGATATTCCCAGAAAGTCTTCATCTTGTTCAACAATTGAGCGTCTCCGCCTTCCAACTGCGAGGCATATCCTTCGAAAACAGCTGTGTGCAGCGCTTTCATCCTTTCCCAGTATTCATCTTCTCCGAGCGTCCGGTTCTCTTTATATTCCAGCGCCAATGCCGGGCGTGCGAGAAGCCCGCGTCCTATCATGACGCCAGTCAGATGCGGGAAAAGCGTGGAAAGATACCTGATGTCAGCAGTGCCGGTGATATCTCCGTTGTAAACCAGCGGGTGACGGCAAACTTCGTAGAAAGTGCGGAACCCCTCCATGTCCGGCTTCCCTTTGTATTGTTGCATTCCTATTCGCGCGTGCATCGTGACTTGTCGTAGCGGAATCTCATTCAGCAGGTCGGCCAATGCGAGGCATTCTTTCGGGTCTTCCCATCCCAGACGCATCTTGACCGAGAAGTTGATTTCCGGGTGGCGGCGGATGATGCGGAGTAACTCTCTTACTTCGTCCGGATAAGGCAGGATGCCCGAACCGTTATGCCGTTTGGCAAGTAACGGGAACGGACAACCCAGATTCAGGTCGGCTTCGCGGTAACCTTTCTCGATGAAAAGCCCTAAAACAGCCTCCGCCTTCTCCGGTGTAGGGGCGATGAGTTGGGGGATGAGACGGTATACGCGATTCTTTTCGGGGCTGATGTCCCGTACATCTTTCGAACGAAACGTTCCTTTCTCTACCCTCACGAAAGGGGTGTAGTAGATGTCTGCGCCTCCGAAAACGGCTTCGTGAGCGTTTCGGTAAACGGTCTCGGTATATCCCTGCAAAGGGGCGAACTGTATGGATAGAGTTTGTTGCATCATTCTATATTTTTCGTCTCCGCTTCTGCTCGAGGCCGGAGCGGAACTGTGTCAAGGGGATCAGCGGGGCGAGATGTTGGTTTCTCCGGTGTGGGGCATAATCGGGAAAGGTGCTGTTGTACTTCAACGATCATAAGCGGTTCATAAAACACAAATTAAAGGATGTTCGTTTATTGCTCTGCTAAAGTAATACTTTTTTGCTTGACAGGAAGGTTTCCGCATTCTAAAATGTGCTAAAATCGTTTCGAAAGATGTCTTTTCAACAAAATTAATATCGAATCAACAAAATTGCAGGCGGCGTGAACGTATGTGGTAGAATGTTGTATAAAAATGAATGGAAGATCAGCGGTGGAAAGCTATTTTTGAATGTTGAAATCTAATCATGGCAGAACATGGTCTATTCAATAGCTCTGCTGTCTTATACGTTTATGCTTGTCAGCAAAAATGAAATGACCGGAAAATATCCGGATAAAATATTATATCTGAATAACGTATTTATTGAGTGAATCCTAAATAAGAGAGAATTCTTGTTTTAACTATCTGCAAGACTTGATTCCGCAATTCTTGGTATTTGTAGAATATTGGTTTTACCCAAAATATAAAGCTAACCCTAAATTTATTATTATGTATAAATTAAAAGAATTATTTTTAATGTTTATCCTCGCTTTTGTCAACATGTCGGTGTATGCGCAAAGCTTGACAGTTATCGGTAAGGTAGTCGATAGCGAAGGATATGAAGTGATTGGGAGCAGTGTTACTGTTAAAGGTGCTGTCGGTATCGGAACAGTTACCGACATTAACGGTAACTATACCTTGAAGGTGAATGACGCATCGAAAGATGTGCTGGTGTTTTCGTATGTGGGAATGACTTCGCAAGAGGTGAAAGTCAACATGCGTAGTGTTATTAACGTGACATTGAAGGCTGATGCTGTGATGCTGGATGAGGTCGTTGCCATCGGCTATGCCACAGTGAAGCGTAAAGACTTGACCGGCTCGGTAGCTTCCGTGAATAGCAAAGAACTTTCCAAAGTCCCTACAGCCGATATAACCCAAGCATTGGCCGGACGTATGGCAGGAGTGCAGGTTATGCAGACTGAAGGCAGCCCGGGAGCCTCTATCTCTATCCGTGTTCGTGGAGGTATTTCTATTACTCAAAGCAATGAGCCGTTGTACATCATCGACGGTTTTCCTAGTGAAGATGGCATGTCAACTCTCGATCCGGCGGAAATTGAAACCATCGACATATTGAAAGATGCTTCCGCCACAGCCATTTATGGCGCGCGGGGCGCCAATGGAGTTGTGGTAATTACCACTAAGAGCGGAGGCAAAGGCGGTAAATCTACGGTAACATTCGACAGCTACATAGGCTTTAAGAAGATAGCGAAGAAGCTGGACGTACTTTCTACTTCCGAATTTGCCATGCTGGATTATGAGCGTCGCGTTTACAGCGCTACTACCCCCGAAGACTGGGATAAAGCAACAAAGGCTTTTGAGAATCTTTACGGGAAATATAGTGAGATTGAAGCGAATTATGCTGATCGTAAAGGTTTGGATTGGCAGAAAGAGACTTTGGGGCGTACGGCATTGACACAGAACTACCGCGTAGGGGTTTCCGGAGGTACGGATAAACTGAACTATAATCTGGGATATTCTTATTACGATGAAGAAGGAGCCATGGTATATAGCGGGAGCAAAAAGCATAATATTTCGTTCAATATGAATCACAAATTGAACAATCGTTTAAGCGTTAATGCCCGTATCAGCTACGACCAGATGAAGATTTACGGTATGGGTACTTCCGAAGGAGGCGACCGCTTCAATAAGATGCAGCATATTTTACAGTATCGTCCTACCATAGGAATCAATGGAACGGATGATATGTTATTGGAGGATGAAGACCCTATTTTCTTGGACGATGCGGGGAATGTAATGCAAAATCCCTTGCTTTCTGCGGCAGAGGAGACAAATGATCGTGAATATCGTACGTTCCAAGCTAACGGAGGCTTTACATGGAAACTGCTTAAAGGTCTCTCATTCCGTAATACCACAGGTATGCGCTATCAGACACGTCGCAACGGTATTTTCTATGGCGACAAGTCGATAATAGCCAAGCGTTCCAGCATTAATGGCAGTATTCAAAATCTGGAGAACGGAAGTTTCCAAACATCGAATGTATTGAACTATAAATGTTCCGGGAAAGGACACGATGTGACTGTTATGGTAGGTCAGGAGTATGTGAACCGTTGGAACCGCCATTTTAAAGCAGCGGCTGCCAACTTCCCGAACGACGACATAGGCTTGGCAGACCTTTCATTGGGATTGCCTACCGAAGTTGCATCGGGCGAAAATTACGATGATAAACTGCTTTCTTTCTTTACCCGTTTCAACTATAGTTTCAAAGATAGATACTTGCTTACTGCCTCGGTTCGTGCCGACGGCTCTTCTAAATTCGGCAAGAACAATAAATGGGGTTACTTTCCGGCATTCTCCGCCGCTTGGCGCTTGGGAGAAGAAGAATTTATGAAAAGACTGAACGTGTTCTCTGACTTGAAGGTTCGTTTGGGTTATGGTATGGCAGGTAACAACCGTATTGGCAATTACCTTAGCCTGGCGGTCTTGAATTCGGTCACTTATCCCAATGGAGACTCCACACAGTCGGGCTATGTCTCCAAACAAATCCCTAATCCGGATTTGAAATGGGAAGCCAATAAGACGTTTAACTTTGGCCTTGACTTCGGATTCTTCAACCAACGCCTGACAATTTCTCCGGAGTTCTACATAAATCGCAGCAGCAATTTGCTGCTGAATGCGAAACTGCCCACTTCATCGGGATATAACAGTATGGTGATCAATGCCGGTGAAACGGAAAACAAGGGTATTGACCTGACTGTCAATTCGGCCAATATCGTCACTAAAAGCTTTACGTGGAATACTGCCGTAACTTTGTCTCACAACAAGAACTCTGTAAAGAGGCTGACCGGTGAAGATGTACAGTTGTGGGAAGCTAATTTCGGGTACAATCAGAATACCCACATCATCGGTGTGCACCAGCCATTGGGGCAAATGTACGGATATGTGACAGAAGGCTTGTACGAGGTATCCGACTTCGATTATGATGCGGCAACCAAGACTTATCATCTTAAAGACGGTGTTGCGCATGCCGGTGATAAAGCCAATGTAAAACCGGGAATGTGGAAGTTTAAGAACATAGACGGCAGTGAAGACAATAAGATTACCGAAGCAGACAAAACCGTCATCGGCAACGCTTATCCGAAAGTCTATGGCGGTATCAACAATACCTTTACTTACAAAGACTTCGATTTAAGCATCTTCCTGACTTACAGTCTCGGTAATGATGTCCTCAATGCAACCAAGCTGACCAATACCAAAACAGCCTTGCAGAACAAGAACGTTTTGTCTGTGGCCGCGTCTGAGAACCGCTGGGAGCTGGTCAACAAATCCGGTGAATTGATTACAGATCCGCAGGAGATGGCCGCTATCAACAGAGGAAAGACCGTTGCCGCCATTTATGACAACGAAGTGGGTGATACCTATATTCATTCATGGGCTGTGGAAGACGGGTCTTTCCTGAAGCTGAGCAATATTACCTTAGGTTATACTTTCCCTAAGAGAGTGATCGGTAAAGCCGGCTTAAGCAAACTGCGCATTTATGCTACGGGAGCTAACTTGCTGACATGGACCAAATATTCAGGCTTCGACCCAGAAGTTTCCACAATGGGGCATAGTCTGACTCCGGGCGTTGACTTCGGTGCTTATCCCAAGAGTCGCTCGTTTGTGTTTGGTGTTAATTTAGCATTCTAATGAACCTTAAAAGGAGAATACAATGAAAAAATATAAAATGATTGCGCTCGGCGCACTGTTAGCAGTAGGATTCGGCGCTTGCGAACTGACTGAAAAACCTGTTTCCTACTACGAGAAAGATACTTATTTCCGAACCAAGGATCAGGCGAAAATGTCTGTGACAGGTATTTACGATTGTTTGTCTATAGACAAGCATTACGGACAGTTTGAGATGGCTATGCCCGCTTCGGACGATACCTATTATATACAAGGAACAGGTACGGACAATACCCGACGCGACATCGCTCATTATATGGTGAAACCGACCAATACGTGGATTGCGACTCTTTGGGAATACAAGTATCTGGGCATCGACCGTGCCAATTTTGCTATTGAAGGAATCGAGAAGATGCCGGGCTTCGAGGGAGACGCCTATTTAAAGGAACTGGTGGCGCAAGCTCGTTTCCTGCGCGCTTTCTTGGCATTCGATTTAATTAAGTATTGGGGCGACGTACCGTTTAAAACGACCTATACTTCCGGATACGAGAGCGCTTTTAATGGGCGTGTGAGCCGTGAGGAAATCTATAATCAGATTATTGCCGATTTGACTTTCGCCAAAGAAAACCTGCAGAAAGGAAGCGCTTCACTTTCGCCCGAAGTTCCTTCACAAGGAGCCGCCCATGCATTACTGATGCGTGTTTACTTGCAGCGCGCCGGTTACAGCTTGCAGCAGGACGGCAGCCTGACCCGTCCCGACGAGGTTAAGAGAAACGAATATTTCAATGCTGTAATTGCCGAATGGAGCGCTTTCCGCAGTAAAGGCTATCATGGCTTTTATGGAGGAGGTTTCAAACAATTGTTTATGGATTATTCGGCCGGTGTTTTGAATTCGAAAGAAAGCTTATGGGAGATTGCTTTTAACCCGACCGGAACGGCATACAGGGATAATGCCGGTACTTGGGGAACGTATAACGGTCCGAAAGTGGAAGCGCCGGGAAAGAACGCTGCTTCCAATGCATGGGGGCGTGCCAATGCCTTTTTCCGTGTGATGCCCGCATGGAAGAATTTCTTCGAAGCCGGTGATGAACGAAGAGATGTAATGGTATGTACCTACCAATATAAATGGGATGCGAAGAATGCAACCCATAAGAAAGTTGAGAATGCAAAATCCGCCGATTGGTATCCGGGCAAGTGGCGCAGAGAGTGGATGCCCGGAGGATTTGTAGATCCTAATAATACAGGGGTGAACTACTGTCCGCTACGCTATGCTGACGTCGTATTGATGGCTGCCGAAGCGTATAATGAAACCGGTAATACTCCGGAGGCTTGGAATTTGCTGAATACGGTGCGTGTCCGCGCAAAAGCGACTCCTGTCACAGATGCCAACTACGCCGCGTTGCTGAAAGCTCCTCATGTGTATGATCTGCCCTATATCGACGATGGAGATGCTGCCGGCAAGTTCCGTACGGCTCTTTATTGGGAGCGCGGCTTTGAATTGGCTTTCGAGGGGCAGCGCAAGTACGACCTGCTGCGCTGGGGAATCTTGGATAGTACATTAAAGCTCTTCCAAGAAAAGATGGATAAATCGCTTAAAGGAAAATATGTGGCCGGCGAGAAGTTTATCAAAGGTCAGCACGAGCTTTTTCCGATTCCTTTGGGAGAGTTGCAATCTAATCCGGCATTGAACAATCGGAATAATCCGGGCTACGAATAAAGCTACGAAATACTGCATTGATTATCATATAGCATGGATGGAGAGGTTGTAGCGCCGGGTCTATACTCTCTCCATCGTACTTTTGAAAAAAAAATCATAGATGGATAACAGATTAAAGCTACATGAAATGAACCGCCTGTCATTGCTCTTCCTGCCCCTTTCAGCCGTCGGTGTGGGTGCTTGTGCTTCGAGCAAACCGAAAGAGGAGGCGAAGCGTCCGAACATCATTTTTATGATGACGGATGATCATACTACGCAAGCCATGTCCTGCTACGGAGGACGCTTTATTCAAACACCGAATATGGATAGAATTGCCAACGAAGGAATCCGCTTGGATCATTGCTATGCGGTCAATGCCCTCTCCGGGCCGTCAAGGGCTTGTATATTGACCGGTAAGTTCAGCCATGTCAACGGGTTCACCGACAATGCCAGCATTTTTGACGGCAACCAACAGACTTTTCCCAAGTTGCTGCAAAAGGCAGGCTATCAGACTTCGATTGTCGGGAAGTGGCATTTAATTACAGAGCCTCAGGGATTTGATTATTGGTGTATCCTGACCGGGCAGCATGAACAGGGAGATTATTATAATCCCGACTTCAATGAGAATGGACGGCAGATTGTGGAGCAGGGTTATGTCACAGATATTATTACAGACAAGGCTATTGAGTATCTGGAACACAGAGACAGGAGTAGACCGTTCTGTATGATGTATCATCAAAAAGCTCCTCATCGCAACTGGATGCCTGCGCCCCGTCATTTGGGGATGTTCAACAATACAACCTTTCCCGAACCTGCCACGCTTTTCGATACGTACGCAAACAGAGGGTCGGCGGCCAAAGGGCAGGATATGTCTGTTGAACATACGCTGACCGACGATTGGGATTTGAAACTGCTGACCCGTGAAGATATGCTGAAAGATACCACCAACCGTCTGTATCGGGTTTATAAGCGTATGCCCGCTCATGTGCAGGATAGATGGGACTCCGCTTATGTGCAGCGAATCGCCGAATACCGTAGCGGCGAGTTGAAAGGAAAGGAACTGGTAAGCTGGAAATACCAGCAATATATGCGTGACTATCTGGCTACGACAGTCGCTGTGGACGAGAATATAGGGCGTTTGCTGGATTATCTGGAGAAAACCGGAGAACTGGATAATACGATTGTCATTTATACATCAGATCAAGGTTTCTTTCTGGGTGAGCACGGGTGGTTCGATAAACGTTTTATGTATGAAGAATCGCAACGTATGCCTCTGATTATCCGTTATCCGAAGGCCATAAAAGCCGGTAGTGTTTCGAAGGCCATTGCCATGAATGTCGATTTCGCTCCTACGCTGTTGGATTTTGCAGGAGCGGCTATACCGGAAGACATTCAGGGGGAATCTCTGAAACCTGTTCTGACCAATGAAGGCAAAATACCCGACGGCTGGAGAAAAGCGGCTTATTACCACTATTACGAGTATCCGGCAGAGCATTCGGTAAAGCGGCATTACGGAATCCGGACGGCGGAGTTTAAGCTGATTCATTTCTACAATGATGTAGACGAATGGGAAATGTATGACTTGAAGAACGACCCGGGCGAACTGAATAATGTATTCGGAAAACCGGAATATGCGGACAAACAGGCGGAACTTATATCGCTGCTGAAAGATGTTCAGGAGCAATACAACGACAACGACCCCGATGAGAAAGTAAAAGAACTGTTTAAGGGCGATAGACGTTTTGTAAATAAAAATCGTTTCCTTCCATGAGATGTTCATCGCTTCTCGCCGCTTCCGGTTACGGCTTTTCCGTTCTCTTCATACACCGATAGCCGGAGCGGCCCCCGCGAGCAAATGTGCGTCTTCTCCTTCCCGTATCCTTTTTCTTCGATTTTCTTATTTCGTTGTTGTTCAGTGGTTTATATTTTCGATCCAGTACGCATATTTTGCTGTTTCCGTGTGCATATATACTCACCGTGGTAGCCATATATACTCACCGCGGTAGCCATATATACTCACCACGGTAGCCATATATGTCCAGCGTGGTGGATATATATATGCAAAAAGGCGGGTATTTTTCATTCAGTTTCAAGAAATGTTTTGCCGGATAGTCTATATTGCCGGATGGCTGAATAAGTACCTCATACGGCAGAATAATGTAAAGAACTTTTTTCTTCTGTGCCATCTTTTGCCGGATAAAAAACGATTTGGGTTGTTAGCGGATGAAGCGCGTGGGAAATAGCCGCGCAGGAAACAAAGAGCCAAATCTTATCAAGTTGTTTTTACGGGGGGCGCTCTCCTACTTGCGAAGGTCTATTCACGGTAAGCCTGCTTTATAAACCTTCGTGCAGATTTGTCAATCCGGCCTGCCGTCAAAAAGAGAGAGGAGCCTCACGGTTCCTCTCTTGCGATAATTTGATTAAAGTCGATTTTTTAGATTCTTTAATCTGCTTGGGGGTAAAATATATCTTTATTCAGTTACATGAATCGTCAGCTCCCGAACCACTTCTCCGCCGTGGTGGAGGTAGTTCGCATTGTTGGCTACAAACGTGGCGGTGTATGTACCTGCTTCTTTATAGGTATGTGTATAGCTCGTCAGCGACTGGGTGATGTTCTTGATGCCTACACCCATGTCCGGATTGCAAAGATTGTCGATAGAGATGGGGTCGGATACCAGCCAGCTGTACTTCAAATCCGTTCCTTTATTAGACGAATGGATGAAGAACTTCGTCAGGTTGGCCAGATTCCAGATACCGGCTATATTGTTGGTCACGTAGCCATACTCTTTGTTTTCTTTCTTCGGCTTGTATGAAGCTTTCTCCTGATCTTTGAAATTCTTTTTGTTATCCATGTTGACAGGAGTGAACCCGAAGCTGTTTGCCGGCTTTGCTTCAGATTGTCCGTTGTTGAAAGCCTTTTCTATTTGCATGTCAAGGAAGTTGAATCTCGATTGCGGGTCGGTGTTGGATACCCCTTTATAGCAAATGGCAAGCGTAATCTTCTTGCCGAGATAAGGCTTCAAATCTATGTCGTAAGGAGTCGCTTTGTCGGCACTGTTCACCACTTTCTGCGGCAATTGGTGTTTCGGAATCAGTTCCGACCATGCAAACTTCTCTACCAATGTCGAGTCTGCCTCGAAATTGTTTTTGGCAATGCCGGGGAAGGAGTCGGCTATATACATCGATAGAATATTCTCCGCCTTGCCGTTCTGCGCCCATATGCTGAATGTAAGGTTACACTTCAACACATCGGCTTCGGTCATTTCCGTGCGGTCTTTGTGCGCGTACTCATATCCGGTTTCTCCGCTGAAGAAAGTGATGAAGTCGGGGTCGCCACTGAAGTTGAACGTAACGGGCGTACCCTTCTTTACGGTTACGGTCTTTCCGTCGAAACCGACGTTCTCTTCCGCTGCCACGCTTACGTGCAGCTTGGTGTCTTCTTTCAGCTCTTTGTCGCAGGAAGCGACAAAGGCTCCCATGACACCTGCTAAGATTGCTAATTTATATCGTTTCATCTTTTGCTTCTTTTTTTAAGTATTCTTTTTTGGGTTTACCATCCCGGGTTGTTGCGGTTAATCTGTTTGTTCACCGCTATTTCGCTTGCCGGAATAGGGAAGTAGTTGTAAGCCTGTGAAATTTGGAAGTACGTGTATACGTTCGATGCTCCCAATGTCCACGAACCTCCGGCTTGCGCAACGGGCGCAAGTTCGTTCATCTTTTCGATGTACTCTCCCCAGCGGATGAGGTCGAATCGGCGGGTGTACTCAAAACAGAGCTCCATGGCACGCTCATCTTTCAACGCATTCCGGAAGCCTTCCTGGTCGAGTCCTGATAAATCGGCGGGAGTAGCTTCCATGCCATTCTTGTTCCGGCGGGCGCGTTCTCTTACTTTATTGATGCAGTCGTAAGCCAAAGCGTTCGGTCCGCCGTTCAGCTCATTCTCGGCTTCGGCAATCATCAGCAGCACATCCGAGTAGCGCAGAAGCGGGAAGTTGATGGATGTATCGTTCTTGCTCTTCTTGACAAGCGTGGTGCTTTTGGTGTTTTCGTATTCGCGGCGATACTTCGCGCATACCCTGTTCCGGTTGTTGTCCGAAGCTTGCTTGGTCTTTTCGCGGTCGCCTTTTTTTTGCTTATCGTCTGCCGGTCCGTAGCTGTAAGATTCGTCGAAGTATTGTTTCTTTACTTCCGCCAACTTGCCGAACTCAAAGTAGCGTCCGTCTACCGTACCGCTGTTGGAGGAACGTGTATAGGTGAACGGCGCGATGCTCCAGTTGCAACGGTTGATGTCTCCGTTGGCTTCGTAGAGTTCGAGCAGCTTGGGAGTAGCGTAGATAAATCCGTATCCGAATCCGGGGTCTTCTTTCCCCAATACATTGGTCTGTGAAGAGTAGTCCCAGCAGTTTATGCCGATGGTGTTCCCGATACGTCCTTCCGAGCGGATGTCGTTGGAGCGATTGCCCGCAAACTCTACTTCCCAGATGCTTTCGTTAGCCGTTGTATTGTACTGGTCGGAGCAGATGTCGATGAAATAGCTCCAATAATAAGGGGCGAGCGAGTGGCCTTCTTTCATCACCAACTGCGCGTAATGGCTTGCTTGCTTGAAGTATTCTTTCTGTGCCTCCGGATTGGCGGCTACCTTGTCGCGGTAGTGCTCGCCGGCTCTGAACAGATATACTCTTGCCATCATTCCCCATGCAGCCGATTTGGAGATGCGTCCGGGCTTGTATCCTAACTCTGCCGCCGAACTCAGGTTGTTGGCGCATCCTGCCATTTCGGTGAGGATGAAATCATAAATCTCCTGTTTGTCAGTCCGCGGTATCGACAGATTCTTTGCCTCTTCGGTATAAACAGTCTTGAAGGGAACATCGCCCCAGCACTGCACCAGCGTGAAGTAATAGAAAGCGCGAAGGAAGCGGGCTTCCGATTTATATTGCAGGCGCTCTTCATCTTTCATGTCAGGCACGGCATCAATATTCGCCAGAAACAGATTGGCACGGTTGATGCCTGCATAAAGGTTGAACCAGAGGGCAGTAACGTCCGGGTCGCTGCTGTTGGCATTGTTGCAAATCAATCCCGTTTTATAAGGCGGGCGTCCGGAACCTCCGTAGTGTCCGAGGTCGTCTCCTCCGACGAGGAAAAGGTAGGAGTTTCCATAGAAAGGTGCTTGTTGCAGCGTGGCGTATACTCCCGTGAGGAAAGAGTAAGCGTCGTCCTTGTTCTTAAAGAAGTTCTTCGGAGTAATCTGATACGGTTCTTTGTCGAGGAAGTCGCAGGAAGAAACGCCCAGTCCGAGAGTAAACAATACAATGAATATCTTGATAAGTTTCATAATGGATTTTCGTTTGATGAATGATTAAAAACCGATGTTTACACCAAGGCTGACAGAGTAAGCGCGAGGATAAGCAGAGTAGTCCAATCCGGGAGTCAAGGCTCCTTCGCGGATAGAAACTTCAGGATCGTAACCTGAATAGCCGGTGATGGTCCATAAGTTCTGGGCAGCCACGTAGATGCGTGCTTTGTCCAAATTCCATTTCTTGGTGAGCTTGCCGGGAAGCGAATATCCCAGCGTCACCGTCTTCAGGCGCAGGAATGAGCCGTCTTCGATGACACGGCTTGAGAATACCCGGTTTGAACTTGAGTTTGTAGCGCGCGGAATGTTGCTGTTCGGGTTTTCCGGTGTCCAGCGGTCGGCATAGCTGGCAAACTGGTTCAAGTCGCGTTTCAGGTTGTTGGAGCTTTCGAATATCAGGCGGTTGGCATTCAGAATGTCGTTGCCGTACGACCACTGCATAAATACGTTCAGGTCGAATCCTTTGTAATTGAACGAGTTTGTGAAACCGCCCGTGTGTTTCGGTAGTCCGTTGCCAATCATCGTGCGGTCATTGTCATCGATTACTCCGTCTTTGTTCAGGTCGGCGTATTTCGGCATGCCGGGCTTCGTGTTGTTCTCTGCCGTATAGCGGGGAACGTTGCGCTTCAACGTATAGTTGTCTCCTTCTTTGTTGAAGTCTTCGTATTTGTAAGTGCCTTCGTAGATAAATCCGTACATCATACCCATCGGATGGTTGATTTTGGCGATGTAGTTGTATTGCGAATTGTAGTCTTGGTCGAACTTGCCGAAACTCAGCATCGAAGTCTGATTCTCCGATAGCGCCAATACTTTATTCTTGTTGAAAGCGATGTTGAAATTGGTTGTCCAGCTGAAGTCCCTTTTCTTGATATTGGTAGTGTTCAGCGTGAACTCGAATCCTTGGTTGCGCACCTTTCCGATATTCTTCATGGAGCTTGTGTAGCCTGAAGAGAAAGGAAGTATGGCATTCAGCAGCAAGTCGCGGGTTGTTTTGCGATACCAGTCCATAGTCACACCGATACGTTCTTGCAGGAAGCTGAGGTCGAGTCCTACGTTCCATTGTTCGGTCGTTTCCCACTTCAGGTCTCTGTTTCTGAGTGAGATGGGTACTACGCCTACATTGCCGGTATTGTTCTCGAACGGATACACACCGCTCGGAGTACTGTTGATCGAGATATAGTCGCCCGCTTTCTCCTTCAACAGATCGTACAGAGCGAACGTATCGTATTCGCCCACGCGGTTGTTACCCGTCAATCCCCAGCTTAGACGAAGCTTGCCGCTCGTGAGTGCCGGCTTCAGCGGTTTCATGAAATCTTCCTCCATGAAGTTCCATGCGAATGAAGTGGAAGGGAAGTAACCGAAGCGGTTGTTGCCGCGGAATTTCGACGAACCGTCTGCACGGAAAGAGGCAGAAGCGTAATACTTCGATTGATAGTTGTAGCGGAACTGTGTGGGGAACGACAGCATCGCCCATGACGATTTGAATGAAGAGCTGCCGCCCGGCGTACCGGAGCTCATACCGGCCATTCCTAACGACTCTACGCCGCTGGGGATTTTCACCATCTTGAAGGAGTAGTATTCGTAATCGGAGTTCTGAAGAGACACACCGGTGGTAAGAGTAAAAAAGTGTTTCTTCTTGAGGTTGGTCTGATAGGTCAGCATATTCTCATTCAGCCATGTCAGGCGGCGGGAATTTACTTCTTCCGCATTAATTTTGTCGTTCGAAGTCGGGTTTCCGTAGCGGCTCTTCGAATTGTTGAACACGTCTGTGTTCCGTGAGTCGCTTGTGAAAGTTCCCGAAATTTTCAATTTCAGTCCTTTGATAAACTCATACTCGGCATATCCGTTGAACTGTATATAATTGGTGTAGTTCTTGCGGTAAGCATTGAGCAAGTCCATGTAAGGATTGAAACGATAGTCGGTGGTGGTGTTGATCGACTCGTCGACAAGGTTATTTTTCAGATACTCCAGCGGAGTGTCTGGAGCCGTTACCGGACGGTAGCCCCATACGTTGTAGAACAGGTTGTTCATGCCGCTGTATGAGTTTTGCGACGGAGAAGAACCGGAGCTGATGGTACGTGAGTAGTTCACACCCAGATTGGCTCTCAGCTTTTTCTTGTTGATGGTGGTATTCATGCGTCCCTGCATACGTTTGTAGTTGGAGTTGAGCACGATACCGTCCTGGTCGTAGTACGACAGCGAAGCGTTGTAACGGATACCTTCCGAACCTCCTGTCAGTCCCACGTTGTGGCTGGTCATCCATGCCGAACGGAATACCTCGTCCTGCCAGTTGTATTGAGGAATGTTGCGGTAGTCGTCGAGCGTCCATTGTTTTCCTTCGTACAGTTGCAGATACGTAGAGGACATGATGGCAGGATTAACTTCTTGTTGCAATTTCACGAACTCGTAGGCATTCATCAACGGGATAGTCTTTGTGATGTGTTGTATACCGAAGCTGCCGTCATACGATATCTTCGGTTGTCCGATAGTTCCTTTTTTGGTGGTAATCACTACCACGCCGTTCGCTCCGCGCGCTCCGTAGATGGACGATGCGGCAGCGTCTTTCAGAATATCCATGGACTCAATGTCGTTCGGGTTGATGGCGGCAGCCACTACGGGATCTTCCACAGGGAATCCGTCGATGACGTACAAAGGCGAGTTGTCTTGTGTCAGCGAGTTGTTGCCGCGGATTACGATATTCATCTGTCCGCCCGGCATACCTTCGTTCGAGCTGACGTTCACCCCGGCGATGCGTCCGCCCAGCGTTTCACTGAAAGAAGAAGTGGGTGTACTTAGCAGTTCCGCCATGTTGGCTTTCGCCACAGAACCGGTCAAATCTCTCTTGCGCACTTCCTGATAACCTACGATAACTACTTCATCCAATGTCTTCGTGTCTTCTTTCAAAACGATGAGCATGGGTTTCTGAGCGTCTACTTTCTGCTCGACAGTAGTGTAGCCTATGAAAGAAACAACCAATACCGAATTTTTATTAGGCGCAGCCAGAGCGAACTTGCCGTCCATATCGGTTATGGTTCCTTGAGAGGTTCCTTTTACTTGAACACTGGCCCCGGGGATTCCTTCTCCCGTTTCGTCTTTCACTGTACCTCTGACGGCAACTTGCGCGAATACAAATGATACAGAGAGCAGAACTAATCCGGCAAAGGAGAGCATCCTTTTCCCCATTTGGGTGGATAAACGTCTTTTCATATAGTAAAAATTAAGTGATTTTATAACTTTATTGTTGCAAAGATAATCCAATCCGCTTTTTCTTGATGGATAGAATGATTCATGATTGATACAAAATTGTACAAGGGAATTTGTCAGAGAGAAGCATGCCCTATTGCCGCTTTTCTCTGTTTTCCGCTCTATTTGTCTACCAGTTCTCCTTTTGTTCCATCAAATAGTCAGTATGATTTTGAATTCGTTAGTACACTTGCTGTTTTATTTACGGTATATTTATCAACCTGATAAGCGCAGTTCTGCTTTTGCACCGATCGGTTTCCTTGCTTACCTGATTGTTTTCTCAACTAACGCCCTTTCCGGTCGGTCTTTTTATCGACCTGCTTTTGCATCGACAGAAACTTCGGATTATTCAAGCTTTATTCCTTTTTTACTTTCTCCAGAAGCTCGGCCAACTCTTTCGCTATTTCCGGATACTTGCCTGCCACGTTCGTTTGTTCCGACGGATCGGCAGACAAATCGTAAAGCTGCGGTTGTTTGTCGTTACCCAATTCCGTTTTTGTCCAGAATTCGATTACTGGTCCTTCACTTGGCTCGATGTATTTCCACTGTCCTTTTACGATTGCCAGCGTGTTGTTCAGGTTCTGCTGGATGATGTAGTCCCGGCTCGTGTCTTCCTTGCCCAGCAACGTAGCGAGATGCTCCTGACTGTCGGGGGCGGCTCCTTTTTCCAGCGGTTGTTTCAGTAGGGCGGCCAAAGAGGCGTAAACGTCTATTTGCGAGAAAAGAGCCTGTTGCTTGTTCGGTTTCACTTTTGCAGGCCACCGGAGAATAAAGGGAATACGGGTTCCCGCTTCGTAAGCGCTGTACTTTCCTCCACGATAGATTCCCATAGGAGTGTGTCCGTTCAGTAATTCGAGCGCGCGGTCTTGATAGCCGTCGTCGATGACGGGGCCGTTGTCGCTGGTGAAAATGAATATCGTGTTGTCCGCGAGTTGGAGGCTATCCAGCGTGTGCATGATTTCTCCGATAGTCCAATCGAGTTGCAGGATAACGTCCCCTCGGGTTCCTAAACCGCTTTTTCCGGCAAAGCGGGGATGGGGAACACGCGGAACGTGCACGTCTTGCGTGCCCATATAGAGAAAGAACGGTTCGTCCTTATGAGCGGCGATAAAGTCTTTTGCTTTGTTTGTAATCACATCGGCTATGTCTTCGTCTTTCCAAAGCGCCGATTTGCCTCCTGTCATCCATCCGATGCGGGGGATGCCGTTGATAATCGTGTTATTATGTCCCTGACTGGGTTTCAGCATCACAAGTTCCGGGTTCTCTTCGCCCGTAGGCCAGTCTCCGACTTTCTGCTTATAGTTTACTGTAATAGGATCGTTCGGGTCGAGCCCCACGACTCTTCCGTTTTCTACAAATACACAAGGCACGCGGTCTACCGTGGCAGGTATGACAAATTCGTAATCGAATCCGATGCTTTGTGCGTTCGGGCTGATTTGTTTGTTGAAGTCGGTCCCTCCTTTCGGTCCGAGTCCCAAATGCCATTTGCCTACAACTCCCGTGGCGTATCCGGCTTCTTTCAGCATGTTTGCCATGGTGACACAGGCGGTGTCGATGATCAGTTCCGAGTTGCCGGGAGCGATTCCCGTATTCTCCTGTCGCCACGGATACATGCCTGTCAGCAACCCGAAGCGTGAGGGAGTACTTGTGGCAGAGGTCGCGTATGCGTTGGTGAATTGTACGCCTTGTCCAGCAAGCCGGTCGATGTTGGGCGTATTGACTTTCGTAGCTCCGTAGCAACTGAGGTCGCCGATGCCGAGGTCGTCGGAGAAGATGTAGATAATATTGGGCTTCTGCGCGTTTTGCCCGTTGTCTTTCTTGCTGGCGTGGTTGCAGCTTGTCAGTAAAGCAACACCAGAAAGCAGAGGAAGGAGTTGTGAAACGTTTTTCATGACACTTATCTTTTAAAAGGGTTTGTCTGACTGCAAAGATAAACAGACTCGTCTTAACAGGCAGAACGGAATGTACATGTATTGTGCAAAATAGTACAAAGCTGCTTCGGAGAAAACGAGTCAGTCCGGAATCTCAAGAATAGCAGGGCGACAGTTTTCTCCGGCTGTCAGTGGAGAATACGGCTGCATTTCTTTCGGGATGCACATGATTTTGATACTCTAAGCCGGAAGTATGGTATCTTCCACACGTGCGGTTTATTCCTTCTATTCGCCGCTTCGTTTTAAAACGATCGGGGTCTGTCCGATACTTCTCTGAACCGATTTCTGAATGCCTTTGTCTTAGCATTGAAATCTTAATAAGCCGGAACTGAGAATAATCCCTCTGCCTGAGAAAGTTTTCGCGTTTATGTAAGCGCGTTTTTGAGGTAAACGCAAAAAACTCTTATACAGAGAGCCCTTGTCGCCATGAGGGTTGAGCCTGCAATTATTCCTCTTCCCCTTCTCTCTCTTCCCCTTTCCGGTATGCCAGCGGGCTGAGATGGTATACATCCTTGAAGCATTTGCTGAAATAACGCGAAGAAGAAAAGCCTATGCGGTCTGAAATTTCGGTAATGTTCAGTTCGGGGTTGTTGCGCAGCATCAGTGCGCCCCTCTTGAGCCGGATGCCCAGAATGAACTCATTGGGCGTCTGTCCTGTCACGGCTTTCAGTTTGGTGAACAGATTCGTACGCGCCATTCCCATTTCTCGGGCGAAGATGTTGATGTTGAAATCCGTGTTGTCCATGTTTCGTTCGATGATTTCCATCGCCCGGTCGAGCATCTCCTTGTCCATCGGGTTGGTGGCAAGCATCTGTGCAAAAGCTTGCGGCTGCTTGCTGAATTTCTCCTGTAATAGCCGGCGGGAGTTGACAAGGTTGTTGCAGCGTGAGATAAGCAGGTTGGTGTTGAACGGTTTCGTGATGTAATCGTCAGCCCCTATGCGCAGACCTTCGATGGTATGTTCCACAGCGGAGCGGGCCGTGAGCAGCACCACCGGAATGTGACAGGTGTTGAAATTCGTTTTGATCAGCTTGCATAGCTCCGTCCCCGACATGCGAGGCATCACCACGTCGCTCAGCACAATGGTAGGCGTCTCTTTTTGTACCTTTTCCCATGCCTCTTCACCGTCGGAAGCCGTGATCACCCGGTAGAAGTTGCCGAATATGCTTTCAAGCATCTGCTTGATCGATTCGTTGTCTTCGACAATCAGCATCGTGGCGTCCGGAATGCGTTTGTCCTCTTCTCCGTTACCGCCCCATTCTATTTCCGGCAATGTTTCCGTAAGCGAAGCAGGTTGTTCCGGCTGACAGATTCCGGCAGGTTCTTGCGCAATCTGTTCTGCTGTGAAATGTCTGTTCCCCATTTTCAGCTGGATAATAAAACTGCTCCCTTTTTTCGGTTCGCTTTCTACGCGGATGTCTCCGTGATGGAGCTCTACGATTCCTTTGGTCAGTGACAGGCCGATACCCGTACCGGCACCTGTGTTCAAAGAATCGAGGCGTTCTGTTTGGTAGAAACGGTCGAATATCTTGTCTATTTCCTCCGCATCGATGCCCGAACCCGTATCTCTGATGACAACGATGGCATGGGTGTTGTCTTTCGAAACTTCGATAGAGATTGTATCTCCCGCCTGAGTGTGTTTCATTGCGTTAGACAAGAGGTTGTTAACCACCTTCTGCATCTGCTTTTGGTCGTACCAGACTTCTATATCATCATCCGATTTGTGGAACTCGAAATTGAGTTGCTTGCTGCTTGCGTATTCGAGGAAAAGCAAGTAGTTTTCATAGAGGAAGTCCGCCAGATTGTGCGGGCTTACTTTGATCTTCATGTGCCCCTGCTCTTGCTTGCGGAAGTCGAGCAGTTCGGTAATCAGCTCCCTCAGTTGGATGCTGCTTTTATAGATACCGAGTATCTTGTTGTAAATGGTAGGTGTGAAGGTAGATGCTTGGAGCAGTGTCTCCACTTGAGCCACGATCAGCGTGAGCGGTGTGCGGAATTCGTGCGAAATATTTGTGAAGAAGCGGAGTTTCGACTGGTTCAGCGCTTCGATGTCCGCAGTGTGTTTTTGTTCATACTTCAATGATTCCCGGAGCTTGATACGCGATTTGTAACTGCGGACAAGATACAATAGCAGGCTGCTTGTAACCACTATATAAATAAGATATGCCCACCAGCTTTTGTACCATGGCGGCAATATCCGTATTGACAGTTTGGCTTGGTTGATGTCGTTTCTCCGCGATTTCACAATCAGTGTATATCGTCCCGGATTCAAATTCGTGTAAGTAATGATGTTGCGGTAGGCGGGTGTCCATTCGTCGGAGAAACCTTCGAGTCGATAAATAATCTCATCTCGGTTGGCAGCGATGAAGTTGGAGGTTGCGTACTCGATGCTGAACATCGACTGGTTGGCTTCGAGGCTGATCTCGTCTGTGTATCCGATGGATTTTTGCAGGATGCTTCCTTTATCTGCGGGGAGTACTTCCTTCCCGTTTACGAATAGGCGGGAGAACATGATCCGGTATGATTTGGGCGTGAACCTCAGACTTTTTTCCGAGAAAGAGATCATGCCTTGAACGCCTCCCAGAAATACTGCGCTATCTCGCGTTACGTAAAGCGCGTTTTCGTTGACTGCTGTCAGCGGGAAGCCGTTTTCGATTCCGTAATTCTGAAAAGTCTTCTTCCGAAAGTCGAACTGTGAGAAACCCTGATTGGTGATAAGCAGCAAGTGTCCTTTGTTGACTGACGACTCGCAGACATCGTAGATACAGTCGCTGGACAAACCGTTGCTTTGCACATCGAAATTCTCGAAATCGTCCGTCTCTTTCCGGTAGCGATCCAGCCCGCTCCCGGAGGTGGAGAACCATAGATTCCCCTCGCTGTCCTGCGTGATGCTGTTCACATTGTTGTTGCTAAGACTATTTGGTGAGGAGGGAATGTGGGCGTAATTCGTCAGCTTGCCGATATCGAGGCGGTAAGAATAGACTCCTTTCCCGGTAGCAGCTATCCAAAGCGTTCCTTCTTTGTCGAGGCAAAGGCTCGCCACCATTTTTATTTCTCTTCCCTCCTTCGTTTCTTGAAAAAGAAGCCGGGCTTTGCCCGTAGCGGGATCGAAAAGGCAGGCTCCCGCTTGAGTTGCCACAATCAGTTTATCCCGGTAGGGAACGATATCGCGAACGATGTCCGAAGGGAGTGAAGAGGGGTCTCCCGCTTTCATCCGGTAGACGGTAAACCTGCCCGTACGCAGATCCAGTTTGTTGAGTCCTCCCAAGTGAGTGCCGATCCACATGATTTCACTTCTTTCGTCGTAATAAATAGCCTTCACGTTGTTATGCGAGAGGCTGTTCTTTCCTTCTTCGTGCCGATACCAGCGGTAAGTCCCTTTCTTGCGGTCGTACACATTGACGCCACCACCTTCGGTACATATCCACAAGTTACCCGTTTTGTCTTCAATCATCCGCCCGATAATGGGGCTACTCAGTCCCTCTTTCTCTGTCTGTCCCACTTTGTATCGGGTGTAAATTTCGTACTCCGGGTTAAAGTAGTTCACTCCTCCGAAATAAGTTCCCAGCCACAGTGTTCCTTGACCGTCTTTTACGATACACCATACGGAAGAGTGGGTGAGGCTTCCCGTTTTGTTGCCGTTCGCCGTGTAGAGGCGGAAGTTCCCGGTCGCTTTCTCGTAGCGGTTCAACCCGTTGAACGTTCCGATCCAGATATTTCCTGAATTGTCTTCACAGCAACTTCTTACAAAGTCGGAACTCAGGCTGTTCGGATCATGGGAGTCATGCCTCAGGTTTCGGATACCGCCGTCCCTCCTTACGTGATAAAGCCCCTCTTCCCAGCTGCCTATCCAGAGCTCTTCGGATGAATCTTCATAAATACTGGTGATGTTTCCTTCCGGTATCGGGTGAGTCAGATTTTTATTTTTGTCCAGCCTGTACACTCCCTCGCCAGAAGTTCCTATCCAGAGGTTCTTCTGTGAGTCGAGGTGGAAAGAGGAGAGTGTGATGTTCTTTCCTGCGAGCCGGTAATAAAGGTCGAAGTTTCCGGTTTCTTCGTTGAAGATGTACGTTTCGTCCTTCTTACCGATGTATAGCTTCTCCTTATGGTAGATAGCATCTACAGCCCCTTCGATCAATGTCTTGAATTTCTGTTTCGCAAGATCGAATTCGGCTACGCCGTCGGTGCAGAGTAAATAAATTTTTCCTTTTTTGTCGCCCGTGATGCGCAATATTGTATTGCTGAATAAACTGTTCGGATCGTTTTTATTAAGTTTGAAGCTCAGTATGTCGTTCCCGTTGTAGCGGTTTAGTCCTTCACGCGTTCCGATCCAGATGATGCCTTGCTCGTCAATATATATGCTGTTCACGGAAAACTGAGACAGCCCGTCGTCTGTGGTCAGATGACTGAAAGTGATGTTCTGCCCTTGTATGCGGAATATGGCAAAGCTTAGGACGAACAGGAATAAAAGGGTCTTTTTTCTCACTGAGTAGTCTGTTTCTGCATTACTGTTTGCAAATATATCATTTAAATTCGATTTTGAATAGGCATATTAAGAGAAAGTCACTACTTTTGCAGAGAACAAACATAAGTATTATGAAAGTAAAGAAAATAAGTGCGGCCAATATAGAGCCCCGCGATCTTTCCAAATTGCTGGATAAAGAAAAGATCGATTTTCAACTGATTCAGTGTGTAAACTGGGCGGAATACCCTTATAAACCGAAAGTTTCTTTCCGGATAGCCCACACGAAAGACTCAGTACTGCTGCATTTTAAAGTAACGGAAGCCAGTGTCCGCGCCAAATATGGAGAAGATAACGGAGCGGTATGGACGGACTCGTGCGTGGAGTTCTTTTCGATTCCCGCCGACGATGGAGTATATTATAATATCGAGTGTAATTGTATCGGCACTATTCTGATCGGAGCCGGAGCAACCCGGGAGAGGAGGGAACATGCCCCTGAAGCTGTGACGGCTTTGGTGAAACGCTGGTCTACCTTGGGCAATTCGCCCTTTGAAGAAAGGGTGGAAGACACCGACTGGGAAGTTTCTTTGATTATTCCTTATGCCGTGTTCTTCAAACATCAGATAGCGTCTTTGGACGGAAAAGAGATACATGCGAATTTCTATAAATGCGGAGATGAGTTGCAAACTCCTCATTTCCTTTCCTGGAATCCTATAAAGATAGAAAAGCCGGATTTTCATCGTCCCGATTTCTTCGGAACGTTAGAGTTTGAGCCGGAACAAAACATTTAACCTTATATTATTATCGTATGAAATTAGCAGAAGCCCTCAGCCTCCGTGCTGATTTGCAAAAAAGAGTCGCCCAGTTGAAAGGACGATTGAAAGACTGTTCGAAAGTTCAGGAAGGCGATTCGCCTGCTGAAGATGTAAACGAACTTTATAAAGAGCTGGATGAACTCCTTGCCCAACTGGAGAGTCTCATCTATCGTATCAATGCTACCAATATCCGGACTTTTCTTGAAGAAGAAAGTCTGACCCAACTGATTGCGCGAAAGGATGTGCTCACCATGCGCGTATCCCTGATGCGCGAATTGCTGGAGCATGTCACCGAACAGGATCATCGTTATAGCCGTCAGGAGATAAAAATGGTGCGCATGATCGATGTGCCCGAACTCAGGATGCAACTGGATCTTCGTTCGCGCGATTTGAGAGAGCTCGATCTGGCTATTCAGAAATTGAATTGGAGCGTTGATTTGATATAATCCGGGCTCTGTTGTAACCTTATAAAAGGTGTAGTTACTTTTGCAGGGGCGGCACGAAACTTTCGCCTGTCGGCTTCCGGCCGCCGGGTGTTCAACATAGCAGCTTATCGGACGTGAGCGAGATATATTGCACAGCGTATGTTCAGCATCATTCATAAGCGCACATTATGTACAGAGCATGATAGCATTACCATGTGCCGACTGTAAAGAAACGAGGGTGGGAAGCGGGATAATGAAAGTCCCCTTATCAGATTCTTTTCCAACGGATGGAAACAACTGATAAGGGGACTTCTTGTATCCGGCTGTCCGCGCATTAAAGTCCGTCTCGCACTAATCCGAAGCAACTACACGAAAACCGAAGTTCAAGGGAACTGTGCGGCAATTAAAGCAATGCCGCTATCGCCGCACATGACTCCCAGCTCGAGTTCAAGGGAACTGTCCGGCAATTAAAGCCCGTCTCGTACGGGTCAGAAAGCTCCGCCGACAGGCTTCATGATGAAGCTGAACTCATAGTCCTGATAAGGCAGGCGGTACTGTTCCAGCGGGATGGCTCCCCAACTGGTGACGCAACCCAGTCCCATCTGTACTTTGTCGATGCAGAAGTTGGTGAAGTTCGCTTTCTCTGCTTCCGGCGAATGACGCTGGTCTTTCTCGCTGCCGTCGTCGAGCGACTCGATGGTGTAGTTCAGTGCCGAAGCCGAGAACGGAGCGTCGGCCGTAAATTGCAGGCCCGTACCGCTTGCACCGGATAACCTCCACCAGCGAATGTCAGTCTTGGTTCCCGTCTCCTGCGGGCGTATGTACGGGTAGAACTGTTCTTCCACCGTTTGGCTGTATCTGCCCAACAAAGCGCCGTGATTGCGGTCGGAGTAGTTCTCGCCGGGGCCTCTTCCGTAGTATTCTATCCGGTTGAAAGCAATAGGCATGCGCAGTTGCATCCCGAAGCGGAACATTTCGGATACTTTCCGGTTTTTGTCCGCCTCCATTCGTTGGGTGACCTTTATCGCACCTTTATTATTAATGGTGTACGTCAGGTACAGTTTCGCGCCGGTAGCGCTCATATCATATCCGGCACGTACCACCGTTTGCCCGTTTTCGGTGTTGTGTTTCAGTGAAGTCAGCTTCAGGTGTGGATGTTTCCATACGGCGTATTTGTGCTGAAGTCCTGCACCGTAATCGTTGTCGGTCGGAGCGCGCCAGAAGTTCGGGGTCAGAGCGCTCCCCGGTTCCATGAAAGAGACGCCTTTCACATCGTACCGACAGAGGTAGCCGTCTCTCTTGTTGAACTCTACGGTAAAGTCATTGCCCGAAACGATGAGGTAGTTGTAATCATTGTCCCAAACAGTGGGTGCATCGGCGGGCATGTTGGTATCGGTCTCGTTATCGACGCTCAATCCGGGCGCTTCGTATCCGCGTACGGTGAGTTGGTTGTAAGCCACCGTGCTACCTGCCGGAAGCAGCGCTTCGGCATTTTTCAGCTTATAGCTTACGTTGAGCAGAATTTCCTTGCCGGGGCACAGCTTGCTTGCATCGAAGGGCAGGCGGAGTCGTACGGTTTGCTGAGGCGCTGCCGACAACTCAGGCACAGTGCCTGTCTGCATCACTTCGCCATCTGCCAGCAGTTGCCATTCCATGTAATAGGCAGAAAGGTCGCGGAAGAAGTTTTCGTTGTAAACGTTCACCTCGCCTTTTTCCAAGTCGGCGGCGGTAGTCCAGATGTTTTGGTAGAAGAACGCTACTTCGTAGGCATGGGGATTCGGCACACGGTCGGGACTGATGAGTCCGTTGTCGCAGAAGTTGTTGTCCGAAGCGTCGTACTTGTTGAAGTCGCCTCCGTAACCGTATATCTCTACACCGTCTTTGTTCTTCCACCGGCACGACTGGTCGACGAAATCCCAGATGAATCCGCCCTGATACTTCGGATACTTGCGTATGATATCCCAATACTCCTTGAATCCTCCTTCGGAGTTTCCCATCGCATGCGCGTATTCGCACTGGATGAGCGGTTTGTCGATATCTCCTTCGCAATAGTTGATGCAAGTCTCATAGTCTCTGTACATGGGGCAGTAGATGTCGGTGAACTCACTGGTGCGTGCCTGTTCGTATTGTACGGCTCGTGTGGGGTCTTCTTTCTTTGCCCACGTGTAGCACTTCTCGAAGTTCGCTCCCATACCGGCTTCGTTGCCCAGCGACCAGAAGATGATGGACGGATGGTTGTATCCGCGCTGCACGTTGCGTTGGTTCCGTTCGAGATGCGCTTTGGCATAGATGGGGTTCTTTGCCAGCGTCTTGTCTCCGTATCCCATTCCGTGCGATTCCACGTTCGCTTCCGCCACTACGTAGATGCCATAGCGGTCGCACAGGTCGTACCAGCGGTTGTCGCAAGGGTAGTGGCAGGTGCGCACGGCGTTGATGTTCAGTTGCTTCATCACCTGTATATCCTGTACCATCCGCTCGGTCGAAACCACGTATCCTCCGTCAGGGTCGAGTTCATGGCGGTTGGCTCCTTTGAAGAGTACCGGCTGTCCGTTGACCAGTATTTGGCTGCCTTTCAGTTCGATCTTGCGGAAACCGACGTTTACGGGAATCACTTCGAGCGGGTTGTTTCCGCTTTTCAGCGTGGCAACGAGTTTGTACAGATTCGGCGTTTCGGCTGTCCACTTCTCAGGATTCGGAACAGAGAGAACGGTGCTCAGCTTTCCCGAGCCTCTCACTTCGGCGGCAGCGACATGCTGCCCTTGGGTGTCCAGCAGGTCGAGGGATACTGTTCCGCTTCCGTTCATATCGATAGAGACCTGAAGCGTTCCGTTTGTGTACTGTTCGTCCAGATCGGGAGTCACCCGAATGTCGCGTATATGTTTCTTTTCACGCGCGTACAGATAACAGTCGCGTCCTACACCCGAGTAACGGAAAAAGTCCTGGTCTTCGAGGTAAGTACCATCGCACCAGCGGAATACTTGAAAGGCAATCAGGTTTTTGCCAGGCTTCAGGTAGCCGGTGAGGTTGAATTCGGCTTCCAGCTTACTGTCTTCACTGTATCCCACATAGCGACCGTTCACCCAGAGATACATGTTCGACGTCACCGAACCGAAATGGGCGAATATCTCCTTGTCCCTCCATCCGGCAGGTAGCTCAATCTCTTTGCGGTAAGAACCTACGTGGTTGTTGGCGGTAGGAACGTAGGGCGGGTTGTTCTTATACTGGTTTCTCCACGCGTATCCCACATTCACGTAAATGGGGTCTCCGTATCCGTTGAGTTCCCATACGGCGGGTACTTTGATGTTGTCCCATCCGCGGTCGTCGAATCCGGTGCGGAAGAAGTCGGTGGGACGTTCGTCGGCATTTCTCACCCAGTTGAACTTCCACGTTCCGTTCAGCGTCATAAAGTTGTCCGATTGCTCTTTGATGCCTGTTCGCGCTTCTTCGGCAGATGCGTAGGCGAAGTAGTTGGCATGCATGGCAGCCCGGTTTACGGCGTTCACTTCCGGGTCTTTCCATTCGTTGAATGTTTGTGCTTGCGCCGTTGCCAGCCCTGACACTGCCAGACAACAGGAGAAAAGTTGTTTCTTCATGGTTTCTTTATAATATTAGGTTCATTATTTCGGGCGATAAAGATAAGAAGATTATTCTGTTTTTCATATTGTTTTCTTCCCGCACCTGTGGCGGCTGCCGATATTTTGTGTTCGAAGCAGGAAAAATTCCCGCAAATACTGCCGGATTCTCGGCTCTGTTTATTCCGGATTTTGTATCAGGCCATCCGCCATGATATATAATTATACTCATGGTCGGTAACCATATATACTCATGGTTGATGACTATATATACTCATGGGTGGTGACCATATATAGCTACCGCGGTGGCAATATATAGTCACCGGACTGACTATATATACTCACCGAGGTGAAAATGAATGCTTATTCCGATGTTGATTTAAATGGTTGATTGATAGTGATTTCCCCCGAATTGGAAAAATGGAAGTGAAGTCGTTGCGGCTATGCGTAAAAAAGGTTGGCTATGGGTAACCCGGATGTCACCCATAGCCAACCGCACCGTTCGCTTCGGAGGACGCCCGAAGAAACTTCAATCCGGGGAACTAACTTTAGAGCCAGATACTGCCCGCTTCGCCATCTCCTGATTGATAAGTGTAGGTGTGGAATTCTTTAACAGCTTCCTTCCAACTGATGTTGAAAGTCTTCATGATGGAACGGATCACTTTCTTTCCATCTTCGTCTACCGTTTCTTCGGTTATGGTATCCAAGTTGGTATCTTCTTCTATATCAGAAACCTCATCGTTACGCGACCAGAAAACGACAACGGGCACTTTGACGTTGATATCCCATGTGCCGCGTTGTATCAGACCGCCTGAGGGCTTGTAGAACGGGTCGAACTTATTCGTTTTGGAGTTGATCTTGGAAACGTGTCCGTGGTAAAGGCGGATTTGCAAGTCGAACTCCTTGCGGTCTTTGAGGAAGCGGATGGCTCCTTTCATCCCTATCGGGTTTTCGCCTCCCGTGATTTGCGCTTTGTCTAATTTTTTTGTTTTGTCCCAAGGCGTTGTGTCTACATAGAGGTAGTCGATGAGTTTGCTCGGGTCTTGGTCGTCCGCCTCGTCCATGCCGTCGAAAGTCCTTTTAATGTTGACCGGCGTGAAGAAGTGTTGGTGAATCTTCTCTTGTCCGTTCTCCACAAACTGGTTGTTCATCAGTTCGCCTTTCACGTTGTAGTAATTAATAAACATGAGATAGATAGGAGCGGGGGTGAATTTTCCATGATTGTGGTAGTTCCCGCACTGCTGAACATAAAATTTGCTTTGGCTTCCTTCGGCAAGTTTCCAGCCTTCTCCCTGTTTCACCTCATACGTTATCTCCTGTATTCTCTTCATGTATTTGGCAGGAGATTCGGGGTTCTGATGAGGACCTCCCACTTTTTGAATTTCATTCCAGTCGGCATGCAGATGGCATTCCACCAGTTTGATGGTCATTTTCACAGGATCTTCATGAAGTTTGTTTTTTGTTTCGTCGTTAGGAATTTCGGGGTCTTTGCTGCAAGAGTTAAAACCCAACATAAGGAAACTCCCTATGAAGAACATAAGTGCTGTTTTCAGTAAATTTGTTGTTTTCATCTTTTCTTGTTTTATAAAATGAATAAAATAATAAATGGTTTTTGTTTTTAAAAGCTCCATTGCACGGAGCAACGCACGTCGCGGCCTATGTCATGGGCATAGTAGCGCGAGCGGTTGGTGTATTCTTTATACTCTTTATTGAGCATATTGTCGCCCGCCAGCAAGAAGCGTATCTTATGTTTCCTCCCTACGCTCCACTCCACGCCCGCTTCGAAGCCGAGCAGATGGTAGGCAGGCGGCGTATGGTCGATGAGGTCTGTCTTGGGGTCGAAGCGTGTCTGCTTTGCTGTGAAGCGGTGCTTCAGGGTCAGATGCGGTGCGAAGCTCCACCTCATTGCGGGTGTCCACGTCAGTTGGTGGTCGATACGCATGGGCGGGATATACGGCAAATAGTTGCCGGAACTTTTCTCGTTTGCCCAAATGAGCGAAGAGATGAGGTGGTACTCCAGCGAACCGAGAGGAACGAACCGGAGGTCGAGATCTATCCCTCGGAAGAATGCCCGTGTTTGTTTGTATTGGAATACGGGATATGATCCGGAAATGACGGTGATGTTCTTTCGCGCGGGTTCGTCGTAGATATAATTGTCTATCCATTGCAGGTATCCGTCGATACGAACGTTTAGCTTCTGAGTGCGATAGTTCACTGAAGTAATCCATTTGTAGCTTTGTTCCGAGCGCATGGCAGAGTCTCCTTTTACAAACATGCCCGAACCCAGTTCGTTGCCGTTGCTGTAAAGCTCGTACACATGAGGGGCTCGCCACGCCAACCCCAAATTCGATGTGAGCGACCACTGATTGGATATCTTATATCGGCTTCCGAGACTGTAAGAGAGGTTTCTGAACTTACGCGAACCTCCGTAGGCAACTCCCGTCCAGTCGTATCCCGTTGCTTTCGTTTCCTGAAAGTCCGAGCGTATGCCCGCTTCGGCATCCCAGCGGTTGCGGTGAAATTTCTGTATGGCATACACGCCCCACGATGTTTCGGTGTAATTGGGGATGATGGGAACCACTCCCGTACCGGTCTGGCTGTAGTTGTCGATAAACATGAATTGTCCGCCCGCTTCGGTTTGCCACGCACCGTACCCTATGTTCCATCGGATTAAGTTCTGAAACGATTTCAGATTGAGTCCGACGGCGGGAATATCCGAGCGGTTCATCCGTCGGATACGGTTCTCCGTTCGCTTGTCTTTCTGCCACGAACCTTGCCAGAAGAGCTCTCCCCATTTTCCTGTATCATATTTTACCTTCCCTATCAACGTTTCGTGTACTACTCGCTGGCGAGGATAAGTAATGCTGCGCGTAAAGGGATCTACCAATACGGGACGGCCCAACCGGATGCGTTCGGCCAGCAGGTCTTCACTCCCCATCTGTGCGCTCAGCATCACCCCCATCCGGTTGTCGTACCGACTGTAAAAGCTCTCTATCCTCAAGCGTTCCCGGCCGTATCCGATGCCGGCGGAAAAATTGAACTCCCGCGTTCCGGTATTGTTCAGCAGATAATTGGCTGTCGATCGGTCGCCTGAGTTGGAGTACGTGCCCTGCACCCGCCAGGCAATATCTCTGAGAAAGGGTAATGAACCTTCTATCTGTCCCACAAACGCATAACGGTGCCCGTTGCTTCCGTACAACGACGTTACTTTGCCTTTCAGCTCCTTTTGCCGGAAGGGCAACGTTTTCTGATCCATTACGATGATTCCTCCCAAGGCTTCCGAACCGTAGCGCACGGCATCTGCTCCTTTCACCACGCGGATAGATCCGCTGTTGTTCATATCCACCTCCGGAGCATGATCTGCTCCCCATTGCTGGCCGGTTTGTCGCGCTCCGTTGTTGATGATCAGTATGCGGTTTCCGTGCATTCCCTGAATCACGGGCTTCGCCACGGTGGTTCCGGTCTGTATGGAACTCACGCCGCTCACTTGTTCCAGCAGCGATGCCAGCGATTTTCCCAGCGATTGGTCGATGGCGGCGGATGAGAGCTTGTTGCTCACGGCATTTACCGTAGCGCTTTGCCGTTCGCTGCTGATAACCACCTCTGCGAGCCGCTTCACCTCCGGAATCAGGTGGATGGTATACACCGAACCTTTATGCGGCAACGCTTTCAAATCTGCCACTTGTGTCCTGTAGCCTAAGCATTGTACGGCAACCTTACCTTCCGGCTTGAGCCCTTGCGGTAGGGTGGCGTACCCGTCCGGCGAACTGATAAACGCCTCTCCGTCTATTGAGATGTATGCTCCGTCGATAGGAGCGTTGGTTTCGCCATCGATAATACGTAGCTTGATTTTTCGTGCGAGTTCCGGCGCTGCTTGTTTCCACGCCGTTTGTCCCCGCATATCTACGCAGGAACCAATGGCGAGGAAAACGACGAACAGACACACATATCTTATATATGTATGAATAATCATTTTCTATTGATTTGTTTGAAAAGGAAATATGTTGAAAAGAGATACCCGCTGACCCGAAAGCATAAGGCAATATCTTTTCACGTATTCCATGAAAAAAGCAGACGAAGGTTTGTACAACCTCCCTGAGTGAAATGAAAAGGCTAAACGGCTACCGGAGGAGCCCTCAGCGTAGGGGAGAGTATGGTCGCACAAGCTCCTTCTTCTTCCGTGACAGGGCGGATGAGAGGTGCGAATGTTTGTAAATGCCGGAAATGGAAACTTTCGGCTTCGGTAAAGTCGGAAAGCACGAAAAGGCATATTTCGCAATTGCCGGATGAGTGGTGATGCGACCGGTCTGCATGTGCACACGATTCATCGTCGTGAAAGTGTGTGGCTTTCACGGCAAATAGCGGCATCAGCATCAAAAATAACATCCATGCGATGGCTGCCCTGTGCTTTTGTTTCAGTCTGATATGTTTCATTCCGGCAGTCGATGGCTTATAGCAAATTGCCTGCAAAGGTAAGGTTTTGTCCGGTTTTATGCAATACCTACTGTTGGGTATTTGCTCTGATAGCCGTATTTTTTTCTTTTTACGGGCATCCGGATTGTGCAATATCTTTTGTTTTTTTGATAAATTAGCGGGAAACGTACTGTTTATTGCTAAAGAACGTTTATTTTTGCGACATGTTATATCATGATATTCAAAAGATTCAGCAGATTTTTCGCAAGTCGTTGCCTGCGATTGCATTGGCGGCTGCATTATACTCCTGTGCCAGCATAGGGCGGCCGGACGGAGGTCCGATTGATGAGACTCCCCCGCGCTTTATAGGGAGTACGCCCCCTTCCGGAGCAATAAAGAGTACAAGGAAGAAGATCGTTCTTCGCTTCGATGAGTTTATCAAGCTGGAAAAGCCGGGGGAGAAGATCGTTATTTCTCCGCCGCAGTTACAACAGCCTGAAATTAAAGCGGCGGGCAAAGAGATAAAGGTTAATCTGCTCGATACGCTAAAGCCGAATACTACTTATTCGATAGACTTCTCGGATGCCATCGTCGATAATAATGAGGGGAATCCTCTTGGGAACTTTGCCTATACTTTTTCTACTGGCGAACGGATAGACACGATGGAAGTGTCGGGAACCGTACTCGACGCATCCAATCTGGAGCCGATCAAAGGAATAATGGTAGGTCTGCACTCCAATCCGGCCGATTCGGCTTTCACAAAGCTTCCTCTCGACAGGGTAGGACGGACGGATAGCCGCGGACGATTCTCTATCAGAGGTGTCGCTCCCGGAGAATACCGTATCTACGCTTTGATGGACGCCGACCAGAACTTTGCTTTTACCCAGAAGAGCGAGGTGATCGCCTTTTGCGACTCGCTGATTATTCCCCGCATGGAAGGGCGTACGCGGATGGATACCGCATGGGTAGACTCGCTGACTTACGATACCGTTGTAGAGAGGGCCTATACGCATTACTTGCCTGATGACATCGTGCTCCGTGCATTTAAAGAACTCAATCGTTCGCGCTCCCTCTCGAAGTCCGAACGCCTCGTTCCCCATAAGTTTACGCTTTATTTTGCAGGACAGGTGGATACGTTGCCTGTGTTGAAAGGCTTGAATTTCCAAGAGAAGGATGCTTTTGTCATTGAAAAGTCGCAACGCAGCGACACCATTCACTACTGGGTGAAGGATTCCCTGCTTTACAAACAAGATACGCTTTCGCTCAGCCTCACCTATCTGTATACCGATACGCTCGACCGTCTGCTTCCCCGTACGGATACGCTGAACCTTGTTTCGAAGCAGAAATTGGCGGCGGAAGAAGAGCCTAAGAAGAAGAAAAGGAAGAAGAGAGGCGAAGCGGACGAACCTCCGCCTCCCCGATACTTGCCCATGGTTGTGAATGCTCCTTCGTCTATGGATGTGTATGGCTCTATCTCCATCAATTTCGAAGAGCCGATAGCCCGTTTCGAGCGTTCGTCCATCCATTTGCGCCAGAAAGTCGATACGCTGTGGAAAGATTTGTCTTTTGATTTCGAAAGAGATTCGTCGAATATAAGAAAGTTTAATTTATATTATGACTGGGAACCGACTGCCGAGTATGAACTTTCGGTGGATTCTGCTGCGTTTCGCGGCATATACGGTTTGTGTACCGATAAAGTAAGGCAAAGTTTTAAAGTGCGTAGCGAAGACGACTATTTCACACTCCATTTCAGTATAACCGGAGCAGATCCTCAGGCATTTGTCGAGTTACTCGACGCACAAGATAAAGTAGTGCGCAGACGGAGGGTAATCGATGGAATGGCTGACTTCTATTTCTTGAATCCCGGAAAGTACGGAGCCAGGTTGATTAACGACCGGAATGGAAACGGTGAGTGGGATACCGGAGATTTTGCCGGGGGGGTGCAACCTGAAGAAGTTTATTATTATCCGAATATTTTGGAATACAAAGCGCTGTGGGAGGCCACGCAAAGCTGGGATATCCACACTACTCCCGCAGACAGGCAAAAACCGGATGAACTAAAAAAACAGAAAGCAGATGAAGACAAGAGACAAAGGAATAGAGAAAGGCGGGAGCGTAACCGCCGCTGACCGTATGCGGCGAGTAGCCATAGGTTTGTTGGTATGGTTGGCAGGAATCTTTCCCTTGCCTGCCAACGCTCAGTGTGAGGCAAAGAACAATGCGTTTCAGCCCGGCGAACAAGTCATGTACGATTTGTACTTCAACTGGAAGTTTGTTTGGGTGAAGGCCGGAGTTGCCAGTCTGACGACCAATGCCACTACTTATAACTCGAAGTCTGCATACCGGATGAATCTGATTGCGGTGGGAAGTAAACGCGCGGATTTCTTTTTCAAGATGCGCGACACGCTCACCTGTGTCATGGGTGAAAAGCTCGAACCGCTCTACTTCCGCAAAGGAGCTGAAGAAGGGAAACGGTATACGGTAGATGAAGCGTGGTTCTCATACCGGGGAGGGCTTTGTCATGTCAAACAGAAGCGTACGCACCGCGACGGCGAAGTGCAAGAGTCGGAAGAAAGTGACAGCCGCTGTATTTACGATATGTTGAGCATCCTTGCACAAGCTCGTTCCTATAATCCCACAGACTATAAACCGGGAGATAAAATAAAGTTTCCGATGGCCACCGGACGCAAAGTGGAGGAGCAAACGCTCATTTACCGGGGAAAAGAGAATGTAAAGGCGGAAAACGGGGTGACGTATCGCTGCCTTGTTTTCTCGTTGGTCGAATATAACAAGAAAGGGAAGCAGAAAGAAGTGATTACTTTCTTTGTAACAGACGACGAGAATCATCTTCCAGTCAGATTGGATCTGTTCCTTAATTTTGGTTCTGCAAAAGCCTTTCTCAATTCCGTAAAAGGCAATCGTCATCCGTTGACATCGATTATTAAATAGGAGCTGAGTCGGTTTGTGCGTTGGGAGGCATGATCCATCCTAATGTTCTATGTTTGCAAACGTTTTGAAGAGTTTGCGGGACGGCAATCCTCTGAAATGTACCAAAGTTGTCCTTCAATTGGATTATTTAGGAAGGTGCTTTCTGATTTTATGCTGTATTTTTGCTGCCGGAAAATTAATCACTTAACAAAATAATCCGTGTATTATGAAAACAATTCTTAGCTCATTAGGAATTTCATTTCTGATTTTGACGAGTTGCGGTGGACAAAAGAAGGTGGAGGCTGACTTCATTCAGGACAACATCGACAATGCTGTGGCTCAGCACACTCTTCAAACCGATCTGATCGAGGCCTCCGGAAAGATTCTGAATCCGAGGACCATCAAAAAAGACGGAAGCATCTCTTACATTCCCATCGACGACTGGTGCTCCGGTTTCTTTCCCGGAAGTATGTGGCTCACTTACAAGCTGACGGGAGATGAGAAGTGGTTGCCGCTCGCAGTAAAATATACCGAAGCTCTGGACTCGGTGAAATATCTGAAATGGCATCACGACGTAGGTTTTATGATAGGGTGCAGCTATCTGAACGGATATCGCTTCGCCGGCAAGAACGAATATAAGGATGTGATTGTGGAAGCTGCGAAATCTCTTTCCACCCGTTTCCGTCCGGGAGCAGGCGTTATCCAGTCGTGGGACGCCGACAGGGGATGGCAAGGTACGCGCGGATGGAAATGTCCGGTGATTATCGACAACATGATGAATCTCGAATTGTTGTTCGAAGCGACCGCTTTTTCAGGAGATTCTGCTTTCTATAACATTGCTGTGAAGCATGCCGATACTACCTTGGCATACCATTTTCGTGCCGACAACAGTTGCTACCATGTGGTAGATTATGATCCGGAGACAGGAGAAGTGCGCAAACGGCAAACAGCACAGGGATATGCCGATGAGTCTTCATGGGCTCGCGGACAGGCATGGGGCCTGTACGGGTATACTACCTGCTATCGCTACACAAAGGATAAGAAATATCTGGAGCAGGCGCAAAAAATATACGATTTCATTTTCAATCATAAGAATCTTCCTGCCGATCTGGTTCCTTATTGGGATTACGACGCTCCGAACATTCCTGACGAACCCCGCGACGCTTCGGCTGCTGCTTGTACGGCTTCGGCATTGTACGAGCTCGACGGATACCTTCCCGGCAACGGCTATAAAGCGACTGCCGACAAAATTATGGAGAGTCTCGGCTCACCCGCTTATCGTGCGGAGGTGGGAACAAACGGAAACTTTATCCTGATGCACTCGGTAGGAAGCATCCCGCACGGGCAGGAGATCGATGTTCCCTTGAACTATGCCGACTATTATTTTCTGGAAGCGCTCGACAGAAAGAAAGAATTGGAGACTATCTCTAAATAGAATATTGGAAATGAACTTCCTGATAAATAGATTTCTTTAGATTCCATCCCTTTGTTTCTCCCCCTTCTGCTTCATGAAACAGGGGTAAAACAAAGGGATGTTGTATTTACAATCTACGCCCGGCAAGGTCGACTCATGCCGTGCGGAATGAAGTCTGCGCTTGCCATGCTTTAATAACTCTTTAATCATTCATTATCGTGAATAAACAGATAAACTTTTTAATGAGCGGACTGACAATTGTCGCCGCACAGGGTTGCAAAGCTCCGAAACAGACGGTGCAGGCAACCGAACATCCCAATGTCATTTATGTATTCCCCGACCAATACCGCAATCAGGCTTTGGGTATATGGAGTCAGGAGGCGTTTCGCGATAAGGTGAACTTTCAGGGCGATCCCGTACATACTCCCAACCTCAATGCTTTTGCCCGCGAGTCGGTGGTACTTACTTCGGCGCAAAGCAACTGCCCGTTGAGCAGTCCGCACCGGGGAATGTTGCTCACCGGCATGTATCCCAACCGCAGCGGTGTACCGTTGAACTGTAATTCCACCCGCCCTATCAGCTCTTTACGCGAAGATGCGGAGTGTATCGGAGACGTTTTCTCGAAAGCGGGTTACGACTGTGCTTACTTCGGTAAGCTGCATGCCGACTTCCCCACCCCGAACGACCCGGCACGTCCCGGACAATATGTGGAAGACAAGCGTCCGGTATGGGATGCCTATACGCCGAAAGAACGCCGCCACGGTTTCAATTACTGGTATTCTTACGGCACGTTTGATGAGCATAAGAACCCGCATTACTGGGATACCGACGGTGTGCGCCACGACCCGAAGGAGTGGTCGCCCCTGCATGAAGCGCGTAAGGTGGTTTCTTACCTGAAGAATGAAGGCAATGTGCGCGATACGAAAAAGCCGTTCTTCATCATGGTAGGCATGAATCCGCCTCACAGTCCTTACCGTTCGTTGAGCGACTGCGAAGAACAGGACTATAACCTATATAAAGACCGTCCGTTGGACAGCCTGCTCATTCGCCCGAATGTAGACCTGAGCATGAAAAAGGCAGAATCGGCTCCTTTCTATTTTGCTTCCGTCACCGGGGTAGACCGTGCGTTCGGACAGATTCTGGAAGCGTTGAAGGAGATAGGGGCAGACAAGAATACGATTGTCATTTTTGCTTCCGACCACGGCGAGACGATGTGCAGTCAGCGCACGGACGACCCGAAGAATTCTCCTTATTCGGAGTCGATGAATATTCCGTTCATCGTCCGTTATCCGGCCAAGATACAGCCTCGGGTGGACGATTTGTTGCTCTCTTCGCCGGACATCATGCCTACCGTGTTGGGATTGTGCGGACTGGGCGACGCGATTCCTTCCGAAGTGCAGGGACGCAACTTCGCTCCTCTTTTCTTTGATGAGAAAGCGGATGTGGTTCGTCCTGACGCGGCTTTGTATATTCAGAATATGGACGGAGAGAAAGATTCGGAGGGGCTGGTGCAGAGTTACTTCCCGGCTTCGAGGGGTGTCAAGACGGCACGCTATACGCTGGCGTTGTACATCGACCGTGAGACGAAGAAACTGACTAAGAGCCTGCTGTTCGATGATCTGAACGACCCGTACCAACTGCGTAACCTCCCATTGGAAGAGCATCCCGATGTGGTGAAAAGCCTTTACCGCCGGATGGGAACGATACTGAAAGAGATAGACGATCCTTGGTACAAGGAGAAGATTCTCTCTGAGTATATACCTTATGAATAAGACGGTTGCAGGTGTCCGATGAATCTTCTGAAACAAAATCCAAAGCCTCTCTGCCTAAAAGCCTGTTTAGCAAGAGAGGTTTTGGTACATTACAATTCACACTAAAAAGATTATAATCCCCATGAAAAAGTATTGTCTGACTCTGTTGTTGTCTATTCCTGCATTCGTTTCTTCCTTCGGGCAGTTTTTCGGCTTCGAAGAGGGAGTGCCTGCCGGATTCACCACCGGGGGTAAAGGAGAAGTAAAGACCTCTTATCTTTTTTATAAAGAAGGCAAGCAAAGTCTCCTGTGGGAGTTTCAGCCCGGCTCTACGCTGGATGTAAAGACAGCTCCCCTCTCGTTGAACGCCAAGCGCGAACAGCAGTACGGCATTACGCTTTGGATATACAATGAGAAGCCTCAGGGCGACTCCATCCGGTTTGAATTTCTGAATCCGGCGGGAGAGGTTTCCTACGAGTTTTCGTACCGCCTTCAGTATGCGGGCTGGCGGGCTTGCTGGATTTCGTTCGAGTATATGAGGGGTGAGAAAAGAGATAAGCCGGTTGTGGCTTACCGCCTTGTTGCCCCCGAACGTAAAGGACGTGTTTTTATCGACCGTCTCACCTTTCCGGAGAAGAAGATGAACGCACGCACCACGCCCGACCAGCAGCTTCCCGCTAATAACGGGCTGGCAAACCGCAACTTGTGGCATTGGTGTCTGGTGTGGAAGTGGGAGCAACAGACGTATGATATTCCGTTGCTTTCGAGGCTGAACGCTTCGCAGAAGAAAGAGCTGCAAACGGTAGAGGCCCGCTTGACGGAGTATCTGGATGTAAAGACACCGCCCAAAGGGAGTGTCGATGCTGCTTACCGGACTTTCGAAAACGCGGGAATCGCACCTTCGGCGGCAGGTACGGGATTTATCGGCGCTCCGATAGTTGCCCCCGACGAGCAGGATAAGAAGAAGGGAGAGATGTCGTGGAACAATATAGAAACCATGCTCTCCGGCTTTGCGTATGATGCTTATTGCAACGGGAAGGAGGCTTCGAAAGCAAACTATTTTACGGTGTTCGATTACGCTATCGATCAGGGCTTCTCATTCGGCAGCGGCATGGGGACGAACCACCATTACGGCTATCAGGTACGTAAGATTTATACCACGGCATGGCTGATGCGCGAAGAGATTTACCGCCATCCCCGCAGGGATGAGTACTTGTCCACATTGCGTTTTTGGGCTGCGCTTCAGGAAACCCGCCGGCCTTGTCCGCCCGACCGTGACGAACTGCTCGATTCATGGCATACATTGCTGATGGCTAAAACGATTTCCGCCATGATGTTCCCCGATCGGCGGAAGCAGGAGCAGGCGTTGCGCGGATTATCGCGCTGGCTCTCCTCGTCGCTGCGTTATACGCCCGGCACGCTTGGGGGTATCAAGGTAGACGGAACGACTTTTCACCACGGAGGGTTCTATCCGGCTTATACGACGGGAGCGCTTGCCGGCATCGGACAGTTTGTCGCTTTTACGGGAGGCACTTCGTTCGAGCTGACCGAAGAGGCACGGCAGCATCTCAAATCCGCCTTTATAGCCATCCGCAATTATAGCAACCTGCATGAGTGGGGAACGGGTATCGGCGGACGTCATCCCTTCGGCGGAAAGATGGGGGCGGACGACGTGGAGGCTTTCGCGCAGATTGCCTTGTCGGGCGATTTGTCCGGCGCGGGTGATTCGTTCGATCGCGGGCTGGCTGCCGACTATCTGCGCCTGCTACATAAGCGTGACACTCCGAACGCCCGTCTTTTCAGAGAGAAAGGAGTGAAGCCTGCCGGGGATCCGCAGGGGTTCTTCGTCTACAACTACGGTTCGGCAGGCATCTTCCGCCGTGCCGGTTGGATGGTGACGCTGAAAGGATATACCACCGATGTGTGGGGAGCGGAGATTTATGCCAGAGACAATCGCTACGGGCGTTATCAAAGTTACGGTTCGGTACAGATCATGGGTAGGGGTAATCCCGTATCGCGTGCCGGGAGTGGATTCGTACAGGAAGGCTGGAACTGGAATCGCCTGCCCGGAACAACGACGATTCATCTGCCTTTCGAGCTTCTTGATAGTCCGCTGAAGGGAACGACAATGGCACACTCCGCCGAGAACTTCTCCGGGAGCAGTTCGCTTGGGGGAATGAACGGCATGTTTGCCATGAAGCTGATGGAGCGTAATCTGGAGAACTTTACGCCCGACTTTGTGGCGCGCAAATCCGTCTTCTGCTTCGACAACCGCATGGTGTGTCTGGGCACGGGAATTACGAACAGTAATGCGGAACATCCCACCGAAACGACCCTGTTTCAAACGAAATACAATGGCAAGGCAACGGAGAAACCGGCTCCTTTGCCGCCGTTATCCCTGTCCCGGACGGATGATGATGCGAAACTCCCGCATGCGGGTGAAGATGATTATTGGTTGTACGACGGTTACGGCAATTACTACCATGTAGCCGACGGAACAGTCCGCTCGCAGATTGCCGTGCAAGAGTCCCGCCATGAAAAGACGCGCGCCAAGACCGTGGGTACTTTCGCTTCGGCATGGATCGAACACGGAAAAGCGCCGAAAGACGGCTCTTACGAATATATGGTACTTATCCAGCCGTCACCGGAGGAACTGCAAAAAGCCCGGAAGGAATCTCCCTATCAGCTTCTCTGCCGCGACCGCTCGGCTCATGCCGTTTACGATAAGCAGACAGGCATTACCGCATACGCTGCCTTCGACGATTACCGTCCCGCAGCAGGCAGCTTTGTCACATTCATTCCGGCCGAGACGATGTTGATGTATGTTGCCGAAGCCGACGGCAGAGTACGCATGAGCGTGTGCGACCCGAATCTGAACATCCGTGAGAAAACCTATACGACCAAAGAGCCGAGCCGACCGATAAGGAAAGAGATCGTTCTGAAAGGAAGATGGACACTCGCGTCATCCCTCGAAAACGTAAGCCTGTCGGAACGCGACGGGCAGACTGTGGTAACGGTGACTTGCATCCACGGGCAGCCGGTGGAGATGGTGCTGAAGAAAGCGGTGTAATTCATGTGCATATTGATCTGCTCCGGTATACATATATAGTCAGTCCGGTGAGTATATATACTCATGTATGGTGACTATATATATCCACCGTGGTAGGCATATATAGCCACCACGGTGGGCATATATGGATATGATGGTGTTTGTTTTCAGTTTGCTTTTCTAACAGTCTTCAATCAAAGCCGGCAATTGGATGAATTAATTGCAACACACTTGATTTTATTGAAGAGATGTAAAAAAAAGAATAGACTCTTTTTCGTGAAATCCTTGATCGGAAAGCCTTAGTGTACTTATATATGTACAATATTGTACATATTGAGTACTATTCCTGATTTTTGTACTCTTGATTATCTTTAGCTTTGCGCCTAAAATAGTTTAATATAATCCTTATAACCGTTAAATCTTCTATGTATGAATAGACAGATCAGATTGAAAGAGTGGAAGAGGTTCATCGGTTCGTTTGTGCTGATGTTTTCCGCTTTTACGGCATGGGCGCAAGTACCCGTGACAGGAACGGTGACCGATGAATCCGGGTTGGAGGTGATCGGCGCCAATGTGAAAGAGAAAGGTACTTCGAACGGTGCCATAACAGATGTGAACGGGACTTTCCGTTTGCAAGTGAATAATCCTCAGAAAGCGGTTCTGCAAGTCTCTTTTATAGGTTACGAGACGCAGGAAGTACGATTAAACGGACAAAAGAATATTTCCATCGTGCTGAAAGAAATCGCCAACGAGCTTCAGGAAGTGACGGTGGTGGCTTATGGCACCCAGAAGAAAGAGACGCTTACGGGCGCCATTTCGGCATTGAACAATGAAGCTCTGGTGCGTTCTCCGAATGCCAGTGTAGCCAATACACTTGCAGGACAGATTACCGGACTTTCGTCCGTACAAACGAGCGGGCAACCCGGCAAAGAAGACCCGAGAGTCTTTATCCGTGGCGTAGGTTCACTCACCGAAGGGGCTTCATCGCCTCTGATTCTTGTAGACGGTGTGGAACGCTCGTTTTTCCAAATGGACCCGAATGAAATAGAGACCGTGACGGTGCTGAAAGACGCTTCCGCCACAGCCGTTTTCGGTGTGCGTGGCGCGAACGGTGTAATACTGGTTACCACCCGCAGAGGAAAGGAGGGTAAGACCAAGATATCGGTAAACTCATCGGTGGGTGTGCAGATGCCTACGCGCATGCTTGAGATGGCGGACAGCTATACGTATGCCACGCTGCGCAACGAGATTATTACCAACGATAAATCCAATGCCTCGGAAGAGGATATGGTGTTTGATAAGTATTCCATCGAACGTTTCCGGCTGAACGACGAGCCTTTGCTTTACCCAAGTATCGACTGGCGCAGATTTCTGTTGAAGAGGATGTCTGTACAGACACAGCACAATGTGAACATTTCGGGCGGAACGAAAGATGTGCGCTACTTCGTTTCATTGGGATTCCTGTTTCAGAACGGTTTGCTGAAACAATTCAAAGGTCTGGACTACGATAACAACTACAAATATAAGCGGTATAATTACCGGGCCAATCTCGATTTTAACGCTACCAAGACTACAACGCTGAAAATAGGAATAGGCGGAGTTGTGGGAAACCGGAACGAACCGATCATTGGCGATGCGGTAAATTCCATCTGGACGTTGATCAACCAGACGACGCCTTTCAGCAGTCCCGGAGTGATAGACGGACAGTTGATCGTTACTCCCGAAGAGCGTTTCCATAATAAGATTAATCTGGGCAACAGCGCGTTGCCGAAAGTGTATGGTACGGGATATTCCACCGCTATCCAAAATACGATGAACCTTGATTTGCTGCTCAATCAGAAACTCGACTTTATCACTCAAGGACTCTCTATGGAGGTGAAGGGCGCTTATAATACCGGATATGGTTTCACCAAACAGCGCAAAGGGGAAGTGGAGCAACATCTGCCTTTCTACCGTTCTTCGCTCGAAAACCCTGCTTTGGGATACGACTCGCCTGATTTTAATAAGGAAGTAGTCTATAAGATAAAGGGAGCGAACAGAAACCTGCAATATGACGAGCATACGAGCCGCAGTCGCAACTGGTATCTGGAGGCTAGTTTGCGTTATAAGCGCAAATGGAGCAGCCATAATGTGGGCGGATTGCTTCTTTACAACCAAAGCAAGAAATACTATCCTTCCCAGTGGGTGGGAGTTCCTTCGGCTTATGTAGGTTTTGTAGGCCGCCTTACATACGACTATAAGTCCCGCTATATGGCTGAGTTCAACTTTGGATACAACGGTTCGGAGAACTTTGCTCCCGGTAAGCGTTTCGGTGCATTCCCTGCGGGCTCTGTCGGCTACATTCTTTCCGAAGAGGCTTTTATGAAAAAACAGAAAGTGGTGGACTATCTCAAGCTGCGTGCCTCTGTCGGTCTGGTAGGTAATGATAATTTGGGAAGCAACCGTTTCTTGTTCCTGCCCGACTCTTACGATGTCAACTTAGGCGGTGTGGACGGATGGAACAACAACAAGCATGGATTTAACTTCGGCTACAATAGCAAGGCGCTTATTTTAGGGGCATTGGAAAAACGTCTGGGAAATCCTGGGGTGACATGGGAAACGGCATTGAAACAGAACTACGGTATGGATGTTCATTTCCTGAAGAGCCGTTTGAAGCTGTCTCTGGATTATTTCCGTGAAGAGCGTAAAGACATTCTGATCAACCGCAAAACCATTCCTTTGCTAACGGGCTTGACCTCAGCGATATTACCTGCCGTAAATATGGGAAAGGTGAAGAATCAGGGATATGAAATAGAGGTGAAGTGGAACGACAAAATCCGTGAAGTGGGTTATCATATCAATGGAAACGTGTCTTATTCTAAAAACAAGATTGTCTTTCAGGATGAAGTGGAGCCTAACGAGCCTTATATGTGGCGTACCGGACATCCGGTGGGAACTCTGTTCGGTTATGTGGCGGACGGTTTCTATGGTGAGAAAGACTTCCGGCAAGACGGCTCTTTGATTGACGGATTGCCCGATCCCGGTGTACCGGTGAAACCGGGCGACGTGAAATATCGTGATTTGAACAACGACGAAAAGATAACCTCTGACGATCAGACTGTCATCGGGCATCCCATTCGTCCGGCTTATACGTTCGGATTGAATTATGGAGTCAACTATAAAGGATTCTTTCTTACGATGAACTGGACGGCTACTGCCGAGCGTTCTTTGTTGCTGAATGGGGCTTTTAGAGAACCTTTCGGTAATGGGAAGATACGCGGACTGATGAAATTCCACGCTGACACGCGATGGACGCCCGAAACTGCCCAAACCGCTACTACGCCGCGCTTTACCGAAACGAACGCCGTGTATAATATGCGTGCTTCTTCGTTGTGGGTGCGCGATGCGTCTTATCTCAAACTCAAGAATATGACGGTTGGATACAACTTTACGGATAAGAAGTTGCTCAAGAAACTCGGCATACGCCAATTGGGCATTCAGTTGACGGGATACAACCTGCTGACCTTCGACAAGTTTGATATCATGGATCCCGAGGCCCGTCCGGACGATGCGGACTCGTATCCCATTATCAAGATATATAACGTAGGAATAAACTTAACCTTCTAATAATAGAGAGATGATGAAAAACTATCAGAAATATATAGGTTGCCTTTCTCTACTGCTGTGCGGTGTGCTCGCCGGATGCGAAGACATCAAGTTTGGAGAGAAGTTTTTGGACAAACCGCTGAGTAACGAGCTGAATATCGACTCGGTTTTCAATAAAAAGGTTTATGCGGAGCAGGCATTGGCGGAAGTGTATCATTCGTTGCCCGATTTTCTGCCTATGCAGGGACGTATGGGTTATGGCGTACTGGAAATACTGACCGATCTTGCCGACTGGACTAAAAAAGGAGCTCCGAAGTTTTATACCGGTACGGTAGACGGTACTTCCGTTTTTTTAGAACATCTTCCCTATCGTCTGGACGTAGACGGCCGCACTGTCGGAGTCGGTCCTGTCTACGGCATACGACGTGCGTATGTGTATCTGGAAAATGTAGACCGCGTGCCCGACATGACTGCCGAAGAAAAAGCGGTAGGAAAGGCGGAAGCGAAAGTGCTTATCGCTTATCATTATACGCAGATGCTGCGTTACTATGGCGGCATGCCTTGGATAGACCATGCGTATAAGGCGAGCGATGATATGAAAATGCCTCGCATGACTGTGCAGGAGACCGTGGATAAGATTGTGTCGCTGTTGGACGAAGCTGCATCGGTCTTGCCGTGGGAGGTAGATGCAGCTGAAGACGGACGTGTGACTGCCGCCGCTGCGCTGGCTTTGAAGTCGAGAGTGCTGCAATTTGCTGCCAGCCCTTTGTTCAATGCGGATAAACCTTATATGGAAGGGGAGGCTGCGGCCCGGCATTTTGTGTGGTACGGAGGCTATTCGGCAGATAGATGGCAAAAGGCGTTAGACGCCGGGCAGGAGTTTCTGAAGAAAAACAAAGAGTATGCGGATGCTTATCGGCTGGTGAATACGGGCAATCCTCGCGAAGACTTCGTAGCCGGATACTTTGAACGTAACAACAAAGAAACGCTTATCTCTTCGCGTCGGTTTACAACCTATATGACCGGAAAGACTCCTTTCGCACAGATCAGGTACGGGGTTGCCTCGCCTACGCTGACTTATGTCGATATGTTCCAAATGAATGACGGAACGGAGTTCGACTGGAACAACAAAAATCACAAAGATTTCCCCTTTTTCGATAACAATGGAAAGCCTCGCCGTGATATACGACTGTACGAAACTGTGGCGGTGAATCAGGATAAGTTCAAAGGAAGCCAGAAAGTGGAAATCTATGTAGGAGCCAAACAAGCTCCATACAACAGTGGAAAGATGAGTTACAACGGCTTTGCGATGAGAAAGTTCATTCGCAACTTCAACGATGAGGTAAACGGCAAGTTTTATACCTGTCCGCTGCTCCGGTTACCCGAAGTCTATCTGAATATAGCTGAGGCGATGAACGAGTTGGGCAAAGCTTCGGGTGCCGACGCTTCGGGCAGAACGGCATACGATTATGTGAATCTGATCAGAAAACGTGCAGGTATGCCTTCGATTACTTCAGCTTCAGTGCCTCCCGGAGAGACACTCCGTGAAGCGATCTTGCGTGAGCGCGCCGTTGAGTTCGGATACGAGGAAGTTCGTTATTTCGACCTCATTCGTTGGAAGCGTTCGGATGTTTTCACCAAACAGCTCTCGCGGCTTATTATAAAGAAAGCTCCGAAGAATCCCGATAAATTCTCTTATGAAATTTCTACCGAGATGGCGGAGACACGCCAATACGCAAAACCGGACAAATGGAATAATAAATATTTCCTGCTTCCTCTACCGGTGAATGAGATTAATAAAAAGTACGGATTGATACAGAATCCCGGTTGGTAATAAGCAGAAATACGGATAAAAAAGAACAGAGTATGAATAAATCAATTTATATCATAGCCTTCTCGCTGACGTTTGCTGCTTCGGGAATGGCTCAGAATACGAAAGATAAAGACAAGAACATCGATATGGGCACGCGTGTTACGACCGAATGGCGGAAAACGCAGTCGGTTTCTGCCATCTATTCGGAGGAGCTCGAAAAGAATGCGACGGTCAGCCCATACAATGCACTTTACGGTTTGCTGCCGGGATTGAGTGTAATGCAGAACACCGGCTGGGATGCGGAGAAATCCCGCTTGAATGTGCGTGGACGCGGCTCGCTGAACGGGGCTACGCCATTGTTCGTGGTGGATGGCTTTGCCCGCCCGCTGGAATATATCAACCTCTCGGAGATAGAATCGGTAACGGTACTGAAAGACGGAGCGGCTACCGCTCTCTGGGGAGGAAGAGGTGCGAACGGTGTCGTACTGATTACTACGAAGCGGGGAAAATACTCGCAGAAGGAAATCAAGGTAGATTATAAATTCGGTCTGGGATTGCCCGTCAACCAACCTGAGTTTGCCGATGCGTACACGTATGCGAAAGCCCGCAACGAAGCTCTGAGAAACGACGGACTGGCACCCGATATGGATGAAGAGGGTTTTCTGGATGGAGGTCATCCCGATCTCTATCCGAATGTGGATTGGCAAAAAGAAGCGTTGCGCAATCACACCACGAATCACCAATTGGATATCCTGTTTCGTGGAGGCGGAAAACGTCTGCGCTATTTCACTGCCCTAAACTATAAAAATGATATGGGATTGCTGAATCCGAAATATACCGATTATACCGATCGCTATAATTCGCAAATGAAGAAGTATTTCCTGAATCTTCGCATGAATCTGGATGTGGATATTACAGACATAACCCGGCTAAAGCTGAATATGTTGGGTATGCTGCGTGAAACAAAGCGTCCTTCTACGTCCGAAGGTACATTGTTCGGATTGCTTTATAATACTCCGGCTGCCGCTTTCCCGATACATACCGGACAAGGAGAATGGGGAGGCAGCCATGTGTTGAAAACAAATCCGATAGCAGCTTTGGCAGATGTGGGATATTATAAACTGAATCAACGGATGTTGCAGGCGGATTTGCGGTTGACTCAAGACTTATCGGTATTGACTCGCGGATTGAGTGCCGAATTGGCTGTTGCCTACGACAACAATGCTACTTATAGAGAACAGGCTAAGAAAGGATTCCGTTATCAGACAGTAGATAAAGGGATGGATGGAGCTCCTGTTTATACTTATTATGGTAATGCGAACGACGAACTTAAAATAGATAACGGAGGTTTGGCAAACCAGTATATACATGCCAACTTTGAAGGTAAGGTGAACTACCGGCGCGCATGGGAGAAACATGACCTGAGTGCTTCGGCATTGTTTCGCCATGAGTCGATGACGCTGAGCGGAGCGAACAACAGCCGCTACCGCCAATACATTATCGGTACGGTAGGATATAGCTATGACAATCGTTATATGGTCGACGTGGTAGCCAACTGCTTCGGAAGCAGTGTGCTCGGAAAAAATGATAAATACCGTTTCTATCCCGCTGTTTCTGCTGCATGGATGCTTTCTAACGAGGGCTTTATGAGAGATGTTGCCGCAGTCGACTATTTGAAGCTGCGCGTTTCATACGGCCGTTCGGGTTTCGACTTTTACGATTACGCACAAGACAGACAGTATTGGGTGGGAAGCGGTTCCTATCATTTTCAGGATGGAAATACCACAGCCGGATTGAGCCTGAAAGAGGGTGTGCTTGCCATGAATAAACTGGATTTGGAAGTAGCCGACAAGTACAATATTGGTGTAGACATGTCTTTGTTCAAAGGTTTGTCTCTTTCGGTCGACGGATTCTACGACCGCCGTTCGAACATACTGATCGATGGCAGCGGCTTGATTTCATCTGCTATCGGCGTCCAAGTGCCCAACATGAATGCCGGCAGGGTCGATACCAAAGGGGTAGATGGAAGTGTGATGTGGAAAAAACAGCATAAGGACTTTCAGTATTATACAGGAGTGAACTTCTCTTATGTACGAAGCAATGTGAAAGAAAACGGCGAAGGTTATCAGCCCTATTCTTATCTGTCGGCAAAAGGCTATCCGTTGGGACAGGTGTTCGGTTGGGAAGCTATCGGATATTTCCGGGATGAAGAGGATATCAAAAACAGTCCCGTGCAGAGATTCTCGGAAGTCCGTCCGGGCGATGTGAAATACAAAGACCTCAATGGCGACAAAGTGATCGATAAGAATGATATGAAAGCCATCGGTCATTCCTCGATGCTGCCCGAAATATATTATGGCATCAGTTTAGGGTTCGAATACAAAGGTTTCGGCATAGACGCTTTGTTTCAGGGTATCGGTCGTTACAGCGTGATGCTCAATACGCCGAGCGTGTACTGGCCGTTGCGCAACAATACCAATATATCCGAATGGTATCTGAAAGATAAAATCCGGTGGACAGAAGAAACCAAAGACATTGCCAATGTTCCCCGGTTGACTACGGAAGACAATGCCAACAATTTCCGCAATAGTACACAGTGGTTGGAAAACGGAAGCTATCTGAAGCTCCGTAACCTGAATGTTTACTATAATCTGCCGGCGGAATGGATAAAGAAAGTGAAGATGGAAAAAGTGCAGGTATACGCCCGTGCCAATAACCTCTTTTCGTTGGACCATGTGAAATACCTGAACAGTGAAAGTCTGAAAGTAAACTATCCAGATATGACCGCTGTGTACTTCGGCTTGAATATTAACTTCTAAAGAAAAGAACGATGAGAAAATATATCATGATGGCAGGATTGCTGCTTTCCGTGTCCGCTTGCAGTTTGCTCGAACTGGACGAATCGACGGGACTCACTAAAGAAGAAGCATATTCTTATTTCAATAATGTAAAGGGACTGGCGACGTATGTCTACAGCCAGCTCCCCGATGAACTGGGAGGTATTGGCGGAGCGTTGCGCGAGTCGGCTACCGATAACTCGGTGTATGTATGGAGCGACAACAACATCCATGTGTTTTACAACAATGCGTGGAACCCCAACAATGCGGTGGACAACGCCTGGGAGAAGAACTATGGCGCCATACGTGCCTGCAACTCCTTTCTGGAGAATTATTCCGCTGAACGGCTGGAGCGTTTCCGCTGGAACGATACGTATGAGGAAGATATAGCCAAAGCCGAAATGTACGGTCATGAAATACGGGTGTTGAGAGCTTTCTATTTGTTCGAACTGGCGAAACGCTATGGGGATATTCCTTTGCTTACGCGCACGTATACGATTGATGAAATCAATTCGGTCGAGAAGACTCCTTTCGATAAAGTTATCCGTTTCATCTGCGGAGAATGCGATGAGGCTGCCGCCAAGCTGCCGGCCAGCCATAAAGATTTCTGGGCGGAAACCGGACGTGTGACCAAAGGAACGGCGCAGGCTTTGAAAGCCCGTGTCCTGCTCTATGCGGCAAGTCCCTTGCACAATCCCGGACAGGACGCGCAGCGTTGGAAAGAGGCTGCGGATGCAGCTTATGTACTGATTAAGGAAGGGCGTTATAAATTGCCTGCGATTGATAAAGACCCGTTGTACGATAAAAATGGCGGCAATGATGTTCTGAAGTCTTCGCAGTTGATTTTCGAACGCCGCAATGGAGACAGTTTTGACTTTGAGGCAAGAAACCTTCCCATCAGCTATGAGAAAGGAAACACAGGCAATGTGCCTACTCAAAATCTGGTGGATGCATTTCAGATGGCGGATGGTACGGAATTCGATTGGAATACGCTGGCTTCCGGTCAGAATCCTTACGAAAACCGCGATCCGCGTTTCTACAAAACGGTTCTTTGCAATGGTGACGAATGGATGGGATCGACCATTGAGGCATACGAAGGAGGCAAAGACGGTGGAGGTACTGCCGGAACTACGAAAACAGGCTATTACCTGAAGAAGTACATGAACGAAACTGTTTCGCTGACCCCTTCGAAAGAGAAGAAGAAACCTCATCATTTCGTTATATTCCGTTATGCGGAAGTGCTGTTGAACTATGCCGAAGCGATGAATGCGTGGAAAGGAGCCGATTATACTGATGCGGAGCATCTGTTGTCTGCCCGTGCCGCACTGAACGAGGTGCGTGCTGCCGCCAAGATGCCGGCAATAGATGCTACCGGCGATGCCTTTACTGAAAGCATTCGTCGTGAGCGTCGCGTGGAACTGGCTTTCGAAGACCATCGTTTCTGGGACATCCGTCGGTGGAAGATAGGGGAGAAAACCAAAGAGATATACCGGGTAAATATAACGTTGGAAAACGGAGTTCCTGTTTACCGGAAAGAACTGCTCGAAACCCGTCATTGGGAAGAAAAGATGAATCTGTACCCCATCCCTCAGTCGGAATATAACAAAAACCGTAATCTGGGGCAAAATGCAGGTTGGTAACTTCTTTCCCGACACATTGGCACAAGATGCCGAATGTGTCGGGAAAAGCATTTCAATAAAGATGCACGCTAACTTTGGTGTAATCTGTTTATAGAGGAGAGCGGCAGCTTCTTCTCCTTTTCTTGCATTAATCTCAAACCGTCATCAGGCCTTATTCTCTAATGAAGATTTAGGATCAAGCGGATTGTGCCGTTTTGCTGCAGATTATTATACTCTATATATCTTTCGTAAGGCAATATAAACAGCATATCATTTTTATTTCACATAGCCATGACGGATAAGGGTTTACAACGTTTTCATGGTTGTTATAGTTATAGGAAGATCACGCACTCTATGAAATATCCATAAATGAATTTTTGCAAAAAGTTGATAGATCGGTATCTTGAGTGTATGAGTTTTCCCGAATTTGTAGCAACTTATACTTGTGTTGTCTATATCGGTCGTATCGGAAATAGCCGTGAATGTCTTGTGCGGAGTACGGCTTCCTAAATCCGATTCTCTGTGGTCATACAAGGATGCAACAATTATTATGGGCTTCCGTTCACAAGTGAAAAACAACAGCGATTGCCGCAAAAAAGCCCGCCGCCTTTGAAAAAAAGCCCGCGGGCTTTGCAATCAAACACGGTGGGCTTTGAAAAAAAGGCAGTGGGCTTTGAAACGGGACACGGGGATGTTTAAACTCTCTCTCGGATGATGACTCTTATATTGTGATGTGTTTGAAACGAGACATGGGGATTTTCGAACGAACCGACGAAATGGTTGTCGATCACGGATTTTTCCGCGGTGTCTTTTTGTTGTTTTATTGTCTTAATATATTACTGGTTTTGTGTTTTCTGTGGGAGCTGATTTTTAAAGAATTCCGGAGTTTCTTGGAGACTTTTGAAAACGCCAAAATGCCAAAACGCCTATATGACTGTTTTTTTATTCAACTCTTTATTGGTATGGTTGGTTACGTTATTGATTATTAGTGTTATAGTTGTTTTTATCGGCTCCTTCGGAGTAGCGTTTTTCCACTGTCCGTTTTCATGACTTGAAGTCCCTTTTTTATAACGAAAATTGAGGATTAATGGTAGAGGTTTCTGATTTCTATGTAATGAATATTTGATGTGTTGTGCGGCTGTGCCATGAGTGAGCGTGTAATCGGACGACATTGTAGTACCGAAGCATGAATGGTATGGCATGCCCGACTTCATCCTCCAGGCACTTCGGCTTCCACCTCTGCATCCCATCAGATGAATGGTATGGTGTACCTGACTTCATCGCCGGAACAATGAACTTATTGGGACAGCTCTACTGTTGGGATATCAAGAGAGGAGCGAATTTTATTAATACCATACGAGATTATGGAGAAAGAAAGAGCCCGGCGGCTTAGGCCGGATTCTTCTTTTTATTAAGAATATTTTAAACAAAAATTAGAGGAGAAGAAGAACGGACCCGGTAAGTGCTCTCAATTCCGGCAGCCTCCGGATTCTATGTTATCGTTTGCAAAACAGTCATATAGGCGTTTTGGCATTTTGGCGTTTTCGAAAAAGCTTCTCTGGCGGCAATATTGTTTGCTTTCTGATTTGTTAATTCTTTGATCATCAAGTAGTAGTTGTTTAATTCGCTCTTTGTCGAGGAAGAAAAATCTTCTGAATCGGGTAAAAAGTTCGCGTTATATGGTTTTTGGGGAATACTTCCTCCAAAAGGCTCCGAATGTCGGATTGATCAGTCGAATATGACCTTTTGGGAGACGATTGTTTTTGAGAAAAAGTATTACGTAGTTGAAGGGCGTAAAGAGAACCGATGATGAAGGATTCGCAAGGCGTACCAGAAAAAAGAAAGAATGAGGATGCCAAAACAAAACTGAGCGCTCGGAAAAGTTGCGGATTGTAAGAGACACACGTCAAATGGCCCCGTCAAACTTCATTTTGAGGTAATGATAGGGCTATTTTTACGGCAACTGAAGATGGTCAAGTCTCAGATTGGAAGTTTATTTTCGCTGTATTTGAGTTTTTACGCATCCTCATTCAACTCCAAACGGTATAACCTCACTCGATTTCCGTTTCTAATATCCGGTTTTCGGTTAAGCGCTTGCTTCAAAGAAAAACAGCCTGCCCCTGCTGTTTCTCAAACTGCTTATCGGACGGGCTCCTGTCAGTCCTCGCTGTCGGTAAGGCTCAAGGAAGCTAAGCAATATGATAATTGCCTGCTGCGGCTTCTGTAATGTTGTTATTTATTCAGCTTCCACTCGAATCCGTCTTTCGTGTCTTTGATTTCAAAGCCGAGGGCGGTAAGCGTGTTGCGGATTTCGTCCGAAGTAGCCCAGTCTTTGTTGGCTTTGGCTTTCATGCGTTGTTGCAACAACATGTCCACCACTTTCCCGTAGGCTGCTTCGCGACCGTCGGACGAACCTTTCTCTTCTTTCAGTCCCATTATGTCGAAGCAGAAAAGGTGGAAAGTCTCTTTCAACGCTTTCAGATCGTCGGCGGAGAGCGTAGCGTTTCCGGCAATCACGTTGTTGATGATGCGTGCGCCTTCGAAAAGCTGCGCGATCACCATCGGCGTGTTCAGGTCGTCGTTCATCGCTTCGTCGCATTTGGCACGCAGTTCTTTCACGTCGATTCCGGCTGAGCTGGCGCTTGCGGGAGCGATCTTTTCCAGTGCCGAAACGGCTTCCATCAATCTCTGCAATCCTTTTTCGGCAGCCTGCAACGCTTCGTTGCTGAAATCTACTGTGCTGCGGTAGTGTGCCTGAAGGATGAAGAAACGGATTGTCATCGGAGTGTATGCTTGTGAGAGCAGCTTATGGCTGCCGTTGAAGAACTCGTCGAGCGTGATGAAGTTGCCGAGCGATTTACCCATCTTCGTCCCGTTGATGGTAATCATATTATTGTGCATCCAGTAGCGCACCATATCGTCGCCTTGGGAGGCCACCGACTGTGCAATCTCGCATTCGTGATGCGGGAATACCAAATCCATGCCGCCACCGTGAATGTCGAAATGCTCGCCCAAATATTTTCGTCCCATGGCGGTACATTCGGCGTGCCATCCCGGGAAGCCGTCGCTCCACGGCGAGGGCCAGCGCATGATGTGTTCCGGTTGTGCTTTCTTCCAAAGGGCGAAATCCGCCGGATTGCGTTTCTCGCTCTGTCCGTCCAGCTCGCGGGTGGTATTCAGTACATCGTCCAGATTTCTTCCCGACAGCTTGCCGTAGTGGTGGTCTTTGTTATATTTCGCCACGTCGAAGTATACAGAACCTTCGCTTTCGTAGGCATAGCCCGCATCCAGAATCTTTCGCACGAGCTCTATTTGCTCGATGATGTGTCCCGAAGCGTGAGGCTCGATGCTCGGGGGCAACACGTTGAGCGCCTCCATGGCTTTGTGGTAACGGTTGAGGTAATGCTGTACCACCTCCATCGGTTCCAGCTCTTCGAGCCGCGCTTTCTTGGCTATCTTGTCTTCCCCTTCATCGGCGTCGTGCTCCAAGTGCCCCACATCGGTGATGTTTCGCACGTAGCGAACTTTATATCCCAAATGTGTGAGGTAGCGGAAAAGCACGTCGAACGTGATCGCAGGGCGGGCATGTCCCAGATGGGCGTCTCCGTACACTGTCGGTCCGCATACATACATGCCCACATGCGGAGCATGGAGAGGAACGAAAAGCTCCTTCTTTCTATCTAAAGTGTTGTAAATGGTCAGTTGATGTTCCATAACGTCGGTTGTTTACTCTATTCAAAGGTGCAAAGTTAGCATAATTCTCTGATATATACGATAAATGGGTTTCGATGTTGGTTTTTTTATCCGCTTGTGTATGTGGTATATGTATGATTTTTGAACTATTATGTACATTTTTTGCCATTCCCTGTCTGCATCTCAGGATATATTTGCAAGGTCGAACAACGCTTCGGCCGAATGTAATTTCTAATATAAACCTTCGTATTTTTAAGTTTATTATTATGACAAAACAAAGATTGTTTTGCGGCATAATGAGCATGTTGCTTTTTTGCATGTTATGCGCGCAAAGTGCCTTCGGGCAAAAATTGGCGGTCACGGGTAATGTGACCGATAATAACGGTTATCCGGTGATTGGCGCTTCGGTGCTTGTGGAAGGAACGACCAACGGTACGATTACCGACATGGACGGCAATTTCAAACTGTCTGATGTTCCTGCGAAAGGAAATCTTCAGGTATCTTTTATCGGGTACAAACCTCAGACAATAAAAGTAAACGGGCAAACGAAGTTTGACATCAAACTTCTGGAAGATACGCAAACACTCGATGAGGTGGTTGTGGTAGGCTACGGCGTGATGCGTAAGTCGGACCTGACGGGTTCGGTGGCTTCGGTGAAAGCGTCGGATGCCATCAAAAGCACTCCGGTGGCCAACGTGTCGGATGCCTTGCAGGGGCGTCTGGCTGGTGTATCCATTGCCGGAGGAGGCGATCCTTCGAAGTCGGCGGCTATCCGCATCCGTGGGGTGAACTCGGTGACTGCCGACGTGGAACCGCTGCTTGTGGTAGACGGATTCATCGGCGGCAACTTGAAGAATATCAACCCGAACGACATCCAGTCTATCGAGGTGCTGAAAGATGCTTCCGCCACTGCGGTATATGGTTCGCGCGCTGCGAACGGGGTGATTCTGGTGACTACCAAGAACGCGAAAGAAGATAAGGTGGTGATCAACTTCAACGCTTTTGCCAATCTCAAAACGGTGCTCGATAAGCCCGATGTGCTCAGCGCCGGCGAGTTTGCGGAGTTGGCCAACGACTATGCGAAAGAGTTTTTTGCAAACAAGCCCCGCGCTCCTTATTATACGGAAGAACAGATTGCCGACTTCAAGCAAGGCAGGGGAGGATACAACTACGTCGATCATATTTTCAACGAACCTGCCGTTGCGCAAAATTATGATTTGTCTATTGCGGGCAAAAGCGGCAAGACTTCTTATCTGGCTTCTTTCCGCTACGAAAATACAGACGGTGTGATCAAGGAATCGAACTACCAACAATACAACTGGCGTTTGAAGCTCGATACGGAACTGAAGAAATGGCTGAGTGTCGGCTTGAATCTCTGGGGCGATTATAGCGAGAACAAGGGTCCGCGCATGACCCAGTATAACGGTCTGCTGATGACTGCCATGAACTTTGCGCCGACCGTACAGCCCAAGAATGAAAAAGGCGTTTATAACAACAGATTCGCCATCGACGGCGGTCCGGCCTATAACCCGATGGGACATATCTGGGAACTGGACGAGAAGGTGAAGCGCCTGGACAATTATCTTCAGGGGTATGCCGACTTTAAGATTATGGACGGACTGACGTTCCGCAGCCAACTGGGCATCACCTTTACGAACAATCTTTCGAACGCAGCTCACAACGAAAGAAGCTACGAGTACTTTGCCAACAGCCAGACCAGTGCGATAGCCAATTCGGCATGGACTTTCAAGTTTCTGAACACCAATACGCTGAACTATACGAAAGAGTTCAACAAGAATCACCGCATCAATGCTACGGCGGTGTTCGAGCAGGCACACAGCAACCGCTACCAGCATAAAGGCGCGGGACGCAATCTGACATTCCCCGATCTGCTGACCTACAATGCGCTGGATGCCTCCGAAATAGGCGATGTTTCGTCCGACCTTGTGAAACATTCGCTGATCTCTTATCTGGCGCGTGTCAACTACGTGCTGATGAACCGTTACATGCTGACGGCTTCTGTGCGTGCCGACGGCTCGGCAGCTTTGGCAGAGAAGTGGGATTACTTCCCTTCAGTGGCTTTGGCCTGGGACATCAAGCAGGAGAAATTCATGGAGAAATACGATTGGATGGATCAGTTTAAACTGCGTGTGGGCTATGGTTCGGTAGGGAATCAGGCAGTGGAGATGTACCGCATCTTCTCTAAAATGGTGGCGAGCAAGAACTCCGACGGCAGCACTTCCTATCGTCTGGACCGTCCGGCGGCGAAATTCCTACAGTGGGAACGTAACGACCAATGGAATGCGGGACTCGACTTCTCCTTCCTGGGTGGACGTATTACCGCCAGCATCGACCTGTACGACAAACTATCGAAGCGTGTGCTGATGGAAGTAAAACAGCCCATTTACACCGGATGGAACACTTTGTTGCGCAATGCGGGCGAAATCAGAAACAGAGGTATTGAAGTTACGCTGGGAGCTACTCCGATACGTACGAAAGACTGGGACTGGCGCACCGACCTGACGCTCTCGCACAACAAAGGTACGTTCGAGCAGATTCCCACCATCACAAAGATGCAGACACAGGGAAACGGCAAGTTCGAAAGCCTTATCTTCCGCATGATTGAAGGCGAGAAGCTGGGAACGTTCTACGGCTATACGTACGATGGCGTGTGGAAGACGAACGAAGTGAACCAAGTGGCCGATATTCAGGGAAATACCGCCAATAAAACAAATGCAGAGGTGTATGGAGTCATCCCGGGACAGGCGAAATACCGCGACCTGAACGGCGATGGCAAGTATACCGAAGAAGATATGAGAATCATCGGTTGCGGGCAGCCAATGTTTAACTGGGGATGGAACAATACGGTGAACTATCGCAATTTCGACTTTACAGTCTTCGTTGTCGGCTATCATGGATTCGATATTTACAATGCCACCCGTCAGGCACGTTTCAGTATTTTGCCGGGTATCAACCTTGACAAGCTGACTCCGAATCCCGAATGGAAGAACCGTTGGACTCCTGCGAACGAGAACAGCGATATTCCGGGATTTGTAAACGCCACCAAAGACATTCGCGATGCCATCAGTTCGCGTTTCGTGGAAAACGGAAGCTTCGTGAAGGTGAAGAGTATGACGCTGGGCTACAGCCTGCCGAAGAGCTTCTGCCAAAAAGCCGGAATCAACAACCTGCGTCTGTATGCTTCCGTGCAGAATCCGTTCCACTTCACAAGTTACAGCGGACTCGACCCCGAAGCGGCGCTGGGCACTCCGTTGAGCCAGGGAGCCGATTGGGGAGCCTACCCGAACGGACGTAACTATTTGTTCGGCCTTAATTTCTCATTCTAATTTTAACCGTATAATAAACAGAAAAACATGATGAAGAAAAATATAATGATGACATGCGCGGTGGGAAGTTTGCTGTTGGCAACCTCTTGTGTCGAACTGGATCAGCTACCGCAGTCATTTCTTACGGAAGAAGAATACATCGAGACTCCTCAAACTCTGGATGTGGTGGCAAAAGCCGTGTCAGGCGTTTATAAGGATATGTGGAACGGGAACTACGGCTTCAGTTGCCGCATCCTGCGCTACAGCACGGCTGCCGGCGATATCGTTCCGCTGGTCACCAAGCCCAACAACGATATGCTGTATCTCTACAACATGACTCCGACCACCAGTGGAAGCGTGAAAGACGTCACCGCTCTCTGGAAAAACTTCTGGGATGTAATCAGCAGTTCGAACAAGATCATCAGCGGCACTCCCATACCTGAGGATCAGGCAGAGGCGGCCAAATATAAAGCTGTTGTGGCAGAAGCGCGGTTCATGCGTGCACTGGCTTATTTCCATCTGGTGCGTATGTTCGGCGATGTTCCTTTTATTGCCAGTTCGGGAGAAACCTTCGAGGATAAGCTGCCTCGTGTTCCGGTTGCGCGCATCTACGATGAAATCATCGTTCCCGATCTCACCATCGCTTGCGCCGATCTTCCTGCGAAAAGCCGTACGGGCGATGCCGGATCTCCTTCGCAGTGGGCTGCCAAAACTTGTCTGGCGGACGTAAACCTTACGATGGCGGGATGGCCTTTGAAGAGAGATACTTATGCCGAAGCTGCCCGTCTGGCCAAAGACGTTATCGAAAAATCGGGGCTGACTCTTACCCAAAAGTACGGGGATTTGTGGAAGGAAGCCAAGAAACACGATGCCAACGAGCATTTGTTTGCCATCATGAACAGTGTGGCGTATAAAACTCCGAGCCAGTACGGTAAATCGTTCTACCCCAACACCCATGCCAAGTATCCGGGATGGGGCGACTATTTCGCAAATCCTAACTTTGTGGAATCTTGCCCCGATGATGATCGCAAAGCATGGAATTTTGAGCTTGCATGGGATGAAAAAGTGGGCGGAAAGGTAAAACATGTCACTTATCAGGAAAGCGCCAATAAGCTGCCGCTTATCTCGAAATACCGTGACTATAACGAAGTGAACAAGAAAGGAGTGCTGAGCCAACTATCCAACGGCCTTACCACAGTTTATCGCCTGGCGGATACGTATCTGATTTATGCGGAGGCCTCTACGCTGGCCACTAAAAAAGTGGATGACTTGGCTGCCCGCTGTCTTCGCCAGTTGCAGGAAAGAGCCAATGTTCCCGAAGCGGATCGCACCCAAACGACCGATCCGGCAGCGTTCGACAAAGCTGTGTTCAAGGAAAGAGGTATCGAACTTTATGCCGAAGGCAAGCGTTGGTTCGACTACATCCGCCGTGAAAAGGCCGCCGAAATAAAGGAACTTCGCTATGTGGATGAAGTGTCGGGCATCACCGATCCGTTCGCACAGTCTGTTTATAAGAAAGAAGGACATTATTATCTGCCCATTCCTCAGGACGAAGTACAAATGGCCGGATGGGAAAACAATAAGGGTTATTGATTATTTCCTTTTGCGTCTGCGGGGCGGTTACAGTTGGTCCGGACGTGTACGGGAAAGTCGATAATGAAATAAATGGAAGGCACACAGCCGGAGCGGATTCTTCGAGAATCCGTCCCCGGCTGTGTTTTTTATGGACGTCATATTCCTTCAGACAGTTACCCGGATATTTAGTAAAAATAACGCCTTCTGTTTAAAAAATTATTCGTCTTTCGTCTGTGTTTTATTCGTCTGTCGAACGGCAGACGAATAACTTTTACTATAAAAACAGTAAGCTGTTGCAATGAAAAGCGTTATATGTCAGACTTTTTATTCTTACTCTTCGTTAAGGCGAAATCATTCGTGGCTGTTTCCGAAAGGGAAGGTTGATTTACCCTGTTGTGGTAAGCGCTTACAAGGCTGCCGGCAAAAAAACTGTTTGAAGCCGTTTGCGGACGATTCTTGAACCTGATAAGGCTGCAAGACAAGCTATTGGCCACACGCAGGGAGTTCAGACTGGGCACTTGGATAAATTTTGTGCGAAACGGATGTGCAAAAAGATTTGTATGAATGGAATGCACGTGTGCAAATCATTGCGAGGAGTTTACAAGAGGCAGAACTTCTTGATGGCTGCGGATACTCCGTCCTCATCGTTGGTCAGCGTGATGTAGTCTGCCGCTTTCTTCACCGGTTCTTGGGCGTTCCCCATGGCAATGCCCATTCCGGCAAACCGAATCATCGACAAATCGTTGTATCCGTCGCCTATCGCAATCATTTCTTCGCGCGCCATTCCGATCTTTTCCAACAATACTGCGAGAGATCGGGCTTTGTCGATGCCTTCCGGAACCAGCTCGAGAAAATAAGGTTCGGAACGGAATACGTTGATTTCTCCTTGCAACTGCGCACGAAGTTCGGACTCGACGCTGATGAGTTTCTTCGGATCGCCTACAATCAGGCATTTGGGAGTGGGCAAGGGGAGGTCGGCAAGAAAATTGGCGGTTGCGCGTATCGGCATCTTGTTGAGCCAAGCCTCTTTCTTCACATATTCGTCGTCGGGATGCTCGGTGAGTACCTGATCGCCATCATAACCCAGTATGCTGAGCCCGTGCGCTCGTGCAGACTGGTAGAGAATGGGAATTACATCGTTGGGTAGCAATTTGGCATGGATGAGTTTACCGGTTGCCCAATCGATAATCTCTCCTCCGTTGTAAGAAAGGATGAAGCCGCCATGCTCTTTCATGCGCAACTCATCGGCCAAAGGCACGATGCCGTACGTCGGGCGTCCCGATGCCAATGCCAGCCGTACGCCTTGCTCCTGTATGCGCATCAGTGTTTCGCGGTTTCGCGGTGTGATTTCTTTTCGAGAGTTGGTCAGTGTGCCGTCGAGGTCGAGCACGATCATTCTGTACTTCATACGATTCTTTTCTTGAACGGGCAAAGATAAGGAAAAAAGGGGTGACGGCAATCATAAAAAGAGCCATATCGGCTCTCAATTTGAGATTGAATATGGCTCTTTCTTTTAAAACGATTTACTTGCTATTGTTTCTTTTCTATTTTTACGTCTTTAATAAACAGTTTGTTGTTAGCAGCATAATTGTAAAAATAGATGTTTATGCCTTTTATGTCTTCATCGGTTGTGGCGTTGTATGCTGTCACTCCCGAAGATTTTCCTTCATTCAAGGCTTGCGTGAAATCCAGGTTGACTTTCTTTTCGGTCCAAGCTTCTCCGATCTTGTTATAAGTGGTTACAGTTCTGTTCCAGTCGCTCCAATCGGGCTTACGCATTTGGAAGAATTTGTCGTCTCCTGCGGCAGATACTCCCACACCGACAATCCCATCGGCTATGGACGATTTCACTTTGAAGCTCAATGTGTATGAAGCTTTTTCGAACAGTTTTGTACAGTGATAGCCGATATTGGAGTTGTTCCAAGAACCTCTAACACCCTCTGTCTGTAATTGAATGGCCGCACCTTCCGCTTCGGAAACAATGCTGACCGTTGTAGCGGGCGTCACGTTTTCTCTGTGGAACCAGAATTCGGTATCGCCTGTTATTTTTTGCTTTGTAAAAATACCGGCTGACTGAAAAGCGGTTTCCGACGTAAATTCGGGGCTGAAACTTGTTACGGTTGAAGGAGGAGTAGGAGGCGTAGGGGGTGTAGGAGGCTCTTCCGGGCTTACCGGGGAAGTCTCTTCTACTGTTCCGCTACCTTCTATGGCGTCACTCACTCCCCATTTTTCTATGGTAACGTCCGATTGGGGAATGCTCAGATTGAATTTTCCGGATTCGCCCAACTGGGCATTGATAACGCGTAACTTGGCAGTTTCATAAGGTACATCTGACGAGTATTTTACCTGAAAGGTTTTTGCATTGGACACCACTGTCAGCAGTACATCGCCGCTCTTTACGGATTGAGCGGGCACAACGGCACGGTAAGCGTAGCGAACGGCATCTTCGTGCTGGTTGCCCGGTAGGGCATACATCTTCACCTCACTCTTTGGTTCTGTGGCCTTAGTTTTGGCTTCACCGCTTTTAACGTTGAGAGTTGCTGAAGAGTGAATATTCTGCAATGTTACCGTAGCGTCTTTGGTAGCGGCCATTCCGTCGATGTTTACCTGTACCAGCGAGAAGATGTGCTTAAAAGAAAGTTTCACCACTTTAGCGCCTTTTCCGGTGGTTTTGTTTTGGGCGGCCAACGCATCGCTGATGTTATAGTTGGCTGCATCGCCGGCAGACTGGTCTGACATGACTGTCAGGTTAATAGCTTCCGGATCGGTCGCTTGCTCGCTGTAAGGGTAGTATGCATAATAATTGATGCTTCTTTTCGCATCTGCATAGACCGGTGTCTGCCCTTCGGCAGCCTGCCAAGTACCGTCAGTGCCGAGCGTATATTTGGTATTGCTCACCACCATCTTACCCTCACTTCCATCGTTCATTCGCTCGTAAGCGAAAATTCCGACGGCGTCTCCCGTGACAAATGTCGTTTCATAGTCTTCTCCCGTCGAAGTGCGGGTGAGCGAGCGGGGCGACATCAGAAAGTAGACCTTCTCGTTTTGTAGGTTTTCTCCTTGCGCTTCTTCATCGGAGCATCCCGCCATGAAGAGCGAAGAAACCAGCGCCGTAGCCAAAAAGAATAAGTTTTTTCTCATAATACTGTGTTTTTAAATGGTTATTGACAAAAATATGTGTTATTGATTAAGATTCGAGCCTTTGTCTGCGTACATGGGATCTTTGGTGAAAATACCGTCCGCAGTATTGATGTGAGTGAAAGGAATGTTTTCCACTTTATCCATGATGTTGTTATCCGGTTTGGCTACATCCGTATTGGCATAGTTCCAGGTCGTTTTGGTGTCATATACGATATTGTCTGTAGCTGTTGCCGTAGAAGCGTTGTCCTTCAGTTCGTAGAGATAGGAGGTCAAAGCGCTTTCCGCAGCGATGCAGAAAATATTCTTTTCGTAATTCACTGTCGCTTTGTTGGTCTTCACGAACACATTCGCCCCTTTAACATTGATAAAACTGTTGTTCTTGATAGTTACGGTCATGTTGCCCGTATCGACGGTCGCGGTTTTTGTATTCCAGTTGAACAATTGTATAGCCGCGACGCCGGTTTTGTGGTAAACAATGTTGTTCTCCATATTCAGTTTTTTGAACAGGCTGGGAGTCAGTGTTCCGCTGATGTTGAAGAATGGTATGTTGCCCGTATTCACGAATTCGAAGAGCGAATTTTTCAGTGTAATTTTCTTTATTCCGACTGTGGTTTTGCTGACATAATACATCGCCTTGGTAAGGTTGGTCATTTTACAGTCTTCAATCGTCAAATCAGTAAACGAAGCATCTCCGGTAGCGGGGTTGTTGAATAGATAGTTGGCAGCCCTTGCTTTGATGTTGACGTTTTTAAACATCAGCTTGCCGCTTTTCAGCGTAAGGAATGCCGCTTCGTTGAATACGATATTCGGCTTCTGTTCCGGGTCTTGTCCGACTATAATGACAGGCTTCGTAACGACTGTTGTGCTTTTTATGGTAAACTCCTCAGAGCCGGTTAGGAAAACAATGGTGGCTTCCGAACTTCCCAGAAGTGCCGATAAGTCGGTCTGCGACTGCCCGTCAAGGCTTTGCACTGCGTAGTCCGCAGGGTTGACCGTCTCTTCGCCTATCTTGAGTTTTCCTGTCTCGAACATGCTTTTGTAATCTTCGGCCCCGGCATTTATCTTCACTTGCATTTTGGCAATCATCGCATACTTTCCGTGAGTGGCAAGAATGGCTATTTCATTGCTGTTGTCGGCAGTGGCGCGTGTTGCAGCTTTGCTTGTCGAGGGGGCTGTCACGGTAAGTTTTGTGTCATTCAGAACAGCCGTCCATCCTTCGGGGGCGGTGATCATCGTGCTTTCCACGCCGCGCACGGTCATTTCGAACATGCGGGTTTCGCCGGCGGCAAACTCCTGAATGCTATTCCCGACTTCGCCGGCAAAGCTGAGCTCGAATTCGCTGACAATGGGAATGCGGATAACTGTATGGCTTCCGTTCCCTTTGAGAGTAAGCACCAGCTCATTGTCTGCCACTTCCACTTTCTCGAAGAAACTGTCGTCGGCAGCAGAGCCTCCGCCTGTGGCACTCACTTTCTCCGTCGTACCTTCTTTATATACGAACCGGAATTCTTCTTCTTTCCCGTATCTGATTTTCCAGAATCCATCCGCATCCACAGTAAATTCCGGTGTCTTCCCGTCTTCTCCTTTGGCTTTTACGGGTTTACCGTCGGATAAAAGTTGTTTGAATCCGGCTTCGCTGTCGTAGCAAACAGTCCAATATCCCTCTTTGTCGATGCCGATGAGCGGACAAAGCTGGTTCTTGTCGTTTTTCATATAGAGGCGGAGCGTTTTACCGTTGTTCAGCGTCAGCACGTAAGCATCCGCTTGTTCCTCTATCCGGGTGATGAATATTCCGTTTTGTACAAGTTCGCTTACGCTTTCTATGTTCTTATTGATGTCGCGTATTTGCGACTCGAGAGCCGTCACACGCTTTTTCAGGGTGTCTACGTCATCTTGCAGGTCGTCCGTGTTGTTGCAACTTATCAGGCACAAGGCCAACAGCATAAGTATACTTCCGAGTTTTTTCATGATTCTATTATTTTTTTAAGTTTTTATTTCAGCGCATTCAGCCATGCGGGCACATATCCTAAGCGCAGGCGGAGTTGCGCTTCGTAGAGCGAATAAGGTTCTACGGGAGTTCCGGGCGATTCGTTGCGTTTCATCTGAGTGTCGTCGAAGGCAAGCGGACTTCCGTGGAAACCTACGATAACGGGCGGCAGGAACTTCCACCAGTATCCGTGGCTGTCCCACCAGACGAATTTGCCGTTTTTGTCGATGCCCGGATCGGTCTGTACGTTGGTGGCATGGAAATTCCAGATGGTGAGGTTCTCCATGTGGTTGGGCATCTGTGCGGAGTCTCCTCCTTGTCGCCAATGCATGAATCCGCCTGAACAACAGTCTATCAATGTGGCTCGCGGTTGTGTGGCGTGCGACTCGAAGCAGGAGTCGTCTCCCCACTTGACATTCCATATCACCGCCCCTATGCTCTGCTTGGACACGCCGCAGGCATGATACTGTCCGACGTTTTTCCTGTATTCGATCAGCGTGCCTTCACCTTCCCCTTTTCCGAGCGTATATCCGTCGCTATTCTCCGTTACCTTTCCGATGAAGATGCGCGATGAGGCTTGCGATCGGATGGACGAATGCCCGCGGTTTCCTCCGATCTGTATGTCGTATGCCGAGCAGTTGGCAGAACTGGTGATAGACATAGCCTCGCTGACGCTTTCGAAATTTACACGGCGTATCCATGAGTGAGTAAGGCGGACGAAGTCTATCAGCTTGAAGCCGCCGTCGTCTACGTCGGAACCGTGATGAATGAATTTCTCCTTGGCATGTCCCTTGAATGTAAGGTCTTCTACGCCGACGTTGGAGTAGTTGGCGAATTTATGCAGCTTCCAGCCCCAGTCTTTGTTGATGGCGTGCATGATGGGCTCTTTGAACGTGATTTTGCCGGCATCGGCTTTTTCCACCTGATGATATTCGTATACCTGTACGCCCTTTGATTTGATATTCAACTCTCCTGCGCCCGGCAATACCCTGATGTCTTGCCATTTATAAGGGCTCAATGCTTGGTTTATCACAGCTTCGTTGTTGTTTGCAAGTACCAGGCACACCCAGTCTCCCGGCTTTATTCCGGGGGCAGTGGCTGCTACGGTTTTGCTGCCTACAGGTGCGTCTCCGGCAATGCCGGCGATAGGCTCACCTAACCCCGTATTATGTTTGAACTCCATCATTACCGGAGCGTTCCACATTTGGGTAGTGGGGTGTGGAGAGTTGTTGGCAACCGTCATTTCCAGCGTGGTTTTATTTCTTCCGGCTCCTTTGAGCACAATGTCGCCCATTGATATGCGTATTCTGCGGTCTTTGGATTCTGCGGTTTGCAGGATATAGTTTCCTTCGGGGAAGTAGATAACGGCTTTTGCCGAAGGTCTGATGTAGCGGTCTGTCATTCCCTTATCTTCTTTTTTGATATTTTCGGGTCTTCCTGCAATCTCGGCAAGTATCTTCATGAAGGCTTCCCGGTCCGGTTGTCCGTCGTCAGGTATGGCGCCGTATTTCGTCACATCGTATACTTTATATCCTTTCGCTACCCATTCGTCCATCTCGGCGGGGGCCGATTCGCCGTGCATGTATCCTGCGTAAGAGAAATCGAGCAACACATTCTTCTCGCTTTTTTGCACGAACTCGTTCCAAGCCGGCGTACCGATGCCGGGAAGCAATGCTTTCACCTTCATGGAAACGATGCGTATGTAATTCTTCGGGGAGGTCAGTACGATTTTGATAGTTTCTTCCTTATCTTTCGTTACTCCGGAAAGCGGGGTGACGATAAGCTTCTCCTCCTCCAGTCTCACATTCCATCCCAGAAGCGGCTGTATCATCGCTTCTTTGATATCCTTTTGCCGTACGGCATATTCTTTAAACTGTTCTCCGTCGGCAAACTCCTGCACCTTTTCGGGATTCCAGTTCTCGATGATGAGCCCGAAGCTGTCGTCTACCGGAAACGTATAAGTCTGCTCCGGCCCTGTTCCCGCCAAGGTAAAAGAGAGTGTTTTCTTTTCTTCGTCGTATGCCACTTTGCTGAAGACCGTAGTTCCGCTTTGTTTGCCTCCTTCGGCTTTGATGTCTTGCCCGTCGGCATCTTTCAGGGTGGTAAACGTTGTTCCGCCATCGTAGCTCACTTGCCAATAGCCGGCGCTGCTGACATTCAGTTGAGGGGTGAGGATGGGATTGCCGGCTTCCGTACGGGGGATGGCGGATATCTTCTCTTCTCCGTCAGGACCGGGCAAGTAGCGGAAATCTGATTCGGAAGCGGTCTTATACATCCAGTATCCTTCGCCGTCTACCGAAAATACGGGGACAGACGCTGCAACGCTTTCACTGTTCATCACCCGGACGGTGGTGCCGTCGCTCAGTTCTACCGAATAGCCCTTGCCGTCTTTGGTAGGGGTAACTCCGATAATGGTTTTGTTGGCTTGTATCAAAGCTTGCAGGCTTGCAAAGGAGGTGTTCATTCCCTCTGTGGCTTTTTCTAAGTCAGCTACGCGGTCTTTAAGTCGGTTGATATCGGTTTTTAAATCGTCTGTTTCCCGGCACGACTGCATGAAAACGAACAGGCTGCAAACACTCCATAGCAGCAGATAGGTAATACTTTTGCTTTTCATACGTTTGTAATTTCGGTTAATTTGAATTTGCATCGGCAAAGGTAGGGGCAATGACTCAGAGTCTGTGGATAAAAAAATCCGGGAATACAGTGAAATTATACATTTCTGAAGTTTTTTGTTTTATAGGGGAATAGCTTCCGGCTGCTCCGATAAGAGGAATGATGTCCCGTCCTTATGGCTAAGCGGTAAGCTTGCGCGACATGCCAGATCGTTCGACCGCATTTTCAGGCAATTACTTGAGCAGCTCCGCCCACTCTTCGTTGGACAGTTCGGGCAGGGTGCCGCTATCGGTAATGAAAGTCTCCGCCAGTTTCCGTTTGCTTTCTTGCAGGTGAAGAATTTTCTCTTCAATGCTGTCCTGTGTGATGAACCGATAAGCGATGACCTGTTTCTCCTGCCCGATGCGGTGGGCGCGGGCAATGGCTTGCGACTCGGCGGCGGGATTCCACCACGGGTCGATGATAAAAACATAATCGGCTTGTGTGAGGTTGAGACCTACTCCTCCGGCTTTCAACGAGATAAGAAAAGCCTGCACATCTTCTTGTTCGGTGAAATGGGCTATTTCTTTCGGCCGGTCGTTTGTCGCTCCTGTCAGTAAGGCATACTTCCATCCTCGCTCGCGAAACACATCGGCAAGTATCTCCAGGTGGCTGACAAACGAGGAGAAGATCAACACCTTATGTCCTTCGCTTCGTAACGTGTCGAAAGTGTCGATGATTTGTTCCGCCTTTCCCGAATATCCGTTGAATCCGGGGATGATGAGCTGCGGATGGCAAGCCAGCTGTCGCAGGCGCAGGATGCCGTTCAGTATGCTGAACGCGTGTGTCCGCCCCGTCGTATGCGGTTGTTGAAGCAGTATGTTTCGCAGACTGTTCTTTTCCTGTTCGTAATACTCCTTCTGCTTCTCGCTCATGTCGCAATAGATAGTTTCTTCGGTGAGCGCAGGCAGCTCAGGCGCTACTTCGCGTTTGCTGCGGCGGAGAATAAAGGGAGCAATGAGTTGTTGCAGTCTGGCTTCCATGAGACGGTTCCCTTGCTTGACGGGAGCGATGAATCGCTTCTGGAAAACGCTTTCTTCTCCGAGTAGGTCGGGCTGTAGAAAGCGGAATTGAGCCCATAGGTCCTTGAGAGAGTTTTCAATCGGCGTACCCGTCAGCGCCAGACGGTGCTTGCATTCCAGCCGGATGGCCGCCTGGAAAGTGAGCGAATCGCTGTTCTTGATGTGCTGGCTTTCGTCGAGCACTACGTACTCGAAGCAATACGAACAGAGCAGGTCGATGTTGTTCCGCATCATTCCATAGGTTGTGAGAACGAGCTGGTAGCGTCCGAAGAATCGTTCGGGATGTTTGCGGGAGATGACGGTCGATCCGTTGTATTCGCCTACGGAAAGTCTTGTGAAGCGTTTGGCTTCCCTCCGCCAATTGTGTAGTAAGGAGGTAGGTACGATGACCAGCGTGGCAGGTTTTCGGGCAGTCTTCCTTTGCCGAGGGGAATAGTCAGCCTTTGGTGATTCCTTTCCTCTGATTTCTTGAGCGGCGGGAAGCCAATCTTCCTCGGTGTCGAAAGAAAACAGTAGAAACTGCCCGTCTTCATCCGCTTCCGGCATTTTGACCGGCTCGACGGGTGGCGCGCATATCTCTGCCGTATCGCTTTCCGCTTGGGTGGAGGGCTGATAGATGTATTGGAGCAGAGCCAATGTCTGTAAAGTTTTCCCCAGCCCCATATCATCTGCCAGACAACCGCCGAATCCCTGTTCGTACAGATGTACCAGCCACGAAAAGCCTTTCTGCTGATACGGGCGGAGCCGTGCGTCGAGTGATGCGGGGGCAGGTATTTCTTCAAGCTGTCTGAGCACGGGCGTTTGTCTCGTTCCTTCGCTTTCCAATGCCGATTGCACAACACCTGCGAACGAACGCTTCAGGCGGATTCCCGTTTCGGTCTGTATCCCCATCTCCAGCGCATTCGCGTATTTGCTGAACCACTCTTCCGGTAGAAGGATGATGCGCCCGTCGGGTAGAAGAAACTCTCTCTTTTCTTCGAGGATATGCTTCCGGAAGCGTGAAAAGGGGAGGCGAATATCTCCTATTACTACGGTAATGCGCAGCTCGAACCAGTCGGGAGTGTCGTCGACTCCCTGCTCGATGCGTATCTCATCGAGGCAATAAGGACTTTTACCCATATTGCCCGCCAAGCGGAAATGATTTTGCAGCAATTCCCGGTGGTTGCGGATCCATTCTTCCGCAGACTTTTCGGGAGCATCGGGCGACAGCCTGAAATGGGCTTCGCTGATACGTTGCAGCCCGGCATCGGAGAGTTGCTCCTGAAGCCACGCCTCTTTCACTTCGTCTCGGCGAAAAAACACGATTTCATCGCTACTCTTTCTTCGTACGATCTTTTTCAGTCCGGCGTCGCTTCCGGGAAGGAAAGTTTCCTCGCCGTAATGAAAGCTCAAATGCAAAAGAGGCTCCTCGTATACGGTTTCTTCCACAGTCAGCCGCGCTTCGCAGTCGCACGGCTCTTCCGTGAACTTCAGCCCTTCGACTTCTATCTCGTGGTAGCGTGCCGTCGGGATAAGGATGTTTTCGATATATTTATCCGCTTGGGTCGCCTCGGCGCAGATTGTCTCTTTCTTGGTGAAAGGCAGCAACCGCGCGCTCTCGATATGAGGAAAAAAATACAGCTCCATGCCCAGCAGCAGTGAAGCGGGAGAGGATGTGAGTACCACAGCCGGTTTCTGTTCGCGTATGGAGACAACCTTTCCCTCGTAGATGCACTGAAGCCGGTAGCAGAATACGGCTTCGTCCAGATGGAAGCAGAATCGGATTTCAACATCTTTCGGGTGTATGCGGTAGAGATGATGCGCGTACAACTGCTTGCTGCCCGAAAGCTTTTGATAGAGCGGTATGTCCGACCGGCGTATGAGCACCAGCATTTCCTGCAACTTTTTCTCGATAAACGGACGGATGGAGCGCCTGACCTTTTCCGGTTCGCCGGAGAGTTTGCGAAGGAAGCGGGAAACTGTTTTCTCCCGCGAGTAGACCTCCATCAGGTACTTCTCTGTATAGTGCGAAGCGATGGTGATGGCTTGCCGCTCGGTCCCGCTCATGCGGGACATGGCTTCGGCAGAGGCATGAAAGGCCTGTTCGAGAAGGAGAACCGTTCCGTCGGCTCTTTTTTCGGAAGTATACGGAATCAGCAGCAGACCGAACACAGGGTGCTCTGTAAGAACGATTACGAGTTGTTCGGTAGGTGCGTATTCTTTCATTCTCATTTTTCTTTAATCTGCAAACTTAAATAAAAAAATTGATTCATATCCTTTCTTTAGCGTGAAAATCACAGCTTCTGCAGAAAGTTCACATCGGAAAAATACGTAATTTTGCGGCATGATGGAAGAGAACAAACGGGTATTATTGGGAATGAGCGGGGGGACGGACAGTTCTGTTGCCGCCATGCGCCTGCTTGAAGCCGGTTACGAGGTAACCGGAGTCACCTTTCGTTTCTACGAGATCGACGGCTCCACCGCCTCTTCGGACGATGCGCGCGAATTGTCGGAGAAGCTGGGAATCGCTCATATCACGTATGATGCCCGCACGCTGTTTCGCGAACAGATTATGGAGTACTTCGTGCGGGAGTATATGGCGGGGCGTACACCTGTCCCCTGTACGCTGTGCAACAACTTCCTGAAATGGCCGTTGCTTGCCCGCATAGCCGATGAAATGGGGGTGTATCATATTGCTACGGGACATTATGCGCGTAAGGTGAAAATGGATGACACCTATTATATTACATACGCCGCCGATGGTGATAAAGACCAAACTTTCTTTTTGTGGGGGCTTCCGCAGGAAATTCTCCGGAGAATGCTTCTGCCGATGGGCGACATTAGCAAGACAGAGGCGCGCGCTCAGGCGGCGGATAAAGGATTCCATGAAGTCTCGGTGAAAAAGGATAGCCTGGGCGTTTGCTTTTGCCCGATGGATTACCGGAGCTTTCTGAAAAGGTGGTTTGCCGATAAGGGGCAGTCGTTTGCCGAAGTTGTGGGGAGAGGGAAATTCATCGATGAAAACGGCGGTTTTATCGGTTGGCACGAGGGGTATCCTTTCTATACCTTCGGGCAGCGGCGGGGATTGGGCATTCATCTCAATCGTGCCGTGTTCGTGAAAGAGATCGATCCGCTAAAGAATGAAGTGACGCTTGCCCCGTTGCAGTCGCTGGAAAAAACGGAAATGTTGCTCAAAGACTGGAACATGGTCTGTGCAGACCGCCTGTTGGGACACGACGATGTGACAGTAAAAATCCGCTACCGGAAGCAGGAAAACCATTGCACGGTGACGGTGACTCCCGACAATCTGCTGCATGTGCAGTTGCACGAACCGCTGGCTGCCATTGCTCCGGGGCAGGCGGCAGCATTCTACAAAGACGGTTTGCTGTTGGGAGGAGGCATTATCGTATAGGTTTCCTAGGAGGTTCGTTTCCGGCTTTTCCACGTTCGTTTTTTACACCCTTCCATTTCTATATATATTCACCATGGTGAGTATATATGCCCAGCGTGGTAGCCATATATATCCACTATATATGACCATATATATTCATTATACATGACTATATATGTCTACCATGCTGACCATATATATACACCGCGCCGGGTATATATGGCTGCTGTAAGCGAGCGCACATTTGTTTGTGAAGATGAGCCCGTAAATAAATATTTTTGTGTAAGTTTGTCATATCGTTGCAAGCGATTCTAAAGAACCGGTTTAAAAATAATAGTCATAAAGTATCCCGCATGAGAACAAATATATCGTACGTCATTATCTTCCTTATATGCGTTTTCGTAACTGCGAGTTGTGAAAAGGTTGAAAAGATAAACACGCTGGGCGAAACGGAATACTGCTTCGACGAGCGGCTGTCTTCTTTGTCGTCCGGAGCCGACAGTATAGTCTGGGTGGGCGGTGAAACGGGCGCTCTCTGGCGTTTGAGAGGCGATGAACGGCGCGTTTACGATATCGGAGAAGATCGTATCTATAAGGTTGTATCTGAAAAAACCGACTCACGCAAAGAGATATGCTGGATAGGAGTAAGAAACTCCGGCTTGCAGAAATGGGAGATGGATGAGCACGGGGCGCGGAATCTGAAGACCTATTTTATTCCTCAGAAGAAAAACAGATATTCGCCTTATGACATAGCTCTGATACGCGATTCGGTTTATGTGGCTACCAGCCAGGGACTCTACGTTCTTTCACCGAAAGCCTCTCCGGATTCGCTTCGCCTGCTTTACCCCTCTCAGGACGTTTGGGACAGTTTGTATAACAAATCTTTCGTAGTCAATAATCTGTGTTCCTATAAAGACAGCATTTTGTTTGCTTCCACTGAGCAGGGCGTTTTTCTGTTCGATATGGTACGCCACGCCGGGCGTGTGATTCATCCGAGACGTTTCGTCGACCACGTGTCTGTCTGCAACGATACCCTCTTCGTCTTGTCTGATAACACACTCTTTCTGAACCGTACCGATGGCGGATTGTTGAAAGAAATACAACTGGAGTTCGCTCCCAAGCTCTGCTATCGGGCAGGAGGCGTCTACTATCTGGCAGGTACCGATAATCTGCTGCTGAGCGATGACCTCGAGAAGTTCGTTCTTATTCCGCTGCGCAGGAAAATCCCTGCCGGATGCCGGAATGTTGTAATGCCCGACCCTAACAAAGATTTTACCTTGCTGCTTACCGAACGCGCTCTTTGGAGGGTTCCTCATCATCTGGGCATTTTCAATGGAGATATTTCCGTGAAAGCGGCGTGTATGGAAGCCGACTTTCTCTATTACCTGACTTCCGGCAACGAGCTATACCGTCAGCGGAAAGGTGAATTTTCGGCATCGCAGATTTGTTCTTTTCCGAAAGAGGAACAGATCGTCTGGATGGACATGTCCGGGAATCGGCTTTATTATCGCAACACCCGCCAGGAGGTGAAGCGGCTCAAAGTCTCCGGAAACCTGATGGAGAACCGTCTGTTTCATTCGCCGGCTACGGTGTATCGCTCCAAAGACAAGATAACCGCCTCTTGGCTCAAGAAAAAGAAAGACGGCGACGAACTTCTCTTGGGAGTGCAGGACGGTCTGGTGATTGTCGGTGAGGACGGCGGAGCAGATACCGTTTCCGTTTTTAAAGACCGCTACGTGACTTCTTTCTTTGCTCCCAGACATTCCGGCCTCTTATACTTGTCTACACTCAACGACGGCATATTTTATGTAAGTCCGGATACGGCATTCAAGCCGGTTTCCGGTACGGAAAAAAACTCGTTTATCAGAGACCTGATCGCTACCGAAGGTTATCGCCCCGCTCTTATTACTCTGACCAATCATCATATTCTTTCGCAAAACCCTGATGATACCCTCCGGGTGAGGGGGCATAACAGATTGCTGTATGCCAACGATACGCTGTTCTACGCATTACCCGAATTCGGAATCCGGAAATTTTCCATCAGCGGCGGGCGTATTTGCGACAAGGGGAAATACTATACCGATATACGCTTTAATCCCGCCGCTGCTTTTGTTTGTAACGGACGGCTCTGTCTCGGTTCGGATCTCGGTGTGCTTACCATCGGCATCGACCGCGAAGATGTCCCCCGCTGGGTGGCGTTCGCTCCCGGAAGCACTTTCAACTTGCGTTTTGTTGTCATTACAGCCATACTTGTTTTGGGTATTATCGCTTTGGCTGTGGGCGGTTACTTTCGGCGCAGGAGCAGTACGAAAAAGCAGATACTGCGGCGGATGGAAGCTTTGAAGGGGCGGGTGGACGATCTGGAGTTGCTTTACGACTTGTCCGACGAGGCGTCGCGCGAGGAGGTGGCTTGCCTGAGAGCCGAGATTGAGACGATAGACCCCGATGCGGCTGAACGCAAGAAAACGTATGCGCTTATTACCCGGCTCACGAACGATATTATCAACCGGAACCGCGAGGCTACATTGTGCCTGCTGAAGAAACTAAAAGAGCAAGCCGAATGGATAGCAGGTACGGAGGCTTTCGACAAGCCATTCATGCTTGCAGAGGCGGCGGAAGCTGAGAAATCGAACAATATCGAGCGGATAAAAAGTGCTGTAAGCGGTAATGAGCAGTGGATGAATCTGCTTACCGGCTTGGAACGTGAATCCGTACGCTATGCTGAAGATATGGAAGGCTGTCTGGAATTGGAAGGCGTAAATAAGGGTTTGAGGAATGAGTTCCTTCTTCTAAAAGAGAAGACGGCGCAAATGCCCCTTGATAAAGTAAATGATGAATTCCTGAAACTGAAGCGCGCTTACGGGCATGTTTTCTCCGGCGACGCACTGGCGCTTATTCTCCGGTATGTGGAGCAGATGCGTTGCCGCTTGGATGAGATCGCACAACCCGATAAAGTATCCGAAGGGTTGGGCATCCGGATCGATGAAGCGCTTTTGTGTACCCGCCGCGATGAGCGCATCCGCTTGCTGCGATTGCTGAAGCAGGCGGACGATAGGCTTTCTCTGCTGGAGATCAAAGAGGAAATAGCGGCGAGCATCGGTGAATACCGGCATATAAGAGAGGGAATAACCGCCGCGAACGAGCGGTTGGTGAATAAGAAGTTCGACAAGGAACTGGAAGTGAAGATAGCTTCGGGCGCGAAAGAAGTGGTAAGGCGGGTGGACCGTCTCATTCTGTCCATGTACGAAGTGTTGAGCGTTACAGACCCTGTGCTCCTGAATGATATACTCCGGTTCTCCAGTTACGACCATCAGCAGGCCAGAGTGCTGGCGTTGCTTATTGCCAATCCGCGTGTGAAGCGCACTGATGTTCCGGGCATATTGGGATTGTACGGAAATCTGAATCCTGTAATCAGCCGCTTGATCAATAACAAAATCAAGGCGAATGAGCAGGAACTCAAGGAATACCTGAAAGAGGAATATCCGGCTGTGGGATTCGTTTATTATATATTGGAATTGATCGACTGACGTTTGTTCCATTATGAGCGGAGACAAACGATTCCTGCTGTCTCTCTGCCGTGCATCGGGTTATATCCGACTTTGCAAATTGCCCGATGTTGCATCCGGTTGAATGACTGAAATCAATAAACGCAACTTTTTTGCCGGGGTATTAATACATACTTTTGCTGCCGGTTCCGGTGAACGGGAGACCGTCCGGATGTGGGGGGCCGTATCGCCGGAGAAAAAACGAAACTATTTAACTAAACTATTTATTAACCGCAAAATTTGTTTATTATGAAAGCAAAATTTTCGTTACTCGTACTCGTTTGTACTCTGTTTACAGTTAGCGTATTCGCGCAAGAAACCAAAATCAAAGACAAAAGGACTCATCCCGATTTGTACTTCCTCGAAATCTCCGAAGTGGCGAACAGCCTGAAACTTCTTCCTCCTCCTCCGGCTGCCAACAGTATTGTTTTTTTGAATGACAAAGCCCAATACGACTGGGGAAAATTGCTGAGAGACACTCCGCGCGGCGATCAGGCTGTGAGAGATGCCCGTGTAGGCGGAAATGGTGTGCCTATGGCTTTTTCTGAAGCTTTCGGCATAGAAATCAGCAAAGAAAAGACGCCCGAGATACACAAGCTCGTTATCAATATGAGAGAAGATGCGGGCGATTTGGCAACACGCCATGCCAAAGAGCACTACATGCGTGTGCGTCCGTTCAGCTTCTTTAAAGAAAACACTTGCAATCCCGAACAACAGAAAGAACTCTCTACCAACGGTTCATATCCCTCGGGACATACAGCTATCGGTTGGGCCACCGCCCTTGTTCTGGCGGAAATCAATCCGGCGCGTCAGAATGAAATCCTCGAAAGGGGCTACGAGATGGGACAGAGCAGAGTGATTTGCGGTTACCACTTCCAGAGCGATGTAGACGCAGCCCGTTTGGTGGCAAGTGCTGTAGTGGCACGCCTTCACGCCAACGAAGCCTTCATGAAGCAATTGGAAAAGGCGAAGAAAGAGTTTGCCCAACTGGAAAAAGCCGGTGCCGTGAAGCCGAGCGAGAATAATTGAAACAAGACTTAAAAGCTGTTTCCAGTAAGAAACTGTTTCAGACTTTCCGTTTCAGACTTTCCAGACAGCCTTGATGCAGAAAGTCGAAACAGTTTCTTACTACCAATCCCAAAATAACTTTGATGCTTATGAATAGATTTGTGATGATAGGGCTTACGCTTGCTTTGGTATGTGGCAGTGTGAAGGCTCAGGATAAAATAGAGATAAAGCCGTCGGGGAGAATTCTGATGGATGCAGGGGTGTTCAGCACCGATAATGAAGACTTGGTAAATGGTATGGCTATTCCCGACATGCGTGTGGGAGTGAAGGCAAGCTACGGAGCGTATAAAGCCAAAATAGATATAGGATATGCCTACGGGAAAGTGCGCATGAAGGATATTTTTGTAGAACGCCAGCTGGGGAAATATAATTTGGTACGTTTAGGCTACTTTGTTCACCAATACGGCTTGCAGAGTTCCACCAGTTCGTCAATGAAAATCTCGATGGAAGAACCGGCAAGTAATGAAGCCTTCTTCAATTCGCGTCTTATCGGTGCTATGTTTGTGCACAGCAAAGGCGATTTCTTCGGAACAATGAGCTTTCATGTCGAAGGCGAGGCGATGAAGAAAACCACCAATGAGAGTGGAAAGCAAGGTTACGGTATGATGTCGCGTCTGGTTTACCGTCCTTTACGCCAAGACGGAAGTATCTTTCAGGTAGGTCTTTCGGGAGCGTTCGAGACTCCGCGTTACAACGACGACGAGGCATTGAACCACGAAAGTTTCGTGCTGAAGTCTAACTTCCCGACAAGAATTGCGAAAGTCACCGCACAGGAAGCGAAGATATCCGATGCCGACTGGCTATATAAGTTTACACCGGAAGTATGTGCCGCTTACGGAAGACTCGGCTTGGAAGCGCAGTACTTCTATGTGAATGTGCAGCGTAAGAACGAACAGCGGGATTTTAAAGCCAGCGGAGCGTATGCCATGTTGAGAGGACTTTTGATTGGGAAAAACTATAAGTATTCGGAGAGTGACAGCGGAATTTCCACTCCGGCTCCGGGTTCGTTGGAATGCGTGCTCGGGTATAACTATACCGACTTGTCCGATCACAAGGCAGAAATATTCGGCGGGCGTCAGAATGATGCTTCGCTCACTCTGAACTATTACATCAATAAGTACATGATCTGGAGGCTCAGGTATTCTTATACTCATGTTTCGGACAGAGCCGGGTTTGCCAACCAATCGGTGAATACATTTCAGACTCGTTTCCAGATATTGTTCTGATCGCCTCGTCCCGCTATCGTGCTGAAGCGAATTGGTGGTTTCGGAATGGAAAGCTGAGTTGGTCTTATTATAATATAAGTTGAAACATGGCGATCCCCTTGTTTTAATCTTGAACCGTAACGGTGCAAGACTAAAACAGGGGGGGATTTTATTTAAAAGAGTCTTTTGTTTTCCACGCTATACGGTGGCAATACATCAAATTGCTCTTCGGTTCTATCTTAAAGAATTCCTCTCCTCCTGCCTTAAAATATTCGTGTTTAGAAAGATCTTTTGCAATGAATGTATCGGTTTGGCAAATTGGCAGGTTACTGCGCGGCATAAGCATAAGAGGGTATATATCTGCTTTAAAACCATCATTTTTAGGTATTTTATATCCGGACGGAACGGCATAACTTTGTGAGTGGATAAGAAACCGGAGTTTACGTTCATGCAAGTGATAAAGGAAAATACGAAAAATGCGATTCTTGAAACGGCGAAAGGAGAGTTCATTGCCTGCGGTTTCAAGGCGGCTTCCATGCGTAGCATTGCCCGGAAAGCAGAAGTGAACCTGAGCAATATATATACCTACTTCCGCGGTAAGGACGACATATTCCGTACGATGGTAGAACCGTTCATTTGCAGCCTTAACGCTTTTTTGAAGAAACATCATAGCGGCGAGTATGTTTCTCTGGATGTCTTTGTGTCGGGAGATTACCAGCACCATGTTATTGCTTCGATGATGAGGCTCGTCAGGCAATACAGGGATGTTATCTTTCTGTTGCTTTTCCGGGCGGGAGGCTCTTCGTTCGAGAACTTCAGGGAAGAAATCGTTGAAGAGAATATTTGCGTAGGTGTGGAGTATATGCAACTTATGAAAGAGAAATACCCGCATCTCAATATCGAGGTTTCGGAACTCTTTGTCCGGATAACCGGAAGGTGGTGGGTGAGCGTGCTTGAAGAAATAGCACGGCACAATGATTTGAGTGATGATGAAGCCGAACAGTTTATTGCCGACTATGTAAAGTTCGGCACTGCCGGCTGGGAAAAGTTGTTGAACGCATAGAATGAAGAAAGAATATTGGCAAGTCATAATTAAGCATAGTGTAATGATTCATAAATTCTTTATAATAAGAGATAGACTCTCTTGTTTGAAAGCGAGTCCGGCTGGGAAGCCGGGCTCGCTTTTTTTAGAACGTTTCGGTTCTTTGTTCGTTTTTGCCGTGGTTATGCCATGCGTGCATTTTGCAGTTACTAACTTAATATATACCATCTTTTTTATATGAATATCGAGAAAATAAATGTATGGTTCGCCTGTTTGGGCGAACGGGTTGTACAGAGGCGCCACCCGGTTCTTGCAGCTTTTGTACTCTTATTCGCTGTGGGTTTCTACGGCATACGGTTTATGAATATCAACAACTCGTGGGACAGCTACTTCCTTGAAGACGACCCCATGCTGGTGAAGACGGAAGAATTCAAGGAAGTATTCGGAAACGATTATTTCGTGGCGGTGCTTACTTCGTGCGACGACACCTTTACGAAAAAGAACTTGGAACTTATACGCAAGCTGTCTGATGAAATGCTCGACAGTATTTCGTATGCCGATAAGATAACGTCCGTCACCGACCTTGAGTTTCTGATGGCCACCTCTGACGGAGTGGCTATTGAGCAGATAGTGCCTGACGAGATCCCTTCGGACAAATCCGGCTTGGACGAGATTCGCCGGAAGGCTTATATGAAACCTTACATTGCCGAGCGTCTGGTGTCGGCGGACGGCAAATTGAGCTGGATACTCCTGAAACTCCGCCCCTTCCCCGATGAGAAGCTCCGGAATACAGGGAAAGGAGCTGTTCCGCCCGATGTGCAGACGGGAGAAGAATTGCACCGCATCATTACAAAACCCGAATACGCTCCGCTTCATTTGCGTGGAGCGGGGATGCCTTATACCACCGAGCGTAAGATGAAGTGGGTGGGAAAAGAGTTGCCCCGTGTGATGGGGCTTGCCTCCTTGCTGGCCATCGTTGTGCTTCTGTTTGCCACCCGCTCGCTGCGTGGCGTTGTGGTTCCTCTCGTCACGGCCGTAAGCTCCATTGTCATCGTATACGGGGCTATGGGTTACCTTCGCTATCCTATCGACAGCAGCATGGTGCTCATTCCCATGCTTCTGGCTTTTGCCGTGGCCATTGCTTACAACATACACGTGCATACCTATTTCCGAAGGCAGTTCCAGCTACACGGCCGGCGCCGGAAGGCTGTTGTGGAAACGGTGGGAGAGATGGGATGGCCCATACTCTTCAGCGCTTTGACCACTTTTGCGGCTTTGCTCTCTTTTCTGGTTGTTCCGGTAGTTCCTTTGCATTTTGTAGGCATCACCACTTCTTCGAGCGTTATGCTCACGTTTGTCATTACTCTTACGGTAATGCCCATCATGCTCAGTTTCGGGAAAGACGGAAAACCGCATCCGCAGGTACGGGAGACGGGAGGCGGATGGCTCGACCGCAAACTTGTCGCGCTCGGCTCCGCAGTGTTGAACCACGCCAAGTGTGTGCTGTGGGTATCGGCTTTCATTACCGCCTTTTTAATCTATCAGTTTACCAAGTTAGAGACCACGTTCGATGTGGAGAAAACAATGGGGAGAAAGATTGAATATGTGCGCAAATTGCTTGAGATAGGAGAGAGCGAACTGGGTTCCATCTACTCGTACGACGTGATGATAGACCTGCCCGGAAACGGAGATGCGAAAACTCCGGAGAATCTGATGAAACTCGATTCTCTTGCAAGCCATGTCGCGCGGTATCCCTTGACCAAGCGCACCACTTCCGTAATCAATATACTGAAAGATCTCCACTGTACGCTCAATGAAGGGAAACAAGTTTACTATACGCTTCCCCGCAAGGCGGATGAAGTGGCTCAGCTCCTGCTGTTGTACGAGAATGCCGGCGGAAGCGAAGCGGAATACTGGATGGATTACGAATACCGGCGCTTGCGGTTGATGGTGGAAATCAGTACGTACGATTCGGGAGAGGCAGAGTGTAATATCAAAGACGTCACGGCTTTTGCCCAAAAACTATTTCCGGGAGCCTCGGTGTCGGCTGTGGGCAATTTGCCGCAGTTCACTACCATGATGCAATACGTAGCCCGCGGGCAGATATGGTCGTTCGCTCTTGCCTTACTGGTGATAGGTGTGATGATGATGGCGGTGTTCGGGAGCGTACGTATCGGATTGATCGGTTTGATACCCAATATCATGCCTGCCATAGTGGTGGGAGGGCTGATGGGGTGGCTCGGCTATCCGCTGGATATGATGACAGCCACTATCATGCCTATGATTTTGGGATTGGCAGTGGACGACACGATTCATTTTATCAATCACGGACATTTGGAGTTCGATCGCCAACAGAATTACCGTAAGGCGATTCTTCGGACTTTTTGTGTGGTAGGAACTCCTATTGTGCTTACGAGCCTTGTCATGTCTTCCAATTTCGCCATGTACGGAACTTCCGACGGCCTGTCGTTCTTCCATATGGGCATTCTGTCTGTTGCCGGAATTCTGGCCGCTTTGCTGGCAGATCTCTGCATCACTCCGGTACTGTTCGAACGTTTTCAGATATTCGGAAAAGAAAAATAGCGGAATGTATCATTTGAAACCTGCCGATACACGCGTACGAGGCAGAGACCGGATGTGTCGCGAATGACGGATGCCGCCGGAGGATGCAGGTTGAATATTGGTTTGATTAATTTATTAGAAACTCATAAAGATGAAAACAAAACATTGGATAGCTGTCCTTGCCCTGAGTGCGACAGGGGCGGCGGGATTGAATGCCCAGACTCTTACGGGCAGAGAGATTGCACAACGCGTCAAAGACCGTCCCGACGGCGATACGCGCCGGTCGGAGATTGTTATGAAGCTTATCAATAAGCGGGGCAGCGTGCGCGAGCGCCGGCTTGTTTCTTACTCTTTCGATACGGGCAAAGGCAAAAAAGACCGTAAAACGCTTATGTTCTTTCTTTATCCGGGCGATGTGAAAGGAACGGGCTTTCTCACCTGGGACTATGACGAGATAGGCAAAGAGGACGACAAATGGCTTTATCTGCCTGCGATGAAGAAAACACGACGCATCAGCGGTACGTCTGCGAAGAAAGATTACTTCATGGGTAGCGATTTCACATACGACGACATGGGTAGCCGGAATGTGGACGAGGATACGCATAAGCTGCTTGGTGAAGAAACGGTGGGCGGGCACAAGTGCTGGAAGCTCGAGTCTGTGCCGAAAGATAGCCGCGATATCTTCTCGCGCAAGGTGGCGTGGGTGAGGCAGGACTGTTATATCGGTTGCCGTGTGGAGTATTACGACAAAATGGATAAACTGCACCGGCTGCTTCTGATTTCGGATGTGCGCAAAGTGGATGGCTTCTGGATGGCAGGCAAGCTTGAGATGGAGAATGTGCAGACGGGCCATAAGACTTTGCTTGAAATCAAAGATCCGAAATACGATATACCGATGGATGAGGCCAAGTTTAGTGTGACCACGCTTGAAACGGGTAAATTTTGATGCGTCATGCGAAGAAGAAATCGAATAAGGATCCTTTTTTGTCTGCTGGGATGCGGAGGCTTGCTGACTGTAAATGGACAGGAGACGGGTGAAAGCAGTTGGAAGATAAAAGGTTTTGCAGAGACTTATCATGCGCTTCGTATGGAGTCTCCTAACGATTGGATGAGCTCGCGAACCCGCTTTCGTGGCGAGGTGACGCATGATATGGGGCGTTCCTCGCTGTTCGTTTCTTTCAATGCTGTATATCATGCCCTGTTGAAGGACCGAACGGGCTTCGAACTTCGTGAAGCTTATCTCGACTATCGCGCAAAGCATTGGGGAGTACGTGCCGGAAGGCAACTTGTCATCTGGGGAGCGGCAGACGGAGTACGTATTACCGACCTTGTCTCGCCGATGGACATGACTGAGTTCCTGACACGCGACTATGACGATATACGGATGCCCGTCAATGCACTCCGTTTCTTCCGGTTCAACGATAAAGTGAAGTTGGAAGCCGTATTGGTTCCGGCAGTCGAAGGTTTTTGCTTGCCTGTCGGAGCGCAGAATCCCTGGTCTGTGTTGCCGAAGAATCTTCCGCTCCCGCCGATATGGGACGGACCGCACAATCATCCTGCCTTCAAACTGTCGAATATGGAATATGGCGGACGCCTGAGTGTGACGTTGCCGGGAATCGACTTCTCCATTGCCGCACTGCATACGTGGAACAAAATGCCGGTATTGGACTACCGGACTGAACCGGACGGCGTGCGCATTACACCGCAATACTTCCGTATGGGATTCGTCGGGGGCGACTTTTCCAAACCGCTGGGACAGTTTGTGCTGCGGGGAGAGATAGCCTGCAATATCGGCAAACATTTCAGCTATATGCCCTCAGCGGCTTCAACGCCTCAGAAAGGCTTCAACACCCTCAACTGGTTGGCGGGAGTCGATTGGTATGCGCCTCATGAGTGGACGGTAATGGCGCAATTCTCTGCCGAGCATATTTTCGGTTACCTGCCTTGTATCGGTCAGTCTGCATATCACTCGCTGCTCACCGTGAACATATCGAAGAAGCTGCTGAACAGCTCCTTGACCCTTTCCGATTTCACCTATTTCGACATCCGCCACCGTGGATGGCTCAACCGTTTTGCTGCGAATTATGCCGTCAACGATCAGGTGTGTTTTGCTGCAGGATGCGACTGGCTCGGAGGTAAAGAAGGCATGTTCGGCATATACAGGCGAAATTCGGAAATATGGATGAAAGCGAAGTACAGCTTCTGAGAGATATCCGTAAACAAACGGGAAAAATGTATCATAAGCTCATCAATAAATAAAGAAAATATTTGTACCTTTGTTTTTGGCAAACGTAGCTGATTTGTTTTTTAACTTATTGATCTGCAAATATAAATACACAAACATTCCTGTCGCTACCAACCTTTATGGCATCTTTATTTCCGCATTCTTATCCCGACCTTGGGTAGTAACTAAAAATATTCAGTATCAAGGAAAGGAGAGATACATTCCCATTGTTAAACTTTAATTTTTTAAAACAGGCTCTAAATGAATACTCTTGGAAAATTGAAAAGATACATGGGCGGACGGAGGTTGCTGCTTCCGCTCTCGCTCGTTCTTTCGGGTATAAATAGCGTTGTGTCGCTATTGCCTTTTGTTTTTATCTGGTTCATAGTCCGTGTATTGCTGGTTACGGGCGGCACTATCGAAGGAACATCCGTTGGCGTTTATGCCTGGTGGGCTTTCGGGACGGCTGTGGCAGGCGTGGTTCTTTACTTCTTCTCGCTCATGTTGTCTCATCTGGCTGCATTCCGCGTCGAGATCAATCTCCGGCGTGAGGCTATGCAGAGGCTCGTAGCCATGCCGTTGGGCTTTTTCGACCGGAACACCAGCGGAGAGGTGAGGAAGATCGTGGATGAAGGCGCTTCGGAAATCCATACCTTCACGGCGCACTTGCTGCCCGACCTTGTAGGCAGTATATTGTCGCCTGTTATCGTAATAGGGCTGATTCTCTTTTTCGACTGGCGTCTGGGCATCGCTTGCCTCATCCCCCTGTTGCTGGCTTTCGCCACCATGGCGTATATGATGGATCCGAAACGGAACAAATTCCAGCATATGTATCTCGACGCGCTTGAGAAGATGAGCACCGAAGCGGTGGAATATGTACGCGGCATTCCGGTAGTGAAGGTGTTCCAGCAGACGGTATTCTCGTTCAAACGCTTTTACGACAGCATTGTCACCTATAGCGAGCTGGTAACCCAATATACGCTGGGGTGGCAGAAGCCAATGTCGTTCTATACCACCGTGATCCACGCTTCGGCATTCTTCCTCGTTCCTGCCGCCATCTTGCTCTTCGGGCGTTCGGGCGATTGGACGGAAGTGCTTGCCGATATGTTTCTGTATGTGCTTATCGCTCCTGTTTTTGCCGTAAACATTATGAAGATAATGTATTTGCAACAGAACCTTTTTCTCGCCGGAGAGTCTATCGACCGGATAGAACGGCTGACGATGCAACCTCCCCTACCGCAACCCGAAGTGCCGGAAACGATGAAGGGGACGCAGGTAGACTTCCGTCAAGTCCGTTTCCGCTATCCCGGCACGTCGGCAGATGTGCTTCGCGAGCTCTCTTTCTCCATTCCCGAAGGAAAAACGTATGCGCTTGTAGGACCGTCGGGCGGTGGGAAAACGACGATAGCCCGCCTTATCCCGCGCTTCTGGGATGTAACCGAAGGAGCTGTCCGCATCGGCGGGACAGACGTACGCAATATCGCTAAGGAAGAGTTGATGCGCAATGTTTCGTTTGTGTTTCAACATTCCGGGTTGTTTAAGACTACCTTGCTCGAAAACATAACCTACGGCAATCCGCATGCAACGCAAGAGGCCATTGAACGCGCCATCGACCTTTCTCAGAGCCGTGAGATCATCGACCGTCTGCCTGCCGGGCTGCATACCCGGATAGGATCGGAGGGAACGTTTCTTTCGGGAGGAGAACAACAACGCATCGCTTTGGCGAGGGCTATACTGAAAGACGCTCCGGTGGTGGTGCTCGACGAAGCTACCGCGTTTGCCGACCCGGAGAACGAACGACTGATACAGAAGGCATTGCGAGGGCTGATGAAGGGAAAGACCGTGCTGATGATTGCTCACCGCTTGACGAGTGTGCAGGATGTAGACCGCATACTGGTGATCGAAGGCGGGCGGATCGTGCAGCAGGGCACACATGATGAACTGACAGCTATCGAAGGGACTTATCAGGCAATGTGGAAAGAATACCTGAAGTCTGTATCCTGGAAGTTGTGATTCATTGGGGCGGAATTTGTCCGAAATGAATCCGCGATATTGTGATTGATGTATTATTTACTAAAAAAACAATGAGATGATAAAATATTTTCAGAACCGCTTCGCCTTATCCGAAAAAGGAGCGAAGTCTTTTCTCGGCAGCATCTTGTTGACTACGCTGCTCAACATCGCTATGCTGCTGCCCGCCGTTTTTGTTTTCCTGTTCCTTACGGAATATCTCCGTCCGGTGATGAGTCCCGGAGCTTCCGTATCCAACGGCTTTTGGTACTATGTGGCGGTGGGCCTCGTCTTTATGGCGGTGATTTACATAATCTCCCTGTTTCAGTATACGGCTACCTACACCAAGGTGTATACCGAAAGTGCCAATCTGCGTATCTCCGTGGCCGAAAAGCTGCGTAAGTTGCCTCTGGCTTTCTTCGGCGAGAAGAATCTTTCCGACCTCACTTCCACCGTGATGGAAGATTGTACTGCCCTTGAGCGACTTTTCTCTCATGCCGTTCCGCAGCTTTTCGCTTCGGTGATAAGCGTATTGATTGCCACCGGTCTGTTTTTCTACGACTGGCGGTTGGCTCTTGCCCTGTTTTGGGTGGCTCCGGTGGCGGCTTTGCTTATCTTCTTTTCCAAGAAAGCGATGAACAAGTCTTTTGCCGCGCATTATGTTGTGAAGCGCGGTGTCACCGAGCAGATTCAGGAAGGGCTTGAGCAGATTCAGGAGATTAAAGCCTATAATGGCGAACGGGCGTATCTCGACAGGTTTGATGCCGTACTCCGTGTTTTTGAAAATGGGCTTATACGCGGAGAATTGTTGATAGGCGTATTGCTCAACGGAGCGTACATCCTGCTCAAACTCGGTCTGCCTACAGTCATCGGCGTAGGCGCTTACTTGCTTTCGGTCGGAGAAGTGTCCATGTTCTCTTACCTGATATTCCTCATGATTTCTTCCGCCATTTACAATCCTTTGATGGAGGTATTCAACAATCTGGCAATCCTGTCTTTCCTCGACGTGCGTATCAACCGGATGCGAGAGATAGAGGGCATGCCTGTTCAGCAGGGGAGAACACAATGCAAGATAGATAATTACGATATCGTATTCGAAGGAGTGAACTTCTCTTACGAAGCAGGGAAGCAGGTGCTCTGCGATGTCTCTTTTACAGCCCGTCAGGGTGAAGTGACGGCTTTGGTAGGCCCTTCGGGCGGGGGGAAGACAACCTGTGCCAAGCTTGCCGCCCGTTTTTGGGATGTGGACAGCGGAAAGATAACTCTTGGCGGACAGGATATTTCGGAAATCGATCCGGAAGCTTTGCTGAAGAATTTCTCAATCGTTTTTCAGGACGTCGTGCTGTTCAACGCCACCATTGCCGATAATATCCGCATCGGGAAGAAAGACGCCACCGACGAAGAAGTGAAGTGGGCGGCAGAGCAGGCCCAATGCGGCGAGTTTATCGGCAAGTTGCCCGAAGGATATGACACCTTGATAGGGGAAAACGGAGAAACTCTTTCCGGAGGCGAGCGGCAACGCATATCCATAGCACGGGCATTGCTGAAAGATGCTCCCGTAGTATTGCTCGATGAAGCTACCGCCAGCCTCGATGTGGAGAATGAAAGCAAGATACAGGTAGCTCTTTCTGTGCTGGTGAAAAATAAAACGGTGCTTATCATTGCCCACCGGATGCGTACGGTGGCCAATGCGCACAAGATTGTGGTGTTGAAAGATGGGTGTGTGGCCGAACAGGATACACCGTTGGAACTGCTTGCTCGTCATGGTGAGTTTGCCGCAATGGTAAAGAACTGTTAGGGATTGACTGAGAAATATGCCATTTCTTTACAGTAGCGGTAGCCCTTACCGCATCCCTTCGGGTTGTCTTGCTAATGAAGCGCATGTTCTGTTTTCATTAAAGGGGGCGATCTTAATTTGAATAATAAAGTGAGCGCAGTCATTTATCAACCCGAAAAGAATCGTTAAAAAACATTCCTTTTAGGTATTGCAAATGTCTGTCTATCATTTTACCTTTGTAGGGCAAATTATTAATTATGGGAGACATAGTATGGAACAATCTGTATTGATCGCATTTCTTCTGACTCTTTTCGCCGGACTTTCTACAGGTATAGGCAGCGCTATCGCTTTTTTCGCACGGCGTACTAATACCTCGTTCCTTTCCGTTTCATTAGGTTTTTCGGCCGGGGTGATGGCGTATGTGTCGTTTGTCGATCTATTGCCTGCTGCGGTGAGTTCTCTCACTGACTTGTATGGTGTGAAACAAGGGACGCTCTACGCTACCCTCTCATTTTTTGGTGGTATAGCCTTTATAATGCTTATCGACCGTTTTGTTCCGGAACAGGAAAATCCGCACGAGATGCATAAGGTGGAAGAAATGGTCGATGAGTCATCTTCCGGTGTAAAGGAAACGCCAGAACACAATCCGAGATTGCTTCGCGTGGGTATGGTAACTGCGCTGATATTGGCGATTCATAATTTCCCAGAGGGTATGGTTACTTTCCTTGCGGGACTGAAGGATGTGAGCATTGCCATTCCTATCGCTATAGCCATTGCTATACATAATATTCCGGAGGGAATTTCCGTATCTGTGCCTGTTTTCTATGCCACCGGAAGCCGTCGCCGCGCTTTTTGGCTTTCTTTCCTTTCGGGGCTTACCGAGCCGTTGGGGGCGCTTGTCGGTTATTTCCTGTTAGCTCCATGGCTTACCGATGAGGCTTTCGGTCTTATATTTGCTGCCATAGCGGGTGTGATGGTGTTTATTTCGTTCGACGAACTTCTACCCGCTGCCGAAGAATACGGTAAACATCATCATGCTGTGTATGGACTGGTAGCGGGAATGGCCGTAATGGCTTTTAGCCTTATTCTGTTTGTTTAAAAAACGGTCTGCTATTATTAGCAAACAACTGGTGTATGGGACGCCCGATGTCAACGCATTGAGTTCTTTTTGCTAATCAATACGGTTGTTCAGTGGAAGCATCTCTTCGATATATTCGCGGGTATTGCTCAAGCGGGGTATTTTGTGTTGTCCGCCGAGTTTGCCTTTCTGTGCCAGCCAATCGTGGAACAGTCTGGGGCGCGCCACAATCACTTCGAGCGGCTGAAGAGCGATGTCTTTCCATCGCTTGGCTTCGTAGTCTGAGTTCACTTCTTTCAAGGTGGCATCCAGTACAGCGGCAAACTTTTCCAGCGAGTCCGGTGCTTTGGCAAACTCAATCAGCCACTGATGGCGACACTTGGCATTCTCGTCCATAAAAACAGGAGCTGCAGAATACTCGCTGACTTGTGCGCCTGTAGCAGCGCAGGCTTTTACCAGCCCTTTTTCAGCATTGTCTACAATCAGCTCCTCGCCGAAGGCATTGATGAAATGTTTGGTTCTTCCGGTGATGACAAACTTATAAGGATTCTTGGAGGTGAATTTGACGGTATCGCCTATCATGTATCTCCATAAACCGCATGAAGTAGAAATCACCATTGCGTAGTTCTTGTTCAACTCCACTTCTTCCAAACAGTAAGCCCGAGGGTTCTCTTTGCCGACTTCTTCGAGCGGGATGAATTCGTAGAAAACGCCGTAGTCGATCATTAGTAACATCGAAGGGTCGGAAAGATCGTTCTGCGTACCGAAATATCCTTCGGACGCGTTGTAAGTTTCTACATAATGCATTTTCGGCGAACGGATGACCTGTTTGTACTGTTCACGATAAGGTGTGAAAGCTACACCGCCGTGAAAGAATACTTCGAGGTTGGGCCATACTTCTTCCAGTGTGCTCTTGCCGGTTTTCTCCAGAATATGTTTGATAAGCACGAGCATCCACGATGGAACGCCCGAGAGATTTGTCACATTGGATCTGACAGTACTGTTTGCAATCGCTTCTATCTTGCTTTCCCATTCGTCCATTAGCGCTATCTTCTTGTTCGGAATGCGGATCAGGTTCACCAATGGTGTGACATTCTGTATCAGGATAGCCGAAAGGTCGCCTACCAAGCTGTGATTCGAGCTGAGGTTCGGACTATGGCTCCCTCCCAGAATCAGTCCTTTACCCGAGAACAGGCGGCTGTCTGAATTGATTCGAAAATAAAGAGCCACGGCATCTTTACCCCCTCTGTAATGAGTGTCTTGCAAAGACTCTTTGCTCACCGGGAGAAATTTACTTTTATCGTTTGTCGTTCCCGACGATTTGGCAAACCAGCGTATCTCCGAAGGCCAAAGCAGGTTTTGCTCACCCGCTCGGAGGCGCTCTACGTAGGGTTTGATATCTTCGTATGTCTGTATCGGGAGACGGTTTCTGAAGTCTTCATAGTCGCGTATGGAAACATAGTCGTATCTTTTCCCCCATTCCGTTTGTGCAGCTTGTGCGGTCAGCCTGCTTAATACTTGGCGTTGGAGTTCACCGGGGCAGCTACTGTAAAGGTCTATTTGTTTCAGGCGGGAATCGAAGATTCTGCTTATGAGCTTGGTTATATTCATTTCTGTGTGATCATCATAATGTTTAGGAGTGCAAAAGTAGCCTTATTTATCTTTTTTTTCTATCTTTATGACGGAAATAATCGTTAAAAATGACGACTTTCGCAGGAACTCAGAAGTTATTGATTAAAAATAAGGTAAGATTATGAGAATTGGAATCTTGACTTCCGGTGGAGATTGTCCGGGCATTAATGCTACTATCCGTGGTGTTTGCAAGACGGCTATCCACCATTACGGAATGGAAGTGATAGGTATTCACAGCGGCTTTCAGGGTCTGCTGACTAAAGACACGGAAGTTTTTACAGATAAATCGATGTCCGGTTTGCTCAACTTGGGAGGAACCATGCTGGGTACGTCACGCGAGAAACCTTTCAAAAAAGGCGGGCTTGTATCTGACGTGGATAAACCGGCTCTGATTGTAAGGAATATACGGGAGATGGGGTTAGACTGTCTGGTGTGTATCGGAGGAAACGGTACGCAAAAGACAGCCGCCAAATTTGCCGCTTTGGGAGTGAATGTCGTTTCTGTGCCCAAGACTATTGATAATGATATTTGGGGAACGGATTTCTCTTTCGGGTTCGATTCTGCGGTAACGATTGCGACCGATGCCATTGATCGGTTGCATTCTACCGCCAGTTCGCACAAACGGGTAATGGTAATCGAAGTAATGGGGCATAAAGCCGGATGGATTGCCTTATATTCGGGAATGGCAGGCGGAGGAGACGTAATTCTTGTTCCCGAAATTCCTTATAATATAAAGAATGTAGGAGCCACGATTTTAGAGCGCTTAAAAAAAGGAAAGCCTTACTCCATCGTAGTGGTGGCGGAAGGTATTGTGACAGATAGGGGAAAACGTGCCGCAGCTTATATCGCACAGGAAATAGAATATGAAACCGGTATTGAAACCCGTGAAACGGTGCTTGGATATATCCAGCGGGGCGGTTCGCCTACGCCTTTCGATCGTAATCTGTCCACTCGCATGGGAGGGCATGCCACAGAACTGATCGCCAAAGGTGAGTTCGGCCGTATGATTGCTTTGAAAGGGAATGAGATTTCGTCTATTCCTCTCGAAGAAGTGGCAGGTAAATTGAAGCTGGTTACCGAAGATCACGATCTGGTAATTCAAGGACGTCGAATGGGGATTTGCTTTGGATAATTCGCAATTGTAAATGGGCTTAATGAAGAACGATGGAGACGGATAGTTTTCTTTCTCAGGTTTGCATGAGGCTTTTTCTGACTATTGGCTTGTCGTCCGGTAGATTTTTTATCAGTATTGTCGAAAAGGAGCTATTCCTATTTACTTAATCGTTTACCGGCTCTGTCTGCAGAGGATTATGCGAAACACCTGCTTCATCGGTTTCGGCTTTTTCCGCTGCTGATAGAGAAGACGTTGTTGCCTCGGTAGCCATTGCACGCTGTGTCTTCGCTTCATGAACGGTCGAAAGGAAAACAGTATCTCTCACTTTCTTTATAGCCATTTGGGCGGCATTCTGCTGTGATTCTTTTTTAGAATATCCCGTGCCTGTTCCTGCCGAAACCCCTTCAATATGGATTTCGGTCTGGAAAACAGGGTTACCGTCGTGATCAATAAACTGTTCGATCAGCTCGAACGAGACTTCCATTTTGTTTTTTTGGCTCCATTCGATGAGTTTCGATTTGAAGTTCACCTCTTTGCGCGATATCTTATCTAAATCAATATAGCGGTCGATGATTTGCTCTTCTATGAACTGTTTACAGTGCTTGTATCCTCTGTCCAAATAGATAGCCCCGATGAATGCCTCGAAAGCATTCCCATACATATAGCTGTTGTGGGAAGAAGAACGCGAAGAGTATTTGATGAGCTTATCCAGCCCGATTTGAACCGCCAATTTGTTCAGCGTTTCGCGCTGTACGATTTTCGAGCGCGTATTTGTCAGGAAGCCTTCTCGCTTTCCATCGAACCGTTTGTAGACAATGTCTCCGATGATGGCATCCAGAATGGCATCGCCCAAAAACTCGAGTCGCTCGTTGTTCAGAAGCCTTCCTTTCTCGGAACGGATGCCCGATGATTTATGGAGAAGCGCCTGCTCGTAGATTCGAATATCGTGCGGATAGAAGCCGAGTATCCGATAAAAACAAAGATAAGACTTTCTGTCCTTGAGGAACAGGAGCCTTATCTTATCTATTTGGTTGCGTAACACGGTCTTAGTCTGCGTATTTCTTGAAGATGACGCATGCGTTGTGACCACCGAATCCAAAAGTATTGGACAAAGCAACGTTAACTTCGCGTTTTTGAGCTTTGTTGAACGTGAAATTAAGTTTATAGTCGATGTTTTCATCGTTGTCACCTTCTTCGTGGTTGATAGTCGGAGGAACAACACCGTCTTTGATGGCGAGTATGCTTGCTATCGCCTCTACTGCTCCGGCCGCGCCCAGCAAGTGTCCTGTCATCGACTTCGTAGAACTGATGTTCAGTTCATACGCGTGATCGCCGAACACATCCTTGATAGCTTTGGCCTCCGAAATATCTCCTACAGGGGTAGACGTACCATGTACGTTGATGTAGTCTACTTCTTTCGGGTTCATTCCGGCGTCTTCCAATGCGTTTGTCATCACAAGCTTGGCTCCCAGTCCTTCCGGATGAGAAGCTGTGAGGTGATGTGCGTCTGCCGACATTCCTACACCGGCAACTTCCGCATAAATTTTAGCGCCACGGGCTTTGGCATGTTCCAACTCTTCAAGAATCAGACATCCGCCGCCTTCGCCCATAACGAAACCGTCGCGACTTGCGCTGAACGGACGCGAGGCTTTGGCAGGATCGTCATTGCGGGTGGACAAGGCGTGCATAGCGTTGAAGCCACCTACGCCTGCCGGGAAGATGGCAGCTTCCGAACCTCCGGATACAATTACGTTCGCCTTACCCAAACGGATAAGGTTGAAAGCGTCTGCAATGGCATTGGTAGAGGTGGCGCATGCTGAAGCTACGGAGTAGTTCGGTCCGTGAAAACCATACATGATCGAAATCTGTCCTGCTGCGATATCCGAAATCATTTTTGGGATAAAGAACGGATTGAATTTCGGTCCAGCCTCTTTATGTGTATAATAGTTGCCTACTTCCTCCTCGAATGTATGTATACCGCCGATGCCGGCGCCAAAGATAACGCCGATTCTGTTTAAGTCTTCTTTCTCAATGTCAAGCCCGGAGTCTTCTACCGCTTCTTTGGCAACAGCGATGGCGTAGTGAGTGTACAAGTCCATCTTTCTGGCCTCTTTGCGGTCCATGTACTTCGTCACATCGAAATTTTTCACTTCGCATGCGAACCGGGTCTTGAACATCGACGCGTCGAAATGAGTAATAGGCCCTGCTCCACTAACCCCGTTCACGAGATTTTCCCAAAATTCGGAAATTCCATTGCCAACAGGAGTAATGGCGCCAAGGCCTGTTACTACTACTCTTTTTAATTCCATATCAATGAAATCGATGATTACTTAGCGTGTTCTTCGATGTAAGATACAGCATCACCTACAGTGCCAATCTTTTCAGCTTGGTCGTCAGGGATAGAGATACCGAATTCTTTCTCGAATTCCATGATAAGTTCTACAGTGTCAAGAGAATCTGCTCCCAAGTCATTAGTGAAGCTTGCTTCGTTGGTAACTTCTGATTCTTCTACGCCTAATTTATCAACGATAATCGCTTTTACTCTTGATGCAATTTCAGACATAACTTTAAGTTTTTAATTAATAATTAGTTTTATTTCTTTAATTTTGCCGTGCAAAGGAATGAATATTTATCGTTTTGCGCAAATTTTTGCTCAAATAAATGCTGGCTTTTGCACATTTTTTGCTTTTTTGTGCATAAAAACGTCCTATTATGAAGAAAAATATCGCGATTTTCGCTTCCGGCTCCGGAACAAATGCTGAGAATATTATCCGTTACTTTCAAAAGAGTGAATCCATTCGGGTTTCACTGGTAGTCTCTAACAAACCTGATGCGTATGTTTTAGAACGCGCTCATCGTCTGGGAGTTCCTTCGCATGTATTCTCGAAAGAGGATTGGGTAGTTGGAGATGAAGTTTTGGCTGTGTTGCAAGCTCATCAGGTTGATTTCGTGGTGCTTGCCGGTTTCCTTCTTCGAGTACCCGTTCTGTTGCTGAATGCTTTCCCCGATTGCATCATCAATATTCATCCGGCGCTTCTTCCGAAGTTTGGCGGAAAAGGGATGTACGGCGACAGAGTGCACCGGGCGGTGGTCGATGCCGGTGAAACGGAAAGCGGCATTACTATACATTATATAAATGAGCGCTATGATGAGGGGGATGTGATTTTTCAGGCTGCCTGCCCCATACTTCGGGGAGATAATGCCGAGGATGTGGCGGAGAAGGTGCATGCTCTGGAGCATCGCTATTTTCCGAAAGTGATTGAAGAGTTACTGGGTTGCAAGCAGGATGGAAGACGATGAGCACCGAGATACAACATTTTTTGCCGTTTTCTTTGCAATAGTTAAAAATAAGCAAGCCTGTACGAAGGTATACGGGAGTATGTAGAACTCCTCTCTTTCTAAAAAGATTTTTGCGTTTGCCTAAAGATGTTTCTATCTTTCTAAACGCATTTTTTTTAAGCAGAGATAATTTTGAAGTTTAGTATTAAAATGGACAAGACATGAAATTTGTAAAGCTTGTATGCCTGTTATTGGTTGTCGCTTGCAGCCATTGTACAGCAAAAGAACCGGAGTTGAAACTTCCCGATACAAAAGAACGGAAACATGACGAGGGAGCCGGGAAAGAGATAAGGCAAGACGAGAATCCGGAAAGAGAAGACGGTGGAAAGGAACCCGACGCAGGGAAGTATCCGCAGATGGAGGAAATTGTTTCATTCTTCTCGGGGAGTTTGTCGGGTCAACATACTCTTTTCGAAAAACAGAAGATTTTCGATATTTCCGAAACAGACCGCTATCGTTCTATAGTCTGGGAGGCCTGGAAAGAAGCGAACGCGCACTTCGATGAAGAGAGACTTATCGGATTGACCCCCTTGTCTGCTGCTCGCACAGGCAAATGGCATCTTCCGGCAAGTTTGGAGCCTGACGCTGCGATGCCTTATTATTGGGGAACGAAAGGCGGGAAGCCTGAAAAAGGTTATTCGCTTTACCTCTACCTGCATGGTTCGGGTGGTAAAGAATCGGAATGGGCAACAGGGTTGAGTATTTGTCAACGTTTTGCAGACGCCCCATCAGCTTATTTTATTCCTCAGATTCCCAATGAAGGAGCCTATTATCGCTGGTGGCAGAAAGCCAAACAGTATGTTTGGGAGAAACTGCTCCGTCAGGCCTTTCTTTCGGGAGAAGTGGATCCCGACCGGGTGTATTTCTTCGGAATCTCTGAAGGCGGGTACGGCAGCCAGCGGCTGGCTGCGTTTTATGCCGACTATCTGGCTGGAGCCGGACCGATGGCGGGTGGTGAGCCGTTGAAAAACGCTCCTGCCGAAAACTGCCGAAACATGGCTTTTTTATTGCGTACGGGTGATAATGACCGGATGTTCTATCGAAATACGTTGACTTCTTATGTGAAAGAAGAATTCGAACGCTTGCAGAAACAGAACCCGGAGGCTTATATCCACCGTGTCGAGTTGATTTCCGGTGCAGGACACAGCATCGATTACACGCCTACTACACCTTGGTTGAGCCGATATACGCGCAATCCATATCCCAAGCAAGTCAGTTGGGAGGATTTTGAGATGGACGGACTTCACCGGAGAGGCTTTTATAATCTGTACGTGAAAGAGCGTCCCGATGAAAATGCACGTACTTTTTATGAAATGAATATTTCGGGCAATGATATTGAACTGAAAGTGAGCGATGTCGCTTACGAGACCGTAGAACGAGATCCGAGATGGGGAATAGAGATGAAGTTCAGGAAGAACTATACGCCTGTGAAAAAAGGAAAGTTGATTCTTTATCTATGTCCGGAATTGGTCGATTTGAGCAGGAAAGTCACTGTCTCCGTCAATGGGCGGAAGGTTTATACGGGTAAAGTCCGCCCTGAATTGAAACATATCGTCAACAGTTGTGCGGCATTCTGCGATCCTCGCCGTTTGTATCCTGCCGCTGTAGAAGTAACCCTCTCTGAATGAATAGTCAGTTTTGCCGGCAGCTGATATTGTAAGCTGCCTCTTCTCTCCGCAGCGGATACTCCTCTCGCAGCTTTTCAAATACTTCCGGCTGTGCTTTCAGCCGGTTGCTGTCGTTTCGAGGATCGTATATCCGGAGCAGAGCTTCTTCATATGTTCGGGCTTCAACAGTGGGTGAAGCCGGGGGGGGAGGTGCGATGACGTATTCTTTCTTTATGGCGAAGAAGTCGCAAACGGCGTCCAACGCCATCCGGGTGGCGTTTGCTTTCCCGTCTGCCGAATATCCGGCAATGTGAGGAGTACCGAGCAGTACCTTACCTAATAGTTCTCGATCGATGGCGGGTTCGTTTTCCCATACATCAATGATGGCATCCGAAATCAGATGCTTGTCCAACGCCTTGGATAACGCGTCCGTTTCAATTACTTCACCCCGCGAGGTGTTAATCAGTAGCGGCGTTTGGCGCAATGAGTGGAAAAAAATTTCGTCTGCCAAATGAAAAGTCTTGTATGCTCCTTTTATATATAAAGGTACGTGGAAGCTGACGATATCGCATTCCTCTGCTATCTGCTCCAGTGAACAGAAGCTTCTGCTCCCTTCCGTCGCTTCTCGAGGAGGATCGTTGAGTAGCATGCGCATGCCGAAATGTTTGGCGACTTCGGCGACTTTTCGTCCCACATTCCCTACTCCCACAATGCCAATGGTCAGTCCTTTCAACTCTCTTTTTTTCATCCGGCTCCATACGATAAGCCCCGATTGTACATATTGTGCTACGGAAGCTGCGTTGCATCCCGGCGCATTTCTCCATTCTATACCCGCCTGCCGGCAAAACTCCGTATCTATATGGTCATAGCCGATGGTAGCAGTAGCGATTAGCCTCACACGGCTTCCCGCCAACAGTTCACTGTTGCAGTGTGTACGCGTGCGGATAATAAGAGCGTCGGCATCTTTCACCGTTTCGGGGGTAAAATTCCTACCCGCTAAGTAAACAGCTTCATCGGCTATCGATTCTATCGCCTCTTTTATATAAGGTATTTTATCGTCGACAATAATTTTCATATACAAATTGGATATTGACCTTACAAAGGTAAAAAATAAAAAAGTAAGAAACGGTTGTCCGTGTGGAAAATATTCCATAGCTTTGCCTTATTATATACTTAATTTGGACTAAGATTATGACATTTAGTAACCTGTGTAACGGTATTTTTTGGAAGTCGACAACCGATTACCATGTGACGGATTCGGTAGATGCTCCCATGAACAATCCTTATGAGTTGAAGTCGATCGAGTATTATCTTTACCTGAAAAACTGGATCGATGCAGTTCAATGGCATTTTGAAGACATTATCCGTGATCCTCAGATAGATCCGGCGGAAGCATTGATGCTGAAGCGGAGGATAGACAAGTCGAATCAGGACCGTACCGATCTGGTGGAGCTTATCGACAGTTATTTTCTGGATAAATATAAAGAGGTGAATCCTTTGGCGGGCGCCACTATCAATACAGAGAGCCCGGCATGGGCGGTAGATCGCCTTTCTATTCTGGCTTTGAAAATCTATCACATGCAACAAGAGGTGGAACGTACCGATACCACAGAAGAACATCGGGCTAAATGTCAGGCGAAATTGGATGTTCTGCTTGAGCAGCGCAAAGACCTTTCGTCTGCAATCGATCAGCTGTTGGCTGATATCGAAGCAGGGAAAAAATATATGAAAGTTTATAAACAGATGAAGATGTATAACGATCCGGCATTGAATCCGGTTCTTTATGCTAAAAAATAACGAATGGCGCGTATTCTTATTATTCGTTTTTCAGCGTTGGGCGATGTCGCTATGACTGTCCCTGTGCTGCATTCGCTGGCTGTGCAATATCCGGAGCATGAAATCACACTGTTGAGTCGTGCTCCGTGGCAGCCTCTTTTTGAAGGGCTGCCCGCGAACGTTCGCTTTGTCGGCGCCCATTTGGCAGACAAACATAAAGGCTTTCTCGGACTGAACAGGCTATATGCCGAGCTGCAAGCGATGCGTTTCGACTATGTGGCCGACTTCCACAATGTACTTCGTTCTCAATATCTCTCTCTGAGGTTTCGATTGGCAGGCGTGCCTGTGGCATCCATTTGCAAGGGACGTGCGGGTAAGCGTAAACTCATACGCCCCAATCGCAAGGTATTCGAAAATCAAAAAAGCTCTTTTCGTCGATATGCAGATGTGCTGGAGAAATTAGGTTTTCCGGTTTTAATGAATTTCTCTTCCATTTATGGAGAGGGGAAAGGCGATTTTTCCGAAATAGTTCCTATAACAGGCGTTAAAGGAGATGAGAAATGGATCGGCATCGCCCCTTTTGCCAAACATGCCGGAAAGATTTATCCGATAGAACTTCAGGAACAGGTGGTAGCTCATTTTGCCGCCAATCCCAAGGTAAGAGTTTTCCTTTTCGGAGGAGGAAAAAAAGAAGCGGATATTTTTGATAAGTGGGCTGCTAAATATCCTGCGGTTACCTCCATGATTGGCAAACTTAGTTTACGTACGGAACTCAACCTGATGAGTCATTTGGATGTGATGCTGTCGATGGACTCCGCCAATATGCATCTGGCTTCGCTGGTCAATACACCCGTCATATCCATCTGGGGAGCCACCCATCCTTATGCCGGCTTCATGGGTTGGAAACAGTTGCCTGTCAATACCGTACAACTCGATATGCCGTGCCGGCCCTGTTCGGTGTACGGAGAGCAGCCTTGCCGCAGAGGCGATTATGCTTGTTTGCGAGACATCAGCCCGGAACAGGTGATAGAAAAAATAGAGGGAATTATTAATTAGATGGTTGATGAATATACTAATTACTCACCGGGGAACCGACTTGGTAACCTATAAAATGCTGGGTATTTTATCCCGGAATAAGTCCTTTAAGATTTACGTTGCAGTTTCTTCTGAGAAGGAAGAATTAATGCTTGAAGGTGACTGTATCCCGTTAAAGATTCCAGGTATAAACTCTAAATTTTCATGGAAAGTAATTAAAGCGCTTCGCGGGCACATACGTAAGTATCAGATAAATCTTATTTTTTCTCCCAGTACTTCGGGGCTGTCAAATTCGCTGTTTGCTTCGTCGGGTATGCAGGTGAAGAATGTCGGCTACAGAGGTACGCAAGCTAAGGTAAAAAGATTCGACCCTACTTATTACATGGGGTTGCTGAATCCCCGGGTAGACCATATCGTGTGCGAAACGGATGATATACGAGAGTATTTGTCTCACTATATAGATCGGAAAAAGCTATCGGTCAGCACAAAGCCTTTCGATGTGGAATGGGTAGTCGGTGCTTGCCTTAATCCCAAGCAGGCGGATGGAGTTCCTGAGAATGCTTTTAAGTGTATCTATATCGGTGCTACGAAAGGTCGTCCCTTTAAAGGGCTGACTGATTTGATCAAGGCCTTCCGGATATTGGATTCCGAAGACGTTCACTTGGTGGTGATTGGAGATTATGACGATTCGGACTATCAATTGGCTCAAAAAGGAGCGTGTGCAAACCGCATCCATTTTTTGGGGAGTCGGGAAGATGCCATATCCTTTCTGCCCAAGCAAGACTTATTTATTTTACCGGCTTTGCGTGACGCTTCTCCGCGTGTGGTGCGTGAGGCTATGGCTTGCGGCGTGCCTTGCATCGTGACTGATATTCCCGGTGCGCGTGATTTGATTGTGGATAATGCTTCCGGTATTTTGGTTCCGTCCCGTTCACCGGAGAAAATAGCAGAGGCCATTCGGGGATTGATGAATGACAGGAAGAGGCTGAAGACTTTGGGTGTTGCCGCCCGTGAACGTATCATCAATGATTTCAGTGTAGATGCTTACGTTGCTTATTTTGAAAAGCTGTTTATCAAATTATCTTGATTTTTTGTTATGAAACAAATGAAATCGCGCAAAATCTTATCTTTGTTTATCGGGTGTTTGGTTTTAAAGTTTCTGCTTTTTGATTTAGATTGGTGTCTGAACACGACTTTCTCCTCTTTTTCCTTTCCTCAAACTTATCTCAGCAGACTTTTGCTGGCTTCCCTGCTGGCTGTGCCTCTTACGTTCATTCGCTCCCGTTGGTATTGTGCCATAGTTGCATCCTTGGTAGATATACTTCTGGTTGTCAATTTGATCGGCGCCGACGATTATCCGTGGAGAGGATTGGGAAGAAGTATTCTTTCGCCCGACAAGAAAGGATTCGCGATCTCTTCGCAGATGGAGATTATCGGAGACACTACGGGCGTGTCTCCTGCCGAGCTGCAACATGCGCGAGATGCTTGGCGAGTATCCGATTTGATGATTTGCTGCGATTATTTTGCGAGATAGGAGCGGCTTTCGATGATATTAGGTTATAGATTAAAAAATGTTTTTAAGATGAAGTGTGTCGTAAACTCTAAATATAAGGAGTTTGAAGAGTATGTCAGGCAACTTCCTTTTTCCTTTGATACGGAGGGGGAAGTGATTTACGATGAACGCAATGTACTGAAACGGATAAGAGTGAAGGATATGGATTGGGTGGTAAAGCGATTCAAGAAGCCCAACGTAATCAACCGCATTGTATACTCTTTCTTCCGTAAATCGAAGGCTTTACGTTCTTTCGTCTATTCGGAGGAAATTCTCCGGCGAGGGTTTGCTACTCCCGAGCCGGTTGCGGCTTTGGAAGAGTACACATTCGGCTTGCTGGGATATAGTTATTACATTTGCGCACATGAAGAGGGAGAAACCGTGCGTGCCCTGATGAAGGGCGAGGTGTCCGGAAATGAATCTGAGTTGCGGGCCTTTGCCGAGTACACCGCTTCGCTGCATCAGAAAGGAGTGATACATTTGGATTACTCGCCGGGCAATATTCTCATTTCCCGTGTGAATGGCGGATATTCGTTCTCGTTGATAGATGTGAACCGGATGAAGTTCGTAGACGGGGAGGTGGATCGTGAGACGGCGGCCTTCAACTTGCGCAGGCTTTGCATCTCCCGTGATGTTTTAGGCTATGTGGCTACCTGTTATGCTGCCTTCCGGGGATGGGCGGATGCCTCTTGGGTGAAGAAGTGCGAGGAGATGAGCGACCGTTTCTTCGCCCGATTGATGTATAAGGTTGCGTTCCGCAATCCTGCCGGCAGGGCTTCTGTCCGCACGGTTTTCCGCTTTAAGCTATACCGTTCGCTGCGCCGTATGCTTCCGTCCGGTTCTTCTGCCGCCCGACGCTTGTTTGCCAAAGAAAGCGAGCTCTACAACCGCTACTTTGCCGCGAGTGATTTGAGAGCTGTTTACAAAAGGCTCTATGCGCCGCCGGGTTCTGCGCAGTGAAACTGTCTGCCGGATTTCGACGGAGCTTACAAGGAACGCTATGCACCGGGTTCCGGCAACTATGAGTGAAGCACTTTCTTGTAAATTTCCATGAGTTGTTCGGCCTGTTTCTCTTCGGAGAAAGAGGCGGCAAACCTTTTTCCCTTTTCAATCATTTCTTTTCTCTGGGCTTCATCGGTACATAGCAGGCGCAGAGCTGCGGCCGTTTCTTCCACATTGTCGGGGTCGACGTAGATGGAGTACGGGCCTCCTGCTTCTTCCAGACAAGAGCCTGTGGCAGCCACCACAGGCACACCCGAATGAAGAGCTTCGAGAATCGGGATGCCGAATCCCTCGAAGCGCGAAGGATAGATGAACACCGTTGCCATTTGGTACACTGTCGGCAGGTCGGCGAAAGGAAGGTTGTGTATGAAACGTATGCGGCGGGCAAGCCCTTTCTCATTGGCATAACTCTTTATCTTATCGGTATACGGCGTATGCTTTCCTACGATGACCAGATGTACCTCATCGGGCAGTCCCTCCATTGCCTTTATTGCCAGCAACGCGTTTTTGCGCTCTTCTATGCTCCCCACGTTTAAAACATATTTTCGCGGAAGCGAATATCGTTGCCGCACCTCCTGCTTCTGCTGTTCGGTTGCTTCGTGTGAGAAACAAGCGTCGCACCCCTGATATACGACTTCTATTTTGCCCGGGTCTATGTCGAAAAAAGAAACGATGTCGCGTTTCGTGCATTCGCTGATGGCGATGATCCGGTCGGCATTCCGGCAGGCCTTGCGAAACTTGAATGAATAGATGGCCCTGTCTATCCGCTTGTAGAATCGCGGATAGCGGAGAAAAATCAGGTCGTGTATGGTAACGATGCTTTTTATCTTCTTGCGACGGATGTTGAGCGGGAGCTCATTGCTCAGTCCGTGGAAGAGTTCCGTATGCTCTTTCTCCATCTGCCCCGATATTCCCCATACGCGCCATAGCGAACGGGCTTTTCTCCATAGAAAACCCGTCGGGAGCTTGAGCGACAGCCCCGGATGTCTGTTCAACAACCTGTCCGTCTGCTTATTCTCTATCCGCTTGGGTGCGTATGCGATATACTCGTTGTCCGGATAAAAACGGCACAGTATATTGATGACATAGCGGCTGTAATTTCCCAATCCAGTGAAGTTCTGCACGGCTCTTTTGGCGTCGAATCCTATTCTCATGGCATGCTTATGTTATATTGCACTATTTGTTCTCGTCGGGTGACAACATGTTTTCGTATGAACACCTTGTTTTCATCCGTCGGGCAAACTTACGGAAAATCTCCGGAATAAACGAATATCTGCTCTATTTATGATGCCCGGCAGGGGCACGCAGAGTAATCGGGAAGACGGAAATGACAGATTGAACATTTGCCGCGCAGAAGCATGCTGACATTCGTGACACTTGCCAACGGCGATTTTACCGGGTTGAACATTTGCCGCGCAGAGGCATGCCGGCGTGAATGGGAAGCAAGGAGAAGGAGGGTAAGGAAGTCGAACGTCCATACTTTCCGGATGAGTGTGCACGGGGCTCCACATGGCAGGGCCTTTAGAGCGAAGTCGAACGTCCATACTTCCCGGATAAAGGAATAATGTTTCGCTTAGTTTCCCACTATTGAAACAAAAGTTTCCCACTGGGGAAACTTTATTTTCCCGCTTGGGAAACTTTTGTTTCCCCAATGGGAAACTACATCCGGTCTATATACATATTGTGTCTGACCTCAATCTGCCTGTCATCCGCAGCGCATGTTGGCTTGAGAATCGTGTCCTTCTATTGTGCCTGCCCTCAATCTGCCTGTCATCCGCAGCTAAGCAACGGAAGCTCTCGTTCGAGTATATGTTGTGCCTGCCGTCGATATGCCTGTCATCCGCAGCCTTTGCTTTTCCCGTAAAGTTCGTGCATGCCTCATTCCGGGCATCGTGATTTATCCGTTCGGGCATGCACGGCTTCTTGTTTGCTCATGTTGCAGACGGACATGCAAATATGCCCGTACAATGATTTTTTACGGCACTCCTCCGCATTGGTATTCTGTTTTTTATTACTTTTGCCGGATAATTATACAAATGCGCAATGATACTTTTGAGTTTTGATATAGAAGAGTTCGACGTGCCTCTGGAGCATGGAGTCGATCTCGCTATGGAAGAGCAGATCCGCATATCTACGGCCGGCACGGAAACCATACTCGATATTTTAAAAGCAAAGGGAGTGAAAGCGACTTTCTTCTGTACCGCCAACTTCGCCCTGAGGTCTGCCGCCGTGGTACGGCGTATTGTAGACGAAGGCCACGAACTTGCTTCGCACGGCTATTATCATTGGACTTTTCATACCGAAGACTTGCTGCGTTCCAAGCAGGCGCTCGAAGAACTTTCGAGAAGAGAGATACGCGGCTATCGCCAGGCGCGAATGATGCCCGTGCCCGAAGCGGAGGTGTTTAAGGCGGGATATGCCTATAACTCGTCGTTGAACCCCACTTTCATTCCCGGCAGATACATGCACCTTTCCGCTCCACGCACTTTCTTTATGAAAGCCGGCGTGTGGCAGATTCCGGCTTCGGTCAGTCCGTGGCTGCGTTTTCCGCTGTTCTGGCTGTCGTGCCATAATCTTCCGTTTGCTTTGTACCGTTGGTTGTGCCATCGCACACTCCGTCACGACGGTTACTTGACCACTTATTTCCATCCGTGGGAATTCTATCCGCTGAACAACCACCCCGAATTCAACTTGCCTTTCATCGTACGCAACCGCTCGGGTGAAGAAATGGCAAAGCGCCTGACGGATTGGATCGATTTTTTTAAGGGTAAAGGAGCAGTATTTGCAACTTTCTCTCATTTTGTGGATAAACATTGTCACACTACATAAAAAAGAGCATTATGATCAAGCTGGGCTTCGTGCTTCCTTGCTATAATGAGGAGGAGGTTCTTCCTTCATCCGTAGCACGCCTCACTTCTTTGCTGGACGAACTGGTCGGAAAAGGGAAATTGTCGCCGGACAGCTTCCTGTTTCTGGTCAATGATGGCAGCAGAGACGGCACATGGCAACTCATCTCCCGTTTTTTTCGTGAGAACCGTTATGTGCGGGGAATGAATTTAGCCGCCAATGCCGGGCATCAGAATGCAATTATGGCGGGAATGATGACCGTGAAAGATCGTTGTGATGCTGTCATTACTATCGATGCCGACTTGCAGGACGACCTCTCTGCCGTTGAAAAAATGATAGACCGCTACGAAGAAGGGTACGATGTGGTGTACGGCGTGAAAGTATCGAGAAAGGGAGACAACCTGATAAAACGCACTACGGCTCTGACTTTCTATAAAGTGCAGCAGGCTATGGGAGTGAAAGCCGTATATAACCACGCCGACTTTCGCCTGCTGAGTCGCAGGGCTTTGGAAGAGCTTTCCCGCTACAAAGAGCGCAACCTCTATTTGCGTGGGCTCGTACCTCTGATGGGGTATCCTTCCGCCACGGTAGACGATGTGATAAGCGAGCGCGAAGCCGGGCAGTCTAAGTACAGCATCCGGAAAATGCTTGCTTTGGCCGTCGACGGCATTACGTCGTTCTCCACCAAGCCCATCTCCCTGATATTGGGAGCCGGTTTTTTCTTTTTGTTTGTAAGCATCCTCATGACCGTCTACGTCCTGATTTCCTATTGGGAACATCTCGCCGTGCCCGGATGGACATCGCTCATGCTTTCCGTATGGTTTATCGGCAGTGTTTTGCTGCTTGCCATCGGTGTTGTCGGCGAATACATCGGGAAAATATATGTGGAGGTGAAAAACCGTCCGTCTTATACGGTAGACGAGATACTGTGGGATGAGCCGGATCCGGATGCCGAAGTTGATTCTAAAAAAAGGAAAAGTTAATTATGAAATATCTTCAACCTGTCACGCTCTTTCTGAAGAAGCCTTTCTTCAGCGACCGGCGCACTTTGCTGGGCTTATGGCTGTTGCTGCCGGTCGTTGCCGCTTTGATGAAGATAAGCAAGCACAACAATTTCCTTATTTTCAGGTATGTGTATTGGCATACGGTGGAACAGTTGCCCCTTTATGTCCCGTACCCCGACCAATACGCCGACACCAATCATTACGGACCGTTTTTCAGCCTCGTCATCGCCCTTTTTGCTTTGCTTCCCACATGGTGGGGACTGCTCTTTTGGGAAGTGGCGCTTTCGCTGTTTCTTTTTTATGCTGTCAAGTTCCTGCCTTTGCCTCACCGCAAGCACGTGTTCCTCTACTGGTTTTGTGCGCACGAATTGCTCACGGCGCTTTTCATGTCGCAATTCAATATTGCCATTGCGGCAATCATACTGATGTCATATTGCTGCATTGAAAAGGAGAAAGAAGGATGGGCGGCATTTTTCATCATGTTCGGAACGTTTGTCAAACTTTACGGCATCGTGGGGCTTGCTTTCTTCTTTTTCTCAAAGCACAAAGGCAGACTCGTTGCATGGCTGCTCGTGTGGACGGCGGTTATGTTCGTTGCTCCCATGCTGTTGAGCAGTCCCGGCTATGTGTTGGAGCAATACTCCGGATGGTGGGAAAGCCTTGCGTCGAAGAATGCCGACAATCTGTTCGCCACCCATCAGAATATCTCTCTGCTGGGCATGGTTCGTAAGATATCGGGCAGCGCTTCTTATTCCGACTTCCCGCTCATAGCCGCCGGGCTTATCTTGTTCGGCCTTCCCTATTTGCGGGTATCGCAATATAGAAATGAAGCCTTCCGTTACGCTCTTCTTTCCTCTGTTTTGCTTTTTGTCGTACTCTTCAGTACGGGGAGCGAGTCGAGTTCTTATATCATTGCTTTCGTCGGAGTTTCGCTTTGGTATGTCACGGCTCCTTGGCAACGTACCCGTTGGGATATCGCGCTGCTTGTTTTTGTGTTTGTGCTGACAAGTATGTCGCCTTCCGACCTCTTTCCCGCCTGTCTGCGCCGGGAGTGGGTGCAACCCTACGCACTCAAGGCGCTTCCTTGCGTGTTGGTCTGGATGAAGTTGACGTATGAAATGTGTGTAAGAGATTATTCTGTAAACCAAACAACGGTTGCCCATGTGGAGAAAAGGGAAAATAGCTGAATTCATGCGCTACTGTTTTGTGGGAGGCATTGCGGCGGCTATTCATTATGCGGTTTATTATATTTTGCAGTTTTACATGAATGTAAATTTGGCTTATACCATAGGTTATGCAGTGAGCTTGACGGTAAATTTCTTTTTGACCTCGTACGTCACTTTCCGTGCAGCCCCTTCGTTGAAGAGAGCGTTCGGTTTTGGCGGAAGCCATCTTCTGAACTATCTCAACCACATCTGGCTGTTCAATCTTTTTTTATATCTGGGCTTATCGAGGACCATTGCTCCCATAGCGGTGCTCGCTGTTGTGGTTCCTGTCAATTTTGTGTTCCTGCGTTGGGTGTTTAAACGTGCGAAGTAAGGGTGTGCTACGTTTTTTGTCGTAATAATTGGGGAGAAAACATTATATTCTTAACTTTGCCTGTAAATAGTATGAAAACGAAACTTCTTTTACGAATATCGGTTGCAGCAAAAAAAATATGAGTAAAGTAGAAAAAGACAAAATAGCTTTTGTTGTAGTAAGATACGGACTGAATATAAATGGAGGTGCCGAGTATCATTGCAGAATGCTGGCCGAAAGACTGGTAGACGACTACGAAGTGGAAGTGCTGACTACATGCGTGCAAGACTACAGAACCGGCGAGAACGTGATGTCTGCCGCGTCGGAATACATCAACGGAGTGTTGGTCAGGCGTTTCGAAGTGGCTCCTGTCAACTCGGTTCTGGGGAGTTTCTCACACCTTTGCGTGTCGTTCACAAAAAAACTCCGGATGTTTCTTTATGGAATTAATGTTTTGTCCACCATTAACCGCTTCTTTCCCAAGTGGAGTTGGTTCGACAAACTTGAGGAGAAAGCGCTGCAAGCCACGAAATTCTACTCTCCGCCACTCAACGAATATATACAGGCGCATAAGGACGAATATAAAGCCTTCATTGCCATTTCCATCGACTATGCTCCTTTCTATTACGCGGGAGTGTATGCGGGCGAGAAAACCATCGCCATACCCACCATGCACCGGGCAAAAACCTCTTTCCGCCTTCAGCTGAATAAAGTATTTGCCAAATTCGCTTATGTGGGGTATAACTCCGAAGAGGAACGGAAACTCGGACAGCGAGTCTTTGGCAATATCATCAAGCGGGAAGGAATTATCAGCGTAGGGATAGAAGATTTTGAACCGGCTCCATGGGAAGAAACGCGCCGGAAATACAACCTGCCGGAAGAGTATTTGTTATATGTAGGAAGGCTCGACCGCTCGAAGGTGTCGAATATTCATGCTTACTTCCTTGCCTACAAAAAGAAATATCCGCACTCGAACCTGAAGCTTGTGATGGTGGGCGCGCTGTTTCTCTCCCGTAAACCGTTTACTCATCCCGACATTATATACACGGGATTTGTGAGCGATGAGGAGAAGACTGCCATCATTCAGCACTGTATGGCTACGGTCAACCCTTCGAAATACGAGAGCCTTTCGCTTATTCTGCTGGAATCCTTGAAACAGGGGAAGATGATGCTGGTGAATGGACGCTGTGCCGTATTGAAAGACCATTGTCGCAAAAGCGGCTATGCTGCCGATTACTATATGAATAAAAGGCAATTCGTAAGCAAACTTCACCGTATCGCTTCTTCCGAAAAGCTACGTAACGAAAAAGCCTCGGCAGGTAAACGGTATGTAAAGGAGAATTACGACTGGGGTTTAATCATGTCTCGTCTGCGGAACGCCATAGAATCGATATAACACCCCCCTGAAAGAAGATATAATAAACCCCTGAAAGAACAAGAATAATGCTTTCTTTGCAAAGAAAAAAAAGAATACTCTTTTATCACATAGACTTTCCATGCGGTGGTGCGGAAAGAGTTACCTGTGATATAGCTCAATGGGTTCGAAATTTTGATTATGAAGTTTATGTAGCAGCGTGTCATAAGAAAGGAGAGGCAGAGAATATTTCTTTAATGGAATTGCCTCACGAAGACTATCACTCGAAAGAAAATGCCGACGCTATCATCGACCTGATCAGTACTCTCTCTATTGATATATTTGTGCTGCCGGGAATCCAGTGCAGGCAATTTGCTTATATAAGAAGCGCATGTACTTCTTGTAAGTTCGTGTATATATTGCATAATGTGCCTTTTTGGGAAGTTATGGGCAATAATGAACATAAAAAGCATGCGGTAAAAGACTCTTTTTGGAAAACCTTGGAATGGCATCTCCTGTACAACCCCAAAGCTACTTGGCTAAAAGTGTACGAGAAAAGGTTTATGAAAGAGTATAGGGAAACATATGATTTGGTAGATGCATATGTTGTGCTTTGCGAGGGATATAAAAACGAACTGGAGAAGAAACTTCGCCTGCCTGACTTGAACAAGATAACTGTCATTCATAACGCGGAGTATGAGGTAGAGAATATCTCTATGGACAAGAAAAAGCAGTTGCTTTTTGTGGGAAGAATGACCTATGAGCACAAGCGTGTGGATCGCTTGCTCGACATCTGGAAGATGATTTATAAGAAAGTTCCCGGCTGGGAGCTTATTTTAGTCGGTAGCGGTTCTGAAGAGAAAGCTTTGCGGCAGAAGGCAGAGAAAATGAAGCTGGAGCGAATCACCTTTACAGGTTGGAGTTTAAACCCTTCTGTCTTTTATAAGCACGCGTCTGTTTCTTGTCTTACGTCAACATTCGAAGGTTGGCCGCTTTGCCTGACTGAAGCGCAGGCTAACGGAGTAGTTCCCATCGCTTTCGACTGTTGTGCAGGAATCAGGGAGATTCTTTCTCCTTCGGGAGAAAACGGGATACTGATACCTCCTTTCCGAAAGAGAAAATATGCCGATGAACTATGTAAATTGCTGTTAGACCCTGAAAGATTGGCTTGCATGCGTGAGAATGTGATTCGCAAATCGCAAGAATACTCTGTTGAGGAGGTCGGGGGAAAGTGGTTGCAACTATTCGACCGACTAACCGGAGAATGAAAAACTTATATTTTATAAGTTGAGAGAAAGTGTGTATTCAGGCAAACCTTCTTATGGATTAACGTATGAATGAAAAAAAATCGTTAGTTTCTGTTGTCATTCCGGTGTATAATGGAGAGAAGTATCTGGAGGAGTGTATTCGGAGTGTCATCAATCAAACTTATGAAAACATAGAGGTGATAGTAGTGAACGATGGCAGCACTGACGGCAGCCTGTCCATTATATACCGGTATGCGGAGAAAGACGGCAGAATTAAATATGTGAACAAAGCGAATGAAGGGCTTGTAAAGGCTCGAAAAACAGGGCTTTCTTTAGCTGTTGGGAAATATATACAACATCTTGATAGCGATGACATGCTCTGTCCTGATGCTATTGAAACTTTATTGATGAAAGCAGAGCAAACCGGAGCGGATGTTGTCTCTTTTCCTTTTGTTTTTCGTGATGGTGAAGAGAATGAATTTGCTGAATTCTTCGATCCGGACGAAGCCCCGGGAGTTGAGTTTATCAGGAGGTATTTAAATTTTAAAGGTTATTGGATGGTTTGGTCGAAGTTTCATTTGCGTTCTTTGTATTCAAATCCGATAGAAACAATCGATATATCTTTTGGAGAAGATCTTGTGCTAACCACACAGCTTTTGTATTACTCCGAGAAAGTGGTGTCTGTGGATATCCCATTATTATATTACAGGGTACTTCCTGCTTCAATGTCCCATTCTATGAGTGAGAGAAACTATCGGGATATGAATGCTTACTTGCGATGGATACTCGGCTTTATGGAAAGAGTCGGATGGAAAGAAGAGCTTAAAAAAGATTTGGGCTATTTTCACTTAAAGACTATTTTCCGGAGGCGACAATGGGGGAAAGTGTGGGATGTGTATAGAGATTTGAAATATGTAGTGGAGTATCTCCGGCTTTTCCCCGAATTTAGAGATAGTCTGTCCGGAAGAGAACGAAAGATTGTCAACTTATATGAGAAGTGCAGTTGTTTGGCTTATTTCAAAATGTGGTATTATAAAAGAAAAGGAAAAGTTTAAAGACTTCTTTGTTTCTTACTAATAACCGGCTTAATACTCAGTGGGGTATTGTTGCTGCTCTAAGTACAAAATATATGCAAATACGTTATCTGCATAATACGATATGGTTCGCTATGAAAAAACAATTATATCTTTTCTTCATGATTTTATTGCTTTGCTCCGGACTTAAAGCGGGTAATCCGGAGAAAGCCCGGGTGTGGATGGAACAGGCTCAGAAATCACTGTTTACGAATCCGAAACAAGCTTCATACTATGCTACTCAGGCAATCGAATTGTTTCCCAAGAATAGTTCGGACAAGCTGCGGGTGGAGGCTATGATTATGTATAGTCAGGCAGAACAGTTGCTGGGTAACTTTGATTTAAGTATCAAGAATCTGTACGATGCCCAAACGTTTGTCAGCCCCGCAGACAAACGGCTGAATGCTCGCTTATGCGCTTTGATGGGGCGTGTTTACAGTAAATTGGGCGACCATAACAAGGCTATCGAACTGAATGACAAAGCAACTTCCATCTATAAGTCGTTAGCAGATTCGCTCGCTATCGCTCAATGTTACAATGAAAGAGGGGTAACACACTACCTGCTTAATGAATTTCAGGTGGCCGAACGGTTCTTCCGTCAGGCTTTGCTGATTAATCGCACACAGCGGAACCTGAAAGGGGTGGCTGCCAACCTGAACAACCTTTGTCTCTACGAGGGAGATACGCAGGAAAAGTTGGCGCTTATCCGTGAGGCTATTGTCATCAACAAACACTTGGAGTCGCAATGGTCGTTGGGAGAGAATTATAACAACATGGGCAAGCAACATTTCTTTGCCAAGCAATACCCGCAGGCGTTGGACGCATTGAAACAGGCATATAGGTATGCTACCGGAATAGGAGCCCGAGAACTGATTTGCGATAATTACGAATATTCCTCGTGGGTATATGTCTCCATCGGAGATTATGAGCGGGCGTACCAATGTCTCGAAAAGATGAGCATGCTGAGCAAGGAGTTGCAAAGCAACAATAAACTGCGTAATATCGAACAGGAAATATCGTATAAGAAATATCAGGATCAGAAGCATGCCACAGAGATGAAAGAGAGAGGATATGAAATCGAATTGCTGAAGCGTAACGTCTGGTTGCTCGGCAGTGTGCTTGTACTCGGTGTGATAGCGGGCGTTTTCCTATATAAATGGTATAAGCGGAGAAAGGACTTGCAACTGGTGGAAGCGCGTTACCGATTGGAACAGTCGGAACATGAACTCTCCGTGTTGAAAGTGCATCAACAGGAACTGAAACTGCAGAATGTGCAAAATGCGTTAGACAGCAGCCGGCAGGAACTTACCAGCTTTGCCGTATTCTTGCAAAGCCGGAATGAGTTGCTGAATAAAATACGTGAAATGATCAAAGAAGGATACAAGATGGATGAACAGAGCCTTGTGCCTCATTTAAAGAAAATCAATGCTTTTATTTGTCAATACCAGAGCGGGGACAAAACCAATACGGCCTTGCTGCTGAACATAGATGAGAAAAGCAAAGAGTTTGCCGACCGGCTCATGAAGCGCCATCCCGATCTGACGCAAGGCGAAAAGTATCTGGCTACTTTATTAAGAGTAAATTTATCGACCAAAGAGATTGCCATGATTACGGGGAGCAACCCTAAAAGCGTTAATATGAATCGTTATCGTCTTCGCAAATCGCTCGGATTGTCTACCGAAGAAGATTTGACTGCATATCTTCAGGGAGTTTAACTGCTATCTCTCTTAATATCCTTTTGTAGATATGATTTTAATTTTAATCTGTTGATTTAAAGTATATTCTCTTTTGTTTTGTAGACTATAAAAAAGCCTTTTTCTTCTTTTTGTAGATTCTGTATAGATGCTTTTCTTGACAGGAGTTCATGAAATTCTTCCTTATTTGCAGTGTGAAAAACATTTTTGTATCAACCTTAAAATAAACACACATGGGTAGAATTGCTAAGAATTGCCACTTCAAACGAGTATGGAAGCTTGCCTTACTCTTTGCGTTTCTGATTCCGCTAAGCTCTTTAGCGCAGAATATCCAACTGACAGGAACAGTGACCGATGTAAAAGGCGAAGGCATCATAGGGGCCAGCGTACTTGAAAAAGGAACAACGAACGGGGTGATTACCGATATGAACGGTAACTTCACGCTTAATGTCGCCCGGAATGCGAGAATCATAATCTCTTACGTGGGTTATGTTGCTCAGGAGTTAGCTCTTAATGGGCAGCGAAGTATTAAGGTCGTACTGAAAGAGGACAACGAAATGCTCGATGAAATCGTTGTAATCGGCTATGGTACGATGAAGAAAAGCGACATGACAGGCGCTATTTCATCGGTAGACGTAGAAGAACTTGCCAAACGTGCTACAACTAATCCGGCGGAAGCCCTGCAAGGGAAAATTGCAGGTGTCAATATCATGAAGTCGGGTGGTAACGCAGGCGCCGGGGTCCGTGTTAAAATACGCGGAGTGAAGACGTTCGGCGATAACGAACCTCTGTATATTATCGACGGATTCCCGGGCAGTATTGAAAATGTGAACCCTCAGGATATTCAGGCAATGGAGGTCTTGAAGGATGGAGCCGCAGCTGCCATTTACGGTTCGGTAGCGGCGAATGGCGTAATTATCGTGACAACCAAGAATGGCAAGAAAGGCGAAACCAAGTTCGATTTCAGCTCGTATGTAAGCATGACCAAGGTTGCCAAAACACTCGATTTGCTGAATGCGGATGAATATAAGGAGGTGCACAAGCAGATGTACGAGAATTGGAACTCGCATGTGGAATTGCATAAAGCTCAATACGACCCCGAAGGTAAGGGAGCTTGGAAAAACCAATTGGTGAACATGAAGCCTTATATAACAAATAATACGGGTGTCGATACCGACTGGCAGGATGCGATGTTGCGTACGGGAGTTTCTCAGAATTATATGTTTAGTGTAAGAGGCGGAGCCGAAAACATACAGTATTCCGTTTCTTACAATCGGGCGAACGATAAGGGTATTTTCCTCGGCAACAACTTCCGTCAAGACAATGCCCGTCTGAAAGCCCACATCAAAAAGAGCATCTTTGACATAGATGCCAATATGGCTTTTAAGTATACCGACAGCAAGCAGCCGGAATATCAGCTGAAAGAGATGTACATGATCTCTCCGCTGGTTCCTATTTACAATGAAGAAGAAAAATATGGTTTCGGTCTGACTAATTTTGACGAATTGCCTAATAATCGTAACGTGATGGCGGATCATCACTACGAGAGATCTACCGATAAGCGCTATCATACGGGTGCTAATATTGCTCTGACTACCAATTTCACTCCGTGGCTCAACTTTAAAACCAGCTATTCTTATCGAGGCGAGCACGGTCGGCAGACTTATCATACGCCTCCGTATATAGCCGATGAGAAATCGAAAAGAGATTACACGTATCATAGTGAAACAAGCTCTTATTGGGAAGAGCATGTATGGGAAAACTTGCTCAGCTTCAATAAGGAATTCGGTAAACATTCAATCAATGCAATTGCCGGAACATCGACGATGGCGCGCAGGTATACCTGGAACTCGGTAGGTGTTGAAGGGAAAACGATTACTTATAAAGTAGAAGACGGAAAGCTTGTAGTGGGTGAGGAACCGGGCGGATTCCTTGATCCGGGTTTTTCCACTATCGGTGCGGGAGCCGGTGGTACTTACAATGGAGACGGAAGTAAATGGGATTACAGACGGGCTTCTTTCTTCGGTCGTTTGAATTATAATTATGATAACCGTTATTTATTCCAAGCCACAGTGCGTTATGACGGATCTTCCAAGTTTGGTGCGGACAGCCGTTGGGGATGTTTCCCGTCCATTGCCTTGGGGTGGAGAATCAGTGAAGAAGAATTCTTCCCCAAAGATATGGCGCTAAATAACCTGAAGCTGCGGATGAGCTGGGGACGTCTGGGTAACGAGAATGCCTTGGGGTTGTATGATTTCCTTGCTTTGATCTCTACCTATAATAATAAGTATCAGGGATATGTGAGAGGAAATGGAGATAATGCCTGGTCGGGAAGTATTGCGCGCGGACTTGAGAACCGTTCGTTGAAATGGGAAACAACGGATACTAAAAACATTGGTATCGACTTCGGTTTCTTCGACAATAAACTGACCGGTGCGCTCAACTATTACTATAATCAGACGGAAGACCTTTTGATTACAAAGGCGCTGCCTCCTTCAGCCGGTCTTGCCAATCCTATTCTGAATGTAGGTAAGATACGCAATAAAGGTATCGAGTTTGAACTGAACTGGGCGGAGAATAAAGGAGATTTCGATTATAGCATCGGGTTTAACTTCGCTACGACTCACAATAAGGTGGTTGAGTTGGCGGATGCGGAACAAGTGCTTTACGGAGAGGGGTTGAAGTACGGAACCGAACACTTCCCTACTCAGACACGTGTAGGCAAACCTATCGGAGCTTTCTATCTGTATAAAACTGCCGGTATCTTCCGGTCTAACGAGGAAGCGCGCCAATATGTGAATAGCGATAATGAGGAGTATCAACCATTTGCCGATGCCGGAGATATTCGCTTTGTAGACGTGAACGGCGACGGTACGATAGACGATGACGATAAAGTATATGCCGGTTCGGGCATTCCTAAGGTGGAAGCAAACTTGAATCTTTCTGTCGGCTATAAAGGTGTGGACTTCTCGTTAGTGCTGGGAAGCGCTTGGGGGCATAAAATCTACAACGGGAACAAATATTTCTACGAAGGAATGAACTCCGGTTCCAACTTCTTGAAATCTGCTTTGACGGCGTGGACACCGCTTAACTCAGGAACGAGCGTTCCCCGTGCTATTTATAATGATCCAAACGGGAATATGAAGGAATCAGACCGCTTCCTGGAGAAAGGCGACTTTATCCGTCTTCGTCAGCTTCAGTTGGGTTATACGCTGCCGAAATCGTTGATGCAGAAAGTTTCTGTAGAAAAGCTGCGTTTCTATGTGAGCGGTGAGAATCTCTTTACGATTACCGGATACGATGGTATTGATCCCGAGTTTTCCCGCGGCAGTGTGTTGAATGCCGGTATCGATAAGCTCATCTATCCGTTTACACGCTCATTTACAGTGGGAGCCCAACTTACATTCTAATCAATTAATACTATAAAGAATATGAAAAAACTAACATATATAGCCGGTATTTGTCTTGCATCGCTTTTTATAAGTTCATGCGATGACTTTCTGACTGTGGATTCGCCCGACCAATTGACTTCCGGCAACTTCTGGCGTAATGAGAGTGACACGCAAGCCGGCATTTCCGCTGCGTATTCTCAATTGGAATATTATATTGATACGTGGGAGTTTGCCGAAGTGAAATGGCCGGTGGAAGCCTATCGTGAGGATATTATCAATATGGGAAATGACGCCCGCAACTATCCCAACTGGCTCGAACTGTATAACTTTACTTATACAAACGGTAACTCGCAGTTCAATAACTATTGGTGGAACAATTATAAGGGGATCAGCTTTGCCAATCAGGTGATAGAAAAGGTGGCTCAGATTCCTGCCGAGAAAATAAATGAGGCTGTACGCACGCAAATAATTAATGAAGGACACTTTCTGCGCGCTTATTATCATTTGAAGTTGTTGCTCAACTGGAAAGAAATCATTATACGCGACAAGTATATCACCGGCCAGGCTGAGATGAGTAAGCCTCTATCATCCCGTCCCGATGCTTGGGAATTTATTATTGAAGACTTGAAGAAAGCGGCAGCTTTGCCGGCAACTTATGATACTGACAATACGGGAAGAGCTACATGCGGAGCAGCCTATGCTTATTTGGGTTTTGCTTATTTGACCCGCGCTTATGAAGAACCGGAGAAAAAAGAGGCTTTTCTGAAAGAAGCTCTTGAAGCATTAAATAAGGTAACGGGCTATGAATTGGTGAAGAAGTTCTCGAGCATGTTCGATGCCAGTAATAAGAATAGCAAGGAGTCTGTTTTTGAATTGCAGACCTCTATGAGCACTGCTAACGGAGCCAATTACCGCACTCAGTTTCATCGTTGGATAGGAGTGTCGGAATTGAAGGGATGGGACGAGATTCTTCCCAGCAACATACTGGTGGATGCTTTTATGAAAGAAGGAAAAATCGCTGCTACCGGACGTTATGACTCGCGTTTGTATGAAACGCTGTTCTTCAAATGCGATTATTATAACGATGGTAACGGCCGGGTTTATGGAAAGAACTATGACGACTGGTTTGCTACCGCACGTCCTGCTTTCCGCAAATTCATGCCTGCCGACCTCGAAGGGCTGTCTAACAACTACTGCGCTATCAACATTCCTTTGATGCGTTATGCCAATGTGTTGCTGATGAAAGCGGAAGTGCTGAACGAACAGGGACATCCGGAGCAAGCCATTCCTTTGATCAATCAGGTTAGGAGCGTGCATGGAGATATGCCTGCCATGAAAGGGAAGACACAGAATGAAGTACGTGCCCAGATAGAACACGAACGTATGATTGAGTTTCCGTTGGAAAACTGGCGTTGGTACGATTTGCGCCGTTGGGGTAAACTGGCTTCTACCTTGGCTGCTGCCGGACGTGCCGGCTTTACTGAAGAAAAGAATGCTTTCTATCCTGTTCCGCTGACAGAAATAAATGCCAATAACCAAATTCAGAAATAAACTTCTCACACCCCGACAAACAACGGGGCTCTGAGTCTGTCGATCTCAGGTCCCGTTGTTTCATTTAAATGATTTATCTTTGCTTTTTTAAAAAAGACATTTATATGTTTACGATTATCGGACTTATGCTGACAGGTATGTTGGCGGGATATTTGTTGCGGAAGCGCAATCTGGCACGTATCCAATCGGTTATAACTGGGCTTATCTGGCTATTGCTTTTTCTTCTCGGTGTGGAGGTGGGAAACAATGAGGCGATTATCCGGGGCTTGCATACCATCGGGCTGGAGGCTGTGGTCTTGACTTTGGGAGGAACGTTGGGTAGCGTGGTTGCTGCTTGGGCTTTGTGGAAGACATTGGGCGGTAAAAAGGAGGAGAAGGCATGAAAGGAAGTCTGATTATTGTCGCCTTTTTTGTGTTGGGAACGGTTGTCGGTTTAACTGATCTGTTTCCTTTCGATTTGGCAGATACGAATATCAGCTATTACGCGCTTTGCGCGCTCATGTTTTGTGTAGGGCTGGGCGTGGGGAATGACCCGCAAACGTTGAAGAACTTCCGTTCTTTGAATCCCCGACTCGTGTTTCTTCCCGTGATGACCATACTGGGTACATTGGCAGGCTCAGCCGTTGTAAGTATGCTGTTGTCTCATCGTTCCGTAGCCGATTGTCTGGCCGTCGGGTCCGGGTTCGGGTATTACTCGCTTTCAAGTATCTTCATTACAGAGTCCAAAGGTCCCGAATTGGGAACGATAGCATTGTTGGCTAATATTTGCAGGGAAATACTGACATTGCTGGCAGCTCCTCTATTGGTGCGTTGGTTCGGCAATTTGGCTCCTATCTCTGCCGGAGGGGCTACGACGATGGACACTACGCTACCTATCATTACCCGGACAGCCGGACAGGAATACGTCGTTTTGTCTATCTTTCATGGCTTTTTGGTCGATTTCAGCGTTCCTTTTTTAGTCACCCTGTTTTGTTCGATATAAACTTTATACGATATAGTATCATGAAAACTCCGTTATACACATTCCTTTCCGTCTTTCTGTTTTTTACCGCCACGCTTTCGGCCGAAAATGTGCCTTGGCAGAATCCGCAGGTGAACGAAATCAACAGGGAACCGATGCATGCGCATTTCATCCCTTTTGTCAACGAGTCGTATGCGTTGAAGCAACGTTCGCTTCCTGCCGAAGTGCGGTTTGATGTCAACTCCGCTGCCGAACGTCGTATTTCTCTCGACGGTACTTGGCAATTCCTTTATTCCCGAAACGACGGGCTTGCTCCCCGCGACTTCCATAAAACGGATTATTCCACCCGAGGATGGAAACGGATACAAGTGCCGGGAAGTTGGGAGTTGCAGGGCTTCGATGCGCCTATCTATACAGATACCCGCTATCCTTTTCCGGCGAATCCTCCGCATGTGCCGTCCGATTATAATCCGGTAGGAGCTTATGTAAGGGAGTTTACCGTGCCGGCTGATTGGAAAGGCCTGGACGTATTCCTCGATTTCGAAGGTGTGGAATCGGCCTACTATGTATGGGTAAACGGAGAATTGGCAGGCTATGCCGAAGACAGTCGGCTGCCTTCTCATTTCAACATTACAAGACTGTTGCGGAAAGGGCGGAATAAGTTGGCGGTGAAAGTGTTCCGTTACAGCGATGGTTCATATTTAGAGGGACAGGACTATTGGAAGTACAGCGGTATCGAACGGAGCGTTTATCTGTATGCCCGTCCGCAAAGCCGTGTCAAAGACTTTAAGATGACAGCCGGATTGACAAATAGTTACCAAGACGGTGACCTTTCGCTGGATGTTTTTCTTCACCGTCCGCAAGCGGGAATGGAAGTGGAAGTGAAAGTGCTCGATGGTGAAGAGGTGATTTACCGTCGGAGAAAAGCGGTTGCTTCCGAGCTTGATACTTTGATGGCCGAACGGCACGTCTTCCCTGCTGTGAAGACATGGAATGCGGAAACTCCGCATACCTATACGCTGGTGGTCAACACGTTCGATAAAGAAGGCAGCTCTTTGGAGTCGTTCACTCACCTCTTCGGCTTCCGTACCGTAGAGATGCGCAACGGCATGCAGCAGATTAACGGAAAGGCCGTGCTATTCAAAGGAGTCAACAGGCATGAGCATGATCCGCTTACAGGACGTACCATCACCGTGGCTTCCATGTTGCAGGATATCCGATTGATGAAGCAATTTAACCTGAATGCCGTACGCAACTGCCATTACCCCAACAACTATGCCTGGTATGAACTCTGTACGGAGTTCGGATTGTATCTCATCGATGAGGCGAATATCGAGAGCCACGGCATGGAAGACCACCCTGACCGCACACTGGCCAATTATCCGGACTGGGAGTTGCCTTTTATTCAGCGTATGGACAGGATGGTAGCGCGCGACCGAAACGTGACTGCCGTCGTAACCTGGTCGCTGGGCAATGAATCCGGTTACGGAAAGCACTTTGAGACGCTTTATAAACGAACGAAAGAGACAGATCTTACCCGTCCCGTTCAATATGAAGGGGGAGGCTATAACGGCAAGAGCGATATTTACTGCCCGATGTATGCCCGTATCTGGGCGCTTCGCAAGCATGTCAACCAACGTGACCCGCGTCCGATGATTCTGTGCGAGTACGCCCATGCCATGGGAAACAGTGTAGGGAATCTGCAAGACTATTGGGACCTGATTTATACATACGATCAGTTGCAGGGTGGCTTTATCTGGGACTGGGTCGATCAGACTTTTCTGCAAAAAGATGAGAATGAACGTCCGATCTGGGCGTTCGGCGGCGATATGGGCTTTGCCGGTGTGGTAAACGATTCGAATTTTTGTGCCAATGGGCTCGTTGCTGCCGACCGCTCTCTTCATCCGCATATATGGGAAGTAAAGAAGGTGTTGCAGTACGTCCACTTCGAACCGGTGGTATTTACTCCCGGGCGGATTAGAATCGTTAATCGTCATGACTTCATCGGACTGGAAAGATACATGCTCCATTGGGCGGTGGAGTGCGAGGGAAGAGCAGTGCAGGAGGGGAAAACCGAATTTCCGCCGATAGCGCCGCAAAGCAGTGGCGAAATGGAGCTTCCTTTGCAACCGCATCCCGCCGATGGAAAAGAATATTTCCTCACGCTTCGTGTGTTTACCAAGGAAGATGCGCCCATGATTCCCAAAGGTCATGAAGTTGCGATAGAGCAATGGGCTTTGCCTGTCAGTCCGGTAGAACGGAAAGTTCGTCCTGTGGAGGGAGCGCTAAGTGTGATCAGGTCGGATGAGACTGTCGCTTTACAAGGTGATCGCTTCCTCTTGAGTTTCTCCACCCGCACCGGTGAGATGACGGAACTGAATTATCACGGAAAGAATCTGATACGGGAAGGGTTGCAACCCAACTTCTGGAGACCGCTGACAGATAATGATATCCCCAACGGACATCTTTATCGTTGTGCCGCTTGGCGGAATGCCGGTCGCGAGTTGATGCTCAAAGACATGAAAGTCACCGAAACTCCGGATGGTAAACTGGCTACGGTGGCTGTAAACTACCGTATGGAGCAACAGAAATCCGATTTGCGGATAACGTATCAGGTTCGCCCCAATGGAGCGATTCGTGTGAATATGCACTTCGTGCCGGGCAGCATCGAACTCTCTGAAATGCCCCGTTTCGGCATGCGTATGATTCTTGGAGCAGAGTATGAAGATATGGCATGGCTCGGAAGAGGGCCGCATGAGACTTATGCCGACCGGAAAAGCGGAGCGCTCATCGGCTTATACAGACAGAGCGTATGGGAGCAGTACCATCCTTATGTGCGTGCACAGGAAACGGGCAACCACTGTGACGTGCGCTGGGTAGCCCTCCGCAACAGCGCCGGAGAAGGGCTGCTGGTGACGGGTGAACAGCCTTTGAGTGTCAGTGCCTGGAACTTCCCGATGGAAGATCTTGAGTATCGTCCCTCACAGGTGGAACGCAGGCATGGCGGAAGCATCGTGAAGAAGGAGATGGTGTGGCTGAACATTGACCATAAGCAAATGGGAGTGGGCGGCGACAATACGTGGGGAGCGCAGGTACATCCCGAGTACACGATTACTCCGCATGAGCAGGCATACGGCTTTATACTGCAACCTCTCGCGGCAGGTGAAGACGCCGCAGACAAGGCGAATCTTTTTTGGTTTTAATTTTTATGATCTCATATTATGAAACACAGAATTACTTACATTATTGCCTCTCTTTGGCTGGTTTTCGGAATAGCGGCGTGCCATCCCGGAAATGAGAACACTTCACAAAAGAGATACGAATTTGCCGATATATTCGACATTGCCTATACGCCCGACACGCTTCATGCCTGTCGCGGCTGGTTTACCGATGCCGGTTCGTGGATGGGCTTCACCCTTCCCGAAAAAGAGCAATGGGTGAATGGTTTTTGCGGCCCGTTCAGTCTGGATATGTTTCGGCGCCAGTGGATGGCGCAATCGGTTGTCACGGTCTGCTTCTCTGAAGATGTAACAAAACCGTTTACTCCGGATTCCACTTGTTATTTCCCCGGCGAATTGTATCTGTCCGCTCACTCCGAACTGGGGCACGTTGCTCAGCGCCTCAACTTTGTCGATGCTTCTACAGCTTTGCTCAGGGTAGAGGCGGAACATGCCCGCAAGATGAGTTTCACGGCTACCGGATGGGGCAAGGATATCACTGTCTCGGTGGAGCAGAACTCCGTTATTGCCCGTCATGTCGATGGCGAACGGGTGACAGTGACATTCACTCCCGAAGTCTTCCTCGAAAAGCACGGAAATAATTATGTGGCGAAGACAGTAGCTGAGGAAACTATCGTGAACGTGGCGATTTCGTTTTTTCCTTCGGAGAAAGAAATGATGTCGGGACTGCAAAATCTGGCTGTTCTTCTCAACCGTCCGGAAGAGGCGTTGCGAGCGAATGCCGAACGCTGGGAGGGATATATGAAGAAAGTGCTTCGTGAGGATATGAAGCCCGAATACGATCGGATTGCCGTTAAAGCTCTGACGACACTTATTTCCAACTGGCGTACGCATCGCGGAGGACTATTGCACGAAGGTATTGTCCCCAGCCATGCGGTAGGCTATTTTGTAGGTTTCTGGGCTTGGGACAGTTGGCGTTTCAGTGCCGGAACCGCAAAGTTCCATCCCGAGCTGGCTAAAAACAACATCCGCGCCATGTTCGATTACCAGCAGTCGGACGGCATGATTGTCGACTGTATCTATACCGATCCGTCGGAAAACAACAATCGCGACAGCAAGCCCCCTCTCGTATGCTGGGCCGTAGATGAGATATTCACTCATACCGGCGACACGGCTTTTATTGCCGAGATGTACCCCCAACTTCTTTCTTATTATAAATGGTGGTATTGGAAACGCGACCACGACGGCAACGGGATGTGTGAATACGGTTCTACCGACGGCACGCTTGAAGCTGCCGCATGGGAAAGCGGAATGGACAATGCGATCCGCTTCGACAATGCCGTCATGTTGAAGAATCGAGGTGAAGAAGACGCTTGGAGCATGGATCAGGAGAGTGTCGACTTGAATGCTTATCTGGCGTTGGAGTGCAGGCTGTTGAAAAAGTTTGCGGGGATGCTCGGCGCCCCGTTCGATGCGCCCGATTATGGCGACCGGGTGGCAGAGTATTTTTTCGATAAGGAGCACGGCTTCTTTTTCGACCGTCGTCTGAAGGACGGATCCTTTGTGAGAGAGCCGGGATGCGAGGCCTATACTCCGCTCTGGACGGAAGTAGCTACACACGAACAGGTTTCGGATATGCTTCCTGTTCTGCGCGATACGGCTAAATTTTCCACCTACATTCCTTTCCCCACCATTGCTGCCGATCATCCGAAATACGATCCGAAAGGATATTGGAGGGGACCCATCTGGCTCGATCAGACTTATTTCGCCATACGTGGGCTTCGCAATTACGGTTATAAGGAGTGGGCGGATGAATATACTTTACAGGTGTTCGACCGGCTCAACGGCTTGAAAGAGAAAGCTCCCATTCACGAAAACTACGGTACGCATACCGGAGAGCGATTGAAGGCCCCCCATTTCAGTTGGAGCGCTTCGCATCTGCTTATGCTATATGAGGATTACGGAAAGTAATCGGTCTTTAGATCTGTTTTTTATAAGCCTTGTCTGAAACATCCATTCAGATAAGGCTTTTTTTTGTTTTTGGAGTCCGACTCAGATAGGCGGATGAATGTAGAAACGTATCTGCTTGGGTATATATACCCATCGCGGTAGCCATATATACTCACCGTGGTAGCTATATATACTCACCGCGCTAGCCATATATACTCACCATGGTAGCCATATATACTCACCACGATGAACATATATAGCCCGCAACATGGGCATATATGCAGATGCTATTTCCCGGTTTTTACACGCATTTGTAGATGATTTCAGACTTAAAATGTACAAATGCAGAGTCAGGATACAGGCTTTAATGGATATCTTCGCAGCGATTTGTTAAAAAAGTAACCCTTAAAACGATTTATTATGAAAAAGAAAAAACAGCTTTCTATGCTCCTTGTGGGTTTGGTGACGGCTATGCTATGCTTGCTTTCTCCGGCAGCGATGGCCCAGTCTTTATCTATAACGGGTAGAGTGCTTGACAAAAACAACCGGGAACCCGTGATTGGAGCCAGTGTTCTAATAGAAGGCACCACAAACGGCACCATTACCGGCCTTGATGGAGACTTCACTCTATCTGACGTATCTCCTAAAAACAATCTGGTGGTTTCTTACATTGGGTATGCTACACAGGTTATCCCCATAGACGGGAAAAGAAATTTCGAAATCCTATTGGCGGAAGATACCGAGACACTCGACGAAGTAGTGGTGGTAGGTTATGGCGTACAAAAGAAAGTCAACCTGACCGGATCGGTATCGGCTGTGAAAGGCGATGTTTTAGAACGTCGTCCGGTGGCGGATGCCACCCAGAGTTTGCAAGGTATGGTTCCGGGATTACTGGTGAGCAACAACAGAGCAGGTCGCCCGGGTGCTTCGGGCACATTGACTTTGCGCGGGCAGGGCAATCTCGATAACAATGCTTCTCCGTATGTATTGGTGGACGGAGTAGAGATGAGCCTGTCGGATGTGAATCCCAGTGATATTGAGAATATTTCGGTCCTGAAAGATGCAGCAGCTTGCGCCATCTACGGAGCGCGTGCCGCTTATGGTGTAATTCTGGTGACTACCAAGCGTGGGGAAGAGGGGAAAACGCGAATCAACTACCAAGGTACGGTGGGATGGACTACACCTACGGTCTTACCCGACATGGTGAACTCTTATGACTTTGCGAAATACTGGAACGACGGCTGTACCAACGCCGGGTCACCGCGTCTGTATAGTCAGGAAAAGCTCGATTTGCTACAGAAATACATCGCAGATCCGAACAGCGTGAATCCATGGGCGGAACTTCCTGCCAATTCAAACATGAATCCGGCTTTCGAGAACTCTGAATTGGGAGTAGGTAATGTGAACTACTTCGATCTTCATTATAAAGACTGGGCTTTCAAGCAAAACCATAATGTCAGCCTGAGCGGTGGCGGGAAAAAAGCTCAATATTATGTGTCGGGCGGATACTATAACGAAGACGGTATCCTGCGTTATGCAGATATGGATTTTACCCGTTATAACTTTGCGGCGAATGTAAATTCGCAGATCACGGATTGGATGAAGCTCAAAGTGAACACGAAGTTTATGCATTCCGATCAAAATACTCCGTTTGGCGACGGAGGTATCAGCGAAGGCTTCTATCATTCGTTGGCTCGTTTTCGTCCTACGGTTTCGGTAATCGACCCGAACGGGCACTTCACCGAGCTGAGTATGATACCGTATCTGCAAAGCGGCACGTATACCAATACCCAGCGCGACCGACTGAATCTGACCACAGGCCTGGAATTTCAACCGGTGAAGAACTGGTTCGTATTCTTCGATTATACATATAAGCTGATGAATGTAGAGTACGAGGCGTTGAATGTAAGTCCGCTCATTTACGGAGCCGACGGAGTGAGCACGTCGAAAGGTGTGCGTGGCGAATTGGGCGTTTCTCCCGATGGAAAGTTTACGCGCAGCTACGGGCGTACCCGCTACCAAAGCATCAACTTGTACACGAACTATCTTTTCACCATTGCCGATAGCCACAACTTTACGCTTATGGCAGGATATCAGGAGGAAGACAACGATTACAGCTATATGAAGAATTCCATAACTGGGCTTTATTCCACGACTAATCCGAATCTGGGTATGGGAACCGGTGATAAAACCGTAGTCGACGTTCGTAACGGATGGGCTACGCGCGGATTCTTCGGGCGTATCAATTACGACTACGATGGACGTTATTTGCTTGAACTGAACGGTCGTTACGACGGCTCTTCACGTTTCGCTTCCGGAAACCGTTGGGGCTTCTTCCCTTCCGTATCCACCGGGTGGAATATCAGTCGTGAGAAATTCATGCAACCCGTCAGTGACGTAGTTTCCAACTTGAAGCTCCGCGCTTCGTACGGTTTGTTGGGCAATCAGGCGGGAGCGGCTCTTTATACATTTGCCGCTACGATGGATTTGAACGCTAATCTCGGAAGTTACATCTTCCCTGAGGGGCGGCGCATGTTTACCCAAGCTCCGCTGGTAGTCAACCCCAATACGACTTGGGAAAAAGTGGAAAGCAAGAATATCGGTCTCGACTTCGGATTCTTCGGAAACGCGCTTACCGGTTCGTTCGATCTGTTCCAGCGTAATACGAAAGATATGTTGGGCCCCGGACAGAAATTCCCCGACTTCTTCGGTGCCGATGCGCCGAAAACAAACAATGCCCGCATGCGTAACCGTGGCTGGGAACTGGCTTTGAACTATCGTGGCACTATCGGTAAAGACATTCATTACAGTATAGGCGGTTCGCTCTCCGACGCAACGGCAGAAGTTACAGAATATGCCGGTGATGACAGCTATGTCGATAAGGATGGAAACAAGAAAAATATAGTGACAGATCCTGCGGGAAACTGGTACAAAGGAAAGAAAGTGGGCGAAATCTGGGGTTATCGTGCCAGCGGATTGATCCAGACACAGGAAGAAGCCGATGAATACAATAAGACTTATAATTTGTCTTTCATCAGCGGAAAGCCTTGGACTCCGGGCGATGTGAAATATCGCGACCTGAATGGAGATAAAAATATAAACAACGGTAAGAATACGTTGGGCGATATGGGCGATATGACCGTAATCGGCAACACTACTCCACGCTATCAGTATACCATCAACGGCTCTATCAGTTGGAAAGGGCTGACGGTAAGCGCCATGTTCCAAGGAGTAGGGAAACGCGACTGGCATCCTGGCGGAGGCGTTTACTTCTGGGGAAGCGGCCCGTACGCGCAGGTTACGGTGTTTAAAGAGCATATGGACTATTGGAGCGAATCCAACAAAGGGGCTTATTATCCGAAACCATATATCCATTCGGCAGGAGGAGTGCGTCCTTTCCGCAATAAGATAATGACTACGACTGACCGTTACCTGCAGAGCGCGGCTTATTGTCGTCTGAAAAACCTGACCGTCAGCTACGATCTGCCCACGGCATGGACTGCCAAGATCGGTTTGCAGAAAGTACAGGCTTTCTTCTCGGGCGAGAACTTGCTGACGTTTACTTCGTTGAAGGGAATGTTCGATCCGGAGGCGATCTTTACAGGAAACGACTATACTTCGGAAGGGGGTAAGAATTACCCTATGAACAAGGTCGTGTCTTTTGGTTTGGTTGTTAACTTATAAATAGCAGAATATTATGAAAAAGAAAAATATATTGTGCGGTATTGTGCTGATCTGCGGTCTTACGGCTTGTTACGATTTAGATAAGGCGCCGAAAGGGGTTCTTTCTACCGCATCTCCTTTTAGTAGCACGGGAGAAATGACAAACTATCTGGATCAATTTTATGAGAGCGGACTTCGTTCTCAGGGGTTCGATGCCGGAGGAGGCAATCACATTGCTGGTTCCGATACACGCAGCGATAACCTTGCTTCCAGTTCGGTGAATACTCGGCTGGCGGGAGAAATGGCTTTGAGTCATGCAACCGCACTTTCTAATTATAAAGCAATCCGCAACCTGAACTACCTGTTGCTCAATCTGGACAATACTTCCGAGAAAGGAACAGCTGCCTACAATCAGTGTGTAGGGGAGGCTTACTATTTCCGGGCGTGGTATTATTACAGAATGTTTGTGGATTACGGTGAGTTGACATGGATTGATAAACCGCTCGATCCCAATATCGAAGCTATGCTTCTTCCACGCGACAGCCGGACAGTGGTTGCCGACCATATTCTGGATGATTTGGACAAGGCTATTTCATTGTTGAGAGAGCGCAACAACAGTGCATCGATGCGTGTGCATAAAGATGTGGCTCGTGCGCTGAAGAGCGAGGTGGCTCTGTTCGAGGCGACTTGGGAGAAATATCACAAGGCCGAAGGAGATGAGTTTTATGATAAATCGGTGACGGATGAAAAGATTCGAGACTACTTTACGCAAGCTGCCGCCGCTGCCGAGGAAGTGATGAAAAGAGGTGTGTGGAAGGTATACAATACAGGCAATACCGGAAACGACTATCGACAGTTATTCCAGACTACCGATTTGTCGAACAACTCGGAGGTACTCTGGTTTAAGAAGTACGACGGAGACAAAGTGGGTAACAATGTGAACCGTTATTTGAATCAAGGCGGTGGAAGCATAGGAGTGACCGCTTCGCTTGTGGACGACTATCTGACGATTGACGGAAAACCGTTTGTCGGCGAACAGCGTGTTGAGGCTAAAAAGGTATTCGGCAATGAACTGCTGCCTACGGTACGCGATCCGCGTTTGGCGCAGACGGTCTGTACGCCGGGTCAGCAGTTGCGCCCCGACGATGCGGCTCCTTTTTACGTAGTGCCGCCGCTTATCGGTTCCTCTTCTTACAATCAGAACATGACAGGCTACTCTCTGTTGAAGCACGTGCAGATAGATTATACCGGCAGTCTCGACGCAGAATTCAAGGGCGCTACGCCTGCCATTCAATTCCGTTATGCCGACGTGTTGCTCAACTATGCCGAGGCTTTGGCCGAACTGGACGGAGCAGCGAATGCGCAAAAGATAGCAGATGCCTTGAAACCCTTGCGCGACCGCGTGGGTATGCCGGGAGTGGACTTCGACAGAGAATACAATCAGGAAGCCGACTATCCGTTCCGTAAATTGAATAAATACGTTCAGGCAGTACGCCGCGAACGCCGTGTGGAACAAGCGTGTGAAGGACGCCGCCTTGAAGATATTCTCCGCTGGGCTGCCGCCGATGAACTTATTGTAGGCCAATGGCCTAAAGGCGCGCTCTTTACCGGCAGCAACCTGGAGAATCATCCGAAATATGGCGGCAAGCTGGTGTACGATAAACCGTCGGGCAACAACCTTTACCTGACAGGCAAACAGGGAGACGCCTTGCGATATATACTTCCCAGCAATCCCGCAGGATATGAACAGGGGTGGAAGTTCAATGTGAAGCGTGATTACCTGTTGCCCATTCGCATCGAACTGTTGGAAAGAACACAGAATCAGTGGAAACAGAACCCGGGGTGGTAAACTAACTTGAAAATTAAATAAAGAGACATGAGTAATTTTTCATCTACACTATTGTACTCCCTTACAGGGGCAACGATGCTTACATCGTTGCCCGCCTGCGGGGGAGGAAAGAAGGCTGAACAAAACAACAAGAAGCCGATGAACGTGGTCTACATTATGTGCGACGACCATTCGTTTCAAACCATCAGCGCCTACGACCGACGCTATATCGAAACTCCTAACATAGACCGTATCGCCAACGAGGGAGTACGTTTTACCAACAGTTTTGTGGCAAACTCGTTGAGCGGGCCGAGCCGTGCTTGTATGCTGACGGGAAAGCACAGCCATGCAAACGGATTTACCGATAATACGAAAAGGTTTGACGGCAGCCAGCAGACGTTCCCGAAGCTGTTGAGAGAGAATGGTTATCAGACGGCAATGATCGGGAAGTGGCATTTGAGTTCCGAGCCTACAGGATTTGATTATTGGGATATCTTGATCGGTCAAGGTGAATACTATAATCCGTACTTTGTGAAGAATGGAGAGAAAGTGCAGCGCGAAGGCTATGCCACCAATATTGTGACGGACTTGGCGGTGAACTGGCTCGACAGCATTCGCGACAAAGAGAAACCGTTCTGTCTCTTTGTGCACCACAAGGCTCCCCATCGCACATGGATGCCCGATTTGTGTGATTTGGAACTGTATAAAGACTCCGTTTATCCGCTACCGGATAACTTCTACGATACCTACGAAGGACGCATCCCCGCATCGAAGCAGGAGATGAGCATTATCAAGGATATGGATTTGGTTTACGACCTGAAAATGGCGGATAAAGAGAATGAAATTCATACCACTACGGGACTTGAGAAAGCCGGACGCCGCTTGTATAACGCGATGAATCCCGAGCAGAAAGCAGCATGGGATGCACATTACGACCCGATTATAGCGAAGTTCAAAAAGGATAAGCTGTCGGGCAAGGTCCTTGCCGAGTGGAAGTATCAGCAGTATATGCGCGACTATTTGCGGGTGATTCATTCCATCGATCGCAACGTAGGCCGCCTGCTGAAACACCTCGAAGAAAACGGTTTGCTGGAGAACACCATGATTGTGTATACGTCAGATCAAGGGTTCTACATGGGTGAACACGGATGGTTCGACAAACGTTTCATGTACGAAGAGTCTTTCCGCACTCCGCTTCTGGTTCGTTTGCCGGGCGGAAAGAAAGGTGATGTAGACGAAATGGTACAGAACATCGACTACGGGCCTACGATTCTCGATTTGGCAGGAGTGAAAGTACCCTCCGATATGCACGGAGTTTCTTTCCTTCCTTTGTTGAAAGGAGAGAAGCTGCCCGACTGGCGGAAGTCGCTGTACTATCATTTTTATGAGTATCCGGCAGAACATGCCGTGCGCCGTCATTACGGAGTGCGTACCGACCGCTACAAACTGATTCGTTTCTATAAAGACATAGACTGTTGGGAATTGTACGATTTGCAGGAAGACCCGATGGAAATGAACAATATATATGGTAAACCCGGAACGGAGGATCTTACCAAGCAGCTGAATGCCGAACTGCTTCGCCTTCAGGAGCAGTATGACGATCCTATCCGAGAAGTTTATAAGAACTGATTTTAAAAACAAAACACGATAAGCCGAACTTTGCTGGATGATAAAAAAGATGATGATCCGGACAAAATGTACCGTCTGACAACATAAACTTTTGACTTCTGGAAACTCTTGTGAAAGAGTTCTATCCTAATAAAAGAAGCTGATTCTAAGGTCTTCGCAAGTTTGGGGGAACTTTAATTTGCAAAGGTCATAGAATCAGCTTCTACTTTCATATGTCATTCTAATGGGTCTAGCTTATAAAAGATGGATATTTGAGAATCTCAGATGGTAAACCTTGGATTGTCGGATAAACTGCCTTTGCTTGCAAGATATATTTGTGTGAGACTATCATTAATAAAGACCAATTTCCGCCAGACTTATATTATATGTAGATTCTGAGTGTGGTGTAGAAACCACAACTTTTATGTATTGAGCATGTTTTCCACCCTCCACAAATGGGATGATATTTATTTCTCCGGTACTATGTCCGATTTCCAGTTCTTCTAAGTAAGTAGCGCTTTCCCAATTGTCGGAATCTTTGGATACGAATATCTTAACTATGCGGGGGCACCAAGAGCGTTTATTTTCATTATCAAAATAAGTTTGTACTAGTTTCAGCCCTTGTAGTTTTTTTTCTGTTTTTAAGTCTAACGTCAGAGAATAAGTCGTTAACGTTTTCATGCCGGCAGGTTCCCAGCTGGTTTTAACATTATTGTCTGTCAGATATTCCAGATATGATTTGTAATTTGGGGCATCGGACGGTAAGGAAGTGAATTTCAAATCTGAAAGATCAAAAAAAGAATAATCGGGAAGATATGTTTCCCCCTTCTCTTTTAAATATTCAGCCGCCGTCAAATTTGAATAATGCTTGTTATAACGTTCTACTACGAAGTCAGGATTTAATTCGTGTAAGGTTTTTAGTACAAAGTCACTTAATGCTGCATCATATACCTTACTTTGGGCAGTTTCAGAATCGTTCACTAAGTCATTGAGGATATAACGATGTTTGCCTAATACAAGTTTTTTCAAATTAGGTAAATTCAATAAATCAGAAAAACTGCCGATAGTCCAGTCGAGGTTAATTTTTTCTACGGTTGAGGCCCAACTGTCCGGAATATCTTCGTCGAAGCCAAATTGGCGTTTCATTTCTTGCTTAAAGTCTGCATTGAATAATCTTATCTTCTCAAGTTTAGTAGGGGCAAATATTATTTCATCATCACACCCGAGAATATGACCGGAACGGTAAAGTTCTATTGGTTGGGTCGGGTCAATAGCATCGGGTAACAAATAGTAAAGTTGATTAACCAGTTGTTTGTTCAAATTGATTCGCCCGGCACTTCCGTCTGTCTTGGTATATGTCAGATATGCATTTGTAACATTGTCTTCCCATCCCTGAAAAATGAGAACCAGTCGGTTTTTTAAGAAATAATGATTGGAGACAACTTGGGTAAATGATTGTACCATCTCATGGCTTGCTGTATACGGGCGCCCATAAATCGTACTTTTTAAAGATGTATTTCCTTCTTTGTCTATTGAATATACTGTCACTTCGTAATTGCCGTCTTCTAAGCCCGGAATATTGAATTCCTCTGTTTCTGTATTGAGTAATTGTTCTTTCACTATTCCGTCTTTCGACCAAGTGATTTTTATTTTATCAATTACCGGATCCGGACTGTTTTTCCAATTAACAATCAGTCTGTTCCATCCGGGACGGACAGTTAGGTCAGTACATTTACCGAGGTAACGGATGGGACCGTTCCCTGCATAGTCTTTATATGTATCTTCCAGAGATTCGCAAGATACGATTGTCAATATACCTATTAATAGTCCTATATATTTTTTCATGTCTATACTCCTCCTTTTAATCTTTATCAGAATATACTTCAAGTTCATGGAAAGTCAGATGTTTGGTATGCTTGTTGGTTGTATTATTATTTTCGTAATTCGAGGGATACATATTATAGGTTCCATTAAATTTAATCTTTAAATAACGAAATCCCTCTTTTTGTTTATCAATATCTATACTCATTGACTTATAGATAGGAGCTGCTTCTTCCAATGCGCTTAATGTCGCAAAACGATGTGTGTTAGTGGTACCGCCACAAGTTACAGCATGGTATGTCCAACGTTCTTCATCAGAAATATCCGGATCATCATTGAACGAACTTATGACTTCCCATTCCATACTATCCCAATTAAAATTGTTAACCTCTTTCCGGCAGCCATAGATTGTCACAGAGCAGGGTAGTTTATTCATCAGATAATTCTTAAAGTATTGCGGCCCTTTATAAGAGGTATTAATTGGAGGCCTCCCCCAATCAGGAGCGGGTTTAGAATTAAATCCTTTTTTACCTATATAGCGGTATGCATAGAATCGGATTTCAGATACTGGACGCATCTTTTTCAGGTCAATATACATCGGTTCGGATGCTTCGCCTACTCCATTTTCTTTGGAAAGGAAAGTATAATAATGATGCAAATCTTGAGTCTGAAACCAGTATGTGCCTTTAGTATCTCCATCTGTCAAATATTCGATACCTATTTTTTCTTCCGGTATTTCCAATGAGTTTTTGTAGATAAGTTCGAATTTGGATGGCTCCAGTTTTTCTACATTGAATGCATGGATTTCTTCCCATACTCTCTCTTTTACAATGTATCCCCGATAATCTTCCACACGTACTATTATAGTATGGCTAGGACGTTTTTGTTTGGGAGTGTAGTGCCTTATGTCTCGACCTTCTGTCAATGGAAATGACTCGATCCATATCGTATCAGTCTGATTGTCTAAAGGGTTTGTTCCGATATAGAATATATGAGCCATGCCTGTAGTTCCTTCCGGATTACTATATTCAAGTGTACATCCATTCCAACCGGATTTTACCTCTGCACTGTTGATAAAACAAATTGGTGCGGAGTCTAACGTGTCAAAAGTAACATTGATAGGTTGTGATTCTTCGTTATTTCTTTTTAGGAATGATATTTGTGCCGATATATTACTCGCCTCCTCATTGAATCCTGTTATTGTCAACAAGTCTGTTGAGTTACTGCCTGTCTTTAATATATGATTACCGTACACATCCTTGTAGCGTACATTTATCGCTATAACGTCCGGATCGTTAGGTAACTTGTAGCGCAATACTGCGCCACCCATTGCCGGTGTAAACTGGAAACTGCCAGCTGGCAAATCAACAGTAAACCCCTCTGGATTGCCATTGCAGGAAACAAAGGAATAAACCGCTATTATTAAGTAGATTATTTTTTTCATAACAGTCTTTTTTTAAATTTGATCTAATGATTACCAACCGGGATTCTGAACACATCCTGAAATCATCACTTCCTCACTGCTTATAGGGAATAAATAATCGCGTGGAGCAGTAAATCCCCGTTTCTTCCACACGATAATAGGTTCTTTGTTATTGTTATAGAATCGCTCTTCCGTATCTCCTATAATGTTCCATCCATAAAGCGGTGCGTTGAGCTCTTCATGTGCGGTCATCCAACGACGGAGATTATAGAATCTGCGGCCTTCGAAAGCGAACTCGATATTCCATTCCTGACGGATAATTTCACGCATGCCTGCTTGTGTCTCTACCTTTTGAGGATTGCGGGCATAAGTTCTCCACGCATCACGGACTTTCGCTATGCCTGCGCGCATACGGACCTGGTCCAGCGGGTCATAAACTCGCTCATCGGGTGCATCCAGATATTCATTCCATGCTTCCGCTGATGCCAGTAACAAATCCGGAAGACGAAACAGGATATCACCGGATTCAGAAGAGCTGTTGGTATAATAATCTTTCAAAGCTACATCCGCATTGTCGAACTTCTTCACATAATATCCTGTCAGGCATTGTGGAATACTTGGATCATAACGCTTGGAAGAAGTTCCCATTAATTGTCCTTGGAGGCATTCGCAACGCATGGGCTCATTGGTACTGTTCACACTTTTTTTGTACCAGAAAGTGTTGTGAGCTATGATGTTAGCGTAGAAGCGGGGTTCGCGCCGGCGATGCAAGCTTAGCACTGCTTCGCCTAATGGAATAATATTCTTATACCGTTCATCACTTTCCATTGTCATAGCATAGCGGGAAGCTAACCATTGTTTGTCTTCTGAGAGGGGCAAACCATGTTCTGTATAATACATTTCCACCATTTTCATGGAAGCTCCGAATCCTCCTACACAATATTGATCATAATAGTTTAATTCCTCTTCAGGAAATCTGGGATGATAGAAAACGGGTGGGGATAAACGTTGGTGCCGTACGCATAACAATACTTCCTTATTGTTATAGTCATAATTAAGACAAGACTGTTGGATATCTCGGATTGTATTCAGCATGGAAGTAGGCCATTCAGAGCTTCCCTTTACTAATTGCTTCCCTCCTTTCGAAGCTATTGTCAAAGCTTCGTCAGCAGCTTCTGCGGCTTTTTTCCATTTCTCTTTGTCGTATGCAGGAAAAAGACGCTCTCCATTCTTATTCACCATGTCAGCCATCATCGTGTTACCATTGAATAATTTGGAAGCTGCATAAAGTAACGTCATAGCTTTTAAGGTGGCTGCTCCTTCCTTGGAGAAATAAGCATAGTGATTCTGCTCCTGTTCTTTGTAATAAGGCAGTTTGGAGATAGCAGCATCGCAAAGTTCTACGATTGCATTTACTACTTCGTCAATCGGTCGGCGAGGCTGCTGCATTTCTTCAATGGGAGCTGATGCTACGATATTTTCGGGAACTAGAATGATAGGACCGTAGCGGCGCATCAGCTCAAAATAATATTGTGCTTTTAATGCCTGTATTTCTGCACGCCAAAGGTCTTTTTCTTCCTGTAGCATATTATATACGCCGTCTATATGGTTTAGAAACAAGTTACAGTAGCGGATGCCGCCATATAATTTCGTACTTTTCCATACATTCCCATAAGGTGACTGCGCCATTTGTAAGCCGTCGGCAATCATTAGTCCCGGTATGCCATAGCGGGTATTTAAGCGGGTGTAGTCATCTGCTACCACCTCATCCGTTCCCCAAAAAGACGGACAGGTATTGATGTCGGAAATCTCCATTGTTATCATGGAATAACATGTCTTAAACCAGGCATAAGCATCTTCCCGTTTCTCGAAGGTTGTTTCAATTGTCTCGATATCGTTGTCGGGTACTACATCCAAATAGTTTTTGCAACTAGTGAGAGAGACAGACGATACGAATAATAAACTGTATATGATATTCTTTGTTTTCATCATCATGCATTGCTTTTAGAATCTAATATTTAATCCCATAGAATAGGTCTTCTGAATAGGATAATTGAATCCGTTCTCGCCCAATTCAACATCCCATATTTTGAAGTTTGTAAAACAGAAAGGATTGTTTGCGCTGATAAAGAACTTTATATTCTGCATCTTCCAATTGTGAAGCAGCTTTTTAGGCAGATTGTACGCTAACTGAAGGGAAGTGCAGCGTAAGAAACTGCATTCGCGCATGAAATAGGTGCTTTTACGTACTTCGGCTCCGCTATACCAGTCTTCTTGTGGATTATGAGAAATGATATTCTTGGGAGAAAGGCGAGGCCAGAATGGTTTTGAAGTCATATTATATTCTGACCAATGATCTTCATAAATAGCTGTCAGCATAGCATGATCGCCATAGAAAGGGGAAATAGACTTCGGATTTATGAAGAAAGTACGTTTGCCAGAGCCTTGAAATGCGAAACTGAACTCGAAGTTCTTGTAATTCATGAAGCCACTGAATCCATAAATCATTCGTGGAGTCTCCGGATAGCCGATGTAAGTGGCATCTGCCACAGTAATCACTCCGTCACCATTTAAGTCACGGTACTTGATATCTCCTGGCATTACATCGCCATCTTGTCTGGGAGAATTGTCGATTTCTGCTTGGTCGCGGAATACTCCTTCGGCGATATATCCTACAGCCTGATGAATTTCCTTGCCTACCATACGTTGCCAGATTGGCTTGTTGATAGCTTCTTCGATTTCTTTATAAATGACTTTATTATAAGTGGCGGTGGCGTTTAATATCATCCAGAAATCATTGTTGAACTGATGTTGTATTTTAGCCGAAATATCAATTCCGCGTGAACGAGTTTTGCCTATGTTATCTAGCGGAGGTACTTCTATACCTACGTTTGCCGGAATTACATAACGTTTAGATAGGATGTTGTGACGAAATTCCTGGTAGAGGTCTGCCTGTACTTCCAGTAGTCCTTTGAAAAATTTGGCTTCAATGCCTAAATTGGCTTGTTCAGCTATTTCCCACTGGATATTATTGTCTCCGTAGAAATTTACAATCTTGCGAGATATTGATCCTGCCGTCTTATAGGCTTCTACATCTTTTGCTGTACCTGAACTGGTTGAGCCGATGTCTTGCAAGTACACATAACGTGGAGTGGATATGATGCCGTCGTTACCTACCTTACCCCACGAAAAGCGGAGTTTTAAAAAAGAAAGCCAACTTGAAGTCGGATGCATCCATTTTTCATTGGAAGCCACCCATGCTGCTCCCAAGGCAGGGAAGACTCCCATGCGGTTGCCTTCTGCAAAACGTTCGGAACCGTTATAGCCGACACTGATTTCACCAAAATAACGGTCTTTATATCCGTATGCCCCACGTGCCGAATAGGTCAAATTGCGTTGAGGCATTCCGTTTAAAACTGATGATATGGGAGTAAACGTGCGTTCGTATGCCTGAATCACTCCTGTCAATGAAGTTTGGTGCTCTCCCCAGGCAGCCGTATGATAAACTCTTCCCTCATAAGTGGCACGGGTGTCTGTGGAGTTGTTGTTCCCACCCACTCGAAGCGTTTTCGAAGCCATCGCGTTTCCTACTCCTGCCAAGGTATGCTTCCCGGTTTCAAAATCATATTTTTTTAAATAATACTTATAAGGACTGGTAGTAAATGTATTGTCGTAATAACCTGACTGAACATAGGAAGCAATTAAGCGTACTTCCAACCCTTTTACCAGCGAGCTTAGGTTGTGAATATATTCCGCTTTGTTGGTGGTGGAATAGCGAGTACGTTCTTTATAGCCTTGCTGGTTTAGCATGTAAGGGTTGATGGCTCCGGTAGCTGTTGTGCCGAAACGAATATGTGGCCAACTATAGTTCGCATCAGCAGGATATATGGGAGCAAAGTCTACCGGAGACGCGTTAAAAGCATACGAATAGGCGGCAGATTGGTCGGTCACAGGTCCATGATATTTATCTATATTAGTGGACGAGTTGATCACTAATCGTATGCCTGAAGTCAAGTTAATATTCAGATTGGTACGGAAACCCACCTGATTGTTAGTGATATTGCAGTCAAAGTCGTTCAGTCTGTCGGATTTCAACATTCCCTGATCTCTGTTATAATTGATGGAAGCATAATATTGTATCACCTTCGAACCGCCCCGGATGGTAGCACCGGCACGATGGTTGACGCTCTGTTCTTTAAAAAGAATGTCATACCAGTCATTGGTTGGATAAACCCAAGATGGATATCTGCCGGAAGCCGTACGATTGATATGCTCCACGCTATATTTGGGAGTTCCGGCATTGGAACGCCCCATGATAGCTTGGTTATACATTTTCATATAAGTGATAGGGGGGACTACGTCTATCTCTCGTGTCGGTTTGCCGATAACGATCTCATAGCGTGCAGTTGTATAGACACTTCCTTCTTCTCCTTTCTTGGTAGTGACGAGAATCACTCCATTGGCACCGCGTGCGCCATACATTGCTGTTGCTGAGGCATCTTTCAATACGCTGAAAGATTCGATATCTTCTACTGCCAGACGCGATAGCTCTAGCTTGGAGGATTCTACTCCGTCGATCAATATCAGCGGGTCGGAGTTGGCGTTAGATTGGAATGAAGTAATACCGCGTACATAGAATTTGGTGTTCATCTCATCTTCGGTCAAGGCTCCCGGAAGCCCGCCGGTTTGCCAGGCAATCATTCCGGGTATTTTCCCTGCGAAACTTGAGGTTAAATCACTGCTTGAGGTCTTCAGTTCGCCGGGGCGTATAGTGGCAATGGAAGATACTACGCTTTCTTTCTTCTGTGAACCGAAAGCTACGACTGTAACTTCATCCAGATTTTTCGAAGAGGGCTCCAGATTCAGGTTTATTGTAGCTTTTCCTTTGACGGGTATTTGTTCGGTTCTATAGCCTATGAACGAGAAGTTAAGTACGTCGTCCGGTTTTACCTTTACTGTATACCGCCCATCAAGATTGGTCATGGTTCCCTGTTTTGTGCCATGGATTCTGATATTTACTCCCGGCACGGGAAACCCATTCTCGTCTACCACTTTTCCTTGAACTTTGATGGTCTCTTCCTGTCGAGATTCTGTCGTGCGGTCGGTCTCTTTCAGTGTCACCGTGATAAACTGTTTGTCGATAATGTACTCCAGTGGTTTGTTGCCAATGATTTGTTTCATGGCATCGTGGATGTCCTTTGCACGAATTGTCCCATTTACGCCAAATTTGTTCACATCTTCTGTGATGAACATGATTTTGTAGCCTGTCACCTTCTCCAAGCGTTTGAACACTTGGGGGAGTCGCTCGTTTTTCACTTCAAGCATTATTTCCCTGCCTTTCTCTTCCTGGGCAATTATTGCGAGCGGGTAGAGATGAGTAATAAGGAAAGCTAAAATGAAAATAACTGAAAACTTTTTCATAAGCTATTCACATTATATAAATTAGAGTTTTATACTTAAATCGGAATCCTCTAACAATAAGGCACCCCTGAAAGTGATTTTTTTCTCAAAATCATCTTTAGAGAGGAGGCAGGCAATTGGAGTTTGTGATTTGAAGAAAGGGATACATTCGTATCGAAAGCGCTTGTATGTAGGCAAGGCCAGAGTATTGGGGGTGGTTTATCGGATATATACGGTGTTTCCATTCAGGGTGGCATGAATCTTTTTCATGCGGTTCAGCAGGCTGATTGCGCGTTCTAACGTTTGATTGCGTACGCAGAAATATCGGACATGCATATTCATCAAATCTTTATTCTCGAATACGACGTTCATGTTATACCAGCGTCCGAGTTCTCGTGTTACATCCACCAGGGGGGCATTGTCGAAATAGAAGTATCCGTCTTTCCAATAAGTATAGATGTCTGTATCGACAGTCTTTACTACAAAGGCCTCATGCTCGCGCCATTGAGCGTCTTCACCGGGTTTCAGGCAGACTGCATTGCCCTGGTTTTTGCTGTCGCTGACTTTCACTTGGCCGTTGATGAGGGTTACGTGAGAGTCGTGGGATGCGTAGTTGCGCACATTCAGCTCCGTCCCTAATACTTGTATCTGCATGCGGTCTGTATGGATGATGAACGGGCATTCGTTGTTTCTAGCCACTTTGAAATAAGCTTCGCCTTTGAGGTGTACTATCCTGTTTTTGCCGGCAAACTGCAAGGGATATTCCAAGCTGCTTTCCGCATTTATCCAGACGACGGTGCCGTCGGCGAGAGTAATCTTGAAGTCCTTTCCTCTAGGAGTGGAAAGGCAGTGTCTTTCGATGTCTTCTTGGGGCACTTCCGGATTGTTTCTGGTTCTATAGTTAAGTTCCAATGTGTCTTTTTTGCTAAGTGAAGTGCCGATTGTGTGCAGCATCTCCTCGTGTGTTTCCCGTGCCAGAGGAATCCGTTCTCCCGTACTGGTTTGCAACATCACTTGTTGTACGCTGTCGATGGCTTCGAAGGTGACAATCCCATGTCTGGATGCAGAGACTCCGGATAGCCATGTGTAAAGAAGGAGGATGAGAAAAGATGCAGCCATGCCTGTGAGCGTGCCCCACAAAAAGCGGTACGATTTTTTCTTTCCGGATGAAGTGCGGGCGGACGACCGGTTTGGAAAGGGGGCAGGGCGTGTAGCTGAAGGTCGAATCCGATGCCTTCTGAAGCGGAACGCCTCCCATTCCTTTTCCACATCGGGGGCGTTGCTGTCGTACCGGCGCATGAGGGCATTCTTGCAGCTTTGCAATTCCCGACAGGCACGCATGAGTTCCTTGTCTCCGGCCAACAGGTTGAGTTCTTCGTCCGACAGCTGTTTGCCTTCTTCCATCGACCTGACTGCTTGTTCCAACTTATCTTCTTTCCTGTTCATCGCTTCTGATAGTCCGTTTATTATATATCGTATTAAGTTCTTTTTATATACTGTTTATTTGTCTTTTTTAGCAATTGCCGCCCTAAACGTCTTCAATGCATTGACGATGTGTTTCCGTACAGCGCTCACGCTAATGCCCAGTTCGACGGCCGTCTGGCTGTATGTTTTTCGCTGGAAGTAGCACATCTTCAGGATTCTGCGAGTTTTGGGGGTAAGTTCTTCCAGCACACGGTAGATTTGCGAGATCTGTTGCTCTGCTTCTTCGCATGCGTTGTCCTCTTCGAACCCTTCGCCGTACATGTGCATGTATAGATCCGCATATCGCGCTTTAGCCGTTTCATGCCGGATGTAGTCGATGCACTTGTTCCGTACCAGTGAGTACATGTAACCGGTGGCATTGAACTGCTCTTTCTGGCAGAAGATCCTCCATGTATGTTCGAAGGCATCGCTCACGATGTCGCGGCATACCTCTCTGTCTTCTATCATTTGAAGAGCAAAATAGTAGAAACGAGAATAATTTCCCTTAAAAAACTGCTCAAACTCAATCTCTTTTTCCAATACTCCGAATGTCTTTTATTTGATTTATTGAGGGTGTGTGCAAAAGTAATATTTTTGTTTTTATTTCAAAAACAATTGCGCCCGTTTAGGCTGAACATGATTTGTTTACCAGCTTATCGCCCTCCCGACGTGGGAAACGAATCTCTCTTCGAGAGCGCTCGACTGCTCTCGAAGAGACCGGTTATTCGATCTCGTCCGGGCAGACGGAGCGTTTGTCGCGAACGGGGGAGCGTGGAATCAGTCCTTTCGCCTGTACTGGGAGGGACTTTCTCCGAAAGTGTTTTTAAACAGCGTGCTGAAGTTGCGAGGATGTCGGAATCCGCATCGTTCGGCAACGTCGCTGATGCTGAGACGGGTGGTTTTCAATAGCTGGCAGGCATGTTCCAGACGGCATTTGGTGATGTATTCGTTGATACCCGTTTTCAACACTCTCTTGGTCTTGTTGTATAATGACGCCCTGCTCATTCCCATTTGCCGGGCCATGAAGTTGACGTCCAACTCTCCGTTACCGATGTTTTCATTGATGATACGGTTGAGCTGTATGATGAGATGTTCGTCGGCAGGAGTAAGCTCTTGTCCTTCTTCGGGCATGTCAATGGCTGCATAATGCTTTTTGACAATCTTTTGGTTTTTCAGGATGTTCTGTATCTGTATGAGGAGCAGATCCATATCGAAGGGTTTGGTTACATACGCCTCTGCTCCCAGCTTGAAGGCCTCTTCCATTCCGGCGTCGTCTACACACGAAGTGAGAAGAATTACGGGAATGTAGTTTAGTTCCGGCTTCTGCTTGATGTAGCGGCACAATTCGAAGCCGTTCATCCGGGGCATTCGTACATCGCTCAGCACCAGTTGCGGAGTTCGTGAAGCGATGATGGGCAAGGCCTCCATGCCGTCGTGAGCTTCGTATACTTCTTTGAATACAGATTGAAGGTGGCAGATGAGGTAATTGCACAAATCGCGGTCGTCTTCCACAATAAGGATGGAGTGAAACTTCTCCTGATTGTCGGATTTGTTGTATACCTTCACAGGGGAATTGTCCTCAGGAGGCGCTACGGTGTTGAGGTAAGCCTGCGGAACCGATTTAATGTGAGTGGTTTCCCGGCGGTAAGGCAGGGTAAAGAAGAAACAAGCTCCTTTCTCTTCATTGTTTTTCGCCCCGATGCTTCCTCCGTGCATTTCCACCAGCTGCTTGGCATACGATAATCCGATACCCGACCCTTGTATGTTGTGCTGTCCTTGATAGAAGCGGGTGAAGAGATGTCCGATTTCTTCTTCCCGCAGTCCTGCGCCCTCATCCTTCACGGCTATGCGAATGTACTTCCCTTCCTCCTCAAGATGCGTGGAGACCGTCACCGTAGAATGTTCTTCGCTGAATTTATATGCATTCGTCAGCAGATTATTGATGATGATTTCGCATTGGTTGCGGTCGAAATACATCTCTTCTATATTCTCGTCGGGCTCAAAACCCAACGTGATTTCGCGCATGGAGAACTCTTCCCGGAAATCTTCCAGAATAGCTCTGATCCAGTCATTCAAAGCCGTCGACGACATGCGCAGTATGTTTTCCTCCACTTCCATCTTGCGCATGTTCAGAATCATGTCGATGATGTTCTTCATCTGGCGCGCCTGTTTGAATGCGCTTTGCACTTTGATCTGTTGCTCCCGGGGAATCCGGCGGCTGTTGAGCAGTTGCTTCAGGGGACTGTATATGAGTGTCAGCGGTGTGCGAAGTTCGTGGTTGATATTGATAAGCGCGCGTACTTTCTCTTTGTATATTTTTCGCTCTTCTTCCTGCAACTTGTGTTTCATTCTCCGGTTGTGAGTATGGATGAGAGTGACCAGCAGCAAAATGCCGGCTCCGATACAGAGGGCGATAAACCAGATTTGCTTCCACCAGGGAGGCAGTACTTCGAAATCGAGCAAAGCGGATTCTTCACTCCAACTGCCGTCGTTCTGTGTACACTGTGTCGTAATCCGGTAATCGCCCGGAGGAAGGGTGTGAAGGCTTAGGAAGGGTTGCGCTGTTTCTATGTATTCGTCGTTGAGTCCTTTGATGCGGAAACGGAAGATGCGTTTGCGGAATACATCCGCACCTTTCAACTGCACATGAATATCCAGCGAGGAGAAATGATGGGGAACCCGTAACTCAAGGGATGGTGCTACAGCTACTGCCGCTCCGTCGAGAAATACCTCCTGGAGCACTGGGGAGGCAAGTTGTAAACCGGTTGATGGACGGAGCGGTTTGTTGATACGCAGCAACCCTTCCGAGCCCCCCATGTAGATATTGCCGTCGGCAGTTTCCAATACCGGTTTCGACAGGAAATCGTTGGGAAGCACTCCATCCATTTCACTGTAAATAATGAAATGATTCTTTTTCGAGTTGTAAGCATATACCACTCCCAGCGATCCCATCCATATCACTCCGTCACGATCTGCTATAAGTGAGGTAATGACATCGTTTCCATCAGGCAGTTTGATGTCTTCTTTTTGTCCGTTGTCCGGATGAATACGACTTACCCCGTTCGGTCCGGCTATCCAGAGAATACCGGAAGAATCGAGGTCTGCCGCCATTATCTGATTGTCTTTTTCGTAGAATACCATTTCAAACTGTTTCGTGCTCATGTTATACCGGAATACTTTGCTTCGGTCATGAAATAAGGGATTCGAGCGGTGGTCACCTATGTATACCCACGATGTGTTGAGAGGTTTCAGATTTACAATAATCGGCTCCATGCGGTGTTCGGAGGGGAGGTAGCGGTATACGGAACTTCCATACAACTCGATCTCTTTTTTCGAGTTCACTCTCAGGTTGATGGGAGAACCGCTTCCCACCAGTTTCTCTTCGATGCTTCGGTCGGGAAAAACGAACCGGCGGTAGTCTCCCGTCTCTTTGTCGAATAGATAAAGCCCTTTGCTGAAGCTGGATACCAACAGTGTGCTTTCCGTCAACGGGCATATCGATACGATTTTCTCGCCGAAAGTACGGGGATAGTGTGTGAACTGTTCCGTATCAGGGTCGAACCGGTTAATGCCTCCTCCGTCTGTACCGATCCATATCGTTCCGTCTGTATCTTCCCATAAGTGGAGCGGGCATTTCTCAGATAGTCCCGACGGTTGGTTCGGGACTGAAGTGGTATAAGTGGTAATGAAGCCTTTCTCCACACCCAGCACCCCTTCGCGCACCATTCCTATCCACATGTGATTATCGCTTCTGAGCAGGCAGGCCACTGAGTTGGCGGGGAAATCCCGGTTCGTTTGGGTGGAAAGTACTTCCACTTCCCCCGTTTCGGGATAAATCACATTCACTCCGCCCCCGTCTGTTGCCAGCCAGATGCTTTTGTCCCACTCTTCGATGTCGAGCACAATGTCGTTGCTCAGCGCCGAATTTCCCGTATGATATTCGGCAAGCAGTCTACCTGTCTGATCATAGCGTTTCACTCCTTTACCGTAGTAAGATATCCAGTAACTCCCTTCGCTGTCCCGATACAGGTAGTATATGTTTGTTGTCTGCAGAAAAGGTGCGGAACTTAACTCTCCTGTATATTTATCGATTATTTTGAGTTCCCACCGGGCGGTCAGCGCCAGATAATGCCGTGTGTCGTACGGAAGCAACTCGATGATGTATGTGCCCGGAGTGTTGAGTGGCAATCTCTTCGTGAGCGATAGATTTTTATTATTGTACATCAATAAGGTATCTGTGACGGGAATTGTCAGCTTGTCGCCATCGGCAAGCAGCGTAGAAGCTTTTACCGGCTGTTTCCGATAAAGAAGCGTCCGGAGTGAGTCTTGTCCCTTTTCATGATAGCTCACTCCTTTTGTGGTGAATACCCATGTCCGGTTTTGATCGTCTCCTTGAATCCTGCGTATATAGTGCGTGCCTTGTCGCAACGGAGCGGGCAGGGCATATTTCTTTATTTTGCTCCCGTTGAATCGATAAACACCTTGTGTGGTTCCTATCCACAATGCTCCGTTGTGGTCGTCATACAGCGAAGTTACGGAGGAAGGAAGCCCTTCTCTGATAGAAAGCTGCTTGAGGTGGTAGTAAGGCAGCCGGCCTGCATATAGAGAGAGTATGCAGCATTGGAACCATAAAAATAGTCGTATTCGTGCTTTCATTGAGGGCAGGGCATTTTTTTAAAGCAAAAATACGGAAAAGAGCGCTAAACCCCAAGAGAATGGGAGTATTTACTTCCTTTGCCGTCTGCGTATGGACTTGGAGCTGTCTTTCATTCATGCTGCATCTTTCCCCGATGGTTGCTCTGATTTCGAAGTTGTTGGGAGATAAAGGCTGAAGATGACGGACTTCGGAAAACGGACAGGAATCACGTTCGACCTTTATGATGTCGGATGATAAAGGCTGAAGATGCCGGACTTCGGAAGCGGGCGACAAGAAGCCGGCTTTTCGGTAAATCGCGTTAATAAATAAAGAAAGCTATGAGTCGTTCGGCAACTTTGTTATATCTTTGCAGTTTTAAAACACCCAACTTAAAGTAATGAAGGAATTTATACAACTCATGCGCCGTTTTGTGGCGCCTTATAAGAAATACATCGGGTGGGCGGTGCTGCTCAACATTCTCTCCGCTGTTTTCAATGTATTTTCATTTACTCTGCTGATTCCTATACTGAATATTCTTTTCAAAACGGGCGATAACCAAAAAGTGTATGAATTCATGGAGTGGGGGAGCGGAAGCCTCAAAGAAGTAGGGGTGAACAACTTCTATTACTACGTCTCGCGTATGATTGAAGCAAATGGTCCTACTATGACTTTGCTTTTTCTGGGGTTGTTTCTTGCTTTTATGACTCTGATGAAGACAGCCTGTTATTTCGGCTCTACAGCGGTGATGATCCCTTTGCGCACGGGAGTGGTGCGTGATATCCGCATCATGGTCTATTCGAAAGTGCTGCATTTGCCTTTGGGCTTTTTTTCCGAAGAGAGAAAGGGCGATATCATTGCCCGCATGAGCGGCGACGTGGGTGAAGTGGAAAATTCCATTACCAGTTCGCTCGATATGCTTTTGAAGAATCCTATTCTGGTTGTGCTTTATTTCACTACACTGATCATTACGAGTTGGCAACTGACGCTGTTCACCATACTCGTATTGCCTGCCATGGGCTGGGTGATGGGCAAAGTGGGGCGGAAGCTGAAACGTCAGTCGCTCGAAGCGCAGGGCAAATGGAGCGATACGATGTCGCAATTGGAAGAAACATTGGGCGGCTTGCGCATTATCAAAGCTTTTATTGCAGAAGACCGCATGATCAGGCGTTTCTCCAAATGCAGCAACGAGCTGCGCGACGCTATCAATCGGGTAGCCATGCGTCAGGCGCTGGCGCATCCGATGAGCGAATTTCTGGGTACGATTCTTATCGTGGCGGTGCTGTGGTTCGGAGGCGCGCTCATTCTGGGAGAGAGTTCGTCGATCGATGCCCCTACATTTATCTTCTACATGGTGATATTGTACAGCATCATCAATCCGTTGAAAGAATTTGCCAAAGCGGGGTATAACATCCCGAAAGGATTGGCTTCGATGGAGCGTGTGGATAAGATATTGAAAGCGGAGAATAACATCAGGGAAATAACCAATCCGAAACCGCTGAACGGGTTGACGGACAAAGTGGAGTTTAAAGATATTTCTTTCAGCTACGACGGCAAAAAGGATGTGTTGAAGCATGTCGATCTTACTGTTCCGAAAGGAAAGACAATCGCTTTGGTCGGTCAGTCGGGTTCCGGGAAATCGACGCTTGTCGACCTTCTGCCGCGCTATCACGATGTGCAGTCGGGACAAATCACGATAGACGGAACCGACATCAGAGATGTGCGCATCTCTGACTTGCGTAGCCTGCTGGGAAATGTGAACCAAGAGGCAATCTTATTCAACGATACTTTCTTCAACAACATCGCTTTCGGTGTGGAGAACGCTACGATGGAACAGGTGATAGAGGCCGCCAAGATAGCCAATGCACACGAGTTTATTATGGAGAAACCCGAAGGGTATGATACGAATATCGGCGATCGCGGCAGCAAGCTCTCCGGGGGGCAACGGCAGCGCATCAGCATCGCCCGCGCTATCCTGAAGAATCCTCCCATACTGATTCTGGATGAGGCTACCTCCGCATTGGATACGGAATCGGAACGTTTGGTACAAGAGGCTTTGGAACGTTTGATGAAGACGCGCACCACCATTGCCATTGCCCACCGCCTGTCTACTATCAAGAATGCCGATGAGATTTGCGTACTCTACGAAGGAGAGATTGTAGAACGGGGCAAGCATGAGGAGCTGATAGCTTTGAATGGGTATTATAAGCGGTTGCACGACATGCAACAACTGTAGCCGTTTTTTTCTTTCTGATTAAAAGATTTCCTCAAAATATCGTACGCTATTTACCGATCTTTTCTTCAGTGTCTTTTTTATACTCCTTACGGATGCTCTCTGTTTCCGAAAGTATTTTCCCCTATTCGTATACCTCGGCAGGCGCAGTACGGTCAGCTACCCTCTGTTGCTGCACCCGCTCTGCCGCTTCCATGAGTGCTGTCTGATCGTATTTGCGTGCTTCGAAAGCTTTCCATATATAGACCGACCTTAGTTTCCCATTGGGGAAACAAAAGTTTCCATAAAGGGAAAATAAAGTTTCCCCAGTGGGAAACTTTTGTTTCAATAGTGGGAAACTGAATGAAACATTCTTTCCTCATTTGCGAACTGTGAATGATTGATTTTCTAATTCCCTTATGTCCAATCTATACCAAATATGCGATTGCCCGACAAAGTCTCAATCGGCTTCCCGCACTTCTTATTTACCATGCCTTCCACCCTTGTCCGACGTTATGAAAATATGAAAGATATTCGTTTGATACACCATCGGAAATGACACAAAAGAAACTATCTTTATGTACGTCAAAAATGTGAAAACTCAAAGTTATCATGTATATTTGCATCTGAAAAAATTATAGACAATGCACGCTGCAAAAAAGTATACAGAGTTTGAAGAACTATTCAGGAATTCCTATAACCGGCTATACTTCTATGCGCTTAACCTGATTGGGGATAAAGAAACGGTTGCCGATATAGTAGGCGATGCTTTTGAGTATCTTTGGAAGCATTACGAAGATATTCAGGATGCCGCTACCCCACCCCTTGCTGCGCTATATACTTTTGTCCGCAGCCGGTGTATGGACCACTTACGCCGTTGCGATATTAGGAACAGGTATGAAGCTTATGTAACACTCTTTTCCGAGCGTATTGACGATGAAGAGTATTGGGAAGAGCGGCACGAGCGAATTTCGCGAATAATGACACTGATCCAGCAATTGCCTCCCAAGACTCAGCAAGCATTTAAGTCTTGCTTCCTTTATGGAAAGAGCTACAAAGAGACCGGAGAGGAAATGGGGGTGTCGGTTAATACGGTAAAGACGCATATTGTAAAGGCCCTGGCCTTCATCAGAGAACGGGTAAGAGGAGTTAAAGGCAATTAAAAAAGAGAGGAAAATCACCTGTTTTCTTACTGAAAACGTTATAATATAAGTTTGAAGAAAATACGAATTTGCAGATATTAAGGAATAAGTTGATAAAAGAGTATGCAGACCAAAATTCTAACAGCAAACCGCATCTCATTGATTGGGTGATTTATTTGCGCACTCTTTATATCTTTTGTCAGCTCGCTCCTCGTTAACTCAATAATAGTATGAAAAGGAATAAACTGTCGATTCTTGACGAGCAGAATTATGAATATGCCGTACGAGCATTGAACGATCAAAAAGTGCGTTGCTCGGAAGAGTTCGAATATTGGCTTAGCGTGGATTCAAATCGTGCCTTATTTCAAGAACTGTCCGAAACCAAAGAAGCGCTTATGCTTTTGGAGCCGGAGATGGTTCCCGACACGGAGAAGGCTTGGCGCACTCTTCGGTCGAGAATCTCTGTCCGGCGCAGAACCGGAATATTCTATTGGGGAGTGAGTGCGGCAGCAGCTTTTCTGCTACTCATAGGGTATTTTCTCTGGATGAAAGAAAAAGAAGTAGTTGTCTTTACCACTGTATCCCAATCGGGCGAAGTGATGCTTCGCGTCGGAGAGAATGAGTCTGTTTCGATAGATGCACTTACACAAGAAGCACATCTAAGCGCAGAACTCGGCGCAACACTGAATGCCGGAACATTGGCTTATTCACAAGAAAGCCAGCAGTCTTCGGTCAAGATGCACACGCTTGCCACACCGCGAGGACGGACGTTTCACCTTGCTTTGAGTGATGGTACGGAAATCTGGCTCAATGGGGAAACTACGTTGCACTATCCCTCTCGCTTCACAGGCGGCGAACGCAGGGTAGAACTCCTCGAAGGAGAAGCTTTCTTCCAAGTTGCACCTGACACCTCTTTACCCTTTGTGGTGAAAAACAAAACAACGAAAACGCAAGTCTTAGGAACTGTTTTCAATGTGAGAGCCTATCCCGGCGAAAACAGGTCTGTTACACTGCTTACGGGCTCGGTAGAAGTTTCCGACACGTTTAAGGCTAATAAAGTAAAGCTCGCACCCGGCGAAAATGTTTATCTCGATGCAGCCTCCTCAAGACTTGTAGCTCAACCAGCCGATGTCAGTGAAATGACTGCGTGGAGGGAAAATCTATTCTGTTTCAGAGAAACTACATTGGAACATATTATGAAGGCTATTGGGCGGTGGTACAATCTCACGATTGTATTCAAAAGCCAAACCGCTATGCACTATCGTTTCAACTTTTGGGCTAACCGAAATGAAACTCCGGAACACGTGCTTCGAATCCTTAACCTGACAGGAAAGGTAAAAGTCAGGCAAGATGGAGGAACAATTGTGATAGAGGAGTAATTCTTTTTTCCTATACACACTTAATTTATTTTACCGGATACTACCGATTTTCAATTGCTCCTATACCCCGTCTGTTGGTGGTCTGTATCCTTTTCAAATCCAGAGGAATTTTCCGTTTTGGGAAAATGGTAGGTATTCAGATTGATGTTCGTTCGAATATAAAGTTGAAATAAAAAACGAGATGCGTTCACCCACTTTCTCTTTCATTTCGTATTATAAAAAGAATAAACATTGATAAAAATATAACCGAAACCGAGAGATTATCTTCGAAATGGTATCTCTGGACTTTGTTAAACACACACAAATGTAATTTATGGAAAAAAACAGTATCCTTTTTCCAACAAAAACGGAGAGAAAGCGGCCAATGACGAGAATAGCAGGAATGTTGCTTGCTCTCCTCTTCATCTCCTCCAGTGTTTTCTCGCAAGAAAGCGAAAAACAAATTACGATAGAGTTTAACGGTGAGAAGTTGGCCTCTATCTTCGAGAGAATAGAGAAAGAGAGTGGATATCGGATTATCTTCAACTATGAAGATATTGCGCGGTATGAGAGTAGCGGGATAGCAAAGAGTAAACCCATTTCCGAAGTCCTTCGGCTGGTCATCGGCAATAAGCCTTTGACTTTTAGCATAGAAGGCAAGTTTATTACCATTGCTTTAGTACAGGAACGTGCTGTTTTGCCCACTCGTAAGAAGCGTTGCGAATTAAGCGGAATCGTAGTCGACGAGCACAAACAGCCTCTACCCGGCGCTCACATTGCCGTTGCGGGAACGAATCTGGTTACAAGCACTCGGCAAGACGGCATATTTCGTTTATCGGTAGACAATCAACAAACCTCCTATATCCTGAAAGTTAGCTATCTCGGTATGTTACCGCAAGAAGTGAAAGTTTCTATTGAGTTCGGTAGTGAGGAGAAAAGTATCCCTATGATCATACTGAAAGAAGATGAAGGTATGCTGGGCGAAATTGTAGTAACAGGGTATCAGGTGATGAGTCGTCGCGAGTCGGCCAGTGCCATAACTTCCATTAAGGCGCAAGACGTTTTGACACCCAATGCTATGGGGATTGATCAGATGCTTCAAGGGAAAGTGCCGGGAATGATGGTGATGACACAGTCGGGCGAGCCTAGCAGCACGCCTACTATCCGCATTCGCGGTAATTCCACCATCAATGGTAGCAAAACGCCTGTATGGGTAGTCGATGGCATCATTATGTCCGATGCCGTCCCTTTCACCTCTTCCGATTTGAATAGTCCTGACGCCGCCTATCTGATAGGGAATGGTATATCGGGAATTAGTCCGCAGGATATTGAAAGTATAGATATCCTGAAAGATGCTGCTGCCACAGCCATTTATGGAGTGAAAGCGGCCAATGGTGTCATTGTGGTTACAACGAAGAAAGGTAAAGTAAGTCGTCCCGTTATAAGTTATACGGGAGATTTAACCATAAATACCCGTCCGGCATACAGTCAGTTCGATATGATGAATTCACAAGAGCGTATTCGTCTCTCTAAAGAGATCTACGACGAGCGCTTGGAATATCCGCGTATGCCTATGGGCGAAAGTTTTGAAGGAGCTTTGCAGCGGTTGCTTTCGAAACAGATCACTCAAGAGCAGTTTGCCCAATTGGTACGGAAATATGAGACGATAAATACCGATTGGTTTGACGAACTGTTTCGTACGACTGTCACTCAAAATCATAGCCTCTCCGCTAACGGTGGAACCGAACGTATGAAGTACTACGCTTCGCTTGCGTATAACAGTAGCCCGGGTATTGCTTTGAAGTCTAAAAGCGAACGCTTCACTGCTTTAGCGAAAGTGTCGGTGCAAATCAACAAGCGCATAGATGCAGAACTGAAAATAGATGTCAGCTCACAAAACAACGATGGTTATCACACCTCGGTCAATCCGTTTAGATATGCTTACGGCACTTCCAGAGCGGTATCGCATTACGATGAAGAGGGTAACTATTACTATTATAGCCGTCAGCGACTCAATCCGGTTAGTTATAATATCTTGAATGAATTAAATCAGACCGGGCAAGTCAGTAAGACCAATAGATTTGGCGGAACGCTTAAACTCAGAGCTCGATTGTTTAAAGGCATAACTTACGAGGGTGTTTTCTCACTGGGTCAGAGCAATAACCGGCTAACCTCGTGGGCGACGGATCGCTCTTACGTTGTTGGCAATATACGTGGATACGACTATGGTGCTTATACTCCCGAACAAGATAAGTACAAGCTGTCTCCGTTGCCGTTCGGAGGAACTTATGCAGACACGCATACCAATGCGCGTTCGTATACAATCAGAAATACGTTGAACTACATCAGTCGTTTTAATGACAAGCATGATATCAATTTGTTTGCCGGTGTTGAAGTGCGTTCGGAGAAGTATACGGGGCTCTCTACCGATGCTTATGGCTGGAATCCGAAATATGGGAATACATTCTCCCCTGTAATGACGGACGCCTATTTATCTTATATTAAAGCCGGACGTTTTCTGCCCAGATTACAAGATCGCATTACGCAGGTCGCTTCTTATTTCGGCACTTTCAGCTATACGTTCGACGATCGCTATGTTATCAATGCTAATATCCGTTCGGACGGGTCTAACAAGTTCGGAAGCAATCCCAAATACCGCTGGTTGCCCACATGGTCGGTAGCCGGTAAATGGTCGTTGTCGAATGAGGCTTTCATTAAGGAACTTCGTTTCATCAACGAACTCCATCTGCGTGGTTCGTATGGCATTCAAGGCAATATACACGATGATTCGAGTCCGTATCTGATCGTTAAAATGGAGCGCAACAATACTATCTCAGGGTTGACTGAAGGGAGTATCTATCATCTGCCCAATCCGGATTTGCGTTGGGAAAAAACGAGAAGCTACAACTTTGGAATGGATGCTAAATTCTTCGATAGGCGATTAGGTATAACACTGGATTATTATCGAAAATACACCAGCGATCTGATTACAGACATGCGTGTCTCCCCGATTACGGGTAAGAGCAGTATGTTAATGAATGTGGGAACAGCACGCAATAAAGGGTTTGAAGGTAGTGTCAGTGCCGATTTAATCCGTACGAAAAAATTTGATTGGAATCTCTCACTCAATTTCAGTAGGAATATCAACGAAATAGAGTATGCCTTCAATTCGGCGTTGAGCGAAACGGAGGTATTGCAACAGATGCTTTATGGCAATGTGGCTACTATCGGTCAACCGTTGGGGACAATATATTCGTTCAAGTATGAAGGGCTTTCTGCTGAAAACGGTTACCCTCTCTTTCTTGCAGCCGACGGACGCAAGGTGCATGAAGGAGATTATCAGGCTATGGCTTATGTACCTTCCGGAAGTATTTACCCCGATATATCCGGAGGATTTGACACTCGCTTCACTTATAAGAAAAACCTTACGCTTTCTTTAGGATTTAGCTATCAGTTGGGAGGAGTAAAACGTTTGCCGGCTATCTATGAGGAGGCCGATAAAGCATTCGACCCAATCTCTAATGTACCTCGCGATTATATCAACCGCTGGAGAAAGCCCGGTGATGAACTCCATACGGATATCCCTGCCTTGTATGACAAGAGCCGGGCTAAAAACTTTCCGGAAACTCTGCTGGCACTCTATGATACCGGAACAAGCAGAGACCTTAGTATGCCTGCTCTGTATGATAAGAGCGACTTGCGTATAGCTAAGAGCGATTTTATTCGTTTGCGCACTATACAGGTCAGCTATCGATTGCCCTCTACGTGGCTTGCTCCATTGCAGATCTCTTCTTTGACGGTTCGCGCACAAGCCAATAATCTCAAGACGTGGGCATCTAAGGCTTGGAAAGGGCTTGATCCCGAAACCCCCTATGCCAATATGCCGGTCAAGCCGAGTTATAGCTTCGGCGTTAATGTTTCATTTTAAAAAAAGAGAAAGATAATGAAAAAAAGACGTATACTCAGCGGTATGGTTTCCGCATTTCTTCTGAGTTCTTGTTCCGGTTTTCTGAAAGAGGATTCGGGTGATCTCCTTATTCCTCGGCAGGTCGAAGAGTTTCAAGCAGTATTGAACAGGGAGGGCTATCCGCAAACATTTACAAACGATGTAGCCTTTATCGATTTGATGACGGACGATGTGGAAGTAATCAGCGGCATTACATACCGCACTGGATATGACAACGTAAACATCTCCGTAGGACGCGGAGCTTACCTGTGGGAGCAAGATGTGGAGAACTACGTTTATGATGCCGGTAATGCTTATGAAAAGCGTTACTCCAATATCCTTGCTTGCAATACGATTATCGATAACCGGGAGGAGATGCAAGGCTCGGCCGATGCTCGCAATTACTGCATAGCACAGGCTTATGCCTTGCGGGCGTATTCCTACTTCTGCTTGGTGAATTGGTATGGACTGCCTTATCATAAAATGACTGCTGCTAAAGATATGGGAGTAGCTATTTGGTTGAAAAGCGATGTGACGCGGGAGACTATCGGAAGGTCTACGGTGCAACAAGTGTATGGTCTCATCAATCAAGATTTGGATACGGCAATCGAGTTGTTTGGTCAGACGGAGGCCCCTACCAGTAAATTTCAGATGACGAGAAATGCCGCTTTGCTGTTGAAATCCCGAGTGGCGCTTTTTACCGAAGATTGGGACGGCGTGATAACCTACGGCGAGAAATTTCGTGAGAAAGGGCTTGCTCTCTATGACATCTCTCAATTGAAGCCGGAAGATATAGACAACAAGTATAGCTTCATTAAACTTGATAATCCTGAAGTCGTGTTCAATTTCGGGGGGGCTGTAGACTATCACAAGTATATGATAGGGTTACTCGACGAACTTGCAGGGCCTTTCTTTGCTCCTTCGCAGACAGAAGCCAGCCACTTGATCCGGCTGTATGAAGAGGGAGATAATCGCATCTACGCTTTTTTCAAGCAAGATGAAAAACGAATAAATAATCCGACCGGAGATCCGAATTTGGAAATGGTGAAATACTATAAACTACCAATAAAGTTTGCTCCATACAATCGCACCTCTTTCCAGCAGGCTTTTCGCACTGCCGAAGTGCTGCTTAATATGGCAGAGGCCTATACACAAAAGGGGGGTGAAGAGAATCGTCAAAAGGCTATCGACTGTTTGAACGAACTGCGCAGGAACCGTTTTACGGCCGATAAGTATACTGTTCTCACTTTGGCAGACTTTGTTGCCGAAAAAGACCTCCTTTCTTTTACTCGTGAAGAACGTCGCAGGGAGCTTTGCTTCGACGAGACACACCGCTGGAACGATCTGCGTCGGACGGGTATGCCACGCATTGTGCACAAATTCCGGGCAGACGATCACTCCCCTGAGGAGCAGTATGTATTGGAACAGGGCGATGTGAACTACACCCTCTCGCTTCCTTATAGTGAAACAACCTATAATAAGACTATCGAAGATTATTCCCGTAGAGTGATTAAAGCACAGTAACTTTATTCAAGTAAGAACAATATGAAAAAGACTATATGTTATACGTGGTTAGCTGCCGTTATATTGCTATTGGGCAGTGCCTGTACGGAAGATACATTGACCCCACAAATAAAGATTACCCCCGAATACGGCTATCTGACCCAGCTTACCAAACAGTCGTCTCATGCTGACAGTGTGATTGCCGAGTGGTACGGTAAGTACAATTGTGCCGTACTTTATAGTTTTAAGGAGGAAGACTTTATCTGGCTGTGGGCGGGTAAGTTTGAAAAACCATATACCAAGTTCGATACGACCAATCAAGAAGACTCCGTATCGTTAGAGAAAATGTTGGGCTATATACAGACTCGACTGTTTGTCAATTATAGCGATGAATTTCTAAAAGAGAACTTGCCCTACAAGATCTTTCTTGTGAAAGAGATGAAAGAGAGCTATATCACCCAGAGGTATGTCAACGTCTTGAGTAATGATCAGGATGCTCTATTTGTAGGCTATATGAGTTCTGCAACACGCCCCTATTCGGCGACACACTTTGAAACTAATCTGGGTACAGCGTTCGCCCAACTCTTCTTCGACAAAATGACTCAGAAGCCTATGGAGTTTTTAGCCAGTATAGTACCGGTGAAATACTCTCTGGTCACAGTGCCGCAGGATAAGGCTATTGAGGCGGAGCAGAAGATTTATCCCGACTTTGTAGATAAGAACGAGATGGTACAGCGTAATGCACACGCTGCCAATGTCATCGGTTATATAAGGGGAGTCAACAATACCGTGAAAATCCCTACACAAGGACAAGACTATGCCGATTACCTCTCTTTCATCACCAACAATCCGGGTAGTTATATCCGTCAGCGTACACAGTACTATTGGCGTATGGCAAAACGGGCTACGCTCTTTATCGACTTTTTCAGAAAAGTGAAGGGCGAGGATCTGATCGCTAAACAAAATGCCAAGTTTCCCGATGACAAGGTGACGCCGGATGATTTCAACTATATAAAAAAGAAATAATGCGTATGAAAAGAAAATCACTCTTTACATTTCTCTTGTTTCTATTGTGGTTGCCTTGGGGGGACATAAAAGCACAGAACGAAGCAGAGGCGGGAAAAGGCATTCTTTTCCACGACAATACGAATTGGGAAAGTATCTTGCAGCTTGCCACTAAAGAGAACAAAATGATTTTTATGGACTGTTATACCGAATGGTGTGGACCTTGTAAGGCATTGGCTAAAAATGTCTTCACACAACTGCAAGTCGGCGACTTCTTTAATCCCCGCTTTATCAACATTAAGTATGATATGGAGAAAGGAGAGGGTAAGTTGCTGTACGCGCGTTACAAGAAGTACATCGTAGGTTTTCCTACCCTATTGCTACTTGATGCCAAAGGTAATGTGCTGCATCAGTTGGCTGGCTATCACGATGCCGATAAGCTGATCCAAGCTGTGCGACAGGCATCCGAAGGGAAAGATCTCTTTTCGATGCAGCAAAGATATAGGGAGGGAGAACGCAGTTTTGCTTTCATCCGAGACTATATGGAGGTACTGAAATCCGCCTTTCTGAAAGATAGCCTTATGGCAGTTGCTACTGACTATTTGCAGCAGATAGACTTGAAAGAGCTCGATAAAGGCGAAGTCTGGGACTTGTTGGGCGAATACATCACCGATGTTCATACTCCGGCTTTCGCTTATCTGGTTCAAAACGCTAATAGGTTTTACTTCCGCCTGCATAGAGACTATTACAAGATCAACCGACAGATTGAAGCGGCAGTAGGACAGGAAATGAAACGTCTGACACGTATCTCGTTCGATCCCTACGGAACTCCCCGCACTTTGGTTGCCGATACAGTTATGGAGCGGAAGGTTATCGGCTATATGCAGCGTGCCGGGCTGAGGTGTATTGATGAAGCAAAGGCCAAGTTCTTCATCAAGAACCTACTTATCAGAGGACGGTATAGTGAGGCGTGGCAGTACGTTCAGACTTGTGCGGATATGGAGTTGACAGGTTTTACATCGACTACCGTCAATGATTATGTCCGCTACATACTGCCTTCGGTAAAAGAGAAAAAACTGCTGCAATCCTTCTTGCAGACGTTGAACGAATACAGACATAAAGAAGAAAATACCCCGCTCTTTAACTATCATCTGCTTCAAACACTTTCATCGTTGTATGAGCGATTGGGGAATAAAGCAAATGCTCATGAGTTGCGGAGCAAGTATGAAGAGATGGATACCCGGAAACGAAAAGAGTACGAATGGCTACTCCAGAAAAAAAGAGACTAAACACCTTATTGAAAAACAAAAAGAAAAGTAATGAAAAGATTTTTTCTACGAATCATCCTATTTCTTTGTGCATCTTCTGCTGCAGCTCAGAAGTACAAGATAGAGGGTAGCGCACCCGATATGGAGGGAAAAACTGTATATCTCGGCGAGATGAAAAGCCGAAATAAATTCGAGAAGGTAGATTCCGCCCTTGTGTCGGGCGGACTCTTCCGTATGGAGAAGCCGTTGCCCGGAGTGAAGCGGATAACGATTTTGATCGGCTCTTCTACAAAAACCTTTCTACTCGACGAGAACCCCATTTACATCACCTACCTCTTGAAGGAAGAACAAGTTAAGGGAAAGAGTATTCGCCTGCCGGAGATAACGGTAAGAGGCGATAAAGATCAAGAGCTTTTTGAGCTGATGACAAAGACACTTAGCCAAGAGATGTATGCGATGCTTGCCATTTCGTTTATGGGAAAGGATAAAGATGTGAACGCGCCGGAAAACAAAGTGTTGGCAGACTCTATCGGAGAGATTTATATCATGGCGAAGGAGCAGACACGGAAGACTTTCGACAGTATTGTTACTCACTATCCCGACAGCTATGTGAGTGGACTTATCTTAAACGACTTTTTGGCAAAAGAGCGTCCCGTAACCGAAATGCAAAACTTGTATGGGCTATTGAGCGATCGGGTGAAGCGATCGAATATAGGGCAAACCTTGAAGAGAACCATTCAGGCAATGCTGGCTGTCGGAGTAGGGAAGCAGGCACCCGATTTTATGCTTGAGACTCCCGAAGGGGAAAAACTCTTGCTCTCTGCACTTCGGGGGAAGTGTGTCTTGATCGACTTCTGGGCATCGTGGTGCGCTCCTTGTCTGCGTGAAGCCCCCAACATCAAGCGAGTGTATGAGAAGTATCGCGATAGTGGATTCGAGGTGCTTTCTGTCTCTCTCGATAAAAAAAACGATCAGTGGAAGCAAGCCATCCAGAAGCATAGACTGGATTGGTTGCATGTTTCCTCTCTGCAAGGGTGGAAATGTCCAGTAGCCAGACTTTATCAAGTCTCTGCTATACCTGCTATGTTTCTCGTAGACCGTGAAGGGAACATAGTCTCTACCGAAGCACGCGGCGAAATGCTGGAACAGGAAGTAGAGAAACTCTGCAAGTAAATGTAATTATCCTATACATAACCAAAATGAAAAAAATTATTCTTACGCTCCATTTTACCTTGCTTGGCATCAGTGTACAAGCACAAGGCATCCTTTTCTTCGAAGGCAGTTGGGTAGAATTACAGAAAGAATCTGCAGCACAAAAGCGTCCCATATTTATAGATGTCTATACCAGTTGGTGCGCCCCTTGCAAGAAAATGTCTAAAGAGATTTTTACTCGGCAGGAGGTAGGCGACTACTTCAATGCTCGCTTCATTAATTATAAGATCGATGCCGAGAAAGGCGAAGGCATTGAGATAGCTGCTCGCTTTAATGTGAGCGCTTATCCCACCTGCCTGTTTGTTACGTCGGAAGGCAAGCTCATTTCGAGTTTTCTTGGAGCACAAACCGCAGAAAAACTTATTAAAGAGGGAGAAAAGGCAATGAAAAACTTCGCTCTCCTTCCTGAGATCGAACGTTTGGATGCAATATATAAAAGGGGTAATAGAGAACCGGACTTTTTACAGGAGTATTGCTCTAAGCGTAGCGAGTTCGGTGAAAACGGGGGACAGCCCGTGAATGATCTCCTCGCTCTGTTGCCAGATACGGCATTGAGCGAAAAGGAAAACGTGCGATGGATAGGACACATGACTATCTCCGACGATTCACTGCTGGAGCGTTGCATCAATCGTCTGCGTGTGATGGATAGGGGCCACAAGCGGAAGGCCAATGCACTTAATAAAGCGATTATGCAGGCACTGAGCACCCTACTTAATCAAGCTATAGAGGGGAATCTGAAAACGGAATTCGACCGTCTGATAGCACATAAAGCCCAAATGACTGCTATTGATAAACAGAATCAGCAAAACGAGATTATGGCCTCTATGGGAGGAGGTATCTCTTACATCGCCCCCGAACAGATAAAATTGCTGTTCTATGCCAAACATCGGTACGATGTAGAGTTCTCAACACTGTTTCTCGACTATCTGAACCGGAATATGGCAGAGCATCCTACCCAACAACTCATCAGCAAGACCGACGAAGATGAGCGAACCTATGCCGACTTCCTGAAATCGGATACGGTAAGCGAGGAGACCAAGAGAGAAGTAGAGCGTGGACGCGGGTTGATGAAACTCTTTTCCGGCATTCACAACAAAGTCCTATCCTCCTCTCTATTCAATGCCGCCGAACACTATTGGGAGCTAAATGCTCCCCAAAGTGCGGAGCTCAAGAGTCATTACATCGAGTGGCTACAATTCTTCTATGCCTTGGCGCGGGAAGCCTCTATTGCTATCCCCGTATCGCAGCGGTTGGCAGAGTTGGGCGAGACGGCTCAAGCAAAAGCGATGCTCGAAAACCTGAGCGAATTTCTGACCGTCAAAGGCGATCCGGAGAAAGAATTAGGCCGGGTGAAAGAAGCGTTGGCAAAGTATTGACAGGATTGCGACGAGACCCCTTCTATGGCTCGCCTCTTCATACCCTCAATATTGCAACCCGCTCTCGTGAAGTGCCGATTTAGCGCTATGCATTGGGCTTATTCGGCGAAGCGTATGCCCCCCATATACAGCGGAACGAATAATGTCAACTGTAGAACTATTGCTCATGGTAACTCCCCTACATCTTCACCGTACAACCTCCCGTAGAAAATCATATAGGAATCAGCAGAAAACTTATGAGCGTTCCTGTGGAAAACCGCGCCGGATTTATTTTCTTCCGAAGTCGGCGGGAATTTCGCCCCACTTTCGGGTTTCCCATTTCAGTATGGAGGTGGTGTAGGTGTTCTCCCGAAGCCATTTCTCCGCCCGTTCGATGAGGCGGAACAGCTCTTCGGTCTCTTCGGTTCTGGGCAGTTTCGTCTTGCATTTCTTCTGGCGTACCCAACTGATAGCATTGACGCTGTCGCTGTAAATCGGCATATTCGAGTTTTTTTGCTTGAGCAATGCCAAGCCGTGCACCAAAGCCAGAAACTCCCCGATATTATTCGTGCCCTTCGTCGGACCAAAGTGAAAGACCTCCTGTCCGCTTGCCACGTGTACCCCTCGATATTCCATCGGACCGGGGTTGCCGCTGCAAGCCGCGTCCACTGCAAGGCTGTCCCCGATTACATCTGCGGGAAGCGATTCGGGAGTCATTCGCGCGCCTTCCGGCTTCTTCTTTGCTCCTTTGCCGATGTAGGCGTAGGGAGACGAGGACAAAGCGCGTTCGGCTTCTTCGAGCGTGTCGAACGATTTGTATTTGGCTTTCTCGTATCCTTTGGTTTGAAGCAAGCATTCCGTCCAAGAGGTGTAAATTCCGGGCGTTACTCCTTCCCATACAACGTAGAATTTATTTTTGGGCATGAATTTGTGTTTAATTTTCACAGGCTTTCCCTGTTTTCTTTCTGCGAAGGTACGAATATCTTGTAAATTCACTACATTTGTCTGCAAAATAAGTGATTTATGATTCGTGTTTTTCTAATCGGCTATATGGGAGCAGGCAAAACGACATTGGGTAAAGCGCTTGCACATAGGCTCTCTGTCCCGTTTGTCGATTTGGACTGGTATATCGAAGAGCGTTTTCACAAAACGGTCGGAGAGCTTTTCGTCGGCCGGGGCGAAAAAGCTTTTCGCGAACTTGAAAAAAAGATGCTTCATGAAGTGGCCGAGTTTGAAGACGTGATTATTTCTACCGGTGGAGGAACTCCTTGCTTTTTTGACAATATGGATTTTATGAACAAGGTGGGGGCGACGGTGTTTCTGAAAGTGCACCCCGATGTGTTGTTCGGACGCCTGCGTGTTGCCAAGCAGCAACGGCCTATTTTGCGTGAAAAGACTGACGAAGAATTAAAGGCATTTATCGTTCGTGCACTTGAGGAAAGAAATCCTTTCTATACCCGCGCGAAGCATGTGTTCGATGCGGACGAACTGGACAACCGCCGGCAAATAAAGAAGGCGGTAGAGGAATTGCTGCTTTTGCTGCAAATATAAAAATGATAATTTCTCTCTTTATCAATGGATTTTTGTGGATTAATCCGTATTTTTGCCGTTCAAAATATCTATTAAAATACTGAATAACTGAAAAATGAGAAAATGGCGTATTGAAGATTCTGAGGAACTTTACAACATTACGGGTTGGGGAACCTCGTACTTTGGTATTAATGACAAGGGGCATGTTGTTGTTACACCGCGGAAAGACGGAGTGTCTGTCGATTTGAAAGTACTGGTTGATGAATTGCAGTTGCGCGATGTGTCGACACCCATGTTGGTACGTTTTCCGGATATTTTGGATAATCGTATCGAGAAGATGTCTTCTTGCTTTAAGCAAGCAGCCGAGGAATACGGTTACAAAGCCCAAAACTTCATTATCTATCCCATTAAAGTGAACCAGATGCGTCCGGTGGTCGAAGAGATCATTAGTCATGGCAAGAAGTTCAATCTGGGTCTCGAAGCGGGATCTAAACCGGAGCTTCATGCGGTGATTGCCGTGAATACGGATTCCGATTCGCTGATAATTTGCAACGGATATAAAGACGAAAGCTATATCGAACTGGCTTTGCTTGCCCAGAAGATGGGAAAGCGCATCTTTCTGGTAGTGGAAAAACTGAACGAGCTGAAGCTCATCGCCAAAATGGCAAAACAGCTGAACGTGCGGCCGAATATCGGAATCCGCATCAAGCTGGCTTCTTCGGGGAGCGGCAAATGGGAGGAGTCGGGTGGAGACGCCAGTAAGTTCGGACTGACTTCCAGCGAACTGCTCGAGGCTTTGGACTTCATGCAAAGCAAGGGGTTGGAAGATTGCCTGAAACTGATCCATTTTCACATCGGAAGTCAGGTTACGAAAATACGCCGGATAAAAACGGCCTTGCGCGAAGCGTCTCAATTCTACGTGCAGCTTCATGCAATGGGCTTTAAAGTCGAATTTGTCGATATTGGTGGCGGACTGGGAGTAGATTACGACGGTACCCGTTCGTCGAGTACCGGAGGAAGCGTCAATTATTCCATTCAGGAGTATGTCAACGACTCTATTTCAACTTTGGTGGATGCCAGCGATAAGAACGGTATTCCACATCCCAACATCATTACCGAGAGTGGTCGTGCGCTGACCGCCCATCATTCCGTGCTCGTTTTCGAAGTGCTTGAAACAGCCACTTTACCTGAATGGGACGACGATGAGGAGGTTGCTTCCGATGCGCATGAACTGGTGCAGGAGTTGTATAAAATATGGGATTCGCTCAATCAGAATAAAATGCTCGAAGCATGGCACGATGCTCAGCAAATACGTGAAGAGGGACTCGACTTGTTCAGCCACGGTATTGTCGACCTGAAAACTCGTGCCCAGATCGAGCGGTTGTATTGGTCTATTACACGAGAGATCAACCAGATAGCCGATGGGTTGAAACATGCTCCCGATGAGTTTCGCGGTCTGTCTAAGCTGTTGGCGGATAAGTATTTCTGTAATTTCTCGCTCTTTCAATCGTTACCCGACTCATGGGCGATCGATCAGATTTTCCCTATCATGCCCATTCAGCGATTGGACGAGAAACCCGATCGTTCCGCTACGCTTCAAGATATCACCTGCGACTCCGACGGAAAGATTGCCAACTTTATTTCTACCCGCAATGTAGCTCACGACCTGCCCGTGCACAGCCTGAGAAAGTCTGAACCATACTATCTTGCTGTTTTTCTGGTAGGCGCTTATCAGGAGATTTTAGGAGATATGCACAATTTGTTCGGCGACACGAATGCGGTGCACGTATCTGTGAGTGAAAAAGGCTATGCCATTGAGCAGATTATCGATGGGGAAACGGTGGCGGAAGTGTTGGATTATGTACAGTATAGTCCGAAGAAACTGGTACGTACGTTGGAAACATGGGTGACGAAATCGGTGAAAGAAGGTAAAATCTCGCTCGAAGAAGGAAAGGAATTCCTTTCCAACTATCGTTCGGGGCTTTACGGATATACTTATTTGGAATAAAAACGGAGAGCCTGTATTGGTGCTTGGCGTCAGACAGCTCGTACATTATATGAGAGAAAAACTGACAATCGTTAAAGTGGGTGGCAAAATCGTGGAAGAGGAAGCTACCCTTTTTCAACTTCTGGATGATTTCTCATCCGTCGAAGGGTATAAGTTGCTGGTTCACGGCGGAGGACGTTCGGCCACAAAAATCGCTGCTGCTCTTGGTGTTGAGAGCCGGATGGTGGATGGCAGACGGATTACCGATGCCGGGATGCTGAGAGTGGTGGCGATGGTGTATGCCGGGCTGGTAAACAAAAGCATTGTGGCAGGTTTGCAAGCCCGGAATGTGAATGCTCTCGGCCTGACCGGGGCGGATATGAACGTTATCCGTTCTGTGAAACGTCCGGTGGAAGAGATAGACTACGGCTTCGTAGGCGATGTGGAAGAAGTGGATGCGGATTTGCTTGCCGGACTTATCCGCAAGGGTGTAGTACCCGTAATGGCTCCGCTCACCCACGATAAAACGGGCAACCTCCTTAATACCAACGCCGATACCATTGCCGGAGAAACGGCGAAAGCTTTGGCGAAGCGGTTTGACACCACGTTGGTGTATTGTTTCGAGAAAAAAGGAGTGCTGTACGATGAAAATGATGAAAACAGTGTGATTCCCCGGATCGATCGTGCCGGTTTTCAGAAATATGTCGCTGATGGAATTATCCAAGGCGGAATGATACCCAAATTAATAAACTCTTTTGAAGCACTCGAAGCCGGTGTTTGTGAAGTTATAATCACTTCATCTTCAGAAATAAAGAGTGGTATAGGGACAAGAATCAAAAAATAATTTGAAAAAAAATACGGGTAGCTGTAACTTTTCCCATTTGAGCCCGTCATTATTATAGAGATGCAAGAAATCAGTTTCCGTAACGATATTTTGCCGCTAAAGGACAAACTTTTCCGGTTGGCGCTCAGGATTACGCTGGATAGTGCAGAGGCGGAAGATGTCGTTCAGGATACATTGATACGCGTGTGGAACAAGAGAGAGGAATGGCCTCAAATAGAATCGATCGAAGCCTATTGTTTGGTTGTAGCAAAGAATTTGGCGATAGATCGCAGCCAGAAGAAAGACTCCCGACATCTTGAACTCGCCCGTGATATCGAAGAGGAATCTGATACAGGCGGCCCTCACGATCAATTTGTGCATGACGAAAAAATGAGGCTTATCGATCGGTTGGTGGATGAACTTCCTGAAAAACAGCGTTTAATCATGCAATTAAGAGATATCGAGGGCGAAAGTTATAAAAAAATAGCAGCTCTTCTGAATCTGACCGAAGATCAAGTGAAAGTAAACCTCTTCAGAGCCAGACAAAAGGTTAAACAACGCTATTTAGAAATTGATGAATATGGATTATAAGAATATAGAACAACTCTTGGAGAAATATTGGCAATGCGAGACCTCTATCGAAGAGGAATCATTATTGCGTCAATTCTTCACACAAGGAGACGTTCCGGCTCATCTGCTTCGTTATAAAAGTTTGTTTGTTTATCAGCAAATTCAACGGAATGTAGGGTTGAGCAAAGATTTTGATACGCGTATCCTGGCTGAGGTGGAACCCCCTGTTGTAAAGGCCAGACGTTTGACTCTCACCGCTCGCTTCATGCCGTTGTTTAAGGCTGCGGCAGTGGTTGTCTTATTCCTCTCGTTAGGAAATATAGCCCAGCATTCTTTTACCAGCGAAGACCGAGGAATTCTTGCTGTGGATACGATCGGCAGGCAGGTAACTACTCCCTCGGTTGCTATTTCGAACGATTCGAAAACGGAGTCGGTACTGGTTGACAGTTTGGCGAAAATAAATAAGGGGTTGATTATTAAGGAATAGAATTTTCATTTGCTTTAAACATATATAGTTAGTGTGCTTAATTAAAACAACAAAGAAGCTGTGAAGTTTCAATTCTCTCAAAATTTTAACTAACTAAAATAGAAGGGTTACTGCGGGATGCAGCAACCCTTTGTTTATATGGAGCGATTCCTGAAAAGCGTGATGTAAGAAAATTGGTTTGGTATCCTTTCCCCCTTTTTGTATGAGTTTCAGTTTCAAAGGCATGTCTTACGATATTTCTGGTTCGGCACTCTCTTTTCTTCTGTTTTTTCATGAATCGTATTTTAAGAATACAGCAGACTTTGAATTTAAACGCGGCGGGCTTTAAAAAAAAAGGCGGCGGGCTTTGAGTTCAAACACGGCGGGCTTTGAAAAAAAGGCGGCGGGCTTCGATTTCAAACACGGCGGGCTTTTAATGAAATGTGCTGCTGTTCTGTAAACGTACCATACAACAACCTTCTGCATGGTTCTCCATTTGAAGCGTATTTTTCCCCTCCCGCCCATCACATCGGGTAGCGCTTGAGAAAGCCTTCTCGTCCGATTTCGAATAAATGTTTTTGTAATATGTTTGCTTCTTACTATCCTCTCCGACAGCTTCTGTGGATTTATTCAAACAGACTTACTTGAAGTATGTTTTATTTCTTATTTTACCAAAGAAAAACGATATATGGGTGTTGTCAGAAAGAATCGCCCAGCTTCATTTGTGCGTCATTCATATATTTACGAATAGCCGATTCTTCGTCTTTAGGGCAGATTAACAGAATGTTATCCGACTCTGCGATTAAATATCCTTCCAAACCCTCAATAATGGCTAACTTGCCTTTGGGAAGCACTATCATGTTGTTTTTGCTGTTATATAGCAATGAATCACACTGCAATGTGGTGTTACCATCCAAATCTTGTTCGGACAATTCATAAAGTGAGTTCCAAGTTCCTAAATCCGACCAACCGAAATCTCCTAATGATACGAATACGTTATCGGCTTTTTCCATGATGCCGAAATCTATAGAAACATTCGGGCATGCGGGAAAGTGCTCTTCGATAAATGCTTGTTCTGCATCGGTGCCATATACGCCTTTTCCGGAGGCTAACTTTGCAGCCAACTCCGGTAGTAAAGCTTCTCCGGTTTTCAAGATTGTGTTTACATTCCACATGAATATTCCGGAGTTCCAGTAAAACTCCCCGCTCTCTACGAAAACTTTCGCTAAATCGAGTTCCGGTTTTTCGGTAAACGTCTTTACTTTGTAGAATCCGTCTCCAACAGGTTCATCAATTTGTATGTAGCCATATTCTGTTTCGGGGCGGTTTGGCCTGATGCCCAAGGTCAGAAGTTTCTCCGATTTGGAAACAAACTCCAGCCCTTTCTCTATCGCTTTACAAAATTCTTCTTCTTTGAGGATGAGGTGGTCGCAAGGGGCTACAACAATGTTGGCGTTAGGGTTTAATGCTTGGATGCGATGAGCGGCCCATGCTATACACGGCGCAGTATTTCGTCTTGCCGGTTCCAACAAGATTTGTTTTTCATTCAGTTCCGGAAATTGTTTTTTTACCAAGTCGGCATATATGGCATTTGTAGCGATCAGAATATTTTCAGTAGGGATTATTTTTTGAAAGCGATCAAATGTTTGTTGCAGAAGTGAACGTCCGGTTCCGAAAACATCCATAAATTGTTTAGGCAAATTTTTGCGGCTGAGCGGCCAGAAGTGGCTTCCGATACCGCCACCCATGATTACACAATAATTGTTTTTGTTTGTCATGATAATAACTTTTTTAAAGTTTCCGCTAATGTACTGTTTATTCTCTGAAATTTGAAGCTGTATAGAAGTGTTTTATCGTTTTTTTCCCCTTTTTTTGTCCAACTATTGTGGATTAAAAATAAAGTTGTATCTTTGCACCGCAATTGAGAGATCAATAATGCATGCCCAGATGGCGGAATCGGTAGACGCGCTGGTCTCAAACACCAGTGGATTCACTTCCATCCCGGTTCGACCCCGGGTCTGGGTACTAATAAACCCTGATAATCGACTGATTATCAGGGTTTTCTCTTTCTATAAGGCGTACTAAATGTGTACTGAGCGACAAAAACAAGAATAGAGTGTACTTTCGTGGTTTTCATCCTTTCATCTTTATGATTTCTTAACTCTTATGCATTCTTTTCTGTCTTATTATTGCTGATGTTTTCTCGGAAAATGCGATTTCCACCTTATATTTGTATCTGAGAACAAATTTATAAAGGTACAGTTATGGAAAATCATATAGAAACCAATTTCAGAGAGATACAGAAGATATTAGATAGTTGCGTATCGCATGGCTATAAAACTAAAGTAGATGCACTATTTTTAAAGTGTGAATATCTGACACAGGCTCAGCTAAAGGATTATTTGCGGCAGGAAATTTTCCGTGTTACCGAAAATATAGTAGCCATTCAGCAAAAATACCGTGTCGTGCGTGATATTGTACAGGATATGGATGTTCCCGATTTTTTGTGGGAAAGCGGTTATTTTGAGGACTTAAACTCTAATGAGAGGAAAAAGTACATCGCTTTCCGCTGTTCTGATTTTGATATGGACGCATATTTGCATGAACCGTCTTGCTATGATGAACGACTTCCCTATTTTTCCATCATTGTTAGCCTTGTGGTACTTTCCAAGTATTTGTACTTTCTGCAAGAACAGGAAAGCAAATACTATACAGATTCTATTGCCCCCCAAGAACAAGTCTTGCCAAAAGAAAAAGATGAAAGTGTAGAAACCACTCCAGCCAAAATTGTGGGTAAAAGCAATCCTTTCAAATCCACTTTGAAAGCCAATGAAATCAAACTTCTGACTGAATGTGTGAACGAAGCGAATATGTTTACTACTACTGTCAGCACCAAAATACTTACCGATTTTTTCAACTGTAAGTTGGACGGTGTATTGAAAGTTAATAATACCCGTCTGTTGGCTTACCTAATGATGCAACTCAGCTGTTATAACTACATCGTTTATGAGTGGCAGTCAGTTATAGCAAACAACAAGTTGATATTGAAGAAGATAAAAGGAGAACCGCTTACACGTACTGACTTGTCGAGTGCGACAGACCAGGCGAAGAACATCTATCCGAAAGGATATGAAATCATAGACAAATACATCAAACAACTGCAAAAAGGTTGAGCATAGATTGAACGCTCAAACAAAGGTCAATTAGACTTCATTTTCAACCTCTTAACTTTGCCCCCGTTAACACAAAAGACGAGGGTGCGCACCTTCATATTGTTTCACCTAAATTCCCAAACGATATGGAAAAAGACTTGGAGTTAAGAGTTTCCGAACTCGAAAAGATGTTGTTCCTTTCAAAGAACGTGCTTAGCTTCGATGAAGCGAGCAGGTTCTTGAACCTTTCTAAAAGTTACCTGTACAAGCTGACTTCGGGTAACTTGATACCCCATTACAAGCCACAGGGCAAAATGCTTTATTTTGAAAAAGCTGAACTGGAAGCATGGTTGCGTCAGAACCCGGTGAAGACGCAGGCGCAGATAGAGCAGGAAGCGCAGAAGTATATCCTTAACCGTCCTCTAAAGAAATAATGGCTATGGAAAACAAGAAGAAAGAGGAAATCGGACAAGGCACAGCCATGACGAAAGAAGATTTTGCAGCCCTTTGGAAAACCATTCGTCTAAAGGTGACGGACACTTATGAAGTACCGCCCGAAATTCTTTGGGTGAACGGTTCTACTATCGGCACATTGGGCAATTTCAGCGCATCCACAGGCAAAGCCAAGAGCAAAAAGACATTCAACATTTCCGCCATTGTTGCGGCTGCATTGAAGAATGACGAGGTTCTAAAGTATTCGGCATATCTGCCACCGAATAAGCGCAAAATTCTCTATGTTGATACCGAGCAGAGCAAGTACCATTGCCATAAGGTCATGGAACGCATTTTGCGCCTTGCCGGACTGCCGACCGATAAGGATGTGGATGATTTTGTTTTCATTGTGTTAAGGGAGCAGACCCCCGACAAACGTAAGCAGATAATTGGCTATATGTTGGAGAATATGCCCGATGTGGGGTTGCTCATCATTGACGGAATCCGTGATTTGATGTACGACATCAACAGTCCGAGCGAATCGACCGACCTAATCAACCTTTTGATGCGCTGGTCAAGTGGGTATAACCTGCATATCCACACCGTACTGCATTTGAACAAGGGGGATGATAACACAAGAGGACATATTGGTACAGAGCTGAACAACAAAGCTGAAACCGTCCTGCAAATCACGAAAAGCACGCAGGACGGCAATATAAGCGAAGTAAAGGCGATGCATATACGTGACCGTGAGTTTGACCCGTTCGCATTTCGCATCAATGACAACGCTTTGCCCGAAGTCATGGACGGTTATGTATTCCAGCAACCCAAGCAAGACAGGAACTTTCCGCTTACAGAGCTGACGGAACAGCAGCACCGGGAAGCATTGGAGAACGGTTTCGGCAAGCAGGTTGTACAAGGCTATTCCAATGTGATAGCGGCATTGAAACAAGGTTACGCAAGTATAGGTTACGAGCGTGGACGCAATGTCCTTGTGTCGCTTAACAAGTTCCTTGTGAACAAGCGCATGATTGTGAAAGAGGGTAAGGGCTATCGCTACAATCCCGATTTTCATTATTAAAAGTCAGTTTGGTTTAGTCCGGGTGTATATATAAGCGGAACGGACTGTCTGTTTCCCGGTATCGACAGCAGGCAGGTTTAGTATGGTACGGGTATATATATGACGGACTAAACAGGACTGGCGCACTTTTCAACTATTTTTTAATCCCCAAAAAGAAAATATTATGAACATCGAAGATGTGAAACAAATATCCATCGCAGATTATCTGCATAGTTTAGGTTATTCGCCCGTCAAGCGGCAGGGTAACGGTTTATGGTACAAATCACCGTTAAGAGAGGAACACGAAGCGTCCTTTAAGGTGAATACAGACCGCAATCTTTGGTATGATTTTGGCGCAGGAAAAGGCGACAACATCATCGCCCTGGCAAAGGAACTTTATTTTTCCGACAGTCTTCCCTACCTTTTAAAGAGGATAGAAGAGCAGACACCAAACGTTCATCCGGTCAGTTTTTCTTTTCCCCAGCATAGGACAGAGCCGAGTTTCCAACATTTGGAAGTCCGTGACTTGACCCATCCGGCATTGCTCCGTTACTTGCAGGGGCGAGGTATCAATATCGAACTGGCAAAAAGAGAATGTAAGGAACTCCATTTTACCAATAACGGCAGACCGTTCTTTGCTATCGGTTTCCCGAATATGGCAGGAGGTTACGAGGTTCGCAATTCCTTTTTCAAAGGGTGTATCGCCCCGAAAGACATTACCCATATACGGCAGCAGGGAGAGCCGAGAGAGAAATGTTTGGTATTTGAGGGCTTTATGGATTATCTTTCTTTCCTCACGCTCCGGATGAAGAACTGTCCGACCATGCCCGACCTTGACAGGCAGGACTATGTTATTCTTAACTCGACTGTCAACGTGCCAAAAGCCATTGACGTGCTATACCCGTATGAACGTATCCACTGTATGCTTGACAATGACGAGACGGGATATAAGGCGACACGGGCTATCGAATTGGAATACTCCTACCGTGTGCGTGACTTCTCGCACAATTACAGGGGGTATTCGGACTTGAACGATTACCTGTGCGGCAGGAAGCAGGAACAGAAAAACGCAGCCAGCCAAGTACAGGAAATAAAGCAGAAAACCGAACAACGTGCCGCCCCAAGACAAAAGAAGGGCAGGGGCATTTAATCCGGCAGGATTGCCAGCGGCTGGCGGTTTCATAGGGAGAGCAAGGTTATGTTTCGGTAGACCGAAACCACCTTGCTTTGCTCACCGCAAAGGAAACCGCTCCCGTTGGTCGCAATTTCTAAGACATCATTTAAAAGTAAAAAGGCATGAAAAAGATACAGGACAAGCCGGGCGGTCGTCCGGCAAAGAAACGGACGGAAAAGCAGAAAAAGGTAGTCAGCACGAAGCTGACCGAGTTGCAGTATTACGCCATCAGGAAGCGAGCCGGGAAAGCCGGGGTGCGCATCAGTGAATATGTCCGGCAAGCAGTTATTTCGGCAGAGGTCGTACCCCGGCTGAATAGGCAGGATGCAGATGCTATCCGCAAGCTGGTAGGGGAAGCCAACAACATCAACCAGCTGGCGCATAGGGCAAATGCCGGAGGTTTTGCATTGGTGGCGGTGGAATTGGTGAAACTCAAAGATAGGATTGTTGAAATCATAAACCATTTGTCGGATGATTGGAAAAATAAAAAAAGGAAGCGGTTTTAAGGGTTGTGTGAACTATGTGCTTGGTAAGGAGCAGGCGGTTTTGCTTCATGCGGATGGGGTTCTGACCGAGAGCCGGAGCGATATAATCCGCAGTTTCTGTATGCAGACCGGGATGAATCCCGACTTGACAAAGCCGGTTGGACATATTGCACTAAGCTATTCGGCAGTGGACGCACCCAAATTGACAGACGAGAAGATGGTACAGCTTGCACAGGAGTATATGCGTGAAATGAAAATCACCGATACGCAGTACATCATCGTGCGCCATCAAGACCGGGAGCATCCACACGTGCATATCGTGTTCAACCGTATAGACAACAACGGCAAGACTATTTCGGACAGGAACGATATGTACCGTAACGAACAGGTATGCAAGAAGCTGAAAGCCAAACATGGGCTTTATTTCGCCAAGGGGAAAGAGCAGGTGAAACAGCACCGATTGAAAGAGCCGGACAAGTCGAAATACGAGATTTACACGGCTGTGAAAAATGAAATCGGCAAATCCCGCAACTGGCAGCAGTTGCAGCACAGGTTAGCGGAAAAGGGTATCACTATCCAGTTCAAACGAAAGGGACAGACCGATGAAATACAGGGCATATCCTTTTCCAAAGGAGAATACACGTTCAAAGGCTCGGAGATAGACCGCAGTTTCAGTTTTTCCAAACTGGATAGATATTTCGGAGATACAGGTTTGAATGTTGCCGAAAGTCAACGGCAAACAGCTTTCGTACCCATTCGGGAACAAATACCCACACGGAGTAACGCAGAAAGTCCGTTTATAAGCGGTTCACTCGGTCTGTTTTTTGCATCACCGTCCCCGGTGGATGAAGAGCCGAACTTGAATTTGAGAAAGAAGAAGAAAAAGAAAAAACGACTTAAATTGTAAAGACATGGAAGACAACTTGATTTTAGAGGGGCTTCTCTCTATGGTAACAGAACTGAAAGAGAAGCTGGAAGCGCAGGTAACGCCAGCCAGCCGGGAGGAAACTCTCGAACGGTTTGGAGCGATTGAACAGGCATTGTCGAGGCTGCATAGTAATCCGGCTGTTCCTGTGGAGAAGTTGCAGACTATCCAAAGTCAACTTGACGATGTACGGAACAGGATGCAAGGTCAGCAGCAGCATATCGAGGACACCAAGAGAATATCATTGGAAATCTATCGTAATTTTAAAATAATGGTTGATACCTTGAATTCCTACAAGACCGATAAAGAGGAAGTTGCCTCCTTGCCGTTCTATCAACGGATTTACAACAAGGTTACTTCTTGGATTCGTCCGGGATTGTTTATTTTTTCGGCAGTGCTGGTTCTCTGTTCCGCTTCCATATGGTTAAATATCCGTTTGGCTACACGGATGCAGCAGTTACAGGACAATGATATGAAATACCGTTATTTGCTGATGCAGGGTTGGGCAAACGGAGAAGTTCTTGATATGCTGGAAACCAAATTCAATTGGCAAAGGGATAACGATTTCATCCAAATTTTGACCGATTCTGTGATAGATTTTGAATATCGCAGCAAGAAACAGGCGGAAGCATTGGAGCGTGCAAGGTTACTTAATGAACAAGCCGAACAGTTGAGAAAGGAAGCTGATAAGTTGGGTAAGCCATAAGTGAAGCAAAGCCGGAGTTGTGAACTATGTTCACCGCCCCGGCTTTTCAAATTCATTTCTTCTTCGTGCAGTGCTTTGTTTCAAACTTTCGCAATGTGGTTACGCTGAATCTTTTCTTAATGAATTTTTGGACATCGGATGCTTTGTAATACACTTCACTCCCGACAAATGCGTTCTCTAATTTTTCCCCATGCAGGTGTATTCGATAAGCAGCTATCTTGTATCGTATAATACATCTCCCGAAAGCGTGACATTGGTATAGTAAAACTTAATATATTCTCATGGATATAGCGACGCACGGAGGGGTCAAACAGTCCAATAAATGTACGTTTCCCATTTTTGCTGTTTTCCAATGCTGCTTCTGAAAAAATAGAAGAACATCCCGAACCAAATTTTGCAGTAATTGCATCATCCGAATTGTTATCGTAAAATGTCCATGAAGCAAGTCCTGAAAGCATATCAGGGGTAGCCAAAAAGAAAATCCCCACTACATTATTAAAGTTTTCAAGTTCAGTAATGGGTGAAATATTCAAATACTGCCTTGTCGTCATCTGCACATTTGCCTTTTCTACGAAATCAAGAACCAATTCTGAAGATTTCTTATATTTTTCTTTGCTTGAAACAAACATAGGCATCTTTTCATTCATGGTCGAAAAACCAGTATAGAATTTACCACCCATACACCCGATTCTATCGGCACTCAAAGAGATTGGTTCACCACCAATCAACTTTTCAAACTCCTTAAAAAAACAACCGTTGATTTTTTTCAAATCATCATTAATCTGTTTATCAGAATACCAAAAAGCAAAGGGTAATTGTACCTTTTCTCCGAAAGCCTTTTGGATATTTTCTATAAAAACACTTACTTCCATTTGGTTACTCATTACATTATTTCTATATTTGTCATGACAAATATAGTTATTTATTTGATATGACAAATATATTTTTCAGCTTTTAACAAACTAAATAATATGGATATAGATAAAATGGTAAATCATAAAATAGCCAAACTTTCGGGTATAATCAAACGTCAAATATATCAAATTATATCAGAAGAGGGGCTGGACATAACGCCGGAACAGTGGGTTCTTTTAGTCAATTTATGGGAAAACGATGGTCAGACTATTGGTGATTTAGTCACACAATCGCAAAAAGACTTTGCCAATGTTACGAGAATAGTTGAAAAATTATCTAAAAACGGATATATCATCAAGCGGAAAAATCATAAAGATGGACGGAGTGTTCTTTTATACTGCACCGATAAGGTAAAAACAATTATACCGCATATAAATAAATGTCAAATGCTATCTCTAAACATCTCATTAAAAGGTATATCACAAGAAGAACAAGATACATTTCTTCATATCTTGGACAAGATTGAAAAGAACTGCATCAATTATCTGAACTCAACCAAGTAAAATTATCGTGTCAATTGACGGAATATTTGATTGATTAATCAATTAAAATTTGAGGAAAATTGTAATTAGACTTGTTGTGCAGTATGTAGTTTAGTTTATCCTTTTGTCTATACATCCAAAACGGACTAAACTTATTCTTGTTGAGAGCAAATTATATGTGGCTGGCGAAAAGAAAAATAGTTTTCTTCTTTTCGCCAGCATTACTTTTATGATAGGTTAGTAATTTGAGGAAGCAATGAACTCCTTTATTTCTTCCTCGCTTGGAAGTTCTATCATGTACTTCTGTACGAAGATATTCGGGTCTAATCCGGCAGTGGCATACTTAACCAATGTATCTCCCTTTTCTGTGCAAAGCAGAATTCCGATAGGCGGATTATCATCCGGCTGCATCACTTCCGCCTTGAAATAGTTTAGATACATATTGAGTTGTGAAGCATACTCATGGCGGAACTTGTCTATCTTCAATTCCACAATAACGTGGCACTTCAAGATGCGGTGATAGAACACAAGGTCGGCAAAGAAATAATCTTCGTCTATCAAAATACGTTTTTGTCGGGCTTCAAAGCAGAATCCATGCCCCATTTCCAGCAGGAAGTGTTGTAGGTTGTCAAGAATGGATTGCTCTAAGTCGTTTTCTGTTACTAAGGCTCGTTCATTCAATCCTAAGAACTCTAAAGTAACAGGGGTGTTGATAACATCTTTAGGTTGTAATAGGGTTGCTTGTTGCTGGACTAAAGCGGAGAGGGCTTCTTTGTTTTTGGAGAGTCCGCTACGTTCATAATACAAAGATGATATTTGCCGTTCCAGTTCTCTTGCAGACCAACAGCCACGTATTGCTTCCATTTCATAGAAAGCACGCTTTGTCGGATTTTCGATTTTGGATATGAACTTTAAGTGAGAATAAGGTAATTTATTGAACAACCTTTCAGCAGGAATACTCCACTTATTATATTGTATTTCTGACGTTTATAATTCGGCACACACTGAGTGCCGAATTGGTTCCGTGAATTCGGCGGACAGCGTGTGCCGAATTTCATTTCCTGCCATGATGTAGTGTAATACTTGTTCTTTCAGTTGTGGATAAACAATGTATAACCGCCTAAATTCACGGAATCTACGTTCATTCAGACCTTTTGTTTTCAGCCGTTGTTCCAGCTTTTTCAACAGTTGTTCACCGTATGCGGCACGGTCTTCTCCGTTCTGCTCAAATTCCACGATATAGCAACCCATAAGCCAGTTACGGGAAGTAAGGGCGAAGTTTACAGCGTGTGCGGCTTGTGCCTGCAACGTGTTCTGTATCGTACTGATATGTTTTACTAATGCTTCAAAGTCCATAGTTGCAAAGATAAGTTTTTCGTGGTTAAAACTTTAGTTCGGGTAGGCTGTTTATTGCTTCCTCTTTCAATTTATCCACGGCACGGGTGTATTTCTCGGTATGCTTCAATCCGCTGTGTCCTAAAAGACTGGCTACGGTCTTGATATTTGCCCCATTGTTCAGAATGTTCACGGCAAACGAATGTCTTGCACAATGCCAGCTTATGTGCTTGTCTATTCCGGCTCTCTTTACCCAACGCTTGACCGATTTGCAGCAGCTTTCGTATGTAGGCAAATCGAATATCAAACAGTTTTTATCTGCTGGAGCTTCACCAATGATAGACAATAGACCGTCATTTAAAGGAATAACCACACCACTGCTGGCAGAATGTCCCTTTGTTTTACTTTGTTCAAACTTCAATAACCGATTTGCGTAATCCACATTCCTATAGGTAAGTTCTTTTACATCACAGAAGCGCAGACCGCAATACAGGCAAAAGATAAACGCTCGTCTGATTGTGGGGTTTTCGTTGTCATAATGACAAGCCATCAGCTTTTGTATTTCTTCGGGTGAAAGCACATCTTTCCGAAGCATCTGGCTATCTACTTTGCAGGTGACATCTTTGCAAGGGTCTTTCAGCATTACATCATGCTCTATCGCATAGCGAATAACTTTCTTGAAACGCTGGTAAATGCTTTTAGCACCTTCGCCAACGCTTCGGGATTGCAGATAAGCTACAAACTGTTCCATCATTTCTTTGGTGATGAGTTCCGGTTTAATGCTACATTCATTCATGGGGTACTTCTCTTTCAAGAAGTCTTTGAAACGGCTAAGCGCAATTTGCACCATGCGAATATCTTTCTTGGTATAGCTGTTGATATAGGCTTGAAAGTAGTCCAAGAAATTAACAGCCCTGTCTTTCTTTAAGCGGTAACCCAACATGCTTTCTTTAAACTCTTGTTCACGCTCTGCACGTATGCGCATGGCGAGTTCCAAAGTTTCCTTGTTCTGTTGCCGTTCCGCAGGAGTACGGGGCTTGTCTATCAGATACAGGCTAAGGTTTTCTTTTCGCCTGTTATGCTTTACTGCAAACTTGGGTTTGCCTTGCATTTTCCCACTATCGTAATACACCTGATTACCGTTTTCATCCAATACGGGCTTTTCCTCTCTACCTAAATAATACTCTAAGTAAAGGCTTATTCTACCGTCCGAGAGCATATTTTGCTCCAACTTGGGGTTCTCTTTCGTTTTATTTTCTAACTTTGCCATTGTTTAGAGGTTTTATCCCGATTTAGGTACCGTAACCGGGTAATTACACTAAATAGTTGATTTTCTTTTGTTTTCCGATATTGCAAAGGTACAAAAGAAAATGATATTTCAAAGTGTACTAAAAGTGTACTGAATAACAGAAAACGGGCAAAATAGGGCAAAAATGGAGAAAATAGGAAATATGCAAATAACTGATAATAAGGGAGATAAATTCTTTTGTTTTCTTATGATTTCTATGGCTTGTACCGGGTCTGGGTACATGAACAGAAGCTAAGTGTTGAATAGTCAATTACTTAGCTTTTCCTTTTATCTGAATTTTCCCCACACGTGCAAAAAATATAGTAGTCCCCCCTTCTATTCCAAGAATATTTGATTAATTAATAAGTCGTATCGATTTTAACGGGACGCTAATGACATTTAGAGATAAACAAACTCTCCCCCAAAAGGCCAAATTCGGGAATAATAAGCTCATTTTCATCGCATGAAAAACAATATCCGTATTTACTATTGGCAATGGGATATTATAAAATAAAAAAGCCATTTGAATCTCACGCAAATCATATTTTCGTTTTCTTGTTTGTTGTTTTAAGACTTTTTTAATAATTTGCCACCATGTTTCTTCTAAAACTCTAAAATATGGCTTGTTTTATTTCAAGAGCAATATTTTTTGTCGTCTTTATTTTGGGTGCGGTGGAATGTTGGGCCGGCACGAATAACTCCGAGTATGGAAAGAGAAAAGCTGTAGTTCACGGTAGAGTGATAAATCAAAGTCACGAGAGCCCTAAAGTGCTTACTGTGATTTCTTGTAATCCTCTTGATGAGAATGATAGATTTGCTGTACGTCTCGACTCTACAGGCCTTTTTCATGTAGAGTTTGAGATGTTTTGGGCGCATAGTTTCACCATAAGTTATCATGGAAAGTTCATTAATGCATTTGTGGAACCGGAGGATTCCCTTTTTCTTGAGATAGATGCTGAGAAGTTCAGGTATGAGGGGGTTAAGTCTGTTCGCTTTGTGGGAAAAAATGCAACTCGTAGTACTGAGTTTAATAGATTGTTTGATGATTTGGTGGGTGTGATTAATTATAAGCCTCTTGCAGAGAATTTGAATGCATCTTTAGATAGCTTTATGGCTCTATTCCAGAAAGAAATCAACCTTTTAAACGATACTATTAAGAGTTATTCTGCTGTTCATGAAATTTCTCCCTGGGTACAAGAGCTAATGAAAGATATGGCGTTATTCACTCTATCCAATTATGCTATAGGCTATTCAGGACAATCCAATGAAGACGAGCTGGGATTCTTTACTCAAGACATTTTTGATATTTATGATGCTGATAATTTTCGGAATATGATGTTTGTGTATCATCTTGATACCTATTACAACAAATGGATCGCAAAGGATGTGAAGTTCAAAGATTGTATTAAAAGAAATGATGTGAAATCTGCGGAGCAATATGCTTTGGGAAAGATATTAACGATGCCCAAATCCTTGGCTCGCGATATAATGCTTTACCGGCTTTATGACAAGTCTCTTTCTACACGGTTTGAATTGAAAGAGGAACTATTTCTATGTGCCAATGTATATGACAAGTTATTCGCAAAGAGCTCAAAGGTGGTGTCTATAAATCTAACGGGCTTGTCATGCTCCAAAGATGTTTTATATATGACTGCTGAGGACTCTATCGAACAAGTTTCAGATTTTGATTTAGAATATTTATTGAAAGAACAATATAAGGGGAAAGTTGTATATGTAGATGTGTGGGCAACTTGGTGTGGCCCATGTCGGGCAGAGATGGCTTCTGCGAGAGAACTCCACAGACTGTTTGCAAAAGAAGATGTTGTATTTGTGAATCTTTGTCTGTCATCCAAAGCTGATGCTTGGGTTAGCATCCTGCAAGAAGAACAATTGACAGGAGAAAATTACTTCTTTGATGAAGACTTCTCTGCTGAAGTTGCTGCCAAGTTACTTTCCGGTGGATTCCCTACCTATATCCTCATAGATAAGAATGGGACGGTTCGGGATAAAAATGCCCCTCGTCCTTCCGGATTATCTGCTATTAGCACTGCCATAGATGCTCTTTTAACTGAACAATATCCCTAGACGATTGCTTAACTCAGGTATACCTGCCACCAGTAATTTGAAATATAGATTCGAATCCGTATGGTTTTAGATTTTTATGATGTAATACAATGAAAAGATTAGTGCTGACCATATTAGCAGTTATATTCATCATTCTGGCCTTTGCCCGTTACAAAATCATCAAGAGTAATGATGAACAGGGAAAGCCATTTCTTTTGATTATTCCAGATGTCCATGGACGGTCTTTTTGGAAAAAGGCCGTTGAAAGCTATCCTGATATTCCTGTCATATTCCTTGGAGATTATCTTGATCCTTATAATAATGAAATTGAGAATATCTCGAACGAAGAAGCTTTTGCAAATTTTAGGGAGATACTTGAATACAAACGAAAACGCCCCTCTTCCGTTACTCTTTTATTGGGAAACCATGATATACATTATATTGATAATGACTATGCGTTCAGCAGAAAAGATACCCTGAATGAAAAAGAGATACATAATGTTTTCATGGAGAGCTTATCTTTGTTTAAGTTGGTTGCAAATGTCGAAATATCAGATAGGCAAATCTTGTTTTCACATGCCGGAGTGTTAGTTGGTTGGGTAAGGAAACATTATCCATCGTTGCTCGAAACAGACATCCTTTCGTTATGCGACTCAATCAACAATAACTTGAAAGATGAGAAACTATTTGTTAAATATATTAGTGATGCCCTTATGGATGTTACCTCCGTACGAGGAGGTGATGCGGAATATGGCTCTTTGGTATGGGCGGACGACACAGAGCACATTCATTCTAAGGAACACCTTCCCGGTATTTACCAGATATTTGGACATTCTCAATTAGAAAATGCTCCGAAAATCTGCGAACACCATGCAAATCTTGACTGTCGCAGAGCATTCCTCCTGACAGATAAAGCAAATATCATAGAATGCAGAGTAAACAAATAAGCTTGGATAAGGAGAATGAAAGCGAAAGCCTTTCGTTTTTTTTGAATAGCTAAAGACCCCTCACCGCATTCTTTTTTAATATAATTGAAGTATTTATTCTGCTTCTCGCAGTACGATAAAGTGCCGTTTGAAATACAATCATTGAAAGATGTATTTGTATTATGGCATATATTTATAATCTGCAATCCTCGGTCCTGATATTTATTTTCTTCATTGTCTTCAAACTTTCCATCGCAATACTTAGCTCCTTTTATTGCAATAAGTAATTGTTTTTATAGTAGAAATTTATTCGTCTGCCATTCGTGTTCCATTCGTCTTTCGTTTCTGTTTTATTCGTCTGCCGTTAGAGAGACGAATAAAACAGAGACGAAAGACGAATAGTTTTTTAAATAGAAATGATTGTTGCTATAAGTTTTAGCATAAGGGAATATGTCCTTACTACGGTAGCATTATATTTCTGATTAGTCTAAATGTTCAATAAAGTGCTCTTTGCGATTTTGGCGGATGATATTGATATTTTTTTGACAAGAAAAGCTTGTTTATCAATAAATTTCTATAATTTTGCTTTTGAAAGGTCTTAAATAGATTTGTTTTTTTATTTAACATCCGTTGGCTGATAATAACCGATAGTTTTAATCTCAAATCTGATATTGAATATACATTTATTTTTGTGTGAAGCATGAATAAATTTTCTCTTTACGACTTTTTGTCAATACTTTTGCCGGGAGTCATATTTTTAGTTGCTATCCGTGTTGCGCAACCTTTTTGGCGTTTTAATACAGGACTCTACTTTCCACAGGGATGGGAGTTTTCGTTGGTTTATTCGCTTGTCATTGGCGCGTCTTTGTATGTGTTGGGCTTTTCTGTTAAAAAGAACTATTCCGTTTTTTTCCGTCGTTTGGGTTTATACGAGCACGTTACGATATTGTATCATCGGTTCGAGACATTACATCCTTTTATGAATGGAGCACTGAATAAGTATGCCGAAGAGTGGAATGGCACCAAACCTTATTGTACGGTAGAACAATATGATGCGATGGATGCCTCCGCACAAAAGGAGATAGAGGATGCCCAGGATATTTTCTATGATCACATGTATTATCGTTTGGACTGCAAAGGGAAATTAGAGGGTGCTAAAGCTTTCCAGTCATATTACCTTTGTTTTTTACACTCTTTTCTCGGACTGCTTATTTTTGGTGTGTATCTGCTAATCTGCATTTTGTTGTCCTATTTTATGGATGTTTTGTTGGCAGATACATGGCAAGTAGCTTTTCTATTTTTGATGAATTTGTGTGTGATGTATCTTTTTATGCGTCTTGCGCGCTGGTTCAGACAGCGTATGGTGTTGAAAATGTATTGGGCGTTTTACGAATCGTTGATAGAATAATCTTTTTATTATCATATGGAATCAATCAAGAACTCACAGAAATCAACCGGTAAAACTTTGCAGAAGGATCCGCCATATTTCGGGCTATATCTTAATATGGCATTGCTTAATGTGCGGAAAGTAGAGAATCATATTCGTAAATGGTTAGGAGATGTAGCTTTGCTTCCCGAGAAATCAGGCTTTCATTCACTTTTGACAACTGATAACTTGTCTTCTGCAAAGTGGACGCGCTTCTATTATAAAAGCCGGAAATTCCTTCCTTTTCTTGAAATGTTCGACAGTGACAAGAAGAGTTATGAAAATCGTCGAGAAACAGCAGAATGTCTTGATACTATAGACCGACAGAAAATATCTTCCCTGTTAAAAGAGGTCTATGGGAAACTCCAAGATATTCGTAATGCGTTCTCTCATTATCATATCGACGATCAATCAGTGAAGCATACAGCACTCATCATCTCAAGTGAGATGCATCGTTTTATTGAAAATGCTTACTCTTTTGCTTTGCAGAAGACCCGCGCTCGTTTTACCGGAGTTTTTGTAGAAACAGATTTCTTGCAAGCTGAAGAGAAGGGTGACAATAAAAAGTTTTTTGCCATCGGTGGTAATGAAGGAATAAAACTGAAAGACAACGCTTTGATTTTCCTTATATGTCTTTTTCTTGATAGAGAGGAGGCTTTCAAGTTTCTCAGCCGTGCGACCGGATTTAAAAGTACCAAAGAGAAGGGTTTTCTTGCTGTCCGAGAGACGTTTTGCGCTCTCTGTTGCCGCCAACCGCACGAACGCCTGCTTAGTGTCAATCCCAGAGAAGCGTTGCTGATGGATATGCTGAATGAACTGAATCGCTGCCCCGATATCCTTTTCGAGATGTTGGACGAGAAGGACCAAAAGTCTTTTTTGCCGTTGTTGGGAGAAGAAGAACAAGCACATATCTTGGAAAACAGCCTAAACGATGAGCTATGTGAAGCGATCGATGATCCTTTCGAGATGATTGCTTCCTTGAGTAAAAGGGTGCGCTACAAAAATCGCTTTCCTTATCTGATGCTCAGGTATATTGAAGAAAAGAATCTACTGCCGTTCATTCGTTTTCGTATCGACCTTGGATGTTTGGAATTGGCTTCATATCCCAAAAAGATGGGAGAGGAGAATAACTATGAACGTAGCGTCACGGATCACGCTATGGCATTCGGTCGTTTGACCGATTTCCATAATGAAGATGCGGTTTTACAGCAGATAACCAAAGGTATAACTGACGAAGTGCGCTTTTCTCTGTATGCACCACGATACGCAATTTATAACAATAAGATAGGATTTGTCCGGACAAGTGGTAGTGATAAAATTTCTTTTCCGACGCTCAAGAAGAAGGGAGGAGAGGGGCATTGTGTGGCATATACTCTGCAAAATACGAAATCTTTTGGGTTTATTAGTATATATGATTTGCGGAAAATCTTGCTGCTTTCTTTTTTAGATAAGGATAAGGCTAAAAACATTGTTTCTGGACTTTTGGAACAATGTGAAAAACATTGGAAAGATCTAAGTGAGAATCTGTTCGATGCAATTCGAACAGAACTACAAAAGGAATTTCCTGTTCCTTTGATAAGATACACCCTGCCTCGAAGTAAAGGTGGAAAACTTGTTAGTTCGAAATTAGCGGATAAGCAGGAAAAGTATGAAAGTGAGTTCGAAAGACGTAAAGAAAAACTCACTGAAATACTCTCGGAGAAAGACTTTGATTTATCTCAAATTCCTCGCCGGATGATTGATGAATGGTTGAATGTTTTGCCTACTTCAAGAGAAAAGAAACTAAAAGGTTATGTGGAAACATTGAAGCTGGACTGTCGGGAGCGTTTGCGGGTTTTCGAAAAACGGGAGAAAGGTGAACATCCTCTGCCACCTCGCATTGGCGAAATGGCTACCGATTTAGCGAAAGATATTATCCGCATGGTTATCGACCAAGGGGTGAAGCAACGCATAACGTCTGCTTATTATTCGGAGATACAGCGTTGTCTGGCACAATATGCGGGCGACGATAATCGACGTCATTTGGATAGTATAATTCGAGAGTTGAGGCTTAAAGACACGAAAAATGGTCATCCTTTTCTTGGGAAAGTGCTTAGACCTGGCTTGGGGCATACGGAGAAGTTGTATCAGCGATACTTCGAAGAGAAAAAAGAGTGGTTGGAAGCTACTTTTTATCCGGCAGCAAGCCCGAAAAGAGTGCCGCGCTTTGTCAATCCCCCAACTGGAAAACAAAAAGAACTGCCTTTAATTATTCGTAATTTGATGAAAGAACGGCCGGAGTGGAGAGATTGGAAACAGAGGAAAAACAGCCATCCGATAGATCTCCCTTCACAGCTTTTCGAGAATGAAATTTGTCGATTGTTGAAAGATAAAATTGGGAAGGAACCTTCCGGAAAACTGAAATGGAACGAAATGTTCAAGTTGTATTGGGATAAAGAATTTCCCAATGGCATGCAGAGATTTTATCGTTGTAAAAGAAGAGTTGAAGTATTCGATAAGGTCGTAGAATATGAATACAGTGAAGAGGGAGGAAACTATAAAAAGTATTATGAGGCATTGATAGATGAAGTTGTGAGGCAGAAAATCTCTTCTTCTAAGGAAAAGAGCAAACTCCAAGTAGAAGATTTGACTCTTTCTGTGCGACGTGTGTTTAAGCGTGCAATCAACGAAAAGGAGTATCAGCTTCGATTGCTTTGTGAGGACGACCGCTTGCTGTTTATGGCTGTAAGAGACTTGTATGATTGGAAGGAAGCGCAGCTTGACTTAGATAAAATAGACAATATGCTGGGGGAACCGGTTTCTGTCAGTCAAGTTATTCAATTGGAAGGCGGACAGCCTGATGCAGTGATTAAAGCAGAGTGTAAGCTCAAAGACGTATCTAAGTTGATGCGTTATTGTTACGATGGGCGGGTAAAGGGATTGATGCCTTATTTTGCTAACCATGAAGCAACACAAGAGCAAGTGGAGATGGAATTGCGTCATTACGAAGATCATCGCAGGCGTGTATTTAATTGGGTCTTTGCTTTGGAAAAATCCGTATTGAAGAATGAAAAGTTGAGAAGGTTCTATGAAGAATCTCAGGGAGGATGTGAGCATCGCAGATGCATAGATGCGTTGAGAAAGGCATCACTCGTTTCGGAAGAAGAATATGAGTTTCTTGTCCATATTCGTAATAAGTCTGCTCATAATCAATTCCCTGACTTGGAAATTGGGAAGCTGCCCCCGAACGTTACATCTGGTTTTTGCGAATGTATATGGAGTAAATATAAAGCAATAATTTGTCGAATCATTCCTTTTATAGATCCCGAAAGAAGATTTTTTGGGAAACTTTTGGAGCAGAAATAATTAACCAGTAATAGGTTAGGAAAGTTTTGTTGTGGATGCCACTAGTTTGAGTGGTATAGACAACACAGTGGTGATCGCTACGAAGGCTCATACAGTTGTGGATGCCACTAGTTTGAGTGGTATAGACAACGATATTTGCGTAGGATATGCAATGACGGGAGTTGTGGATGCCACTAGTTTGAGTGGTATAGACAACTACCGTAAGATTTAGCCCTTTCAACCGCTTGTTGTGGATGCCACTAGTTTGAGTGGTATAGACAACTAGGGTTCTTATTATGGAAATTCACAATAAGTTGTGGATGCCACTAGTTTGAGTGGTATAGACAACTTGAAAGAGGAGTAGGAAGCTCCCCAAACTGTTGTGGATGCCACTAGTTTGAGTGGTATAGACAACCACAACAAGCTCTTTGCCATCCGTCTCAAGTTGTGGATGCCACTAGTTTGAGTGGTATAGACAACGGGCTATTCCATGCTTCGCATCCACCGAGTGTTGTGGATGCCACTAGTTTGAGTGGTATAGACAACAGTACTTCGGTAGTTATCTCCGGGCAAACCGTTGTGGATGCCACTAGTTTGAGTGGTATAGACAACTAGATCTCACCGTTCGCGACATCACCGCCCGTTGTGGATGCCACTAGTTTGAGTGGTATAGACAACCATTAAAGAGTTTGCTGTCGGGTCTGATGGTTGTGGATGCCACTAGTTTGAGTGGTATAGACAACACGCTGATCCATAGACTGAACATAAACAAGGTTGTGGATGCCACTAGTTTGAGTGGTATAGACAACGGGTGAAGTGTACTCGTTTCATCTTATTTTGTTGTGGATGCCACTAGTTTGAGTGGTATAGACAACAAGAATAGCATTTTTAATATTTTCTCCAAAGTTGTGGATGCCACTAGTTTGAGTGGTATAGACAACCATTCTTCAAGTGTTCGAGGGTAAGCAGGTGTTGTGGATGCCACTAGTTTGAGTGGTATAGACAACGCCTCTACGATAGCCACGTCCTTGATTGCCGTTGTGGATGCCACTAGTTTGAGTGGTATAGACAACTTGAAGAACTTGTCTACAACCTCATGGCGCGTTGTGGATGCCACTAGTTTGAGTGGTATAGACAACGAAAACAGCGAACTACAATACTACAATACGTTGTGGATGCCACTAGTTTGAGTGGTATAGACAACTCAATCCTTTCGCTTCCCTGATAATATGTAGTTGTGGATGCCACTAGTTTGAGTGGTATAGACAACATCCGCGCGGAGAGACATCTGCGGGTTCTCATTGTGGATGCCACTAGTTTGAATGGTATAGACTGCTATCGCTGACGAGTGTATAGATAACGGATTCAAAATCACCTGTGTACTTGCCGCTGTTGTAGATGCCATTGGTTTGAGTGATACAGGCAATGTATATAGAGCCTTCCAATGAGTTTCGGGTAGCTAAAAAATCGGGGAAAGGAAGATTTGTAGGCGAATAAAAGAACTCACTGACTGCATAAAGTATTCATTACAGTCAGTGAATCTTAATTTTGAGAGAAGTAGAAAGATGTAGGAGAATAGAACTACTTACTCTATTTTTTGTTTATAGAATGATAACCATATCCGCCTAAACACCGCACGAAGAAAAGAGAAACACTGCCATTAATAGTCGCTGCAAACTTTATTCAGGTCGACGGTGAAACCATCGTTCAATGGCATGAATTTGCCTTTTCGTTTCAGAAATTCTATCAATTCGTCGATATTCATGTTTTCGGCGGAGCAGGTGTAAAAATGCCGGGAGATGCCGAACTTCTTGATAATGGCTTCTTTCAGGCTGGCTTCCGAATAACTGTTTCCCTCCATCATGCGGAGAACTTCATGAGCGTGTAGTTGTTCCATAACGATTTATTAATTTGAATGATGTTATGTCCGCAAAGATATTGCAGGTTTTCGTTATAAACGGTAACAAATGTTACATTCTTCGCCCGGATAATGAGATAATAGAAAGCGGTTTAGAAGATTTACGTAAATTTTGTTCAAAACAACGCAAAATATTAAAAGAAATGCCGTCGATGTATGCAGCATATTATTGAAAATACTATATTTATTCCAACGAGAGTATGAGTTAGGTAATGATTTGTGATGAGTGAATGAGAAGTAGTATATATACTACAATACTTCGGTAAATTTTTACCGAAAAATTAAAAGTCAAACAATAGAACCGGCAAAAGTCGGTTCGAAAACACTAAAGAGGTCATTGAAATGTTGTCAAAACGAATGGT
>NZ_JACIDI010000001.1:280807-336292 GCF_014196225.1 Bacteroides pyogenes | reverse complement strand
GACTTAAAAAAATCATTGCTCTGATCAGGATGCCGTACGATTTATCGACTCTCAATCTTGAAAAAAATACCTGAACAAAAACCTTCGCAAAAAAACAAAGGAGAACAGGAAAATTGACGGTTCAATATTATTGTACTACTTGTATTGTTTATCAATATGTCAAAGAACTTGGATCGACTTTCTTTTCAAAAGCGGGTGCAAAGGTAAACGGTTTATTTCAAACCGCCAAATTTTAAAGGAAGTTTTTTTCAGCATTTCTTTTCGGAAAACCCGTAAACCTCTCTGTAAGAAAGATAAAGACAACCCAGAAAAGAAAAAGCGGGAAAAGAACCCATCCTTTGCGGCACGGACGGTAAAGATAAGCATTTTATTCCCATAACTCCAAATTTTAATGGGGAGTTTTTAAAACAAGGAAAAAACAGAATATCAAACCCCCACCGGGCTTTTGCAACATGTCAACCTTAGAAAGCCCTCCCACGCCGGGAAAGCGGGTGCAAAAGTAGAAACTTTTAAAACAACATCCAAATATAAAAAAGAGTTTTTCAAAAGAAAATGCAGAAGAAAAACATAAGAGACTAAGGAGCAGGAAGATGAGAAAGGACATGAAAGAAAGCCAAGCGGGGGACTGTTGGGATGATTCGGAAAAACAAACAATATATATGACCAAAAACATTAAAGAAAGCCAAGCTATCTACTCGCCTGTTGTTGCCCCCCGCCAGAACAAACAAGGTGTGTGAGCAAGAGCATTTAAAAAAAGCCCCGCAGATGAGAAAAGCGCAGCGGACAAGGTTCAGAAGGGAACAAGGACCAACAAAGAGGATATACATTAAACCTCGACAGGAATATCCAAAGAGCCGCAGGCGATGCCTATATACGATATACCGGTCAAAACGAAAACCTGCCATACATATATAATATATAACCTTCCAATGCACGGTTGTTGCTGTCGCCCCCCTTCACCGCCTGCCATACACATATAATTATATAACGGGGTCTCTTGCTGCGCGAGATTATTACGCATGTGAGGAGCCGGGAAGCAGAGTGCAGGGAAAGAAAGCAAAAGGGAAACTGCCGGCGAACTCGATTGCAGAGGACGCAAGCAGGCGCTAAAAAAATTGCCGCCGTTTATTCGACCCACAAGAATTTCTCTTAAACAGCTTACCCCTCTGCCGTTCGCGTTCCATTCGTCTTTGGTCTGTGTTTTATTCGTCTGTCGTTCGGCAGACGAATAAAACACAGACCAAAGACGAATAAATGGTTAAAAGAAAATGACTCTTCCCCGCAGTGAAACGGAAAAACACAAGAAAACAAGGTGGCACAAGATGCACAAACCGACCTTATATATCTACACGCTTATATAGGTTGCAAGCCTATGGGAACAATAAAAACTGAGGAAATAAAAAACAAAGAAACATGAAAAGAAAAATAAATGGGGAATACAAAAGGAGTTTTCTCGGAAAAAAGAAATAGCCAAGAAATGTGTTGCACGGTAGTGTAAAACAAACTGTGTCAGCAAAGAATAAAGTATTAACTTTGCTGACACAATTTAATTTACAACCTGTTGCACTATTCCCTGGACTTTTCTACCTATTATTATAAAGTTCATCCGTTTCTTATAAATCAGGAGTCCCGATGACAAATCAATTCCAGCCTATTTATTATAGGATTCATATACTTTACTTAGACTGTGAAATGAATTATAGCGAGCATCTCCGGTCTACCCCATAAAGCTCATCCACTCTATTTAAAGTCCGTGAATCACTTTAAGCAATTGCTCTCCCAATCCGATAGTATATCCTTGCGAAACAAAAACCACCCTGTTGAACGTATCGGAGATGATAAACAGCGGAAGATTTGTTTGACCGGAAAGCTTCATGGAAGTTACAATCTGCTTCCGGATACTATTGTCGATATCGATACCATAAATAATAGTAGAGGGTAACCCCGGGAACTCATCGGGGCGGAACTTCTTGTATTGCTCTTCAGACGAGAAAAGAAGAACGATTTTCCGTCCCCATTTTTCAAGCCCGGCACTCCGGGCAGCAATATCCCTCAACGCATGATTGGTAGGTTCCTGCCCTACTCCTAAAATTCCGACCACAAAATATCCACGCCCACAAGCCTGTAAGAGACTTCGAGAAGAACATTCTCCTGCCGTTTCATTTGGTTCGTTTCCACAAGAAGCACTTGTCCGACTTACCTTATCCGTACCTACCGGACGATACAGAGACTCCGAATTGAAACTGCCTATAACTTGCACGGCATCCTTACTCTCGCGCATCACCAAATCAGTTACAGTTCTTCCTCCACTCGCTACATTAAAGAAAGAAAGACGCGAGAGAACCGCACCGCTGGCCAGACGGGTTCCGGTGACGAGCATATAATATCCCTCATCCAGTCTTGCTCCCCGCTTCAACAGATTGGCCCAAGTCGCACCACCGCCCATATCAACATCGCCCTCGTCATAGTTTAACAACCGGAAAGTACCGTCTTTAAAAACAGATAGCGTAAAATGAGAGTAATATTTCGGATCGTCTAAAGAAGGAACGGGTTTGTATGTCGCGGACACAAGACCAGCAGAAGCCTGCGACGGAACACTTTCCAAGAAATCCACATCAAAAAGCCGCCCTTCTTTCAACCGGACTTCTTTCCCATTCTCCATAAAAGGATTTTCATCCATATACTGCACCTTACCCGTTACCTCATCAATCCATGCCGGTATACCCAGTGTGCGAGCCATCGCCACAAAGAAGATATCACGAGATTTTTCATCGGCTATCTTCGCTTTCCACACGCCTGCCGGAGAGATTGGTATACGTTGCGAGTTCAAGCCATTATCTATTTTAATGTTTTCCTTACACCATTCCACCAAGCGGACGGGGTTCTTAACGAATGCTTCGGCATCGGCCTGCGGAATTACATTATTGAAAAAGCCGCGATAAGGCGTTAACATTTCATTGGCCACGCGCTGATTAGCCACCCTGACACTTGCTGCCATCCCCACTTTCCGGGGGTCAGGTGCATGACGAATAATATCCTCCAACACAGTTGCCGACACATCCCGCCAATCTTTCGCAGAAAGCGCCTGAAGAAGTTCGACGGCAAGTTCCTGCTTATCTTGAGTCTGAGCAGTTTGGACAAAATCGAGCAACGTCTGATAGTTGCCTCTGGAAGCAACCAGCATCTTCACCATGCTACTCCTTGTGTGCGAAGCAAGGTCTATCTCTTTCAAAGCAGCTTCCGCCCGCTCCTCTGTCATCATGGTAGCCACGTACGCATTCCGTATAGAGTCTTCCTGCGCCAATCTCCGGTCATTTTCCGCACGCATTTCGGGAGAGACTTCCGGCAAATTCGCTCCTTCGGCAGGAGGAGTTATATCCAATTCCAACGTATGAGCATCCCCCTCCTTACGGTTTAACGCCACTTCCACAGTATCTTCTTTACCGAACGAAACCTTTCGATAACCGAATCTGCCGTCCTTAGAAACCCATACCAGCATGTCTCCCTTTCCCGCTGTCAGCGCAGCTTTTCCTTCCGTGTCGGTATGCTTGGCGGCAACCGTATAAAACTCGGCATAGTTGTAAACCTTAAATTCTACCTTCGCCCCTGCTACTGCCGCACCCTTCTCATCGGTAACCCGAACCGTCACTTTCGCTGTCGGGGCATAATTGTCTATCACATTGATTTCAGTATAATTGGAAGTTTCACGCATAATCTCTTCAGGACCATCGTAATGCCCGAACACTTTGGTATGCATCAACATTCCCCGGCTGGCAGGTGCATTGAACCATCCCAGATTCAAGACCGGCTCCGGCTCGCAAGCTCCGAAGAAATACCATTCTCCGTCAGCCCATGCTTCCACCCATGCGTGATTGTCATCGGTATGAGCCCAGCGAGGAGTATAGACCTGACGAGCAGGAATACCGACCGACCGCAAAGCCGCTACAGTGAATGTAGACTCTTCTCCGCAACGTCCGTAAGCTGTTTTCACCGAAGCAAGCGGAGAGCTGGTCCGCGCATCGCTCGGGCGATATACCACTTTCTCATGACACCAATGATTCACTTCGAGAATAGCCTCTTTCATGGAAAGCCCTTTCACTCGCTCCTTCAACTCCTGATAAAACACTCTTCGCGAGTCGTCGAGATTCTCATTATTCACTCGAACAGGAAGAACAAAATGACGGAACAGCTTGTCGGGAATATCCTTCCCCCAGCTCATTTCAGCTCGGGCCTGCTCCGACAAACGGTAGTTTTCCAAATAATACTCGCCGGGGTAATCTGTCAAATCACCTATCGGCATGTAGGCATAAAGAAACATCAAGGCCTCTCTTTCGGCAACAGAAAGGTCTGCTTGCGAAAAGATTGCAAATAAATCGCCGTTAGGAAGAGCCTCTTTCTTTCGTTCAAAATCATCGAGCACTTTATTACGATAGGCCTCTTCTTTGAGGAAGTGAGATTGACTGCAAGCTCCGAGAAAGAAAGGAAGCAAAAACAGAGGGAGAAGACGAACAAGTGTTTTCATATATCTACGCATCTATATTATATAATAAGGTATAGCAATAATAGCGACAAATTTACAAGATTTTATCATAAGGACATAATAAAACATCCGGAAAATAAACGGGAAAGAATTGTAACAGAAATGTAATATCCGTTATATTTGAGCCTCTATAACAAGAAAAAACTAAAATAAAAAGCGATTTTATATGTTTTATAGCATATATTTCAAAAAGGAATCGTATATTTGCAGCGTAAATAAGAAACAAAAGTAAAACCGCTCTTCAAAACGTGGAGAGCAAAAAAAGAGGAAAAAAAGTTATGAAAAAGAATGTAAATGAAAAAATCATGATGTTACAATACCGCATCAAACGCTATCAAGCAATGGGAAACGGTATTATGTGTCAAACCTTAAACGGTAAACTTCAAAAACTGCTGAACGAGCAGATTGCCATGTAATTAAGCACACAGAAATATAACAATGAGAGCGGGGAGTCTTTTCAGATTCCTCGCTCTCTTTTTATACCCGCCGTAAATGAATGAACCAGCATGCAAAACAAGCGGATGAAATGAAAAGACGTCCCCCTCTTTTCAGGGTAGTCCGGAAAGGCGATACGTGAAGCACTCTTTGTTCATAATAAAGAAAACGATTCAACACTTTGCATTGCCGAAGGAGGCGGTTTCGTCACATGCATGTAACCGGCATTGGGAGGATAAGGTCTATTCACCGGATATCAAAACCTTGTGTATGAAAAACATGAACCGAGGCTTTCCGCACTCCCCTTTCTTTTCCATATACGAACCGGTATCATGAAGAGCAGGCCTCAGTGCCGATATTTCATACAAGCACAAAAAACTCTTCCTAAGAAACTTTTCGCGTTTGCCTAAATGCGTTTTTTCTCAGGCAAACGCGAAAAGTTTTTTAGGAAGCAATCGTTTCTTTCTGCAAGTTCTATCTTTTCAAAAACGGCTCTTTAAAGGCCCCTTTTTCTTCGGGGATCGCCGTACGCGCTTTATTTTGCAGCGAGACTATCCCCGACCCGCGCCTTTATTTCTTTTTCAACGAAACATCCGAAACTTCTACGACAGCCCCTTTACCCTGAGCAAGGATAGCCACGTAGCAATCCTTCAGGATAGCTGCATCGTCGTCCGTATCGGTAACTTCCAGATTGGGATTGGCTTTCTTGCTGTTGATTACATTCACCACCTGGCTCATGTCGTAGTACACAACCACTTTCGTCCATTTGCCTGCCGACTTCAACTTAAAGTTGTATTGCGCTCCCGAAGCATTCGGCTGCGCGTCCGCATCATAATCTCTGCGCACGAAGAATGTGGTGTTCGCCTTGCCGGCCTCATTCTTTTCTTCGTTCGTCTGTTTGATGTATACCCCTACCTGAGTGTCCTCCTTGTCTGCCTTTGCATAGAAAGTGAGCACGTACACTCCTCTTTCCAGCCCCTTCGTCACCCGCTGTCCCAAGAAAGCCTTGTACCACGAAAGATTTTTCTCGGCTCCCGAATTATCCATCTTCACCGCATTCGGATAGGCCGTGTCCGATGTTTTCGTCCATGAGATGGTCGTAGCGCCTTCCGTTTCATTGTTCATTACAAACCATTCACCCTCGTTCGCTTTGTTCGGGTTGGTGACTTTCGCAGTCACTTCGGTTTCAAACTTACCGTTATTAATCAGATTCTGAGCACTGATTCCGGCTCCCATTGCAGCCAAAAGGCTAAAAAATAATACTTTTTTCATACTTATATCATTTAAAACAGGTTATTATTTGCAAGTTGTTTCAATTCTTACTCCCCTTGATTTGAGACGACCTGTTGCGACCGATTTGTTCGTGTGACAGGCCGGGCAACCGGCTATTCGACGAAAAACGCAAACCAACAGAAGCGAAAAAGCTGCTCAAACCAAGAATCAAAATCATTCAAATCATGCGGAGTACCGACCGTTTTCATGCGGAAAAACCACTCAACTCAAGAATAAAAATCATTCAAACCGTGCGGAGTGCCGACCGTTTCCACGGAAAAAAATCACTCAAATCAAGAATCAAAATCATTCAAATCATGCGGAGAGCCGACCGTCTTCATGTCGAAAAGCCGCTCAACTCAAGAATGAAAATCATTCAAATCGTGCGGAGCGCCGACTGCTTTCATGCAGAAAAGCCGCTCAAACCAAGAATCAAAATCATTCAAATCATGCGGAGCACCAACCACTTTCATGCAGAAAAGCCGCTCAAAGAACGAACGAAAACAAAAGGAAGTCGCCAGTCAAAAACTTCTTTGCAGAAGGTTGAAACAGCTTCTTATTTTATTTTCCGAATAACAAATCTGTAACTGCCGCTCAACCGTTTCTCATCCGTTTTCAGTGTAATGCGGTAGATTTCCTTTCCCCATACGTTCGAAAGGCGCGGATCGGTGAGCTTTATCGTTTTGAGTTCGGGCTTGAATTGAGACGGATATTCCATCTCCACTTTCTGCCCTTTCACCTCGACGACGATTCTGCCTGCCGACGGGAAAGACGTTTCACCCCAAACGAGGAAGTTGAACTGATTGGGAACTACCGCCTCGCTAAGCTCGTAACGGTCGGTGATGGTGAGCTTGGCATCGTCGAGAGCATACCCGCGTACCCAGCTTTTCACCTTCGCTTCGGACGGGTATGCCGATGCGATATCCAAAGAGAAAGTCCGCTTTCCGGCGTTGCAAACAGCGTTCGTCGCCTTGTACTCCTGCCCGAATGCCTCGCCAACTCCGTTAATCACAGGCAGGTTGTGGTAATTGCTCTGCATCGTCCAGATCGTGTAACGCTCTTTGCTGAATGTCTGTTTAGTGTATGTTCCCACCCCGGCGTCGATGAATACGGGGATGGTATTGACGTAGAAAGAGAACGTTCCCACATCATTATGGTTATGGCTCTCGTTGTTGAAGCCTCCTTTGGCAGCCACAAACAGGCCTTGTTTGCTCTTCATGTAGCAAAATTCGGTCTCGGGATACCAAGTCACATCGGGCATATCGTGCTTGGGTGCAGTCTGCGCCAGCTCGTTGCAGCAGAGCAACGATTCGAGCGATCGGAAAGCATCGTTGCCCATCGTAGCATACGGTTTCCTCCCGTTGAGCAGGTAAGCGGCGAAGTGCTTCATCTCATCGCTGCCCACCGCCTTTCCATACCGATAGATCAGAATAGGATCTCCCCCGCCCTGAGCGGACGCATCGGCAAAGTTCACCACCCAACCGTTGCCCACATAAGAACGTGAAATGTACTCGCCCATCCTCCGTATCATCGGTTCGTGGAACAAAGAAACCTTTCCTCCCGTTCCTTGGTAAAGGATTTCGAGGTAGTCGAACAGCTTGCCGGCGGCATGTCCCCAGTAAGAAGGACCTTCTTCGCAGGCCCCGTCGGACTTTACGAAGTTGATAAACTTATCGACCGACTGCATGGAACGATACACCGCCTTCGCCAGTTTGTCCTTGTTGTTCTCCATCAACAGAAAGCAAAGCAGGACGTTGGAGTTACACCACGGGTTCCAGTTGTTGATGATTTCGCCCGGTTTCCAACCGAACGCCATCCACCACATCTCATCGTCATTCATATAAGGATCGAGTATACGCTCCTTGATTGCTTTGCGCATTTGCAGCGAAACGACCGGATTGATTTTATCGAAAGAACTGCGGAAAAAGTAGTGTACCCATGCCATCAAAGCTCCGTATCCGCCCGACCCCAAGTCGATGATCTGTTCACGAAAGTCGGGTAGCGACCGCTTGCTGCTCTGACGGGGCAAGTGTGCCGAAAGCACCCACGAAGTCATCTCGCAACTGAAAAACGCTCCATTCAGCAATTGGTCGATGAAACGTCCTTTCCCTTCGGCAAGTTCGGCAAGCATCAGCGCGTTGAGAGCCAATCGGTTGGCTTCGTAAGGCTGCTGCATCACATTGCGGTCGCCGGTGCGTTCGTACGCCAGATAAGCAGTGGCAGGGATCGATTTCCACTGGTAAGACAAGTATTTCTCCCCGTTTGCAATTAGCTTTTGCTTGTTTTCCCCCATCAGAGAGTCCCATGCCGCCCGGTCTGTATAAGCCGGATACGCCACCCAAGCTTGCTTCATTACCAATACGTTTTTCAACGTTGCTTCGTCTGCCGCCCGTTGCAGCATGTTGCGCTCGGTGTAAGCGTAGGCCTTGAAAGACAAGCTTCCCGCAACCGCCAGCAACAGAATACATAGCCAATGTTTCGTTCGATTCATGATATTATATAGATTTTAAACAGCACAAAGATAAGAGTTCCTATATAATATAAGGTGAAGAAATCATACGAACCTGATGGCAAAATAGTACAAACGACCGGGTTCGGGCGTTCGAAGCGTCCTGACAAGGGTTTTGTCTGCCGGAAATGGAAGTTCCCGCTGTGGCAAGCAACGAGTTTTTTCATGATGGAGAGAGCCTCGTGGGTTTGGTGAGCGACAGTGTTTTTACAGGGAAGAAAATTCTGTGAGTTTGACGGACAGAGTGTTCTTAGAATGAAGAAAGACTGTGAGTTTGGTGAGTAGAAGTGCTCTTACAGTACAGAGAAAGGTTGCGAGTTTGACGGACAGAAGTGTTTTTACAGGAAAGAAAGCCCTGCGAGTTTGATGAACAGTAATGTTCTTAGAATGAAGAAAGACTGCAAGTTTGACAAACGGCAGTGTTCTTAGAATGAAGAAAACCTGTGAGTTTGGCGAGTAGAAGCGTTCTCACAGTATAGAGAAAGCCTGCGAGTTTGGCGGACAGAAGTGTTTTTACAGGAAAGAAAGCCCTGCGAATTTGGTGAGTAGAAGTGTTCTTACAGTACAGAGAAAGCCTGTGAGTTTGACGGACAGAAGTGTTTTTACATGAAAGAAAGCCCTGCAAGTTTGACAAACGGCAGTGTTCTTACAATGAAGAAAACCCTCCGAGTTTGGCGGACAGAAATGTTTTACGGGGAAAAGAGCCAGCGAATAACGGGACCAGAAACGCTGTCTGCGGTAAAATAAAGCCGGTGAATATGAGGAACACAGGCTCTTCTTTATCAGGGAGAAAATCTGTGAGCGCAAAAACAGAGCTCTGTCCGTTCCGAATAGAAGTTCTATTCACCTCAAACAAAGGTTCTGTTTGCTGTAAATAGAACCTTTGTTTTTCCATTTAGAAAGGTCAGGCATGTTTCAGACAGAACTCTCGACGGGCGAAACAATTCGTAAACCTGTACAACGTCGTGCATCCAATCGGCATCAGACAGGACTCTCGGCGGCCGAAACAACTCGTAAACCTGTACAACGTCGTGCAACCAATCAGTACCAGACAGAACTCTCGGCAGGCGAAGCAGCGGCTTCACTCCGGTTGTGCCCACTAAAGGGTAAAGCAAGATTCTTACAAGAACAAACCGAAACTTCCACAAAGAAAGCGAACAACACTACTCACATCCGCCCTCTAAGAAACCAAGAAAAAACCGAGCCCCTTACAGAAATAACAAAAAGTCTTCATTAGGTTCGGCTGCCATACACAGAAGAACAAACCGAAACTTCCACAAAGAAAGAAAGCAATACTACCCACATTCGCTCTCCAAGAAACCAAGAAAAGACCGAGCCCCTTACAGAAATAACAAAAAGTCTTCATTAGGTCCGGCTGCCATACATAGAAAAACAAACCGAAACTTCCACAAAGAAAGCGAACAACACTACTCACATCCGCCCTCCAAGAAGCCAAGAAAAAAACGGGAACCTTATAGGAATCACAAAAAATTTTTATTCAGTCCGGCTGACATACACAGAAAAATAACCCCCAACCTCACCCCAAACCTCGATGAGGAAACACGCCTCACTCCCAATCGCTAAATTCAAAGCTAAGCTGTTCCCAAACGCCATGCTGCTCCGGGCCTTCTTCTTTCGGATGAGAAACAGAAAGACCGATGAGCCGGATGGGGTGCTGTTCATAGTCGACGGTTTTGAGCAACTCCTTTGCCAGCGGTAGCACCGAGTCCAGGTCGGTCAGTTCTTGCGGACGGGTTGCGCTCCGGGTAATCTGGGTGAAGTCGTGAAACTTTATTTTGAGCGTCAGCGTATTCCCCCTGAAGGCTCTCCGCCGAAGCCGTTCAACGAGTTCCACCGCCACGTGGTAAAGCTCGATGATAACCGACGAACGCAGGGAGATGTCTCGTTCCAGCGTCCGTTCGCAACCGACGGACTTGCGTATGCGGACTGCCTCCACCGGACGATCGTCGATGCCACGGGCGCAATGGTAATAGAGAGAACCTGCCTTCCCGAAATGAGCCGTCAGCATTTCGAGCGTGCAATTCCGCAGTTGAAGCCCGTTGCGGATGCCGAGCAAGTGCATCTTCTTTGCCGTCACAGGTCCTACACCCCAGAAAGACTCGATGGGAAGACGGGCGATAAAGTCGAGAGCCTGCTCGGGATGAATGGTACACAAACCGTCAGGCTTGCGGCGGTCGGACGCTATTTTCGCCAGAAACTTATTGTACGACACACCCGCCGAAGCCACCAGATGCAGCCTTTCCCGTATCTTCCTCTTAATCTCTGCGGCTATATCCACCGCCAGAGGAATGTTCCGTTTGTTCTCGGTGACGTCGAGAAACGCCTCATCCAACGAAAGAGGTTCCACCAGATCAGTGTACTCATGAAAGATTTCGTGAATCTGCCGGGAGACGGATTTATATACATCCATCCTTCCGGGAACGAAGATAAGCGAGGGACACAAGCGTTTGGCTTTCTGCGAAGACATTGCCGATCGCACCCCGTAGCGGCGGGCTTCGTAGCTGGCAGCGGCAACCACTCCCCGCTCCTCAGCATGTCCCACAGCCACCGGCTTGCCCCGCAGCTCGGGATTATCCCTTTGCTCCACCGAGGCATAAAACGCATCCATATCGATATGTATAATCTTCCGCAGCGACATCGGTTCTGTTTTACAAAGGCAAACGTACTACAAATTACCGAAAACGGAAAAAAGAAACGCATGAAAGAAGCACGAACCCGGCAGAAAAAGCATTGTTCCGAAACGGAGTTTATAACCTGCGTTATACATCAAGAAGCACAAACTCCGTAGAAAAAGCATTGTTCCGAAACGGGACTCATAGCCTGCGTTATACATCAAAAAGCACGAACTCCGCAGAAAAAGTATTGTTCCGAGACGGAACTTATAGCCTGCGTTATACATCCAGAAAGGCGAACCCGGCAGAAAAAGCATTCCGGAGAGGCGGGAAAGGGCGGTCGACAGACTTCACACACAGGCAGCCGCAGCCGGAAATATCATCTTAATGCAGCAAAAAGGTTTCTTCTACCGAGAAAATCGTTAACTTTGCCGCCTACTACAGAAAAGAAGCATTTATGTCAGAAAACAACTGTATCTCTATCAGAGGAGCACGGGTGAACAACCTGAAAAACATCGATGTAGATATTCCCCGCAACCGGCTTGTGGTAATCACCGGACTCTCGGGTTCGGGCAAATCGTCGCTCGCTTTCGACACGCTATACGCCGAAGGACAACGCCGTTACGTAGAAAGTCTGAGCAGTTACGCCCGCCAGTTTCTCGGAAGGATGAGCAAACCCGAGTGCGACTTCATTAAAGGAATCCCGCCCGCCATCGCCATCGAGCAGAAGGTAAACAGCCGGAATCCGCGATCGACCGTAGGAACATCGACCGAGATATACGAGTATCTGCGCCTGTTGTACGCGCGCATTGGCAAAACATTCAGTCCGGTGAGCGGAGAAGAGGTGAAGAAACACTCTACGGAAGACATCGTAAACTGCATGCTCTCTTATCCCGAAGGAACGAGATATACGGTGCTGACATTGATTCGCCTGCGTGAGAACCGCACGTTGCAAGAGCAATTGGAGATCGACCTGAAGCAAGGATTCAACCGCGTGGAGGTGAATGGCGAGATGAAACGCATCGACGAATACACTCCGGCGAAGGGCGATGAAGTCTACCTGCTGGTGGACCGCATGGCTGTGGCAAGTACCAAAGATGCCGTGAGCCGCCTGACCGACTCTGCCGAAACGGCGATGTACGAGGGCGACGGAAATTGCATGCTTCGCTTCTACCTGCCCGACGGAAGCACACGCCTTCATTCTTTCAGCACGAAGTTCGAAGCCGACGGCATCGTTTTCGAAGAGCCAAACGACCAGATGTTCTCGTTCAACTCGCCCATCGGAGCTTGTCCCGAGTGCGAAGGATTCGGTAAAGTCATCGGCATCGACGAGCATTTGGTCGTACCCGACCGTTCGTTGTCGGTATACGACGGCGCCATCGTCTGCTGGCGAGGCGAGAAAATGGGCGAATGGAGGGACGAACTCATCCGTAATGCGGAGAAATTCGGCTTCCCTATCTTTACCCCTTACTACGAACTGACGGACGAGCAACGGAGAACGCTTTGGGAAGGCAACGAGTATTTCGGCGGCATCAACCAGTTTTTCCGCATGCTCGAAGAGAATCAGTACAAGATACAATACCGCGTAATGCTTGCACGTTATCGCGGGAAAACGCTCTGTCCGAAATGTCGGGGCACACGGCTGAAGCCGGAAGCGGGCTACGTGCGGGTAGGCGGCAAAAGCATCTCGGAACTGGTAGACCTGCCCGTCACCGAACTGAAGCGGTTCTTCGACACCCTGCGGCTGAGCAAACACGACACGGACGTAGCGCGGCGCATCCTTGTGGAAATCAACAGCCGCATCCGCTTCCTTATCGACGTGGGATTGGGATACCTCACGCTCAACCGCCTCAGCAACTCCTTGTCGGGCGGGGAAAGCCAGCGTATCAATCTGGCAACGTCGCTCGGAAGCAGCCTTGTAGGAAGTCTTTACATCCTCGACGAACCGAGCATCGGGCTTCACAGCCGTGATACCGACCGGCTTATCCGTGTGCTGAGGCAGTTGCAGCAATTAGGCAACACGGTGGTAGTGGTGGAACACGACGAGGAAATCATCCGTGCCGCAGACTACATCATCGACATCGGGCCGGATGCCGGACGTCTCGGCGGGGAAATCGTCTATCAGGGCGACATGAAAGACCTGCGGGAAGGAACGAAAAGCCATACGGTACGCTATCTTCTTGGAGAAGAAAAAATACCCGTCCCCCGGCACCGCCGCCCGTGGAACAACTATATAGAACTGAAAGGCGCACGCGAAAACAATCTGAAAGGAGTAGACGTACGCATTCCGCTGAACGTTATGACCGTTGTTACGGGAGTCTCCGGTTCGGGGAAAAGCACCTTGATACGCGACATCTTCTACCGGGCGTTGAAACGCGAACTGGACGAATGCAGCGACCGTCCGGGCGAGTTTTCTTCCATCGGAGGAAGCCTGCGCGACCTGCGCAACGTAGAGTTTGTCGACCAAAACCCCATAGGAAAGTCCTCACGCTCGAATCCGGTGACCTATATCAAAGCCTACGACGAGATACGGAAGCTGTGGGCAGAGCAGCCGTTGTCCAAGCAAATGGGATATACGCCGGGCCATTTCAGCTTCAACAGCGAAGGCGGACGGTGCGAAGAGTGTAAGGGCGAAGGCTCCATCACGGTGGAAATGCAGTTCATGGCCGACCTCGTGCTGGAATGCGAGTCATGCCACGGAAAGCGTTTCAAAGCCGATACGCTGGAAGTAAGATACAACGGCATGAACATATACGACGTGCTCGAAATGACGGTGAACCAAGCCATTGAGTTCTTTACCGTCCACAAGCAGAAGAAAATAATAAAGAAACTGCTGCCGCTGCAAGAAGTGGGTCTGGGATACATCAAGCTGGGGCAGTCGTCTTCCACCCTTTCGGGGGGAGAAAACCAACGCGTCAAACTTGCCTTCTACCTGAGTCAGGAGAAAGCGGACCCAACGCTCTTCATCTTCGACGAACCTACTACGGGACTGCATTTTCATGACATCCGCAAGCTGCTCGACGCGTTCGACGCATTGATTCGCAGAGGACACAGCATCGTAATCATCGAGCATAACATGGATGTGATTAAGTGTGCCGACCACGTGATCGACTTGGGTCCCGAAGGAGGAGACAAAGGAGGAAACATTGTGGCGGCAGGTACTCCCGAAGAAGTAGCGGCTTGCGGCGCCAGCTATACGGGACAGTTCCTGAAAGAGAAACTGGAAGAGTGAAAAGCACGTGCAAGAAATAAGGCGGAGAAACACCTGCGGAAAAATTGTTCGTACACGTAGCAGGCGAGGAATATACGTAAAAATCTATTGGGAAGGCATATATGAAAAGCTGCTGTTGCAGATCGCAGGCAAAGAATAGCAATAAGAAATAAGGTGAAGAAACACTTTTTCGAATTCCTGAAACTCACAGGAGAAGAAAGTTCTTGCCTAAGAAAAAAGGCGTGTTTGCTTAAGAAGATTTTCGCATTTGGGCAAGTACAATAACTTTTTCAGGCAAGTGCAATTACTTTTTTGGGCAAGCGCAATTACTTTTTCAGGTAAGTGCAATTACTTTTTCAGGTAAGTGCGATTATTATTTCAGGCAAGCCCGAAAACCTTTTCAGGCAAAGAAGGAGAAATGACAACTATTCCTTTTTTCGTACCTCTTACCCCGCCTGCGCAGATATAGGCTTATTCCGAAAGAAATCTCCGAATGGCACTGCAAGACGCCGCAAGCAAACCGGAGGAAAGAAACCTTCTCAAACCCGAGATTACGAAAAAGGGAACAGTTGCCGAACCGGTTAGAAATAAAACCCGAAGCCGACTTTCACCCCGAAGCGCGACATGTCGCTATCGTTGAAGCGCCACTTGTAATAAACCGCCGGTTCGATGGTAACGGTGCGCGAAAGGAAGTAAGCATATCCCGCTTCGATGCCCAATCCCCAATCGCTGCGATGGTTCTCACTATCCCAACGAAAATGGTTCCAGTCGATACCGCCGCCGAGGTAAATTCCCGTAGAATTGAAATACACACGCATTCCCGTACCCAGATTATATTCGTCCACCGGCTTCGACCAATCGGCTCCGGCATTCACCAGCAAGGCAATACCGTCTGCCAGAAAAGTACCGACTTGCGCGCCGATACCGAAACGGGCTTTATCATGCTGCGAATACGAAAAGTTCAACCCGCTCAAGGAAGGGTTAATAATCACGGTGCCTTTCTCAAACTGCGCCGAAGCAGTCACCGTCACCGTCAACAAGCAAATAAGTAATGCAAATTTTCTCATCAAATTAATTAATTAGTAAATAAACTATCTGTCATTCTCGCGGCGGTCTCGCATTTGCTCTTTCTTTCGGAGCACCAGCCACAGAAGTGCTACAATGATATACGAGCCCGCCACCGTGAGATATTTCTCGGTTTGACTGATTTCCGTATTGCGCGGCAACAAGTAAGCAGCCGTGACGGAAACATAAACAAGAAACGCAATCGCAATCTTCGTCGATCTTTTTATTTTTTTCATACGGATAATTTCCTTTCTTTCCGACGACTGAGCCAAACGGCAAACCAGACAACGGCAACCAATGTACATCCTGCTCCGAAATAATAGGAAACCGCATGCGACAGTCCCAGTCCTTCGGGAGCGATACAAATATATGTAGAGCATACGCTTGTCATAAACAACGCGGACACCAACGTTATCCAATAGGGTTTCTTCGAAATGGCGAGGTAGACCGTAACAGCCCACAGCGTGAATACCGCCAGTGTCTGATTGGCCCATGCGAAATAACGCCATATCATATTAAAGCCGTTCGCGTCGCGCAGACTGTAGAAAAGCAAACCTACAGCCACAGCGAACAGCGGAATACAGATGTAGAGGCGAGACTTTACGCGCTTTTGCTCCATTCCCAGAAAGTCCGCCACAATGAGCCTCGCCGAGCGGAAAGCCGTATCGCCCGACGTAATGGGGGCGGCAATCACCCCCAACACAGCCAGCACACCTCCCAGAGAACCCAGCCAATCTTTCGTGATCACATCTACGATAACGGCGGCATTGCTTTCTCCCATTCCGTTCTCATGGAAGAAATAGGTGGCGGCGGCCGCCCAGATAAGCGCAACCACACCTTCGGTGATCATCGCCCCGTAGAAAACCGGGCGACCGTGACGCTCCGATTTGAGGCAACGAGCCATCAACGGGCTCTGAGTGCCGTGGAAACCGGAGATGGCTCCGCATGCAATGCTGACAAACATGATGGGGAAAACAGGAAGTTTGTCGGCTTCCGGATTTGTGTTGTGCAGTCCGTCCCACAGTTCGGGCAAAGGCGGATGATGCACGTAAAGCATCAGCAATATCCCGACAGCCATAAACAGCAACGCAATGGCAAACAGCGGATATATCTTGCCGATAATCTTGTCAACCGGAAGCAAGGTAGCCAGAATGTAATAAACGAATACCACAATGATCCAGAAAGTGGCGTCCAACCCTTGCGGTGTCAGCTTGGCAAGCAGCCCGGCAGGCCCTGCAACGAACACCGAGCCTACCAGAATCATCAGGATCACCGTAAAGCCCCGCATGATTTGCTTGGTCGTCAATCCCAGATAACGACCGATGATTTCGGGAAGGCTTTCGCCTCCATGGCGCATGGAAAGCATTCCCGAGAAGTAATCATGTACTGCGCCGGCAAAGATACTTCCCAAAACTATCCATAGATAAGACGAAGTTCCGAACTTTGCGCCCATGATAGCCCCGAAGATCGGCCCCAATCCGGCAATGTTCAGAAACTGAATCATAAATATCTTCCACGTAGGCAAAGGGATATAGTCTACTCCATCCGTTTTGGCCAGTGCCGGCGTTCTCCGGTCGTCGGGACCGAAAATGCGCTCCATCAGGCGTCCGTATGTAAAATAACCTGCTATCAGCATCAACAGGCAAAGCGTAAACGTAACCATGGCATGCTCTATTTATTGGCGCAAATGTAACATAATCTCATGACACAAACCAATATTACGGACACTTTTACTAACTTTGCGGGGATTTAAAACAAAAGCGCAAGGGTATGAGGCGATATCTTTTTATTCTCTTATTTCCGTTTTTATATTTCTCCGCCACGGCGCAACCCAAGCAGGAGGTTCGTGCCGCATGGGTTACGGCAGTGTACGGTTTGGACTGGCCGCGAACGAAAGCAACGACTCCCCAAAGCATCCGGCGGCAGAAGGAAGAGCTCACGGATATACTCGACAAACTGAAAGACGCCAACTTCAACACCGTGCTTTTTCAGACACGCACACGCGGCGACGTGCTGTATCGCTCGGACATCGAACCGTTCAACGCCATACTGACGGGCAGAGCGGGTGGCGATCCGGGATACGACCCGCTTGCTTTTGCCGTGGAAGAATGCCACAAGCGGGGGATGGAATGCCATGCGTGGATGGTTAGCATTCCGCTGGGCAGCAAGAAGCATGTGGCATCGCTCGGAAAACAGTCGGTGACGAAACGGATGAAGAGCATTTGCGTGCCGTATAAGAACGAGTATTTCCTCAATCCGGGGCATCCCTCCACGAAAGAGTATCTGATGAAGCTGGTAAAGGAAGTAGTGGGCCGGTACGATGTAGACGGCGTACACTTCGACTATCTGCGTTATCCCGAACATGCGCCCCGCTTCCCCGACCAATACGACTTCCGGCGTTTAAGCAAAGGACGCACTACGGACCAGTGGCGCCGGGACAACATCACCGAAATCGTGCGCTATATATATAAAGGTGTAAAAGCCATGAAGCCTTGGGTGAAAGTAAGCACCTGCCCCGTAGGCAAATACCGCGACACGTCGCGCTACTCTTCATACGGCTGGAACGCTTTCTTCACAGTGTACCAAGACCCGCAGGGATGGCTGGGCGAAGGCATTCAAGATCAGATATATCCGATGATGTATTTTCAGGGAAACAGCTTCTACCCGTTCGCACTCGACTGGCAGGAACAGAGCAACGGAAGGCACATCATACCCGGTCTGGGCATTTATTTCCTCCATCCCGACGAAGGGAAATGGAGCCGTGAAGAGATAGACCGGCAGATGAACTTCATCCGCAATCACGGCATGGCAGGGCAAGGACACTACCGTGTGCAGTATCTGATGGAGAACACACAAGGGCTTTACGACGAACTGATAGAAAACTTCTACGCTTATCCCGCACTGCAACCGCCGATGAAGTGGCTCGACAACATCGCCCCGTCGGCACCGTCGGACTTGAAAGCAACGCCTGACGAATACGGCTATACAGAGCTCACATGGCGCGCCTCGACGGACAACGATCCGCACAACGCGCCGATGTATGTGGTGTATGCTTCCGACGAATATCCCGTAGACACCCGCCGTGCGGAAAATATCGTAGCGCAAAACGTTCGCGACACCCGCTATGTTTATGCCCCGATACGGGTATGGACTGCCAAAAAGTATTTCGCTGTAACGGCCATCGACCGATACGGCAATGAAAGCGAAGCCGCGCAATTGGCAAAATAAGTTTTCAGTAACGGACTGCAAACAAAACCTCTGTTTACTATAAACAAAACTCTATCGGTGAGAGACAAAAATTCTATTGATTACAAATAAAAGTTCTGTTGGCTGCAAGCAGAAACTCTGTTGACTGAAAACAGAAGCTCTGTTGATTACAAACAGAAGTTCTATTGAAAACAAACAAAAGCTCTGCTGACCGCAAACAAAAGCTCTGCTGACCGCAAACAAAAGCTCTGCTGACCGCAAACAAAAGCTCTGCTGACCGCAAACAGAAGTTCTGTTGACTGAAAACAGAAGCTCTATCGATTACAAACAAAAGCTCTGCTGATTACAAACAGAAACTCTGCTGACCGCAAACAGAAACTTTATCGGTTATAAACAGAGCTTTCATTGGGAATAAATAAAACCCCTGTTTGCCATGAGCGCAGTTTCCGGTTGCCATCAATCGAAATGCGGCAACGCAGTGACAGGCTAAGCAAGCGTCCGTTCCCTTACCCGCAAACGCAGATGCCGCCACCTACAGCGATTCGGAAGCGTGTTCCCCGCAAATCATCCAAGCCCTGTATTTGCTGTGCTTGCTCACCGGAACCAGCGACAGATAGCCCGAGCGAATCTTCCCGTCCTCTATTTCAAGCGGAAAGGCCGCCGCCATCCGCCGGTGTTCCGCCAGCGCTTCTCCCTCTGCGTGATGGTAGCCGATACGCATTTCTCCTTCGGCATCCGCTGCCATATAACGGTCTTTCACGCACCGCGCCACCACTCCCATATTCATCCGCAGGTTGATTTCCACACAAGGATGTATCCGGTGGCAAGGCTTCTCACCCGGGAAATGGCAAATCATCATATCCACTCCCAGATAACCCTCGCAGACAGAGCCGATGAGCCTCGACAATTCTTCCTCCAGACGAACTTTCAACCGCTCTATCGCCCCGACGGGAACATAAGCGGAAAGTTTCTCCCGGATGCGTTCGTTGCTCAACAAGTAGTTGCCTTCGTACATGCCGCTTCCTCCGGTTCGGAACAGGGAATAGCCCGCGAAAGCCACCGCTCCCCTGCCGTCGGAATGAAACTCCATGGCAAAATCGGCTGTCTTCCGGTACACAGGCTCGCCAATCACCCCGCCTTGCGAAGCGCCGATACGCTCGCACCAGCCCGAAATGAACGAAGTATATGCTCCTTTGCACCAGTTCAGCCCCTTGCCGCTGCCCGAAAGAGGAGCTTTCAACAGGCAGTTCTCCCGCCCTTCCACAAAGCTCCGCCACTCGTCGGGCGTCTTCAGGTAAAAGGCTTCGCCGCAAAAATACTCGTCCGTTTGCAATGTCCGAAGCAATGCCGCCGCATGCGAACGGTGGGAATACGTTCTCAACGCTTCCAGACCACCGGCGGAAGGGAGGCTCGATTCGGCGGCGCCCAACGAAAGCAGCCGTCGCCGCAAAGCCGGATCCCATCCCCACGGAGAAAACGAATAGCCTGCCGCATCCGCCACTTCGGGCGGAGTGACCAGTTCCACCCGCATTCCCAGCCGCTCTTGCATCTCTTTCAGAAAATCCGCCGCATACGCCGAAGGAGCCAATACGGCATTCCCATCCCCGGCATACCACACCGGAAGCAAAGCCAAATCGGAAGCCATTTGCCGTGCCGACGCCGGAGCCATGTAATGGCTTTCGCCGCTTGCCAACGCCAAGTCGTGCTCCGGATTGAATATATAAAGACGTTTCCCCGTCATTTCGTACAACATTTTTCTTGCTTAAAATCCTTTCTGCCTCATCCGGCATTCACACGGCAAAGGTAGTCAAAAATACCGGATGTGAAGCGCTGTTGCGATGCCCGAAACATTATCCCGGCAAAACAGGCACAGAGGAAAAGAAATCGGGGAAGCAGGCAATAAAGACAAACTAATAAATAAAAGCACAAATTTGCTATCTCTACTTTGCAAATACTAAAAAAAGAACTATATTTGCGACCTAAAATCAAAGCAACGAAATGGAATCATTCTACCGCACACACAACTATCTTGTCGAGCATACGAATGCTCCTGTCCGACGCGACCTCATGGACGAGATAGATTGGAGCGACCGCCTGATCGGCATCAAAGGTAGCCGTGGCGTAGGAAAAACGACTTTCCTCCTCCAATATGCCAAAGAGAAGTTCGGTACCGACCGCTCTTGCCTGTTCATCAACATGAACAATTTCTATTTCTCGGGACACAGCTTAGTAGACTTCGCTTACGAATTTCAGAAACGCGGCGGAAAAGTGCTATTGATCGACCAAGTGTTCAAGCATCCGGAATGGAGCAAGGAACTTCGTATGTGCTACGACCGTTTCCCGAACCTGAAGATAGTCTTTACCGGATCGTCCGTCATGCGGCTGAAAGAGGAAAACCTCGAGCTGCGCGACATTGTGAAAAGCTACAACCTTCGCGGCTTCTCGTTCAGAGAGTTCCTGAACCTGCAAACCGGAATGAAGTTCCGCGCTTACACTCTCGAAGAGATTCTTGCCAACCACGAACAAATAGCCAAAGGCATCCTCTCGAAAGTACACCCGTTGAACTATTTTCAAGATTACATACATCATGGTTTCTACCCTTTCTTCCTCGAGAAACGCAACTTCTCGGAGAATTTATTGAAGACGATGAACATGATGCTCGAAGTAGACATCCTGCTGATTAAGCAAATAGAGCTGAAATATCTTCCCAAAATAAAAAAGCTGCTGTACCTGCTGGCGGTAGACGGTCCGAAAGCGCCGAACGTGAGCCAACTGGCAAGCGATATACAAACCTCGCGCGCCACAGTGATGAACTACATCAAGTATCTGGCCGACGCGCGCCTCATCAACTTGGTGTATCCGAAGGGAGAAGAGTTCCCCAAGAAGCCGTCGAAGATATTGATGCACAACTCCAATCTGATGTACTCCATCTTCCCGGTGAAAGTGGAAGAGCAGGACGTATTGGACACTTTCTTCACCAACACCCTGTGGAAAGACCACAAAGTGCATAAGGGAGACAAGAATATTTCTTTCATGGTAGACGATACCAGACCGTTTAAAATCTGCTGTGAAGGAGCCAAGATAAAAAACAATCCGAACGTGACCTACGCGCTTCATAAGGCGGAGATAGGCAGAGGAAACCAAATCCCCCTCTGGATGTTCGGCTTTTTATATTAGCGATTTATTTACTTAAATATTAATGTAGTTATGACTAAACAGAAGAAATTCATCACTTGTGATGGTAATCAGGCTGCCGCGCATATTTCATATATGTTCTCCGAAGTAGCCGCCATCTACCCCATCACCCCTTCTTCGACTATGGCCGAGTACGTAGACGAATGGGCTGCCGCAGGACGCAAGAACATCTTCGGCGAAACAGTATTGGTTCAGGAAATGCAATCTGAAGGCGGCGCTGCCGGTGCGGTGCACGGTTCGCTTCAGGCGGGAGCTTTGACTACCACTTATACTGCTTCTCAGGGTCTTCTTTTGATGATCCCCAACATGTATAAAATCGCCGGCGAGTTTTTGCCTTGCGTATTCCATGTATCGGCACGTACCATCGCTTCGCACGCGCTTTCTATCTTCGGCGACCACCAAGACGTCATGTCGGCACGCCAGACAGGATTCGCCATGCTGGCCGAAGGTTCCGTACAGGAGGTTATGGACTTGGCGGGTGTTGCCCACCTTTCTACCATCAAAGCACGTGTACCGTTCATGAACTTCTTCGACGGATTCCGTACTTCTCACGAAATCCAGAAAATTGAAATGCTGGAGAACGAAGACCTCGCTCCGCTGATCGACCAAAAAGCGTTGGCCGAATTCCGTGCCCGTGCATTGAACCCGATGAAGCCGGTTGCCCGCGGTATGGCCGAAAACCCCGACCACTTCTTCCAGCACCGCGAATCGGGAAACAGCTACTATGAAGCAGTTCCCGCCATCGTAGAAGAATACATGAACGAAATCAACAAGATTACCGGCCGCAACTATGGCTTGTTCAACTACTACGGCGCCGAAGACGCAGACCGCGTGATCATCGCTATGGGTTCTGTGACGGAAGCCGCCCGCGAAGCCATCGACCACTTGGTAGCCCAAGGCGAAAAGGTAGGTATGGTTGCCGTACACTTGTACCGTCCGTTCTCTGCCAAGCACTTCCTCGCAGCCGTTCCCAAGACAGCGAAGAACATTGCCGTGCTCGACCGCACGAAAGAACCGGGCGCTAACGGCGAACCGCTGTATCTTGACGTGAAAAACTGTTTCTACGGACAAGAAAACGCTCCGGTGATCGTTGGCGGACGCTATGGCCTCAGCTCGAAAGACACTACTCCGGCACAGATCCTCTCCGTATTCGAGAATCTGGCTTTGCCGATGCCGAAGAACCACTTCACCATCGGTATCGTAGACGACGTGACATTCACCTCGCTTCCGATGAAAGAAGAGTTGGCTCTGGGCGGCGAAGGCATGTTCGAAGCCAAGTTCTACGGTCTGGGAGCCGACGGTACGGTAGGTGCCAACAAGAACTCGGTGAAGATTATCGGCGACAACACGAACAAATACTGTCAGGCTTATTTCTCTTACGACTCGAAGAAGTCGGGAGGTTTCACCTGTTCGCACCTGCGTTTCGGCGACAACCCGATTCGTTCCACTTATCTGGTAAATACTCCGAATTTCGTGGCTTGCCACGTACAGGCCTACCTGCACATGTACGACGTAACGCGCGGTTTGCAAAAGAACGGTTCTTTCTTACTCAACACCATCTGGGAAGGAGAAGAACTGGCTAAGCACCTGCCCAACAAGGTGAAAAGATATTTCGCCAAGAACAATATTTCGGTATACTACATCAATGCTACCCAGATTGCACAGGAAATCGGATTGGGCAACCGTACCAACACCATCCTTCAGTCGGCATTCTTCCGCATTACGAACGTTATCCCCGTAGATCAGGCTGTAGAACAGATGAAGAAGTTCATCGTCAAGTCATACGGCAAGAAGGGCGAAGACGTGGTGAACAAGAACTATGCGGCAGTAGACCGTGGCGGCGAATACAAACAGCTCACCGTCGATCCGGCTTGGGCCAATCTTCCCGATGATGCGAAAGTGGAAAACAACGATCCGGCATTCATCAACGAAGTGGTTCGCCCCATCAACGCGCAAGACGGCGACCTGCTTCCGGTATCGGCATTCAAAGGAATCGAAGACGGTACTTGGCATCAGGGAACAGCCAAATTCGAGAAACGCGGCGTAGCGGCTTTCGTTCCGGAATGGAATCCCGAAAACTGTATCCAGTGTAACAAGTGTGCTTACGTTTGTCCCCACGCTTCCATCCGTCCGTTCGTATTGGATGCCGAAGAACAGAAGGGCGCCAACTTCGAACAGCTGAAAGCCGTAGGAAAAGCATTCGACGGCATGACATTCCGCATTCAGGTCGACGTACTCGACTGTCTGGGTTGCGGCAACTGTGCCGATGTTTGTCCGGGCAATCCGAAGAAGGGCGGCAAGGCTCTGACCATGAAACACCTCGAAAGCCAGTTGGCAGAAGCGGAAAACTGGACTTACTGCGCAGACAATGTGAAGAGCAAGCAGCATTTGGTAGACATCAAAGCAAACGTGAAGAACTCTCAGTTCGCTACTCCGCTGTTCGAATTCTCGGGCGCTTGTTCAGGTTGCGGCGAAACTCCGTACGTTAAACTGATCACTCAGTTGTTCGGCGACCGCGAAATGGTTGCCAACGCCACCGGATGTTCTTCCATCTACTCAGGCTCCGTGCCCTCTACTCCGTATACGACCAACGAACAAGGACACGGTCCGGCATGGGCGAACTCATTGTTCGAAGACTTCTGCGAATTCGGTTTGGGTATGGAACTGGCCAACGAGAAGATGCGCGCGCGTATCGTTAAAATAATGAACGAAGCCATCGCCGGTGACTCTTGCTCTGCCGAACACAAAGAGCTGTTCAAAGAATGGATCGAAAACATGCTCGACGCCGACAAGACAAAAGAACTGGCCGCCAAGATCATTCCGCTGGTAGAAGGCGCGAAAGACAAGTGCGAACACTGCCGCCAGATTGCCGAACTGAAACATTATCTGGTAAAACGCAGCCAGTGGATCATCGGTGGCGACGGCGCTTCATACGATATCGGCTACGGAGGTCTCGACCACGTAATCGCTTCCGGCAAAGATGTGAACATCCTTGTTCTCGACACAGAGGTTTATTCCAATACGGGCGGTCAATCGTCTAAGGCAACTCCTGTGGGCGCCATTGCGAAATTTGCCGCAGCCGGCAAGCGTGTACGCAAAAAAGATCTCGGTCTGATGGCAACTACTTACGGCTATGTATACGTAGCACAGATTGCAATGGGCGCCGATCAGGCTCAAACACTGAAAGCCATCCGCGAAGCCGAAGCATATCCGGGTCCGTCGCTCATCATCGCTTACGCTCCGTGTATCAGCCACGGATTGAAAGCCGGTATGGGTAAGACTCAGGAAGAAGAAGCCAAAGCGGTTGCATGCGGTTACTGGCACCTGTGGCGTTACAATCCCGAACTGGAAGCAGAAGGGAAGAATCCGTTCCAGCTCGACAGCAAAGAGCCGAAGTGGGAAGACTTCCAAGGTTTCTTGAAAGGCGAGGTTCGTTACGCATCGGTAATGAAGCAATATCCTGCCGAAGCCGAAGAACTGTTCCAAGCTGCCGAAGAAAACGCAAAATGGCGTTACAACAGCTACAAGCGATTGGCAAAAGGCAACTGGGATGCTGAATAATTAAACAAGAATCAGTATTCTGAATCATAAGCAAGGGGCTGTCCGGAGAGATCGGGCAGCCCCTTTTTATTCTACCAAATAAGCATTTGAATTTAGCACGTGCATAGAAAAACGAGATAGTTATCTGCCATATTATTCAAAGAGATTTGGATATTGGCAATACATCATAACCCTGTACCTTCCGATTTCGTAATTTTATATCTCCCTTCCTTCAAGCCCAAATTCCACTCTGAAAATAAATCTATAATATCACTGTATCAGTGCAGGAACAGTTAGTAGAATCCGGAAAAGCTTTTTTTAACTCAGTTCGTATTGAGAAATCATCATTTTATTTTAATTTTCGGTTTTTCATATAGAACAACTTTAAAGGGAAACTTTAAATACATCCGTTTATATAAAGGTATTTGAAAAGCCATCTCGAAAAACATCAAACTTCCTTCCTATGAAAAAGAGCATTTATCTTCTATCTTCAGCCCTCGCCTTAAGCCTGTCGAACGCTTTCGCCCAGCACGAGCCGTTCCTTGAATGCCATTATACGGAATCTTATATAGACTATCCGGAAAAAGGGAAAGTGAAACAAGACGAAATGGTGTTGAGCATCAGCAAAGGAGCTTCCGAATTCTACAGCTTATGGTGCAGAGAGCACGCCAGACTGCGCGACAGCCTCACAGCGAAAGGGGCGTCGCTGGAAGAAATCTTGGCTGCAAGAGACAAAGTGAAGTATCCGGTGAGCACGCAACACACAGTGATCTACAAGAATTATCCGGAGAAAGGCAGATTGACACTTACAGACCAACTGATAAAGTCATCCTTTCTATACACGAAGAAAATGGAAATTCCACAGTGGGAGGTCTTCGGAGAAAAAAAGCAGATTGCGGGATATGATTGCCAAAAAGCGGAAACAAACTTCTTGGGCAGAAAATGGACAGCATGGTTTGCTCCGGAAATACCCGTCGAAGACGGACCTTGGAAACTATGCGGACTTCCCGGACTGATATTGCAAGCGGAAGATTCGGAAAAAGAGTATCGGTTCACATGCATCGAAATAAAAAACGTTTCGGATGCCCCCGCTATCCGGCTGCCTAAAAAGAATTACATCAAATGCAGCAAAAGCGAATATTTGAAGTCGCTGTTCCTGCATAAAGAAGACATGAACACTTTTCTGAGAAAGCACGGAATAGAACCTCCGGTAGAAATAACTTCGAATGGAAAAGCAGTTTCCGCATTTCCCAAGCGGAAATTCAACTACATAGAAAGAGTAACGCCATGAAACGCGTGAACTTTTTCCTTACATATTGGGAAACAGGCTCCATGAAACACTTCGGCATCTTCTGTCTCATTTTCTTCCGGCACATGGTTGCAGCCGCGCAAACGGGTTATACAGGCAAAGTGGCGGACGGACAAAACAAAAAACCGCTGGAAGCGGTTGCGGTCAGCTTGCTTGCGGCAGACAGCACCATCATGTCTTATTCGTATACCGACAGCAACGGCCATTTTGAAATCATAAACCGGGGAACGCGAACTGCAGAATTCCTGTCGTTCACGTACATGGGATACCGGAAAGTCCTGTTGCCCGCCCGAAGTTTTAAGAACGGAACGACAGTCGAACTGGAGGAAACCACATATAAAATCAAGGAAGTAAAAATAACTGGTCAACGGATCAGGAAAGAGAAAGATACCATCACCTATACCGTGAGCGGATTCAGAATGCCACAGGACAGAACCATAGAAGACGTACTGAAGAAAATTCCCGGCATTGAAGTAACCGCAAACGGAACCATCAGGTTTCACGACAAACCCATCAACAGGTTTTATATCGAAGGCATGAATCTGATGGAGGACAAATATGCCTTGGCGAGCAAAAACATCCCGGCAGACATGGTAAAAGAGGTGCAAGTTTTGCAATCGCACCAGCCGATAGCCGCTTTAAGAGGAAAGACGTTCAGCGACCATGCCGCATTGAACTTAACGCTGGAAGACAGCCATAAAAACAAGCTGATAAAACTCATAGACGCAGGCATCGGAGCAGGAAACGACCCGGATGTATTGTGGGACAACCGCCTGCTGGGAATGCTCTTCGGACGAAGGAAGCAAAACCTGAGCATGTACAAAAACAACAATACGGGCAAAGACATCGCTGCGGAAATACTGCCTTTGGGACAAAGCGGTGTCATCGACATAAGCAGGGATGAGGAAGATGCGGAGCTTTTTCCCGTTTCCATTTCACAGAACAAAGAGGCAGATCCTTCGAGATACTTGTTCAACGATGCTCATCTGGGTGCGATAAACCACCTGTACAAGCCCGATAAGACGAACGACATACGCCTTCAACTGAGTTTTCTCCACCAAAAAGAAAGAGCGGAATACCGGTCGGGCACCACATATTTCTATCCTTCGCAAACCATCACGGTAGACGAACGGGAGCAATATAACGGGCAGGAGAACAGGGCGGAAGGAGAATTTACATATCAGTTGAATGACAGCGCCCTGTTTCTGAAAAATAAAATAAAGGGGCTACTGGGGCTGCACAAGAGTTCTTTAAACCTTTGGGTGAATGATGAGAAAACCGGACAGCGCACACATCCGCAACGAAAATTCCTGCACAATCATTTCGAACTGGTGAAAAACACTCGCCGCCATTCGTTCTCAATCTATTCGGCCAACTCTTACCGCGATCTGCCACAACATTTCACTGTGGAGCCGGGACTCTACGAAGAATTGCTGAACCAAAACAATCCTTACGGCAAGTTCGCCCAAGATGCCCGCCTGCAATCTTTTCAATCGGATGCTTACACCTATTTCCAGCACAAGATCGCGGGGTGGTATCTGAAATACAAGGCGGGTATCTCTTACGCCCGGAAGAAGATGAGTTCCGCGCTTTCCATCAACGACACGCCTGCGGGCGATGAATATCACAACGATTTGACATTGAAAACGCTTCACGCATATATAGAGCCTCGCTTGAACTTTAAAAACGATTTCTGGGACGTACAGTTCAGTATTCCCCTCTCATTCTATCATGCCGGCCTGCGAACCGAACGGCCGCAATCCGAGCAGTCACGGAAAAATCTGTTTTTGCCTGCACCGTCACTGAACGTCAAGTATGAATTCAGCCCATATCTGACACTGATTGGCCGCTCTTCTCTTTCCTGCATACAACCGGACATTCTGAAACTATACGGCGGATACATGTTCACCTCATACAGGTCGGCTTTTGCGTTCCATTCGAAACCTGTGTTCGACAAAAGCTACTACAACAGCATAGGCGTGCGTTTCGTACAGCCGCTCACCGGATTCTTCGCAAGCCTGACGGGTTTTTACACCTTAAACAAGCAAGAACTTATTTACGGCTACCGCAACAAAGAGAAATACCTTTCGGTGACGGAAACTTACGACCGCCCCCATACAAACCACCTGTACGGCGTAAATGGAAAACTGTCGAAAACGTTTGCCTGGAGCAAGCTGTATACCTCCGTAGGCATGAGCTATTCCAACAAAAAAGACAAGATGCTGCTGGAAGAGCGGATGGCGAACAGCACCATGCAAGTGTATTCTTTAAGATTCGATTTCTCCCTGCGACCGGTAAGAAGCCTCAGCTTCGAAGGGAGCAGCTCCGCCATACACACGCTGTCGCAGCTGGACCTTCCGGAGAACGGCGCGGTAAAAGCATGGAGCTTTCATCATACGATAGACCTTAACATCGTTTTCTCGCAGCACTGGAAAGGAAGAGTCACCCAAGAGATATCACACAACAACAGAAACCGGAAAGCAACTTATTTTGCCGACGCTTCGCTGCTTTTTTCGCATCGTCTGTTCGAAATCGAGTTTGCCGTGAATAATTTGTTGAATCACTCCACGCTGAACCATACGTATATCGACCATCTCACACAGCGATACTCCGCTAATACGCTCCGTCCGCGGGAATGTCTGATAAAGGCTATGTTTTCATTCTAAAGCGTTTCAAGTCCACACAACCGTTGGCTTTCAGCCGGACGCCCTCCGCCAGTAGCAAATCTTTCTGTTCCGCCCATCCGGGAACGAGGCGTCCCGCCGCATTCACCACACGATGACAAGGGAGGGAAAACTGCGGCGGAACTTCCTTCAACGCCTTCCCCACCAGACGCGAGCGTCCGGGCATACCGAGCAGGGTGGCAATCTCTCCGTAAGTGACGACTTTTCCCGGAGGGATCTGCGCCACTATCTCGTAAACGCTGCAACGGAAATCATCCGAAAACCGGGCTTTATCTACTTTGTAATCTCTCATCATCCAAACTTTTTTATTGACCGAAAAAAAGCCCGCGGGCTTTGAAAAAAACACGGCGGCCTTTTTTAAAAAGGCGGCGGGCTTTGAAATCAAAGGCGGCGGGCTTTTTTTAAAACACGGCGGGCTTTTTTTTGAAGCACAGCAAAGTTTGCAAACAAGCATTGCCGCCATTTTCTCCGGTCGCCATATTGAATATTATCCGGTAGCGGAAACATCGCCTTAAATTCCGAGCAGATGCCGGAGACAACATTCAGACGATTACAGATTCCAAACAGTTTTTGCAAAACGTCCGAAAGCGAACAAACGCAAATTTACACAATTTCACGGAAACCCAACAGTCTCCCCATGTAAATTTACGTTTGTTTCTTCTGAAAGTATTGGTTCGGTCTAGCCGATTTCTTCAGCCTCTTATGCTGTAAGCCTGCTTCATTGCCCCGACGGGTGGAAACTGCTATTCGAAACTGGTGTACAACCGGAATTCGTGTGCCGGAACTTTCACATTCTGCGTAGAAGAAGTGACATTCAAGCGGTCGCCGCGAAGCTCATACCATGTACCCGTATGGCCGAAATCGGCGTTCACTTCCGTTTGTTCCTGCGAGAAATTGGCAACCACTACCAGCTTTCGGGTAGTGCTCTCCAGTTTCATGAACCGTCCCGCCGTCCAATCGTTCTCTCCCACTCTCCACTGTTTGAAAGCGTTTGTTCCAAACAAGTCGGGATAGCCGTTGCGCAGCTTCATCAGCTTGCAGTAAACTTCATACAACGCCTTTCTGTCGGGCTGCTCCACATAATCCCATCTCACCGGCTTCGGGTCCATTCGGTTTCCTTCGTCGCCCACCACTCCGTCCGGACGCGAGTTTATGGAAAAGTCGTAGCCCAGCTCACCGAACTGCCAAATCATCTTCGGGCCGGAAACGGTAAGGAAGAAAGCCGCGTTCGAAGCGAGTTGGTTCATACGCGCCGGCAACCGGTCTTTAAGCGGTCCGTTGCCATAAGCAATCTGCTTATATCCCATGCGTTCTTCGTCATGACTTTCCATAAAGCTTATCATGCTGCCCGCAGGCCGGCCGTTATTACGCATCGCCTCGAAAGAAGAATCCTCTTTCCAGCCCATTGCCGATTGGCAATACCTGCCGTTCATATTGTGCCACAACTTCATGCCCGCATTCGCCAAAGCCGTTTCTTCCTCCTCATCGCAGAAATGTTCGAGAATCATCACCGCATGAGGGTTTGCAGCGTGCACCGTATGGTAATAATCGGTAAGGATGGCGATGCGCGAATCGTCTTTCTTTGCGGCAGTAGCCTCCGTGCTCGATTGTTGCGTAAAGCCTTTCGACAGGTCGAAACGGAACCCGTCGAACTTATACTCCGTCAACAAAAATTCCAGATTGCGCTTGACGAAAGCGCGTACCAGCGGCGACTCGTGATTGAAGTCGTGGAATACACTGTAAGGGTGCGGAGCGTCGACGTTGAACCACGGGTTGTCGGGCAACGTTTTATTCTTCGCGGCATCCCAATAAAGCTTTGCAAACGGATGATTGCCGGTGGCATGGTTGTAAACCACATCGAGAATGACAGCCATCCCCCGTCGATGGCAGGCATCGATGAATTGTTTGTACATTTGTTTCGTTCCGTAAGCCTTGTCGAGCGCAAAGTAATAACAAGGATTGTATCCCCAGCTGTTGTTCCCGTCGAACTCCTGCACAGGCATCAGCTCTACGGCATTCACCCCCAGCGTCTTCAGATAGTCCAGCTTCTGCATCGCTCCGTTGATATCGCCCGTCGAAGTGAAATCGCGCAGCAGCATTTCGTAAACCACCAGACTGCCGGCATCCTTTATCTTGAAGTCCGGCACACTCCAATGATATTCATCCTTTTGGATCTTGAACACAGACACGATTCCTCTTGCCCCTTCGGGGTAATTCCTACTCTCCGGATAAGTGGAGGCAGCGATGTCTTTGTCGTGGTCAGGGTCGAGTATCTTCTCGCAGTACGGGTCGCCCAGGCGGATTCTCTCTCCCCCTTTCATCCCGACATAGTATTGAAAAGCATACTCTTTCGCAGCATCCAGTCCGCTCAGCGTTATCCACCAACAGCCCTTGGCGTCGTCGCGCCGCATCTGACACCCCTCTTCGTTACTCAGTTTCCACTGATTGAAGTCGCCCACCACATGAGCGAAATCTTTGTGGCTGCCCGAAAGAGTTTTGTCGTACAGCACCAGCGTAACCGTGCCGGAATTAATCACATTAATGCCTTCGCGTACGCCCGAAGGAAGCGGAGCATACCGAATATCGGCAGGCTCGAAAGCCGTATATTTCGTATCCGTGACCTCGATGAACGAATCGTTTTCTATACCTTTCTTCGTTCCGTCGGCACTGCGGATGACTACCCCCAGCTTTGTCACCGGAGTTTCGCCCGAACCGAACCATGCACGTACAGAAGGCTTGAGCGTAATGCTCCACACATTCTCTCCCACCCTGGTCATCTTGCATTTGTCCAGATTATCGTTCCAGCCTGCCGGCACATAAAGCCAAGTTCCTTCATCCAACACACCGGCATGAATATACACATCGCCGGCATATCCGTAAAGCGGAGTTCCTGCCGGAGCCTTGAACGAAACGGTCAGTTCCTTGTCGGCATCAGGCGATTCGGGATGATGGCTTAGACCTCCCGCCATACTTCCCGCTTGCACCACTTTCAGTTTCTCCGAGAGAGAGCCGCTCTTGATAATGATTTCTCCTTCCCGATCCCATACACCTTCGTTGGGAGCGATATCGAAAGTAAGTTCAGTCGAAACAAGCCCCCTTGTCTTTACCTGAGAAATCCAACTCCGATGCGCCTCAGGAATTTCCACCTCGAAATCAATATTCGCCTTCACCTCCACCACAATCTTCTTACCTTCTTTGGGAACCTCAAAATGCGATGAAGTAAGTGTGAGCGCGTCTTTTTGCTTTTGGGTGATGACGAGGTTCTTTTCGATATTACCGCCCGTCGTCAAAACCAGTTTTACACTCCGGCTGTCATATCCGGTGTTTTCTTTCACATTTACGCTGACAGAGGCGTCTCCCCCCGAACCGGATGCAGAAGACACCGTACACCAATCTACCGCATGCGAATCGGCTCCGATTAATAAAATTCTCCACGGACCTCCTGTTTTGAATGATATGTTGCGGCTTCCGGACTCTGACGTAAAATCCATGCCTTTCTCAAAATAAACGGCAGTTTCGGATGAAAAGGTCAAAAAGTCCGCATCTTCTTTATCGGAAGAGCAGCCGAAAACAAAAAAGAGAAGCAAAGAATAAAAACAGAGTATTTTTTTCATTGTATTTTCTTTAAGAGTTCAAAATATATATGCCAACAAACGTATGATAAAGGCAAAAGGATTGGAAAGAATGCCATCCTCCAATCCTTTTGCCATAAACCGGTTTTAGTTTTTCGTCACAGTCGCGCTCTTAGCTTCCGGATTCAAAGTAATCGTATAATTGCCTGCTGTAATAGGTATATTATCGCCACCCTGAGTCAAGGCTCCCAAGTCGCCGCCGAAATTAATAGCCCAATCGGCATCCCAACGGAATTTGAAATGACCGTTTTTCATGTCCATTGTCACCGTCCATAACTTAGTTTCCGGATCATACGTCATCCATGTATCTTTACTCCAGTCGCCGGGGGTGGCGTCGCCCACAACTCCCCAACCGGATTGCATGAACTTACATGTTTTCTTTTCGGTATTTACAATAAACTTGTAATATCCTCCATGAGTCATCTCGATGTTCTCTCCTCCATTGATGCTGATAGCGAAAGTACCGCCATTGTTTTCGGCATTCCAAGCGATCTTCCCATTGATACCGATCCAAGAACCTGCATCGTGGAACTTAAAGAGCGTACCTTCGGGCATGTAATGAGCGCCCGAATACACATAATTTCTGTCGGGAGAAGTAAGTTTGTAACAATCTTCACCACCGGGGTTCCATCCTTGATAGCTACCCGGCATGGTAATAAACTCGCTCGACGGAACAAACGATGTTTCCGTTAAAAAGAAAGTATATTTCCCGGCTTCAGTCAGGTTCAAGGTCACCAAATAAGCAATATCTTTATCTGCTTTCATTTTAAAGTTAGGACCGTTTGCTTTCAAAGATTCAGTTTCATCTACCGCCACTTCTTTGGGTCCCTCCGAAGCAGCTCCCAGATTTATTCCCCAATCGGAATTTGCCCTGAACTTGAATTCTTTGCCGGCGGTTAATTTCACCACCTTTGTCCACAGGCGCGTTTCCGCATCATAATCCAAAGAAGTATCCGAGCCCCATCCTCCGGATGTCGCATCACCGATAAGCGCCCATTGCTGCGCAGCGCCTACCGGCTTCAATTCGCCGCCTGACAGCAGAAGATGATAGAATCCCTTATTCGCAATCTGTTGTCCCTCAACGATCGGCTGCAATGTTTTGCCATCCAATATGGCAAAAGTTGCATTGTCTTCAGGAAAATCTACATAGCCTTCGTAGTCTCCGTTTTCATCAAGGTCTCCCAGCATGTAAGCTTTCGTCCAGTCCCAGTCAGGATAGCCTACCGCTACATAGACATAGTTCCATTCTACTGCTTTCGGGTCGTAAGGCACAACCTTAAAATCAATCGCTTCGGCAAAATTCTCATTCAGTTTCGAGTCATAAGCCGAGCAAGAAAGAGATATCGACATATTTCCCGTTTGTCCCGGGTAAACATTCATTTGACCCAGAAAAGCGTTAATATCCTTGTAAGACAACGATAATTCATTGGATTTCGTTACTCCCAGATTCAACGTTTTACCGTTGTCCTTATTCGTCATCCTTACCGTATAATCCGCCACCGCCGCGAATCCGAAATCGGCGGGCTTCCAGCGCACCGTAAACATTTCAGTCGCATTGTCTGCCGTGAATCTATATTCGCTCTGAGCCAGTTGTTCCAATTTTGCCGGAGACTTTACGCTCAATACCGGGGTAGCATCGTCTTCACATGAGGAAAAAGCCAATATCCCCATGCACAATATAGTGAATAAATATATCTTTTTCATAACTTATCTTTTTCATAACTTAGTATTCTTCAATGTTATCTCTTATATCCTTCGTTCTGTATTAAAGCTGTGTTCGAACCAATCTCATCCGATGGCAACGGGAATAGTTTCAGATACTCCTCGACAGCTTTTCCGCCGGGTATTCCGCCTTTCCACGGCCATAAGTAAGAGCTTCCGGTGAATTTTCCGAAACGTATCAGGTCGGTACGTCTCTGAGCTTCAAAGAAGAATTCGCGTCCTTTTTCATCCAACAGAAAATCCAGATTAAAATCGGATTCGGTGATAACAGCCGCAGCCTTATCCTTATATGCGCGCTTACGCAAATCATTCACATATTTTAAAGCAGTAGCGCGATCGCCTCCCTGACCGCCACGAAGGACAGCCTCGGCATAGCTCAAATAAATTTCGGCCAAACGAATCAGGGGGAAGTCGATCCAAGCCTCTTTGGAAGGAGGCATGCTGCCGTCTTTATTCACATTGTAATATTTGGCAACGGGAATTCCGTTATCTTTAAACGCGGTTTGATCTACAATTTCTATATTCTGAGTAAGATCGGTATGCAACATAGCCTTACGGTTGTCCTTATCCGACTCTTTTTCTTTTTCAAAAAGTCTCAGCAAAGACGATTTGGCGCGAACACCCTGCCAAGCGTCTTTGGCATTCGTTACATCTTTCAGTTCGGCCGATCCCCAGCAAAGGAAAGAAGTCATTCCTCCCCATGTCAAAGTCTCTTCTCCTTCGTATCGGATGGGGAAAATCATCTCTTTCGACGTGTGGTTATCCGCTTTAAACATATCCCCATACTCAGGCTCCAACTCATAACCTACTTTCAGTATCTCCTTGCAAGCGGCAATGCAATCCGAATAACGGTTTTCGCCGATATATACTTCGGCATTCAGATACAACCGGGACAACATAGCCCATGCCAGCGACGTATCCGCATGCCCGTATTGCTGAGAATATCCCACTACCGGTTTCAGCAAATCTCCGGACTCAAGCAGAGATTTCAATTCTGTTTCGATAAAGGAGAACAACTCTTTGGGAGATATCTGTGTGGGAAGTTTGTCTTTTTCTCCCAACGGACTATCTTCAGTTACCAAAGGAACATTACGATACAAATCCAACAAATACCAATAGTTCATGGCACGTAACAGACGCGCTTCCGCACGATACTGTTTCAAATGCCGGGCTACCTCACCCGTAATGCCTCGCTTAGCTATTTTATCCTCAGTAGTCTCTCTTAATAAGGCATTCGAAAGATTGATCTGATAAAACAAACGGTAATAATTACCTTTAATCCAAGGGCTGTTGGCTCCCCACGTCACCATGTTGAATCCCGGTATACCGTCATCGGTCCATGCACAGTGAGCCATATCGGTAGTCAACTCTTGCATATTCCAAAGTACCCGCAGAAAAGAAGCCTGACTACCGCCATCGACTCCCGAGACATCTACGTCGTTATCGCCACCGGCATTTCCGGCCATTACCATGCCTGCGTATATTTTTGCCAAGCTTTCCAAATATGGAGCTTCCTGATTTCCCAGAACCTTATCCGGAGTCTTTTCACGGTCGGACAGAGGAACAGTATCCAAATCGCCTACGCATGAAGTTCCGGTAAACGCCAACCCTATCAGGGCAGCAGCTATATAATATTTTACTGTTTTCATATTTTGATAGTTTAGAAGTTAAGATTAAGTCCGATCATAAACACACGCGGACGGGGATAGATGTTGTTATCGATTCCTTCTCCGCTTATTTCAGGATCCAAACCGCTGTACTTTGTAATAACAAACGGATTTTGCACCGTTGCATAGACCCTTGCGGTCTGCTTTTCGTTAAACAATTTATTGAATGTATAGCCCAGTGAAATGTTGTCCATTCTCAAGAAAGAAGCATTCTGCACATAATAGCTCGAGCGACGGCGCGGTTCTTTGAAATTCGTATCTCTGGCGCTATTGATCCTGTTTTTCAGGAAGCCTGTATTATCATACATTTCAGAACCTCCCCATGCCTCACGGTTAGATTGAACATTATTGTAAACATAGTTGCCGATACTTGCCCGCATGGCAAACGAAAGATCCCAATTCTTGTATGAGAGTTGTGAAGTAAGTCCCATAAACACATCGGGAGCCGACTTTTTATAGGCAATCAAATCTCCGTCATTCTCTTTTTCACCGACTTTTCCGTCACCGTTATGATCGACATAAGCGCCTTCGATAGGTTTGCCGTTTTGGTCATAAATCTGTTCGAAAACATAGAACGAATTATAAGGATTATTCACCGCATTGATCATTACGTTAGTACCGGTAGCTCCATCGATACCCCCATGAATAACTCCCACATAGTTCGGATCGTCGTTGATGGTCATCTTTGTAATTTTGTTTTTATTATATGAGATATTATATCCCAAATTCCAATTCCAATCCTTTGAAGTAATGGCATGAGCGTTGATTGAAAACTCAATACCCTTATTTTCCAGTGTACCTACGTTCGTGAGCAACTCATTATTGAAGTTTGTTCCTGCAGCAACAGCCACCGTATTCAGCAAATCTTCCGTTTTACGATAATACAGGTCTAATGCTCCCGTAATGCGTCCGTTCAGGAATCCATAGTCGATACCGACATTGTAAGTGGTAGTTTCCTCCCATTTCAGATTGGCATCGAAAGCCAACGGAACCAATAATGAATATTTGTTGTCGCCGAAGAAATAAGCAGCTCCGGCTTTGCTTGCCATATAACGGGGAAGATAGGGATAATCGCCGTTTCCAAGATTTTGTTGTCCGGTAATACCGTATCCCAAACGAAGTTTCAGATCGGATATGGCTCTTACATCTTTCATAAATCCTTCTTCGTTCATCTTCCATGCCAAAGCTACAGAAGGGAATAACCCCCAACGGTTATCTTTATTGAAACGGGAAGAGCCGTCATTACGAAGCGTGAAGGTGAGTAAATACCGGTTCATCAACGAATAATTCAAACGACCGAAGAAAGATACCAGATAATTCTCTGTTTCATAGCTGTCGGGATCTTTGTATTCCGAGGCGTTCTTTTTCTTTGCCATTGCTTCCGAATAAGGATAAGAGCGGCTTGTACTGTTATAAAAGTGTTGCCATGAATATCCGGCCATCACGTCTAAATTATGTTTTCCGAACTCTTTCGCATAATTCAGATAGAAATCAAGCAAAAGGTTGCGCTTCAACTGATAGTAATGTGAGTTCTCGCCCCAGCCTTGTTTATAATTACCGGTTACCCAAGTCATCGGAGAATTATCTTCGATAATAACATCTCCTTCACCTTTGGAAACATCATATCCTAAGTTCAGGTTGGCACGGAGTTCAGGCAAAAAGTGCATTCTGTAATCGATCTGAGCATTACCGATGCTTCTATAAACGGTAGACTCGTCATGCTTTTGCTCTAACATGGCAACCGGATTGGCCAGCGCGATACCGATAGGCGATTTTGATTTATCCAAAGCCATATAATATCCGTTTCCGAAATCCGAACCTTCCATGTAAACAGGCTGTGTCGGGTCAAATTGCGTAGCTATACCGATCGAACCCGTATCGGCAAAACGATTGGTATTATATACGCCTTTCACATTCAACTGAATGTTCAGCTTCTTTTCGAAGAAATTCGGATTTAAGCTGACAGCACCCGTCCAACGTTGCAAATTAGATGTTTTCAAAATACCGTTTTCATTGGTATACGCAAGCGATACGCGATATGGCATATGAGGTATTGCACCTGCTACGCTGACATTATGGTCTGTGCTGAGAGCGGTACGAAATATTTCTTTCTGCCAGTCCGTTGAAGATTCACCCAAAGCGGCGTACTGATTGCTTTCCTTACCGAACTTTTCTTCCACAAAAGAGCGGAAATTATCAGCACCCATCACGTCTACGGTTTTCGTTTTAGTGCTTACAGAAAACGTACCGCTATAATTTACCTTGACCTTACCCGATTTCCCTTTTTTCGTTGTTATGATAATAACACCGTTGGATGCACGAGAACCGTAAATCGCAGTCGAAGAAGCATCTTTCAGAATCGTGAAAGTTTCAATATCATTGGGATGAATCGTCGCCAAAGGATTACTCATACCATCTATACCGCCATTATCTACCGGAACGCCATCGATAACGATCAACGGATCATTGCTCGCAGACATAGACGAACCGCCACGGACACGAATAGTGGCCCCGGCTCCGGGAGCGCCGCCATTGGTTATCACACTCACACCGGCAGCCTTACCGACCAATAAGTCGGTTGCCGATGTTGCAGCTCCTTTTACCATTTTATCCGCATCGATCGCTAAAGTCGATCCGGTCAGGTCGTTCTTCTTCACCGTACCATAACCGATAACCACTACATCCTGGAGTAACTGGGAGTCGTCTTTCAGAACCACATTAAGCACGGGTTGTACCGGTAATTCCTGTGTCTGATATCCAACAAACGAAATGATTACAACATCACCCTGTTTAGCTTGCAACACAAAGTTTCCGTCAAAATCGGTGATAACTCCGCTGGTTGTTCCTTTTATCAATACGTTGGCACCGATTACCGGTTCTCCTGTTGCGTCTTTCACATGTCCTTTTACCGTCATTTGCTGTGCAAACGCTCCTATGGACAAGAGTAAGCCCACTACGAAAAGTAGTGCTTTAAGCATCAAAAACCTTTTCATGTCATTAATTTAAAGTTAAGTTAGTATATAAGATTTAATTATTCTCTCACAAAATACCTATTGAAAACTTTGCGTTTCAGAACCTTTTTATTTTAAAACCTTTTCAATCCTTTCAACTCTGATTTATCTTTTACCTCTTTAATGCTGATAGCGTATCCGCCTCCATTGGCGGCACGAAGATTTAACTTGGTTTTATTGCCGACCACTCCTTTGCGAATGGTGTATGCTTGCGGATTCTTCTCCCAATCGGCATCTTTCGCATCGGCATATATCGTAGCCACATACCGTTTTCCCGAATCAAGGAAGTCAAGTGAAAGTCTGGAAGCATGTCCTCCTTCACCTGCGGTGCAGCCTACATACCAGTCGTTCGTTCCTTTCGCTTTACGGGCAATAGTTAAGTATTGCCCCGGTTCTGCTTCCAAATAACGGGTTTCATCCCAATCGATCGCTACATCTTTGATAAACTGAAAAGCATCCATAAACCGTTCATAGTTTTCGGGAATGTCGGCAGCCATTTGCAACGGACTATACATCGTGACATATAAAGCCAACTGACGGGCCAAAGTAGAACGCACGCGGGAATGGTTGTCCGGATTCATTTTACTGCAATCCGTCTCGAATATACCGGGCGTATAATCCATCGGTCCGCCCAACAAACGAGTAAACGGAAGTATTGTCGTATGATTTACATTATTTCCTCCGAAAGCTTCATATTCTGTGCCGCGAGCCGACTCATTACCGATAAGATTAGGGTATGTACGGCAAATTCCCGTAGGGCGGACAGCTTCATGTGCGTTAACCATAATTTTATAGTCGGCCGCTTTCTTTATCGCATACAGATAATGATTGTTCATCCACTGTCCGTAGTGATGTTCACCACGGGGAATGATGTTGCCCACATAGCCGCTTTTCACGGAATTGTATCCGTTATCCACCATAAACTGATAGGCTTTATCCATGTGACGCTCGTAGTTACGAACGGAAGATGAAGTTTCATGGTGCATCATCATTTTTACTCCTTTGCTTGCAGCATAACGTTGAACTTCTTTCACGTCGAAATCAGGATACGGAGTAACAAAGTCGAACACATAATCTTTGCTGTTGCCGAACCAATCTTCCCATCCTTCGTTCCAGCCCTCTACGAGTACGGCATCGAATCCGTGGGTAGCAGCAAAATCGATATAGCGTTTTACGTTCGCAGTATTGGTGGAGTGCTTACCGTTCGGCTTCGTTTTTGTATAATCGGTAACTCCCAGTTTCACACTGCTCAATTCGTCTGTGTAGGCCCATGAGCCTTTTCCTGTAATCATGTCCCACCATACGCCGATATATTTCACAGGTTTAATCCATGAAGTATCCGCTATCTTACAAGGCTCGTTCAGATTGAGCGTGATGCGTGAAGCAAGAATACTGCGTGCATCGTCACTCACAATAACCGTGCGCCAAGGACTGGTACAAGGTGTCTGTAAGTGGCCTTTGTTACCTTGTGCATCGGGAGTCAACCATGATTCGAAAACGAAATTCTTGTCATCGAGATTCAAGTTCATTAAAGAGTAATCGATCAAAGCAGCCTCATGAAGATTGATATATAAACCGTCATCGGTTTTCATCATCAGCGAGGTTTGTACACCTGTAGCCGAGAAAGGAGCCTGTGAACAGTTCGGAGTGATTGCTTTCTTCATCAATCCTCTGATTTCCGACAAGCGAGAAGTAGTATAATCATATTCTTGCGTATCGTAATCGCCGGGTATCCAGAAAGCAGTATGGTCACCTGACATGGCAAACTGAGTGCGTTCATCTTTTATAATGAAATAATTCAGATTCTTCTGACGGGGGAATTCATAACGAAAACCCAATCCGTCATTGAACAAACGAAAGCGTATCAACAATTGACGATCGGTTTCGGCCTGATGCAATGTGGCAGCCAATTCATTATAGTGATTGCGAATTTCTTTTTCTTCTCCCCAAACCGGCTGCCAAACTTCATCAAATGTAGAAGTGCTCGTTTCTTTCAAAACAAAGCCGCTATAAAGATTTGCTTGCGCATCGAGCTTTGTCAGATCTCTGCGGTCTACCCAATCGAAATCTGTCTTGGCCGCATCTTCTTTCTTCAACTCCAAACCCAACCGGCTGGTCTTGATTACCGGTTTGCCTTTATAGGTCAGTTCATACGTAGGAATACCTTTTTGATTGATTTGAAAAGTCATAACCAGATTTCCATCCGGCGAGGTCAGTCTTTGTTGCGCATTCATCAAAGCCGCAACGCAAAGAAAAGCGATAAGTAGAAAATTCTTCTTCATTTTATTTATGGTATTAAATTATAAGCTAACAGCTATCCCTTTTAGTTCGGTATATTGCAAATTTAGCCTCTATCTTATATAAACATTTTCAATAGAATAAAAATACAAACGCATATAAATCATACCATACTGTATATAAGCGTATTAATCATTTTTATATCAGCGATAAATATAAGTCGTAGTGAACTTATTCAGAAAGAAAAAACATAGAAACCACGCGCGGGAAGTGTCATATCTTTTTCGAGCCGAATCGTTTTGTTCGTCAAAACATCGATGGCAGTAGAAGAAGGTAGAATTTCCCGATAAGGAGTCAAGTCGATTGTTTGTTCCCGATTATTACCATTCAGGAAAACCACCACCGATTTTTCTCCGTATTTACGCCGATACGCATACACGCCTTTATAAGGAGCTATTTGCTTCAAATCGCCTTTGGCTATCGCTTCGTTTCCCTTCCGCCATTGAAGCAATGCGCGCATAAAGGAAAATGCTTCTTCTTGCAATGCGGTGCGCCCGGAACTCTCAAAACAATTGAGCGTATCTTCTTTCCATCCTCCGGGAAAATCGCAACGAAGCAATCCGTCGCCATTCGCTTTATCGGCGGACATTAAAATTTCCGTTCCATAATATATCTGGGGAATGCCGCGCGTAGTCGATAAAAACACGAGCGCTTGTTTATAACGGTCGAGATTCTTAGTATCATCATCGGAGCGAAAGAAGCGTGAGGTATCGTGATTGTCGAGGAAAGTCAGCAGATTCATCGGATCGGGGTATACGATATCCTGTGCCAAATATTCATAGAGCCTGAAAAGTCCTCCGTTCCAGTCGGTCGTTTCTTCGTCGAATGCCTTGTTCATGTGCTCCATTAACGGAAAGTCCATGACAGAAGGCAGGTAAGAGTTTTTCGGAGCGGCCAGTTTACTGTCTTTTTGCCAATAAGAAATCAACACATTGCTTCCCAGCCATGTTTCTCCCACAATATTCAAAGCAGGATATTCTTCATTCACAGCCCGGCACCATTTCGCCATCATATCAAAATCCGCATAAGGATGGGTATCCTGACGGATGCCATTAATACCGGCATATTCGATCCACCAAATACTGTTCTGAATTAAATAGGTTGCCACATGACGATTCCTTTGGTTGAAATCGGGCATCGATTCGGTAAACCAACCATCGACAGCTATCTTTTTCGCATAGTCGGTTGCATACGGATCGGACTGAGTAATGGTCTGATAAGTAGTCTGTACATATTCGCCTTCATAATTAAACCAATCTTTGGAAGGCATGTCCCTGAACAGGTAATTCTCTCTTCCGCAATGATTGAAAATCATATCCATCACTACCTTAATCCCTTTAGAGTTTGCCCGACCGACCAAGCGAAGAAAATCGTCATTAGTGCCCAAGCGGGGATCTATCCGGTAATAATCGGTAACGGCATATCCGTGGTAAGAACCTTCCTTCATATTGTTTTCCTGAACCGGATTCAACCAAAGAGCAGTGACGCCTAAATCGGCTATATAATCCAAATGCTCTTCTATCCCTTTCAGGTCGCCTCCATGACGAGCGAACGGATCGTTACGGTTTACTTTCGATTCAAGCATCCCGGAAATTCTGTCGTTGGAAGGATCGCCATTGGCAAAACGATCGGGCATGATCAGATAAAGTACGTCTCCCGAATGAAAGCCTTCAACATTCTCCGCTCCCATCCGGCGAGGTTTCAGTTCATAAGGAACCGTCAGTCGGTTGTTTCCTTGTTTCAAGAAGATATGGAATTGTTGCGGAGAAGCCTTCGACACATCCAGATAAAGAAGCAAATAGTTGGGGTTTTCTTGCTTTACCACCTCCTTCAACAGGATATCGCTTGATGAAAGATTGACCGAGGCTGAGGATATTTGCTCGCCATACAGCAATATTTGCAACTCAGGATTCTTCATTCCCGCCCACCAAAAAGAAGGGGCTACTTTTTTAACGACAGGAGTTGCCGCTATTATTTTAGAATGACATCCCCAAAAAGTAGAAAGGGCTACTAATATAAAAAGTCTTTTCATGATAAACAGTTATATTTAGGGTTACCAAAAACGTTTTATGCAAAAATAAAGCTCCTGTTGGTCGCTTTGCTGCATTAGAATAAAAATATAAAGGATAAAAAGAGTATATCATTGATTATAAGGATAGGTTGCCTGTGACAGAATGAGAATAATATAAAGTGAAATGAAAATAGTAACGGCAATATTCTTTATATTCCTTTCTATATTTATATCTTTGTAAGAATCTAAAGAAGTAATCTTATGAAAAAGATAATTTATCATATCCTGCTTCTCTTGTTTATCTCCTCATCTGCTTTGTTCGCAAAACACAGAGATGATAAAGCAATCTTCAAACAACTGGATAAGGTGATGAATGAGAAAAATGTCCTGCAACTCCGGAAAGAAAAAGAAATAGACGAACTGAAACAACAGCTTACCCACTCCGGCGACGTGTTGAAGAAATACAGGTTGTGCGGTTCTTTATTCGACGCATATTTACACTATCAAGCCGACTCCGCACTTCATTACATCGATCTTCAAATGGATCTTTTGTCGTCACTTCGTCGACCGGAGTTAAAAGACGAACTGATTATCGATCGGGCCACAGTAATGGGAGTAATGGGAATGTATAATGAAGCATTAGAACAATTAAGGCAAATCAATCCCCGAAAGTTGGGAAAAGAAACCCTGCAATCTTACTATCAAACGTATCGTGCCTGCTACGGCTGGCTGGCAGATTATACGACCAATCAACAGGAAAAAATAAAATACCTGAAGAAAACCGATTTGTATCGTGACTCCATTATCGCTTCGATGCCGGCAGGAATAAACAGGACAATCGTTTTGGCAGAAAAGAATATAGTGAATGACCACCCTGACACAGCAATGGCTATGCTGAACAAAATACTCGAAGACACAACAGACCTGCGACAAAAAGCATATATCTATTATACACTTTCCGAAGCCTGCAATATAAAAGAAGATGCAGAACAGGAGGCTTACTATCTGGCACTCACAGCGATTGCAGATTTGGAATCATCGGTCAGAGAATATGCTTCCCTGCAAAAACTGGCTCAATTGATGTATGAACGCGGGGATATCGATCGCGCTTACAAATATTTAAGCCGTTCGATGGAAGATGCGGTAGCTTCTAATGCCCGCTTGCGTTTTATCGAAGTAACCCGTTTTTTCCCGATCATCGACAAAGCATATAAACTGAAAGAGGAAAGGCAACGGGCCGTTTCACGGATATTATTAATCAGCATCAGCATATTGTCTTTGTTCCTGCTCATTGCCATTTTTTTCTTATATCGGTGGATGAAAAAACTTTCTGCCATGCGCCGCGACTTGAGCATAGCCAATAAACAAATGCGAGCAGTGAATAAAGAGTTGGAAGAAACCGGCAAAATTAAAGAAGTATACATCGCCCGCTATCTCGACAGATGCGTGAACTACTTGGACAAGCTGGAGACATACAGGCGTTCGTTAGCCAAATTAGCGATGGCTTCGCGAATTGAAGACTTATTCAAAGCCATTAAATCCGAGCAATTCATTCGCGATGAACGGGATGAATTCTATAATGAATTCGACAGATCTTTCTTGAAACTGTTTCCGAACTTCATTTCTTCATTCAACGATCTGCTGATGGAAGAGGGGAAAATATATCCCAAATCGGATGAACTGCTGACCACAGAGCTTCGCATTTTCGCGCTTATCCGGTTAGGTGTGACGGACAGTAATCGGATCGCACACTTTCTGGGATATTCTTTGGCCACTATTTATAATTACCGGAGCAGAATACGCAATAAGGCAGCAGGAAATAAGGACCAATTCGAAGAAGACGTGATGAGGTTGTAATTAAAAGCTCGGAGTCCGTATATAAACATTTCGCAATAACAGAATGCCATAAAGCGGATGTGAATAAACCGAAACAAGAGTTTGAAACTTAAATATAGGAGAAGCACCGCTTTGTCTTCTCCTATACTCTCCCGCATGACCGATGCCGGGAAACAAATCCAACGAAGTACCGTTTTAGTATAGATTAGTTCCGCAGAAAGTTCTTCCGCTTCGCGAAACAAATCCAATGAAGTACCGTTTTAGTTCCTTTTGTACGGACTAATAACGGTGCTTCTTTTTATTTTTCTCTGATAAAGAAAGAATCCGAAAGTATTCTCACATATTTTTATAGCCTGATGTGAGAATCTGAAATATATCACATATATTTGCAAAGTCTTCAAAATCTAACACTTATGAAACTTCTATCTATCTATGATTTACAAACAATCAGGAAAAGAGCGGCGCACGCCTTACTCTTGCGTGAAGAAAGCAACGTGAAGCCGGTAGAAGAGAGCTGCGGGTTGGCAGCCGGCACGGAACATCTTCAGATACTGACTTGCGAAGGTACCGGATGCAAGGCTTCTTCGAGCCATACTATCAGGGAGAACCTGATAAGAGCGATTGAAAAGAACGGCATAGCCGATAAAGCGGAAGTGATTACCGTGGGCTGTTTCGGTTTCTGCGAGAAGGGACCTATCGTGAAAATCATTCCGGATAATACGTTTTACATACAGGTTACCCCCGAAGACGCGGAAGAAATTATCAGCGAACACATTGTCGGAGGGCATAAAGTGGAACGACTGCTCTACGAAGACCCGAAGACTCAAAAGGCTGTCAGCGACTCCAAACACATGGATTTCTATAGGAAACAGATGAGAGTTGCTTTGCGTAATTGCGGTTTTATCGATCCCGAAAATATCGAAGAATACATTGCGCGCGACGGATACTTCGCTTTGGCCGACTGTCTGTTTTTTAAGCAACCGACGGAAATCATCGACGCCATCAAGCGGTCGGGCCTGCGCGGCCGGGGCGGAGGGGGATTCCCTACCGGAATGAAATGGGAGTTCGCACATAAACAGGAATCGGATATGAAGTATGTAGTTTGCAATGCCGATGAGGGAGACCCGGGCGCATTCATGGACCGTTCCATCATGGAAGGCGATCCGCATTCCATCGTAGAGGCGATGGCTATCTGCGGATATTCCATCGGATCATCGAAAGGGCTGGTCTACATCCGCGCAGAATATCCGCTCGCCATACAACGTTTGAAGAAGGCGATAGCACAGGCACAGGAATATGGGCTGCTCGGCAACCACATCTTAGGAACCGATTTTTCTTTCGATATCGAGATTCGTTACGGAGCAGGAGCTTTCGTATGCGGAGAGGAGACTGCATTGATCCATTCGATGGAGGGCAAAAGAGGCGAACCGACACTAAAGCCCCCCTACCCCGCAGAGTACGGTTATCAGGGAAGGCCGACAAACGTGAACAATGTGGAGACATTGGCCAACATACCCGTGATACTGACTAAGGGAAGCGAGTGGTTTGCCTCCATCGGTACAGAACAGTCTAAGGGAACGAAGGTGTTTGCGCTTGCCGGAAAGATAAATAACGTAGGTCTCATCGAAGTTCCGATGGGGACTACCTTGCGGGAAGTCATCTATGAAATCGGCGGAGGCATTAAAGAGGGGAAAAAGTTCAAGGCGGTACAGACGGGAGGTCCGTCCGGCGGATGCCTCACGGAAAAGCATCTGGACACCCCCATCGACTTCGACAATTTGCTTGCTGCAGGCTCTATGATGGGTTCGGGCGGTATGATTGTGATGGATGAAGACGACTGCATGGTATCGGTCGCCCGCTTCTATCTCGATTTCACGGTAGAAGAGTCTTGCGGTAAGTGCACTCCGTGCCGCATCGGCAACAAGCGCCTGTTGGAGATATTAAATAAGATAACCGAAGGAAAAGCGAATGAGAAAGATCTGGCAATGCTTTCTACGCTGGGACGCGTCATCAAAGACACGGCGCTTTGCGGGCTGGGGCAAACGTCGCCCAATCCGGTTCTATCCACCATAGATAATTTCTACGACGAATACATGGAGCACGTCAGAAACAAGACCTGTCGAGCCAAGCGTTGCAAAGCATTGCTTACCTATACGATCAACCCCGAGCTTTGCATCGGCTGCCACATCTGCGCGAAACACTGCCCCTCCGATGCCATCAGCGGCATGGTACGAAAGCCTCATGTGATAAATCCCGGTCTTTGTATCAAGTGCGGCATGTGCATGGCACGCTGTAAATTCAAAGCGATTCTCGTTTCCTAAAATCTATATGCTATGGAAGAAAAACAGATTACACTTCAAATCGACGGTCACTTCATTACCGTCGCCGAAGGAAGCACGATTCTCGAAGCCGCCTGTAAAATTGGCATCGACATACCGACTCTTTGCCACATCGACTTGAAAGGGACTTGCATCAAGAACAATCCGGCTTCGTGCCGCGTGTGTGTCGTGGAAGTTGCAGGGCGGAGAAACTTGGCGCCTGCCTGCTCTACTCCGTGTACGGAGGGAATGGTTGTAAAGACCAGCACGCTGAGGGTGATGAATGCCCGTAAGATTATTGCCGAACTGATTCTGTCGGATCATCCGAACGACTGTCTCACCTGCCCCAAGTGCGGCGATTGCGAGCTTCAAACACTGGCCCTGCGCTTCAACATCCGCGAGATGCCTTTCAACGGGGGCGAGCTCTCTCCGCGCAAGCGGGAAGTCACTTCATCCATTGTCCGCAACATGGACAAGTGTATTTTCTGCCGCCGGTGCGAGAGCGTATGCAATGAAGTGCAGACGGTCGGCGCACTCGGAGCCATTCGACGGGGGTTCAATACGACCATTGCTCCTGCTTTCGACAAAATGATGACCGAAAGCGAATGCACCTATTGCGGGCAGTGTGTTGCCGTATGTCCCGTCGGGGCATTGACCGAGCGCGACCACACCAATCGGCTGATCGAAGACTTGGCCGACCCTGATAAAATCGTCATCGTACAGACCGCTCCTGCCGTGCGCGCAGCTTTAGGAGAGGAGTTCGGACTGAAACCCGGCACGCTGGTCACGGGAAAGATGGTGTACGCTTTGCGGGAACTGGGTTTCGACTACGTGTTCGATACCGACTTTGCGGCCGATCTCACCATTATGGAAGAGGGTTCGGAGATTCTAAACCGGCTTACCAGACATCTCAACGGAGACAAATCGGTACGCCTTCCCATCCTCACGTCCTGCTGTCCGGCATGGGTAAACTTCTTCGAGCACCATTTCCCGGATATGCTCGACATTCCTTCCACCGCGCGCTCGCCTCAACAGATGTTCGGCTCCGTCGCCAAGAGCTATTGGGCGGAAAAGATGGCGATACCCAGAGAGAAACTGACGGTAGTATCCATCATGCCTTGTTTGGCAAAGAAATACGAGTGCGACCGCCATGAGTTCAAAACAGAGGGTCACCCCGACGTCGACTACTCCATCTCCACCCGCGAGTTGGCACGGCTCATCAAACGCGCCAACATCGGTTTCACTTTGCTTCCGGACAGCAACTTCGACAATCCGCTGGGGGAATCGACCGGAGCGGGGGTTATCTTCGGAACCACAGGCGGAGTGATGGAAGCCGCCCTGCGGTCTGTGTACGAAATCTACACGGGTGAAACTCTGGAAGACGTAAACTTCGAACAGGTGCGCGGACTGAGCGGTGTACGACGGGCAGCGATCGATCTGAACGGATTCGAACTTAAAGTAGGCATCGCGCACGGACTGGGTAATGCCCGGCAACTGCTCGAAGATATCCGGAACGGACGTAACGAATACCACATCATCGAGATTATGGCATGCCCCGGAGGTTGCATCGGAGGAGGCGGGCAGCCGTTGCACCACGGCAAATCCGACGTGCTTTACGCACGTGCCAACGCGCTTTATCGCGAAGATTCCCAAAAGCAATTGCGCAAATCGCACGATAATCCGTACATCCGGCAGTTGTACGAAGAGTATCTGGGGAAACCGCTGGACGAGCTGTCGGAAAGGCTGTTGCACACGCACTACTTCAACAAATCCAAGAACTAACGTAAAAGGAAAAATTATGTCAGATATAAAACTCGCTTGTGAAATAGCAGAGCAGGTCAGAGCAATCTGCGACAAGCACCGGAACGACCCCGGAGAACTGATCAACATACTCCATGAGGCTCAGCATCTGCAAGGGTATTTGCCCGAAGAGATGCAGCGAATCATCGCTTCCAAACTGGGCATACCGGTTTCCAAAGTATATGGGGTAGTCACTTTCTACACCTTTTTCACCATGGCGCCCAAAGGGAAGCATCCGATATCCGTTTGTATGGGAACAGCATGTTACGTGCGCGGATCGGAAAAGCTGCTCGACGAATTCAGGAGGGTGCTGGGTATCGACGTGGGTGAAACGACGCCGGACGGCAAATATTCGCTCGACTGCCTGCGATGTGTGGGAGCCTGCGGACTGGCGCCGGTAGTGATGATTGGTGAAAAAGTGTACGGACGCTTGCAACCGGTAGACGTGAAAAAGATTCTCGACGAACTGGAATAGCTAAAAGGGTACGGAGAACGGAAATGAAACCGATTCTTCTCATATTATTGTGCGGCATCAACGAATTTTAAATATCTTTGCCGCAAAGAGTCAGGGGTGTGCGGATTGTTTTCGGTACACCCCGAAATCTGAAATGAAATCAAATGACCTATTGGCAGATGAAAGCTTCGGGCACAACAAACAGAACCTTCATTCGTCAGGAATAAAAGCTCTGTTCGTCAAAAACAGAGGTTCTGTTCGACAAGAATGAAGGCTCTGTTTGTCGCAGACAAAGGCTTGCCTATAACGAATGGAATCCCATTGTAAAAAGACAGCAACCGTTTCTGCCGCAAATGAAAACGATGTCCGGAATCCATGAAAGTTCTGTCGCCCGCAGATGAAAATTCGATCGGGCAAACGACGTGATGAAATAAATCAAAAAAATGAAAAGAATAAATCTACGCTCCAAGCTCTCCGGGAGAATACAAATGGAGGACGTGCAGGAAATAACGTATTATGCGCAGAGTGACGACAATCTCCGGAAAAACTTGTTCCGGCTGATATTCGACACGGACGACCAAGTGGCTTATCAGGCGTTGTGGGTGTGCACGCACATGACAGACTGCGAACTGGAGGAGCTTTGCCGTAAGCAGGACAAACTTATCGACTCCGTGACGCATTGCACGCATGTGGGGAAAAAACGATTGATGCTTTCGTTGCTCATCCGCGAAGCATTCGACATTCCGCTGCGCATAGACTTGCTGAACTTCTGCATGGAGCGGATGACATCGCAGCAAGAGCCTCCCGCCATCCGGTCGCTATGCTTGAAGCTGGCGCACAAGCTGACACAGGACACGCCCGAACTGCAACAGGAACTGCGCACGCTGCTTGAAATCATGGAGCCGGAATTGCTGCCGCCGGCTGTGCGAAGCGTGCGAGCAAACATACTGAAAGCGATGAACCGCCCCAGAAAAAAGAGGGTTCACCGCAACCGGAAGGACTTATGCTTCTACGAGCAATTTCCCGAATTCTATCTTGCAGTAAAGACTAAAGGCGATCGGTCGAAGTGATACAGGAAAACGGTGATGCCTTCCTATCTCGTCCGTAGTCAGCCATGTACAGATCAGTCGAAGTAGTACAGGAAAACGGCGATGCCTTCCTATCTCATTCGTAGCCAGCCATGCACAGTTCAGTCGAAGTAGTACAGGAAAACGGCGATGCCTTCCTATCTCGTCCGTAGCAGCCATGTACAGATCAATCGAAGTAGTACAGGAAAACGGCGATGCCTTCCAACGCTTTTTTCGGTTGGTCTTTAATCTCAATGGCAAACTTTATCTCGGCTTTAGCCACACCGCGCAGGTTGGTGAGCGAATGCAGCGCCGCCACCAGACGGATGCTTTGACCTGCCAGAACCGCCTGACCGAACTTCATCTTATCCATCCCGTAGTTGATCATCATCTTCAGGTTGTTCACCTCGATGATCTGATTCCACAAATAAGGAAGCATCGACAACGTCAGATAACCGTGGGCGATGGTGCTTCGATACGGACTTTCCGCGCGGGCGCGCTCCGTATCCACATGAATCCATTGGTGATCGAGCGTGGCGTCGGCAAAGAGATTGATGCGTTCCTGCGAGAGTTCTATGTAATCGGAAACTCCTAACTGCTGCCCGATCAGCTTCTCGAAATCCTGATACGAATTGATAACAAGTTTATTCATTATTTGGCTGTTTTATGATGGTAAAAGAATAATATGAGAACAAATATAGAACAAAATTCGCATATTTCCTTACTTTTGCACGACAATGACGCAGATATACGAACCGATATTTCATTTATTCAGCCGTCCGGCAGCTCACGTCCCGCTGCCGGAGAAATTCACTTACCCTTTTCACTACACGCCGCATCCGTTGTGCGTATTGGCGGCGGAAGAGGTGAAACGCTATATCGGCTCCCGAAAAGAATGGGAAGCGGAGCTGTCTCTCGGTAAGATGTTCGGCGTGCTGGCGGTGCAAGACGAGCAGGGAACGGTAGGCTATCTGGCGGCTTTCTCGGGCAATCTGGCAGGAAGAAACGATCATCCTTACTTCGTTCCCCCCGTATACGATTTGTTGCAGCCGCAAGGTTTCTTCAAAATAGAAGAGGAACAGATATCGGCCATCAACTCCCGCATCAAAGAATTGGAAACGGATGCGGCTTACGTAAACCTGCAAGAAAAGTTGAAAGTTGAAACGCAACAGGCCGCCGAAGCATTGCAAGAGGCGAAAACAGCCTTGAAAGCAGCCAAGCAGGCACGGGACATGCGGCGGCAGTCCTCCCCCGCCCCTTCGGAAGAAGAGCAGGCTGCTATGATCGAAGAGAGCCGCTTCCGGAAAGCGGAAGTTAAACGAATGGAACGGAAAGCCCAAGCGAGACTCGAAGCCCTGAAGGCGGAAATCGAAGTTCATGAGGAAGCCATCAGGGAGCAAAAAGCCGAGCGGAAAGAACGTTCGGCGGCTTTGCAGCAAAAGTTGTTCGGTCGGTTCCGAATGCTGAATGCCAAGGGTGAAGTGAAAGACTTGTGCTCCATCTTCGCGCAAACGGTCGGCAAAGTTCCTCCCGCAGGAGCCGGAGAGTGCGCGTTGCCCAAACTGCTGCAATACGCATACCTCCACAAGCTCAAGCCATTGGCTATGGCGGAGTTTTGGTGGGGCGGATCTCCGAAGACGGAGATACGCTGCCACGGGCATTACTATCCGTCGTGCAAAGGCAAATGCGAACCTATTCTGCAACACATGCTCCGGGGACTGGAAATAGACGAAAATCCGCTCCTTGCCCAAAGCATGGGGACAGAAGAGCCCGAAACGGTATTCGAAGACGAATGGTTGGCGGTAATCAACAAGCCTCCCGGCATGCTTTCCGTACCCGGGAAGTCTGAAGAAGCCAACTGCGTATACCGTTTCATACGGGAGAAATACCCGAAAGCCACCGGTCCGCTGCTTGTCCACCGGCTCGACATGGCTACATCAGGACTGCTGCTGATAGCCAAGAGCAAAGAGATACACCGGCAGTTGCAGGCACAGTTCGAACAACGGACGGTGAAAAAACGCTATATCGCCCTGCTGGATAGAAGTGAAAACGAAAGGCTGCTGAAGCAATCGGGAAGAATCGAGCTTCCCATTTGCCTCGATCCCTTAGACCGTCCGCGGCAAATAGTCAGCCGGGAGCATGGCAAACCTGCCGTCACCGACTACCGAATACTGGAGATTTCGGAGAAACAGATACGCGTGCACTTCTTTCCGCTGACTGGGCGCACGCATCAGCTGCGTGTACACGCCGCCCATCCGCAAGGTTTGGGCTGCCCCATCACAGGCGACACGCTTTACGGCAAAAAGGCAGATCGCCTCTATCTGCACGCCGAATACATCGAATTCCGTCATCCCGTCAACGGGAAAAGAGTTTGCGTGGAGAAAACCGCCGATTTCTAACCGGGCAGTCGTTTTACGTAACTTCCGGGATAACAATATTCACATCGGAAGTACTGTGACGACAGTCCTGTCCATTACCATCGGCCTTACCCTCCGGAAACACTTGCTTCGCATAAGGATATCAGTCTGTTTGATAAGACGCACCAACTCACAGATAGAGCACGAAACCGGAGAATTGCTTGTCTTCTTATCACCCCTACCGGACGGAAGCAATCATTTGTCAAGCCACGAAACCGTGAAATCCTTATCTTATCACCAGCCTCTTGGGCGACCCATGCCAAGAGCAGCCCAAGCAGTAAACCTCCGTCAGGTCAAAACCTTCCAATGATTCTTCCGGAGATTTGGGTACTATCTTTCCATCTTCGAGCACATAGACCAACAAACGGTCTCCCTGTTCGTTCTTCACATACATCGCTGCAATCTTACATTGCGGGCACAATAATTTTCTCATGCTGCAAAGATATGACATAAGTCCGATTCGGCATACAAAACACACCATTTCTTGAGCCCCGATAAGGAATAAGTACAGAATCTGCCTTCAGCCGCTTTATGAAATTCATCCGGCTTCCCTCCTTCCGCGCACGAATTTACCGACTTCCGCGTACAAGTTTACCGATTTCCGCATACAAGTTTACCGACTTCCTCGTACGAGTAAACCAAAGTGTAAAGAAAGATTCAACTTCGAAGCAAATCTGAGAATAATCTCGTACATTTGCCCGTACATACCAAAACAATCGGTCAGTATGAAACGAGCAATCATTATAGGAGCGACATCGGGCATCGGAAAAGAAACAGCCAAACTCCTGCTTCAGGAGGGATGGAAAGTGGGAATAGCCGGAAGAAGGCGCGAAGCCTTGGAGGAGTTGCAACGCACGGTTCCGCAACAGGTGGAGATACAAGAACTGGATGTGACATCAGACGACGCATCCGAAAAGTTACAAGAGTTGATCAGAAGAACAGGCGGGATGGACCTGTTTTTGCTTAGCTCCGGCGTCGGGTTCCAGAACACGGACTTGAAACCGGACATAGAACTGAAGACCGCACACACCAATGTACTCGGCTTCATACGGATGACAAACACGGCTTTTTCTTATTTTAAAGAAAAGGGGGAAGGGCATCTGGCTGCTATCAGCTCCATTGCGGGGACAAAAGGTCTGGGCGTAGCTCCCGCCTACTCTGCCACCAAACGATTTCAGAACACTTATCTGGATGCGCTGGAGCAACTCGCTCACTTGCAGGGGGCGAATATCCGCTTCACCGACATACGTCCCGGCTTTGTACGGACAGACCTGCTGAACGACGGCAAGCATTATCCCATGCTGATGAAAACGGAACAAGTAGCGCGGCAAATCGTACAGGGATTGAAGCGGGAAAAACGGGTTCTGGTTATCGATTGGAGGTATCGACTACTCGTATTCTTCTGGCAACTGATTCCCCGCGGGATATGGAAGCGAATGCCCGTAAAAACAAAGGGATAAAAAACGAACCTCTGTTCATGGCTGCTCAGCCATGAACAGAGGCCTTATAAAAATGGGGAAAACAAAAAAATGACAAGGATGGCGGCAGCTTACAAAGAACTTTCCTGTGCAGTGGCAGGCAGTCAGACACAGTGACGTAATCAGATGGCGGCAGTTCACGAAGAACTTTCCCGTGCAGTGGCAGGCAGTCAG
>NZ_JACIDI010000001.1:0-280710 GCF_014196225.1 Bacteroides pyogenes | reverse complement strand
CAGACACAGTGACGTAATCAGATGGCGGCAGTTCACGAAGAACTTTCCCGTGCAGTGGCAGGCAGTTAGACACAGTGATGTAATCAGATGGCGGCAGTTCACGAAGAACTTTCCCGTGCAGTGGCAGGCAGTTAGACACAGTGATGTAATCAGATGGCGGCAGCTTACAAAGAACTTTCTCCGGTAGTCATTGTAGCTTCGAAACGCCCGATGAAACCTCTACAGCGTTTTATTGCTGAGTTCGGGATGTCGTTCGAGCCATTTCACGGCATACGAACACGTAGCTTTCGGCTTCAGTCCGTTGTCTAAAGCATAACCGTAAGCAGCTTTCACCAAAGCGGAGGCTATACCTCTACCTTCCAAAGGAATAGGTACTTGTGTGTGAATTACATCGAGACTTCCTTCTATCAAGCGATATTGCACGAAAGCAGTACGCCCCTCCACTTCCGTTTTAAACAGCTGCTGCCCGGGTTGATGAACAATATTGTACTCCATAATACTCCTTTTATATAGTGATTACTGTTTAAGAGAACGTATAAAATGCACAAAAAGTTCTTTGAGAAAACAGAAATGAAGTTATCTTTGCAAAAACTCATATTCAGAATTAAAGATACAACCGAATGAAACAGCCTAAAAGCATCAACTATATTCTTACATTTGTAATTGCTCTTTGCATCGGCGCGGCAATCCCTCTACTCACAGGTACCAGACCGGTTGAGAACGGACATTCCGCAAAATCGGAGGTTCCTTATTGCGTAACTTCACCCAAAGTTCCCGAACAGGTTTCGTTTGCAGGAGAGGTAATCGACCTACGCCCGTACGACCGCCGCGAACGTATGGACCGCGAATTGATGGCATTTACCTATATGCACTCTACGACAATGCTGATGATTAAACGGGCAAACCGATATTTTCCCATCATCGAACCGATTCTGAAGGCAAACGGTATCCCCGACGATTTTAAATACCTGATGGTCATTGAAAGCAATCTGAACAATATAGCCCGATCCCCTGCGGGAGCAGCAGGACTATGGCAATTCATGACCGGCACGGCACGAGAGTTCGGCCTCGAAGTGAACGATAACGTCGACGAGCGTTATCACACGGAGAAAGCAACACAAGCAGCCTGCAAATACCTCAGGCAGGCCTACGCCAAATACGGCAACTGGATGACTGTTTCTGCGGCCTACAATGCCGGACAGGCACGCATATCCTCACAACTGGAAAAGCAATTGACCGGTCATGCCATGGATCTGTGGCTGGTAGAAGAGACTTCCCGATACATGTTCCGGATACTGGCGGCAAAACAAGTTTTCAGTCAACCTCAGCATTACGGGTTCTTACTGAAGCGGGAACAGCTATACCCTGCTATCCCCTATAAAGAAGTAACGGTCAGAACATCTATCGACAGTCTCGGCCATTTTGCCCGGCAACACGGCATCACTTACGCTCAGTTAAAAGATGCGAATGCCTGGTTAAGAGATCATTCGCTGAAGAATCCCCGAGGTAAAACATACGTATTGCACATACCCACCAAAGAAGGAATACGCTATGAGCCTCAGAATACGGTAGCTTACAAGAGGCACTGGGTGATAGATTGAATGTAAAAAGTCCGGTGTCCGGCAAGCGGTATTTTGTATAATGGACAACATTTTCTCGCTTTTCACGTTATAGGCCGGATGTCCTATATATAAAAAACAAAGTTGTTATACATAGAACAAGGTTAGTATGATGAAAATAAAAAAGACTTTCCAACATTTCCGCCACAATCGGAAGTTAAAACAAAAATTATACACTATCATTTTCGATACGGACACACCGGCCGGCAAAATATTCGACATAACATTGATATGGTGTATCCTGCTCAGCGTATTGCTGGTTATCGTAGAAAGCCTGCAAGGGCTTCCCGCATATCTGAATACCCCATTTATTATATTGGAGTATCTATTCACGCTCTTCTTTACCTTCGAATATCTGACACGGATTTACTGTTCTCCCAAACCACACGCATATATATTCAGTTTTTTTGGTATTGTAGATTTATTGGCTACGCTGCCGCTATATATCGGTATCATCTTTCCCGGAGCACGATATCTGATTATTATTCGTGCTTTCCGCCTTATACGAATATTCCGCATATTCAAACTCTTTAATTTTCTGTCGGAGGGCGAAAGATTGCTCAATGCGGTAAAAGAAAGTAGTAAAAAGATTCTTGTTTTCTTTTTGTTTGTCGTCATTCTTGTCACCTCCATCGGCACATTGATGTACATGATAGAAGGTACACATCCCAACTCACAGTTCACTAATATCCCTAACAGCATCTATTGGGCCATTGTCACCATGACAACTGTAGGATACGGAGATATTACTCCCGTTACGGGCATAGGGCGATTCCTGTCGGCATTTGTGATGCTCATGGGTTATACCATCATTGCCGTGCCGACGGGTATCGTGTCTGCCTCAATCATAAAAACCTCTGACAATAATAGAGGTAAGAGATGTCCGGGGTGCCACCGTACAGGACACGAAAAGGAAACGAAGTTTTGTAAGTATTGTGGCCATAAGTTAAGCTCTAGTCATAAGACAAAAAAGAAAATAATAGCGGACACAGAAGATTGAAACATAACAGGATACTCAGTTCCGCTCTTTTTACTTATCAAGATTATAGAGTAATCTTAGAGTATATGCAATGAATGTTACTCGTTTTCACTATTACTTGTAGAGCCCGCAGAACCTAACCTGAAAAAGTTCCCTATATAAAAGTATGTCCGCTTTAAAATGGGATATCCACTTATATTAACATTAAAGCCAACTAATTCATTGCGAGTCAGTTGTTTTTTTGGGCTCACCCGATATTTCGGGGGATTATGCATAGAGTTTACAAAGTCTGAAAAGAAAGAAGCTGATATCCGTCACTCCTCTTAATGCTGCTCTAAATGATTTTATCTTTGCATTAAACGATTCTGCAAGGCATTGGTTGCACGATTCACAAAGAAGTTGAGCACCTCGTCGTAGTGCTCATACAAGGTTGCCGAGATTACATTAAAGCTCTTGAAGCCCGCTTGATCCACTTATTCATACCAGCGCGCAAGAGACATTCTTGCCACATCTTTGTGCGAGTTCCTAGAGAATATCATACGTAAGGAGTGGGTAAGTGAATGGGCTTTCTTCAGGTCAGGATACTGCTCAAAGAGCAGTTCTGCTCTCCACTTTTGGCTAGGCGTCCATTTGTCAGCCGATTTAAAAAGAAGGTATCGACTACGGGCTGGAAGTTGCGGGGGTATCACTGATTTGGCACTGTTTTGGCAATGTATATTAGTCCTGACAACTCAGCCTCTTCACGAGCATCAGTATCTGCTTGTATCGCCTCCCAGCGATGGGAGATGCGCATCTCTTGTAGGGCATCACAAGCTAATTTCTGAATATGAAAGCGGTCGATGGTGCGAAGCGCCCAAGGAAAACAACGCCGAACAATAGCCAGCATGGAGTTGGACATATCCAACGTGATTTCCTTGACCATCTGTCTTTTTTCGCGATCTATACGTCTTAATACCTCACAAATGGTGTCGGCTTTCACCCCCTTGATAATGGCAATGATTGTTCCATTTCCTCCTTTAGATGCACGATTGGTTACCAATGTATAGAGTTCTCCATTGCTAGGAGCTGTTTCATCTATACAGATACTCTCACTCATATTCTCCGGGAAAATCAACCAATCCTCTGCATGCGAAAGTTCAGGCCACTCTCGGTAGACACTCAAGATATCTTTATACTGTTTTTCAAAAGTATCGCCATTGATGTGGTAGTATCGGTCAAGCGAACCGGAGGTCGTAGGGATACTCTCCATACAACCCTTTTAAAAAAGCCGCAAACTCTTTCGAGTTGCGGGTTCTCTTGCTTTGAGGTCATAACTCTCCGAAAAGTAACGACCACTACTTTTCTCATACCAACGACGACGACGGACAATTAAGTCTACGCCTGTATTGCTAAGGGAAATCACGAATCACAACTGCCTTGCGAAAACCCTTAGACTCTAAGTCCGAATTCTTCTTATAGCTATCCTTGATCTCATCAAGATAGATTCGAATTAAGGAGTTATCCTCTTCAACGCGGACTACCTCAAAGTTTAACAAGGTATCCGAGGGAAGAAGTAACTGAGCTAATGATAAAAGACCTTGATGTTCCATACCGCAAAGATAAGCATTTCAAATTAATCCTCCCGAAATATCGGGTGAGCTCCCTTTACCCACTGTATTGCTAAGGGAAAGGCGCACAAGCAATATGAGTTCGGTAATAAAGTGGGGATAATAATCACGGGTAGAAAAGGGCGAAAAATTATCACGGCTATAAAAGCATTTTTGGGAAACCCTTACGACGGGGCGATACAATAGAACCACTACTTGCACAGATGGAAGCTGGTCGGTTGAAATTACCCCAAGAGTTGATTTATGATCGAGGCGGAAAGGGGGCGCAAACAAATAAGGGGTGTAAGCATCATCATTCCCGGTAAACCCAAAGCCAAAGACACCCCTTGTCAAAAACGGCAGAAACGAATACAAGTGCAGAGCCAGAGCGGCAATTGAACCTATTTTCGGACATCTTAAAAAGGACTTCCGTATGGAACAGAATTACCTGTGGGCTGAAAAAGACATACAAATCAACGCTTATCTGGCTGCAACTGCTTGGAACTTGAAGAAAATGATGGAAAGACTAAAAGAAAATTTTTTATATTTTAGTTTCCAATGGTTTTTCCGCCAAGATAAAATGAAATTTTCAGCATAATTTGAATTTATAAGGAAACGATTACATAAAATCTGCGAAATCCAACGACATTTACAGAATATCCCTTTAAAACGAGATATTCAGTAAATGTGTCAAAAAGCGCACCTTCTCCCCTCATGCAAAGAAAAACAATACCGCTTATTTCTTTCGATAATTATCCAGACCTGTTTGCAAGAACTGAACGTATTTATCTACATCTTCATCATAAGCATAAGACTTATTTAGCGGCATTCCCTGGTTATCAATCAACACATAGAAAGGTTGGGCGTTAGCACCGAACTTTACACGCTGCAAATAACTCCATTTGTCTCCCACAGTACGCAAAGTGCGTTCTTTTCCATTCTCCGAAACCTTTATGTGGTCGGGCAACGGCTCTTTATTGTCTACGTATAGCGTAATGAGCACATAATCATTATTCATCAAGTCGCTGACCTTCGTATCAGTCCAAACGGCAGCCTCCATCTTACGACAGTTCACACAACCATATCCCGTAAAGTCGAGCATCACAGGCTTACCATTGCGACGGGCATATTCCATCCCAAGATCATAATCGTCAAACTTGGCGTGCACCTCATTCTTATAAAGATTAAAATCTTGCGTGTTCATCGGCGGAGCGAAAGCGCTCACTGCTTTCAAAGGCGCGCCCCATAATCCCGGAACCATATATACCGCAAAAGCCAACGATATAAGAGCCATGAAAAAGCGTGTAACCCCCACTTTGTATTCATCGTCGTCATGCGGAAATTTGATTTTTCCCAACAAATAAAAACCAAGCAAAGCAAAAATCACAATCCACAACGCCAAGAAAGTTTCCCGGTCAAGAATTCTCCAGCCGTAAGCTAAATCGGCGACAGACAAGAATTTCAAAGCAAAAGCCAGCTCCAAGAATCCAAGCGTGACTTTGATCACATTCATCCACCCGCCCGATTTCGGCATGGATTTCAACCATGTGGGAAACAAAGCGAACAATGTAAAAGGTAAAGCCAATGCAATGGCAAAACCCAACATTCCAATGGTAGGAGCTATCACACTGCCCATAGTGGACACTTGCACCAACAGCAAACCGATGATGGGTCCCGTGCAAGAGAAAGAAACCAATGCCAAAGTAAATGCCATCAAGAAAATACTCAACAGCCCGGTAGTCGACTCGGCTTTACTATCCACCGCATTGCTCCATTTCGAAGGCAGTGTTATTTCGAACGCACCGAAAAAAGAAGCGGCAAAAACCACCAGCATCAGGAAAAAGAATATATTGAATATGGCATTTGTAGATAACGCATTCAATGCACTGGGACCGAAAATAAGCGTGATGGCAACCCCTAAAGTCACATAAATAACCACAATGGAGGCCCCATACATCCATGCATCCCTGATTCCTTTTTTCTTGTCCTTGCTACGTTTTAAGAAGAAACTGACCGTCATCGGAATGATAGGCCACACGCAGGGAGTGAACAATGCCAGCAAACCGCCTAAGAAACCCGCAATAAAGATATAAAGCCATGTTTTATCTCCGCCTGCCTGCTCCTCTCCCAAAGCTTGCAATTCTGTAATCACGGGTTTCCATAAATCGCCTGTGGCAAAAGCCGCTTCACCTATTTCCGCAGAGGCGGAATCCGTGGCAAACGGAGCTATAGCAATTTCAGCAGAGTCAGCTTCGTTTTTTTTTATTTTCTCATCCTTCACAACCGGAGCCGCAGGCAAAGCAGGGGCAGATTTGGATTGATCTGCATGTTTAAACGACACTTGTGTGGGAGGAAGGCAACTTTCATCATTGCATGCTCCATATTCCAAATACCCCTCTATCGAATAAGGACCGCCGGTCAGCTTTACTTTCTGAATAAATTGCACAGAATTTGCGAAATAGCGAACCTTCATTTCGAAAAGCTTATCATAAGCTTCAATTTCTTTACCCGCAAATCTTAATTTCCCGACAGGTTCGACTCCTTCTTTCTTGTCAATATTGAACGTTGCTGAGATTGGCCCACCATCACCCAGCTCCGTTGAATAAACATGCCAACCGTTATCAATAATACCGGCGAATATTATTTCTGCTTCAGAATCAGAAAGACTCTTCCACTCTGTTTTGAACTTTACGGGCTCCTTTATTTGCGCTTGTAATGTATAAGCCGTTATACTTAGGAATAATAGCAAGAAAAACTTTTTCATTTTTATTATTTTAGAAGGTTATACTTCATAATCCACACAAGACCGGTTTTCCTTCGTCTCGGCCAAAATCTTTCCTGCCGCCAAATGATCGGGATGACCGGCATAAAACTTCACATCTTCTAACGTATCAAACTCACTATAAAGAGCTATGTTCCAGCTCTCTCCCGGATTTATATTCAGTCCGACCTCTATTTTACGGATGACTGATATTTTTGCCGGAAGTGCTTCGATAGCTTTCTTAAAACTATTCATTACTTCTATTTTTCTGTCAGTCGCGATTTCGTCTTTCAATTTAAATAATACAATGTGTTTTACCATACGTTGCTAGTTTAATGAATTGTTTCTATATTTGTAACATATTAAATGACGCAAAAATACTCTATTTAGTTCAAATTACATTATAAAGAGATGTTAATAATAGGAATAGCCGGTGGAACTGGATCGGGAAAAACCACCGTTGTAAGAAAAATAATCGAAAGCCTCTCCGCAGGAGAAGTCGTTTTATTACCTCAGGATTCATACTATAAAGACAGCAGCCATGTCCCCGTCGAGGAACGTCAGAACATCAATTTCGACCATCCGGACGCTTTTGAATGGAGCTTGCTCTCTAAACATGTGGGGATGTTAAAGGAGGGAAAAAGCATTGAACAGCCCACTTATTCCTATCTGACTTGTACACGTCAATCCAAAACTATTCACATCGAACCGCGTGAAGTTATCATCATTGAAGGCATCCTCGCTCTGTGCGATAAAAAACTACGCAGTATGATGGATCTTAAAATATTTGTAGACGCCGATCCGGACGAACGTTTGATTCGAGTCATTCAAAGAGATGTTGTAGAACGCGGACGAACAGCCGAAGCTGTCATGGAACGATACACAAGGGTTTTAAAGCCGATGCATCTGCAATTCATCGAACCATGCAAAAGATACGCAGACCTTATTATTCCCGAAGGCGGTAACAATAAAATAGCCGTTGATATATTGACAATGTATATCAAGAAGCACTTAAAAAATGAAAAATAAGAACTTTAAAAAGGATGTAAAGACATTTGTTGCACTCCTATGCCTTATATGTTTGTACTGTATATCGGGATGCCGAAACAGGCATCACGGCAAAGAAATTCAAATAGCACATGATCTTCCACAGATTAAAGATAGCGGTGAATTAGTCGTACTAACACTCTACAGCTCTACTTCCTATTTCATATACCGGGGGCAGGAAATGGGATTCCAGTACGAACTAAGCGAACAGTTCGCAAAAAGCCTCGGGCTTAACCTCAAAATTAAAGTAGCCAATAGCATTCGAGATCTCATTGAAAAACTTGTTACAGGTGAAGGAGACATAATTGCTTACAACCTACCCATTACCAAAGAGTGGAAAGACAGCCTTTTGTTTTGCGGTGAAGATGTAATTACCCATCAGGTCATCATACAACAGGCAAACGGTAAATACCCGCTTTTAAAGGATGTTACCGACCTTGTAGGAAAAGACATATATGTAAAGCCCGGAAGATTCTATGACCGATTGACAAATTTGAACAAAGAATTGGGAGGCGGTATTCATATCCACAACGTAAGTAGCGACAGCATTACATCCGAAGAATTGATAGCGCAAGTCGCTCAAGGGGAAATACCATATACGGTAGCCGATAATGATATCGCCAAACTGAACAAGACTTATTATCCCAACTTAAACATAAATCTTTCCATCAGCTTCGACCAACGTTCTTCATGGGCTGTACGGCGGGATTGTCCGAAGTTGGCCACCGCCGCGAACCAATGGCACAAAGAACATATGACTTCTCCTGCATATACGGCAAGTATGAAACGCTATTTCGAGAACAGTAAAACGGCTCCGCATTCTCCTATACTATCTTTAGAAGAAGGAAAAATATCGCATTTCGACGATTTATTTAGAAAATATTCCGAGGAAATTGACTGGGATTGGCGTATGCTCGCTTCTTTGGCATATACTGAATCAAACTTCGATACTACGGTAGTTTCTTGGGCAGGAGCCAAAGGGTTGATGCAACTTATGCCTGCAACAGCAAGAGCGATGGGAATACCTCAAGGTAAAGAACAAAATGCCGAAGAAAGCATTAAGGCCGCCGTTAAATACATCGCCTCTACCAACCATAGCCTGAGAGCCATAAAAGATAAAGAAGAGCGGATAAACTTTATTTTGGCTTCATATAATGCCGGTTTAGGGCATATTTATGACGCTATGGCTCTGGCCGATAAATATGGAAAAAACAAATATATCTGGAAAGACAATGTGGAAAACTACATCTTGCTTAAAAGCAGTGAAGAATACTTCAACGACCCTGTCTGCAAAAATGGATATTTCCGCGGTATAGAGACGTACAACTTTGTACGTGATATTACGGCAAGATACGAAGTTTATAAGCAGAAAATCAGATATTAGAAAACAGGAACCAAATATCGCCCTAACATTGCGTTACATAAAAGAAGAATGCTCACTCCCATAAGAGCCGAAAATAAGAACATATAAAAAGTCCAACCATTACAAAAAAATCTTGCAACGGTTGGATAAGTTAATTATTTTTATCCTATAAACATTATAATGCTTATTTAGGACGTAACATAATTACAGGAACTCCCAAGATTATTTCTTAGAAGCTTCCAAGGATGCTTTACGGAATTCTTTCATTGCTTTTTCAATTTCCAAAGAAGTCTTGCGAGCACGGGTTCCGGCTGCCTTGTTTCCGTTTTCAATCTGAGCGTTAGCATCTTTCGAGAAGTCAGCATATAAAGCTGCAATCTTTTCTACCAATTCTTTCATAATCCTTTTATTTTTTCGTTAATAATGTGTGGCAAAAATACACCGTTTCTCGAAATAAACACACAAAAAAATATATATTTTTTGAAATTAGGACCGAAATCCCCATAATAAAGCACATTTTCCCCTTTTTTACCTACCTTTGTAACTATGAAACCGTTTACAGACAGCGATTATATCTATGCTTTGATAGCCGAAGGCGAGCATCAGCAACAAGACTTCAAATTCGAGATATCTGATGCACGCAAAATAGCTAAGACACTATCGGCTTTCGCCAACACTGACGGAGGGCGCCTGCTTATCGGGGTAAAAGATAACGGACAAATAGCCGGTGTACGGTCGGAAGAAGAAAAATACATGATTGAGGCTGCTGCACAACTTTATTGTACCCCGAAAGTGCAATATACCATCCGGACATATATCGTAGAAGGGCGGCAAGTTCTGTTGGCATCGATTGACGAAAGTTCTCAAAAGCCGGTTTACGCCAAAGACGAAAGCGAAAAGCCTCTTGCCTATATTCGTATTCAAGATAAGAATATTCTGGCAACTCCTGTACATTTACGTGTGTGGCAGCAAATAAAGAATCCCCGCGGTGAATTGATTCGATATACGGAAAATGAGCAAATCTTGCTCGAACTGCTGGAACAAGACACGCGATTTTCACTCGGTCGCTATTGCCGGCAAACAGGAATTTCCCGCCGGTCAGCCGAACATTTGCTCGCTAAATTCATCCGTTACGGCATAGTGGAAGCAATATTCGAGAATCACAAGTTCTATTTCCGCATAAAAAAATGACAAAAAAGAAAGTATCTCCGATAGCGAAAAGCGAATTAACAGTTCTCCGGCATACCTTTACATCATGACAGCAAAAAGAAGATTGTATGGCCGATATCGAAAAGCAAATCAGAGTATTGGTGAAAATCAACAGATTTACTACCTTTGCCCAAGATTTGAGAAATCGAGCATCTCAAATGTTACACAATTAATAGTAAATAATAAAATCGTAAATAACAAAATGGGATTATTTGATGTATTCAAGAAGAAATCCGACAAAACACAAGTCGGTAATGTAGAAGATTTCATCTCACTCACCCGGGTTTATTTCCAGTCAGTTATCGCAACCAATCTCGGCATCACCAACATCCGATTCTTACCGGACGTGGCAAACTTCAAACGCCTTTTCAAAATAGCCACTCAAAACGGGAAATTAGGATTGGCGGAAAAATCGGCATCGCGCAAAATGCTGATGCAAGACTACGGGATCAGCGAAAACTTTTTCAAAGAAATCGACGCCTCGGTAAAGCGTAATTGCCGGACTCAAAACGACATTCAGCCATACCTTTTTATGTATCAAGGTTTCTCCAACGACTTGATGATGCTGATGGGCAATCTGATGCAATGGAAACTCCGTATGCCTTCTATCTTTAAAAAAGCGCTTTACGGAATGACCAAAAAGTCTGTGCATGAGGTCTGTACAAAGCAGATATGGAAAGCGGACGATGTACACAAGACGGCAGCAGCCGTTCGCCAATATAAAGAACGTTTAGGTTATTCAGAAGAATGGATGACGGAATATGTGTACAACATTCTACTGCTTGCGAAAAAAGAACCCAAACGCAAAGAGCAAACAGATGCCAAAACCGAATAGCAAAGGAGTCAAACAAATGAGTAAATTCTATAAATATTCCTTTTTTCTTGCCCGTTTCAAAAAGAATCTCTATATTGTGCCAAAGTTTTTAATATTAACCTTTTAAAAAGAACGGAAAATGGCACATAAGATTGAACAGATCGAGGGCATTGGTGAAGTATATGCACAAAAATTAAATGCTCTCGGAATTAAGACTACCGAAGATTTACTGCAAAAAGGAGCTACGGCGTCAGGACGTGCTAAACTAGCCGAAGAAACTGGCATTAGCGGAAAGTTGATCCTCAAGTGGACAAATCATGCAGACCTATTCCGCATTAAAGGAATCGCCGGACAATTTGCCGAATTGCTGGAAGCAGCAGGAGTGGATACGGTAAAAGAGTTTCGTCACCGCGTACCTGCCAACTTACATGCCAAGTTGGTAGAAACTAATGAAGCTAAAAATCTTTGTAACCGCGTCCCGGCTGTCAGTGAATTGGAAAAAATGATTGCACAGGCTAAAGAGTTGGATCCTGTTATTACTTACTAATATTTTCTATTAACAGGCTTGCAACAGCAATAAGACTAAATAAAAGCGAAATTGTTATCAAAAAAGAAAGAAATATAAAAGTTTCAGAACATACAAAAGCGGAGGGATTTTTCCTCCGCTTTTTTTATTATATTTAAAGGTAAATAAAAATAATTGCTTATGAAACAAAAGAAAATGCTACTCCTTACTCTTTCTCAATTGAGGCAAACTTACTTTCAGGAATTACCGGAAATAACAGCAATAGCTTCGGGAAGTCCGACAAACGAGGACTTCAAGGCCGACTTGTCGGCATATTTGGATAAGTTTTCTGCAACCGATGAAAAGACTGAAGAAGCAAGGGAGCAAATTCGAACATTACTCCATTACGATGGACAGGAAGTGCATGAGTTGTCCACAGGACAAAAAATGCCCGTGAAAACGATTTCTTTACTCCATCAATTTCTATCAGGCACATTGGAAAATACAGAAATGCCCACTGATTTGTTTATAGAATTATTCCAAGTATTTCGTCGCCTCAAAGGAGCGACGATGCCCCCTCTCTCGCACCAAAGAATCAAAAGCCTTAGCGAACGATGGCCCGACGGTCTTAATAAAGAAGTCAAAGAGATACGGGCTGAAAACAAGGAACGGATGATTCATTTGCTGATTCAAAAAATAGAGAACCGTAAATCGAAGTCTTCCGGACGCTTCCGTTTCGAAGAAGGGATCAGCTATGAGGAAAAATACCGATTGGTAAACGAGTGGTGGAATGAATCGCGCTTTCATTTATCAATGGCTGTTAAAAGTCCGACAGAGTTAAACCGCTTTCTTGGGAACACCCTTTCGACAGAAACCATGTACCTGCTTCACCAGGCACGCAAGAAAGGAATGCCTTTCTTCGCAACTCCCTATTATTTATCTTTATTGAACATCTCGAAAGAAGGATACGACGATGAAACCATACGAAGCTACATCCTTTATTCTCCCCGCTTGGTAGAAACCTACGGACATATCCATGCCTGGGAAAAAGAAGACGCGATAGAAGCTGGAAAACCTAATGCCGCCGGATGGTTACTGCCTGAGGGGCACAACATACACCGCCGCTATCCGGAGGTCGCCATTCTTATCCCCGACACAATGGGTAGAGCGTGCGGAGGGCTTTGCGCTTCGTGCCAGCGGATGTATGACTTCCAAAGCGAACGGCTGAACTTTGAATTTGACACTTTACGCCCGAAGGAAACATGGGATCACAAGCTGCGACGCCTTATGACCTATTTTGAAGAAGACACCCAACTGCGAGATATTCTTATTACGGGAGGCGACGCACTGATGAGCCAAAACAAAACACTCCGCAATTTATTGAATGCCGTTTACCGTATGGCAGTACGCAAACAGAAAACGAACCTGCAACGTCCCGAAGGAGAAAAGTTCGCAGAAATCCAACGGATGAGGCTCGGTTCGCGGCTACCCGCCTACTTGCCTATGCGTATCAACGACGAACTGGTAGAGATTCTAAAAGAATTTAAAGAAAAAGCCTCAGCCATCGGAGTGAGACAATTTATCATACAGACCCATTTTCAAACTCCATTGGAAATAACCCCCGAAGCTGAAGAAGCCATCCGGAAGATTCTCTCGGCAGGATGGATCATAACCAACCAACTGGTGTACACTGTATCCGCTTCCCGACGCGGACATACCGCACGGCTTCGTGAGGCCCTCAATAAATTGGGAGTGATGTGCTATTATACTTTCTCGGTCAAAGGATTCAATGAAAACTACACCGTATTTACCCCCAACAGCCGCTCCATACAAGAGCAACAGGAAGAAAAGAAATACGGACGAATGACTGCGGAACAAGCAGAAGAGCTGTGCCATCTCTTATCAGAAAATCAGGACGAGCCGAATAGCAAACGAAGCGATGTAGCCACCCGAATAAAGCAATTCATGAAAAAGCACCGATTGCCGTTTTTAGCCACCGACCGCAATGTGCTGAACTTACCGGCAATCGGGAAAAGCATGACTTTCCGGCTGATAGGACTCACGCCCGAAGGAAAACGCATCCTGCGTTTCGACCACGACCGTACACGCCGCCACAGTCCGATCATAGACCGTATGGGAAAGATCTATATTGTAGAAAACAAATCCTTGGCGGCTTATTTGCGTCAATTAAGCAAGATGGGCGAAGATATTGAAGACTATGCATCCATTTGGAATTATACAAAAGGAGAAACCGAGCCTCGCTTTCATTTGTACGAGTATCCCGACTTCCCCTTCCAATCTACGGAAAGAATGAGTAATCTGGTTCTTTAATCGCCTATCTCTTCTTCTTTTACGCGAATGACAACATTCGCAATTATCGCAGTGAGACCTCCGGTAGTGATTCCCGAAGAAAATATGCTTCGAATTGCTTCCGGAGCTTGTTTTAATACATCCGGCATTAACTCCACGCCTAAGCCTAAGGAGAGACTGACTGCCAAGACTAATGTTTCCTTACGCCCTATCTGTTGGGACGAAACGATACGGATACCGGCGGCAGCCACAGTTCCGAACATCAACAAGGTTGCTCCTCCCAGAACCGGATCGGGCATTAAAGAGAACACAGCGCCTACAATAGGAAACAGCCCTAAGACAACAAGCATCGCGGCGATATAATAACCGACATAGCGGCTCGCTACTCCTGTCAACTGAATGAGACCATTATTCTGCGCAAAGATGGAGTTAGGAAAAGAGTTGAACACGCCGGCAAGCAACGAATTGAAACCGTCTGCCATCACGCCGCCGGATACCCTCTTCAGGTACGAATCTCCTTCGACCGGAAGACCGGAAATCATGGAGTTGGCAGTCACATCACCGATCGCCTCAATAGCGGTGATCAGATAAACCAGACCGATGGCGATAAAAGAAGAAAGATTGAAATCGACGCCATATCTAAAAGGCTGAGGGATGTTGAAACTCATAAAGGTGTCGGCACTGAGCGAGCTCATATCCACCTTTCCCAAAACGAAAGCCAAGCCATAACCCAAGCACAAGCCCAACACAATGGAACTCATACGAAGATATTTGTTTTTGCTTCGATTGAAAAACAATACGCTAAGCAATACAAGCGCGGCAATCGACAGATTCTCCCAACTCCCGAATGTTCCGTTGTCCATTGCGCCATATCCTCCCGCACACGCTACGATTCCGACCTTTATAAGGCTTAAACCGATTAAAAGGACAACGATACCCGAAACCAGCGGGGTAATGATGTCGCGGAGATACTTGAACGTGCGGCTGACTATCATTTCGACAGGAGCCGCCGCTATACAGGCTCCGAATATTAAAGGTAAACCGCCGACAAGCCCGGTGGCAATGATGGGACCGATGAAAGAAAAGCTCGTTCCCTGCACGCAGAGCAAACCTGCTCCTAAAGGTCCGAATCTGCGGCATTGGATAAAAGTGGAAATGCCTGAGGCAAAAAGTGCCATAGAAACCAGAAAGCCGGTTTTTTCCACATCAAGTTTCAAAGCTCCGGCAATGATAAGAGGCGGTGTAATGATAGCTACAAAGATAGCCAGCAGATGCTGCAATGCCGCGAAAAAAGCATCTTTAAACGGCGGGCGATCTTCTACGCCATAGATTAAATCTGTTTTCATTCAATTTTAGGCTTAAAATATTCCGGATCTCCACAGTTATTCCGTATCGACAAGAGCGGCAAAGTCGGATAAGACGCCGCATTCTTCGATACCGGGAAGAAACATTCCCGAAACAGAATCTTCAATGAATGCCGGGCACAATGTAGGCAGCTCTGTACAAACAGCCGTTTTTTGTGCTCCGGTTGCTTCAAGCCTTTTCCATAACCGTTCTTACAGAAACGACCCGGGAATACAGTACAGTCGTTTTTTTTTAATTGAATGTCCACTTCAAAGCCAGCGTAGGAATAGCGTAGAAGCCATCGTGATTGGCAAAGTTGTTGCTCAACTCCACTTCCGAACCCACACTCAGATTAAAGTTCTTGTTCACTCCTTTTACGCGATTCAGGTTTACCCAGAATTGAGGCTCCGACAAGAAAATGGTTTTCCCATAATTATTCTCCTCGCGCCACCAGTCGGCGAAACCCGAAAAAGTGAGCAGATTGTCGCAGAAGTTCACATACCAAGTACCCGTCAGCTGAAAGTTGTTGGGCGATTTATGCTTCTGAATATATTTGTACATGGCTGACAAAGAGAATCCTTTCGAAAAGTCGGCAGAATTGTATGTATAAGTCACTCCCGCCAAATAAGCATTATCATAAGAAAAGCCTTTTGCCACTCCGCCATTATATTCCAGATGTGCGGAGAAAGGACCTTGCCAGAATTTCAGCTCGCGGGCGATTTCCCAATAAGCCGAAGTAACTCCTGCGGAGGTATAATCCATATCTACGAAAAAGAATGTGCTTCCCCACGCATCGGGGTGGAATTTCTCCACTGTGGTGGTTATCAGCGGGCGTTTAAAGCCGTCCGTATTCATTTCCTTGTAAAGCGAACGACCGAAATCATAATGCAACTGAACGTTTTGCGCCTGTAATCCTGTTACGGCAGAAAGCAACATACACAGGAAAAGAGCAGAAAATACTTTTTTCATAATAGATGTTTTTTATAAATGAAGACGCAAAAGTAGTTAAACCTACAGATTTTATCACTATGTTTGTGAAAAAATTGAGAAAATATCGAAAGAGATGGAAATAGAAATAGAGAAACATCCGCTGGAGCCTTTTCTTCCGCCTCAGGCACAGTTGTTGATGCTGGGAAGCTTTCCTCCGCAAAAGAAACGATGGTCGATGGATTTTTATTACCCGAACCTGAACAATGACATGTGGAGAATTTTCGGGCTTTTATTCTTCAACGATAAAGAGCATTTCCTCAACGATACGCGGAAAGCTTTCTGCCGCGAGCGAATCGTCGATTTTCTGAACGAGAAAGGGATTGCTTTGTTCGACACGGCCACCTGCGTCCGACGGTTGCAAGACAACGCTTCCGACAAATTTCTGGAAGTGGTTCGCCCTACCGACATTGCCGCCTTGCTGCGAAAGATTCCGCTATGCAAAGCATTGGTCACCACCGGACAAAAAGCGACAGACACCCTGCGCGGACAGTTTGCCACGAAAGAACCCAAAGTGGGAGATTTTACAGAATTTCTTTTTGAGAACCGGGCGATGAAGCTCTACCGCATGCCCTCTTCCTCACGGGCATACCCGCTGGCCTTGGAGAAGAAAGGGGCTGCCTATCGCAATATGTTTTTAGAACTGGGTTATGAATTGTAAAAACATGGAGTAAGAACCGCTAAATATTATCATTATGAAACCTTTATTTTTGCAATACCCCGCATGCAGTACATGCCGGAAAGCCGAAAAATGGCTGATAGAAAACAAAATAGCATACACAAGCAGGCTTATCGTGGAAGAAAATCCTACGGTGGAAGAACTGAAAGCATGGATTCCGCTCAGCGGCCTGCCGGTAAAGAAGTTTTTCAACACCAGCGGGTTGGTTTATAAAGAACTGAACCTGAAAGAAAAGCTGCCGGCAATGAGCGAAGAGGAACAAATCGGCTTGTTGGCTTCCAACGGGAAACTCGTGAAACGCCCGCTGGTAGTGACCGACACTTTTGTCTTAGTAGGCTTCAAGGCCGATGAATGGGAAAAATTAAAATAATCTTGAAACTTACACGAGCGAACGCTTGCAGATTCGGAAGTTTCTGTTACCTTTGCAGCCGCAAACACGGGAGTAGCTCAGTTGGTAGAGCACCGGTCTCCAAAACCGGGTGTCGGGAGTTCGAGCCTCTCCTTCCGTGCGCAAGCTAAAAGAAGTTATAATCCTCACACCACTACTTCCAATTATCCTCAGAAGCTAATATGTATAGTACAATTGGGGATTTACCGATTCTGCAAAAAACATCTCAAAGCAAAGAGTGAGAAATAGACCTTATAACCTTCAAACTCATGAGTTTGTAAGAAAGATAATTTCATCGGTTCAAAGCATATCTCCTGCGAAATATCATCTCGGCAAAAGAAACTTCGGTACACTTTTCTTTGCGAATATTCTTTATATTTCGCCTGTTTGAGGACCGCCCGTCATATCAATTCGTAGCTGGAGCTTTGAATGGGCATGTCGAGATTGTGCAACACTTTTTCCAGAAGGATTCCTTCACGGTTGTCGTATTCATAGCCGAAAGTGGCGCGAATGCCTTGAAGGATGAACTGAGTGGCACGATCCAAAGCAATCGGCAGACTGTCGCCTTGCATCAACGCCCCGGTAATGACACTTGTAAACGTATCTCCCGTGCCCGGATAATGAGCCGGCAGGTAAGGGCAGGTAATCTTCCAGTAACGGTCTCCCTGACGATTGTAAGCATAAACGGAAGTTTTATGGCTGTCGCCGCTTACAGGCACGCTGGTGATGACAACCACCTGCGGACCTTTATCGGAAAGCAATCGCAGATACTCTTTCACTTCTTCATCCGCATGAGCGGTCTCATACGGGCGGTCCAACAGATAAAACACCTCCGTCAGGTTAGGCGTAATCACATCCGCTTTGGCAACGAGATGACGCATCTCTTCCACCATCTTTACATCGAAATTGGTGTACAGCCGACCGTTGTCGCCCAATACCGGATCGACAACAACCAATCCGTCAGGCTGACGGAAGTTGTCGATAAAGTCGGAAACTATGCGAATCTGCCGGGAAGAGCCCAGATATCCGGTATAGATGGCGTCGAACCTCATCCCCAGCCTTTTCCATTCGGCAATGATTTTCGGCATTTCATCCGTCAGGTCGAGAAAAGAGAAATCGGGATACTGCGTATGGTTGGAAAGAACTGCCGTAGGCAGGGGGCATACCTGAAAGCCCATGGACGAAAGAATGGGAATGACAACCGTCAGTGAAAGTCTCCCTATGCCGCAAAGATCATGTACGGCAGCAATTTTTTTAACTTTATTCGAATACACGTGATGATAAATGATTAATTTTTAATGATCGATAAATTAAATAACAATACTTTCAGACAAACGTTCCGTTTTCTCAAAAGAGAGATTACGCTTCTTCAAAAAGGAGCTCCATTTTCCAAAAGAGAAATTTTCGCTTTCTCCAAAGAGGAGCTTCGCTTCTCCCCAAAGAGCCTCCATTTTCTAAAAAGATAACTTTCGCTTCTCCAAAAAGAAGCTCCATTTCCTAAAAGAGAGATTCCGATTTCCCAAAAGAAGAACTTCGTTTCTCCCCAAAGAGCCTTCGCTTTCTCAAAAGAAGAACTTCGTTTCTCCTAAAAATGATCTCCATTGCTCAAAAGAGAGATTCCGATTTCCCCAAAGAGGAGCTTTGTTTCTCTCCAAACAGCCTCCGTTTTCTCAAAAGAAGAACTTCGTTTCTCCTAAAAATGATCTCCATTGCTCAAAAGAGAGATTCTGTTTTCTCAAAAGAGAACCTTGGTTTACCCCAAAGAGAGCCTTCGTTTCAATCAAATAAAGGCTCTGATTTGCAATTATGTACTTCCTTGCCCGACACACGTCAGACAAGAATGACCGTAACCTCCCTTGCGCCATGCGCTCCCATGACCAACGCCTGCTCGATATCAGCCGTTTTCGAAGGTCCCGAGATGAACGTCCCGAATTCATACGGCTGTTTATCCAACTTCCGGTAAACATCGTACATGGTATCTACAATACGATTCCGGTCGAGCAATATCACCAGCCGTTCGGCAATAAAATACACGGCTTTATGCTTCACCGTCTGCGGAATCCACACCGCCCCGTTCTCCGCCACACCCCATTCGCCGGAAATCACCGCCAGATCTGTACCGTCGAGTTCTTTCGGATCGTCCAACTCATCAGGATTGAAGGTAGCGCACGTGACCTCCGGAAGCACGGAAGCTATGCGCTTGGCAGAAGGATAAACACTTCGAATCGCCTCGTTCAGGTCTTCTCCCTCGCCAAGTACCACCGCCCGACCGCCGACCGCCCGGCTGACGGAGCAAAACTGCCCGATCTTATCTGCATAGCTTAATCGCTTCTCTATCCGCACGTCGGGTTTCTCATACCGCTTCTGCGTATTCCGCCGGATAGCGGCCAATATTTCTTCTCTGCTGCTCATTTCTTCTCCTCCTTTTTCTGTACTTTGTTTTTCTTCCACATCTCATTGAACGACTCCGGAGCGAATTTCGGGAGTTCCCTCCCTTTTCCCCAGTCATTCAGGGCGTGATACTTCATGAAACGCGGCAAGGCATTGACCATCGGCGCAGCCCGCAATGCCGCATTAAACAATGCGGGACGTTCCATGAGCAACTTCATGCCGCCGGACATCATCTTCTTCTGCTTGCTTGCCTTGCCCAACCGGTCGAGTTCCTGTCGCCACTTATAAATCTGCTCGCCCAAGTCGACCTTGGCGGGACAAACGCACGAGCAAGACAGGCATAAAGAGCAAGCCGACAGATTGTCGGAATATTTCTCGGGATCGTGCACCATACCGAGGTTGATGCCGATGGGCCCGGGAATAAAATAAGTATAAGAGTATCCTCCGCTACGGCGATAGACAGGACAGGTATTCATGCAAGCGCCGCAACGGATGCAATTCAGCGTCTTAATATGTTCGGGATGCGAAAGCAAGGCGCTCCGCCCATTGTCGACGATGATGATGTGATACTCTCCCCCTTCGCGCGGACGGCGGTAATGAGAGGTATATGTAGTGATGGGCTGTCCGGTAGCCGACCGTGCCAGCAGACGGGTGAATATCCCCAACGATTCCATATCGGGCACAATCTTTTCCATACCGAAGGCTGCGATGTTCAACTTCGGATACGAAGTACCCATATCGGCATTTCCCTCGTTGGTACAAACCACGATATCTCCGGTAGAAGCCACGGCAAAGTTGGCTCCGGTCATGGCCGCTTCGGCATTCAGGAAACGGGAACGCAGATTCTTCCGCGCTGCGTGAGTGAGGTAAGTAGGGTCGAAATTGCCTTTTTCGGTTCCCATTTCCTTCTCGAACAATTCGCCCACCTGCTCGCGCTTGATATGAATGGCGGGCAAAACAATGTGGCTCGGCTCCAGATGCATCAACTGCAAGATTCGTTCGCCCAGGTCGGTTTCCACTACGTCGATGCCCCGTTCCATCAGAAAAGGATTCAACCCGCACTCTTCGGCAAGCATCGATTTGCTCTTCACAAACCGCTTCACCTTATGAGCGCTCAGAATATCGTAAACGATCCGGCAATATTCGCCGGCATCTTTCGCCCAATGAACGATAGCGCCATTTGCCTCGGCGTTCTTCTCAAACTTCACCAAAAGCTCGTCGAGATGACTGTTCGAATAAAGTTTCAACTCGCAGGCTTTGTCGCGCAACTCTTCCCATTCGGGAACCGTCTTGCTTATTTTATCCCTTTTGGCGCGAACCATCCAAAGAGTTTCGTTATGCCATGCCGCCATCTTGCTGTTTTGCAAGAACTTTTCAGCAGCTTTCGAATGTCGTGTACTCATAGTCCCGATGCTAAAATTTCTACAATATGCATGACCCGGACCGGCAAATGTTCGCGCTCGATGACACCTTGCATGTGCATCAGGCACGAGCTGTCGGCTCCGGTTATATACTCGGCTCCCGTGCCGATATGGTCTTTCACCTTATCGCGCGCCATGCAGATGGATACCGCCTGCTCCTCCACGGCAAACATTCCGCCGAATCCGCAGCATTCGTCCGTATGGGAGGGTTCGAACACTTCAACCCCTTCTACCAGAGCGAGCAGATTGCGCAACTTATTATAATAAGGAATATTTCTTTCGCTCGGGGCCGAAAGCGAAAGCTCCCGCACGCCGTGGCAACTGTTATGAATGCTTACTTTGTGCGGAAAGCGCGACGGCAGGCCGGCAGGCTTCACCACGTCGTGAACAAACTCGCAGATATCATAAATCTTTCCGGCACTCAGGCAAGTATGCCCCTCCTTCTTCAAAATATCCGGATGGTTCTCTTTCACAAAAGACACGCAACTGGCAGAAGGACCGACAATATAATCGTATTCGCGGAACAATTCATCGAAACGGAGCGCCAGCCTGACGGATTCGTCCTGAAAACCGGCATTCGCCATCGGTTGTCCGCAACAAGTCTGATCCAACGGATAATCGACGTCTACTCCCAAACTCGTCAACAGCTTATACGAAGCTACTCCCACGTTGGGATAAATAGCATTCACATAGCAAGGAATAAACAAACCTACTTTCATCATATATTTATATTAATTAGCCACATTCTATTTTCGCTACGCTTCGTGCGCAATTCCCTTTTTCATCACATTCAGATAATGGGAAAGTCCCCGCCGGGCATCCGCCAGCTTATCTTCCCAGTGCTTCACGGAATTTCGCCCGATGATATCGGTCACATACTTCACCGAGACGAACGGAATTTGCCTTGCGCGGCAGACGAATGCCTGTGCGTATGCCTCCATATCCGCTACATCGCCGGCGACTTCCGACAGTTCGGTAAGAAAACCGTCGCCCGTATTGCAAACCCCGTTTTCCGTCCAATCCCTGCAAAACCCTTTCTCTTCAAGCAAGGCGGAGGTATCTATCTCCCACTCCAGTCCGAAGGCGGAAAGCTTCTGCATATCGCGGTCTACGAAGCGGCGGCATACGAAAACATCGCCCACCCGATGATTGACGGAGCCGGCGCTCCCGATGTTCAGCACCAAATCGGGTTCCACCTGACGAATGGCTTCGGACAAATGATAAGCCGCTTTCACCTTACCTATTCCCGTACGTACATAGTACGGTTCCGCATCCGGCCATTTTATTTCGACAAACTCATCCTGCACGGCATAAGTCACCAGTATTTTCCACATATATCTGTTCTTTGTTTAGAGAATAAAACGAATGCACAAAAATAAACTTTATCATCCGAACACCACAGCGTTTTTCCGTTTTTTTCATTTCACTCCGCCGATTTATGCAGCAGGCACAATACACCATACGCCGACGGGCATGGCGGATGTAAAGGAAAACGGAACGCCGGAACAGCTCACCTCCTGACGCATCTCTGCACAGTGCGGCAGCAAAAGAATGACAAATAATGTTCATGATCGGTCTGCATCCCTATGCGGACAATCTGCTTCCTGTCGGGCATCGTTTTCAAAGCAAACAACACAATAAGTTTTAAAGAAAAAACATTTTCTGCTAAAAAGTTTTTGAAATACCGGAGTTAATCGTATTTTTGTGTACAATTTTGTGTGGCGATGACCGAAGAAGAAAAAAAGTTATTGAATACCTTCGAAACAAAACTGCGGCATTTAATCTATCTTCACGATGAACTTAAACGTGAAAACGCCGGGTTGAAGCAACTTCTCGAAAATGAGAAACTAAAAAACGAGAAGGTGCAAGCACAATATGACAAACTGGAAATCGATTACACAAACCTGAAAACAGCTGCGGCAATCAGCCTTAACAGCGGCGACGTAAAAGAGACGAAGCTGCGATTGTCAAAATTAGTGCGTGAGGTCGACAAATGCATCGCTTTATTGAATGAATAGTTTAAAAGAAGAAGGAGATGTATGGACGATAAAATAAAGATAAACCTGCCGATAGCAGACTTAATCTACCCGATCACCATCAACCGCGAGGAGGAACAAATGGTGCGGGAAGCTGCCAAACAGGTAAACATCTGGCTTAATGAATACCGGGAACGCTATAAAGACATCGATCCGGAAAGAATTATGCCCATGGTAGCCTATCAGTTTTCGTTGGAAAAGCTCAAACTGAAACAACGTAACGATACCGCTCCCTATACGGAAAAGATAAAAGAGCTGACGGAATTGTTGGAAAACTACTTTCAGGAAAAATGAAGAAAAGTTTTCGGACATCCGCCGATCGAAAAGGAAACAACCACGCGCACTGCAAAATATCCGGATAAGAAATTGTTCCGATAGTTGGCAGTGCGTTTTTATTTATATATTTTAAATTAAATGTAGAAATGACAGCAATAATAACAACAGCCGTTGCTTTCTTTATCGCAGGAGGAATTCTTTCATATATACTGTTCCGGTATATACTGAAGTCCAAATATGATAATGTACTGAAAGAAGCAGAGACCGAAGCCGAAGTAATCAAGAAAAACAAATTACTGGAAGTAAAGGAGAAGTTCCTCAACAAGAAAGCCGACCTGGAGAAAGAGGTAGCCCTGCGCAACCAGAAAATACAGCAGGCGGAAAACAAACTGAAACAACGGGAGATGGTGCTCAACCAACGTCACGAGGAAATTCAGCGGAAGAAACAGGAAGCCGAAGCCGTAAAAGAGAATCTGGAAACACAGCTGGTAATCGTCGATAAGAAGAAAGAAGAGCTCGACAAAATGCAGCAACAGCAGATAGAAAAGCTGGAAACCATTTCGGGACTCTCTGCCGAAGACGCGAAAGAACGTCTGGTGGAATCGCTGAAAGAAGAAGCCAAAACACAGGCTCAGTCGTACATCAACGATATTATGGACGATGCCAAGCTCACAGCCAGCAAAGAGGCTAAACGCATCGTGATCCAGTCCATTCAGCGTGTAGCCACCGAAACAGCCATCGAAAACTCCGTCACGGTATTCCACATCGAATCGGACGAAATCAAGGGACGCATCATCGGACGTGAAGGACGCAACATCCGCGCGTTGGAAGCGGCTACCGGCGTGGAAATCGTTGTCGATGACACTCCGGAAGCAATCGTGCTTTCGGCGTTCGACCCCGTACGCCGCGAAATTGCGCGGCTGGCGCTCCATCAATTGGTGACCGACGGACGTATCCATCCCGCGCGTATCGAGGAAGTGGTGTCTAAAGTACAGAAGCAGGTGGAAGAAGAAATCATCGAAACAGGTAAACGGACCACGATCGACCTGGGCATCCACGGCTTGCATCCGGAACTTATCCGTATCATCGGTAAAATGAAATACCGTTCTTCTTACGGACAGAATTTATTGCAACACGCTCGCGAGACAGCCAACCTCTGCGCCGTCATGGCTTCCGAATTGGGATTGAATCCGAAAAAGGCCAAACGTGCCGGATTGCTCCACGATATCGGTAAGGTGCCCGATGAGGAACCGGAATTGCCACATGCGTTACTGGGTATGAAACTGGCGGAGAAATACAAAGAAAAAGCAGATATCTGCAACGCCATCGGCGCTCACCACGACGAGGTGGAAATGACGAGTCTGCTGGCTCCCATCGTGCAGGTGTGCGATGCCATTTCCGGTGCACGCCCCGGCGCACGCCGCGAAATCGTGGAAGCCTACATCAAGCGTCTGAACGATTTGGAACAGCTTGCCATGTCGTATCCCGGAGTAACGAAAACCTACGCCATCCAAGCAGGTCGCGAGCTTCGCGTCATCGTGGGAGCGGATAAGATAGACGACAAGCAGACGGAAAACCTCTCGGGCGAAATCGCAAAGAAGATACAGGACGAAATGACTTACCCCGGACAGGTGAAAATCACCGTCATCAGGGAAACCCGCGCGGTAAGTTTCGCGAAATAACAAAACGGAATCCAAAGAATCACGCAGATTCACGCCCCAATTACATGCAATTGGGGCGTCGGTCTGCGTGATTTTCAATACACCGGTTTATGAAGAAATATCAGTTTGAAATTTGCGCCAACTCAGTGGAAAGCTGCTTGGCGGCGCAAGCAGGCGGAGCGCATCGCGTAGAGCTTTGCGCAGGTATCCCCGAAGGAGGAACGACTCCCTCCTACGGAGAAATATCCGTGGCGCGCGAACTTCTCACCCACACCCGCCTGCATGTCATTATCCGTCCGCGTGGCGGAGACTTCCTCTACTCTCCCATCGAAGTGAGAACCATGCTGAAGGATATAGAAGCGGCACATCGTTTAAAGGCAGACGGAGTGGTATTCGGATGCCTGACGACCGACGGGGAAATAGACCTCAGCGTCATGCGGGAGTTGATGCACGCCTCGAAAGGAATGTCGGTAACTTTCCACCGGGCATTCGATGTGTGCCGGAATCCGCAGAAAGCGATGGAAGAGATTATCGAACTGGGCTGCCACCGCATTCTGACATCGGGGCAACAGCCATCGGCCGAGAAAGGAATCCCTTTGCTCAGAGAGATGCAGAAACAGGCGACGGGAAGAATCATCCTGCTGGCGGGATGCGGGGTGAATGAGGGGAACATCGCGCGGATAGCGAAAGAAACAGGCATACAAGAGTTTCACTTCTCCGCCCGCGAAAGCGCAAGAAGCCCGATGACTTACAAAAACGAATCGGTTTCTATGGGAGGGACGGTGCATATCCACGAGTACGAACGCACATCGACTACCGTGAAACGAGTAAGGGAAACCATCCATGCCCTCTGCTCCATTGCCGGAAATAAAAAATGAGCGCGAGTTCCCCGGTACAAGGAACTCACGCTCTTAATAACCAAGAGAGTAATTTATTTTTCCCTATTTAGGGCGAGAAAACAGAGAAGCGATCCACAGCACCAAGATGGCTCCCACTGTAGCGGTAATCAAACTTCCTACCAAACCGGAAGCTTCCAAACCGAACAGACTGAATACCCATCCTCCGATCACTCCTCCGACAATACCGAGCAACAGATTGATCAAAAATCCAAAGCCTCCGCCACGCATTATTTTACCTGCGATTAAACCGGCAAGAACACCGATAATAATAAACCAAATTGTATTCATACGTATTACTTTTTTCTTGAAAAACAGGAACTTATTCAGAATAGTTTAAGCATTTAAAGTATATTAACTAAAAGAGAAAGAACAAGGTTGCGGTTGGAAATGCGGGCCGGAGAATTTGCGGGCCTCATCGGTGCGAATCATCTTTCGCCCGGACGACTCCCTTAGATGCCTGCTTCCGCATTTTACACCGGGCGGGTCTTTTTTCGAACCGAAAGTTAGCAAAACTCGACGAAATCTCATAATTTCGTGCCATGATTAAAAAGACTGCCTTCATACTGGTATTATTTTATACACTGCCCTTATGCGCCCATACCGAAAGGGACACCACCTTCGTGCACGACAGCATACCATCTGCTCCCCAAACAAGCGGATTTAAAAAAGCAATCAGAAAGTTTCTGAACTTCAGCGATTTCGACACGCTATACATCAGCCCCAACCGTTACAACTACACGATAATGGGCGCGCATATCACCAACTTCGAGTATTATTCGCTAAGCGGTTCGGAGCCCGACGCCCAAAAAATCAGCTTCTCGCCCAACCCGCACCACAAGGTAGGTTTATACTTCGGCTGGCGCTGGATATTTCTGGGATGGTCGGTAGACGTCAACGACATTTCGCGAAAAACAAACCGGAAGAACAAAAACACGGAGTTCGACCTGAGCCTGTACAGTTCCAAAATCGGACTGGATTTATTCTACAGGAATACGGGAAACAGATACAAGATACATAAGCTCAAAGGATTTCCGGAGGATATTCCTCCCCGCTACTCCGCCAAGTTCGACGGCCTGAACGTGAATATCAAAGGGCTGAATGTCTATTATATATTCAACAACCGCAAGTTCTCTTATCCCGCAGCTTTCAGCCAGTCGACCAACCAGCGTCGGAACGCGGGCTCGCTTATCGCGGGTTTCTCGTTCTCCAAACACAAACTCGACTTCGACAACAGTCGCTTCCCCGACTTTGTGCAAAAGAACATGAATCCCGATATGCGGGTGACACGGATAGAATACAGCAACGCCAGTTTCAACATCGGATATGCTTACAACTGGGTGTTCGCACGCAATTGCCTCGCTTGTTTGTCGCTGAACCCGTCGGTGGCATATAAAAGCTCCGATATAAGTGTGGAAGCAAGTGAAGTAGAGAATACAAGCGATAAGATCAGCGTCGATTTCCTCACCCGCGCGGGAGTGGTGTACAACAACCGCAAATACTACGTGGGGACCTCGTTCGTAGGACAGGTATTCAATTATCACCGCAGCAGCTTTTCCCTTCATAACGGCTTCGGTGTCCTTCAAATCTACGCGGGTTTCAACTTCCACCTGCGCAAAGAATACCGCAAAAGAAAAAGGAAATAAAGATTTGCAGGCAAAAAGATTCTTTATACATTTGCCCCGTAAATAAAGATTCAAGCAGCTTTCAGATGAAGAGAAAAGAGCGCGTACAGGGTAAACATTCTTTTTCCAGCTTCCGCTATTGGGGCAGGAAAAACTATGCCGTATTCGCGAGTCTGGGACGTGAAGTCCGCATCGGCCACCTGCATACCAATGTGGTGGCGATGTCTCTTCGGAAACAGAACGCCGCTCAAACCATCCCATATCTTACTTATATGACACTCGAAGAGATCAAAGAACAGGTGTTGTCCGGGGGCGACATCTCTTCCGAACAAGCAGCCTGGCTTGCCGATACGGCCGACCGCGAGGCTTTATATGCCGCTGCGCACGAGATAACCGTCGCTTGTGCCTCACAAGAATTCGACATGTGCTCCATCATCAATGCCAAATCGGGCAAATGTCCCGAAAACTGCAAATGGTGTGCACAATCCGCCCACTACCGTACCAAAGCGGATATTTACGACCTCCTCCCCGCAGAAGAATGCCTCCGGCAAGCCCGATACAACGAAAATCAAAGCGTAAACCGCTTCTCGCTCGTCACCAGCGGACGAAAACCTTCCTCCAAACAACTTTCCCGGCTTTGCGATACCACGCGCCATATCCGCCGCCATTCGTCCATCCAACTATGCGCCTCATTGGGGTTGTTGGAAGAAGAAGAGCTCAGGCAGCTCCACGATGCCGGCATCACACGCTACCACTGCAATCTGGAAACCGCCCCTTCTTATTTCCCGCAACTCTGCTCCACGCATACTCAGGAACAGAAGCTCGAGACACTGGCGGCCGCCCGACGGGTGGGCATGGACATCTGCTGCGGGGGAATCATCGGTATGGGCGAAACGATGGAACAACGCATCGAATTTGCTTTCACCCTCCGCAAGCTGGGCGTGCAGTCTATCCCTATCAATCTGCTGAGTCCCATCGCAGGCACTCCGCTCGAAGGGCAGAAGCCTCTGGAAGAGGAAGAGGTGCTGACCACCATCGCCCTGTTCCGCTTCATCAATCCCACAGCCTTTCTCCGTTTCGCGGGAGGACGCTCGCAACTCTCGCAGGAAGCCATGCACAAAGCTCTCTACATCGGGATCAACTCCGCCATCGTGGGCGACCTGCTCACCACGCTCGGTTCGAAGGTTTCGGACGACAAAGAGATGATACTGAAAAAAGGATACCGTTTCCCCGACTCGCAGTTCGACCGAGAGCATCTGTGGCACCCGTACACCTCGACCACCGACCCGCTTCCGGTGTACAAGGTAAGGAGTGCCGAAGGAGCCACCATTACCCTCGAAAGCGGAGAGACGCTGGTAGAGGGGATGTCTTCGTGGTGGTGCGCGGTGCACGGGTACAACCATCCGGTGCTGAACGAAGCCGTACGGGAGCAATTGGAAAGCATGTCGCACGTGATGTTCGGCGGACTGACCCACGAACCTGCCATCGAATTGGCGAAGTCGCTGCTCCGTATCGTCCCTCCCTCGATGCAGAAAATTTTCTACGCCGACTCGGGCTCGGTGGCGGTGGAGGTTGCCATGAAAATGGCGGTGCAGTATGCCTATGCGGCAGGCAAACCGTCGAAAAGCAATTTCGCAACCATCCGTTCGGGATACCACGGCGATACGTGGAACGCCATGTCGGTATGCGACCCGGTGACGGGGATGCACAGTCTTTTCGGTTCATCGCTGCCCATCCGCCATTTCGTTCCCGCCCCCCGTTCGAGATTCGATGGGGAGTGGGATCCCTCAGACATCCTGCCCCTTCAAAAGGTAATGGAAGAGCATGCCGGCGAACTGGCGGCATTGATTCTCGAGCCTGTGGTGCAAGGGGCGGGAGGAATGCGGTTCTACCACCCGCAATACCTGCGCGAAGCCGCCCGCCTATGCCGCAAACACGACGTCCTGCTGATATTCGACGAGATAGCCACCGGATTCGGACGTACCGGAAAGCTCTTTGCCTGGGAACATGCCGGCGTAGAGCCGGACATCATGTGCATCGGCAAGGCGCTTACGGGAGGATATGTGACGCTCTCGGCGGTTCTGGCTTCCAACCGGATAGCCGATACCATATCCAACCATGCTCCGGGTGTGTTCATGCACGGCCCCACGTTCATGGGCAACCCGCTGGCTTGCGCCGTGGCTTGCGCCTCGATCCGCCTGTTGCTCGAATCGGACTGGGAAACGAAAGTAAAACGCATCGAACGGCAACTGAAAGAAGAACTGGCTCCGGCGGCACAACTGCCGCAAGTGGCGGACGTACGTGTGCTGGGCGCCATCGGCGTGATAGAGACAAAGCAGCCTGTGGATATGGCTTATATGCAGCGGCGATTCGTGGAAGAAGGGATATGGGTGCGGCCGTTCGGCAGACTGGTGTACCTGATGCCGCCGTTCGTCATCACGCCGGAACAACTGAGCAAGCTGAGTGCGGGAGTGCTGAAAATAGTGAAAGAGATGTAAAGGAGGAAGACTTGAGAAAGGCTTGAAAAAATGAGCCGACATCTTGGGTTCGTAACATACATCAACAAGGAAACAAGAAATGAGATGAATATATTGGAAACGATGCACGAAGAGTTGGAGACGCTGAAAAGGAAAGGGAACTTCCGTTCGCTTCCTCCGCTGGTGCACGACGGACGCGAAGTGATACTGAACGGACGGCGGATGCTGAACCTTTCGTCGAACGATTATCTGGGACTGGCGAATGAGCCGTCGTTGCGGGAAGCGTTCATGCGCACGCTCACTCCCCGCAATTTCTTTCCCTCAGCCTCTTCGTCGCGATTGCTCACGGGCAACTTTACCGCCTGCGAAGAGTTGGAAGGGCGACTGGCGGAAATGTTCGGAACGGAAAGCGCGCTGATATTCAACAGCGGATACCATGCTAACACGGGGATTCTGCCTGCGGTGAGCGACGCACAGACGCTGATACTCGCCGACAAACTGGTACACGCCAGCCTCATCGACGGCATCCGGCTGTCGGCAGCCAAATGTATCCGTTACCGGCACAACGATCTGGCGCAGGCCGCCCGGCTGGTGGAACAGCATCACGACGCGTACCGGCAAATCATCCTCGTCACCGAAAGCATATTCAGCATGGACGGAGATGTGAGCGACCTCCGCGCGTTGGTGCGGCTGAAACAAAGCTACCCCAACGTGCTCCTGTATGTCGACGAAGCGCATGCTTTCGGTGTGCGGGGTGCGAACGGACTGGGATGCGCCGAAGAACAGGGGTGCATCGGGCAAATCGACTTTCTGGTGGGCACGTTCGGAAAAGCTGCCGCCTCCGCAGGGGCATACATCGTATGCCGGAAGGTGGTGAGAGAATACCTCATCAACAAGATGCGGACGCTGATCTTCACTACGGCTCTCCCGCCGGTGAACATCGCATGGACGTCATGGGTGCTCGGTCGGCTGCCGGAATTTTCGGACAGAAGGGAACATTTATCACGCATCAGCTCTACGCTGAAACAAGCGTTGGCGGCAAAAGGATACGATAGTCCTTCGGAGAGCCACATCATCCCTCTCATTGCGGGAGCAAGCGAAGCCGCCGTGCTCAAAGCAGACGAATTGCAGCGGAAAGGATTCTACGTCCTCCCCGTACGCCCGCCCACAGTTCCCGAAGGCACTTCCCGCCTCCGCTTCTCGCTGACGGCAGACCTGACGGAACACGATATAAAGAGGTTGATAGAAGCGATAGACTGACTGGCAAAAGCAAGACAGATCGGCTTGAGAGAGCATAAATAGGCTGGAAGAAGTGATAAAGGAAACTGAAAGAGAAGGTATAAACAGACTGTAAAGAAGCAAAACAAGTCGATCTGACTGAGCATAAACAGACTGCCAAAAGCAAGACAAGCTGACTTGAAAGAGCATAAAAAGGCTGGAAGGAGTGATAAAGAAGGTTGAAAGAGAAGATATAAACAGACTGGCAAAAGCAAGACAAACCGACTTGACAGAGCGTAAACAAACTGGAAGAAGCGATAAACAGAACTGAAAAAAAAGGTTATAAACAAACTGAAAGAAGCAAAACAAGTCGACCTAACTGAACATAAACAGACTGCCAAAAGGAAGACAAGCTGACTTGACAGAGCGTAAAAAGGCTGGAAGGAGTGATAAAGAAGGTTGAAAGAGAAGATATAAACAGATTGGTAAAAGCAAGACAAACCGGCTTGACAGAGCGTAAACAAACTGAAAGAAGTGTATAAACTAACCGATAAAAAAGATAATATAGACCGACTGAAAAACGATAAACCGATGGAGCAACTGTTTATGATAAAAAATAACGAACCGGAGCTGCTGCTTTTCTTCGCAGGCTGGGGGATGAACGAACGCCCGTTCGCCCGCATACGTCCTGCGGGGTGCGACTGGATGATCTGCTACGACTACCGCTCGCCGGAGTTCGACGACACCCTGCTGCAAGCCTACTCCCGCATCACCCTCATCGGATGGTCGATGGGGGTATGGGCGGCTACGCAAGTCATGCGCCGGTTTCCGGATCTCCCCGTCACCCAAAGCATAGCGATCAACGGCACTCCCTACCCCATCGACGAAACGAGGGGCATCCCTCCTTCCATCTTCGAGGGGACGTTGCAAGGGCTCAACGAGCAGACCCTGCGGAAGTTCCGCCGTAGGATGTGCGGCTCGGCGGACGAGTACGAGGCCTTTGCGGATGTGATGCCGCAACGGACTGCGGAAGAGCTGAAGGAAGAACTCGAATCCATCCGCAGGCAATACGATGCGCTCCCGGCTCCGGCATTCCGGTGGCGACAGGCGGTGGTGGGAACCGACGACCGGATTTTCCCGCCGGCAAACCAGTTGAGGGCATGGTCGGGCACGACAGACGTGACGCAGACCGAAGCCGCCCATTACAGCCGCTCTCTTTTCGAAAACCTATTGACCAACCGACAGATAACAAACGTACATGGATAAATCACTGATAGCCGAACGTTTCGGCAAAGCGGCGGCGACTTACCCGCGAGAAGCGAACGTACAACGCCGGATAGCCGGCAAAATGATCGGGCTGCTGCAAACGCACATCCCCTCTCCATGCCCGGAAGTCATCGAGTTCGGATGCGGCACGGGGACTTACTCCCGCTTGCTGTTCGACGCTTTCCGCCCCCGCAGGCTGTTTCTGAACGACCTCTGCCCGAAGATGGAAGCGTGTTGCGGAGATCTGCTGAAAGAACACCGGGTTTCTTTCCTGCCCGGCGATGCCGAAACGATTCCGTTTCCCGCCGGTACGAGCCTGATCACATCTTGCTCTGCGCTGCAATGGTTCGAATCGCCCGAAAAATTCTTCGAGCGGTGCAATGCCCTGCTCCGCAGCCGGGGGTACTTTGCGTTCAGCACCTTCGGGAAGGAAAACATGCGCGAAGTGAGAACGCTCACCGGCAACGGACTTCCGTACCGTTCGTTGGAAGAACTGGAAAAGGCTTTATCGCCCCGCTTCGACATCATACACTCGGAGGAGGAAATCATACCGCTTGCATTCAGAGGCTCTATCGAGGTGCTTTACCACCTCAAACAGACCGGAGTGAACGCTCCATTTCGGTCGAACAGAGGCTCTATTCTAACCGGACAAGAAGGTGGAGCGACGCGTCCGTGGACACGCCGCGACCTGCGCGAATTCTGCGAGCGGTACGACCGCCTTTTCCGCCGCGACCATTCCGTATCGCTCACTTATCACCCTATTTATATAATCGCTAAAAAGAAAGAATGATGAAACAGAATGTATATTTTGTCAGCGGCATCGACACGGATGCCGGAAAAAGCTATGCCACAGCCTTCATCGCCCGCGAATGGAACAGGGCGGGACGGCGCACCATCACCCAGAAATTCATTCAGACGGGCAACGTGGGGCATTCGGAAGACATCGACCTGCACCGCCGCATCATGGGAATCCCGTTCACCGAAGAGGATGAGAAGGGATGGACCATGCCGGAGATTTTCTCGTATCCCGCCTCGCCGCTCCTCGCCTCCCGCATCGACAACCGCGCGATCGACTTCCGCAAGATAAAAGAGGCGACCGAAAGGCTGAGCGAACGCTACGACTCCGTACTGCTGGAAGGGGCGGGCGGACTCATGGTTCCGCTGACGAAGGAGCTTCTGACCATCGACTACATCGCGCGGGAGGACTATCCACTCATCTTCGTCACCTCCGGCAAACTGGGGAGCATCAACCATACGTTGCTCAGCTTCGAGGCCATACAGCGGCGGGGCATCACCCTCGACACGGTGGCGTACAACCTGTATCCGCCGGTGGAAGACAAAACCATACAGAACGATACGATGGAGTTTATCCGCGAATATATCGGCAAGCACTTCCCCGAAACCGGATTCGTGCTCGTGCCTGAACTGCAAACCAAGTAAACGCAGGGCAAAAAGGGGAAGAAGAAACGGCGCGGCAAAGCGACGGCGATTCCCGCCTTTTCTGCAAGCCGAAAGCTTACGACAGTAGCAAAAGAGACCCCTGCTTACTTCGATTCGGTAGCGTTTATCATGTGCCGAAAGCTTACGACAGTAGCAAAAGAAACCCCTGCTTACTTTTTCCTGCCGCAGAAAAAACAAAATCGTACGACTGAAACGATGAAAAAGAAGAACAAGATACTGCTCCCCCTGTGGCAGACAAGCAAAATCGAACGCTCGCGACGATGAACGGAAAAAACCCGGCTACTGCTTCGCCTATCAGCTTCGATGTACAGCCGGATTTCTCTGAAGTGAAAGAGGAGACTCGGCTACTGCTTTGCCCCGTAGCAGTAACTTCCTGCAAGATATTGCCAGCATGAAAGAGAAGACCCGGCTACTGTTTCACTCCGTAGCAAGAATGCGAAGCAGAACGACCAAAACAATGAAAGAAAAAAGCGGACGAATAAACTTTTTTCTCCTTTTTCGTGTTATTTTTCATAAACAGCAAAGATATATACCATGGACTTTACCAGCAGATACCGGAAATATTCGCTCATTGGCATCGTTCTGCTGATGGGCGTCATCATCTTAAGACAGATGGCTCCTTTCATAGGAGGATTGCTTGGAGCATTGACCATCTATACGCTCGTACGGAAGCAAATGTTCTATCTCACCAAGAAACGAAGGATAAAACGGGTTATCGGAGCGGTTATTATTACCGTAGAAGCGATCCTGTTCTTTCTGGTTCCGCTTTCGCTAATCGTTTGGATGCTGGTGAACAAACTGCAAGACATCAATCTGGACCCGCAGTCATTCATTGCTCCCATAGAGCAATTGGCAACGGTTATCCGGCAAGAAACGGGATACGATATACTGGGCGATGACGCAATTTCTTTTCTGGTAGCCCAGCTTCCGCGTATCGGGCAGGCCGTGATGGGCGGAATCGGCAGCTTCGTAATCAACATCTTCGTACTCATCTTCGTGCTTTACTTCATGCTGATGGGAGGCGAACGGATGGAGCAATATGCGAGCGAACTGCTTCCTTTCGATAAGGAAAACCGACTGAACGTGACCAGCGAGATCAATATGATCATTCGTTCCAATGCCATCGGCATCCCTCTGCTGGCCCTGATACAAGGAGCTGTGGCAACAGTCGGGTTCTTCATATTCGGTGTTCCCAACGCCATCATTCTGGGGGTGCTCACCAGCATTGCAAGCATCATACCGGTAGTGGGATCGGGAATCGTATGGCTGCCCGCCGCCATCTACATGGCGCTCAGCGACGATTGGTTCGGAGCCGTGGGGATAGCCGCCTACGGAGTTATCATTGTATCCAATTCCGACAACCTCATCCGGTTCATCATCCAGAAGCAAATGGCGGATATCCACCCGCTCATCACCGTCTTCGGAGTTGTCATCGGGCTTCGGCTCTTCGGTTTCATGGGGGTCATTTTCGGACCGTTGCTTCTCTCCCTCTTCCTTCTGTTTGTCGATATTTTCAAAAGAGAATATCTGGACAACGGGAAAATAAGGTTCTACAAATAGGGAAAGTCTTCTGGAAAAGGGCTACATTTGCATGCAATAAACATTACTACACAAACAAACAGATGGAAGCATTTACGTTCAACACGGCCGAATTGATTTTAATATCGGCGGCCGGAGTTCTTTTCGCAATTCAACTGATTTATTATTTGGGTTTATACAACCGTATATATGTCCGCAACAAAGCCGCAGGCAAAAACAAACTAACGTTTGCGGCAGATTTCGAGCCGCTTTCGGTGGTGATCTGTGCGCGCAACGAGGCCGACAACCTGCGCAAGATGCTTCCCTCCGTTCTGGAGCAAGATTATCCTTGCTTCGAAGTGATTGTCATCAACGACGGATCGACCGATGACACCGAAGACGTGCTTGGCGTGCTCGAAGAAAAGTATCCCCATCTGTACCACAGCTTCACGCCGAACACGGCCCGGTACATCAGTCACAAGAAACTGGCTTTGACCTTGGGAATCAAGGCAAGCAGATACGACTGGCTGGTATTTACGGAGACCGGATGCACACCGGCAAGCAACCAATGGCTGAAGATGCTGGCGCGGAATTTCACGCCGGAGACGGAAATCGTATTGGGTTACAGCGGATATGCCCGCACGAAGGGATGGTTTCACAAACGGACGGCATTCGACAATCTGTTCCGCTCTTTGCGCTATCTGGGCTTCGCCCTCGCCCGCTGTCCGTACATGGGTATCGGCCGCAACCTCGCCTATCGCAAAGAGGTGTTCTTCCGCCAGAAAGGATTCTCTTCTTACCTGAACCTGCAACGGGGCGAAGACGATCTGTTCATAAACCATTCGGTAACCCGCTCGAACACGCGTGTGGAGACAGATCCGTCCGCCACTGTCTGCATCCTGCCGGCCTCACGCAAAGAATGGAAAGAAGAGAAGATAAGCTACATGGCGACGGCTCGCTTCTACAAAGGCATCCAACGCTACCTTTGCGGATTTGAGACGTTCTCTTACCTCATGCTCTATGCCGTATGCATAGCGGGAATGGTTTCGGGCATCCTGCACGCCCACTGGCTCGTTGCAGGCGTCGCCCTATGCGTCTGGTGCTGCCGTTACGCATTGCAAGCGGTCGTAGTGAACCGGGCAGCCAAAGAATTGGGAGGAGGCAGAAGGTATTATTTCTCACTGCCGGTGTTCGACATTCTTTTGCCTTTGCAGACTCTGAAGTTCAAGCTCTACCGACGGTTGAGAGGAAAGGGCGACTTCATGAGAAGGTGATCCGGAGTGGTCCTCGCGTCACGGCTTACTCGTACCTCATGGAGCTTGCCGGACGGATTTTGGTGATCAGGAAAGAGGGGCCGACCAGCATCAGGACAGAGGCGGCAAGCGTGCCTGCGTTAATGAGTATGAAAAGCAACAGGTTGAAGGAGACGGGAACGGTATCCACGTAATAAGTCTCCGGATTGAGCGTGAAAACGCCGAACCGCGACTGAACGAAACAGAACGCCAGCCCCAACGCATTTCCCCAAAGCATCCCCTTGCCGATAAGAAAGACGGAGAACCAGAGGAAAGTCTTGCGTATGGTAAAGTTGTCGGCTCCCAGAGCTTTCAGCAGCCCGATCATATGGGTACGCTCGATGATGATGATCAGCAATCCCGAAATCATGGTGAAGCCTGCCACGCCGATCATCAGGAAAAGAATCACCCATACGTTCAGGTCGAGCAGGTCGAGCCAGGCGAATATCTGCGGATTCATCTGCTCGATATTGCGCACGTAATATACTCCTCCAAGCGCATCACGGCGATTATCCGTATCCGCTGCTATCCGGTAGGTAACCTCCTCCAAGCGGTCGTAATCGCGTATCTGCAACTCCACGCCGCTCACCTGATCGTTCTGCCAACGGTTGAGCCGGTTCACGAGGGCAAGGTCGGTCAGCAGAAACAGGTTGTCGTATTCGGCAAAATTGGTCTGATAGATTCCGGCAATCGTCAATCGGCGGGCACGTACATCATCCTGAATGTAATACGTATAGATTTTATCCCCCGTTTTCAGCCTCAGTTTGTCGGCCAGAGTCTTGGAGATAAGCACTTGATTGGCGGACGCGGAATCGCCGAAAGCGGGTATCGCTCCTTCCAGCAGATGCTCTTTCATAAAGCGGGCGTCGAACTCTTTCCCGACTCCCTTCAGCACCATTCCCTGAAAAGCCTCATCGGTCTTTATCATACCCGGCTTGGTAGCGTAGCGTTGCACATGCTCCACCTCGGGATAACGCCTCAATGCCTCCATCATACTGTCGCCCACCACCAGCGGATGTGTTTCGTAAGACGTCACGGCGTCGAGATTGGTTATCTGGATGTGCGACCCGAAGCCGATGACTTTGTTGCGCACCTCGCTCTTGAAACCGACCACTACCGCCACCGCAACGATCATCACCGCCAGCCCGACGGCAATGCCCGCCATGGCAATGAGCACGGCCGGACGCGAAACTTGCTTCCCCCCGTCGCTCTCACGGTAGATGCGCCTCGCCAGAAAAAAAGGAAGGCTACCCTTTATGTATGATTTAACGAATGCCATTGCACACTCTTGTCGTTTTCATCGCGCATCATCCTTCGGTTCGTCCCGGATAGGCCTCCAGAGCCTTTTGCAGGATAAACAGCGCGCGGGTGAGGTCTTCTTTCTTCAACACATAAGCGATGCGGACTTGGTTGACGCCCGATCCCGGCGTGGTATAGAAACCCGAAGCCGGAGCCATGAAAACCGTCTGCCCTTCGTACTCGAAATCCGAAAGACACCATGCGCAGAACTTGTCGGCATCGTCGACGGGGAGTTTGGCAACCGTATAGAAAGCTCCCATCGGAATGGGCGAATAGACGCCGGGAATGCGGTTCAGCCCGTCGATGAGGCATTTGCGGCGCTCCACATATTCATCGTACGTCTCACGCGAATACTCTTCGGGTGCGTCGAGTGAAGCTTCCGCCGCAATCTGTCCGATCAGGGGAGGGCTCAGGCGCGCCTGACAAAACTTCATCACCGCGTCGCGCACCTCTTTGTTCTTGGTGATCAATGCCCCGATGCGGATGCCGCACTCCGAATAGCGTTTCGACACGGAGTCGATGAGCACCACGTTATTCTCTATCCCTTCCAGATGGCAGGCGGAGATATAAGGCGAACCGGTATAGATAAACTCACGGTACACTTCGTCTGAGAAAAGGAAGAGGTCGTACTTCTTCACCAGGTCGCGTATCTGGTTCATCTCCCGGCGGGTATACAGATAACCTGTCGGATTGTTCGGGTTGCAGATCAGTATGGCTTTGGTACGCTCGTTGATCAGTTCCTCGAACTTCTCCACCTTCGGCAAAGCGAACCCCTCTTCGATGGTAGTGGCAATGGTGCGTATCTTGGCCCCGGCAGAGATGGCGAAAGCCATATAGTTGGCATAGGCGGGTTCCGGGACAATAATCTCGTCGCCCGGGTTCAGGCACGAAAGAAAAGCGAAAAGAACCGCCTCCGACCCGCCGGAAGTAACGATGATATCGTCGGCGGTGAGACGGATGTTGTATTTGGCGTAATACCCCACCAGCTTCTCGCGATAGCTGGCATAACCTGCGCTCGGACTGTATTCGAGCACCGTGCGGTCGATGTTGCGTATGGCGTCAATCGCGGCTTTCGGAGTAGGCAAATCGGGTTGGCCGATATTCAGATGAAACACATGGACTCCCCGTTGCTTGGCTGCATCGGCCAAAGGAGCCAACTTTCTGATAGGTGATGCAGGCATCTCATTCCCGCGAATGGATATGGTTGGCATAAGATAATTCTCGATTTATTGTTCAGTTATCATATTTACGGATCGACAAAGTTAGCAATAATTTGAATACACAGACATAAAAACTTTAAAATACTTATCAAGGCTAAAAAGGCTATGATAATACAAAAAGAAAACATACATTTGTGATACCTAAAATACAAAAACAAGCTCCATGAAAATACATCTTATTTCATTCAAATCGCCGCTTCAGCCCGAACTATCTTTACACGATTCTCATGAAGCCATCCTGAACGAACTTAAAAAACATTATACCGTCAGATTCGTAGATTATCGGCACACGGACCGGCTGAGCGACGATGACTTCAAAATCATTTTCATCGCTACCGGAGGGGTGGAAAAACTTGTCATGCAGCAGTTCGAACATTTGCCGCGCCCCGCGATTTTATTAGCCGACGGTATGCAAAATTCGTTGGCTGCCGCTCTGGAAATATCGGCATGGTTGAGGATGCGGGGAATGAGAAGCGAAATACTTCATGGCGCCCCCACTTCCGTGATAGAACGGATCCATGCCTTGTACAACAATTTCCGGGCGCAACGCTCTTTGTCGGGCAAGCGCATCGGCGTAATCGGTTCTCCTTCGCCCTGGCTGATAGCCAGCAACGTAGATTACCTGCTCGCCAAACGCCGTTGGGGAATCGAATACATGGACATTCCTCTGGAACGTGTGTACGAGCATTTCCAACGAATCGGAGACAAAGAGGTGGAAGCTGCCTGCGCTGCCGTGGCCTCACAGGCGATTGCGCTTCGCGAAGCAACTCCTGAGGAACTGCTGAAATCGATGCGTCTGTACCGCGCCATCAAGCAGGTGTGCCACGAAGAAAAACTGGATGCCATCACGCTAAGCTGCTTCAAAGTGATCGAAGAGATCAACACGACCGGCTATCTGGCGCTTTCGTTACTCAACGACGAAGGCATTACGGCGGGATGCGAAGGAGACTTACAGTCGGTATTCACCTTGCTGACGGTGAAGGCGCTGACAGGGCAGGACGGCTTTATGGCAAACCCCTCGATGATCAACACCCCGGCAAACGACCTCATCCTGTCGCACTGCACAGTGGGGCTCAAGCAGTCGGACACATACATCCTGCGCAACCACTTCGAAACGGAAAAGGGAATCGGCATACAGGGAGTGATGCCTACCGGAGAAGTGACGATAGTGAAATGCGGCGGCGAATGCCTGAACGAGTATTATCTTTCGACGGGCAACCTGACGGAAAACACCAATTACGTGAATATGTGCCGTACACAGGTGCGCATCCGGATGAATACTCCGGTGGACTATTTCCTGAAAACGCCGCTGGGCAACCACCACGTGATGGTGCGGGGCAACCATGAGGAGACGCTGAACGAGTTCTTTCAGGTGAACGGATGCAAACGGATGGAATAAGTGCAAGCCGGCTGAAGCCCGGACATGCTTACGCCGATATGTCGTCAGAGCATCCGGCTATGAAGAGCGAAGAAATCCGAAGCCCGGACAATGCTTACGCCGATATGCCGGAGTAAGCGCACGCAGTGAGTGCGCAGCTTTGAAACGCACAGGATGCCTCAGGTCAACCGAACGGGGAGGCTGCGTGACGGCCTATCTCCACCTCCGTCCATCCACCATCTTTCCACTCTGTCACCGAAGTGAACCCCGCCCGCTTCAAGGCAGCTAACGCTTCCGGACGGCCGCTGTTGACAAGGTCGGGGCAATGAGCGTCGCTGTTCACCTGTACCCGTATGCCCAGCTCTTTCATCAGCGGGAAGTAGCGCTCGTAAGGATAGAACACGCCTGTGTCGCGGTATGCCTTGGTGTTGATCTCGGCGATATATCCGCCACAGGCAATCTCTTCAAATAGCCTGCTTACCAAGTCGTTGTACCAACTCTCATTCTCCAGTCCGGGACGGCAGCAAGAGGCATTATAGTGCATCTTGCACGGATGCCCCACAATGTCGAACCCTCCCGCTTTCAACATATGAATGGAATTTGTGTAATACAGGCAAACCACGTAATCGAGGTCGCCCGCAAAGTGGAGGTCGACCGAACGGCGGAACTTTTCGGGCGAAGTGTCGATATCCACTACCCTCCCCTCCATGGAGCGAAGCATGTGCACAGACCCTATCCTGTAATCGAGCGGCAGGTTTCGGAAACGCTCCGACGAGGGATTATGCTCCTCGTCCAGATAGTCGATTTCAAGCCCCGCAAGCAATTCGATACGCCCGGCGTACTTCTTTTTCAGACGGGCGATTTCCGAAAGGTAATCGTCCATACACTCCCACTCCATGGTCCATGCAGTGGGAAAAGGAAGCGGGGCATGGGAGGAAATCCCATAAGAAGTGAACCCCTCGCTGAGGGCGAAACGGATAAAAAGCTCCATCTCTGCGCGCCCGTCACAATACAGGCAATGGCTGTGGTAATTTGTCAAATTCGTCATATCTCTTCAGGTTTCAGGTTTTAAAGAAACTACCGCCGGTTTCTTGCAAATATTTTTCCATCTTTTCAATCGGCGAGTTCGCTCAGTTCGAGCCAACGCATCGTCTTTTCGTCAATCAGTTCATTCACTTCGGGCAAGCGTTTCGACTTCTCCGTCAGTTCCCCGACCGAAAGCGTGCCGCTGCAAAGCTGCTCCTCGATCTGCGCCTTCTCCGTTTCCAGTCGGACTATCTCTTTCTCGATCTGTTCGAACTCCCGCTTTTCCTTAAAGCTCATCTTCCGTTTGTCGTTCAGGCGCACCCGTGCCGTTTTCTCTTCGCGAGGCTTCTCGGCTTCCGCCTCTTTCCAGTCGCGGTAATCACTGTAATTGCCGGGGAAGTCGCGAATGTCGCCCTGCCCGTTGAAGACCAGCAGGTGGTCGACTACCTTGTCCATGAAATAACGGTCGTGCGACACAACGATGACGCATCCCTTGAAGCTTTGCAGATACTCTTCGAGCACATTGAGCGTAATGATGTCCAAATCGTTGGTAGGCTCGTCGAGCACAAGGAAATTGGGGTTGCGCATCAGCACGGTGCACAGGTAGAGCCTGCGCCTCTCTCCGCCGCTAAGCTTATAGACGTAGCTATGCTGCGTTTCGGGCGTAAACAGGAAATGCCGGAGGAATTCCGAGGCGGTGAGCCTCTTCCCGTCGCCCGTTTCTATCACTTCGGCGATGTCCTGCACCACGTCGATCACCTTCATCTGTTCGTCGAATTCCATCCCTTCCTGCGAGTAGTAACCGAAACGGACGGTTTCCCCGATGTCCACCGTACCGCTGTCGGGTTGCACCTGCCCCATCAGAATCTTGATAAAGGTAGATTTCCCCGTTCCGTTGTTGCCCACAATTCCCATCTTTTCGTAGCGCGAGAAGATATACGAGAAATCATCGAGAATCTTCAGGTCGCCGTAACGCTTGCAAAGGCTGTCGACCTCGAATATCTTGCTGCCGATATAGGCGGCTTTCACCTCCAGTTTCACCCGGTCGTTGCTCAGCCGCTGCTTCGCCACTTTCTCGAGTTCGTAGAACGCCTCCTCGCGATAACGCGCCTTGTGTCCGCGCGCCTGCGGCATCCGCCTCATCCAGTCGAGTTCGGTGCGGTAAAGATTGTTCGCCCGCTCTATCTCAACCGTCTTGGCATCGATGCGTTCCTGCCGTTTCTCCAGATAATAACTGTAGTTTCCCTTGTACGAATACACCTGACGGTTGTCTATCTCGATGATTTCCGAACAGACCCGGTCGAGAAAATAACGGTCGTGCGTCACCATCAGCAGACTGAGTCCGGCCCGGCGCAGATACTCCTCCAGCCATTCCGTCATGTCGAGGTCGAGGTGGTTGGTCGGCTCGTCGAGAATCAGCAGATCGGGTTCGGCAATCAGCACATTCGCCAGCGCCACCCGTTTGAGCTGCCCGCCGGAAAGCTGCTTCACTTGTTGGTTGAAATCGCTGATTTTCAGCTGCGAAAGAATCTGCTTCGCCTTCCGCTCATACTCCCATGCCCGGACGTGGTCCATCCTTTCCAACAGCTCTTCCAGTCCCGGATGTCCTTCGGTCTCCATACAGCGTTCGTACTCCCTGATAAGCTCCACCACATCATTTCCCCGATGAAAACAAGCCTCGAGCACGGTCAGCTCTTCGGGATAGCGGGGGTCTTGTTCCAGATAGCCCACACGCAAGTCGCGACGGAAAACGATGTTCCCGCTGTCGTATCCCTCCTTGCCCGAAATGATATTGAGCAGCGTGGTCTTTCCGGCTCCGTTCTTGGCAATAAGTCCGATGCGTTGGCCTTCGGCAATGCCGAAAGAGATGTTCTCAAAAAGAACCAGGTCGCCGAACGACTTGGTCAGACCGTCTATTTGCAGATAAGGCGTCATTATTCGTATTTCTATGTTATATCCTATAACCGGCAACGCTGCGCTAACCGCCCACCACTGCCTTGTATTCTTCGATCACATTGCAGGCTTCACCCACTTTCACCTTGCTCCATGCCATCTTCATCGGGTCGATCACCTCCTCCTTGTAACGAAGGACGGGCGCCTCGCGATTGCCGTCGACGAGCGTGACCCACTCCATGCCTTCCACCTCGTTGGCGAGTATGACACAGACGGCAATGCCTACAGCCAGCCATTCTTCTTTTTTCTTCGTGCCTATCCTGCCGCTGTCGACAAGCTGCTGAAGATACTCCAAATCGGCTTCGGTTCCCTGAAACTCCTTTTTCAGTTCGCGGCTGACGGCAGACACCACCCACTCGTACCCCTCGTTCACCTGATAAATCTCCGAGAGACGGATGGGAATGAGCTCGGCGGGATATTTCCGCCCCTCTTCGCGCACCTGCAAAGAAGCGATCACCTCTTCGGCTTCTTTCACCGACCCTCCATCAGGCACGGTGAAGGAGCACTCCACAGCCGTATTTCCCACGCCCGTAACCCACAAATGGGAGGTGTAACAAGCGCCTTCTTCCTGAAACGTCTCTTTGCTGTAAGCACACTCCAACCCGCCCACACGCACCGCAGACGCCGAACCGCACGCCTTCAGCTCCTGCCTGACGGCTTCACGTCCGTATCCGGGTTTGCCTCTATAGGCGGAGATGCGGAAATTGCCCGTCCATACATCGGGGTTGTAGAAGAGGAAAGAGCCTTCGCCATCCTCAAACTCGCTCCAGTCGGAAGGATAGACGATAGCGAACCATCCTCCGGGAGAGATAAATTTCTTGCCTTTCATCATCTTTTCTGTTCTATCTGGATTCTATATTTATCAACGCTTAAATTCTTGCTCATTCGTTCCTCCACTGCCGCTTTCGACCGCAGCCGAACTGTTCGAAAACAGGTGAGAGGTTCTGCGACTCCTCCACCACTGCCGCTTTCACCAGTAACCGAACTGTTCGAAAACAGGTGAGAGGTTCTGCGACTCCTCCACCACTGCCGCTTTTCACCAGTAACCGAGCCGTTCGAAAACAGGTGAAAGTTTTCTGCGACTCCTCCACCACTGCCGCTTTTCACCAGTAACCGAGCCGTTCGAAAACAGGTGAAAGTTTTCTGCGACTCCTCCACCACTGCCGCTTTTCACCAGTAACCGAGCCGTTCGAAAACAGGTGAAAGTTTTCTGTCATCGGCTCCGTCACTGCCGCTTTTCCCCACCGCTTATTCCGCAATAGCGGACGGTCTCCTTCCCGGGTCACTTCCCGATGGGCTGTATTTTCCTCCGCACCTCTTTCGATATTTCGAGGAACATATAGTTCAACTTTCCGGAATGAATACCCGTTTCATTCTCCTTATATTTCTTGTTGGCATACTCCATCGACTTCTCGAACGTGAGCAGCGACATTTCGTTCTGCGACTTGCCCACCATGGTAGAGTCGAGCTTCTCGTCGGGAAAGAAATCGTCGAGGTCGACATCGCCTATCATCGTGGTTTCGAGGAAATTCTTCTCCTTGTGCGAATTGTCGGTGTAGTAGCCCACGAACATGTGTCCCGGCGTACGCACCAGAATGGGGTCGATATTGATGGCGCGAAGCAGCGAAGCCAGCAAAACGCTGCCGTCTACACAGTTCACCTGCGAAGACTGCAAGGCGTCGTCGAACGTGCGCACCCGCTGGGAGTAGACCACATTGCTCGACAGGCTGGTGTTCGACACCGAGCTGTACCGGAAGCGGCGTTTCTGCAATACGTTCCAGAGCGCGTAAACCTGCTTGTCCACCGCCCCGGAGGCTTTGCTCTGGTAGCCGAGAAAACGGGTGACGATGCGCGTATTGAGCGCCTCGCGAAGCAATGCGTCGATCTGCGGGTTTTCCTCGTTCACGTACGCGGCAAAGAAAAGGCTCGTGTCGTGAAAGTCGGTTCCGTTGGCAACGTACCCCAGCAAGCACTCGTTGATGCTGCGCACGGAAAACGTCCGCACCTTCTGCCCCATCTCCTCGCCGTTCACCTCCACGGTCACCGCCACGCTCACGGGTTCCGCCTGCACATTGTTCCGCAAGGCTTCGTAGTTCCAGATGATATCGGGATACACGGTATATTCCGTTCTCGCCCTGTCGAGCACGAACTCCGAAACCGAGCGCGAGAAGAAAGGAGTGCCCGCCACTTCGACACGCACCCGCGTATAGGCCTTCCGTGATTTCAGCCTGACGGCAACGCACGACTTCGGATTGCCCACGTACATCGAATCGGAAGGCACGATGACCTGTGCGTCGGTAGTGGCTACCGAGAGGATAGCCGAGGGGAAAATGTTCCCTCCCAGATCGTCCACAATCTCAAATCCCGAACCGGAAGAGGCGTACCTGAACAGAGACACGCCCCCGATGAGAATCAGCAGAGCGACGAAAGCCCCCGTTATTTCCCGTTTATATCTTTTGAAATCGATAGATATGGTCATTTTGGCAAAGTCTGTTTTTACAAAATCTGTTTTTAATGAGGCAAAGATAACAAATTGGAAGCGTATTTTCCCAGCCACCGGACAAAATCTTTCAGATTCGAGTCAAGAGAGGCTTTTTTCAAGGAATCAAGCGGGTGAAACTGCAAGAGGATAAACAACCGGCATCATGCCCCAAGCTTCCATCGGCAACGTATCTTTGTGAAACTGCAACAAGATAAACAATCGGCAAGAAACAAGAAGACAACACTATCCCGATAAGTATGCGACCATAAAGTAAAAGGAGAAACAGAGATTCGTTTTTCACAAAACGGAGATTGCTTTCACACAACGAGGTTTGCTTCCCACACAACGGCACAGATTCCCACGAAACGATACAACTTTTCACACAACGGCACAGCTTCCTACGAAACGATGCAACTTCCCACACAAAGGCGCAGCTTCCCACACAACGGCACAGAGCTTCCCACGGAACGATGCAACTTTCCACACAACGGCACAGCTTCCCACACAACGGCACAGCTTCCTACGAAACGATGCAACTTCCCACACAAAGGCGCAGCTTCCCACGAAACGATGCAACTTTCCACACAATGGCGCAGCTTCCCACACAATGGCGCTGCTTCCCACACAACGGCACAGAGCTTCCCACATAAAGGCACAGATTCCCACGAAACGATGCAACTTTTCACACAATGGCGCAGCTTCCCACACAACGGCACAGAGCTTGCCACATAAAGGCACAGCTTCCCACGAAACGATGCAACTTTTCACACAACGGCACAGAGCTTCCCACGAAATGTAATGCAATCGTAACATTTGTTTCACCGGACTGTAACAAAATCTCCGCAATTTTGCTGCGGAAATGAAACGAAAAGCCTACCTTTGGGCTGTTACACTTAATATATAACATGTATATAACATGCGCCGCTTATGAATGACTACCGCATTTTGATCGTCGACGACGAAGAAGACCTCTGCGAGATACTGAAGTTCAACCTCGAAAACGAAGGATACGAAGCAGACACCGCCAACTCTGCCGAAGAGGCGCTGCGAATGGACATCGGCAGCTACCACCTCATCCTGCTGGACGTGATGATGGGCGAGATATCGGGATTCAAGATGGCAAGCATGCTGAAGAAAGACAAGAAGACCGCCGCGATACCGATTATCTTCATCACTGCCAAAGATACCGAAAACGACACGATGACCGGATTCAATCTGGGAGCCGACGATTACATTTCCAAGCCTTTCTCCCTGCGCGAGGTCGTCGCCCGGGTGAAGGCCGTACTGCGGCGTACTGCCGCCGACTCTGCGGGAGCCTCCGGAAGCATAGCGTATGAGTCGCTCGTTATCGACGCAGGCAGGAAGAAAGCGAGCGTCGACGGCAAGGAGACACCGCTCACGAAGAAGGAGTTCGAGATTCTTTCGCTGTTGCTGCAAAACAAAGGGCGTGTCTTCTCGCGCGAGGAGATACTCGACCGCGTGTGGACCGACGAAGTGTACGTGCTCGACCGCACCGTCGACGTGAACATCACCCGCCTGCGCAAGAAGATAGGGAAATACGGCAAGAACATTGTCACCCGGCTGGGATACGGATATTGTTTCGAAACCGAATAACGACCGACATCATGCACACGCCCGTACGCCGCAAACGAATTCTTTCTTTCAGCCGGAAGCTGTTCCTTTCGGTGGTTTCCCTGTTTCTGGCCTTTGCCGTGAGCTTCATCGCCTACCAGTACCGCCGCGAGAAAAGCTATAAGGTGGAATTGCTTCACACGCAACTCCAAAACCACAACGCGCGGCTGTACGAACTGTTGAGCGAAAACACGGACGGGAATGGAAGGACGGAGAGCGAAGCCGTCGACGGCTATATACGAAAGCACGGGCTGAAAGAACTTCGGGTGACCGTCATCAGTCTGCAAGGCGATGTGGCGTACGACAGCTTTCACGCTCCGAACCATCCCGCCGAGAACCACCTGAACCGTCCGGAGGTGCGGAAAGCGGTGAAAAACGGAGACGGGTTCGACGTCCGCCGCACTTCCGAAACCACCGGACTGCCGTACTTCTATTCCGCCACTCGTTTTCCGCGCTGCATCGTCCGCTCGGCGCTTCCCTACAACGTCAGTCTGAGCCACACCCTGCGGGCGGACTCGCACTACCTGTGGTTTACGGCGCTCATCACTTTGCTGCTGATGGCGGTGTTCTACCGGTACGTGCGCAAGCTGGGGACTTCGGTCAGCCGGCTGCGCGAATTTGCCATGCGGGCGGACCGCAACGAACCCATCAGCGCGGAGATGCAAGCGGCCTTCCCTCACAACGAACTGGGCGAAATATCGCAGCATATCATCCGGATATACGAACGGCTGCACGAAACCAAAGACGCGCTTTACATCGAACGCGAAAAGCTCATCACCCACCTCCGGATCTCGCGCGAAGGGCTGGGGATATTCGACAGGAACAAAAAGGAGATTCTGGCGAACAACCTCTTCATCCGGTACAGCAACCTGATAGCCGACTCGAATCTGGAGACGACCGAAGAGGTCTTCGCCATCGCCGAATTCGAAGAGATTACCCGCTTCATCAACCAGAACCGGAAGCAACCCACCGCCGGGAAAAGAGAAAAGAAGCTCTCGGTCGTTATCCCGAAAAGCGGACGGACGTTCCACGTCGAGTGCATCCTCTTTCAAGACGCGAGCTTCGAGATTTCCATCAACGACATCACACGCGAGGAGGAGCAGAACCGCCTGAAACGACAACTGACGCAGAACATAGCGCATGAGCTGAAAACACCCGTCAGCAGCATACAAGGGTATCTGGAAACCATACTGAACACGCCGGGCATCTCCGACGGGCAGGCGAATACGTTTCTGGAACGGTGTTATGCGCAGAGCAACCGCCTCAGCCGCCTGCTGCGCGACATATCGGTACTCACGCGCATGGACGAGGCAGCCGACCTGACGGACATGGAGACGGTGGACATCGGCGCGCTTGTGGGCGACATCATCGGCGAAGTGTCGCTGGAGCTGGAGAAGAAGCGCATCACCGTGACGAACACGCTGAAGGATGGCATACGCATCAGGGGCAACCATTCGCTGCTATACTCCATCTTCCGCAATCTGACGGACAATGCCATCGCTTATGCCGGCACGGACATACAGATCCGCATCGGCTGCTTCCGCGAAGACAACCAATTCTATTATTTCAGCTTTGCCGACACGGGAGCGGGAGTGCCGCCCGAACACCTGAGCCGTCTGTTCGAACGGTTCTACCGGGTAGACAAGGGGCGGTCGCGCAAGCTCGGCGGAACGGGGTTGGGACTTGCCATCGTGAAGAACGCGGTTCTCATACACGGCGGAAGCATCTCCGCCAAGCACAGTCCCGAAGGAGGACTGGAGTTCCTTTTCACGCTGGCGAAAGAAAAGCCCGCCATCGGCAAACAATCGAAGAAAAGGAAATAGAAGTCTCCTGCTCTTTTCATGCGGAGGGGAAAAAGAATCAGTCCGAAGAAACGGCGTCTGAGGTTTTCTCCATTCATAAATTAAAGAAAAACATCACGAATGAAAAGTATCAACCGCAGACATTTCGGATTCATCCTTTGTAGTCACGGTAAAAAACAATCGTTGGCAAGACAGAGTAAAGAAAAGGAAATAGAGGTCTCCTGCTCTTTCCATGCGGAGGGGAGAAAAATACGCTGTTAGCAAACAGGCAAAGAAAAGCAATAGAAATCTCTCGCTCTTTTCATGATGAGGGAAAAAAGAATCAGTCCGAAGAAACGGCATCTGAGGTTTTCTCCATTCATAAATTAAAGAAAAACATCACGAATGAAAAGTATCAACCGCAGACATTTCGGATTCATCCTTTGTAGTCACGGTAAAAAACAATCGTTGGCAAGACAGAGTAAAGAAAAGCGATAGAAGCCTCCTGCTCTTTTCATAGCGAAAGGAGAAAAATACGCTGTTAGCAAACAGGCAAAGAAAAGCAATAGAAATCTCTCGCTCTTTTCATGATGAGGGAAAAAAGAATCAGTCCGAAGAAACGGCGTCTGAGGTTTTCTCCATTCATAAATTAAAGAAAAACGTCACGAATGAAAAGTATCAACCGCAGACATTTCGGATTCATCCTTTGTAGTCACGGTAAAAAACAATCGTTGTCAAAACAGAGTAAAGAAAAGGAAATAGAGGTCTCCTGCTCTTTCCATGCGGAGGGGAGAAAAATACGCTGTTAGCAAACAGGCAAAGAAAAGCAATAGAAGCCTCCCGCTCTTTTTATGATGAGGAGAGAAAAGCCATCGATCAGCAAGCTTCTTCAGCAAACAGTAGTCGGAAGAGCCGGCACTACCCATAGACAAACGACCCACGACAGCAAACTACTTCAGCGAACGGTAGTCGAGAGATACTCCTCGATTGCCTGCACGGTAGCGTCTTTCAACAACACGTTCTTTTCCCTGTCGAGAAGGTATAAGGTGGGAATCGCTTTCAGGTCGTAGATTTGCCGGTTTTTGATGGCCGTGTGCTTGTCGTACCCGTTGATCCAGCTCTTCGGGAAATCCGCCAGATGCTTCTTCCACTCTTCCGGTTCATCGTCCGGATAGACGGAAAGAACGGCAAGCCGGTTGTTGCGATGAAGGGAACTGATGGTCGGGGCAGTCTTCAACTCTTCGATAGCAGCCGTACAGGCGTAGCAGCCGGGATTGTTGATGAAGAGCAGCGTATAGGCGGCCTTCACGCCATACAAAGAACCCTGCGCGCCCGACGCCGTTGTGTACGAGAAGTCCAGCGCTTTTGTGCCCCGACGGTTCTTCTGCGCCAGTTCGCGGCGGGCGCGGGGACGTATCTTCTCCGTCTCGTCCAGCAACGGGGAGGCGATCATCGCATCGAGCACAGGGATGTAGTGCTCTTCGTTGCGCATGGGCGAGTTGGGGTCGTACAAATATTTATCCGCCAGATCGGTGATGTAAACAAACATCTTCTTATCTGCCGCTGTCCGCTCGATGGTTACCCGCACGGCATCCTGTGCCACAGGTAGAGGAACATGCTTCAGCAGGTCGCAGTAGTCCACCCATGCCTGCTCCGTCACGTCGGGGTGATGAATATAATTCGTGTCGGCAAAGTTCACGTTATCCCAGTAATGCTTTACCAGAAAGTCTGCCCGCTGCTCGATTGTGGTAAACATGGGAGGAATGGCGGGCAAAACGATTGCTTTCACCGTATCCTGCGCCGCTTCCCCGCAGCTCCGGGTGTTGGAAGCGTTTCCGTTCTTACAGGCGCACAGCGGCACGCAAAACAAAAAGACAAAACTTCTGACAACTGCTTTCATAATAGTTCGTTGATTTTATACTATGCTCAGGCGCTCTATGTCCCACAATATCGTGCAGCTTTCATAACAACACGTTGGTTTCGTACCATGCTCGGGACGCTCTATGCTCCACGACAACGTGCAGCTTTCATAACAGCGCATTGGTTTCCGTACCATGCTCGGACCCTATACCCCACAATATCGTGCAGCTTTCATAACAGCACTTGGTTTCGTACCATGTGCTCCGGCGCTCTATGCCCCACGACATCGTGCAGCTTTCATAACAACCCGTTGGTTTCGTACACCGAACACAAAGGTAAGCTGCTTTCGTTTTTCATCAAAGGCTTTTCTTCTTTTTTTTCATATCCCGCCGACTTTCTTGCAAAAGACAAATAAACTGCCTATCTTTGTGACGCATAGGTTTGCGACGCCCACGTTACGGGCAGAGCAATTAAAAGGGAATCGGGTGCAAATCCCGGACAGTCCCGCTGCTGTGAGTTCCATACCAATGTTGCGAGCAACGACATCTTCTTTAGCCACTGGAAAGAAATCCGGGAAGGCGCCCGCAATAGGAACAAGTCAGAAGACCTGCCATGCGTTAATCTGTTCACTGCTTTCGAGGAAAAAGCGTTGAATCTAATGAACCGGACACTCTCGTCTGTCATTTTATTCACCACTCTGATTCAGAGAAAGTATGTATCAAACAATAAACTCTGCCAAGTTTATTTCAATGTCCGGTCGAAGCGAGTTCGCCCGGACATTTCGTTTTTCATCTTTTCCACTATCCGTATCTGCCAATTGCAAAATCGCCCGAAAGCGATTCGAAGAAATTCCGGCGAAGAAACCACCCTCCCAAAGAACAATCGTCGATACATAAAAAGAAAACAACAAATGCTGGTATTCCTCTTGTACCGTCTTCCCAAAGAACTATCGTCGATACATACCCCCCAAAAATGTAATTGACCCCTAAATGCCTTCTTTTCATGTTTTTTCAATGGCGACCGTTAGAAAATGATTTTTGCAATATCCGTTAGGCAAGATGTTACGAAGGTCACCACGAACCAAACTTTCCAACGAGATTTTGAGATAAACCTTCACCGGGCAACGACAGAACCTCCAATCGACCGAAACCAAGTCGCTCTTCAAGCGGGACAGAACCTCCAACCGACACCACCCGAACTTCTTCAACCCGAAGCAGTACCTACAAGCAGCTAAAGACAAAATTCCCTCAAATCGGGAAAAGCCTCCAACCGACACCACCCGAACTTCTTCAACCCGAAGCAGTGCCTACAAGCAGCTAAAGACAAAATTCTCTCAAATCGGGAAAAGCCTCCAACCGACACCACCCGAACTTCTTCAACCCGAAGCAGTGCCTACAAGCAGCTAAAGACAAAATTCTCTCAAATCGGGAAAAGCCTCCAACCGACACCACCCGAACTTCTTCAACCCGAAGCAGTGCCTACAAGCAGCTAAAGACAAAATTCCCCCCCCTGAAACCGGACAGAGCAATAAAACCTCTCAAGAGAGCAGTGTTCCGCAAACATCCGGATACAAACCGGGCGACGAAAAAGGATTTCAAACGGACAAAATGATTTGAAACGGATAAAAAGGATTTCAAACGGACAAAAGGATTTGAACCGGAGAGAGCGATACCGGTTATTTTTCTGTCTTTCAGGCAAGATGGAAACATAAAAAAGTTTGAACCGGACCAAGCGATACCCGTTACTCTCTTTTCGGGCAATCGTTCTCCGCCGTCCACGTCAACACGAAGTCGGGATGCAGGCGATAGCCCACCGCGAACACCTGATTCACGCCGGTGGCATACTCTTGCACCTCAACCACTCCGGCTTCGGCGGGAACGAAATGCGAGAGGCGGAGCCGGCGGAGGTCGGCGGAGGGGTTCTCCATGCACTTGTAGACGGTTTCTTTGGCAGACCAGTGGAGCAAAAGGCTCCAGAGGGTTTCGCCCCTGAAAGGCAATATGCGTTCGTCCTCGCGCAGGAAACGCGAGGCAACCCTGTCCACACGAGAGGAATAACGTTCGATGTCGATTCCCACGGCGGATGCGGGACTGAGTATCACGGCTGCATAGCCCTTGGTATGCGATATGCCGATGGAAGCCGAACGGTCGGTGAGAAACGGCTTACCGTGGGGAGAATAAGCAATACGCCCGGCCGACGGGCACATCACGTGCAGCAATACGCGTACCGAAAGCCACTCCTGCCGCCTCTGCACGGAAGCGAAGCTGCGGCACTCCCGACCGTATTCTTCTCTGCATGCGGCAGGCAGCAAGGCAATCAACGCCTCCGGTATCTCGTCCATCCGCCAGACGGCCCAATGCAGCCGCTCCGTCTTATGTTCCAGCACGAGAGCCATCCGCCCGTCAGCCCTCCCGTTCTTCGGTTTGCTTGGGCAGAACGGTGAACTTCACCTTCAGGATGCGGCGGCTGTCCATCTCGAGCACCTCGAACTCATAGTTGCGGTACACCACTTTCTCGTGCAGTTCGGGAAACTCGCCCTTTATCTCGAGCAACATTCCCGCCAGCGTGTCGGCATCTCCCGCCACCTTGGCAAACTCGTCCTCTCCCACCTCCACGATCTTGTAGAAGTCGCTCAGAAGCGTCTTCGCCTCGAATATCCAAGTATGGTCGTTCACCACCACATACGTGCGTTCTTCCTCGTCGTATTCGTCCTGAATCTCGCCCACGATTTCCTCGATGATGTCCTCCATCGTCACGATGCCCGACGTCCCTCCGAACTCGTCCACCACGATGGCTATATGTATCTTATTCGCCTGAAAGTCGCGCAGCAAGTCGTCTATCATTTTTTTCTCCGGAACGAAGTAGGCGGGACGTATGAGCGACTGCCAACGGAAGTTGTCGCCCTTGTTGAGATGCGGCAAGAGGTCTTTGATGTAAAGCACCCCCTTGATGTTGTCGCGCGATTCGGAGTACACCGGAATGCGCGAATAAGCGTTCTCGATGACACACCTGATCACTTCCGTAAAAGGAGTGCGTATATCCAGATCCACCATGTCGAGGCGGGGCGTCATCACCTCCTCCACAGTCTCCCCGCCGAAGCGGATGATGCCCTCCAGAATATTGGTCTCTTCGGATATCTCCGTCTTGTCCGTCAGCTCCAGCGCATGCGACAGCTCGCTGACGGAGATATTGCGCCCTTTCCTCCCGAAAAACTTGTTCATGAAGGCGGTGGAGCGCACCAGCACCGTAGCCACGGGATGGAACACTTTCTCCAACACCCGGATGCCCGGCGCGGCAAACCGACAGAAGGCCAGTGTCTTTTGCGCCGAATAAATCTTCGGGATGATTTCGCCGAACAACAGCAGCAGGAACGTAAGGATGACAGTGAGCAACAGAAACTCCGCCAAGGGCGAATGAAACTCGAACACGTGCATGAAGAAGAAGTTGCAAAGCATGATGATGGTCACGTTCACGAAGTTGTTCGTAATCAGTATCGTTGCCAGCAGGCGTTGAGAGTCCTCCAGAAGCGTGCTTATCTTTTCGTCGGAGGGATGATTGCGCTCTCCGATATCGTTCAGGTCGGAAGGCGAGAGCGAGAAAAAGGCTATCTCGGAAGCCGAAGCAAAGCCCGATGCGAGTAGAAGCACACCCGCCAGTATGATGGCCGCAACGGCCGAAAAAGAAGGAGTATTTACGGTGATACCGTTGAAAATGTCAGCCAATTGGCTTAAATAACCATCTGAGTCCAAAGAGTTTCGGTTTTAGTTAAACTTAAAACGGCAAGTCATCTGCCGGATTATCTTCTGCGGGCTGCCCCTGCGGCGACTGCATAGGTCCCTGCTGTCCCTGCGGCGAGTACCCTTGCGAAGGTTGCGTCTGTCCCTGCTGCATCTGCGAAGGCTGAGCTTGCGATGAGTATCCCTGCGATGATTGCCCCTGCAAAGGCTGCCCCTGCGGCGAGTACCCCTGCGAAGGCTGCGTCTGTCCCTGCGGCAAGGGGTTTCCCTGCCCCATCTGCGAAGAAGCGGATGCGGTCGCAGAAGCCCCCGTACTTGCACCTTTCGGAGTCAGCATTTCCATATTGTCCGCGTAAACTTCCGTGATATAACGCGTAGCCCCCGACTGGTCGGTGTACGAACGTGTCCTGATCTTACCCTCCAAGTAAAGCTTGTCGCCTTTGTGCACGTATTTATCCACCACTTCTGCCAAGCGGTTGGACACGACGATGTTGTGCCATTCCGTTCGCTCGGGAATCTGTGTTCCGTTCGACAGCGTGTAGGCACGATCCGTCGTAGCCAACGGGAAAGTCGCTACCGCCGAGCCTGTATCGAAGTATTTCACGCGCGGGTCTTGTCCCACGTTGCCCAATAATATCACTTTATTTACTGACATATACGTATTTATTTAATGAAAGAACATTCTGTTCCGCTGCCAAAATTAAACATTCTAATCGTAGCATGCAAGGACTTTCGAAAAATATTAATCGTTGACGAGACTTCCCGGAGAATATCCTGCACCCCATATTTCTATCTTCCGCCGGCGTACGAATCGCCGACGAAAGCCTGAATCAGCCTCGATACGGCAAAGCTGTCGAGGTCTTCGAGAAGTATCTTCCTGTATCCGGCAAACGAAGCCGAGCTTTCGGGCAGCGACACCTCGTAGAAATCGGCGTAGATCACCCGGTGAGACAGCACATGCTTCACATTCTTGCGCACCGGCCTCACAGCGGGACGCTCGCCCGGAGCAATCCACTCTCTGAAGCGGGGGTGGGCAAGCAGCTCCTCTTCCTTTAGCGGGACGGGAGCCTCTATCAGCGGAAACTCGAAAAGATTCTTCCAGATATCGTCGTCTGTCCTCTTTTTTATATAAGTATACGCGCCCGCACGCACGAACATATAATGAAAATAACGGTCGGTCGTCTTCGTCTTATGCCGCTTCATCGGCAGTTGCGCCACGGTTCCCTTCGCCAGAGCCGCGCAACCGCCGGAAAGGGGGCACTCCCCGCAACCGGGCGACCGTGGCGTGCATTGCAGCGCACCGAAGTCCATCACCGCCTGATTGTACACGCCCGGACGCCGCTTGTCCATTACCTCCTGCGCCAATGCGGCAAACAGCTTCTTGCCCTGCGTAGAGTCGATGGGCGTATCGATGCCGAAGAAACGCGAGAGCACCCTGTACACATTGCCGTCTACCGCTGCATAAGGCATCCCGTAGGCGAACGAACACACCGCCGCGGCAGTGTACTCCCCCACCCCCTTCAAAGCCCTCACTTCGGGATAAGTGCGCGGAAAAACCCCGTTCATGCTCCGTGCGGCGGCATGCAGGTTGCGTGCGCGCGAGTAATAGCCCAGCCCCTGCCAGTACTTCATCACCTCGTCCTCGTGTGCGGCAGCCAGCGACTCCACGTCGGGAAACCGCTCCACGAAACGCAGGAAGTAATCATACCCCTGCGCCACACGCGTCTGCTGCAAGATAATCTCCGAAACCCAGATACGGTAAGGGTCGGACGACTCCCTCCACGGAAGCTCCCGTTTATGCACTTCATACCAGTCGATTATTTTTTCTGCAAACATTGATCAGCCATTAAAGTTTATTGCTGCCGGAGCTGCGAACTCTCCGACCAAGGCGCAAACTTACGAACTAAAAAACTCAAAATCTAAAAAAACTAACGAAATTTGTGGAGAATATATTTTTTTAGGAAGCCAAAAAGCTATATATTTGCAGTCCAAAAAATTAGCAAGAAAACTATTAATAATATTTTTTAAGAAAATGACTAAAGCAGATATTGTAAACGAGATTGCGAAGAAAACCGGGATCGACAAGGCGACGGTTCTTACCACAGTAGAAGCATTCATGGATGCAGTAAAAGAATCATTGTCGAATGATGAGAATGTATATCTCCGCGGATTCGGTAGCTTCATAGTGAAGAGAAGAGCTCAGAAAACAGCCCGAAACATTTCGAAGAACACTACCATCATCATCCCCGAGCACAACATTCCGGCTTTTAAACCGGCCAAGACATTTACAATTTCGGTAAAGAATCAATAAACAAGAGTATTAACCCATAAAAGAGAAAAAGCTATGCCAAGCGGAAAAAAGAAAAAAAGACATAAAATGTCTACGCACAAGCGTAAAAAAAGACTAAGAAAGAACAGACATAAAAGCAAAAAATAATTTTTTAAGTCTGATCGGAACAGAATAAAGAACAAACTTGCGAAGCTTCTGTCTTTCAGGTTTGTTCTTTGTTTAAGAACCCGATTCCCGGGTTCCTGCCTGTGTACACCGACCCTAAAACGAACAAAAAAAGTAAAAAGAAACAAGTGACAAGCGAATTAGTAGTAGACGTACAACCCAAAGAAGTCTCCATCGCATTGCTCGAAGACAAGAGCCTCGTGGAACTTCAAAGCGAAGGAAGAAACATCTCCTTCTCCGTAGGGAATATGTATTTGGGACGCATCAAGAAGCTGATGCCCGGACTGAATGCATGCTTTGTGGACGTGGGTTACGAGAAAGACGCTTTCCTTCATTACTTAGACCTGGGTCCGCAATTCAATTCTATCCAAAAGTACGTAAAGCAGACTTTAAGCAACCAGAAGAAGCTGAACCCCATCGGCAAAGCAACCCTGCTTCCCGACCTCGACAAAGAAGGCTCCATAGCCAACACCCTGAAGGTGGGACAAGAAGTAGTGGTGCAGATCGTAAAGGAACCCATTTCGACGAAGGGCCCTCGGCTGACGTCCGAGATTTCATTCGCCGGACGCTATCTGGTGCTGATCCCTTTCAACGACAAGGTTTCCGTGTCGCAAAAAATTAAATCGAGCGAAGAACGTGCCCGCCTCAAACAGCTGCTCATGAGCATCAAGCCGAAAAACTTCGGCGTCATCGTGCGCACGGTAGCCGAAGGCAAACGCGTGGCGGAGCTCGACGGAGAGCTTAAAGTGCTGGTAAAGCATTGGGAAGAGACTATCACAAAAGTACAGAAGGCCTCCAAATTTCCGACGTTGATCTACGAAGAAACGAGCCGCGCCGTAGGGTTGCTGCGCGACCTCTTCAACCCTTCTTTCGAGAACATATACGTCAACGACGAGGCCGTGTATCACGAAATCAAAGACTACGTGACACTCATCGCTCCCGACCGGGCGAACATCGTGAAGCTGTATAAAGGGCAACTTCCCATTTACGACAATTTCGGTATCACCAAACAAATCAAATCGTCGTTCGGCAAAACAATCTCTTACAAGAGCGGTGCCTACCTGATTATTGAGCACACTGAGGCGCTTCACGTAGTAGACGTGAACAGCGGCAACCGCACCAAGAATGCCAACGGGCAGGAAGGAAACGCGCTCGAAGTGAACCTTGGAGCCGCCGACGAGCTGGCGCGCCAACTGCGCCTGAGAGACATGGGAGGTATCATCGTGGTGGACTTCATCGACATGAACGAAGCCGCCAACCGGCAAGCGCTTTACGAACGCATGTGCGCCAACATGCAGAAAGACAGGGCACGTCACAACATCCTGCCGCTCAGCAAATTCGGCCTGATGCAAATCACACGCCAACGCGTGCGCCCTGCCATGGATGTGGATACGACCGAAACCTGCCCCGCCTGCTTCGGAAAGGGAAAGGTCAAATCGTCCATCCTCTTTACGGATACTTTGGAAAATAAAATCGACTACCTGGTCAACAAACTGAAGGTAAAGAAATTCTCGTTGCACGTCCATCCGTATGTAGCCGCTTACATCAATCAGGGCATCATGTCGCTGAAGCGGAAGTGGCAAATGAAATACGGATTCGGAATCAAGATCATCCCCAATCAGAAACTCGCGTTCCTGCAATACGTGTTCTACGACACACAGCACGAAGAGATCGACATGAAGGAAGAGATCGAGATCAAGTAAAGGGGGAATACAGCCGGGCTGCCGGCATTCTCTCAAAACCTTATGAACGAATTACCCAAGACTACGGCCGAGTCCCGTACTCTTGGGTAATTTGTTTTTTATTGCTGCCACTATATGGAATTACTTCTCAAATGGGTACTTTATCAGATAAATAAACCCTAAAAGTTTTTTGTGTAACTTTCAGGGTTCAAATCACAGAGCCATATCCCGGCTCCTCAAAAAAAACGGAGGTGTGTCAAAATTCCATTTTCCTTAAATCAACTGTCATTTGTAAAGAACAATCGCTATCAAAGAGCTAAAAACTCAATGATAGCGATTGTTTTATTTGATTAGAAAGGGTGGTAGTTATCAATATGAAAGAGAACTTCTCCCAATTCCATGTTTTAACACACCCACCCTCGTCTTTTTCTATGTAAAGATCAATGCACGATCAGTACTGACGACCGATACGTGATCAATCCTGATGTTGGGGCAGCTTATTCCAGTATTCCGACTTGGTGATCCGCTCGATAGTCACCTTGCGGTCGCCCAGACGGACATTGACGGACTCGCTTGCCGGAACCGATACGGCGCGCTTGCCCACACCGCGCGACTTGAGCATTTCCGCCGGCACGCCTCTCTTCACGAGCGCATCTACAACGGCTTTCGCCCTGTTGCGCGAGAGTCGCAGGTTGTAAGCGTCCGTTCCGCGTGCGTCGGTGAATCCCGTGATCAGGAAGCGCGATCCTCTATGCTCTTTGAGCATCTCGGCAGCCTTGTCGAGAATCGTTTCCGACTCGGCAGTAAGCGCATATTTGTCGAATTCGAAGTTCACGTTGTCGAACATGTCGCAGATCTTCTGCTCGGCAGGAACACGCACTTCCTTCTCCACGATGCGTTCTACGATGCGTTCCACCGGCCTGTCTATTTCCACATACTGAACTACCGGTGCCGGACGCTTGTCGTGTCCGCCGATGCGCCACATCACACGCAGGGTGATCTGTGCGAAACGGGGCAGATTCTTCTGCAACGGCATCAGATACTCGCCTTGCAGGCCAAGCCCCAGCGAGTTGTTGAGCCATGCGTTCACGCCCGCTCCCAGAGAAAGGGGGAAGAAGGAATCCTTATCCTTCTCGCGTCCGTTCTTGTTCCACGTATCGGTGGCTTCCCAATGAGCTTTCCCGGTGGGGTCTTCGTAGAAGATTCCGGAGTACCTCGCGTCGAAATCCTTGTGCAGGTAGTTCATGCCCACGCGCAGGTAAGGCTCCACGTACTTCGACCTGAACATGGGGCTTAGCCTCCATTGCAGCCCGAGCCCTCCCATGTAGAGGAAGTTGTGCTTATTGTCGTTCTCCGGCGTTCTATGATGGTTTTTGGCCATTCCCATCGTTCCTTGCAGGTCGAGATAGAACCAGCGGTTCAGCTCCCGTGCCACGTACAGGTTGACACCTCCCATCAGGTGTTCGGCCTTCAGGTTGTAGAGGTAACCGTCCTGAAGGTTCTGAAAACCGGTGACGGCCACACGGTTCCAGTTGATCAGCGCACCTCCTATACCAAGCTCCCAAGCCCTCTTGTTTTTCTTCACGGGCTTCTCCGCGAGCAGTTCGTTGTTTTCGCTATGCTGCGCCCACACGGAGGGGAGGCATAAGATAGCGCATATTATAAGTATGACTTTTTTCATTTGAATATTGTTTTCGTTAGAACTTTATTCACTCTCGCGTTTTTTTACTTCATCCAGTCTGTCGGTATATATCCTTGGGGAACAACCATAAGCCCTTCTTTGGTGTTATAATCTTCCAAGATATAATTCCAATAAGCATCCTGTACGAAGTTGTACGCTTTGCGTCCTCTGTAATATTTGGCATATTCGCTACCACCCTGCAGCTCCACATAGTTCTTCGGATACGCGCTTACCAATGTGAAGCGGCTGTTCTTAGTAAAGATCGGATAGTTGGAATAGCTGCTTGTCAGACCTCCGCTGCCTGAGTGGCTCATGCTCATCATAATCATGAAATTGAAGTCTTTCGGAAGCTCGCTTGCCGGTTTCTTTTCACCCACAGGGTTCCAGATGCGTTTCGCCTTGTCTTTCACGAAGGCTTCCACCGGATAGAATTCGCCGAGCTGATTCACGTCAAACTCGCCCCAGAGGGTAGATTCTCCGTGTTTCACTTCTATCTTCACGTTCTTCAGGTCGCATATCGGGTTGATCTCCGGCGAGTAGACTTTCTCTTCGGGATATACCACGTGGCCGTAGTCGTTGGAAGCCCCGCTACCGTCTCCGAACACAAGGGTGACGTATTTCTTCTTGCCGTCCCACTGGAATTCTTTGAGCTCGTCTTTCGCTCCTTCGGGCGTAGCAATATACTTTTTCTCCCTTTCGGTGAGGATGTAGGGTCGTATGACTGACACCTGTTTCTTCTCCTTTTCGTGGTACCTGTTCCATTTATCCACTGTTTCGTTCATCTCCACATTGGCTGCGGCCACCGGCTGATCGGCGTTTTTCACCGTTGCAACCCTGAATCCGGGTTCGGCGATTTCAAAAGGATAGGCCTTCCATTGACCGTTCACCTGACACTGCACCCTGTAGGTGATGACCACCACCGGTTCGTATCCCTTATCCGGATTGTAGTAGTGAGGAGCTACTTTGATCAGCTCCGCTTTCACGTTGATGCGGTTGGGCACGAGTGTGTTTTCGGCCGATGCTTCGGTCACTCCGCCAATGGTGACGCTTGTCGTCACGCCTTTCCGTTCTTTGAGCTTCTTCAGGTTGGGCAGTTTGTCCATCGGAACTTTAAACTGTCCCTTCGCATCCGTATTGAACGTAAGGTCGGCGGGCAAACCGGGCAATCCTTTCACTACGGAGCCGGCCGGCGCGGCTTTGCCTTCCTTGTCGTACACTTGGAATAAGACCGACCCGTCGCTGGGAATGACATACTCCTGCAGCTCTGAGTTCGAGTACTGCGGTATCACGTTGAATTTCCCGACAATAATGGTGATGGGTTCATTCTCGGCGGAGGTATCTCCTCCTATTCCGTCTTCACCGTCTTTACCGCGTAGGAATTGCCAGAAGTCGGCCACAGTATCTTTCTTAGGATCCCACATCGCTCCGGGGTTGTGCGGATCGGGTGTTTTTCCTTTGGCTATTTCCTCTTTCCAGAGTTCGTATGCGCTCTTGCCGTCCTTGCCGTCAGCGCCCGGTTTGCCTTCTTTTCCATAAGCCGGTTTGCCGGTGTCTTTGCCGTTGATGAACCAGTTGCCGTTGTCGCCGATGACTACTTCGGGAGCTTTGCCGTCTTCACCCACCGCTTTCTTTCCGGTGTCTTTGCCGTTGACGAACCAGTTGCCATTGTCGCCGATGGTCACGGTAGGCATCTTGCCGTCAGCACCCTTCGAAGGTTTGCCGGTGTCTTTGCCGTTGATGAACCAGTTGCCGTTGTCGCCGATGGTCACCACAGGAGGTTCCGCATCCTTGCCGGGTTTGCCCTCAGGCCCGCGTGCGGGAATCTTGGTATCCACGTCGCCTATCCACCAGTTGCCGTTGTCTCCGATGCGCGGGGTCTGCCCGTTCTCGCCGGAGGCTCCGGTCAGGAATTTCCAGAAGTCGGATACCGTATTCTTCTTCGGATCCCATTTCTTGCCGGGATTGTGCGGATCGTCCACGTCGCCCTTGGCTATCTGCTCTTTCCACACTTCGTAGGCACTCTTTCCGTCTATGCCGTCTACGCCGTCTTTACCCTTGAGGTACTTGAAGAAGTCGGTCACTTCCACTTTATCTTTCGGCCAGTCGATCGTGCCGTCGAGTACTTTTTCCTTCCATACTTCGTATGCGTCCTTACCGTCTTTGCCGTCGGCACCGCGTAGGAATTGCCAGAAGTCGGCCACAGTATCTTTCTTAGGATCCCACATCGCTCCGGGGTTGTGCGGATCGGGTGTTTTTCCTTTGGCTATTTCCTCTTTCCAGAGTTCGTATGCGCTCTTGCCGTTCTTGCCGTCAGCACCCGGTTTGCCTTCTTTTCCGTAAGCCGGTTTGCCGGTGTCTTTGCCGTTGATGAACCAGTTGCCGTTGTCGCCGATGACTACTTCGGGAGCTTTGCCGTCTTCACCCACCGCTTTCTTTCCGGTGTCTTTGCCGTTGACGAACCAGTTGCCGTTGTCGCCGATGGTCACGGTAGGCATCTTGCCGTCAGCACCCTTCGAAGGTTTGCCGGTGTCTTTGCCGTTGATGAACCAGTTGCCGTTGTCGCCGATGGTCACCACAGGAGGTTCCGCATCCTTGCCGGGCTCTCCCGGTTTGCCCTCAGGGCCGCGTGCGGGAATCTTGGTATCCACGTCGCCTATCCACCAGTTGCCGTTGTCGCCGATGCGCGGGGTCTGCCCGTTCTCGCCGGAGGCTCCGGTCAGGAATTTCCAGAAGTCAGCTACGCTGTTCTTCTTCGGATCCCATTTCTTGCCGGGATTGTGCGGATCGTCCACGTCGCCCTTGGCTATCTGCTCTTTCCACACTTCGTAGGCACTCTTGCCGTCTATGCCGTCTACGCCGTCTTTACCCTTGAGGTACTTGAAGAAGTCGGTCACTTCCACTTCGTTCTTCGGCCAGTCGATGGTTCCGTCGGCCACTTTCTGCTTCCAGATGTCGTATGCTGAAAGTCCCGCGTCCCCTTTCGGCCCTTTCGGCATCATAATGTCTACATCCGTGCAGGATGCCACTAACCCTATCAACAATCCCCCGATTATTGATAGAAAAAACGTTTGTTTACTTCTCATTTTAAAAAAATTAATCAGTTAAGTTTAGCAATAAGCATTTTATTTATCTCTATAATATAAAAAATTGCAAAAAATAGCTCAATAATTTCAATAGGGGTGTTTTGGCGTGTTTGGCGACCCGTGCCGTTATCTTCGATTCCGGCACGGCGTATCATAGAAGTAACGCGTCGCAGAGAAAGAACAAATAAAGAAACTCTTTTGTTTAGAACAATCAATAAAAAAAACAATTGTGCAACAATCCGGTACATTTTTCAGCGTTTATCGTTAAGCGTTGAAGAAAAGTAAGGGTTTCGTAAGATAAAAATAAAATACATTTATCCAATGAAAACACTGTATAACAAAAAGTAATAATTCTGAAATATAAACAAAGAAAATATAGTAAAAAAAAATAATACGATTAAAACATCAAATTATCGTTTTTTATTATATTTTTGCCAAGTATTATCAATAAAGTAATGAAAATATACAAATTCTTTATATATATATTTTTAATATATTAAGTAAAAACAATATGAAAACATTAACAACTTATGAGATCAATGGCTTCAAGCCATTTTCGGAATTGGCCAAAGAGTACTTTCCGAACTATGCGACCACCAGCGCCTCAGCAAAGAGAATGCGCAAAGACATTCAGAAGAATGCAGTGTTGAGAGCGGAACTGGAGGCGGCGCACTACACGATGCAAACCACCATGCTGAGTCCGGAGATGCAACGCATCATCTACAAGCACTGGGGGATGCCGAAGATGCGGCTCACTCTGACGTAAAGCGTCCCGCCCTCAAGCAAGGGCGGCTGCGCCGCAGACGGTTGTGCCCTGCCTCGAGAGGCGGGGACGTGCGGCAATGCCGTTGGCGGAGGGAGCCCCGCAAGGAAGAGGCAGGGGAGGCAGCTCCCGCGATGCCGCTCTTGCAGCATCGCGGGAGCTGTCCCTTTACGGAAACAGGGTTTCGATTGCGGGAATGGGATGTTGTGCTTGCCGGAGTGAGATGTTGTGCTTGCCGGAATGGAATGCTGTGCTTGCCGGAGTGGAATGTTGTGCTTGCCGGAATGGGATGTTGTGCTTGCCGGAGCGAAGCGCCGTGTGACGCGAAGCGGGAAAACGTGCCGCGGGAGAGCGGCAAAAAAGCAGGAAAGGCCGGAGCGAAAAACGACCGAAAATGCGAAAATCGTTCAGAATATATTTTTTTAAAAATATATTATTATTTCTTTATATTATTAAGTGTTCCGCAAAGCGTTCCACCCCAAACTACGAAACCCTCGTAATCAACAATCAAACAGATCGTTACGAGCTCAAAAAAGCGTTCCACTTGGCGTTCCACTTTTCGCAGGCGTTTTTTCACCCCGAAAAGGAGAAAATGCGCTACCAACCCGAACAGTCGTTTCGCTTATTGCCCGCCCTTTTTCATGCCGAAAAGAAGAAGATGCGCTATCAACCCGAACAGTCGTTTCGCTTATTACCCACCCTTTTTCATGTCCGGCAAAAGCTCTGTTTTCGCCTTACAGAAGTCCTGTTTTTGCTTTACGGAGACTTTGTTTGCTCCCGAAAGAGACTCTCACCCTCCTCCGCTTCGGGGCGAAAATTTTCCCCTCTCAAATGAAAGTTTCCTCCCCGCTCCGGGCAAAAGTTCCCCCTCCCAAATGAAAGCTCCCTCCCCGCTCCGGGCAAAAGTTCCCTCTCCCAAATGAAAGCTCCCTCCCCGCTCCGGGCAAAAGTTCCCCCTCCCAAATGAAAGCTCCCTCCCCGCTCCGGGCAAAAGTTCCCGCTCCCCGCTTCGGAGCGAAGCAACAACTCTTCCTTATCGCCGAAAACTTCGGTATGCGACCACACCCATGTCGGATTATTTAAGTCCATCTGAGTCCGAACGAGTCCAAACGCGTCTGGAGGGTATTGACAAAAGATTTCCGATGATATATCTTTGCGGCATACCGAAATCAATACTTTAAAAACACTTATGGAAAACATCAATCCGGAAATGCTGAAACACGGCTATCTCATCATTCCGAAACTCATGCTGCAAAAATTCAACGACAAATCCGCCCGTCAGGACGGGGACTTCGAGGCTTTCCTGAAAATGCTGATGAAGGTGAACTACACCGACATCAAAACAGACACGGGGACAAACAAGGACATCGTGTGCCGGCGCGGCGAAAGCCTGTACAGCTACCGCGACTGGAGCAAGGTGTTCGGGTGGGCGGTGTCGCGAACGTTCCGCTTCATCAGCAAGCTCAGCAGAAGCGGAATTATCGAGCTGATCGACCACCGCGAAAACCGCAACATCCTGCACATCCGCATCAACGAGTACGACCGCTGGACGGGCAACACCGCCGCATACAAAGAGCACAGGAGCGCCACCGACGAACGCTTCCGGATATTCTGGGACGAATACCACCGCATCACCCTGCTGCCGAAAGAGAACATCGGAAAAGCACAGCGCGAATGGAAAAAACTGCCCGCAAAGGAGCAGAAACTCGCCATCGAACGCATCGAGGAGTATTACTACCACCTCACCGACACGCAATTCACCCTCAGGGCGTGCAACTACCTGTCGAACAAAGCCTATCTGAACGAATACGACAAATTTATATCTTAAATCAACCAACTAAAACAAACAAACATGTATCACGAAACCGAAATTGAAGAAGCCGTCATAGGCGCGTGCCTCATCGAGCGCACCGCCATGCCGATGGTAGCCGACAGGCTGCGACCTGAAATGTTTTACATCCCCCGCCACAGCATCATCTACTCCACACTGCTGGCCATGCACCACGCGGGAATCCAAATCGACATACTCACCGTGAAGGAGGAACTGGCCCGACGCGGAAAGCTCGACGAAGCGGGCGGACCCTACGGCATCGTGCAGCTGAGCAGCAAAGTGGCCAGCTCGGCGCACCTCGAATTCCACGCCCGCATCCTGCACCAGAAGTTCATCAGGCGCGAGACGGTGACAGGGCTCAACAAGCTGCTCGCCTGCGCCATGGACGAAACGATGGACATCGACGACGTGCTGACCGACGCGCGCGGACTGCTCGACCGGCTCGAAGGCGAAGCGCGCACCGCCGACCGCATGCGCGACATGCAACGCCTGATGGAGGACACCATGGCGGAAGCCGAAGGACGCGCGGCGAAGAGCGCCAACGGGGTGACGGGCATCCCCACGGGGCTGAAGGATCTCGACCGGATGACGTCGGGCTGGCAGAACGGCGAACTCATCGTAATCGCCGCACGCCCGTCGGTGGGGAAAACCGCCTTCGCCCTTCACCTCGCCCGCAGCGCAGCGGAGGCAGGGCATGCCGTGGCGGTGTACAGCCTCGAAATGCAGGGCGAAAGGCTGGGCGACCGCTGGCTGCTGAGCGCGGGCGACATCAACCCCTACCGCTGGCGCACGGGAATAGCCGCCCCGCACGAGATGGCGGAAGCGCGCGCGGCAGCCGCCTCGCTGGCACGACTGCCCATACACGTGGACGACAGCAGCTCGATGAGCATCGACCGCGTGCGGGCAAGCGCACGACTGCTGCAAAGCCGCAAGGCGTGCGACCTCATCATCATCGACTACCTCCAGCTCTGCGACATGAGCACGGGGCAGAACAACCGCAACCGCGAGCAGGAAGTGGCGCAGGCCACCCGCAAGGCGAAGCTGCTGGCGAAGGAGCTGAACGTGCCGGTGATCCTGCTCAGCCAGTTGAACAGGGAGTCGGAAAACCGACCCGGAGGACGTCCCGAACTCGCCCACCTGCGCGAGAGCGGGGCCATAGAGCAAGACGCCGATATCGTGACACTGCTCTACCGTCCCGCACTGGCGCGCCTCGCCGCCGACCGCGAGAGCGGTTACCCCGCCGAGGGACTGGGCGTGGTGATCGTAGCCAAGCAGCGAAACGGCGAGACGGGCAACGTCTACTTCGGCCACAACCCCTCGATGACGCGCATAGCCGACTATGTGCCGCCGATGGAGTACCTGCTGAAAAACACCGCAAAACGGAAGTGAAGAGGTTCGGCGGAGGCTCCGGAAGCAGTCCCATGACGGCAGGACGGGCAAGACAGCAGAACCTCCGGAAAAGCCTGCGAAAGCCGCGACAAAAGCGGGGCAGCACAGTAGGCAGTCTGGCCGGAGCCTCCCGAAACACCCCCATGCCGACAGAACAGGCAAGACGGCAGAACCTCCGTAAAAGTCTGTGGAAGCCGCGACAAAAGCAAGACGGAACAACCGGCAAGCAGCCCGGATCCTCCCGAACCAATCCCATGCCGACAGAACAGGCAAGCCAGCAGAACCTCCGTAAAAGTCTGTGGAAGCCGCGACAAAAGCGGGGCAGCACAGTAGGCAGTCTGGCCGGAGGCTCCCGAAACACCCCCATACCGACAGAACAGGCAAGCCAGCAGAACCTCCGTAAAAGTCTGTGGAAGCCGCGACAAAAGCAAGACGGAACAACCGGCAAGCAACCCGGATCCTCCCGAACCAATCCCATGCCGGCAGAACAGGCAAGACGGCAGAACCTCCGCAAAAGCCTGCGAAAGTCCTGAAAAAACAAAACAGAAAAAAAGTAGAAAATAATCCGATTTACAGACAAAATAAATTCAAAATTACTTGACTTTCGGATTTATATTTTGTATATTTGCAATGTAAGAGACAAACAAATATTTTTTTACTTAAACCTTAACTTTTTACCATTATGAACGTATTAGTAGAACGCTACCAACGCAAGCAACACATGCACAAGCCGGACTCTCCGGTGTTGTATTACATCCGTCAGAAAACGGGTACGGTACGGGTGATGAACATCCACAAAATCGCCGAAGCCATCGAAGCCGGAACCTCCCTCACGGCGGGCGACGTGAAGCACGCCATCGAGGCATTCGTGCAGCAACTGCGCCTCTCGCTCACTCAGGGCGACAAGGTGAAAATCGCCGGACTGGGCACGTTTCACATCACCCTGAGCAGCACCGGCGCGAAGACGGAAAAAGAGTGCACCGTGCGCAACATCCGCCGGGTGAACGTGCGCTTCATCGCCGACAAGGCGCTGCATCTGGTGAACTCGGGGCTGGTGACCACCCGCAGCGGAAACAACGTAGACTTCCTCCTCGCGGGGAAAGAAGACGAAGGGGGCAAGCCGTCGACCTCCGGAGGAGGCACGAAGCCCGGAGGCGGAGGCAGCGGGCAGGAAGGCCCGAAACCGGGCGGTTCCGAAGCTCCCGACCCGGCATTGTAACCAACCGTAATCGTAACCTGAAAAACGCATGAACCATGTTCAACAAAATCATCGACCTGCTCATGGCGGTGCTCCCCTTTCTGGGCAACCGCAAAAAGCGCGAAGAGATGGCGCGCGAAGTGAAAGAATTCAGCGAACTGGTGAAAGACCAGTACGGCTTTCTGATGGACCAACTCGAAAAGGTGCTGAAGGACTATTTCGACCTCAGCGCGAAAGTGAAGGAAATGCACGCCGAGATCTTCTCGCTCCGCGAACAACTCACACAGGCAGCCGTACTGGAGTGCCGCAAAAGGGAGTGCAAACAACGCCTATGAGAAGCGTCAACTTGATTGTAGTCCACTGTTCCGCCACGCGCGAGGACAGGGACTTCACGGAGTACGACCTCGACACCTGCCACCGCAGGCGGGGATTCGACGGACCGGGATACCACTTCTACATCCGCAAGAACGGCGACATCAAGTCCACCCGCCCCATCGAACGGGTAGGCGCGCACGCCAAGGGGTTCAACGGCGAAAGCATAGGCATCTGCTACGAAGGCGGGCTCGACTGCCACGGACGCCCCAAAGACACGCGCACGCCGTGGCAGAAGCACTCGATGCGGGTGCTCATACTCACCCTGCTGAAAGACTTCCCGGGCTGCCGCGTATGCGGACACCGCGACCTCAGTCCCGACCTCGACAGCAACGGGGAGATAGAGCCGGAAGAGTGGATCAAGGCCTGTCCCTGCTTCGACGCCGCCACGCGCTGGAACGAGAGGTGAGGCTCCTACCCCATCGGGCGGAAAACAAACCGGAACGAAGGGTGAGGCGAAAAAGCCGAGAGGTAAGGCTTCTATCCCATCGGGCGGCAACCAAGCCGAAACGAAGGGCGAAGCGAAAAGCAGAGAGGTAAGGCTCCCCACCCCATCGGGCGGCAAGCAAGCCGGAACGAAGGGCGAAATAGGGACCGTTTGAAATCAGCAATGGAAAGAGCTGCGTCGAACTCGGTTTTGAGTAACGATGCAGCTTTTTCATTCCCGGCGAATCGTCAAAAGACTTCCCCATGCTCCGTTGCCGGCTACACAAGCTCAGCCTTTTTCATTCCCGGCAAACCGTCAAAAGACTTCCCCATGCTCCGTTGCCGACTGTGCAAGCTCAGCCTATCTCATTCCCGCCGCACGGGCAAAAGCTCCTCCTGCACGTTCGTCATGCTTGCCCACAGACTGTAACGGGCTTCGGGGTTCATCGCCTCCAAACGGCGGAGCACCTCTTTCATCTCGCTGCGGCTGGAGTCCGACTCGTAGGGGCAGTTTTTCACCTGAGGGAGGTAACCGCGCAACGCCGCCAGTTCCGTCAAGTCCGACTCGTGCACGAGGCACATCGGGCGGATGATGGTCATGTCGAACTTCTTCATCACCAGCCGCGGCGGCATGGTGCCGAACGCCCCCTGATAGGTGATGTTCATCAGTAGCGTCTCCAGAATATCGTCCATGTGATGCCCCAAAGCAATCTTGTTGCACCCCATCTCCTTGGCAACGGTGAAAAGCGCCTTGCGGCGGTTCCACGAGCAGAGGAAACAGGGCGATTTCCGCGTGTCGGTAGAAGCGTCGAACGAAGTCTCGCGCAGCACGAACTCCACCCCGTGCGCCTCGCAATGCGTCCGCAGGTAGGCGGCATCGCTACGGTAGGCGATGTTGCTCATCACCACGTGGAGAGCCGCCACCGAGAAACGGGGCTTGTGGATGCGCGCCCTTCGCCCCAGCAGTTCGACCAGCGCGAGCGAGTCTTTCCCGCCCGAAAGTCCGATGAGTATCCTGTCGCCCTCTTCAATGAGGCCGTATTGCACCACGCCCTTGGCAAAACGCCTCTCGATGCGGCGCAGCGTCTTTTCTTCTTCCGTAAATTTCGTCATACCATGCTATAAACGGATGCAAAAATAAACGAAAAGAATCATTTAAAGAAGAATTAACAAAATAGAATGGGGCAAAAAGGGTTTATTGCCGATAAATTTGTATTTTTGGACAAGCTAACCCAAGCAAATGTGAAGAAAACATGAAGAAAAAACAGATACTAACCATCCTTTGCAGCTTCCTCCTCGCCGGCCTTTCGGCACAGACTCTCGAAGAGGCGCGCGAGCTTTTCGCCAAGGGGGAATACGAAAAGGCGAAGCCGGTATTCAGAATACAGCTGAAAGCGCAGCCGGGAAACGGCAATTACAACTACTGGTACGGCGTATGCTGCCTGAAAACGGGACAGCCGGAAGAGGCGGTGCCGCATCTGGAGACTGCCGTGAAAAAGCGGGTGACAGGGGGGCAACTGCATCTGGGGCAGGCGTACGACGCCACGTACCGGTATGAAGACGCGGTGGCCTGTTTCGAAAAGTACGTGGCCGACCTGAAACGCCTGAAACGTCCGGTGGAAGAAGGAGAACGGCTGCTGGAACGGAGCAAGGCCCGCCTGCGGATGCTGAAAGGTGTGGAAAAGGTGTGCGTGATAGACAGCTTCACGGTGGATAAAGAGCGGTTTCTCGAGGCTTACAAGATAAGCGGGGAGTCAGGCAAGCTGCACACGTACAACGCTTTCTTCGGCACCGAAGGGAAGCATCCGGGCACGGTGTACGAGACGGAGATAGGAAACAGGATATACTACGGCGACGACGGCGGACAGGGAACGCTGAGCGTATTCTCGCGAAGCAGGCTCGGCAACGAATGGGGAGCGGCGCGCCCGTTGCCCGAAAACATCAACGGCAGGGGAAACACCGGCTATCCGTTCGTGATGACCGACGGGGCGACGGTCTACTACGCCACCGACGGCGAAGGTCTGGGGGGATACGACATCTACGTGACGCGGTACAACACGAATACCGACACTTACCTCACCCCCGAAAACGTGAGGATGCCGTTCAACTCGCCCTACAACGACTATATGTACGTAATCGACGAGTACAACAACTTGGGATGGTTCGCCTCCGACCGCTTCCAGCCCGAAGGGAAGGTGTGCGTGTATGTATTCATCCCCAACACCTCGAAGCAGACGTACGACTACGAATCGGCGGAGCCGGGGCAGATCGTGCGGCTGGCAAAGCTGCATTCGCTGAAAGAGACATGGGAAGACGAGGAGGCGGTGGCAGCGGCGAAGAAACGGCTCGAGGCTGCCCTGAACTACCGACCGAAGCAACAGCGGGCGATGGATTTCGAGTTTGTGATAGACGACCGCAGGACGTACTATCTGCTGAGCGACTTCCGGTCGGAAGAGGCGAGGGAGATGTTCCGGCAGTACCAACTGTTGGAAAAGGACTACCGACTGCAACGGGAAAAGCTGGACGCCCAACGCGAGGAGTACGCCCAAGCCGGCGAGAGCGAGCGGGCAGTGATGGCTCCCGCCATTCGCGACCTTGAGGAAAGGGTGCTGCAAATGGCTCTGGAAATGGACAGTCTGGGCATGGGCATACGAAACGCGGAAATAAACAGTGCCAAATAAACGAAGTTCATAACAAGGAAAATGATGAAGCAAAGCCTAAAAACAAGGGTGAATAAAGCCACCAAGCAAAACAAGAAGCAGAGAGCAGAGGAAAGAAAACAAATAAATGAAACGTAGAACACTCATTAAATAAATGAAGCTAAACAAATAAAGCTAACAAACAAAGTTAACAAACAAAGCTAATAAACAAAGCTAATAAACAAAGCTAACAAACGAAGCTAATAAACAAAGCTAACAAACGAAACTAACAAACGAAGCTAATAAACAAAGCTAATAAACAAAGCTAAATAAACGAAGCTATGGATATACTAATTATTACCGTTCTTATTGTCGCGGCAATCATTCTTTTTCTGGTCGAGCTGTTTGTCATTCCGGGCATCAGCTTGGCGGGTATCTCGGCAGTAATCTGCATTCTCTATGCCAATTACCACGCCTTCACCCATTTGGGTATGGCGGGCGGTTTCATCACGCTGGGCATATCGGCAGTCACCTGCATCGGATCGCTCATCTGGTTCATGCGTTCGAAAACGCTCGACAAGCTGGCGTTGAAGAAAGACATCGACTCTAAGGTAGACCGCAGCGCGGAAAAGAGCGTGAAGGTAGGCGACACGGGCATCAGCACCACCCGGCTCGCACAGATCGGGTACGCCGAAATCAACGGAAAGATCGTGGAGGTGAGGTCAGTTGACGGCTTCCTCGACGAAAAGACGCTCATCGTGGTGCGGCGCATCACCGACGGAACGATTCTGGTGGAGCGGCAAACGAATTAATGTTTATTCATATAAAATTAACGCTTGCAGGCTAAATATTATGATACGTATATATAGTATGGTGTAAATATATACAGTAAAACAATAGGGCAAAGCGATAAGCCAAGCCGCAAAGTGAAGCGATAAGGCAGACCCTAAGACAACCTGAAGTATAATGCACGAAATCATAAATAAAATAAACATAATCAATTAAATAATCTATCAATGGAAACATCCGTTTATTTACCCATCATCCTGATTGCGGGAGGTATCATCTTCCTGATCATCTTCTTTCATTATGTACCGTTTTTCCTGTGGCTTTCGGCCAAAGTGTCCGGAGTGAACATCTCGCTGGTGCAGCTCTTCCTGATGCGCATCAGGAACGTGCCGCCGTATATCATCGTGCCGGGCATGATAGAAGCGCATAAGGCGGGACTGAAAGATATCACGCGCGACGAACTGGAGGCACATTATCTGGCAGGCGGACACGTGGAGAAGGTGGTGCACGCGCTTGTATCGGCTTCGAAAGCCAACATCGAACTGCCGTTTCAGATGGCTACTGCCATCGACCTCGCGGGACGCGACGTGTTCGAAGCCGTTCAAATGTCTGTCAACCCGAAGGTTATCGACACTCCGCCGGTGACTGCCGTTGCCAAAGACGGCATCCAGCTGATCGCCAAAGCACGGGTGACGGTGCGCGCCAACATCCGCCAACTGGTGGGCGGCGCAGGCGAAGACACGATTCTGGCGCGTGTGGGCGAGGGTATCGTTTCGTCCATCGGTTCGTCGGAGAACCATAAGTCGGTGCTGGAAAACCCCGACTCTATCTCCAAACTGGTATTGCGCAAGGGACTGGATGCGGGAACTGCTTTCGAAATCTTGTCCATCGACATCGCCGATATCGACATAGGTAAGAACATCGGGGCCGCCCTGCAGATAGATCAGGCGAACGCCGACAAGAACATCGCGCAGGCAAAAGCGGAGGAACGCCGGGCAATGGCGGTGGCTTCGGAACAGGAGATGAAGGCCAAAGCACAGGAAGCGCGCGCCAAGGTGATAGAGGCCGAAGCCGAAGTGCCGAAAGCCATGGCGGAAGCGTTCCGCAACGGGAATCTGGGCATCATGGACTACTACCGGATGAAGAACATAGAGGCGGACACTTCGATGCGTGAAAACATCGCCAAGCCGTCGTCGGGCAGCGTGACGAACCAGCCGCTGAGCAAGTAGCAAGGGGCAAACGCTTGAAATTCAATAAAGTTTCGCCGAGCAAATGGGGACAAACAAATCGGTGAAAGCCCTGAAAGGGAGTACTTGTACATCCCATGATTCGCCGGGCAAATGGGAATAAACAAGCCGATGAAAGCCCTGAAAGGGAGTACTTGTACATCCCATCAGTCGCCGGACAAATGGGGACAAATAAGCCGGTGAAAGTCCTGAAAGGAAAGGCCTGTACCCCAAAAGCTCCAAAGCAAACGGCGAATGTTATCAACTTGAGTTATTAACACGGCAACTCCCGTGAATCGGAAACACGGGAATGCCCCAAAATTATATAGCAATGAAAAAATATTTTCCTTCATCGGAACTCATCATCAATGAAGACGGGAGTGTATTCCACCTTCACCTGAAACCGGAAATGCTGGCGGACAAAGTAATCCTCGTGGGCGATCCGGGACGGGTGGCGCTGGTGGCGTCGCACTTCGAAAACAAGGAATGCGAAGTGGAAAGCCGCGAGTTTAAGACCATCACGGGAACGTACAAAGGCAAACGGATTACGGTGGTTTCCACAGGCATCGGGTGCGACAATGTCGACATCGTGGTGAACGAACTGGATGCGCTTGCCAATATCGACTTCGGCACGCGGGAAGAAAAAGAGAACTTCCGCCAACTGGAATTGGTGCGCATCGGCACGTGCGGAGGACTGCAACCCAACACTCCGGTAGGGACTTTCGTGTGCTCGCAGAAGTCGATGGGATTCGACGGCCTGCTGAATTTCTACGCCGGACGCAACGCCGTGTGCGACCTTCCTTTCGAACGCGCGTTCCTCAACCACATGGGATGGTCGGGCAACATGTGCGCTCCCGCTCCTTACGTGATCGACGCCGACAAGGAGCTGATAGACCGGATTGCCCGCGAAGACATGGTACGGGGGGTGACCATCGCCGCCGGAGGATTCTTCGGTCCGCAGGGCAGGGAACTCCGCATCCCGCTGGCTGATCCGAAGCAGAACGAAAAGATCGAATCGTTCGAATACAAGGGATTCAAAATCACCAACTTCGAGATGGAAAGCTCCGCCCTTGCCGGACTCAGCCGCCTGATGGGGCACAAAGCGATGACCGTGTGCATGGTGATTGCCAACAGGCTGATCAAAGAGGCGAACACGGGATATAAGAATACCATCGACACGCTGATTTCGACAGTGCTCGACAGAATCTGACGTTTTCCTGCCGAATAGAAAAGAAAGAGGGGGTGCCCAAACTGAATTGAGCACCCCGAAATATATAATAACCGACAAAGAATGATTTCAACCGATACGATTTGCGCCATCGCTACCGCACAGGGAGGAGCCATCGGCATCATCCGCGTCTCCGGACCGGAGGCCGTTTCCATAACCGGAAGCATCTTCAAAGCGGCAGGCTCCCGCCCTCTTGATAAGCAGGATGCTTACAAAATCACTTTCGGGCGCATATATGACGGCGACGAAGTGGTAGACGAAGTACTGGTCAGCCTGTTTCGCGCCCCTCACTCCTACACCGGCGAAGACTGCACGGAGATAGCCTGCCACGGTTCGCCCTACATCTTGCAGCAAGTGTTGCAGTTGCTCATCGGCAAAGGATGCCGCATGGCAGAGCCCGGGGAATATACCCGGCGCGCGTTTATGAACGGCAAGATGGATCTAAGTCAGGCGGAAGCGGTGGCCGATCTGATCGCCTCCACCTCGGCAGCCACTCACCGGCTGGCGATGAACCAGATGAGAGGCGGCTTCAGCAAGGAGCTCGCCGGACTTCGGGACAAGCTCCTACACTTCACCTCGATGATCGAACTCGAACTCGACTTCAGCGAAGAGGATGTGGAGTTTGCCGACCGGAGCGCCCTGAAAGCCCTTGCCGGAGAGATAGAGTGTGTGATCACCCGGCTGGCGCATTCGTTCAGCGTGGGCAACGCCATCAAGAACGGCGTTCCCGTAGCCATCATCGGTGAGACCAATGCCGGCAAGTCGACTCTGCTCAACGTGCTGCTGAACGAGGAGAAAGCAATTGTGAGCGACATCCACGGCACTACGCGCGACGTGATAGAAGACACGGTGAACATCGGAGGCGTCACCTTCCGTTTCATCGACACGGCAGGCATCCGCGACACCAAAGACACGATCGAGAGTCTGGGCATCGAACGTACGTTCCGGAAGCTCGATCAAGCGGAAATCGTGCTTTGGATGGTCGATTCCTCACGCGCCTCCTCGCAAATCGCCCAACTCTCGCCCCGCATCCTTCCGCGCTGCGCAGGCAAACGTCTTATCGTCGTATTCAACAAATGCGACCTGATAAACACGGAAGAGCAGACATCGCTCTCCAGCCTGCTGAAGGACTTCCCCGAAGAGAGCACCGTGCACATCTTCCTGTCGGCACGCCGTCACATGAATACCGACAAGCTCCAACAAATGTTGGTGGATGCCGCTCGCCTGCCCTCTGTGACGCAAAACGACATCATCGTGACCAACGTCCGCCACTACGAAGCTCTCACCAAAGCGTTGGACGCCATCCGCCGCGTACAAGACGGTCTCGCCTCGCAAATCTCAGGCGACTTCCTCTCGCAAGACATCCGCGAGTGCATCTTCTACATCTCCGATATAGCCGGCGAAGTGACAAACGACATGGTGCTTCGGAATATATTTAAGAATTTTTGTATTGGGAAGTAAGTGGTGATTACCAACGATTAGCTTTATTGCCATCCGGTAAAACCTTTGAGTTCATAAAAAATGGGCTGACACTTCCCACGAGGCATCAGCTCTTTTGATTATCTTTGATTTAGCATAACTAAAAGAATAACCATGGGCAAAGATAGTCATTTTGGTGGTGTCATGTAGATGTGCCAATGGTGCTGCAACTCACATCTGCCGGAAAACGACAGCAATAGTGGGAAATCATTCCGGCTTTTAAAATGGAAAGCAAAAAGGGATATCTCTAAAACAAGTTCAATCTATTCCGGCGCGCTTCTTCCAATGGCACAGTTTCCCTACGCAAACTTTCATTTTTTTTGCGCATTACCTGATACTCCATTTCCAATTCGTTTACCAATTCTTTTTTTGTCTGAGGATTCAATAAACGGGAGGCAATACCTACATTCTGCGAAGCATCTTTCAAATGCACTACCGGAGCACTGTAAACAGGGGCAATCTTCAGAGCAGTATGCATCTTGGAAGTTGTGGCGCCACCGATAAGCAGAGGAATATCCAGTCCCGCTTTCTCAAGTTCAACAGCAACATGTGCCATTTCCTCCAAAGAAGGAGTGATCAGTCCGCTAAGTCCTATTATATCGACCTTTTGTTCTATAGCACATTTGACAATCGTTTCAGCCGGTACCATTACTCCTAAATCTACAATCTCGTACCCATTGCAAGCCATCACCACCGAAACGATATTCTTACCGATATCATGCACATCGCCTTTCACCGTAGCCAGTAAAACTTTACCCACCGAGGTCGCTCCCTCCTGTTTCTCCGATTCAATCACCGGCTGCAAGATGGCTACCGCCTTTTTCATAGTACGGGCTGTTTTTACTACTTGAGGAAGAAACATCTTACCTGCTCCAAAAAGCTCCCCCACATGGTTCATTCCATCCATCAACGGACCTTCTATGATATCTACCGCCTTATTGTAAATCGACAGAGCTTCCGTCAAGTCCTGCTCCAGATAATCTCCTACTCCTTTCATTAAAGCATACTGCAAACGTTCTTGCACAGGTTTGTCACGCCATTCCGGAAACTCCGAATTCAGAGAACCGTCCTTTCTTTCGGTCGATTTCCGGTCTCTTTCTTTCAGTTTTTCCGCCAGCTCGATCAGATGTTCTGAAGCATCGGGACGGCGATTCAGCACTACATCTTCTATTTTCTCGAGCACGTCGTCCGGAAGATCGGTATACAAAACCGACGTTCCCGGATTTACAATACCCATATCCATTCCATGCCTGATAGCGTGGTAAAGGAAAACGGCATGTATGGCTTCACGGATGTAATTATTTCCACGAAATGAAAAAGAAAGATTACTTACTCCACCACTCACATGAACCCCGGGAAGGTTCTTCTTTATCCAGCCGGTGGCTTCGATAAAATCCACGGCATAATTGTTATGCTCTTCGATGCCCGTAGCTATGGCAAGCACATTGGGGTCGAAAATAATGTCATGCGGATCAAAGCCCGCTTTATCGACCAACAAACGATAAGCACGTTCGCACACTTCTATCTTACGGGCTGCGGTATCGGCCTGACCCTTCTCATCGAAAGCCATCACTACCACCGCTGCTCCATATTGTCGAATAAGACGGGCATGTTCCAAGAAGTTTTCTTCTCCTTCCTTCAGAGAAATGGAGTTTACAATCGATTTACCTTGCAGGCATTTCAACCCGGCTTCAATCACTTCCCATTTCGAAGAATCGATCATGACAGGTACCCGGGAAATCTCCGGCTCCGACATGATAAGATTCAAGAACGTAACCATCTCTTTTTTCGCATCCAGCAAGCCGTCGTCCATGTTCACGTCGATGACTAACGCACCGTCTTCTACTTGACGGCGGGCAATAGAAAGCGCCTCTTCGTATTTCTTTTCGTTAATCAAACGGAGAAATTTACGCGAACCTGCCACGTTACAACGCTCACCGATATTCACAAAATTCATATCAGGCTTTACTTGCAACAATTCGAGCCCCGACAACCAAAGACAATCCGGTGGAGAAGCAGGAAGATGCGGTTTGGCTCCTTCCACCAATGCCGGATATTGGGCGATATAAGCATCGGTCGTCCCACAACAGCCGCCTATGATATTAACCAATCCCTCGTGTATGTACTCTTTCACTTCGTGGGCCATATCCTCGGGAGTCTGATCATACATACCTAAACTGTTGGGAAGTCCCGCATTCGGATAAGCGCTGATATAATAAGGAGCGCGTGCGGCCAATTGTTCCAGAAACGGTTTCAGTTGCTTCGCGCCGAACGAACAATTCAAGCCTATCGAAAAGATTGGCGCATGTTGTACCGAAGCCAGAAAGGCGTCAAGCGTTTGCCCCGACAAAGTACGCCCTCCGACATCCGATACAGTAACAGACAACATGAGAGGTAACCGGATATTCATTTTCTCCATCGTGCGGACAGCAGCAAAAATTGCAGCTTTGGCATTCAACGTGTCGAAAATCGTTTCAATCAGGATGGCATCGATTCCTCCTTCGACCAATGCTTCCATCTGTTCGCAATAGGCGGTAGACAATTCATCGTAGGTCAGAGCACGAAAAGCAGGATTATTGACATCCGGACTCATCGAACAGGTTTTGTTCGTAGGACCTATCGAACCTGCCACAAAACGGGGTTTGTCCGGATTTGCCAAAGTATATTCATCAGCCAGGTCGCGGGCCAACCGTGCCGCCGCAAGGTTTATCTCTCTGACATACCCTTCCACATGATAGTCTGCCATAGAGACGGCCGTCGAATTAAACGTATTTGTCTCGATAATATCCGCGCCCGCTTCGAGATATTTCCTGTGAATATCCTCAATCACATCGGGGCGGGTAAGGCACAATAAATCATTATTTCCTTTCAGCTGACCGGGAATATGGGCGAAACGTTCTCCGCGAAAATCTTTTTCTTCAAGCTTATATTGCTGAATCATAGTGCCCATCGCACCATCCAGAATCAAAATACGTTCAGGTACGAGCTGGGTAATAGTTTTTTTCATCTCTTTTTACCTTATAAAAACTACCTTTTAAACATTCTCGCCATATCACGGCGATCGTCTTTTTCTTTCAAAGCCTCCCTTTTATCGAACTGTTTCTTGCCCTTGGCCAAGGCTATCACCAGTTTTGCCAACCCTTTTTCATTGATAAACAAACGTATGGGAACAATGGTAAAGCCGGGAGTTTTCATTTCCCGCTGAAGTTTCTCCAATTCTTTTTTTCCAAGCAACAGCTTTCTGTCTCTACGTGCCGTGTGATTATTGTACGAACCGTAAAAATATTCGGCGATATGCATGTTCTTCACCCACAATTCGCCTTTTACAAAATAACAAAACGTATCTACCAAGCTCGCCTTGCCCAAACGAATGGATTTTATTTCCGTACCGGTAAGAACGATACCCGCAGTATAAGTATCCACCAACTCATAATCGAAAGTGGCGCGTTTGTTTTTTATATTCACAGGAGTTTGTTTCATTTTCACACGTTAATTTAATAGAGTCGTCAGTTTATTAAACACAAATTCAATCGCTGCCGGACATAATATGAGCAAAGCAGACGATAAAAGTGTATATTTCAACCGATCATTTTCTTTCACTTTCATCACAATGGGAGCTCCCTCCCATACCACATAAACAATATAAAACTGCAACAACCAGGCTATAATCCTGAAAGAGGGTAAAAGTCCCGTTATTATCTGAAGCAGAAACAACACAACCAAAGAATAGCCCGCAAATTGTTGTGTCAACAAAACCTGAGAAGGCATGCCGAACATCTTTATTCCAGCCTCATTGATGGCATAAGCAGCCAGAAAATAGCCTCCAAAAAGAGCCACTGCCACAGCGCAACAGTTGGTCATCGCTATCTGAAAGCTTTCCGGGCCTCCCCAACCGTATGTCAATAAAGAGCCAATGAAAACAGATAAAGCACATAAACCGATCATAGGATAGACAAAAGCCATAAAGACTTTACGCCTATCCTCCTCCATACAAATTTCCTCCCAGGCTTTGGCCGGAGAGGAAATCAGTTTCATTGCTATGTTAAATAATTCTTTATAATTCAAAGTTTACTACTTTTTATTAAAAGGATATTCATAAGAATATGTCTTTTCCTGGGCTTCGGAATATTTATTATTGTATTGATTTTCCTTAATTACGACCTCTACTTTAGTAACCTTATCGGAACCAACAACAGATAAAACCGATGACAAATCATAAGCTTTGTAATCAAAACCGTCTGTTATTCTTTGTTCATCCAAATGAGAGGTTATAGTATGATGCAGATGTAAAGTCAGTATTCCGTCTTTAAATCCCTTTTCATTATCATACATCATGGCAAAGGTATGCCGTTTGATTTCCTCTTTCAACTCCTTTTCTTCAGAATACCGTTTGTACTTGAAGGATATTGGCAGAATCAGTATCTCTTTGTTAAAGAATCCTCCTCTAAAGCCATGTGGCTCTAAAGTAACAAATGGCGCATTTCCCGGTTCTCCATCCAAAGAAATCGGAGATTTAGTGAAATAGTAAGGATTATCCAGCAACGTGATATTTATCGAAGTCGCATTTGCCGACACAGTGGTTTTATCATATTGATAATTAATCAATGCCATTTCTTTGCTCTCAGGTACTGTTATTGCTTGATTCGGTATTAGTTTTACTCCGATAGAGTTGGTGAAAGAAACAGGCAAATCATGTGCATTGACTTGCACAAAAGTCTGTACTTGCACTTTATCGTTGTCGCCATCGCTCAGGCAAGAGCACACAGAAAGACTGATCAATACAGTTGTTAAGCACATTAGGTAAAGCTTCATTTTTCTCATAAGTATAGTATTTTAGATTTGCAAATATAAAAATTCTAATTCATAACTATAAATGCCACAATAAAAAATATACTGCATCTATTTCATTGTTATTTTCGCAAAAAGCGCCAGATGATCGTCCACATAGCTTGCAACTGTTGCTGTAATCCGTTCTTCCATATCCAGAAACTCTTCTTCCAAATCGTCAAAAGCTTCATATTGCTCATACATCGCCATAAACTCTTCATCGGTCCGTTCCCTTTCCAAGTCCTCTCTATGAGCATCGTATATTTTCTTTGCGCCATAAATCAGTTTCGAAAAATCTTCTGCTCCCCACAAACGCATGGCTTTTGCAAAAGGATTATCAAAGATATATGGACCATAGCCGTTCTGAATCAATTGGCAAAATCCGCCTTCCAATACCTCATCACGGAAGATCCGATAAGCCAGAAGGGTGTGTTGCTCTCCTGTCAGCAAAGGCATTCTGTCGGCAGTCAAACTTCCAGATAGTAACTCTTTGTATTTATCGGTAAAAACCCGGATAAATTCATCCATTCCTTCGCCTGCCGCCTTTTCCAAGGCCTGTTCTGTTATTTCAATCATAAATTTATGCAATGTAGACAGCGAACAAAACTACAAAATATATTTCATTTTATACGTGAATTCAGAGTAAGAAACATGAAAAAAGAGAAAATTCCGATATTTGTCTTTACGCACGAGGGAAGAGGGCATATAACTGGTAGAAGCCATTAATCCCCAAAATGTCATTAGGGCATAAATGCTCCTTTTTCATGAAAATCCAATCAGCAGCCATTAAAAATGATTTTGCAAACATCTATTATGCAAGATGTTACGAGTAGTACCACGAACCAAATCCTTTAATGACATTTTGAGGTTAAAAGTATTCCAATAAAATGAAAAATCTTGTTTCTGCAATATGGACTTTACAATCTTTAAACAAACACACGTCAAATTGCCGGTTTTCTTAAAAAAGTCACAAAAGGCCGTTGACAAAAACAAATAAAACGACTAACTTTGTGGACGATTCTGAGAAAAGCAACTACGTATTTTTTTATTATATTACTTAAATAGAGCTAATTATGACTTATTCACACGAAGTGGAACACATGTGTGTTGTAAAGAAAGGGCCTAACCACGGACCGGCTCCCATACCCGAAGAAGGCAAATGGGTAAAATCAAAAGAAATCGTCGATATTTCAGGCTTAACACATGGTGTCGGCTGGTGTGCTCCTCAACAAGGCGCTTGCAAACTGACACTCAATGTTAAAGAAGGCGTCATTCAGGAAGCCCTGATCGAAACCATCGGATGTTCCGGCATGACCCATTCGGCAGCAATGGCCTCCGAAATTCTTCCGGGAAAAACAATTCTCGAAGCGCTGAACACCGACCTCGTTTGCGATGCCATTAACACCGCCATGCGCGAACTTTTCCTGCAAATCGTTTACGGACGTACACAGTCGGCTTTTTCAGAAGGGGGCCTGATGATCGGCGCCGGATTGGAAGATTTAGGCAAAGGATTGCGCAGCCAGGTAGGTACATTGTACGGAACTTTGGCCAAAGGTCCTCGTTACCTCGAAATGGCCGAAGGATACATCAAATCTGTCGCATTGGATAAGAATGATGAAATTTGCGGATACGAATTCGTTCACCTTGGCAAATTCATGGATGAGATTAAGAAAGGTACAGATGCCAATGAAGCTCTGAAGAAAGTCACTGGTACGTACGGACGTTTCACTGCTGAACAGGGTGCGGTTAAACATATCGACCCGCGTCACGAATAATAGATGGAGGAAGAAACAATGATTAGAGAAGTAAAATTTGAAAGCCAGGACCGTCGTATCAAACAGATTTTAGCTGCATTGAACGAAAACGGAATCAAAGATATTGAAGAGGCTAACGCGATCTGCGAATCGCACGGCCTCGATCCATATAAAACTTGTGAAGAAACCCAGCCGATATGTTTCGAAAATGCCAAATGGGCATACGTAGTAGGCGCAGCTATCGCATTGAAAAAAGGTTGTAAAAATGCAGCCGAAGCGGCCGAAGCTATCGGTATCGGTCTGCAAGCATTCTGTATCCCGGGCTCTGTTGCCGATGACCGCAAAGTAGGTATCGGACATGGAAATCTGGCAGCCATGTTGCTGCGTGAAGAAACCAAATGCTTCGCTTTCCTTGCGGGACACGAATCGTTCGCTGCGGCCGAAGGTGCTATCAAAATCGCTGCGAAAGCAGATAAAGTACGCAAAGAACCCTTGCGTTGCATCCTGAACGGTTTGGGCAAAGATGCCGCACAGATCATTTCACGTATCAACGGATTTACCTATGTTCAAACTCAATTCGATTATTATAGCGGCGAATTGAAAGTAGTTCGCGAAGTTGCCTACTCCGACGGGCCACGTGCCAAAGTTAAATGCTACGGTGCCGATGATGTTCGCGAAGGTGTGGCTATCATGTGGAAAGAAGGCGTAGACGTATCTATTACAGGTAATTCTACCAATCCGACCCGTTTCCAACATCCAGTTGCCGGCACTTACAAGAAAGAACGCGTTCTCGCAGGCAAACCCTATTTCTCAGTAGCTTCAGGCGGTGGTACCGGTCGTACACTTCATCCGGATAACATGGCTGCCGGTCCGGCATCTTATGGAATGACGGATACAATGGGGCGTATGCACTCAGACGCTCAGTTCGCCGGTTCTTCATCAGTTCCTGCTCACGTAGAAATGATGGGATTCCTGGGTATCGGAAACAACCCGATGGTAGGCTGCACCGTAGCTTGTGCGGTCGATGTTGCCCAAGCTTTGAGTAAGTAAGCTGATAGTTTAATCGACATAATAAATCCCTGTAACTGAAAGTTATGGGGATTTTTGTTTTTATCGCTCCGGACAAATGGTAAAATCTATATAAAATATTTGAAATGCACAATAAAATTAGTTTCTTTGTATGACAGATTCATATCAAACATTTCACTATGAAACAAATCAAAAACAGCAGCAGTAAGATTCTGTCGTTGCTTCTCATCACAATGACAGCCGTGATCGTTTCCTCATGCACAAGAACCCGAAAAGAAATTCTTCCTTCTGTAGAATATGCGCCGTACATAAACGCTTATACGGGCGGGGTTATTTCACAAGCTTCCACCATACGCATAGAGCTGACGCAAGACCAACCGGTTGTCGATCTTAACAATGAATTGAAAGAGAATCCGTTTAGCTTCTCACCTTCATTAAAAGGAAAAGCCTATTGGGTCAGCAATAACACCATCGAATTTATTCCCGAAGAGGGTTCGCTGAAGCCCGGAGAGCTTTATGAAGGAAGTTTTCAGTTAGACAAATTCGTAGAAGTAAAAAAGGATCTGGAAAAGTTTTATTTCTCTTTCAGGGTACAAGAAAGAAATTTTACTCTGCATACTTCTCCCATCTCAGTCACATTCTCACAACCGGATGAAGTGACAGTACAAGGTGAGATATGTTTTAGCGATGTAGTGAAAAAAGAAGTAGCAGAATCAATGATAAGCGCTTCCTGCCCTGACGGGAAAGTGTATCGGGTACATATATTATCCACTGACAATCCTGCACGCTACCGATTCAGTATAGAAAAACTGGCGAGAGGCAACACAGATTACCGGCTAAAGATAATGGCAAACGGAAAACCTGTCGGGATAAAACACACGCAAGAAAAAGAAGTTTTGATTCCGGCCAAAGGAAGCTTCCGTTTTTTATCCGCACACCGTATCGAAGAACCGGAGAATGGTATTGAAATTATCTTCTCCGACCCTATTTCATCCACACAAGATTTGAAAGGATTAGTAGAAATCCCCGAAATCTCTTCAAGTATTCTACAAGTTGAAAACAATAAAATTATTCTATTCTTCGAAGCCAATCATCGGGATAAACTGAGTCTGAAGATTGACGAAGGACTGAGAAATTTCGACAACCGTGCGTTAGGATCATCACATTCCGTATCATTCGGCCAACTGAATCTGAGACCTCAGGTAAAACTGTCGGCATCCGCAGCTATCTTGCCCGATTCAAAGAACCTGATTATTCCTTTCCGGGCTGTCAATCTTCATGCTGTTGATTTAAGTGTCATACGTATTTTCGAGAATAATGTACTGACATTTATGCAGACCAACTCCCTCTCGTCTGCCAATGAGCTGAGGCGTTCGGGACGATTGGTATATAAAAAGACCCTTTGGTTAAGCAAGGACCCTTCCAAGGATGTTCGCCGCTGGGAAGACTATTCGATCGATCTTGCAGGAGTGATCCGTCAGGAGCCGGGAGCAATCTATCGAATCGTTCTTTCTTTCCGTCAGGAATACTCCGCTTATTCCTGCGGGGGAGACACCCAAAACGTGCAATCAGCCGATAATAACACAAATAACGGATTGACAAGAATCAGTGAAGAGACTTTGTCGGATAAAGAAAAAGACGCATGGGACACCCCGGAGGCTTATTTTTACTATAATGGAACAGAAGGTATAGACTGGAGTTTGTACAAATGGGACGAGCGGGATAATCCCTGTCATCCGTCATATTATATGAGCTCCGACCGTAGCGCAGCATGCAACGTGTTTGCGTCTAATCTGGGAATGATTGTAAAAAGGAACTCCCAAAACAAAATATGGGTTACCGTAAACAATATATTGGATACGAAGCCGGTGTCGAAAGCGTCGGTAAGTATATACAACTTCCAACTGCAACGCATAGGCAAAGGAGAGACAAATGGAGAAGGGTTTGTGGAAATCACTCCGCAAGGAATACCTTTCATCGTGGTAGCCGAAGCGGATAAGCAAAAAGCCTATGTTCGTACAGTCGACGGCGAAGAGCAGTCCGTGAGTCGGTTCGATGTAGGAGGAAAAGATGTTCAGAAAGGCTTAAAAGGATTCATCTATGGTGAAAGAGGGGTATGGCGCCCGGGTGACACCCTGCATCTTTCATTCATTCTGGAAGACCGGGAAAAAAGAATTCCCGAAAATCATCCCGTTTCATTGGAAATTTACAATCCGCAAGGCCAGTTTTATGCAAAGCAGATTTCAACGCAGGGAATGAACGGTTTCTACACATTTCATCTGCCGACAAACGCCGACGCACCGACAGGCTTCTGGAACGCTTATGTTAAAGTGGGTGGAAGCAGCTTCCACAAAAGCCTGCGTATTGAAACAGTCAAACCCAACCGACTGAAAATAAATCTCAAATTACCCGGCAAAGTAGTCGAAGCTTCCGGAAAAGAAGTTCCGATAAGCATTTCTTCTGCCTGGCTGACCGGCGCCACCGCTTCCCGATTAAAAACAAAAGTAGAAATGTCTTTGTCGAAGGTAAACACACAATTCGAAAAATACGGCAAATACATCTTTAATAATCCTGCGACCGACTTTACTTCCGTCAAAGAAGAAGTATTCAGCGGTACCCTTGATGCAGAAGGAAATACATCTTTCTTGTGGAAACTCCCTCACGCCGTCCACGCTCCGGGAATGCTGAACGCTACACTCACCACCCGCGTGTTCGAACCGGGAGGAGATGCCAGCATCTATATTCAAAGCATTCCATTCTCGCCCTTCACCTCGTATGTGGGTATCAATCTTAACCAGCCGAAAGATAAACACATCGAAACCGATCAAAACCACATATTCGACATCGTAACCGTTAATGCCCGGGGAGAACTGACCAACCGTTCCAATCTGGAATATAAAATATACCGAATCAGTTGGAGTTGGTGGTGGGAAGCAAACAGCGAGTCGTTCGAAACATATGTCAACAGCAGTTCTATCACTCCTGTAGTAAGCGGAAATTTGCAAACCAACGGTGGAAAAGCTTCTTTTGGCTTTCGTGTGAACTATCCGGACTGGGGACGCTACCTGATCTATGTAAAAGACAAAGAAAGCGGACATGCTACCGGAGGAACTGTCTATGTAGATTGGCCTGCATGGAGAGGGCGATCGGACAAAACCGATCCCAGCGGCATCAAAATGCTTGCTTTCTCATTGGATAAAGATTCGTATAAGCTTGGTGAGACAGCCACAGCCATTATTCCCGGATCGGCTGGCGGAAGAGCTTTGATTTCCATCGAAAACGGATCGAAGATATTGAAACAGGAATGGCTCGAAGTATCCCCTCAGAACGACACAAAGTATACATTTAAGATAACGGAAGAAATGGCTCCGAACGTATATCTGCATATCAGCCTGCTGCAACCTCATGCGCAAACGGTGAACGATCTGCCTATCCGCATGTACGGAGTCGCTCTCGTATTTGTCACCAATCCGCAAACCATTCTGCAACCGCAAATCAAAATGCCCGAAGTTCTCCGTCCGGAAACCGACTTCAGCATAACTGTCAGCGAAAGAAGCGGCAAACCCATGACGTATACGCTGGCAATTGTCGACGACGGTTTGCTCGATTTGACGAATTTCAAAACTCCCGATCCCTGGAACGAATTTTATTCGCGCGAAGCGCTGGGCATTCGCACTTGGGATATGTATGATGATGTATTGGGAGCTTTTGCCGGACGCTACACGGCGTTGTTCAGCACCGGAGGAGATGCTACCCTGAAACCCGCCGATGCCAAAGCAAACCGTTTCAAACCCGTAGTGAAATTTATAGGACCGTTCTCTCTGAAAAAAGGAAAGCAACAAACACATACGCTGAAGCTTCCGATGTATATCGGTTCGGTTCGCGCGATGGTGGTAGCCGGACAAGACGGAGCATACGGAAGTGCGGAAAAAAACGCCTTTGTACGCACACCTTTGATGCTGTTGTCTACTTTGCCTCGCGTGCTTAGCACTCAGGAAGAAATACTGGTTCCGGTAAATATCTTCGCCATGGAAAAACAGGTAAAGAACGTGACCGTTTCCATACAAGCTTCCGGCGCAGGAGTACAGATAGCAGGAACCCGCCAACAGTCGCTTACATTCGGACAACCCGGAGACCAACTCGCATTCTTTACATTGAAGACGGGACAGCAAACGGGAAAAGCTACCATTCGCATTGCTGCCGACGACGGTGGACAACGGACGCAAGAAACAATAGAAATAGACATACGCAACCCTAACCCTGTAGTAACGACACGAGAAAGCCGCCGGATCGAGGAAGGACAAGAAAGCGAGATTGCTTATCAGCTGGAGGGGACTTCCACCGACAACCACATTGCTTTGGAAGTATCGCGCATACCGTCGGTAGACATCAAGCGCAGGTTAGATTTCCTGTACAGCTATCAACATCAATGTACCGAGCAAATCACTTCCAAAGCCTTTCCACTCTTGTTCGTCGATTGTTTCAAAGAGACAGACAAACAGGAAGCCGAAAAGATAAAGGCCAATATACAGGAAGCCATCCGACAGCTGTATGCCCGCCAGCTGCCGAACGGAGGATTTATTTACTGGCCCGGGAATGCAGTTGCCGACGAATGGATCAGTTCATACACAGGCATGTTCCTGACGATAGCACAAGAAAAAGGATATGCCGTTCAGCCCGCCGTACTGAAAAAATGGAAACGATTCCAACGTGCCGCGGCACAAAATTGGCGTATGCCGCAAGGTGCCGACGAATGGCAATTGTGGCAGGCAGAATATCAACAAAGTTTCCGATTGTATACGCTGGCATTGGCAGGAACACCGGAACACGGAGCTATGAATCGCATGAAAGAGCAAAAACAACTTTCACTCCAAGCCAGGTGGAGACTGGCCGCAGCCTATGCGCTGACCGGCAAACAAAAACCCGCCGGCGAATTGATATATAAGGCCGAAACGAAGATTACTCCCTATTCTTCGATGAATTTCATCTACGGATCGTCCGATCGGGACGAAGCTATGATTCTGGAAACACTCATCCTGATGAAGAGAGATGGAGAAGCATTGAAGCAGGCCAGAAAAGTATCGAAAAACCTCTCACGGGAAAACTGGTTCAGTACGCAGTCTACGGCATTCTCACTGATGGCTATGGGGCGGTTGGCCGAAAAGCTGTCGGGCAACATGGACTTTAACTGGACGTGGAACGGCAAACAACAACCAGACGTAAAAACGGCAAAAGCTGTTTTTGAAAAATCGATTTCCACTTCTCCGAGATCGGGCAGAATAATAGTAAAGAACCGGGGGAAAGGAGTGTTGAGCGTAGACCTGATCACACGCATGCAACTGTTGAACGACACGCTACCCGCCATTGCCGACAACCTGCAAATGGCAGTGAAATACACAGATGTCAACGGCTCTCCTGTCTCGATAGAGAATATCCGACAAGGAAGCGACCTGCTGGCTGTCGTTACCATAAGTAATGTCAGTGGAACATCGGATTATAGTAATTTGGCACTGACACATATTCTTCCATCGGGATGGGAAGTATACAACGAACGAATGATAACGAATCCCGAAGAGGGAACGGCAGCCGGAAGCTCGACGGGCAAATTGTATACTTATCAGGATATTCGTGACGACCGTGTACTGACTTATTTCGATTTGCGACGAAACGAATCGAAAACGTTCACCATCAAATTGCAAGCGACCTATGCAGGCAACTTTATACTACCGGCCGTTCAGTGCGAAGCCATGTACGACACTTCGGTGCTGGCACGGAGTAAAGCCGGAAGAACTGTCGTCAGCAGGTAGGCAGTAAAGATACAGATGAAGAATAATTTGCTAAAATTCTTCAAAGATTTATCCGCCGCCCGGAAAGCAAGCATCGGCATTATTGCTTTTCTGATGGCAGGATATGTATTTTGTCTTCCTCAGGAGTTGTTCAAAGTCCCCTACTCCACAGTTGTAACCGACCGGAACGACGAACTGCTGGGCGCACGCATCGCCTCCGACGGGCAATGGCGTTTCCCTCCGCGCGAAACGACTCCCGAAAAAATGAGACGGTGTCTTGTCGCTTTCGAAGACAAACATTTCTACAGCCATTGGGGCGTTAACCCGTTTTCCATCGGAAGAGCCGTTTATCAGAATATAAAAAACAGGCGTGTCGTAAGCGGCGGGAGCACAATCACCATGCAAACCATACGGCTTGCCCGGAACAACCCGCGCACCATCGGAGAAAAACTGATTGAAATGATTTGGGCTACCCGGTTGGAGTTTCGCGCTTCGAAAGAAAAAATCCTGTCGATGTATATTTCCCATGCACCGTTCGGAGGAAATGTAGTCGGCTTGGATGCTGCTGCCTGGAGGTATTTCGGACATTCCGCAGAAGATTTGTCGTGGGCGGAAGCAGCTACACTGGCTGTATTGCCCAACGCTCCCGCAATGATTCATCTGTCTAAAGGTCGTAAAGAATTGTTAAGCAAAAGAAACCGGTTGCTCAAACGATTGTTCGAACAGAAAAACTTCGACCGTTCTACCTACGAGCTGGCAGTCAGTGAACCCTTGCCCAATGCGCCTCATCCTCTCCCGCAAACAGCCCCTTATCTGGTGAGCCGTTTCTACAAAGAGCGGAACGGAATGTACAGCCAGTCCACCATCGACCGTGGCCTCCAAATGCAGATCGAGGAGCTGGCGGAACGATGGAGCCGTGAATTCAGCCGAAGCGATATCCGGAATCTGGCTATTCTGGTAATCGACATGAGAACCAACGAAGTGGCGGCATACTGCGGCAATGTACATTATCATAAGAAGCAGCAAGGCAATCAAGTAGACGTGATACAGGCCCCGAGGAGTACAGGCAGTATTTTGAAACCGTTCCTGTATAATGCGATGTTACAAGAAGGAACCTTATTGCCCGACATGTTGGTTCCGGACATTCCCATCAATATCAACGGCTTCACTCCGCAAAACTTTAACATGCAATTCGAAGGAGCGGTGCCGGCCTCGGAAGCTCTTGCCCGTTCGCTGAACATTCCTGCCGTAACCATGCTGCAAAGATACGGAGTACCGAAGTTCCACCGCATGTTGCAACAGGCGGGTTTTACAACAATCAACCGTATTCCCTCCCATTATGGCCTGTCACTTATTTTGGGAGGTGCGGAAGCCACCTTATGGGACATAACGAACGCATACGCACGTATGGGACGCAGTCTGCTCCGATTGCCGCAGAACCGTTGCAAACTGCTGTCTTCCGAAACGGAAGCCGATGAGGATACGGAATTTTTCATGCCGGATGCTGTGTGGCAAACTTTCGATGCACTGAAAGAGGTAAACCGTCCCGAAGAGATAGACTGGAAATCGATTCCGTCTATACAAACAGTTGCCTGGAAGACAGGGACAAGCTACGGATTCCGCGACGCGTGGGCAGTAGGAGTTACTCCGCGTTATACCGTCGGCGTGTGGGTGGGCAATGCAACCGGTGAAGGAAAACCGGGATTGGTCGGTGCTCAAACGGCAGGTCCCGTATTGTTCGACATATTCAACCTGCTTCCTGCATCAAAATGGTTCGAACGTCCCACAGGTATTTTCGTCGAAGCGGAAATATGCCGACGCTCCGGACACCTGAAAGGGCGGTTCTGTGAAGAAACGGATACGGTACTTATTCTTCCGGCAGGGGCGCGAACGGAAGCTTGCCCGTATCATCATCCCGTCACTCTCACGTCAGACGAGAAACATCGCATATACGAAACCTGTGCCGATACCGAACCTACCATCCGGAAGTCATGGTTCACTCTCCCGCCTGTATGGGAATGGTACTACAAGCAATACCATCCCGAGTACAAACCCTTGCCTCCGTTCAAACCCGGCTGCGGAGAAGACTTCTTGCAACCGATGCAGTTTATATACCCTTCGCCCAATGCCCGCATCAAGCTCACCAGACAGATGGACGGAAGCGGCGGATTCATAACCGTGGAACTGGCGCACAGCAACCCCCAAGCAACTGTCTTCTGGCATTTGGACGGATCGTACGAAACACAGACGGAGGATTTTCATAAAATATCGTTGAAGCCTTCGGCGGGCAAACATTCCCTGACCGTAGTCGACAACGAAGGCAACAGTGTTTCGACCAGCTTTTTAATAGAATAAACAACTGACTTCAACTACAAAATAAAAAGAATAAAGCGTTTCCTCCCGACTCGGTTTTTTATCGAATAAAACAACAAAACCGATGTACTAATCGTTGTATTCAAGAAATAAGCACCGGATGAATGACATTTACCTCACCGGCCGAATAATTATCCGATTAACCCGCTAAGAAAAGGAGAAAAGAAAAAGAGTATGAAATACGGAGTAAACAGAAACGTTCTGCTTATCACGGCCGGACTTGTATGGATTGTAGCCGGCGCCAACGTATTGCGAATAGGTGTTGTCACTTGGATGAACAATGACAAAGACTGGATGTTCAAAACAGGCGAAGCAATCATCGTCTTCCTGCTCTTCTTCGTCCTTGTATTCCGAAAGCTCTACTACAAGCACACCCGGCGCATCGAACAGAAAAAGAAAGAGAAAAACTGCCCCTTCTCCTTTTTCGATGCGAAAGGATGGGCCATTATGACATTCATGATTGCTCTCGGAGTATCCATCCGCCGTTTTCAACTGCTGCCCGATACCTTCATTTCCGTCTTCTACACGGGGCTGTCCGTAGCTTTAATTCTCACGGGCATATTATTTCTGCGTTATTGGTGGCTGAAACGTTAATCAAAAAGCGTACCTTTGCAGCAGGATTTTAAACAGGCGATTCAGATGAGAGAGTATATCATTGCAGACAATCAAGACATCAGCAAGGCAGGAATGATGTTCCTGTTGAATCAGCAAAAAGATGTATCCGCTCTTTGGGAAGCCGACAATAAGTCCGAGCTGATTCAACAACTGCGACTGCACCCGCAGGCGATCGTGATATTGGATTATACGCTGTTCGACTTTGCCGGAGCGGACGAGCTGCTCATTCTGCAAGAGCGTTTCAAGGAGGCGGACTGGATTTTATTTTCCGACGAACTGAGCGTTAGCTTTCTCCGACAAATGTTGCTGGGCAGCACCGCTTTCAGCGTAATTATGAAAGACAACAGCAAGGAAGAAATCACCTCTGCCCTTCAGTGCGCCACACGCAGGCAGCGGTACATCTGCAACCACGTCAGCAACCTGCTGCTTTCGGGTTCAGGCTCTCCCTCCCATACTTCTTCTGCAAAAAGCAGCCTGCTTACCGTAACGGAACAAAACATCCTGAAAGAAATCGCTTTGGGTAAAACGACCAAAGAGATAGCAGCGGAGAAAAACCTCAGCTTTCATACCATCAATAGCCACCGGAAGAATATTTTCCGCAAGCTGGGGGTCAACAATGCGCACGAGGCCACCAAATATGCCATGCGGGCGGGCATTGTAGACCTTGCCGAATATTATATTTAAGCATACCTTGTTTCCTCAAAAACATGGCGACGGTTTTCCGTTTCCCGTACTCCAAATAATATATCAAAAATCAACAACTTTCGCCTTATCTAATCTGCCGAGGCATAAAATCGCATTGCCGCTTTTCAAAAAAGATTAGGCATCTGAAAAGTATTTTTTGGGGTTTGCCGAAACTTTTGTACAGTTGTTGTTATAAGGAAGAAAAAAACGTTCCTGCCTAAATAATTTTTCACGTTTAGGCAAGCGCGCTCTTTGGAGGAGGTAAGCACGTTTTTTTTGAAGGCAAACGCGAAAATCTTTTCAGGCAGACGTTTTTTCATACATGATATTTTGACAAAAAAAGAGTAAAACGAAAATACTTTCCGTTTTCCTTTTCGACTCTTTAAAAAAATCATATATTTGTATCCAACTCTAAAGAATACAACCGATGAAACTGATTGCAGAAAGTGGGTCGACCAGAACGGAATGGGCCATAGTAGAAAACGATCATGTAATACAACGCGCTTTCACAGAGGGAATAAACCCGTATTTTCAGACTCGGCGCGAAATAAGCCGTAGCGTCCGTTTAGGGTTACCTGACATATTCTTCCGGAAAAAGCTGGAACAGGTATATTATTACGGAGCGGGATGCAGTTCGAACGAAAAGAAAAACATACTCGGCGCTTCGTTAGTAGCCCAGTTTAAGACTCCGATTCAAGTGGAAAGCGACTTGCTCGGCGCAGCCCGCAGTCTATTCAAAAGCGAACCCGGCATCGCTTGTATCCTGGGAACAGGATCGAACTCCTGTTTCTACGACGGAAGAATTATTGTGAAGAATGTAAAGCCCGGAGGATACATTCTGGGCGACGAAGGAAGTGGAGCAGCCATGGGCAAGATGTTTTTATCCGATCTGCTCAAGGGGCTAGCTCCCAAAGATTTGGCAAACAATTTCTACGATAAATTTCGCATCACTGCCAATGAAGTTATGGAGTCAGTCTACAATCGGCCTTTCCCTAACCGCTTCCTTGCTACCATTGCATATTTCCTGGCCGACCATACAGACAATGATTACGCCCTTAACCTCATAACGGGCAGTCTACGCAACTTCTTTATCCGCAACGTTTGCCAGTACGATTATCAAAACTACCCCATCCGTTTTGTGGGTTCGCTGGCATATACATACGCTCCTCTGCTGAAAGAAATAGTAAAAGAGTACGGAATGAGCCTCGATGTCATAGAAGAAACACTGATGAACGGACTGATTGAATATCATTCGATGAACATAGAAGAGCCATAAAATATAAGATAACGATAAACAGCACTGATAAATAAAATAAAGACACATGGTCATATCAAGTATAAAAACAGATTATAAGATAGAATAAATGTAAAAATCTGTTCTTGATTTAAAATAAATTCATATCTTTGCTAATAGTTGGAACGAATAGAATTCGTTCCCTAATCTTTATTAACCTAATGAAAGGGCCATGCCTATGAAACACAGAATCGTCTATTCGAAATAGTATCCTCCTATAACAACAAACTTCATGTTATAGACGTACTATAAATTCACTAATTACTCATCGATTTCAAGAAATCTGAAAGAATAACCTTTTTTTATTAACAAAAATCATCAGTCACTTATGAATGGGAAAGGCACAAAAAGAGGATTGACAAACAGCAGGTTCCTCGCAGCAATAGCTGTCAGCACACTGTTCCTCAACAGCGGCGACATAATGGCCGCTCCGACTGCCGAAGGCAGTATTCCGGAAGTTACGGAACAAATGCAGACAATCAACGTAAAGGGAGTTGTCGTTGATGTACAAGGACAACCTGTTATCGGTGCAAGCGTGCTTGAAAAAGGTACGACAAACGGAGGAGTTACCGATATAAACGGCAATTTCATATTGAACGTCAAACCCGGAGCCATACTGCAAATCTCTTATGTCGGCTACCGGAATCAGGAAGTTAAAGCCGAAAAAACGATGAAAATCGTTTTAAGAGAAGACACCGAACTCCTGTCGGAAGTTGTGGTGGTAGGCTACGGAACACAGAAAAAAGAGAACTTAACGGGAGCCGTCACCACGGTAGATGTTTCAAAGACTCTGGAAGGACGTCCGCAACAAGACGTAGCGAAAGCTCTTCAAGGAGTCGTCCCGGGATTATCCATCGTTTCGTCGAGCGGCAACATCAACAACAACCCGACTATCCGGATTCGCGGTCTGGGAACTTTGAGCAACGACAAAAAGAGCACCCCGCTCATCGTAGTGGACGGCGTGCCGATGGACGACATTTCTTTCCTCAATGCGCAGGATATCGAATCCATCTCCGTGCTGAAAGACGCGGCTTCTTCTTCCATTTACGGCACACGGGCAGCTTTCGGAGTGATTCTGGTCAAGACCAAAAGCGCCAAATCCGTTGAGCGCGTATCGGTAACCTACAGCAATAACTTCGCATGGGATCAAGCCACGTTCCTGCCCGATTATCCGGACGTCCCGACGCAGCTCCGCGCAGCCATTGATGCCAAGAAACGTGCCGGAAGCGACGCGGTAGAACTTTTCGGCATGTATTTCGACCAAATGCTTCCTTATGCCGAAGCATGGAAAGCCCAACACAAAGGTAAAGCAGGCTACCGGGAAATGGTTCCGTTCGAGAGCATGGACAAGGTAGGCGATTACTACATGGATCCCACTACCGGCAGAGCGTTGTACTACGCCGATTGGGATGTCAAGAAGATTTTCTATAATGACGCAACTCCTTCGCAGAACCATAATATAAATGTTCAGGGCACAAGCGGAAAAACCAACTACTACCTTTCGTTCGGCTATAATTCCCAGCAGGGTATCATGAACTTCAACCCCGACAAGCTGAAGAAATACAACGCTTCGGTAAACATTACCACCCAACTGAAAGACTGGCTGGAAGTAGGCGCACGAATCAACTACATCCGCAAAGAATACACAAAGCCGGATACATGGAACTATACATACCAGTACTTATGGCGATGGGGGTCGTTCTTCGGTCCTTACGGAACCATCAACGGACACGACTTCCGTGTAATCTCCATGCAAAAGCAAGCGGCTACAAAAACCAAGACAACGGATATCACCCGTATGAACACATTCCTGAAAGCGGACATCATCAAGGGGTTGACGTTGAATGCGGATTTTACCTACGAAATCCAGAACATGAACAGCGGATCGTCCGACTTTCCGGTATTCGGAATGAACAATTGGTCATCCATAAAAGAGCCCAGCTACATCGTAAACAAAGGAAGCACGAATGCATGGAGAGACAATTCCAAAACAAACACTTGGACTACCAACATATATGCTTCTTATAACAAAACATTCGCCCAAGGCCACAACCTGACGGTCATGCTGGGAGGAAACGCGGAATCTACACGTTACGATTATTTCTATGCCTATCGCAACGGCCTGCTGGACACAAATCTTCCTCAAATCGATCTGACCACAGGCGACAAGAAAGAAGTGAAAGGCAATGCCACTCACCGTACGTCGGCCGGATATTTCGGACGTATAAACTACGATTACAAAGGCATTTACCTGCTGGAACTGAACGGACGTTACGACGGTTCTTCACGTTTCCCGCGCAACGACCACTGGGCGTTCTTCCCCTCGGCATCCGTAGGATACCGCTTCTCGCAGGAAGCCTACTTCGATAATCTACGCCACATCATCAATAATGCCAAATTGCGCGCCTCCTACGGGGAAATAGGCAACGAAGCCGTAGGCGATTACATGTTTATTCCGGTCATCACAACCGTTTCGCAAAACGAAGACACCGGATATACGTATTGGCTCAACAGCACAGGAAACGGTTTAATCACCCAGGCCAACATGCCTAAACTGGTTTCCAGCGCATTGACGTGGGAACGCATACGCACGATCGATGTCGGAATCGACCTCGGATTCCTGAATAACGAACTAACCGTCGGGTTCGACTGGTTCCAACGTGAGAACCGGGATATGCTTGCACCGGCAAGAACTTTTCCGGAGACTCTGGGAACTTCCGCTCCTTACGAGAATGCGGGCACGCTCCGTTCGCGCGGTTGGGAACTGTCGTTAAACTGGAATCATCGTTTCAATGACGTGGAAGTTTACGCAAACTTCAATATCGGAGATTCGAAAACGACCATCACCCAATGGAACAATGAAGCCAAACTGCTTAACACCGAATACTCAGGCAAAGTATATGGAGATATTTGGGGGTTCGAGACGGAACGCTACTTTACGCCGGAAGATTTCAACGCGGACGGTTCATATAAAAAAGGGGTGGCAGACCAGAGGGGACTTCAAACCGACAACTTCGTATACGGACCGGGCGATATAAAGTTCAAAGACCTGAACGGCGACGGCAAGATAGACGGCGGGAAAGGTACCGCCGACGACCACGGCGACCTCAAAGTTATCGGAAACAGCATGCCTCGCTATGAATACAGCTTCCATATCGGCGGAGCGTGGAAAGGATTTGACCTCGACTTATTCTTCCAAGGCGTAGGCAAACGCGAGAACTGGACACAATCGGCATTCGCATTCCCGATGATGCGCGCAGCGGATATTTCAATCTATGGCAACCAAACGAGCTATAACAGCTACGATTATGCGACAGGGCAGTGGAACATCAATCAAGGAAACGACTTCCCGCGTTTATATCCGGGCAATGAAGGCAAAGGAACCGTATCAGGAATCGAAGGCGGTTGCCACAACTACTACCCGCAGGACAAATATCTGGTCGACATGTCGTACCTTCGTTTGAAGAACGTTACTTTGGGATACACAATTCCCCAACACCTGACCCGCAAGGCTTATATCGAAAAGGCACGCGTATACTTCAGCGGCAGCAACCTGTTCCTGCTGCACAAAGGCAGTAACTTACCCGTCGATCCGGAAGTCGACGAAGGATACGGAAAGCTCTCATACGGAACCTGGGGACGTACGGAACCCATTACCCGTACATTCTCGTTCGGCCTGCAAGTAACATTCTAACAACCTTAAAACACAGGAAAAAATTATGAAAAAGAAATATATATATGGTATCGCCGTCGTGTCGGTCTCGCTTATGAGCTGCAACGACTTCCTCGATAAAGAGCCATTGGACCGCTTTACGGACAGTCCGGCATATTGGAGTAATCGCGACAATGTGGAAAACCAATGCAATAAACTATATCAGAACTACTCAGGCTATGGAAACCGCGGCGGTGGAGGCTGGTATTATTTCAAATCACTCAGCGACGACCAGGCATCGGGTACATTTACGGACTGGGCGAACGTCAACGTGCCTGCCGCGTCAGAAAACTGGAAATTGCCCTTTACAGAGATTCGCCGAATCGGTTACATACTACGTGGCTTAAGAATATCGAGCCTCGACGAAGCGACCAAAAAGTACTATGAAGGAGTGGCCCGCTTGAACAGGGCCTGGCAATACTACCAGCTGGTGCGCATGTACGGAGATGTTCAGTGGATCGACGAAGTGATAGACCCGACGAAAGAAGAAGAACTGTATGGTGAACGGCTCGACCGCGACATCGTGATGGATAAGGTGCTCGAAGATCTGAATTTCGCCTGCGAAAACATCACGGGAACGAATAAAGCATTCTGGAACAAAGGACTGGCCTATGCCATGAAAGCAGATATCACGTTGTTCGAAGGAACATTCTGCAAGTATCGTACACTGACCGAAAACGGGAAAGCTCCCGATAACGCACGTACTCAGAAATATCTGCAGGAGTGTGTGAAAGCCTGCGAGGAGATTATGAAGATGAACTATTCGCTGAGTAAAACTTACAAGGAGATATATAATTCCATCAGCCTGAAAGAAAACCCCGAAATGATCTTCATCAAGGCCTACGCATTGGAGGTTTTCATGCATTCCACCATCGACTATACAAGTTCATCGTCCAATCAAAGCGGCATCACCAAAGATGCTTTCGAAGCATTCTTGTTTAAAGACGGGAAACCGCTTGCCACAACCTCTGAAAACAAAAACGACGCGGGCGAACTGATGACGGTGAATGCCGGCGTAGACGCTCAAGGCAAGCCCCTGACCGCGCGTTACATCAATATCCGGAAACTGTTGGACGTACGCGATGCCCGCTTGGGAGCTTTGCTCGATTCCATCGTTTACTTCAAAAACTGGGGTTGGCAGCGCGGCAAAGGCGGGGCGACAATGACCTCTTCCACCGGCTATGGAATCGGAAAATTCGACAATCTTACCATGTCGATCAACGATCGGCAGAATGTAGGGCGTAATTACACCGACGCTCCCCTATTCTGGCTGTCCGTAGTCTATCTGAATTACGCGGAAGCGAAAGCCGAGCTGGGCACTATCGACCAGAACGATCTGGACAAAACGGTGAACAAACTCCAAGCACGCGCAGGGCTTCCTCCCATGAGCCTGACGCCCGAAGCCGATCCTGCCAACAACATGGGAGTGAGCAACCTATTGTGGGAAATCCGCCGGTGTCGTCGGTGCGAATTAATGATCGACAACTGGGTGCGTTATTGGGACCTTATCCGCTGGCATCAGCTCGATAAGCTCGACTCAAAGAAGTATCCCAATATCCTGAAGGGGGCGAATATCAAAGCCGCCATCGAGTATGCCAATGCCCATCCGTCGGATACCGACAAGAGAATCGACATATCTTTGGTCGACGGCACTTATATAGACGCTTCGGCGGATAAAACACGTATTTTCGAGGCGCGCCAATATCTGTACCCTATTCCGTCGGGACAATTGACCCTGAACAAAAACCTGAAACAAAACAAAGGATGGGAAAAATAACCGGCCGGACATGCCGGAAGTTGCACATACGAAGTATTGCAATGCCGGAAGTTGTCTGACAAATTCCTAAAAACGGAATTCGCCCCTGTCGCTGATGATTGCAACAGGGGCGATTTTTTTTAGGCATACAGCTTTGTGATGCGTTCGACAAACCTATATCACGCCCGCAAATACGGATAAGAAGCACAGAAACAAAAGTTTCCCACTGGGGAAACTTTATTTTCCCGCTGTGGAAACTTTTGTTGCCCACCGGGGAAACTTTTGTTGCCCATGTGGGAAACAACGCACACCATAGATGGTCCGAAACGAAGAGAACGATTTTTAGGCCGAAACCTATCGTGAATCCGGAAATGAAATGCAAATTAAACTTTGCAATAGCAAAAAATACCAAACAAATGTTTCCGATATCAAAAGAAGAGTTATCTTTGTTCCGGAAATAAAGCTTGACGGATACTGCTATGGGAAACGACTGTCAATGATCACCGAAAGCTGAAAACTCATTTTGCAACAAACCTGTTTAACCGTTTAAAAACGTTTGTATATGATTCCTTCATTTCTAATAACCACAATAATCACATCCTTTGGAATATTCATATTCCGGGCTTTTTCAAACCCAAGAAGCAGATTCTTGCCAAAGACAGAAGAGAATAACTTGACACACAGAAATACCGCCTCGAAATTGCTTGTTTTCACCGCCCTATGTACGGCGTTTCTTCTCCCCCCGCCGGCAAACGCGCAAAAGTTGCCGAAAAATGTACTCGACACCATCGAAAGCCGCCTGAATGAGGCTGCCCGCAAAGAGGTTTCGATAGGACGCGTCAGAATAGACTCGGTGGCGATAAACAGCAAAAACAAAACGTTGCAGCTCTTTGCCAATATGAATTGCGCGTACATTCCTTTTCGTGAAAAGAACGTAGCGGATCTTTATCAAACCGTCAGACGGCTGTTGCCGGGAAGCTTCAGCAGATTCAAAGTGGAAGTCTTCACTCACGGACGTAAAATCGAAGAATGGATTCCGCAGGCCTTCCGAAGCAAAGCGGACAAAAAGGCAAAAAGGTTTCATCCGGCAGGCAAGACTCCTTTGAAGCGGGAAGCGGATGCCATATACACGCCGACGAACGGATTGTACAACCGCCACATAGCGATGTGGCAAAGCCATGGTTTCTACTACGAAGCCAAACTCGACCGTTGGGAATGGCAACGAGCGCGCATCTTCCAGACAGTGGAAGATTTATACACACAAAGCTATGTGCTTCCCTATCTGGTACCGATGCTGGAGAATGCGGGAGCCAATGTGCTCCTCCCCCGCGAACGGGATTGCCGAAGAGAAGAAATCATCGTAGACAACGACGGAAGCCGCGACACACAATCGGCTTATATAGAAAAGCCGGCTCAAAAAAGCTGGAAGCAAGGAGAAGGTAAAGGATTCGCCCACCTCCGTGCGCAATACATCGAATTCGAAAATCCATTCAACGAAGGCACGTACCGCCGCATCGAAAGCGTAAGGAAAGGGAAAAGGGAAAGTACCGCAGAATGGATACCGGACATTCCGGTAAAAGGAGAGTATGCCGTGTATGTTTCGTACAAGACTTTGCCCAACAGCACGGAAGACGCGCTCTACACCATTCATCACAACGGAGGCACGACGCAATTCAAAGTAAACCAGAAGATGGGCGGAGGCACTTGGATCTACTTGGGAACATTTGTTTTCGATGCCGGCAAAAGCGACAAAGGAAAAGTTGTATTAAGCAACATCTCCGGAAAGGCAGGAAAAACGGTGACAGCCGATGCGGTGAAATTCGGCGGCGGAATGGGAAACATCGCCCGGGCTGTCTCGGCGGAGGGCACGACGGAGAATGTGAAAAGCTCCGATACGGGAAATGAAGCAAAAGAAACCGGCAACAGCAACTACCTTCCTGTTGGGAAAAGAGACTATCAGACATCGGGATATCCTCGTTTCTGCGAAGCTGCCCGTTATTGGATGCAATGGGCGGGCGTACCCGACAGCATTTATTCGGAGAGCCGAGGGAAAAACGACTATACCGACGACTACAAATGCAGGGGCATGTGGGTAAACTATCTGTCGGGCGGTTCTGTTGTCAACCCCTCTGAAAAAGGACTAAACATTCCCATCGATCTGGCTTTCGCTTTCCATTCCGATGCCGGCACTACTTTAAACGATTCCATCATCGGAACTCTGGGCATATACCATTCTTCCTCCTACGACGGGATGTATGCCAACGGAGCTTCGCGCACTCTGGCGTACGACCTCACGGATATCATTCAGTCGGATATCGTGAACGACATCCGCGCGCTTTACGAGCCGCAATGGACACGCCGGGGAATGTGGGACCGAGCGTATTTCGAGGCACGCGTCCCCCGCGTTCCCGCCATGTTGCTCGAGCTGCTTTCTCACCAAAACTTCGCAGATATGAGATACGGACTGGATCCTCGCTTCCGTTTCACCGTAAGCCGGGCAATCTACAAAGGCATGCTGAAGTTCATTTGCTCGCAATATCAGATGCCGTATGTGGTTCAACCTTTACCGGTAGACCATCTGGCGTTGCGGATGACGGGAACGAACGAAATAGAATTGAGCTGGCAGCCGGTGGACGACCCGTTGGAACCGACCGCGAAAGCCGAACAATATATCGTTTACACCCGTGTCGGGGACGGAGACTTCGACCGCGGAGTATTGGTGGACACGAATCGTTACCGGACTACGCTACCCTCCGGTGTGGTTTGCAGCTATAAAGTAGCAGCCGTCAACAAAGGCGGAAAAAGCTTTCCCTCCGAAATTTTATCTGCCGGCGTGGCATCTTCCACCTTATCGGAAGGACGTGCGAAACCACCGGTACTCGTCGTCAATGCGTTCGATCGGATCAGTGCGCCCGCCGACTTCGTAGCGCCCGCTCCCGGCGACAAAATGCTTGCAGGCTTCCTCGACATGCTCGATCATGGAGTACCCTATCTGAAAGACATCAGTTACATCGGGCGAATGAAAGAATACCGCCGACAAATTCCGTGGATGGACGATGACGCCTCGGGCTTCGGCGACAGCTATGCCGATTATGAAACCCAAGTCATCTGCGGAAACACGTTCGATTATCCGAGTGTGCACGGCGCCGCAATCCTGAATGCCGGATATTCTTTCGTATCGTGCAGCGACGAGGCGGTAGAAGACAGCATAGTCGATCTGAACGATTATAAGCATGTAGACCTTATTTTAGGGAAAGAACGTCAGACCAAAATGGGAAGAGGCGGTATAAAGCCTTTGCAATTCAAGACTTTCACCCAACCCATGCAAAAAGCCATCGAGGCTTATTGCCGGCAAGGAGGCAACATCTTTATCTCCGGGGCATACGTAGGCACCGACTTATGGGACAACCCTCTCGCCCCCGGCAAAGAATGCGACAAGCAATTCGCTTCGCAGGTGCTGAAATACAAATGGCGTGCAGGACAAGCCGCAAGAACGGGAAAGGCGAAAGGCGTCGCTTCACCGTTCCGTTTTCCCGCCGCTCACTATTCATTCAACCAAGAGCTGAACGACCAATGCTACATAGCAGAATCGCCCGACGCAATAGAGCCGGCAGACAAAGCGACTCATACGGTGATGCGATATTCCGAGAACAATTTAAGCGCAGGAGTCGCCTACTGTGGCAATTACAAGACATACATACTGGGATTTCCCTTCGAAACGCTGCGTACGGAGGATGAACGAAACAGTTTAATGAGCGCTATTTTAACTTTCTTCGACGAATACACAAAAGAATAACTGCATGAACCGACTTTCAACCATAAGAAAAAGGATACTGGCAGCCATCCTGTTCATACACTCGCTGGCTTTTCCAACCGGGGCGCAAGTCACTCCGTTTCGTTTTATTCAACTGACGGATACTCATCTCAGTCCGAACAATGCCGCCCCTACCGAAGATTTGCTTCGCAGCATACGGCAAATCAACGCTACGGACAGCATCGACTTTGTGCTGGTGACAGGCGACCTGACGGAAGAAGGAGACCGAAGTACAATAGAAAAGGTAAAATCGTGTCTCGACTTGCTGAAAGTGAAATATTACGTCGTTCCGGGCAACCACGAAACGAAGTGGAGCGAATCGGGATGCACTGCCTTTGCCGATGTTTTCGGCAGCGAACGATTCGAATTTACGCACAAAGGCATTCTTTTTATGGGGTTCAATTCCGGACCGCTGATGCGAATGGCATACGGGCATGTCGTTCCTCAGGATATCGCTTGGATGCAGGAAAGAATGGATAAAGCTCCCCAAGGACAGCCTGTGGTATTAGTCACGCATTATCCGTTATCGGACGGAGATGTGGACAACTGGTATGAAGTAACGGATGCGGTACGCCGATACAATATCCGCATGTTCATCGGCGGCCATTACCACCGTTTCCGCAACTTGCGTTACGATGGAATTCCGGGAATACTAATGCGAAGCAATTTACGCGATAAAGACAACAAGTCGGGCTATGGGATATACGAAGTGACTTCGGACTCCATACAGGTGTATACGCAGCGCATCGACGAGGCTCCGAAAAGAGAGACCGGTTTCTCTCTGACATCGTCTTATTACGACCCTGCGGGCAAAGCCGAAAAATATCCCGATTTCACAGTCAACGAAGAGTATCCGAACGTAAGGGAACAATGGATGATACAGACAGGTGCAGGTATCTACTGTTCGCCCGCCGTGTCCGGAAATAAGATTTTTGTGGGCGACGATATGGGACGCCTCACTGCCTATAAACTAAAGAACGGCAAAAAGCTCTGGAGCTTCAATGCGGAAAAACGAATTATAGGAACTCCGGCTTTCAGCGACAATATTGTCGTATTCGGTTCGGCCGACCGTCACATTTATGGCCTGAATGCCAAGAACGGAAGACTGCTATGGAAGATTAAAGCCAAAGACTCTGTGTTAGGGGCTGTAACGATAGAGAACGGAATTGCTTATGTCGGAGCCAGCGATCATATATTTCGCGCCATCGATATCAGAACCGGAAAACTGAAATGGGAATATGATAAAGTAAAAGGGTATATAGAAACAAAACCTTTGGTCACAGATGATAAAGTTGTATTCGGCGCATGGGACAACACGCTTTATGCACTGCATAAGACAAATGGCAAAGAAGTTTGGAAATGGACCGGCGGACTGACACGCATGCACTTTTCCCCTGCTGCCGTATGGCCGGTTTCTTCGCATGGCAAAGTATTCATCACAGATCCGCAACGCGCGATGACAGCCATCGACCTGAATACCGGAAAAACAGTGTGGCGTACCTTCCAATCAAAAGTAAGGGAAACAATCGGATTGAGTGAGGACGGTGAACGTATCTTCAGCAAAACGATGAACGACAGTATCGTATGTTATGCGGCAAGAGGCGACAAACCGCATCAAATATGGGCTGCAAACGTAGGGTTCGGCTACGAGCATGCCCCATCCATGCAGATGGAAAAAGACGGAGTCGTGTTCGGGAGCACCAAAGAGGGACTTATCTTTGCATTAAACGGGAAGGACGGACGCATATTGTGGAAGCACAAGATAGGAAACTCTTTGATAAACACAGTGATTCCCGTAAACGGGAAGAAAGTGGTATTCACCGCAACGAGCGGTGAAGCGGGAGTTTTAAAAGTAGACTGAAACCATAAAAACAAAAAGATATGAACAAAATCAGCTGTTACCTCCCCTATACAGGGAAAGAGCAAGTGGAAGAAACCGTAAAAGGATTGCAAAGCACCGGAGTCATCAAGAATATATATCTGATGACGACCGACAATCAGCCGGAAGCATTACCCGGTTGCAAACTATTGAATATAGACAAGTTTCATAGCAGCCGCACCATGAAGGCCATCGCCGAAAGCGCAGATGCGGAATATACGCTTCTTTATACAAAGGAGACCGGATTGGAATTGGGAATGTTCGCTCTGGAACGAATGATACAAATCGCTTCCGACAGCACGGCGGGCATGGTGTATGCCGACCGCTATCAAATGAAAGAAGGAAAGCAAATGGCCGCTCCCGTCATCGATTATCAGCAAGGCTCTTTAAGAGATGATTTCGATTTCGGTTCCGTGATGCTGTTCGACACACAGGCGTTGAAGGATGCAGCCTCCCGCATGAAATCGGATTACGACTTTGCCGGTCTTTACGATTTACGGCTAAAAATAAGCCAAAAGGCAGATCTGGTACATATAAACGAGTATCTTTACAGCGAAATAGAGAAAGACGTAAGGAAAAGCGGAGAGAAACTGTTTGATTATGTCGATCCCAAAAACCGCAATCGCCAGATCGAGATGGAACAAGCTTGTACGGAACATTTGAAGGAAATAGGCGGATATCTGGAACCGGAATTTGAAAAAATAGAATTCAGCGAGGATCATTCAGAGTATGAGGCGTCTGTCATTATCCCTGTGCGCAACCGGATACGTACTATCCGTGATGCGATCCGTTCCGTACTGAGTCAGGAGGCCGGGTTCAAATTCAATCTCATTGTCATCGACAACCATTCGACGGACGGAACCACCGAAGCGATCGACGAATTCAAGGACGACAAACGTCTTATCCATCTTATTCCCGAACGCAAGGATCTGGGAATCGGCGGATGCTGGAATTTGGGCGTGCATCATGAGAAATGCGGGAAGTTTGCGGTTCAGCTCGACAGCGACGACGTTTACAAAGACAAGAACACGCTGGCAACCATGGTCGACGCATTCTACCGGCAGAACTGCGCGATGGTGGTAGGAACCTACATGATGACAGACTTTGACATGAACATGATTGCCCCGGGAATAATCGACCACAAAGAGTGGACTCCTGAAAACGGACGCAACAATGCTCTGCGTATCAATGGGCTGGGTGCTCCCCGCGCGTTCTATACTCCGATTCTGAGAAAAATAAAAGTACCCAATACAAGTTACGGCGAAGATTATGCGTTAGGGCTCAACTTCTCGCGCCACTATCAGATAGGCCGTGTGTATGACGTCGTTTATCTATGCCGCCGCTGGGAAGACAACTCCGACGCTTCGCTGGACATCGTGAAACAGAACAGTCATAATTTATATAAAGACCGCATCCGCACTTGGGAGCTTCAAGCCCGGATCGCATTAAACAAAAAGAGAAAAACGAAATCTTAAAGACATCATTATATTATGGAAGAACCGAAAGTAGAGGTGGGTGTTTTGTTCAATCCGAAGATTGAGTTTGTTCTTTCCGGCAACTTCGCAATGAAGGGACGGGAAGGATCGGAACACCGTCAAAACATATCTTTTGCAGAAGGGAGACAAACGGCTGTCTATGACGAAGGGAAAGTTTTGTGGAACGGACAATACTTCGACGAACTACGGTTTGAGCCGCAAAACCCGGAGAAAGATTCGTTCGAACTGCTGGATGTGACAATCGGCATCAATTTTCACTGGGAACGTAAGGAGAACCAACGTTTCTCAGGAGCGTTGAAACTGATAACGGAGGGAGAACATCTGACAGCCGTCAACATCGTTAAGGTAGAGGATTATCTGACGAGCGTAATCTCCAGCGAAATGAGCGCGACAGCATCGCTCGAACTGCTCAAAGCACACGCGGTAATCTCGCGCAGCTGGCTGTTGGCCCAAATAGAAAGAAGCAAGGCCGATCATAAGGCGGCGGGAAGCAATCATTCGGAGTTCGTGCAAACCGACGAAGAATACATCCGATGGTACGACCATAAAGACCATACATTGTTCGATGTATGCGCCGACGATCATTGCCAGCGATATCAGGGAATTACGCGCGCTTCTACGGAGAAGGTCAGGCAAGCCATTGCGGCAACCCGCGGGGAAGTGCTGACCTACAACCACAAGATATGCGACGCCCGATTCTCCAAATGCTGCGGAGGCGCGTTTGAAGAGTTTCGTTATTGCTGGGAAGACGCGGAACATCCCTATCTGGCAAAACAGAGAGACTGGGCAACGGACAGCACGCCGGCGGTGAACCAACCGCTCCCCGATTTGAGGATCGAGGAAGAAGCCGACCGCTGGATTCGTACTTCTCCTCAGGCTTTCTGCCATACCACAGACAAAAAAATATTGTCGCAGGTACTCAACAACTACGATCAGGAGACCACCGACTTCTACCGATGGCAGGTTTCCTACACACAAGAAGAGTTATCGGCACTAATCAAAGAGCGTTCGGGCATCGACTACGGACAAATCATCGATCTTGTTCCCGTGGCGCGAGGCACAAGCGGACGGCTCTGGAAGCTGAAAATTGCAGGAACTAAAAAGACATTGACTATCGGCAAAGAACTGGAGATAAGACGCACGCTCTCTCCTTCGCATCTTTACAGTTCTGCTTTTGTGGTCGACAAAGAGAATGTGTCGGCAGAAGGCATACCCGCCCGCTTCACTCTCACGGGCGCAGGATGGGGGCACGGAGTCGGCTTATGCCAGATAGGAGCCGCCGTTATGGGAGAAAAAGGGTACGGGTACGACGCCATCCTGCTCCATTATTATATAGGTGCCCAAATAGACCGAAGATACAAATAAAGAATATCCTGTAATCAGACAATGAACAAAATCATGAATATCGTGAACAAACAAGAAAAGAAAACCAGTCCGTGGGCATGGATACCGACGTTATACTTTGCTCAGGGACTGCCTTACGTCGCCGTGATGACAATCTCCGTAATCATGTATAAACGCTTAGGCATATCCAATACCGACATTGCGCTATACACCGGATGGCTTTATCTGCCATGGGTTATCAAACCTTTTTGGAGTCCGTTTGTCGACCTCATTAAAACCAAACGCTGGTGGACGCTTACCATGCAATGGATATTGGCTTTCGCACTTGCGGGAATAGCTTTCTGCATACCGACTTCTTTCTTTTTCCAGTTGACATTGGCGGTATTCTGGATTGTAGGTTTTACTTCCGCCACGCATGACATCGCCGCCGACGGTTTTTATATGCACGCACTGACCGAACACGAACAGTCGTTGTATGTGGGAATCCGAAGCACGTTCTACCGCATCGCCACTGTGGCGGGACAAGGATTGCTGGTTATCATAGCAGGACTCATCGAAACCGGAACCGGCTTATCGCCCGCCATGCTACAGATAGAAGCCTCTCCTGCTTATACGCATACCCTCACTTTGCCGACATTTGAGGAAACAGAGACAAATGCCGGCGATGAAATGCGGTTCGTCTATACTTCTCCCATCGTAAAAGCAGGAGTAATGCCCGAAAGCGATGACCCGACAGCAATAAAAACGCAAATAGCGGAACTGGAGAAGCAAGTCAGAGAGTGGAACATCGCCAATAAATTTGTGCCCGCCGAGAAAGAACGGACATCGGGCGCTAAAAAAGTAAAAGGAACAGACGCTCCCCAAGAGAGCGGATTCACGGCATGGGTGCGGGATGTGTTCGGAGAAAAACGGGAAACCGCCAAAGAACAGATCAACAATGTGGTGGTTGTAGGCGTACGCCTGAACAAAAAACCGGCAGCCGATGAGACGAAGGTGCTGAACGTTACCTTTAAAGAAGGAGACCAAAGCATCAGGTTGGAACAGAACAAGCTTGCCACCCGCTTTGAATTCACCGAAGCCAATTGGAACAAGCCGGCTTATCTGCTTTTCCATATCGATCATAAAATACAGTCGGCCACAAGCGCTACATTCGAAGGCGCCTCAGGGAATATACCGTTTGCCTGGCTCATGGTATTCATCTCCTTGTCGGTCTTCTTCTTCCTGGTCAGTGTTTACCACAACTGGGTTTTGCCCAAACCGGCATCCGACCATGCGGCGGCGGATATCAGCGCGCGAAACATCATGAAAGAGTTTTTCGAAACCTTCAAAACTTTCTTTACCAAGAAGCAAGCGTTTACAGCCATTCTTTTCATGCTGTTGTACCGCCTGCCCGAAGCGCAATTGGTGAAGCTGATCAATCCTTTCCTTCTCGACCCGGTAGATAAAGGAGGACTGGGATTGACTACCGGGCAGGTCGGCTTTGTCTATGGAACGATCGGCATCATCGGACTGACGCTGGGAGGAATCATCGGAGGAATCGTCGCAGCCAAAGGAGGGCTTAAGAAATGGTTATGGCCGATGGCGTGGAGCATGTCGCTCACCTGTCTGACATTTGTTTATTTAAGCTACGTCCAAGACCATTCATTGCTGACAATCAACATCTGCGTGTTCATCGAGCAGTTCGGTTACGGTTTCGGTTTCACCGCGTATATGCTATACCTGATTTATTTCTCCGAAGGAGAGCACAAAACGGCCCATTACGCCATCTGTACCGGCTTTATGGCGCTGGGAATGATGCTTCCGGGCATGGCTGCGGGCTGGCTTCAGGAAACAATCGGATACCGCCATTTCTTTGTGTGGACGATGATATGCTGCATAGCCACCATTGCAGTATGCGCGTTCATACGCATCGATCCGAACTTCGGAAAGAAAAAAGAGCAATAAAAGAACATGTGTTTCTGTGTGTTTACAACCAATTATAAAGAATAAAGTCATGATGAAAAAAGTACTTCTTATCTGTTTGTCGCTTACCTTATACGGCAATATTCAGGCACAGAAAATAACGGTAAAAACCGGAATAGAGGTCTTGAAGAGAGAACAGTTCAAATGTTTGGAAGGCAAACGGGTAGGATTGATCACCAATCCTACAGGAGTCGACAACCGGATGAAATCGACCATCGACATTCTTCATCAAGCTCCCAATGTTGACCTCGTCGCCTTGTACGGGCCCGAACACGGTGTGCGGGGAGACGTGCATGCCGGAGATAAAGTAGAGGATATGAAGGACGCCGCCACAGGGCTTCCGGTGTATTCTCTCTATGGAAAAACCCGCAAGCCCGCTCCCGAGATGCTGAAAGACATCGATGTGCTGGTATATGACATTCAGGATATAGGCTGCCGCTCCTTTACTTATATCAGTACGATGGGACTGGCTATGGAAGCCGCTGCGGAAAACGGAAAAGAATTTGTGGTACTGGACCGCCCCAATCCGTTGGGCGGAATAAAAATAGAAGGCAACCTCACGGAAGACGACTGCGTCTCCTTTGTCAGCCAGTTCAAGATACCTTATCTCTACGGTCTGACAGCCGGCGAGCTGGCTCTGATGCTGAACGGCGAACGGATGCTGAAAGACAAGAAGCAATGTAAACTGCATGTGGTTAAGATGAAAGGGTGGAAACGCAAAATGGATTACAGGCAGACGGGATTGCAATGGGTACCTTCTTCACCGCATATCCCCCACCCTCACTCCGCATTCTTCTATCCCGTGAGCGGCATTCTGGGAGAACTGCAATACATGTCGATCGGCGTAGGCTATACCATTCCTTTCCAGATGTTCGCGGCTGCATGGATAGAGGCGGAGAAACTGGCAAAGAGGCTGAACGGCCTCAACGTTCCCGGCGTTGTGTTCCGCCCCATACACATCAAACCGTTCTATTCCATAGGCAAGGGTGAACATTTACAAGGTGTACAAGTGCATATCACGGACTTCAAAAAAGCTCCGCTAAGCGAGATACAGTTCCTCGTCATGCAGGAAGCGGCGGCTCTTTACCCCGACCGTGCCATATTCGACCATGCCGATAAAGGGCGGTTCCGCATGTTCGACCTTGTCAGCGGGTCGAAACAGATACGCGAACGCTTCTCGAAGCGCAACCGTTGGGAAGATATCCGCGATTACTGGTACAAGGATGTGGAGGATTTCCGCAAATTATCCAAGAAGTATTATTTGTATAAATAAACCGTAAGCGACCGGATGATTCCGGATGCGTAAAATGAAACAAGACTCATGAAAACTTCCCATACAAGCCAACGGATTCTTTCGCTCGACATCCTGCGAGGCATTACAATCGCAGGAATGATCATGGTAAACAATCCCGGAACATGGTCTCACATCTATGCTCCTTTGCGGCATGCCGAATGGAACGGGCTCACTCCCACCGATCTGGTCTTTCCGTTCTTCATGTTCATCATGGGGATATCGACCTATATCTCACTGAAGAAGTACGATTTTCAATTCAGCCGCGCTGCCGGAATGAAAATACTCAGGCGAACTTTGGTAATCTTTTTAATAGGCATCGCCATCGGATGGTTCTCTAAATTCTGCTACTATTGGCCGTCGGCGCCGGACGGGCTCAGCTTCGGCGAAAAGCTTTGGAACGCGGTATGGACTTTCGACCGCATACGCATATCCGGTGTCATGCAACGTCTGGCGGTTTGCTACGGAGCCGCTTCAATCGTCGCGCTAACCGTGAAGCACCGTTATATACCGTATTTGATTGCCGCTTTACTAACCGGATATTTCCTGTTGCTGATGGCGGGAAACGGGTTCGCGTATGATGAGACGAACATACTTTCTGTCGTCGACCGTTCCGTTCTTACGCCGGCGCACATGTACAACGACAACGGGATAGACCCTGAAGGCATTCTAAGCACCATCCCCTCCATCGCGCACGTACTGCTGGGATTTTGCGTAGGACGTATCATTTTCAACAAAGAGACCCACAAAGAGCATAAAGATATAATCAATACCCTGTTCATTGTAGGTACCATTCTTACTTTCTCAGGGCTTTTGCTAAGCTATGGCTGCCCCGTCAACAAAAAGATATGGTCGCCTACATTCGTCCTCACCACATGCGGTCTCGCCTCCAGCCTGCTGGCGCTACTCACTTGGATCATCGACGTGAAAGGACATAAGAAGTGGAGCCTCTTTTTCGAAGCATTCGGCGTCAACCCGCTATTTATGTACGTGTTGGGCGGCGTGTTAAGCATCCTCACCGGAAGCATCCGGATTCCGTATGCGGGCGAAATGATGAGTATACGCCGGTTTATGTATCAGGAAATGCTCATGCCGGTATTCGGAGAAACCGGAGGATCATTCGCTTTTGCGGTGATATTCATAGTCTTCAACTGGTGCATCGGCTACCAACTTTATAAAAGAAAAATTTACATCAAAATATAAACCAAACGGCTTTCATACAGAAGCCCGAACTTTAATATAAAACAATTACATGATATTAATAGCAGACAGCGGATCTACCAAAACAGATTGGTGCGTCGCAGAGCATGGAAAAGCCCTGCAACGGATTTGCACGAAAGGCACCAATCCGTTCTTTCAGACGGAAGAAGAAATCGGCGATGAAATTGCGACCGCTCTTCTTCCTCAGTTGCAAACCAATGAATTGGACGCCGTTTATTTCTATGGCGCAGGTTGTGCGTTTCCCGACAAAATCGAGATGGTGCGCCGGGCCGTCGGCCGCCACCTTCGGGTGAAGCGGGATATAGAAGTATGCACCGATATGCTCGCCGCCGCGCGCGCCCTTTGCGGACACGAAGCAGGAATCGCATGTATCATGGGAACCGGTTCGAATTCCTGCTACTACGACGGCAGGAAAATCGCGAACAACGTTTCTCCTTTGGGATTCATACTGGGCGACGAGGGCAGCGGAGCTTATCTGGGAAAACGGCTTGTAGGCGATATCCTGAAGAATCAGATAAGCCGGGAACTGAAAGATAAATTCCTCAAACAATTCGACCTGACCCCGGCGACTATTATCGACAATGTATACCGCAAGCCTTTTCCCAACCGTTTCCTGGCAAGCTTATCCCCCTTTCTGGCGCAAAACATCCGGGAACCGGCCATCCACAGGCTTGTGCTGGAGAGCTTCAAGGATTTTCTGGAGCGGAATGTGATGCAATACGAATATCAAAAGCATAAGATACATTTCGTAGGGTCGGTAGCCTATCACTACAAAGAGGTGCTGGAAAAGGCCGCCGAAGAGAAGGGAATCTGCATAGGAACAATCATCCAAAGTCCTATGGAAGGACTTATACGGTATCATAAATCATAACTGGCAACAACAAGAATTATGGCTTTTATAAAGATTTCAGAGCAACCTTCGCTCTACAACGACTTAGACAAGAAGTCTGTCCGGGAGATACTGGAAGACATCAACGCAGAAGACCGTAAGGTGGCGTTGGCTGTTGAGAAGGTGATTCCGCAAATAGAGAAACTGGTGAACCGGATTGTGCCGCGCATGAAACAAGGCGGGCGTATCTTTTACATGGGCGCAGGAACGAGCGGAAGGCTCGGCGTGCTCGACGCGTCGGAGATTCCGCCTACCTTCGGCATGCCTCCTACGCTGGTGATCGGACTCATCGCGGGCGGAGACACGGCCCTCCGCAATCCGGTGGAAAACGCGGAAGATGATATTCACCGCGGATGGGAGGAACTGATCGAAAACAATGTCACCGACAAAGATACGGTCATCGGAATCGCCGCTTCGGGCACAACGCCCTACGTCATCGGCGCATTGCACGAGGCCCGCGAACACGGTATTCTGACCGCCTGCATCACCAGCAATCCCGATTCGCCGATGGCCGCCGAGGCGGACATACCGATTGAAATGATCGTAGGTCCGGAGTATGTGACGGGGAGTTCGCGCATGAAGTCGGGCACGGGACAGAAGATGATTCTGAACATGATCACCACTTCGGTAATGATCCGGTTGGGGCGTGTGAAAGGCAACAAGATGGTGAACATGCAACTAAGCAATAAGAAACTCGTAGACCGGGGCACGCGCATGCTGGTGGAAGAACTCGGACTGGACTACGGCAAAGCCAAAGCATTGCTGCTGATGCACGGTTCGGTAAAAAAGGCGACAGATGCTTACAACGAAGGAAGGCGATGACAGGCATCCGGCTTTCCGCTCATTCATCAGCCGGAATACCTCTATAAACTCACGGAAAATGAAAACGATTCTATCTGTTTTTCTGCTCTCGATAAGCTTACAGACAGCCGTCGCGCAGTCTTCGGGGAAAGCATCGCACGAGCAAGCGAAATGCGGCGCCGACAGCGGACAAGTTGCCGGTAAGTACACCGATCACTATTACGCGCGGTACCGCCAGTTTGCGGACGAGCCTCCCGTAACGTCGAAAAACATCGTGATGCTGGGCAACAGCCTGACGGAAAACGGCGGAGACTGGTCGGCGAGACTCGGCAGAAAGCATGTGATAAACCGCGGAATCATCGGAGACGAGGTGATGGGAGTGTACGACCGCCTGCATCAGATATTGCCCGGAGAGCCTGCCCGGCTTTTTCTGCTCATCGGTGTAAACGATGTATCGCACGATCTGACCGCCGACAGCATTGCCGACATGATTCGCATGACGGTAGAGCGCATCCGCAGGGAGTCGCCCGGCACAAAACTCTACCTGCAAAGCCTTCTGCCCATAAACGAAAGTTTCGGACGCTACAAACGGATGACGGGAAAGACGGACACGATTCCCGCCATCAATGCCAAGCTGCGTGCGTTGGCAAAAGAAAAGAAGATTACGTACGTCGACCTTTTCCCGCGTTTCATCGAAAAGGGAACGAACATACTGCGGAAGGAGCTGACCAACGACGGCCTGCATCTGAACGAGGAAGGATACGCCATCTGGGTAAAAAGACTAAAAAGGGTATGGTGACGGACGGAGGCGGTCTGCCGCAACATCAGGCATTGCGGCAGATCTCTCCGCTTCCTATACAAATCTTCGATTCACGGTCGTAAACCACCCCGAACTGCCCCGGAGCGATACCTTGCAACTTTTCGGACGACAGGATGCGGAAGCGGTTTTCGCCTTCGCGAAAAAGCTTTCCACACGTAAACTCAGGTGTATGGCGTATCTTAAAGGTGACTTCCGCCCCATTCTCCGCCGCGCCCCAAGGATTGTCCGTAATGAAATGGAAGCCGTTCATGACGAATTCATTGCCGTATTGCGTCTCCACTCCATAGCCTCGCGATACGTACACCACGTTTTCTTCGATATCTTTCTTCACCACAAACCACGGGCCGCCGCTCAATCCGAGCCCTTTCCGCTGTCCGATGGTGTGAAACCAGTAGCCCAGATGGGTTCCGATCCGCTTACCCGACTCATATTCCACGATCGCTCCCTGCTTTTCGCCAAGGAAACGGCGGACGAAATCATTGTAATTCACCTTTCCCAAGAAGCAAATCCCCTGACTGTCTTTCCTTTTGGCGGCGGGCAGTCCGGCTTTCGACGCAATCTCCCTCACCTCCCGCTTCATCAGTCCGCCGAGGGGAAACATCAGCTTGGAGACTTGCAGATAATCGATCTGCGTCAGGAAGTCGGTCTGGTCTTTCAACGCATCTTTGGCGGTAGCCAGCCAAGTTTTCCCCTCCAGTTCGACGGTGGAAGCGTAATGTCCCGTGGCGGTGAAATCGAAATGCCTGCCCACGCGCTGCTCGAAACACCCGAACTTGATGAGCTTGTTGCACATCACATCGGGGTTGGGTGTCAGCCCCTTGCGTATCTTGTCGATGGCATAAGCCGCCACATTGTCCCAATACTCGCGGTGCAGATCCACGATTTCGAGCGGCAGCCCGTACTTGCGGGCGGTGGCTGTGGCAAGCTCGATGTCTTCTTCGGCGGGGCAGTCCATATGCGCCGCGCCGTCCATCCCGATTTTTATATAGAAAAGAGCCGGCTTATACCCGTGCTCGCAAAGGAGGTGTACGACAACCGAACTGTCGACACCTCCGGACAATAATGCTGCAATATTCACAAAACTAATTATTATATTATCCGCTCAATAAGCATCCGGTTCGCATCCGCGACCTTATAAGCGGATGCAAAGATAGAGCAAAAGCTTCGTGCACGCAATGGCACAATCGGGCCAATTTTATACCATAAATATGGTAGATGAGGAAAGTATTTCCTACATTTGCGAAGTAAAAAGCTGTTTTTATGACGACAATTATTAGAAAGATATTTCTTTTACCCGCTCTGGCGGCGGTGTGCGCCGGCATTTTCTCTTCCTGCGGAGAAGACCGTTGGAAGGAGTACGAGGAGGAAACTGCGGTAGACACATGGATGCACCGCATCATGCAAGAGCACTATTTGTGGTATCAAGAGCTGCCTTCTTACAAGGAGGTAAACCCGTTTCTCGACCCGGCTACATTTCTGACCAAAATCAAATCGAAGAAAGATAAGTATTCATTCGTGAATGAGCTACGGGATACACCGGCTCCCACTTATGGGTTCAAATATTCGCTCGTAAAAGACGCCGATTCGGAAACGAACTACAACGCATTGGTGACTTACGTGATTCCGGGCTCTCTCGCCGAACGCGCCGGACTGCAACGAGGCAACTGGATCATGCAGGCAGACGGGCGGCACATCACCAAGAAAGAGGAAGAGGAGTTGCTGCAGGGCACCCGTGCGATGGACCTGACGATGGGATCGTGGCAAGAGGTAACGCCGGAAGCGGAAGAAGGAACGGAGCCTGTAAAGGTATGGAAGGTTGCGCCGAGCGGAAAAACAGTCAGGCTGGGGGCTGCCGAAACGACGGAAGACAACCCCGTGCATACGTACAAAATACTCACGGTGGCGTCGGTAGGCAAGATAGGCTACCTGATGTACAACAGTTTTACCGCCGGAACAAAAGCCGAACCGCAAAAGTATAACGATCTGTTGCGGAAGATCTCGCGCGAATTCCGGGAAGCGGAAGTAAAGGCAACCATCCTCGACCTCCGCCACAACACGGGTGGAACCCCAGATTGCGTACAGTTGCTGGGAACGATTCTGGCTCCCGAATCACGCTTGGGAACGTCGATGGCTTATCTGGAATACAACGACAAGCAGTCGGAGAAGAACCGCGAAATCACCCTCGACCGTGAAGTGCTGAAGGGCGGCGTCAACCTCAACCAACAGTTGTTGTTCGTCATTACAAGCGGAGAGACGGCCGGAATGGCGGAAATGTTGATCAGCGGTCTTTACCGGGAAAACGAAGTCCCTGCCATCATCACCATAGGGAGCGCGACGAAAGGGCAAAACATGGCTACCGAATCATTCGCCAACGAAGAGCTCAGGTGGGCTGTCAACCCGGTGGTGTGTGCCATATACCGTCCCGATAAAAAGACGACATACGGTCCCATCTCTCCCGCAAGCGACTTCGTCATAAGCGAAACCTCGATAGACGGAAAGACGGACTACAGCCGCTATCTGCCTTTCGGCAATCCCGAAGAGCGGTTGTTGAACATAGCCCTCGAAACGCTGGCGGGCAACTATCCGCCCCCCAAGGAAGAAAAATAAAGCCGGAGAGCGGAACAAGACGTATGTGTCCGGTGGCGGAACGAACGCCTCATCCGTGCACAACGAGAATGGAACTTGTCACATGACAAAGGGTTCATTTCCTCATCACATAGGCTCTGTTTGCCGCAGGCAGAGGCTGTGTTGGCATGTAGCAAAGGCCTTGTCCACAGCTATCCGGCAGTCCACTCCCATTTTCATCAAGTTAGCTTTCATCCAACAAAGGCTCTGTTTGCAACAAGAAGAGGCTGCGTTTACAGCAGGCAGAGGCTGCGTTTGCATGTAACAGAAGCTCTGTTTACAGCATCAATTGGCAGGACTCCCTCCATGCCGTGCTGCGTTTGCGTGCAATAGAAGCTCTGTTTGCCGCAGGCAGAGGCTGTGTTTGCATGCAACAAAAGCCTTGTCCACAGCTATCCGGCAGTCCATTCCCATTTTCATCAAGTTAGCTTTCATGCAACAGAGGCTCTGTTTGCAGCAGGAAGAGGCTGCGTTTGCGTGCAATAGAAGCTCTGTTTACAGCGATAAACTCCTCCGCCTTCTTTCTTTTTAGCTGCGTTTGCATGCAATAGAAGCTCTGTTTACAGCAGGCAGAGGCTGTGTTTACCCGTAACAAAGCTTTTGTTCATAAATGGCAGAGCCTCTGCTGCCTTTTGAAAAAGCATTCGATTCTGCTCGAAAAAACAAAGATTCATTTTCACTCGAAAAGCATTTCCGCAGGCGAAGCCCTTCAAAAACAGAGCCTCGCACCGATAGCTTCGCTACAACTCGATGCCCACCGATTCTCCCGCCCCTTAAAAAAAGAAACACTTGCATCTTGAAAAAGAAACACTTGCACTGAAATGTCCCGGCGTATATCCCATTTGCTTGGACGCTTGCATCTTGAAAAAGAAACGCTTGCGCCCGGCCTCGCCATTCAACGACCCTTTTCCCGCCGTTCGCGCCGCACGAAAACTCTTTTGCAAAAACACAAACCGGAAAAGGCGCGCATATCATCCTGCATCTGTTGCACGATAAAAGAAAAAAGAGCAAGGCGGTATTTGCGGCAGGGAACTTCTAAAAACCGATCTCCGGCAGTTTATTTCCTGAAGAACTTGTCGAAAAACAGGATATGATAGTCGATGGAGTTTCTCCAATAATCGGCGTTGTGTGCTCCCGGACGCACGATAAAGTCATGGTCGATTTTGCGTCTCAGCAGTCGTTCGTGCAACTCTTTATTTACGTTCAAGAAAAAGTCTCCCTCGCCGCAATCAATTATTATCGCCAAGTCGCCATTTTCTATTCTGTCTGTTTGATTCACTACGCTATGCTCGTCCCACGTCTTTTTATTGGCGGCAAACTCTCCCAACAGCTTGGAGATTTCCCAATTTCTCGGAAACGGACGTATGTCTACCCCGCCGCTGGTGCTTCCGCCTGCACCGAAGGTATCTTTATGCCGGAAGGAAATCCACAATGCGCCGTGTCCGCCCATGCTCAAGCCGGTGATGGCACGGGCTTTCCGGTGGGGTATCGTCGCATAATGGGTGTCGATATACTCCACCAGTTCCGACGAAACAAAGGTTTCGTAACGGTACGACGGATTCTTCGGACTGTCCCAGTACCAACTGTTCTTTCCGTCGGGACAAACGAAAATGATTCCTTTTTCATCGGCAATCTTCGGCAAGTCGGGCTTAATCGCGATCCAGCTCTTTGCATTCCCGCTGTATCCGTGAAGCAGGTAAACAACCGGACAAGCCACCGCTTTCTTTCCGCCGGACACGTCGGGAATGACCGCCACTACCTGAACATCCCGCTGCATCGACGCGCTTCTTATCCATAACGTGTCTACTCTTGCCGCGAAAGAGACGGGCAACGAAAGCAAAAAAGCAACGGACAACAAGAGTTTTTTCTTATTCATACCATGATTTTTTATAAAGCCTAATAATATTTCACATAACCACTTTCTTCAATAATTGCATTTGCAGCTCCTGATGTAAGGAATTCAAATATTTTCCAGCTCATAGAAGATTTATCCACATCGGCACGTACGGCTGCATAGATTTCCGATACATAAGGGTATTGACGGGATGCGATTGTAGTTTTATCAGGCTGCACGCCTTCTACATCGAACATTTTTATACGTGGGTCGTCTATCATCGCCGTACAATAATAATATGGCGTATAAGCCATCCCGTTTACATTTTCCCACAGAGAGTAGAATGGCGAAGTCATCCCACCCCCAACCAACTCGGGTGCATCCATCATCGGTTCTCCTTTCATAACGAGTGTCTCCATTTTTTCCTGACTACCGGAGTTTCGATTACGCATATAGGGAGTAATCGCCACATCATTTCCTCCCACTTCTTTCCAATTAGTGATTTTACCCGAATATATGCTTCTGATTTGTTCGCACGTTAAGGATTTGACGGGGTTCTCTTTATTCTTGATGAAAACAAAACCGTCTATCCCGACCGGTTTTTCTATAATGCCCGTTCCTTTCTCTTTGGCATATTGTTTCTCATCCCGTGAAATAGCCCTCGACGCTATGATCAGTTCTACTTTGTCATCTATCAGATTGACAAAAGAACCGTGCGTTGTGGACTTCTTCATCTTAGCCTCTATCTGCTCCAGCCTTTGCCTTGCTGCATTCGTAGCCGTACTGTTCGTCCCATAATAGTATTCGGAATCACAGGTTATGTACTTCTCTATCCCGCTCATAAAGCTGACTTCCCATTTATAACGAATGCCCATCAACTTATATCCCAATAATTTCAGCAGCGGGTGTGTCGAAGTGGAGCTGTCCATTACGGGAAAATTATCAGCAGTCAACCCCTCAATACTGTTTTCGTAGTTTATCACGTTTTCTTCCTCATTATTACAGTTTACAAAGCCGATGGTGCAGAATAATAACAACATTGTTATTATTCTTTTGTCTATTTTCATCATAAATAAGTATATTAAATGGATTTCTAATTTCTCACATCATTGCCCCGCCACACTTTACTCAATTCAGCATGTCGCCATCTGATTTTATTATTCCTGTGTTTTATCGGAAGGCTCGAACCGGGACACGGGTTTCTCGAACCTCCGGAAGCACTCATTGCATACATACTCCCAATGATTGCTTCCCGGAGGCGTCTGCGACAATAGAGAGAGCGCGGCTGTCGCAAACGCGCGTATCTTCTTTCCTTTCTTCAACACAAAGCGGATATGCAACGAACCGCAATAAGGGCATAAAGCCGGCTCTTCCTCCCAGCTTTGGTTGTCTTTCAACACCTGCACGGCTTTGTCGTAATCTTCTTCGAGCACGAAAATATCTACTCCGGACACATTGCTTATGTAACTTTTCATCAACGTAGAGAAATTTTCGTTGTGCAGCAGCGATTCAATCCCCTCATTCCTTAGCGCTCCCTGAAGGATATGCGCCTGCATGGCATCGTTACAGGTGATCAGTTTCACGGTTTTCATGCGTATACGAGTGTTAGTTTTCACAAAAGTACAATATAAAATCATACGCAAAGATTTTTTTGTATTATCTTTGCACGATTTTAAAATAAAAGGACGTATAACATAAAGGAGATGATTCTAATAGCGGATAGCGGATCTACCAAAACCGACTGGTGCGCGGTAGACCATGAAGGCATCGTAAAACGGATAAGAACTCAGGGAACGAATCCGTTTTTCCAGTCGGAAGAGGAGATTTGCGAAGAGATACGACAGAATTTATTGCCCCACTTGCCGGAGCGCCGGCTCGGGCATATACACTTCTATGGAGCGGGATGCGCTTTCCCCGATAAAATCGACGTTGTGAAGCGGGCGCTCAATGCTCATCTACACGTAGAGGGTTCGATAGAAGTGAGCAGCGACATGCTTGCCGCCGCACGTAGTCTGTGCGGACATCGGGCGGGCATAGCCTGCATCATGGGCACAGGTTCGAACTCCTGCTATTACGACGGCACGGAGATTGTGCAGAACGTATCTCCGTTAGGATTCATATTGGGCGATGAAGGCAGCGCTGCGGTGCTGGGAAAACTACTGGTAGGCAATCTGCTGAAGAATCGGATGCCTGCGGGGATGAAAGAGGAGTTCCTGAACGAATTCAATCTTACTCCGGCTGAGATTATCGACCGCGTCTACCGGCGCCCTTTCCCCAATCGTTTTCTGGCAAGCCTCTCTCCTTTCCTTGCCCGCCGCATCGCGGTTCCCGAAGTGCATCAGCTTGTTTTGAACAGCTTTAAAGACTTCCTGAAAAGAAACGTGATGCAATACAACCGTCGGAACTTGCCGGTTCACTTCACCGGTTCCGTCGCTTTTTACTACAAGGGCGTGCTGGAAGAAGCCGTACAGGCTATGGGAATGCAAATGGGGCAAGTGCTTCAAAGCCCGATGGAAGGCTTGATCAAATTTCACCGGCCGGTTTGCCTGCCGCTCGAATCGTCCGTTTCCCGGGTTTAAAGCGCAGGGGACGAACCTCGCGCACTTTCGGTTCCGACAAATCCAAACGACTATCAGAACTATCGGGACACTTCTTTTCAAACACGGCGAACTTTCAAAAAAAACACGGCGGGCTTTGAAATCAAACACGGCGGGGTTTTTAAGCAAACACCACGTCGTTCAAACACAAGCGCAAGAAAGTGGTTCTGTGCTGCAATGTCGCTTTTTAAGCAAACACCATGTAGCTCAAACACAAGCGCAAGAAAGTGGTTCTGTCTGCAACGTCGCTTTTTAAGCAAACACCATGTAGCTCAAACACAAGCGCAAGAAAACGTTGTCGGGACTCCTGCAAGGTTCAGGACGAACACGATGCAGTCCGAACGCAAGGTGGCAGGAACATTAGAAGCAAACAATGAGCCGTTCGCAAAAACCGGAAAAGAAAGCATAACACACACGCGCCCGATTTTCGAAACGAAAAAGCAACTTTATCAGTAAGAAAAAGGCAGATATATAACCCACATGGTGTATATATATGGCCACCACGGTAAGCATATATGGCCACCACGGTAGGCATATATGGTCACCACGGTAGGCATATATATACTCGGCACGGTATATCCATAGCCCGTAGGACGCGAACAATGATACAGGAAAAACGGAATAAATAATTAAGCTGTTTCCATACACGAGATAAAACATTAAACATTTTCCATTTTATCGTACATTTATAGATAAATAGATAAAAAAGTAGGTATTTTTGGTAAAATATAGAAAATAATCAAACGAACCTTTGTTTTTCCGCAACATTTTACATAACTTTAAAGAAGTCAGAAAGTTAAGAGATAAATCGTAAAACAAGTCCTGCTTGCAGGCAAATGCCATGAGAATCGTATTTGAAATCAAAGAAAAACTGCCCGAGATTATCGAGGAAATCATGAACTCGCCGAAATGGACTACCACCATCAGGGAAAAACTTCAGGGACGCACCACCGTAGCCATTCGTGATGAAGCCTACGGTTCGGAAGCTGTTATCGAAATCTACGAAAAGGAAATTGAAATCAGAACAGCATGGTCTAAGTATGTCTATCGGATATACATGGTCAATAACGTGGTGTGGTGCGAATATAACGGCGCTTATCGGGGATTGTTGGAACAAGTGCTTCTGCCTACCATTACGCCTAAGGAGAATCTCCTCGACTCTGAAGTGATAGAAAGCTCGCTATACGGACGCGAACACAAGAAGCTGAGAGAATATGCCGAAGACAACCTCAAACTGAAGCAATTCCGCCGCGCAAATTTCAACGAAGAAAGAAACGGTACGGCTTCATTCGATCATCCCAGAAAGGTATATGATGAATTTATCAAAGAAGATTACGTCATTACCACCCAAACAGAAGAATAGTGATACTCTGTTGAAAGTTTATCATCTCTCCGGTCTGCTCTACAGCGTTCAAGACAAGGAAAGGTAAGCCATTGTCTGCGCAAAAAACAATATTCATTCTTTTTTCATGCAAATGTATACGTAAAACAATGAATTTCAAGATAGGATTTTTATCTTTGCATGCAAAACAAACTTAATCATTAAACTCATAAAAAGAATGAAAAAAACGATTCTTATTGCCACTTTAGGCTTACTCGGCTTGAGCGCAATGGCACAAGACACAAAAGAAAAAGAGGGTTTTGTATTCACAACGGTGAAAGAAAACCCCATTACATCCATCAAAAATCAAAACCGTTCGAGCACTTGCTGGAGCTTTTCGGGGTTGGGATTTCTCGAATCCGAATTGCTGCGTACAGGAAAAGGCGAATACGATTTATCCGAAATGTTCGTTGTGCACAAAACCATGCAAGATCGTGGCGTGAACTATGTACGCTACCACGGAGATAACTCCTTCTCTCCGGGCGGAAGCTTTTACGATGTAGTGTTCTGCATGAAGCACTACGGACTGGTTCCGCAGGAGGTAATGCCGGGAATCATGTACGGCGATTCGATGCACGTGCACAATGAAGTCGACGCAGTGGCCGAAGGATACGTAAAAGCCATCGCCCAAAGCAAACTTACCAAGCTATCGCCCGTATGGAAAAAAGGACTAAGTGCCATTTACGATACTTATTTGGGAGAATGCCCCGAGAAATTCACATACAAAGGGAAAGAATACACGCCGATGACATTCGCCGAATCATTGGGGCTGAAAGCGGAAGACTACGTTTCGTTGACTTCGTATACCCATCATCCTTTTTACACACAGTTCGCCCTCGAAATTCAGGATAACTGGCGTAACGGTTTATCGTACAACTTGCCGATAGACGAATTGATGGCTGTAATGGACAACGCTGTCAGAAAAGGCTATACATTCGCATGGGGAAGCGATGTCAGCGAAAAAGGATTTACACGCGACGGTATCGCTGTAATGCCCGACGCGAACAAAGGGGCGGAACTTACCGGATCGGATATGGCCAGATGGACCGGACTGACCGCTACGGACAAACGCAAAGAACTTACCTCGAAGCCGCTTCAGGAAATGGCAATCACACAAGAAATGCGTCAGGAAGCCTACGACAACTGGGAAACGACCGATGACCACGGAATGCAGATCTACGGTATCGCCAAAGACCAAAACGGTAAAGAGTATTTCATGGTAAAGAACTCTTGGGGAACAAACAACAAATACAAAGGTATCTGGTATGCTTCGAAAGCATTTGTGGCTTACAAGACGATGAATATCCTCGTGCACAAGGATGCGCTTCCCAAAGAGATAGCCAAAAAGTTGGGAATCAGATAAACCGCTCCGCATTTCTATCCCCTCTTTCTATAAGACTATAAGAGAGTACTCCGCAAAAGGGAATCAAAACGATTGAGACATAAGAATTGAGGATGCGCCAAAACTAAACTGAGCACCCGGAAAACTTGCGGGTTGTAAAAGGCAAATATAAATAGCCCTATCAAACTTTATAAATAGCCCTATCAAACTTCATGTTGAGGTAATGATAGGGCTATTTTTATGCCAACTGAAGATAGTCCGAATTTCAGATTAGAAGCTCATCTTCGCTGTGCTTGGGCTTCGACATCCCCTCTATTTCTTTGGAGCCATGTGCCTGCTCCGCAACTTTCCGCCCAATATTTATTTCATAAAGACAGACCGAAGGCAAGCTCCGAAAAGGCCTGAAACGCATTTATCGATGAAAAGGAAACGGATTGCGGGAAGATAAAAAGGAAAGGCTTTTTGCTCAAAAATCTTAATCTTGTGCATTTTTTAGGCGGTTTCCTTGTCAGAACCAAGTGTTTGACTAAATTTGCACACTCATAGTTAACCGGATAGTTTAGATAGCAAGACAAATTACTACTACGCTACTGGCTGCTAACTCGTAGAAATACTAATACTAAAATTAATAACATGAGTTTGAAAATTGTTGTATTGGCAAAACAAGTTCCCGACACACGAAACGTTGGGAAGGATGCCATGAAAGCCGACGGAACTGTAAACCGCGCGGCGCTGCCCGCTATCTTCAACCCCGAAGACTTGAACGCATTGGAACAAGCGCTTCGACTGAAGGACGCTCACCGGGGGTCTACCGTAACTGTTTTAACGATGGGGCCGGGACGTGCCGCCGACATCATTCGCGAAGGACTCTTCCGCGGCGCGGATAACGGGTACTTACTGACCGACCGCGCTTTTGCCGGCGCCGACACACTGGCTACTTCTTACGCTTTGGCAACTGCCATCCGCAAGATAGGCAATTGCGATATTATCATAGGCGGACGTCAGGCCATCGACGGAGACACGGCTCAGGTGGGGCCGCAAGTAGCCGAGAAGCTGGGACTGACACAAATTACCTATGCGGAAGAGATATTAAAGGTAACCAAAGACCGCATCACCGTAAAACGTCATATCGACGGCGGAGTAGAAACCGTAGAAGGCCCGTTGCCCATCGTGATTACAGTGAACGGTTCGGCAGCTCCCTGCCGCCCGCGAAACGCCAAACTGGTGCAGAAGTACAAACATGCCAAAACGGTGACCGAAAAGCAGCAAGGCAATCTGGACTACACTGATCTGTACGACAAGCGCGATTATCTGAATCTGGTGGAATGGAGCGTAGCCGATGTGAACGGCGACCTCGCCCAATGCGGTTTGTCCGGTTCGCCCACCAAAGTGAAGAGCATTCAAAACATCGTATTCCAAGCGAAAGAGAGTAAAACCATCAGCGGCAGCGACCGTGACGTGGAGGAATTGATTGTCGAATTGCTGGCCAACCATACCATCGGTTGACAGCTGCCGGCAGGCAAATCGATTCATCAACTAAAATCAACCGGTCAATTTAAAAAAGAAAACATGAATAACTTATTTGTATATTGCGAAATAGAGGAAGGCATCGTTGCAGACGTCAGCCTCGAACTCCTGACAAAGGGCCGCTCACTGGCCAATCAGCTGAAATGCCAACTCGAAGCGGTGGCTGTCGGGAAAGACCTGAAAGATATCGAAAAGCAAATTCTTCCCTATGGAGTGGACAGACTCCATGTGTTCGACGGCGAAGGGCTTTACCCTTACACTTCCCTTCCGCACACTTCCATTCTTGTAAACCTGTTTAAAGAAGAAAAGCCGCAGATCTGCCTCATGGGCGCCACGGTAATCGGACGCGACCTCGGTCCGCGCGTGTCTTCCGCCTTGACCAGCGGGCTGACGGCCGACTGTACTTCGCTCGAAATCGGCGACCATGAAGACAAGAAAGAAGGAAAGGTGTATAAGAACCTGCTGTATCAAATCCGTCCGGCATTCGGCGGGAACATCGTAGCCACGATCGTCAATCCCGAACACCGGCCGCAGATGGCGACCGTCCGCGAAGGAGTAATGAAGAAGCAAATCCTGGCCGCCGACTACAAAGGCGAGGTGATCCGCCACGATGTAAAGAAGTTTGTTGCCGATACGGACTATGTGGTGAAAGTCATCGAGCGCCATGTGGAGAAAGCGAAGAACAACCTGAAGGGCTCTCCCATCATCATTTCGGGCGGATACGGCGTAGGCTCGAAAGAAAACTTCGACTTACTGTTCGAACTGGCGAAAGTGCTGAACGCCGAGGTGGGCGCCAGCCGTGCGGCCGTCGACGCAGGATTTGTGGAACACGACCGCCAAATCGGACAGACGGGAGTCACCGTGCGTCCGAAACTTTACATAGCCTGCGGCATCTCCGGACAGATTCAACACATTGCCGGGATGCAGGAAAGCGGAATCATCATTTCCATCAACAACGATCCCGAAGCCCCCATCAACACGATTGCCGATTATGTGATAAACGGAACGATCGAAGAGGTGGTGCCGAAGATGATCAAGTATTATAAACAGAATAGCAAGTAACGGATTATGGCAAATTTTTATACCGATATACCGGAACTCAAGTTTCACTTGAACAATCCGATGATGAAACGGATATGCGATCTGAAAGAGCGCAATTACAGAGACAAGGACGTATTTGATTACGCGCCGCTGGACTACGAGGATGCAGTAGACTCGTACGATAAGGTATTGGAAATCACCGGAGAGATTACCGGGGAGATTATTGCTGCCAATGCCGAAGGCGTAGACGTCGAAGGGCCGCACCATGCCAACGGAAGAGTGGAATATGCGTCGGGAACCAAAGAAAACCTCGACGCGATGGTGAAAGCCGGGCTGAACGGAATGACGATGCCGCGCAAATACGGCGGACTCAACTTCCCCATTACTCCGTACACGATGTGCGCGGAAATAGTGGCTGCCGCCGATGCCGGTTTCGGCAATATATGGTCGCTGCAAGACTGCATCGAGACATTGTATGAATTCGGGAATACCGACCAGCACAACCGTTTCATTCCGCGTGTATGCCAAGGAGAAACCATGTCGATGGACTTGACGGAGCCCGACGCCGGTTCCGATCTGCAATCGGTGATGCTGAAAGCGACGTATAGCGAGAAGGAAGGCTGCTGGTTGCTCAACGGCGTAAAGCGTTTCATCACCAACGGCGACGCCGACATCCATCTCGTTCTGGCCCGTTCGGAAGAAGGAACCAGAGACGGACGCGGATTGTCGATGTTTATCTACGACAAGCGCCAAGGGGGTGTGAATGTGCGCCGCATCGAAAATAAGCTGGGCATTCACGGCTCTCCCACGTGCGAGCTGGTCTACAAGAACGCCCGCGCCGAACTTTGCGGCGAACGGAAACTCGGTTTGATTAAATACGTCATGGCATTGATGAACGGCGCCCGCTTGGGTATTGCCGCACAGTCGGTAGGACTAAGTCAGGCTGCCTACAACGAAGGGTTGGCTTATGCCAAAGACCGCAAGCAGTTCGGCAAAGCCATCATCGAGTTCCCTGCCGTTTACGACATGCTCTCTATCATGAAAGCCAAGTTGGACGCCGGACGCGCGTTGCTGTATCAGACAGCCCGCTACGTAGACATCTACAAAGCGTTGGACGATATTGCCCGCGAGCGCAAGCTCACTCCCGAAGAGCGTCAGGAGCAAAAGAAATATGCCAAATTGGCGGACAGCTTTACTCCGCTGGCAAAGGGAATGAATTCGGAATACGCCAACCAGAACGCTTACGACTGCATCCAGATACACGGAGGTTCGGGTTTCATGATGGATTATGCCTGCCAGCGTATCTACCGCGACGCACGCATCACCAGCATCTACGAAGGTACCACGCAGTTGCAGACGGTAGCCGCCATACGCTATGTGACCAACGGCTCTTACATCGCCACGATTCGCGATTACGAGGCCGTTCCGTGTTCTCCGGAGATGGAGCCGCTGCTTTCACGCCTGAAGAAGATGGCGGATAAGTTTGAGGAAAGCACGAACGCCGTGAAAGAGACTCAGGATCAGGAAATACTCGACTTCACCGCCCGTCGTTTGATGGAGATGGCTGCCGACTGTATCATGGCTCACCTGCTTATTCAGGACGCAAGCAAAGCCCCCGAACTGTTTGCCAAATCGGCGCACGTGTATCTGAACTACGCGGAGGCGGAGGTGGAAAAGCATGCCGGATTTATCAAAGGGCTCGACAAGGAAGACCTTGCATTCTACAAACGATAGCCGGGAGTTTGAGCTATCGCAAACCGAGCTTGACGGAAAAACTTCGGTTTTCGTAGTGCAATAAAGCGCAAGGTTTAAGAAATCGCAAGCCGGGCTTAGCACAAAACTTGGATTCCCTTAGCGAAATGAAGCGCGGACTTCAAGTGAATGCAAGCCGGGCCCGACCGAAAAACTTCGGTTTCCGCAACGCAATGAAGCGCGGAACTAAAAAAACGCAGGCTCTGTATGATTGAAACAAAGCCTGCGTTTACTGCAAACAGAGGCTCTATCCGCGCCGGATAGAGCCTCTGTTTTTCACCGTTCCCATCTGCCGGCAACGCAGAACAGATTCTTGGCAAGAAGGAAGGCAATCTTCGTCCGCTACCGGTCTGCTTCTTCCCTTTCCCTGCTCCTGTAAAGCATGAGCTGCTTTCGAAGCGAGTCTATTTCACGTTGCATCTCCTCTATCCTGAGAAGCAAATGGTGGATAGCGTCGATACCTTCCATGTTAATGGAAAGGTCGTAATACATCCGGCTGTAACGTTCCACTTCCGGAAGCTGGGACAAAAGCAAATAATGCTCGCCGCCTTCGGTGCGTGTCTCAATCAACCCGCCTTCCTTCAGCATATCAATAAACGAAGGCTCGATGTGGCACTTCTGACAATATTCACTAACAATGATCAATTCGGTCTGCATAGCGTTCATTCTTTTTTAGTTCATAGCCTGCAACTGGCGGAATAATTCTTTCTGTTTCTCGGTCAGGTTGGTAGGAATCCCGACAGAGTAAGTCACGATCAAATCGCCCGTTTGCCCTTCTTTCTTATAAACCGGAAAACCTTTGCCCTTCAGGCGAACCTTCGTTCCGCTCTGAGTCTCCGGTTTTACCTTCAGTTTCACTTTTCCGTCGAGCGTGTCGATTACCGTATCGCCGCCCAACACAGCCGTATAGAGGTCGATTTCGACATCTACGTACAAGTCGTCGCCCAGTCGTTTGAACACCGGATCAGCAGCAATGACGAACGTGATGTACAAGTCGCCCGCAGGACCTCCGTTTATTCCTTCGGCTCCGTAGCCTTTCAATTTGATGACCTGACCGTCGGCTACCCCGGCGGGAATGGTGATACGCACCTGCTTGCCGTTGACAGTCAGTATTTGTTTATGCGTGCGTGCAGCGTCGCGAAGCGAGAGATGAAGCTCGGCAGTATAATCTTGCCCGCGAAATCCTGCGGCGCTTCCGTCTCTCTTACCACGGCTTCCGAACATGGATTCGAAGAAATCGGAAAATCCCCCGGCATTGTTTCCCTCGAATCCTTCGCCTCCGGACGAATACCAGTAAGTTCCCTTTCCGTCCGTAAACCCTCGCGCCCCGCTGCCGAAACCGCCGAAATCCCGGGCACTGCCGAAGCCGCCGGCCTCTTGCCGGGCTTTCTTCTGCGCCTCAAACTCATCGGCATGCTTCCAATGCTCGCCGTATTCATCGTATTTCTTGCGTTTTTCGGGATCGCTCAAAACCTCGTTGGCCTCATTGATCTGCTGGAACTTATCCTTTGCGCTTGGGTCGTTGGGATTCAAATCGGGATGATATTTGCGGGCCAACTTACGGAAAGCCTTCTTTATATCACCTTGCGAAGCGGTTTTCTCCACCCCAAGAATTTGATAATAATCTATATAAGCCATATCTAATGTTATTTAATCGTTCACGCGATATATGCAAATAACAAGCCAATCAGCAGTTTAGATGCGGCTTTTAGCACTATTTAATGCTATTCCGCCATCCGGCACATCCTTATCAGACGACTTTTATGACAGCAAGAAGAGAGGCGCGGCTGCTCTTCTTTCCCACAAAAATCAGCATGAAGTACGGCTTTGTGATAAAAAAGCGGCAGGGTTGCCAGACTTATTTCTCCAGCAACATTCGCATGAGGCAAGGCTTCGCGACAACAAAACGGAAGGTTGGCCGGACTCCTCCTCCAGCAACATTCGCATGAGGCAAGGCTTCGCGACAACAAAACGAAAGGTTGGCCGGACTCCTCCTCCAGCAACATTAGCATGAGGCAGGGCTTCGCGACAACAAAACGGAAGGTTGGCCGGCAGGCGGATCAATAACGGATTCCTTTCTGTTGCAGCATCCGGAAATCTTCCTTTCGCATTCCCAGATGTTGCAGCGAACGAGGTTCGTTATGATCGTTCAGATACACCCTCGGCTTCATCGTATAGGCAGTACTCGCCACAGAAAACGAATCGCTCCGGTAAGGAGTCTCTATCCCGGCAATGTGGAGCATGGTGGGAAAGAACGAACTGCTTGAAGAAACGTCTTTCAGGCGGTTCTCCGCCAAAGCAGTCCACTTGGCGGGATAGGCCGTGCGGTAGCTTTCCGACATCCAGACAAGGAAAGGTACATGCAGCTGATAGTAAGAAGGAACGGGAGAGGCATGCAGGAACAGCCGGCGAGAATCATCGAAAACATCCTCGCCGTGGTCGGAAGTATAAAGCAATGCCGCGTCGACACGCCGATGCTCCAACAACCCGATCAGGCGGGATAAGAACCTGTCGGTATACCGGATGGTATTATCATAGGCGTTGATGAGGTTCGAACGGTATTTCACTTCGGCATCCACAGGATGATCGGGGGTAAAGAAAGCCTCATCGGCAGCATAACGCTCGCGGTAATTGAAATGCGAACCGTACGTATGAAGCAAAATAAACTGCTTCTTTGCGCCTTTGTCCAGCTCACGCTTCACCATTTCCAGAAGCACGTCATCCGAAGGATTGTATGCAATACCGGCATTCGCCTTCTCTTTCACAAAGACGGAAGTGTCGGCTTCCATGCCGAAGAAGTCGATGAACGAATGGTTGTAACGCTGATTGGAGAAAAATGCCGTGCGGTATCTCGCCTCTTTGAAAGCGGTGACAATGCTTTTCTGCCGGTAGATCGAATCATAGCTGTGTGCCGTGACGGACGAAAGCAACATGGGTACGCTCTTGTGCGTGGTGTTCGATTCCGACAGTGCTTTAGGGAATGCCGCCAAGCCTTCGCGGCGGGAAAGCAGCGGATTCGTCTCACGTTCGTATCCGTACAATTGCCAGTTCAAGGCGCGCGCAGTTTCGCCCACCACCATCACATACACCTCATTTTCATCTTCAGGGTGTGTCGATCGGGCATGGAAAGTGAACGACTCCGACGTCCGGTGATAGTTCTTCGTCCGGACATTCCGCTGAAAAGCAAGCCCGATATTATAGCATACGTTCACGGGATACAAGTCCGACTGCGGTTCATACCTCTCATCCTGAAGATAGGCTCCGCCGAGTGTCAAGAGCGAAACGCAAAGAAGCAGCAAGGCCCGTCTCCGCCCGCGGCTTATGAACGCAGCCGGCAGCCGGCGTTTACGGACCATAGAAACAGTTCCCAATACCAAAGCGGGCACATAGAGTATCACCACCATCACAATGGCAGGCAGAAGATTGTTCAGAAGCTCCATCGCCTCCGTCGGATTGGTAGTCATCAGATTCAGGAACATATCCACGGCGATAATCGACTGCCCGAACAGGTAGAGCAACACAAGCTGGAAAGCTCCTAGAAAAACAAACGGGAACAGCAACCAAAACGTTCTGCCGCAATTGCGCGACAAAGTCATCACCAAATAGTAACACGCAAACGGAAGCAATACGTTGCACAACTTCGCCATCAAAGGCAACGGTTCTGTAAAGCAAAGCGCGATGTTGGGCGTAATCAAAACGATCAGAAACAGATAAAACAAATGCTCCTGACTTTCGAACCGTTTTTTTATCTTCTTAAAAAGCTTCATTGACATTAAATATAAATCCGGTTTGATGCTTGCCAAACCCTAAATCCAAACGTACATTCACTCTTTTCTTAAATTCCCACCGGTAGCCTATGCCGTAATTAGGCAGCACGTGCCTGGCAAGCAAACCGGAAAATGCGGGAAAAACGGTCCCCGCACCCATCCACACCGCTACTCCATTCCGTTTCCATACATGCTGGCGAAGCTCGATTTGTGCGTCCATCGCGCATTTATCCCGATAGCGACCTTCGTAGTATCCGCGCATGGAATAGGCGCCACCCAGCGTTGCCATCAGTCCCCACGGAACCTCTCCATAATTCAATTGGGTGTGGAATTGCCCCGCCACCACTCCTCCTTTCCATACAGTATGATAAGAACAAGCTGTGAACTCGGTACTTCCGAAAGCGTATTTACTGCTTAGAAACGACGGACTGATCCGTTGGTCAATGCGCAGATAATATCCCTTGTAAGCATTGGTCAGAAAATCGCGGGAGTCATAAAGAACGGAGAGTCCGAAACCGACGTTGGTGGTACGCGGATCCATTCCTTCCAGCAGTTCTTCCTTCTCAAAATCCCGTCCGGCGACATGGTCGAATACAATCATCGGTCCCAGATACAGCTTTTTCGATATCCGAAACATAAAGTCTGCCCTCACCTGAGCCTGCAAGCGTTTGTATTCGCTTTCATTCTCCGGGTTCGCTCCGTGTTCGTAGCCCCTTCCCCAATAAAGTCCGGGAAAAGAATAGAAATAAAGATTATAATTCAGGCGGTAGTTATCGTGCGGAAACAAATGATTGCCTCTCACTCCCAAAAGATAATAGCCTATTGTGGAGACATCGCCATAGAATGAAATATTGGAAGGGGGAAGAATCGTATCGTTGCGGTCGGTATGGTACAAGCCGGCTGCTACCATGCCAATCCCAAATTTCGTGTCACCGGAATAATGAGGACCCGCTATCACGCTAAAATCGAACGCTTTATCTTTTTTCTCCTTATTAGCTTCCTCAAAATAGTCGAACAGTCTTCGTAAGGGGCCATATTTTGTCATAACCGTGTCCGATATGCTTTTCCCGTCAACGCACAACGGATACTCGGACGGAACAGAATTAGCTGACGCATGTATAGCCGCTTGCCCCCAAATAAGTAATACAGAAAGTATTTGTTTGTTTAATCTAATACCCATATCAAGAAATAAGAAGACCACTTTAAGCATACAAAGTTAGTTTGAAACTTCCTATCACAATCATATTACGGATATTTTAGCATCTCCTTTCCCCTTTTTTAACTTTTCAGATTCAACCAAGCGCAGCATCAGCCGATATAGATATTTACATACAGGTAAAGGTAAAGATCGTCATCATTCTGATAAATCTCTATTTTATCTTCGCGAGCCAACCAGCCTATGGCAGCCCCTAATGCTAAATCATCCAAGCCGGATGCCTTCTTCAGGGCAGCATAAGTCCACCTTTGATTATTACACAATAATTGCCAAACTTTTCCTGCATTAAAGCCTATTTCACTTTTATTCATAGTCAGAAAAATTAAAAGGTTAAGAAAAATAATTATAGAATACTCTATAAAAAAAGAACAAATCAGCATCATTATTAGTTTGTTCAATTACACTGAAAAGTTCTCAAAAAAGGCCTTTTAACATATTTAAAAAGGAAATACGGTAAGACAAAGAGACAAATAACAAACAAAGTCCGGAAAAGAGCGTCAATTTGAATAGATAAAAAAGATTTATCCGGAAAATAAAAAAGTAATGAAATAAAAGTTTGATTATCTTGCTCTCTAAGCTATTTTGACCTTTTATTTACTGAGACAAGACAGGAGGATAAGCAGGCTGAAAAAAACGTTGCGCGTTTGCAGGCAAACTAAAGCAAGGGAACTATCATGGTTGAAACCGGCAAATTAAAAATAAGGCTGCCTCAAAGTACACGATGAGGCAGCCTGTTTCTTTGTTTAATTAAACCGCAGGGGCGATATTACATCATTCCGCCCATGCCTCCCATTCCGGGAGCGCCCATCGGCATTTCGGGTTTATCTTCTTTCTTCTCTACGATGACGCATTCCGTAGTCAGGAACATTCCTGCGATAGAAGCTGCGTTTTCCAAAGCCACGCGAGCCACTTTGGCAGGGTCTACCACTCCCGCCGCATGAAGGTTTTCATAAACGTCGGTACGTGCATTGTATCCGAAGTCGCCTTTTCCTTCACGAACTTTCTGCACCACTACGGCGCCTTCTTTGCCTGCATTGGCCACAATCTGGCGGAGAGGCTCTTCAATGGCGCGTTTGATGATTTCGATACCGGTCGTTTCATCGGCATTCTCACCCTTCATTCCGTCGATAACATCGATAGCGCGGATGTAAGTCACACCGCCACCCGGCACAGTACCTTCTTCGATAGCCGCGCGAGTCGCACGCAACGCATCGTCCACACGGTCTTTCTTTTCTTTCATTTCCACTTCGGAAGCGGCACCCACGTAAAGAACCGCTACGCCACCCGACAGTTTGGCCAAACGCTCTTGCAGTTTTTCACGGTCGTAGTCGGATTTGGTTGCGCCGATCTGAGTCTTGATCTGCTCGCAACGTTCTTTGATGTTCTGTTTCTCACCGGCACCGTTCACAATTGTCGTATTGTCTTTCGATACCGTCACCTTGTCGGCTGTACCCAACATTTCGAGTGTAGCCTGTTCCAGTGTCAGACCTTTTTCTTCGCTGATTACCACACCGCCGGTCAAGACAGCGATGTCTTCCAGCATTTCTTTACGACGGTCGCCGAAGCCCGGAGCTTTCACTGCACAGATCTTCAACTGAGAGCGCAGACGGTTTACAACCAAAGTTGTCAACGCTTCGCTGTCTACATCTTCCGCAATCACCAACAGAGGACGACCCGACTGAACGGCAGGCTCAAGGATAGGCAGAAAATCTTTCAGGTTCGAGATCTTCTTATCGTAGATGAGGATGTAAGGTTTTTCCATCTCACATTCCATCTTCTCGGTATTGGTCACAAAATAAGCCGACAGATAACCGCGGTCGAACTGCATGCCTTCTACCACACCGATGGTAGTATCCGTTCCTTTCGCTTCTTCAATGGTAATTACACCATCTTTGGAAACCTTACGCATTGCGTCCGCAATCAGTTTGCCGATCACCGGGTCATTGTTGGCAGACACGGTAGCCACTTGTTCAATCTTGTCGTAGTTGTCGCCCACTTTTTCAGATTGCGCCTTGATAGATTCCACCACTTTGGCAACAGCCTTGTCGATACCGCGTTTGATATCCATCGGGCTGGCTCCGGCAGTAACGTTCTTCAAGCCTTCGGATACGATAGCCTGAGCCAGAACGGTAGCTGTGGTAGTACCGTCGCCGGCATCGTCTCCTGTCTTGGAGGCCACCTCTTTCACCAGCTGAGCGCCTGTGTTTTGGTATGCGTCGGCCAAATCTATTTCTTTAGCCACGGTCACACCGTCTTTTGTGATGTGCGGAGCGCCGAATTTCTTTTCGATAATCACGTTACGTCCTTTCGGGCCGAGTGTTATTTTAACTGCATTTGCCAATGCGTCGACACCTTTTTTCAACTGGTCGCGGGCGTCGATATTGAATAATATTTCTTTTGCCATGATACTTATGTACGATTTTTATTATTTATGATTGATTTGATTATTAACCCAAGACTGCCAGTACGTCGCTCTGACGCATGATGAGGTATTTCGAGCCTTCCACTTCGAGTTCCGTTCCGGCATATTTGCCATACAAAACCGTATCGCCCACTTTCAATACCATCTCTTCGTCTTTCGTACCGTGACCTACCGCCACAACTTCGCCTTTCAAAGGTTTCTCTTTTGCCGTATCGGGTATGATGATACCGCCAACCGTTTTTTCTTCCGCAGGTGCAGGGAGAATAAGCACTCTGTCTGCCAATGGTTTAATGTTCATAATGCTTTTGTTATATTTTAAAGTTATACATATATGATAATAACAAACTGCCTTTATCAATCGGGCAGGACGCAGAAGAGATTGCGAAAAGCGTGCCAAAACGATAAAGCCGGAATTTGTCAGGAGCGGACTGACAAAATGACGCAAAGCAGACAACCAAGCATGCAAGCGTCGTGTTTCATGCAAAGCCGGCAAACTCCCATTACAAAGATTTCCGCACCTCATCTCAGAGACATCCGCACCGGATTCGAAACACAAAGGCCCGTAGACAAGGGCGGTTGGAAGTCTGTTTTCAAAGCCCGTCATGTTTGTTTTCAAAGCCCGCCGCCTTTTTTTCAAAGCCCGCCGTGTTTGATTTCAAAGCCCGCCGTGTTTTTTTCAAAGCCCGCGGGCTTTTTTTGCAGAGTCCGCCGTGTTTTTCTTCGGCAAACAAATCCGTTGTGTTTCAACGCAATGTGCTGTGCCTTGTCGAAAGGGCACACGAACTTAATCTCGGTTTTGTCTGCCTATACCGACGCTCTGTACTGTTTGGATCGATAAACCAAAACTTAATAACAAGCGCACTACTCTTTCAGTAAATGAAAACAACTTTAGTTACTCCTCAAAAACATCTCTTTTTTAAACCGATATATACTGTTATTTCCTTTTAATACTGTATATTCGCACCTAAAAACAAACAAATTGTCTCCTTATGAACAAACTGACATTTGCCGGAATATTACTGTGCGCTTACTTTTACAGTTCCTGCTCTTTACTGCCTGACAGGCAAAACGGCTCCGAAAAACAGGAGAAAGAACCGCTTTCCCGGCAAGATACACTTGCCGCAACCGAAGCCGCCCGAATAAAGGAAGTAGAAGCCGGCGAAATAAAAATCGGCAAAGAGTTGCTATACGACCAATATACATTAGACAGCATTTATCCGTACAAAGACACGACCCGCCGCTTTCAGTGGGAGAAAATAAAAGAAAAACTCGCGTTATTGGAAAACATACAGTCGGAACCCCGGCAATGGGCGATACTTCAAAACTACAAGAACCGCAACGGAGAGGCGCCACTGGTGAAAAAGTTTCATAGAAATTCGTACAAACGGATAGCGGATTCGTTCGGCACCGAAAGGTATCAGTCCGTCCCGCTATACGAACTCACGGATACGCTGACGCCCGAACGCTACGCGCAGGACGGAGAGCTGACCCGCTTTCTCGCAAGCGAAGGAAGTTTCATGAAAATGGAACCCATACACACCGGAGACGTCTGGATGGTTCCACAAAAATATGTCAAGCTTATCGGCGACTCCATCGTTTTTGACCGAGCCATTTTCGTCGACCGCCACAACCAGAACATCGCTACGCTGGAACGCATAGGCCGTGCACAGTGGACGATACGGAGTATGAATCCTTCTACTACGGGACGATACCGCCCGCCGTATGCACAAAAGACACCGATAGGCATGTTCGTCTTACAAGAGAAAAAGAGAAAAATGATATATTTAAAAGACGGCTCTCCGGAAGTTGCGGGATATGCTCCTTATGCCAGCCGATTCACGGACGGAGCATACATTCACGGCGTACCCGTTCAGCTTCCCCGAACAGCGGAAATAGAGTATAGCCATTCGTTGGGAACCACTCCCCGTTCGCACATGTGCGTGCGGAACGCCACTTCACACGCTAAATTTATTTTCGAGTGGGCGCCTGTAAATGAGACGATTATTTTTGTTTTGGAATAAAAAGCGTTATCTTTGCCGCATTATTTTTCAGAAAAAGAATTCATGCGAAAAGTTTCTCTCATATTGTTGATATTTCTTCTCATTCCATCAGGAAACATTTCCACCCGTGCGATGAGACCCGCTCCGGTATTGTCCGGCGCAGGTTCCGAACTGGCGGCGGGCGAACAACTTTTCGAGGAGATGCAATTGGGAGGCGTGGTAAATTTCGTGGCTTTCCGCCAAGCAGTGGCGGGATATTTGCGAATCAAAGAAAAAAGCAAACCGGTCCTGACGCTTATCGATTTCACCAAAGCCTCTACCGAGAAACGTCTTTTCGTTTTCGACATGGAAAAGAAAAAGTTAGTATTCAGTTCTGTTGTGGCCCATGGCAGAAACAGCGGAGAGAACTACGCTACTTCTTTTTCCAATAAATACGGTTCATACAAAAGTTCACTCGGATTCTATCTCACCGGACATACGTATCAGGGGAAAAACGGTTATTCGTTGATATTGAACGGACTGGAGAAGGGCATCAACGACAAAGCCCGTGAGAGGGCAATCGTGGTACATGGAGCAGCTTATGCCAACCCTTCTGTGGCGGCTTCTACAGGACGATTGGGAAGAAGCTTCGGATGTCCTGCCCTGCCGCAAGCCATCACAAAGCCCATCATCAATACGATCAAAGGAGGAAGCGTCATGTTCATCTATGCCAACAATCAGGATTATATGGCACAAAGCAGTATCCTGAAGGGGTTGCAGCAGACAGGATTGCTGACACGGAATCAATAACCCCATCCACAGCAATAGAATCTTGCCGTTATAATATCCGCTTCCGGCTTTTTAAGGATTGAAACAAGTCCCCGATCATATGCTAAGACAGACTGTCTATCGCATTTTTCTCCGGTTTTTCCTGTGCCAGATGACAAAGCCCGTTATTGGCAGAGAGGCCCCTATCAGGCTGGCAAGAAACATGATTGATTTACCGAACAGCCCCAATATGCTTCCGTCGTGCAGTTCGAGATTCATCCTCCTGAGTTTATGAACGACAGAGGCGTCTTCATACTTGCCGGTAAAAGGACCGGAGCCTTGCAACGGCTTCAACGTATGACGGTCGAAAAACAAATAATCTGTCCTGGAGCGGGAACCGCGCCGATGCCCCACACTTACCCTGAACACGCCGTCTTTCTTCGAGGGCAGCGAAAAGGAAAGCTTTTTAGCTTCGGGCGATTCCGCTTTCAACCGGTAGAAAAGACTGTCTAAAGGTTCTACTACCCGCGAAGAAGTTTGTAAGGTATCCGAAACAGGAATCATATTCGGCTGCAAGCCTTCGCCACCGGAGACTATTGCATAAAAGGATTTGTTAAACCATCCCAGACTAAAAATCAATCCGGTGAAACAAATTACAAATAAAGGCAGAAAAGCATAAAAGCCTAAAATGCGATGCAAATCGAAATTCAAACGGGGGAAAGTAAAAGGACGCTTCATCGTCAAGCGTTGCATAAGCGCTCTCCGGGTCCATTGCGGCGGCCACCACAATATCAGTCCGGCAATGAGTGCGATAAAAAAAGCAAGCACGCTGTATCCCACGATAACGCTGCCTGTTTGTTTCGGGAGCCATAAAGAGCGATGCCCTCGTATGACAAAACGGAAGAAATCAAAATCGTCTGCCGATCTCATAATGGTTTTCTGTATCTTCCCATTGTACGGATTAAGAAAAACAGTTTTTTGCCCTTCACCTCTCCGATGATAATCCACAAATACCGCATCTGTTTTTTCACCGTATGTGATGGCGGTAGCAGATATTCCCTCTTTCATGACAGAATCGGCAAGGGATAAAATGACGGAGGGCGGCAGAGCTTCCGTTTGTTCAGGCACAACAAAACGCCAAGGTTGTGTAGCCTCGTTTATTTCGTTTTTAAAAACATACAGGCAACCTGTGATACATACGATAAACACAACAAGTCCCGACAACAGTCCCAAATACAGATGCAGTTTCGCACAGATTTTACGAAAAGTTTTATTCATACAATCTTCTTTTTAATTACAATCTTCTTTTTAATTACAATCTTCGATTTATTAAATATGTGGTTTCCTTATTTCTAAAAAACAAAACTGCAAATATAAGTATGAGCCGTGAATTTGACAATAATCAGATATGGGTATTTAAGCGAAAAAAACTTTTATAAAATCTGGATATTATAATCATTTCTAATGATTATTCGTTTATACGCAAACTAGTTAGTATCTTTGTACCGGAAAAAATTCATAATTAGAATATGGCATTTACGAATAATATTATGATTGTCCGGCATAAGCTGCTGGCCGACCTTGTCAGACTCTGGAAAGACGAGCAACTGGTAGAGAAAATCGACCGTCTGCCATTGGAGCTGACCCCAAAAAAGTCTAAGCACATGGGGCGTTGCTGCGTACACAAAGAACGCGCCGTATGGAAATATAAGTCGTTTCCGTTGATGGGGTTCGACATGGACGACGAACACGACGAACTCACTCCTCTATCCGAATATGCCCGTCAAGCTTTGAACAGGAAAGAAATCACCAAACAAAATATTCTATGCGTGATCGATGAGGCATGCTCTTCTTGCATACAGATTAATTATGAAATAACCAACCTCTGCCGTGGATGCGTAGCCCGCAGCTGCTATATGAATTGTCCGAAAGGGGCCGTCCAATTCAAAAAGAACGGTCAGGCAGCCATTGACCACGATACATGCATCAGTTGCGGTATCTGTCACAAAAGCTGTCCTTACCATGCCATCGTATACATCCCCGTTCCTTGCGAGGAAGCCTGTCCGGTGAAAGCTATCAACAAAGATGAAGACGGCATCGAACATATTGACGAAAGTAAATGTATCTATTGCGGGAAGTGCATCAATGCTTGTCCGTTCGGAGCAATCTTCGAGATCTCGCAGACCTTTGACGTGCTTCAAGGCATTCGCAAAGGAGAAAAAATGGTAGCGATCATCGCACCTTCCATCCTTGGGCAATTCAACACATCCATCGAACAAGTGTACGGCGCATTCAAACAAATAGGGTTTGCCGAAGTAATAGAAGTTGCCGAAGGAGCGATGATGACCATCAGCAACGAAGCACACGAACTGATAGAAAAGTTGGAGGAAGGACAAGCCTTCATGACAACCTCTTGTTGTCCCTCTTACATCGAATTGGTAGAGAAGCATGTTCCGGACATTAGTCCCTATGTTTCTTCTACCGGATCGCCGATGTATTACGCTGCACGCATCGCCAAAGAAAAACATCCCGATGCAAAAATCGTATTCGCAGGTCCCTGCGTAGCCAAACGCAAAGAGGTTCGTCGTGACGGAGCAGTCGACTTCATTCTTACTTTTGAAGAAATAGGTTCTATATTCGACGGATTGGGTATCGAACTTAAAGAAGCTCAACCTTTCTCCGTCCTGCATACTTCCGTACGGGAAGCGCACGGCTTCGCACAAGCCGGAGGAGTGATGGGAGCAGTCAAGGCGTACTTAAAAGACAAAGCCGATAAAATCAACGCAATACAAGTATCGGATATGAGCAAGAAAAATATTGCGTTATTACGCGCAGCCGGTAAAGCGGGAAAAGCTTCCGCACAATTTATAGAGGTCATGGCTTGCGAAGGCGGTTGTATAACGGGACCCTGTACCCACAACGATATTGTTTCGGGCCGCCGTCAGTTGCTGCAAGATCTTGCGAAGCGAAAAGATACGTATGAAACAATGGGTAGATAAATTAAGAAAAGAAAGAACACTCAATCAGGAAGAGCTCCGGCAACTGTTGACTCACTGCGACACTGAAACTCTGTGCTATATCAACGGGCAAGCACGAGAAGTAAGTTTACGGCAATTTGGAAATAAGATTTATGTCCGCGGGCTGATCGAAATAAGCAATTGCTGCCGGAACAATTGTTACTATTGCGGCATTCGAAAAGGCAATCCGAAAGTGGAGCGTTATCGGTTGAGTACCCGACAAATTCTGGATTGCTGCCGGAAAGGATATGCGACAGGACTCCGCACCTTTGTGTTGCAAGGAGGAGAAGACCCCGCCCTGACGGACGAGCGGATAGAGAAAACGGTTGCCGCCATACGGAAAAGCTATCCCGATTGCGCCATTGCACTGTCATTAGGTGAAAGGTCGCGTGAAGCCTACGAACGCTTCTTTCTGGCAGGAGCGAATCGTTACCTGCTTAGGCACGAAACCTCCGATGAAATGCACTACGGTCAACTGCATCCGGCAGAGATGTCGCTTGCCCGGCGACTGAGATGTCTGCACGATTTGAAAGAAATAGGATTTCAAACGGGAACGGGTATCATGGTGGGTAGTCCCGGACAAACCACAGATCATCTGATGCAAGATATACGCTTCATCGAAAAACTACGTCCGGAAATGATCGGAATAGGTCCTTTCCTTTCGCATCATGACACCCCCTTTGCCGAATGTGCCAACGGAACACTGGAACAGACTTTACTTTTGTTATCGATTTTCCGCTTAATGCATCCGTCGGCTTTAATCCCTTCTACCACAGCGCTCGCTACGCTGGCGGCCGACGGAAGGGAACATGGAATATTGGCAGGAGCCAATGTGGTGATGCCCAATCTTTCTCCGCCGGAAGAACGAAGAAAATACGCACTCTACAATGACAAAGCTTCAGTGGGGGCGGAATCGGCCGAAGGATTGAGAATTCTGCAAAAGCAGTTACGTGCCATAGGTTACGAAGTTTCTACCGAAAGAGGAGATTTTGTTGCCGCAGATTACTAAACACTTAACACTAACTATTGAACCGATAACAATATGGCTTACCAAGCAGATTCATCAAAAGCCGAAGAATTCATAAAGCACGAAGAAATTCTGAATACATTGAGATATGCGGAAGGAAACAAGAACAATCGTGCGCTGATAGAGGAGCTCATCGAAAAGGCTGCCCTCTGCAAAGGACTTTCACACAGGGAAGCGGCAGTATTATTGGAATGCGAGCAGACGGACTTAACAGAGCGTATCTTCCATCTTGCCAAGAAAATCAAACAGAAGTTCTATGGCAACCGAATTGTCATGTTCGCACCGCTTTATCTATCGAACTATTGTGTAAACGGTTGCGTGTATTGTCCTTATCATGCCAAAAACAAAACAATTGCCCGCAAGAAGCTGACACAGGAAGAAATACGCCGCGAAGTCATCGCGCTACAAGACATGGGACACAAGCGTCTGGCGCTCGAAGCCGGTGAACATCCGCTTCAAAGTCCCATCGAATATATACTCGAAGCTATCCGTACGATATACAGCATCAGACATAAAAACGGGACCATCCGGCGGGTGAACGTGAATATTGCCGCCACTACGGTAGAGAACTACCGAAAGCTCAAAGAGGCAGGCATCGGCACTTATATCTTATTCCAGGAGACTTACCACAAGCAGAATTACGAGGCTTTGCATCCTACAGGACCTAAAAGCAATTACGCATACCACACCGAAGCGATGGACCGGGCAATGGAGGCCGGAATCGACGACGTGGGAATCGGAGTATTGTTCGGGCTGAACACATATCGGTACGACTTTATCGGATTGCTCATGCACGCAGAACATTTGGAAGCAAGATTCGGCGTCGGGCCTCATACCATCAGCGTGCCCCGTATCTGTTCGGCAGACGACATCGATGCCGGAGATTTTCCCAACGCTGTTTCCGATGACACTTTCAGTAAAATTGTGGCTGTGATTCGTATATCGGTTCCTTATACAGGAATGATTATCTCTACCAGAGAATCGCAAGCGTCGCGTGCCAGAGTACTGGAGTTAGGCGTCTCGCAAATTAGCGGAGGTTCGCGTACAAGTGTCGGCGGATATGCCGAAAAAGAACTTCCGCAAGAAAACTCTGCACAATTCGATGTAAGCGATACCCGAACGCTTGATGAAATAGTAAGCTGGCTGCTCGACTTGGGGTATATCCCCAGCTTTTGCACGGCATGCTACCGGGAAGGACGAACGGGCGACCGCTTCATGTCGCTGGTCAAATCGGGGCAGATAGCCAACTGCTGCGGACCGAACGCGCTGATGACGCTGAAAGAATATCTGGAAGATTACGCTTCGGAAGACACGCGCAAGAAAGGTCTGGCACTGATTCGCAAAGAAACAGACCAGATTCCGAACCCCAAAATCAGAGAGATAGCTATCCGGAACCTGAAAGAGATAGCCGCAGGTAAGAGAGATTTCAGGTTCTAATTCATATGACTCAATCAGGAAGAATAACTCATGAGCTTAACCCATACTCCCCATGCCAACCGGCTACATATCACGCTGTTCGGCAAAAGAAACAGCGGAAAGTCATCTCTTATCAATGCGCTGACCGGACAGGAAACTGCCCTTGTTTCGGACATGCCAGGCACTACCACAGACCCGGTGAGCAAAGCAATGGAAGTGCCGGGAATAGGGCCTTGCCTATTCATCGACACTCCGGGATTTGACGATAAAGGCGAATTGGGCGACCTGCGCATCGAACGGACACGGCAGGCTGTAGAGAAGACCGATATAGCGTTGCTTCTTTGCGGTGGAGACGCTTCGAATGCAAACCCTGATCTCAACGAAGAGCTCCTTTGGTTTCGGGAATTGAAAAGCAGGAATATCCCCACCATTCTTTTGATCAACAAAACGGATATACGCAAAGGAACAAAAAATCTTGCCGACCGTATAGAAGCCTTGTGCAGCAGCTCTCCCATTTTAGTCAGCGCCAAAGAAAGAACAGGAATCGAGGGCATTCGTCAGAGCATACTCGAAAAGCTGCCCGAAGACTTCGAGCAGGAAAGCATTACCGGACGATTGGTCGGCGATGGGGACTTGGTGCTGCTGGTGATACCTCAGGATATACAAGCGCCGAAAGGGCGGCTGATTTTACCGCAAGTACAGACTATACGCGAACTTCTGGACAGGAAATGTATCGTGATGAGCTGTACTACGGACAAATTGTCGGAGACATTATCAGTTCTTTCCTCTCCTCCCAAACTGATTATCACAGATTCACAGGTTTTCAAAACAGTCTATGAGCAGAAACCCGCCGCCAGCCGGCTCACTTCTTTTTCCGTACTTTTCGCGAGCTATAAAGGAGACATCGAATACTTCGTAGAGAGTGCGGCAGCAATCGATTCTCTGACCGAATCGTCGCACGTGCTCATAGCCGAGGCTTGCACGCATGCGCCCGCAACCGAAGACATAGGAAGAGTAAAACTTCCGCGCATGCTGCGAAAAAAAGTCGGTGAAAAACTCGCCATCGACATCGTTTCGGGTAGAGACTTCCCTCAAGATCTCTCTTCTTACGACCTGATCATTCACTGTGGCGCCTGCATGTTCAACCGGAAATACCTAATGAGCCGAATCGACCGTGCCAAAGAACAAAAGGTGCCGATGACGAATTACGGAGTAGCCATCGCACTTCTCAGCGGAATCCTCGACCGGATAGAATACTGAAGAATCCATGAACCTTTCCGGAAGCCATTCGAACGATATACATCAAAGACAAAAGCATTCCCGAAACCTCTTTAAACACCGGAATAAAGAAACCGAAATAAAAATAAAGAGCGGATTGGAGAACAAGCAAAGTCGTATATTCAGCCAAAAGCCACCATTGGAAGAATCAACTTTTCAGACTAACCTTTTGAACACAAAAGATTTTGCTTGGTATCAATAACCAATGAAATTCCTTGCAGCAGTTTTTCTATTATTCAGTGTCGATGTCAACATGTGCGGTTTACAGCTGACAAGGTGTTCAGCAAACGGTATCAATTTTCCTGAAGCTTTGCAATCAGTTCTTCCACCGAAACAAGCTGTTGCTCTCCGGACTCCATATTCTTAAGCATCGCCTTTCCTTCGTTCATTTCATTTTCTCCGACTATAGCCACAAAAGGAATCTGTTTTGCGTTGGCATAACCCATTTGCTTTTTCATTTTGGCGCTGTCGGGGAATATTTCCGCACGAATGCCTGCGGCACGTACTTTAGCAAGCATATTCATAGAAAAGGCCGCCTCTTTTTCACCGAAGTTGACAAACATGATTTCCGTGCCGTTCACCGCTTCTTTCGGATAAAGGTCGAGTTGATTCAACACGTCGAAGATACGGTCGGCACCAAAAGAAATGCCTACTCCGGACACGCCTGCCATGCCGAACACTCCGGTCAGGTTGTCGTAACGCCCGCCGCCGGTAATGCTGCCTATCTGTACGTCCAACGCTTTCACTTCAAAGATGGCGCCCGTATAATAATTCAGTCCACGCGCCAACGTCAGGTCCAACTCTATCTCATTCTTCAAGTTCATGGCTTGGAGCGTACGAAGAATAAACTCACTCTCCTCCACGCCTTTCAGACCAATTTCGCTGGCGGACAAAACTTCTTTCAAAGTAGCCAATTTCTCCGCATTCGTGCCGCTCAGCAAAATAATCGGTTGCAGCTTGGCTATCGCTTCTCCGCCGATACCTTTTTCCTTCAATTCGGCGTTCACATTGTCGAGACCGATTTTATCGAGCTTGTCGATGGCTACCGTAATATCGACTATCTTATCGGCTTCACCGATAATTTCGGCGATTCCCGACAAAATTTTCCGGTTGTTGATCTCAATGCACACACGGATGCCAAAACGACTGAACACAGTATCGATGATCTGCATCAATTCCACCTCGTTCACCAACGAATCGCTGCCCACCACATCGGCATCGCACTGATAAAACTCCCGGTAACGTCCCTTTTGCGGACGATCGGCACGCCAAACAGGCTGAATCTGATAGCGTTTGAAAGGAAACGCGATATCTTCCCTATGCATCACCACATAGCGGGCAAAGGGAACGGTCAAGTCATAACGCAAACCTTTTTCGCAAAATTTGCTTGCCAGCTTAGCGGCATTGCGGCTCAAAAGCTCTTCATCGGTAATCCCCGAAAAATAATCTCCGGAATTCTGAATCTTAAAAAGAAGCTTATCGCCTTCATCTCCGTATTTTCCCATCAGGGTAGAAAGCATCTCCATCGACGGAGTTTCTATCTGCTGAAAACCATACAGATGATATACATCACGAATCGTATCGAATATATAATTACGCTTCGCCATTTCTACCGGCGAGAAATCACGCGTACCCTTTGGAATACTTGGTTTTGCTGCCATATCTTTTTTATTAAATCGCATTTTAATGCGCAAAGTTACGGCAAATTATCGAATATGCCTAAACTGAGTCTTACATATTTCTCAGTCTCTTCTCCCCATGAAAATTAAAATATAGTAAACCAAGGTAGCCAACGATCCCAAAGCGGCAACCACATACGTATAAGCGGCGGAGCGGAGCGCATCTTCAGCCTGTGAATGATTGAACGAATTGGTAATGCCGGAAGAGTTAAGCCACACCAACGCACGCTTACTTGCATTTATTTCTACCGGCAGTGTAATGAAACTGAACAACGTGGTGGTTGCAAACAAAACGATACCTGCCAATAGCAGTTGCGGAAATGTATTCACCAGCATTATTCCTGCCAACAATACCCAAGTCATAATGGAAGAAGCAAAGTTCACCACCGGCACCAAAGCGCTGCGCATTTTCAACGGTGCATACATACGTGCATGCTGAACGGCGTGTCCGCACTCATGAGCTGCCACAGCGGCAGCCATGATGCTGTTGCTCTCGTACACCCCCTCACTCAAATTCACGGTTTTGTTCACCGGATTGTAATGGTCGGTCAACTGACCGCGTACATGCGTCACCTGCACATCGTATATACCATTATCGTGAAGCATTTTCAAAGCCACATCTCGTCCGGTCATCCCATTGCCCGTAGCTATCTTCGAATATTTCTTGAATTTACGTTGGAGATTCATCTGAACCAGCCAACTCACTAAAGCCACACCGATAAATATAATCCATTGGATTCCTATAACTCCATTTCCCATAATTTCTATTTATTAATTTATTATATTCTACACTTTACCGTTAATACACAAATCGCTTGCCAAAAATAAGAGGAAAGAACGAATGCCGAAAAGTCTCCCCGGCATTTTAGGAAGAATTAGCTAAAAAATCATTCTATTACCAACTCAACCACACAGTCGATGTCTTGAGGTACTTCTGAAAATTCAAGCAAAACTCCGTTCCTGCTCTTTGAGAAGCGGACGGGCGAACCGTCTTTAAATAAAATCGCCTTTTTCACCTTTCGCTCTGTCAAAGGCAAAAACAACGCTTTATCTTGCAGAGAAAGAATATGCACGTAAAGTTTATTGCCCTTTTGCGTTGTCACTCCCCAATCGTGCGGATCCACCATACCGCCTCTCGTTCCGTAAATCGTCTCACCGTATTGCTTCATCCACTCTCCTACTTCTTTCAATCGCTGCACCGCTACGGCAGGCAGTTCGCCATCGGGTTGGGGACCGATATTCATCAGCAGATTGGCGTTCTTTCCGGCAGCCTTCACCAAGTAATGAATCAGTGTCTTGGCGGATTTATAATTCTGGTCGGTCATCTTATATCCCCACATCCCGTTCATGGTTTCGCAAGTTTCCAACGGCAGCCGACTGATGCTCTGTCCCGAAAGGCCCGCTTTGTTTTCACCGGGCAGGTCGCGCTCGAATATCTGAATGTCCTCTCCGTCGAAAGGTGTCTGATGATGGTTGTTCCCTATCAAACAAGCCGGTTGAAGCCTATGAATCAATTCATACTGTCGGGGAAGCTCCCAATCAAATCCGGGATTCTGATCCTGATCCCACCATCCGTCGAACCAAACGGCGCCTATGGGTCCGTAGTTGGTCAGCAGTTCCGTCAGCTGATTATTCATGAACTGATAATAAGTCGGCCAGTCTCCTTTCGGATTCGAGCGTCCCGTACCACGTCCGGTACGCCCCCACGGATAATCTTCTCGTGCCCAGTCGAGATGAGAGTAATAGAGATGGAGTTTGATACCGTGTTTGGCGCAAGCATCCGCCAGTTCTTTCACAATATCCCGTTTGAAAGGAGTAGCTTTCACTACATTGTAGTCCGAATAGCGGGTATCGAACATAGAAAATCCTTCGTGATGACGTGTAGTAAAGCAGATATACTTTGCTCCGGAAGCCTTAATAGCTTCTACCCATTGCTCCGCATTAAACTTAGAAGGATAAAAGCCGCCTGCCAGTTTGGCATATTCCTGATAATTCAAGTCTTTGTTTGTCATTGTCCACTCACCCGTGGCGAGCATGGCATACAGCCCCCAATGAAGAAAAATGCCGAACTTATTATCCTGAAACTCTTCACGGGCTTTGATATTTTCCGCAGAAGGGCGATAAGAATTCTGAGCCGAAGTACTCAAGCTCATTCCGAATAACAAAAGCAAAGTAATAACGTGTTTCATGATAGTAGAAAAGAAGACCTCACCTGCTCTTTTATAAAAGGAAAGCGAAATGAGGTCTGTTTTTAGATTTTAGTATTTTAAATAACAATTATTCCGTATAACGCTCAATAGTCTGCTCTCTGTCCGGCCCTACAGACACAATCTTGATTTCTACGCCGAGCTGTTCTTCCAGGAATGTCAGGTACGCATTGAATTCTTCGGGGAACTCATCTTCGCTCTTCATTTTAGTCATATCCGTCATCCATCCGGGAAGTTCGGCATATACAGGCTCCAAATTTTCTTCGATATCATAAGGGAAATAATCGATCTCCTCACCATTCAATCGGTAAGCTACACAAGCCTTGATCGTCTGGAAAGTATCGAGCACATCACTCTTCATCATAATGAGTTTGGTCACACCGTTAACCATTACGGAATACTTCAAGGCAACCAAATCGATCCATCCGCAACGGCGCTTACGTCCTGTCACCGAACCGAACTCATGTCCGAGCGTACACATCTTGTCGCCGGTTTCGTCAAACAGCTCCGTCGGGAACGGTCCAGCTCCCACACGCGTACAATACGCTTTGAAAATACCGTAAACTTCACCGATACGGTTCGGAGCCACTCCAAGCCCCGTGCATGCACCGGCACAGACTGTATTGGAAGAGGTCACAAACGGGTAAGAACCGAAATCGATATCAAGCATTGTCCCTTGGGCACCCTCGCAAAGTACGCTCTTTCCTTCCCTCAGGAAATTGTTGATTTCATGCTCACTGTCCACCAAAAAGAATTGTTTCAAATATTCTACACCTTCCATCCAGGCCTTTTCCTGCTCGGTAAGGTCGTATTCATAGTTCAGGCTTTTCAGAATTTGCTCGTGACGCGCTTTCGCAACTGCGTATTTCCGTTCGAACCCATGCAGTATATCTCCTACACGGATACCGTTTCGACTGACCTTATCGGTATAAGTAGGACCGATTCCCTTTCCGGTAGTACCTACTTTAGCGTCTCCTTTGACAGCCTCATAAGCAACATCTAACAAACGGTGTGTAGGAAGAATGAGATGCGCTTTTTTCGAAATGTGCAAACGCTCTTTCAAAAGATGTCCTGACGCTTCGAGCGCTTCGGCCTCAGCTTTGAACAATGCCGGATCAAGCACCACACCGTTCCCAATAATATTTAGTTTATCCCCCTGAAAAATTCCAGAAGGAATGGAGCGAAGCACATATTTCTGCCCTTCGAACTCAAGTGTGTGACCGGCATTCGGTCCGCCTTGAAAGCGAGCGATTACATCGTATCCGGGTGTTAAAACATCGACTACTTTTCCTTTACCTTCATCACCCCATTGTAATCCTAATAGAACATCTAATTTCATTTTTTTTTCTTATTGTTGTTATTTACTCTCTTTCTTTTATTCGCCTTGTCGCATTTGCTGCACAACCCGTACACATACAATGTATAATGCGAAAGCTGGAAGCGGTTTAGCTTCGTATTCTCAATGGCGCGTTTCAACTCGGTATCCTGAAATTCGGTAACCTTGCCACACTGAGTACATATCTGATGATGGTGCGTTTCGCGATTGTATGATTTCTCGTATTGGGAGGAAGTTCCGAACTGGTGTTTGATGACCAGACGGGCATTGATAAGCAGAATAATGGTATTGTAAAGCGTTGCGCGGCTTACCCGGAAGTTTTCTTGCTCCATCATTCTGAGATAGAGCATATCAATATCAAAATGTCCGTCGATGGAATAAATAGTATCAAGTATAGCATATCGTTCGGGGGTCTTGCGATGCCCGTTCGCTGTAAGATATTCAGTGAATATCTGCCTGACCGTATCTTTCACATTTCGAGTTTCCATCAGCAGCACAAAATTAGCGCCAACAAAGTTAAGCGTTTTTTGCGGAAAGCAAAAGGTTTTTGAATATTTATCAAAATGGAAAGCCGATATATCTCCACATTCTGTGACAAGTATATCGGCCATGTATCACCTGTCTACCTCCTGACGCACCATATTATACAGCATCTGTTCGGCTTCCGTGCAAGAATCGGACATTTTTTCCACCAGACGACATACCCTGAAAGCATGTTCTTCGCTGTGTTGCATATACTTCCTGATGGCCAGCATGGCTGCGTTTCGTACGGTATGACTTTCCGAATGTATTGCACAGATGGCTTGATCGAGGAGTTCACCGGAAGCTCTTTCGGTCATATCTCCTTTTTTCACCAGAAGCCGGGCAATAGTCAAAAAACCGCAAACCTGCACATACTCCCTCTCATCGGCTATCCAATGAAAAGATTTGGCCGGAGCGTAAGGCAAATGCTGGAAAAGATTCATACAGGTCAGTTCCGCAATTTCTGTATTCCGGATAGATTCCACCCAAATATCGGCAATCTCCGGATAAAAAGTATCAATGGGTTGCAACATTCCCGCCAGAATTTTGCATTCGCGTATATCTTCTTTCCATAAGGCTTGCGCCAAATCATGACTTTTCTCGTATCCGGCGGCGATAGCTTTTATACGCGGAAGTTCCACTCCAAAATTCAGTTTATACGTCAATCCTTTCTCTCGCATGCTTTGGGACACAGCTCCGTTCATAGATAAACGGAGCTGTGTCTTGATTTCTTTTAGTTGTTCTTTTATATCCATATTTAAATATAAGCATTAGTTTACAGAGGGCAGCGGAGAATAGTCGCGGCTATAACGCAACATTTGTTCGGCATATCCCTCGTCGTAAGAAACGGTCACATCCGTAACGTTTCCATTCTTGTCTGTGGCCAATTCATATTTAGGATTTACAAATCCTTTGTAAGGAGCCAGATTTAATCGTTTGTAACGCTCCAACACCTCGGCATGCAATACGGGGTCTACTTTCACCGCATACTTCTCCACCAACGAGCGTGCCGCATTAAAATCACCCGTCGACTTGATTCGCTGGATTTCCGCCAGAAGTTCACCGAACAAAGTACGGACTTTCTGATAATCGTTTACCACCACGTATGTTTTCCCGTTCTTTTCGATCATTTCCACAGCTTTATCCGTCGAAGCCTTTTCAAACACCCAACGGGCAATCAATTGCCGGTTACGCATGTGAGCCTCTTCGATCTCATTCCCCGGCAGGATACGTACCAGCTGAGTCATCAAACCGTTCATAAGAAATGTATAGTATTCGGCTTTATAGGCATCCGCATCAGGAACAAGCTTCAGTTCCACCAACTTCGGATCGGCGACGTAATATAGTCCGAACAAGTCGGCACGCGCCTCTTCGATAGTAGAGCCATAAGCCTTCAGCGCATCCGGATCGACTCCGGGGAGCAATTTTCCGGAGCCATGCCCCAAGCATTCATGCAAATCGGTATGAAGTTCTCCGGTCAAATCTCCGTATTTATCAATCAGCTGTTTCTCTTCATCGCTATACACGAACTCTTCGTTAAACCCGTTGCCATGAGCAGCTTTGTTGTAAGCATCCGTAATATTTCCTATCGTAACCGATTTCGACCCGTGATGCGCCCGAATCCAGTTGGCATTGGGAAGATTTATACCGATGGCCGTGGCAGGATACAAATCGCCGGCAAGGATAGCTGCGGTAATTACTTTAGCCGAAACGCCCTTCACCTCCTCTCTCTTGAAGGAGTCGTCTACCGGAGAATTTCTTTCGAACCATTGCGCGTTACTGCTGATAATTTCTGTCCGGCGAGTAGCTTCGAGATCTTTAAAGTTCACCAAAGCCTCCCAACTGGCTTTCATTCCCAGCGGATCGCCATAGGTTTCAGTGAAGCCGTTCACAAAATCAATGCGGGAATCCAAATCCTTGACCCAAAGAATGGAGTACTCGTCGAAATCTTTCAAGCTGCCGGTTTCATAAAAACGAACCAGCTTCCCGATTACAGCTTTCTGCGCATCATTCTCCGCCACGTTTTCCGCCTTTTTCAGCCAATGAACGATCTTTTCAATGGCCTCTGTATATAGTCCGCCCACTTTCCATGTTTTCTCTTTTATCTTGCCTTCTTCTTTCACCAGGCGGCTGTTCAGTCCGTAAGAAACGGGAGTCTCATCTTTAGGATCTTTCATCGAATTATAAAACTTTTCCGCTTCTTGCTGGGTTACTCCATCGTAGTAATTGCAAGCTGATGTGAGCAACAAGTCTTCTCCATCAGTCTGATTCACCCGCTTGGGCATGACAGAAGCATCGAAAATCACGGGGAAAAGCTCATCGCATAATTGCGAAGCTGTTTGCCCATCGGCCAGTGGAAGCTCTTTCGAATCAACATTCAACACAGCTTCTCGCAAGAATTCCTGCGAAAAGTGCGGCACAAATTTCTCTGAACCGTAATGATGATGAATACCATTTGAAAACCAGACTCTTTTCAGGTAAACTTCCATATTCTTGAAATCAGAGTTTGTTTTATTGCCCTGATAGTTCGTGTATACAGCTTCAAGCATCCGCCGTATCCTCAGGTTGTATTTTCCGTTCTGGTCGAACAGAATATCCCTCCCCTCAAGTGCTGCCTGCGTTAAATAATACACCAATTCCTTTTGCTTCAACGTCAGCTCCTCAAAACCGGGAACTTTATACCTTAATATTTGTAAATCTGCAAATTGTTCCACTATATATTCGTTTTTTCCGTTTTCGGATGTTTCTTTTTTGATGCCTCCGCAAGAGGCAAACAACATAGCGGAGGCCATCATCTCTATCATGTATTTTTTCATAACAAATCAGTTTTAAGATTAAAATAAAATGAAAAAGGAATTATCTCCGTTTATCATCAGAGGCAATTCCTTCTATTTTGTTACAGGCAATGCAACTACTTCTTCTTTTCAGCATGTTTTTTGCGATATCCGTTAGGAGTATCACCTACATTCTTATAAAATGCTGCATAAAAAGATTGACGGTTGGCAAAGCCCACCATCGCACTGATCTCTTCCACATTCTTGTCGGCATAACGTTTGTCCGTCAATAAATGCAAGGCGTCTTTCACCCTGTATTCATTTAACAAACAAGAATAATTCATTCCAAACCGAGAGTTTACGACAGCAGAAAGATAACGGGTATTCGTTTTAAGTTCTTTGGCTAAATCTTTGGCCGAAAAATCAGGGTCCTTATACTTCTTCTGAACAACAACAATATTCAGAATTTTATCATACAACTCATCTGCCAACTCAGGTCTGATCAAAGATCTGTACGCCGCTTTTTTTTCCTTTTTATCCCTCAGATTATAAGGGCGTTTTTTAGGAATTCCTTCCTTTTTTTTGTTTTCTAAATCATCCATTGAATTAACTGTTAGGGTTTGTTCACTTAATTATTGTTTTCCGTTCGTCTACCAAGATTATCTACTTCTTACAAATGTCTCATTTTTTTTCAAAATAAGCAATTATTTTGTAGAACTTTTTTTTATTAAACAATCGCGGACATAGAATTAGATCGAAGAAACAAGAATAATAAGATCTTTTAACTTTTAAATTTCACAAAAAACGATTTGCTGTCCGTTTTTCTTCAAAAGAAAACTATAACTCGATATATTACAAACAAGTGGAAAAGTAAAACCCAATACCCTTCCACCGGTCAATCCTTCTGTCAGAAAGAGGATGAAGAAACAATCACATCACAAATAGGAAAAGAACAAATAAAAACAAAGCCGGCGGCGACACAAAAACGGCCCGGAAAACAATAATAAATATCATGAAAAACAAAAGGCGAAGTTTAAATGTTGTAATACAAAACCGCCAAACAGAATTGAAACAAAAACATTTCATTATGTATGCAATACTCGACATCCCACCCAAAGAAGTTTCCGAGAATTTAGAACTCTTACGCCAAGATCTGGATCTGAAAATTCCGGAAAAGAAGCTGGACCGCAATTTGCTCATAGCCAGTTGGAACATCCGGGCATTCGGTGATTTGACACGAAAATGGGCAAGTGAAGAAAACGATAATCCCAAAAGAGATTTGCACTCGGTGTGCTGCATTGCGGAGATCATCCGACGCTTCGACGTGATAGCTGTTCAAGAAGTGAAAGCCAACATCCGCGCCTTGAGAGACACACTCAAGTTGTTGGGTGAACACTGGTCTTTGATTCTGACCGATGTAAACAAAGGAGACTCCGGAAACGGCGAGCGGATGGCTTATCTGTTCGATACGAGAAGAGTAAAATTATCCGGACTGGCGGGCGAGCTGGTTGTTCCGAACGAATGGACCAAAGTTGTTTCGGACAAAGCGCTCGACGAGCAATTTGTACGTACACCTTATGCAGTAAGTTTTAAATCTAACCAGCAAACATTTATCTTAGTCACCCTGCACATCCTTTATGGTAAAAAATCATCCGACCGGATCAAAGAATTGAAAGGCATTGCTCAATGGCTTTCGGCATGGGCAACAGACATAAATGCTTATCACCAGAATTTAATAGTGTTGGGCGATTTCAATATAGAAGAACGCGGCGATCTTCTTGACCAGACGTTCCTTTCGGAAGGATTGTACGTTCCGCCGGAATTGCAGAACAAGCAGGTCACTCGTTCCATCTTCAACGAAAGCAAATATTACGACCAGATTGCATGGTTCAACGGCGAAGGCAAACAGCCCAAACTATCCATGGAATTCATCAATGGCGGAAATTATGACTTTATAGGAAAGGCTCTTCAGAACAGAAACTTATCCAAGCGCAGCCTATCCTATTTATTATCCGACCATTATCCTTTATGGGCAGAATTCAAACTGTAAGAGAATCGGCTCTTCCGGCCGGAACAAATGTCCTATACTTTTTCGGAGAAAGTATACGTGTGTGCAGAATAAGAATACTTTAAAGAGATTCTCGGGAAAGAAGGGGCGGAAGTTTCAAAGCATTGATAGGGGCAAGCATTACTTCGGAGAGTGCCCGCAGAACCGAAGGTGATTCAAAGACAAGATAACCCATAGTCGAGAGTCATTTCAATAGATGTGTTCAAACTTCCCCGCCTTTTTCGGCAACTCTCCGCTACCGCATCGTAAAAATCTGCATACGAGCTCAAACACCGGTAGTGTTTCAATTAGAAGGCCCAGGACAACGTATGCCTGTTCGCCGGCAAACACGTTCAAACACCGGTATGTTTCAATTCAAAACTCTTCGGCGATGGCCGCCGATGTCATGTGTTTGCTCAAACACCATTATGTTTCAATTCAAAGCCCGCCGCCTTTTTTTCAAAGCCCGCCGTGTTTTTTCCAAAGCCCGCCGCCTTTTTTTCAGAGGCCGCCCGTGTTTTTTTTCAGACGCCGCCGCCTTTTTTTGAGAAGCTCTGTTCTTTCAGAATTGCCTTAGAGAAGCATAAAAGTCATGAAGAGGCAAAATCTGCTCAAATCCTCATTTCGGCTTAAAGCATTAAGAATGAGTCAACTTTGGCGGTGACAGATAGAACAGACGCATTATTGCCCAAGTAGCCCCTTTGTCGTAAGCCTTTCCGGCAGGTATTTTCATGGCAATCTCTTTGGAGTTATAAATTTCATTATTGCAGGCCTCTATGGGGCAACGAACAAGCTGATGCTCATAATCATCCGAATCTGTGATATATACGCTCGTCACCTCATTCTCGTTATTTACTTCCGCTCCCCAAAGAGTGATTGCATGCAACATCCCGCCAACACCTACATGCGTTTTGATGTCGACACCGATGGCTGCCCCTGTTTTAAGCCGTTTGATCAGACTTTCGGAGAAGACGCGCAAAGCTTCTTTCTCCGTAGTCATCTTTCCCCAATCATCATAAGAGAGAAAGAACCTCTCGCCGTATTCCAACTGTCTTCCTTGGATTTTCTTAAGATAGCCGCCTGTATTGGGCACAGGATAAGCATGACCGGTAATGTCGGCATTTTTCCCTTCTACGTACCAGAGCAGACCGTTAGTAATGTTTCCCCCATTATTCAGGTTTACAAATTTGGTGATGGCGTCATCAAATATAGCCGATCTGTATGGGCCTATACCTTTTCCGTTGGGAGTACCTTCGGGTAGTTTACAGCCCTCTTCGATATATCTGTCTTGCCACCACTGAAGCATATTGGAGGCTGTAATAAGCCAGCAGGCCATAACGTCCTGCGGCCTTTTCAGTTTATCTACATCGTGCCAACCATGCTCCACCGTCACTCCTTTAGCAAAAACATGATGCTCCATAGAGGCGGAATTGTCTGTCTTGTTCTCTTCGGGTTTTTCTTGTCCGATTTCAACTTCAGGTTGTTTTTCCCCGAAATATTCATCATGCTCACAACCGGTCAACAGAAGTTGGTAGAGCGAAATGAGGAATAAGACCGCACAATAATATACCTTGGCAAATTGTTTCATAAAGTCCTGTATCGTTGTTTTTATATTCATACTCATGTTATCATCGCAGATAATCGGCGCAAAGGTAGTTATTTAGTAGGACGGATCATTATAAGATGCGTGCAAATTTACACACATACTTGGCTTTGTCTTATTCTGAGGTTCACCGGACGACAGCAATACTTTAAAAACAAACAAATCGTTTTTTGTATATCACATATGGTTTTGCCGTTTCTGCAGAAGATAGATGTTCAAACAAAAGGCTCCAATCACGGCTAAAAGGAAAGAGCCCGGTGCCATACCGGACTCTTTCAAGATAGTTTAAAGACTGTTTAATAATTTACTGCCCAACTTACGGGGTTCATATCACCAGTATACTCTTGATTCACTGCCTATTTAAAATTGGCACTAAAGAATATTCCTGCCGGGAAACGCGTATAGTCTTCGTAATTAGCCTTAAGGGGAGAGGGTAATTTTTCATCGAAATTGAAAACACTGATATTGTTTATCGTAAAATCCCAACCGAATCCTTTAATCGTATTTATGTATACATCACCGGTGATGGGATGAACGCCCGGTCCATTATAAACCATATTTGCATTAGAAACCAATGTTTTAGTATCTATCATTTTCTTTGATTCTCCTGTACTAAAGATATGACGATAAATCACAGGGCTTCCTCCGGAATAATATAATGTGTCTCCTTTTGCAGTTATACCGGGCGTAGACCAAAAACCATTGCTCACACGTCCTTCAGTAATTGCATTTTCTTTGAGGATTGTGAAAGTTTTGCTATCTACTTTAGAAATTTTATTGGGGTTTCCGGTTGTGGATACCCATAGATTACCGTCTTTTGACGTTATTACCCCACTAATGGCAGCCCCCATATCAATGGTATGTACGATTTCTTTTTTATCGGCTTCAAACACGATGAGTTGTCTCGATTTAATCACGAATACTTTATTGTTTGCCACAGCCATACGGTTTTTAGCGGCTCCCCTTGTATTTGGTATAAGGGTTAATTCTTCGGTTTTACTGTTGAATAAACTTACTCCTTGGTTGTCCCTGATAAAAACATTTTCGTCATTTAATACGGCAAGGTGCGTCGGCCAACTCAATTTGTATTTACCATTTTCTTTAAGCACCTCATCGTACACCGCCACTCGCTTCATTGTCTCAGCATTTGCTACCACAAGCATTCCTTCGTTCTTAAATACGGTTCCGGTTGCAGCTACCGTTCCGTTTTGCGAGATAATCCATATTTTCTTATCTTTAATGAAAAGGTCTTGTGTTACGTTGCCCAGTTCTTGTCCGTTTATATTGGCGTATGCTTTATCAAAAACGTGTCCGCTTGAAGAAATAAAGATGAGTGAGCCGTTTTCGGTGGTCATATTGCCTTCGTTGAGAATAAAGGCACCCATTGGGTCGGTAAATCCTTGTGCCGCAGCAATACTTATTTTGGCAACAGCCATAAACACCAACCCTTTTTTGTCTAACCCGCGCAAAACGACTTCGTATACACCAAATTTTGCGTCTTTCGGAATGGAAACATTTACATATTTATCAGGACGGTGGAGGTTTACCCGCCATTGATTCGGCTTAGTGGTAATTTCCATTGCGTCTATATTGGCGAATTTTATTCTCAATCGCAAATTCTCTCCGGGTTTTCCTACAAACATTTGTACGTTTTCGGGCAACTCAAAATATAAAAACGTATCGCCAACTTTGGGAATTACGATTGTTTTTCCATCTGCCAAAACAAAGGTTACTTCACTTTCATTCTCTTTCACTTCTTTGAAAAAAGAATCTCCCTCTGCTTTTATATCTTTTCCGTTCCCGTCTTTTATGCGGATGTTGTTCACCGTCCAATAGCCTTCGGCATCAATTCCCAACTCGGGAGTATTGCCCGGCTTTCCCTCTTTTCCCGATACGGGCAGTTTATGATTGTTCTTATCGAGTAAAAATTCGGTTTTGCCGTTGGTGGTAATTGTCCAGTAATACACGTTTTCCGATTCTTGAATTCCGATGACAGGTGCTTTTTCACCATTGAGCACTTCAATAGCGGCACCATCGTTAAATGTGATTTTATATCCTTTGTCATCGGCAAGTTTTTTGACATTGGTTATTACCTTGCCGGCATTCAACGCATCGACAACGGTTTTCAGCGATGTCGTTTGTTCTTTCAACGATTTTATATCGGTTTTCATTTTTTCGATTTCCTCTTTCAAAAAAGAATCGTCATACGAGCAGCTAAACAATACGACACTGCTGAGCAAAATAACTAAGAAGTTTGTTAGTTTTTTCATTACGAGTAATTTTTAATTGTTTGACTATATGTTTTGTATTAATTCAATGCTGCGGGAGTAAATTTATTTCCGAGCGGACGCCCTGTCCATATACTCATATCATCGAGGTATGACCATCCGTCCCAACTGCCGTTTACAAGTTCGCGGCTCGAAGCTCCCCAATTAGAGTATTGCCATTCTTCTTCTTTCGAATCTTTTACCCAATAACTCCAATAGCCTTGGTACCAACCCGACCGCCAATGGTCTGCCGGGTCTGAATATCTCCAATTGTCATAGTTATAGGCATTTGTAACAACGATTCCATCTATCGGATAATGTGGATTTGTACTATCTTCATCGTAAATTAAATAATGTGCCCCCGTTTGGTTAATATTGTATCCTAATCCGGCAATAGTATTGCCCATCGGTCCGGTCATATGAGTAAGAAATATCAGGCGAGGATCTGCTTTTACAATTTCACGTATCATATCAAATCCATAAGCAGTGCCATTCCATTTATAGCCCCATACCAAAGCATCGCTCGTTTTCCCATCGTGCCATTCAATAACCATTGCAGCTTTGTTGGTTCCTGTGCCTGCCCAAAATTGGATGTCGTCCATTGAGAAACCCGGATCGCCCCCATTTAAAGAAATCATCACTGAGCGGGAAGACTTCTTGATATTCTTTACTTGCGATTTTGACACCTCATAAGGATGTCCCTGTACTGTAAGTATCTGTTCGGATCCCGGAGCAACAACATCATTATCCGTAGAAACGATGTTTTCTTTTGAGCACGATGCAAATACGATCAGTGCTGTCAATGTCAAAAATGAGAATATTTTTTTCATTGTGACAATATTTAAATAATTAGTGATTTGATTTATAATCAGTCTTTTATTGTGTCAATATTTACTCCAAGCATATGCAGATCTTCCCCCCGTTGTACCTCAGTAGAAGTTTCCCCCAACCATCCGTTTTCTTGGTTTACACCGTTATATACTTTCACAAAATCAATACCGGGCAGGTTAGCAGGGTTGCCGTCTTTGTCAATAGCCCAATCAATGTCAATGGCCGAACCGTCTCCCTGATTCGGTTGGTTGTCCACATACCCGTATCTGTAGCCGTAGAGAACAAAATAAACTCCGCCAGAATTTATGCCGGGATTAAATTTGCCTTCATCCACGGCATTTTCGGCGAGACGTATTCCTTTAAAAGTCATTTTGTCTTCTTTTATCCATCCCGGATAATAGCTTTGCTTATGATACACGTTTTTTATCTTATAGCCACTATGATTTTTATTATCTTTCCAGCGGATATAGTCTTTTATAATCGTAAATGCTAATGGATTATCGGGTTCTGCATATATTTCGGGTTCTTCTTTGGCCGGACGGTAGTAGGTCATCTCATAATCCCGATATACATTCACATCGTTTCCGTTATCTTTTGCAATGGTGTACCACGGTTCATTTCTCGCCGAAAAATTTCCACTTCCCTTTATTTCGCACCACTCGTCTTCATCAGGTTTGCCATTTTTGTTTTTATCGTAAGCCACCATAATGATGCCCGGCTCGCAGCTGCCGCCAAACGGTGCACCGGGACGTTTGTTATCGTTAGCACCAAAAGCATTTCCGTTTATTCTAAAGTCTCGCTTGCCTTCTACATTTATAATCGTATGGTCAAATCCAAAAGTTACATAGCCTCCCCATCCACCAAGGGTTATCATAAAGGCGTCTTCTCCCACGATCCACTCTCCGGCTTTCCGCACCATATCTTCGTATGTGTCGCCTCTGGCATATTCAGGAAGCTTATTCACAAACTGTCCGGGTGCAGGACGGTAATCAAACACGCGTGCGATGTATGGTGACGGACTCTTAGGAAGATTGACTACTTCTATTTGGACGATTTCCGAGATTACGTTATCACTGGATACCTCTAATGTGTAGGATCCGGGCTCTGCTGCAACAAACATCGGCTTTTTCTCATTAGTAAGTGAAATCCGATACAGTTCTGACGGGGCCTTTATTATTGACAATTTCAGGTCTTGGGGAATGGACTCAAATGATGTAAAATCAAAAAGCAATACATTGTAAGCTGTTGTTTTTATATCTTGAGTTTTAATCTCCACTGCAATAGATATTTGCTTTTCAAACGAACCATTTTCATTTGTAACTTTCAGGGTAAGAATATAATTGCCTGGTTGGGCGGCTTTGAAAGTGTATTCAGGAGTATCCGCCACTTCTTTTCCGTTTAGTGTCCACGAATAAGCTACTTGCGTATCGCTTGCAACAGATGGACGTAGCACCAAACCAATTCCGGGAGCAATTTCATATTTCTCATTAATATTCGAGATAGCCGGTGCAAGCCCTTTCTCTATTACTGTAATTAATATTTCTTTTTGAGTAGTGCCACCTTTGTTGGTTGCTTTCAGCACGAGCTTATAACTGCCTGTTTTTTCTGCATTAAATGTGTATTCTGATTTACTTGCAACGCTTTTCCCATCCAACAACCAATCAATGGCTATATTGCCACTTCCCGTTATTTCGGGCTTTAACAACAAATCGGTTTCAACCGTTACGGCATACTCTTCTTTTAAACCGGTGATGAAAGGAGGTTCATCTTTTTTCAACACTTTTATGGTTATTCTTTTCTGATCTGAACCACCTTTGTTGGTAGCCGTAAACATTATGGTGTAGTCGCCCGTTACCGATGCTAAAAATGTGTAACCGGATGCGGTTGATACTTCTTTGCCGTCCAGCATCCAACGATAGGAAACGCCTTCCTTATTGTCTATCGTAGGCATCAGGGGCAGTTTATCGCCTTCCACAACGGCATATTCTGCCTCCAAACCTGATATTACGGGGGCAGCAGGTAAAATTTCATCTTTATTGCACGAACTTATCAGCATCGCAAATAAGAACAGGAATAAGCTAGTTTTTTGTTTCATGTTTTTTGTTTTTTATGGTTGAGGAAGAAGTACAAAATGAGCAGGAATGTTACCTGCACGCACTTTCCATTTCATTCTGCCGTAACGGTCAAAGCAATATAATGCACCCGGAGTCACAAAATTACCGGCATCGGTAATGTAAATATCTTTCGTACCGGGATGCACCATAATGCCATAAGGCATTTCAATCTGTTTGTCTGTACCATCGGTAATAATATTTTTTGTAATAACCTGATGAGTTCTTGTATCCACTATCCCATAAGAAAAAGTCCATTCTTGTTTATTGATATAGCTATATTCAGCTCCATACACGTACAAAAGGTCATCATCTATCCAATAATGAGTTGCGGCAACAGCTATGGTATCGGTAACCCGTTGTTGTTCTTTGTCGAGAAAAAACAAGCGTGAAGGATACCCTTTGTAATCGCCACGCGAACTTACCCAAAGATTTCCTCTTTTATCCGCCTTTATACGATGCAGGTTCCAAGCCACAGGAATCCTCTTTTCTTCCTTAAAGGTAGCTATGTCGATAACTGAGACTGTCCGTTCGTATCCTTTTAAATCCCCGGCACCCATATACCCACCGGAATTGGCAACGTATATTTTACCGTCAACTATTTCCAGTTCGTCGGGTTGAAAACCTACTAAACAGCGATCAATAACTTTCAGAGTGGCGGTATCCACTTTTGCCACATAACCTAACTGTTCGTAATGTGGGTCAATTTTTACTGGACCGGCATATGAAGTTACATAAGCATATTGTTTATGGAATTTAATGTATCGGCAGTTGGGAATTTCTATCTGGCCGATGCGTTTGGTGCTTCGGGCATCCATTACCTCTATTTTATTGGAGCAATTGATTACTGCATAGAGCTTACTGCCGTATATACCGATGTCGTTACCCACATCTCCCATCTCTTTGGGGACAGTGGGGTTGATTTCGGCGTAAATATTACGTTTGTAAATACCTTTTTCGAAGTCAAGAAAATCAAGGGTACATTTATTGGTGCCCATATTGCCCTCGTTAAGTAGATAAAACCCCGCGTGGGTTTTTGCCGACTGTAAATCAGGTGTTAACTGTTTTTCTTCCGAAAGAACCATTTCCACATCGCCACGGCAAGAGGAAAGCACAGCAAGAAAAGCAATGAATAAGGTTCCGGTTTTTAATAGACACAAGCATTGCATCTCCACTAATAACATCATATTTCAAGTGTTAATGAAAGTTTGTAATTTCTACCGGGCATGGGATAATTAAGTACTACTTCGTAATTCTGATTGTAGATATTATTTATCTCTAAAGCTGCTCGCATATTTATCTTTCTTATTGTAAATTTCTTACTTATTGTCATATCGTTGGTGTACCAAGGCTGTTCATAATCCTCAAGAATATTTGCCGAACTGTGATAACGCTCGCCCACGTATATAAAGCTGTAATTCATTTGCCAAGATTTGTACGTAAGTGCGGCCACAACCGATCCGTTGTGCCAGGGGATATACGCAATTTGACCGCCGTAGGTCAGTTCTTGCAAGAATGGATTTTCCCGGTTAGTGAAATCTTGTGCTTTTTGATAGGTGTATGTCAGACGAAGATTGAATAGCAAATCTTTGAGCGGCTCAATGGTTGTGGATGCGGAGACATCTACACCACGAATTTCCACGCAGCCCAAGTTCATCATCATCCATCGGTATTGCCCAGTGCCTTTGGGTACGGCAACAATTTTATCAGTAACTTCGTTGTAGTAGGCATCGGTTTGAAATTCCCAATGCTTGATGATGTTTTTCTCGTATGATTTTTCGTATCGAAATCCCACATTATATTGATGAGTATACTCCGGTTTAAGTTTGATATTGCCAATATCGGTATAGTAGAGGTCGTTAAACGTAGGCATTCGGAAAATATGTTTGTAAAAAGCGCGGATGTTGAAGTTCTGACTTTTGAATGGTTTGTAGGATACAAAAAAGGCAGGGGTAAATTCACGTTTATCGGGTGCGGCTTCAACATTGTCGTCGGCAGTAGTGTTCCCCGATCTGATACGTTCGCGCACGAAAGTAGCCAACATACTTCCCTGCATTTTTACTTTACCAAGGTCGGCAGCACTTGCCAAAGCAACAAGCGTAGTGAGCCGTTTCGGAAAAACAAAACCGTCTAAATCGGAGGTCAGCGTGTTGTACTGCACATCTGCAGACAGCACAGCGTCCCAATTGCGAGTGATGGAGTATTTATTGCTTACAGAAGCATATACTTCTTTCTGCTTAAAGGTATTGTCGATAAGCATCAGCGTAGTGTCGGGATTAAGGTAGTGCATATAGTCGTACGCAAACTTGGCGTTAACCAAAATATCGTATTTTGGAGTAATGCTTTTCTGAAAAACCCCTTGCGTGAAGAAACTTCTATCCCATTGGCGTTGCGAGTTTTTCCATTTGTTGTTCACAATGGCTCCGGGTATACCTCGTTCCGAATCGTAGAAATAGGTTTTCACCCGCCAATACCCTTTGGGTATTGTTCCGAACAATCCTCCTTCAAAACGGACAGAATAGATATCGCCGTTCTTCCTCACAGCAGTGGTATCGTACATCACTTCGCGGCTGTTAGGATAAACACGTTTATAACGATATTTGTATTTTCCGGAAGCGCTGATATACTCACCATTTATGGAAGCACTCAGATTGTCGTTTATTTTGTATTCATAAAGCACAGAGGGGTTTATGAGGTCGAAAGAACCGCCTTTGACAGAGGTGCGCAAATTGTATCGTTTGTTTTCCACAAAACGAGGTGTACGCGAACGTAAATAGACTGTGGCTGACGAACCGAAATCTTTTCCGGGTTGAAAGATATTGCTTTTTTGCCCGTTATACAACGATATCTCTTCGATGTTTTCGAGCGAGAATTTGCCCAAATCGATTTGTCCATTCTGTGCATTGCCCAGCTGAATGCCATCATAGAAAACACCCACGTGATGTGTGCCCATACTGCGAACGTTCACAGTTTTCAACCCACCAATGCCGCCGTAGTCTTTAAGTTGTACGCCTGAAAAATAGCGTATGGCATCGGCTACCGAAAACGAACTGAGATTTTTGAGTTGTTCACCCGACAGTTTCTGGACGGGAATCACCTCCTTCATCAAGAGGCTGCCATAAACTACAAGCTCATCCAATTGGAGAGACATTGCCGTTGAATCTTTGTCGGATTGAGAAGTTACGAGCTGACCGGGTATTTGCTTGGACTGATTCACTCCAGTTTGTGCAAATAGATTTCCTGCCATAATCAATAATAGTCCGATTACAAGACAAGGTGTGATTTTCTTGCATAAATTCATTATTTGCCGAAAATTAAGCTTTCGGGAAGTGGGGTATTGAGAGAAATTAACGCACGTGTAAAATGTTTTTACAAAGGTAGAATAACCCAAATAATGAAATAAAAAAACAGCCGTAGCGTGCGTTTTATTTAGTACTTCAAGCTCCAACTTCCCGAAAGCTATGAAACATTTAATCTTGGCAGGTCTTCTGACTTACTCGTCCTTTGTGCCTCCTTCCCATCCCGATAATCAGGACAGTGGATTTGAATATTGCACAAGGATTTTGGTTGAGCTTACAGCAGCGGGTCTGTTCAGGATTTACACCTGATTCCCTTTTCACCATTCACCCCAAAGAATATATAGGGCGGATGACACCAAAAAAACTGGAAACAAAGATATGAAAGATATTTTAGAATTCAAGGAGTTTTTGTATTTTTATTCTATGCCGTACAGAAACCTCTTTTCTCCGAAAGAAGAGTAAATGCCCGAAGATTTGAATAAGGTATTGGCTGTGTGCGAGCAATTGTTTAGGTGTATCTCCATTAGGCAGGGTAAAAACAACGTAGGATTTCCGGGAGGTAAAGTCTTTTTTTCAACCTTGTCTTTCGCGAATTTCAGAATCTTATCAAAACTGAGAAGTTGTTTTGAATTATGGAATAATCATTTAATATATTGTTTATCAGCTTGTTAATTAAATATTATTTCTTAACTTTATGGCTATCAAGACATAAGTTACGAGTAATTATCCAACCAACCTGACTGATAAACAGTAACAAGTTATAAAAAATATAGTAGAAATCAACCAAAGGAAGCAAAAAAAGTCATTACGTGAAATGATAAATGTTATGATCTACATAACCAAGACCGGCTACCAGTGGCGTATGCTTCCCAAGGAATTCGGTCCTTGGCAAACCGTTTACTTCTATTTTCGCAAATGGAAGTTGGAGGGACTCTTTGAGGAATTGATACACCATCTTCGCGAATCGGTTCGAAAAGCCTTTGGCAAAGCTTCAGCCCAAGCATTGGACTCATAGACTCCAAAAGCGCGAGAACTTCTCATCACATAGACAGTAGTGAGTATGGTATTGACGGTGAAAAGAAAGTCAAAGGCAGAAAAGAACATATCATTGTTGATACTCTGGGATTACCAATGGCTGTAAAAATTCATGCAGCCAATATACATGACAGCGTAGGGGCTATCGAACCTATAAAACAGCTTCGGTATATAGTTGCTCCTTAAAAGCGTATAGTTATCAGATATTCAGTGAAATAATCTCATAAACAGTTGTATTTTTTGCAATATTTTGTCTCTTTAGGTACTAAAACTCTGCAAATTATGTTAGGGAAATTATCGGAAAAAGGACAACGCGATCTGTTTCGCCCGATGCTGAAAGACTTCATCGATATGGGGCATGAACTCGTTCTTTTGGCAGACAAGATCGATTGATCATATTTTGAGGAAGAATTTACTCCTTTGAATTCACAACGGGGTGCACCAAGCATTCCCATCCGTTTGATGGTCGGCTGCCTGCTTTTGAAGCACCTGTACAATCTTGGAGTGAGGAGAACGTGCGAAAGGCCTCATTGCAGCAGAGCTTTTGAAGCACCTGTACAATCTTGGAGATGAGCACATTCTCGAGTATTGGGTTCGGAATGTTTATTTCCAGTACTTTTGTGGATGTGAGTTTTTCGAACATGAGTTTCCTTTTGACCCGAGTAACTTTGTCCATTTCCGTAACCGTGTGGGAGAAGAAGGGATAGGGAAAATATTCGCTTACAGCGTACAGCTTCACACGGTAAAAAGTTGCCGGGACAAACCGGTTTTGTCCTTTCAGACACCACTGTTCAAGAAAATAACACCACCTTTCCTACCGATGCCAAGCTTTGCAAAAAGGTCATCGACAAGTGCAATGCCATTGTCGATAAGGAAGGGATCAAGCAGCATCGGAGCTATATACGTGAGAGCAAACGGTTGGTTCGGGACACATACAACGGTAAGCATCCCAAACGTAAGAAACGTACCAGCAAGGCCAAACGTCGCTTGAAAACGATAGCCAATATCCAACTTCGGGAACTTGAACGTAAAATGACAGAGGCACAAAAAAAGCAATACGAACAGACCCTTTCAATCTGCAAGCGTGCAGTGAATCAACAGAAAAACGACAAGGACAAAATCTACAGTCTGCATAAACCCTTTACCCGCTGTATTGCTAAGGGAAAGGCGCACAAGCAATATGGGTTCGACAATAAAGTGGGGATGATAATCACGGGTAGAAAAGGGCGAAAAATTATCACGGCTATAAAAGCATTTTTGGGAAACCCTTACGACGGGGCGATACAATAGAACCACTACTTGCACAGATGGAAGCCGGTCGGTTGAAATTACCCCAAGAGTTGATTTATGATCGAGGCGGAAAGGGGGCGCAAACAAATAAGGGGTGTAAGCATCATCACTCCCGGTAAACCCAAAGCCAAAGACACCCCTTGTCAAAAACGGCAGAAACGAAACAAATGCAGAGCCAGAGCGGCAATTGAACCTATGTTCGGACATCTTAAAAGGACCTCCGTATGGAACAGAATTACCTGTGATCTGAAAAAGGCATACAAATCAACGCTTATCTGGCTGCAACTGCCTGGAACTTGAAGAAAATGATGGAAAGACTAAAAGAAAATTTTTTATATTTTAGTTTCCAATGGTTTTTCCGCCAAGATAAAATGAAATTTTCAGCATAATTTGAATTTATAAGGAACGACTATATAAATTCAAAACAACTTCTTAACAGACAGCAGGAACTTCTTATGAGTATTCTAGGTATCGGTAAAACCATTGCAGTGTATGTCATCATTGCTACAAAGGGATTTACATCGTTCAGCAATTCCAGAAAGTTTGCATGATATGCAGAAGTCGCACCTTTTTGAATACACTTCGGGAACAACTGTCAGAGGAAAAGCCAGAGTGAATCCCTTGGCTGATAAGAAAATAAAGGCAATGCTCCACCTTACCGCCATTAATGCAATAAGAACTGACAAGGAACTAAAAGGTTACTATCAAAGAAAGAAAAAGGAAGGAAAGCACTCTCTATTAGTACTGAATAATGTAAAATTCAAACTAATAGGGAGAATATTTGCAACCGTCAATAAAAATACAAAATTTGTTAATACAATTAAATTCCCAGCATAACAAGTTGCATATCTCCATAGAAATACGTTAATAGCTAACGAGTTGGGAGTAGATAATTATGGTTTAGCGGACAATAATAATTTAAAGGGAACGAAATCTCTGATTAAAATAAACAGAACTTTTATCTGAGCACCGTACTGCTGCCGGTTGAAGCACGCAAAGCCCTTAGCTGAGCACAATACTGCCGGTGGTTGAGACAAGCAGAGCTTTTACCTGAACAGAATACTGCCACCGATTGAAACAAGCAGAACATTTATTCGAACGAAACGAAACCACTCTCCTGCAACAGCGGCTTTTGTCCTCCCCCACCACTGCATTCCACAACTCATCGAAGAGCCCCGCTACAATAAGAAAAGGCTGTAACCGCCATCGACAGCCACAGCCTTCATCCAATCATATATTAAAAGTATATTTATTATTCAGCCAACTTATTGTCTGAGCCCAACACGTTGATGATCTTGTGCTTGTACAGTTTCTCCATGCTGTCGCGAGCCGGTCCCAGATACTTGCGGGGGTCGAATTCGGCCGGTTTCTCAGCAAACACACGACGAATAGCAGCCGTCATAGCCAGACGTGAGTCGGAGTCGATATTGATTTTGCAAACCGCAGATTTAGCAGCTTTGCGCAACCACTCTTCGGGAATACCGATAGCAGCCTTCAACGCTCCACCGAATTTGTTGATCGTTTCCACCTCTTCCTGAGGAACGGAAGAAGAACCGTGCAGAACGATGGGGAATCCGGGCAACTCCTTCATCACAGCATCCAACACGTCGAATGCCAAAGGAGGAGGAACCATACGGCCTGTTGCCGGATCTACATGACATTGTTCCGGAGTAAATTTGTAAGCTCCGTGAGAAGTTCCGATAGAAATAGCCAAGCTGTCGCAACCGGTCTTCGTAACGAAATCAACCACTTCATCCGGCTCGGTATATGTATGGTGGTCTGCGGAAACATCATCTTCCACACCGGCCAATACACCCAGCTCGCCCTCTACAGTCACATCGAACTGATGAGCGTATTCAACCACTTTCTTGGTCAACGCAACGTTTTCGTCGTAAGGAAGGTGAGAACCATCGATCATAACCGAAGAGAATCCCATATCGATACAAGATTTGCAGGTTTCGAAAGAGTCTCCGTGATCGAGGTGAAGAACGATTTCCGGCTTTTCGCATCCCAGTTCCTTTGCGTATTGCACAGCGCCTTCCGCCATATAACGCAGCAAAGTCTGGTTGGCATATTGACGGGCTCCTTTCGAAACTTGCAAAATCACCGGAGATTTAGTCTCGACTGCAGCCTTGATGATGGCTTGCAACTGCTCCATGTTGTTGAAGTTGAAAGCAGGGATAGCATATCCGCCTTTGATAGCCTTTGCAAACATCTCTCTGGTATTTACCAGGCCTAAATCTTTGTAATTAATCATTTTGTTTAAAGTTTATTGTTAGTGAATAAAATTCTACGCAAAGGTAGGAATAATCCTTTTAATAGAAAAAAGAGAACGTGGAAATATCTCATTGATAATAATAATTTAATCCTATTTCAATATATTAAAAGATATTTCCGCGGGTTATTGCCACCTCTGCGTGGCAAACTTTTCTTTTTGATTCTTTTTCTTTGCTATTTCGTTGAAATGCATTATCTTTGCGCACTGAAAAATGACCATTACACTATTTCTTACCAAAATAGTAACAGAATATATAATTTTTAAAAGCAGATACTGAAATGAAAAAAGGTCTTCATCCAGAATCATACCGTCCGGTAGTGTTCAAAGATATGTCAAACGGCGATATGTTTTTGTCGAAATCAACTGTAGCAACTAAAGAGACCATCGAATTCGAAGGTGAAACATATCCGTTGCTGAAGATTGAAATCTCGAACACGTCACACCCGTTCTATACAGGTAAATCTACGCTGGTAGACACTGCCGGCCGTGTCGACAAGTTCATGAACCGCTACGGTAATCGTAAAAAGAAATAATTCTATCTTTTTAGAATGAGACGAAGGGATTGCCCGGCATACGGACAGTCCCTTTCTCTTTACCTCTCCAGTGGAAATGCACCGCTTTCAATGCCTCAGCCTTTTGCTTTCAAACGTCGGATAAAGGACCACAGGCAACAGAGAAACCAAAGCCAAAGCATGCCCCGTGCTTCGTCTCCGGAAAACCAGCCACAGATTTGCGCAAGATGAAGAACCCCAACTGTCCGCTTTCGAACTGAGAATCCGAGTAGAATGCCATCCAAAAGCCTCTCAAAGCAGAAATAAAGACAAGAAAACCACACCCGCTGCGAACTGCGCCGGAAGAGATGAACCAGCACCTGCATATCTGCCAGAATTGAAATTTAAATCAAGCAATTGCCCTCTCTTCATTCAATACGGAGGTTTCCCTTAAAGAACATAGCTCCACCTCAATCTACATAGGCAAGATCCGGAATAAAGGAAGCCTGAAATATGAAGTCGCCAAACAGCGTGCCGATGAAAGGAAACGCCCGTAACGGAACGGAAATGGCAAATAACAACCGATTTCAGCCGATTCTCGGAGTTTTTGTGTAATTTTGTGGTACGATAAACTCTAAAAAGAAATTACAATGAAAATATTCCCTACCGGCAGTATAAAAAAGCTGGACGCATATACCATTGAACATGAACCGATTGCATCTATCGACCTGATGGAGCGGGCTGCGCAAGCCCTTACCAAAGAAATAACCGAAAGATGGGGCACGGAAACGCCGATAACATTTTTTGCCGGACCGGGCAACAATGGAGGAGACGCGCTGGCTGTGGCCCGGATGATGGCGGAGAAAGGATATAAAACAGAGGTTTTCCTTTTCAACATCAAAGGAAAACTTTCGCCGGACTGCCAAACGAACAAGGAATTGGTGGAGATGATGGAGGAGGTGGATTTTCATGAAATCAGCACACAGTTCGCACCCCCGACACTGACTGCCGAACATCTGGTAATCGACGGTCTGTTCGGTTCGGGACTGAACAAGCCGTTGAGCGGCGGATTCGCGGCGGTTGTGAAATACATCAACGCCTCACCGGCAACGGTGGCGTCGATCGATATTCCTTCGGGCCTGATGGGAGAAGAGAACACGTTCAACGTCAAAACCAATATTATTCGCGCCGATGTCACTTTCAGCCTGCAATTTCCCAAACTGGCTTTCCTGTTTCCCGAAAACGCGGAGTTTATCGGCGAATGGGAAATATTGGACATCGGGTTGAGCAAGGAAGGCATCGAAGAAATCGAGACAGATTACGAAATACTGGAAACGGAAGACATCCGCTACCTGATGAAACCAAGGAACCGGTTTGCCCACAAAGGAAACTTCGGGCACGCTCTTTTAATCGCCGGCTCGAAAGGAATGGCCGGCGCTTCGGTTTTGGCGGCTCGCGCTTGTCTCCGCTCGGGTGTGGGACTGCTTACGGTACACGCTCCGGCATGCAACAACGACATCCTCCAGACAGCTGTTCCCGAAGCAATGGTGGAAGCAGACGGAAGTGAGACATGCTTCGCCTCGCCCACCGACACGGACGACTACCAGGCCGTCGGCATCGGACCCGGATTGGGGCGAAGCGCGGAGACGGAGATGGCGTTGCTCCAATTGTTGACACAGTGTCAGACTCCGATGGTGCTGGATGCCGACGCGCTCAACATCATCGCCAATCATCGGCATGAGCTGACTCATTTGCCCAAAGGATGCATCCTCACGCCTCACCCCAAAGAGCTGGATCGTCTCGCAGGCAAATGTCAGGATTCTTACGAGCGTCTGGCCAAAGCCCGCGAACTGGCGCAGACTGCCGACGTACACATCATTTTAAAAGGGGCTTACTCTGCCATCATCACTCCCGAAGGAAAGTGCTACTTCAACCCGACGGGAAATCCGGGCATGGCGACAGGCGGTAGCGGAGATGTGCTGACCGGAATTGTTTTAGCCTTGACCGCACAAGGATATACGGCGGAAGAAGCGTGCAAAATAGGAACATACATACACGGACTGGCGGGAAACCTCGCGCAAAAGAAGAAAGGAATGACGGGACTGATCGCAAGCGATATCGTTTCCAATCTGCCAAAGGCCTGGCAATTGATAGGCGAATAAAAGAAAAAGTCAGCCTCTTTGTCACGACCTATCTTATACACCGCCGGCAATTGACAGGCAAATAAAAGAAAAACCGTAAGCGAATAAACGTTAAGAACTTAGCGGTTTATGCGGAACTTCATTAACTTTGTTTTTTTAAACCAAGAAAAAGAACCGAATATGAAAAAGTTAATTATAGCGACAGGCCTGCTGATGGCAACTTCTGCCCATGCGCAAACGGAAGTTCTCACAGGAGTGACTCGCGGAAAAGATTACGGCGTGGTATACATGCTGCCGAAAACTGAAATCGAAATTGAAATAAAAGCGAAGAAAATCAGCTATACGCCCGGAGAGTTCGGCAAATATGCCGACCGCTACTTACGTATGTCCGACGTTCCCGTCGTTGCCGAAGAATACTGGGAGCTGAGCGGGATAAAGGTCAGATCGGCGGGAATCCCCGATAGCGAAGCGACTTACTTCGTCAAGATGAAAGACAAGACAGTGGCTCCCCTGCTCACGCTTACGGAAGACGGAATTGTGGAATCGATCAATGTACCCTATGGCGGAGGAAAAGAAAAGAGGATGGAGCCGCTTGTTGCGGCAACACGCCGAAAGACGAATCCGCGCGATTTCCTCACCGAAGAAATTCTTATGACCAACTCCACCGCGAAAATGGCGGAACTGGTAGCCAAAGAAATATACAACATCCGCGAAAGCAGAAACGCACTTCTCCGCGGGCAGGCCGACAATATGCCGCAAGACGGCGCCCAGCTGAAAATTATGCTCGACAACCTGAACAAGCAGGAAGAGGCGATGACGGAAATGTTCTCCGGCACACGCGATGAAGAGGTCAGAACTTTCACGGTCCGCCTGACGCCTGACAAAGAATTCGACAAAGAAATAGTTTTCCGTTTCTCCAGAAAATTGGGTATAGTAGCCGTTAACGACCTCGCAGGCGAGCCTTACTACATCAGTCTGAAAGACCTGAAGAAAATAAACATCCCCGAAGAAGACGAAAAGAAAAAGAAAAAGCTCGAGGGGATAGCTTACAACGTGCCGGGACAAGCTTTGGTGACACTGACAGACGGCAGGAAGAAACTCTACGAAGGAGAAATACCCGTCACTCAATTCGGGATTGTGGAATATCTGGCTCCGGTATTGTTCAACAAGAACTCTACCATCAAAGTCTATTTCGACACTTCTACCGGAGGGTTGTTGAAAATAGATCGGGAAGACAACAGATAAAAACTTAAAACGAAAAAGACATGGGCGGCGAAGGACACATGCTTGATATGATCCATCGGCTCCGTCAAGGAAGAGAAGCTTCTCGCTTAAACCGCGAACGGAGAAATCAGCAATTGAAGAAGATGCAGATGGGGAATTCTCTTTCCATGCCGGATACTACGCCCGAAGAAATGGAATACATCATTAAAGAGACGAAAATAAAAAAAGAAAAAGACGCGCGCTACTTCACATGGGGAACCCTCATTATATTCGGTATCACGGTAGCCCTGTTCTTTATTCTATGGAAGCTTTTCATTCAATGACGGTCAGTTTTATAAAGCCGTCTTTCCGCAACTGAAAAAGAAAAGAAGCAATACGCGACTCGTAGCCCGCTTCGTTGCCGAAGTGCGCCGCGAGTTTTTCTATAATTTCACCTGCCGTTCGTCTTCCGTCTATAAGTTCCCATACAGCCGCTCCATGTTTCTCCAGACGAACATGAATTTCTTTCGATACGCCTTTCGGCAGTAAATAACGATTTATCCACGCATTCTTAAAACGAGGAAAGGAGAGAACGGTCTCCTCTCCTTCCTTACATGTTGTGATGCGCGGACTACGACAGGGAATAACCTGCAACAGATTCACTTTCTCTTTAGAAGCCATAGCCATTCAAAAAACTGTTTAGACCTTACCTGCTTTGCCGAACTGCAACCAATAGCAAATATCTTTGTTTTGCCTGCTTACTCTTTGATATTGGGGAGCTCCAGCCCGTAGCCTTTCTTCCTGTCGACTACCTTAAGCACAAAACCCAAGATAAGAGCGGCGACTCCCAATCCTGCCAACATCACCAACGGCATAGTGTAATCGTAAGAGATAGCCGCCTCTTCGGCAGTAATGACTCCGTCACGCAAATCAGCCACCAATTGCGGATTAGTTTTATCGAGAACTTTACCTATAAGCAACGGGAAAAGCCATAACCCGATATTTTGAATCCAGAAAATAAGGGCATAAGCGCTGCCGATGATGTTCGCATCGACCAGCTTCGGCACACTCGGCCATAAAGAAGCGGGAACCAAAGAGAAGCTCGCCCCCAGCACAAGAATGGTAAGATAAGCGACAACAAAACCTCCAACGACATTCCCTCTAAGCTCCGGAAGAACAAAAGCAAAAATCAGATGACAGGCAATGAGCAGCAACGAACCCATGACCAGCATGGTCGCAGCCTTTCCCTTATGGTCTACATAATTTCCCAATATGGGGGTGATGCCGACAGCTAAAATAGGGAATACCGCAAATACCGTTTCCGCGCTTTGGCGTTTGTAACCCATCCAGCAGAAAAGCACCAGAGCCAAGGAGGCCAGGATAAGCAGGCCATATTTCTTCGCTTTACGCTTGGAGAAATTGCTGGCAAACGCAGCGGCCGCTACCACCAGCATGATGCAATACTGAATGACGGTCACGGTATTGGTTGCCCAAAAAGAAGAAGGATCGATTTCTTTAAAAGTCAAATTACATTGCAACATATTCACCGCATACTTTTGAAACGGGAAAATAGCCGAATAATAAAGCACGCAAAGCAATGCCACAACCCAGAAGCCTCCGCTCGAAAGTATCTTTCCCAAATCACTCACCTTGAAAGGTTCGTCTTTTTCTTCCGACTCGCCCGTTTGCATGTCCAGTTTCTTATCCATAAAATAATAAACGATGAACATGATCAGCGCAATCATCAGCAGCACGACTCCAAAAGCCACCGACCGGGAAACATCGATGTTTCCGCCTAACTTGGCAAATACGGGAGAGAATATCATACAGGTGGCCACTCCCAGCCGCGCCAAAGCCATCTCCGACCCCATAGCCAAAGCCATCTCACGGCCTTTAAACCACTTTACGATTCCGCGAGACGCTGTAATACCTGCCATTTCTACCCCACAACCGAAAATCATAAAGCCGCAAGCCGCAAACTTAGCCGAAGCGAGCATTCCTTCATAAAAAGGAGAAATACCCAGCTCATCGAATCCCGGTATATAGTTCAGATTATTGGTAAACCATCTTTCCAATCCGCTGCCAATAAACATTTCCGTTACTGCATACCAATTGATGATTGCCCCTACAAGCATGACCGCTCCGGACAGAATAGCAGTAAAACGAACTCCCATCTTATCCAAGATGATACCCGCAAAAATAAGGAAGAAGACAAATACATTAAGAAAAGTTTCAGCTCCCTGCATTGTTCCGAATGCCGTGGAGTCCCAGCCGCGGGTCGACTGCATCAAATCTTTTATAGGCGACAGTATGTCCATAAAAATATAAGAGCAGAACATGGCCGAAGCTAATAGCAACAAAGCAGTCCAACGCGCTGCGCTCGAATCTCTTAATGTTTGATGAAGTCCGTTTGTAGTTTCCATTTTATTAAATTATAAATAGTTAGTTAATAATAAATCCGGCGCAAAAAAGTAAGCGAAGCCGCAACCCGGACAGAGTTACCGCTTCGCCTATCAAATCAAGTATAACAGCTACCGACAGAAAAGCCTGAGGCTATTCTGCAACAGGCGCCGGAGTCTCTGTGGCAGGCTCTGATTGAGCGGGCACTTCGTCGGTTTTGGGAGCGTCCGTACCGGCAGGCATGTTATACGGGTTAGTCTGTTCATCTTTCTGTGCTTGTTCCAACACCACATCCTGCGTTGCCGAAGCACTCGGAAGGGCATAAGCTGCGGCAATGCTCATCACAACCATGAAAGCAGCCAGGAACCATGTCGCTTTTTCCAGAAAATCGGTAGTCTTACGCACACCCATAATTGCATTGGATGAAGAGAAACCGGAAGCCAGACCGCCTCCTTTCGAATTCTGAATCAGCACAATGAAGCACATCAACAAGGATGCTATAACCATTAAAATAATCAATAATAAGTACATCTTTAGTTATTTTGAATTAGCGTTAATAATCAATTTCTCTAAAAAACGGATTTGGTCTGCAAAGTAAGCGTTTTTTTTTGGATATTTCAAACTTAATTTTTTAATTATTTCAAGAGCTTTCGAATATCGTTGCTGTTTTATGTATATTTTAGCTAAAGTTTCAGTAAAACAGCTGTCATCCTCGTCTTCTTTCTCCACCCGATCATCTTGAATACTTTCGGCGCATGTGCTTACTTCTTTATGCACTGCAACATTCTCGTTTCCCGACTTTATTTCTTTCTCATGCACTGTAACATCATACTCCGGGTCGGCAGAAGGTTCCGAATCATTGCGCGACAATCCTGCCGAAGAATTGTCAGTTCCCCCTCTCATCGGCAAAAGAGCATCTTTTTCGCTATTCTCGATGAAATGGTCGATCAGCTCGTATCCCTTCAGCCGATGGTGCGGTTCGGCAACTTCACCCGCCGCTTCATCCTGCAACAGGTAAGCCGTATAGTCCGTACTGTAATCGGGCAAACCCGTTTGATTGGTTATTTCTTCAGGAGCGTTAGCCAAAAAAGCGTCGATCAAAGCCAACGTACGGTCGACAGAAGGTTCCTCTTCGACAGCCTCTTCAGCTGCAATATTCTCTTTTCGCGGCTGTATGGCAAAATTTCCGGCCTCGATGAGGTAAAACAGTTTTTGTCGGTCAGCCGCATACAAAACGGACTTGCGCAACTCCGTCCCAAAACTGATATCGTGAAGGAGATATAAATTTTTGAGATACAACAGGCGAAGCGTCTGGAAATAAGGATATCTCGCAAGCATATTTCGTAGCTCGTACAGCGTATCCCTATCCAGTTTTTCGGGATGCTCAATCCATTCTTGAAGGTTGGCGGAAGTCATTTAAATTAAATTACCAGTTTGCGACAGTCGCATTAAATATTTGGTCGGTTATCTCTTTGGTCATTTCGGCAATCAGAACGTCTTGCACGGCTGTCAGCAATTGCCGGGAATCGTAAGTACGGAAAGCGGTAAACTGCTGTTCGAAGTCTTCGGCATGATTCGTGTTGTTGACAAAACGAACGTTTACGGTAATCGTCAATTTGGTTTCCGAAGAATACCCGTCGGCAGATACGGCTTGGTTGTATTGATTGTAACCGGTGATTTCACCGTCAATCTGTAAGTCGGCATTTTGATTGGGCCTGACCATTTGCAAACGCGTCTGCCTGATAAAGATATCTTTTAAGTCTTCATTAAACTTTGTCGCCAAAGGAGCATACACATACTCCGACTTGATGGGAAACTCGGTAATGGAAATTGTTTTCACCTTATCGTAATTGATAGACGAGCCGTTAAACTTGTAAGACACGCTACAGGCAAAAGCCATCGACAGCAATGCCGGCAACAACAGGATATATATTCTTCTTTTAATCCAATCCATATTCTTTTATTTTTCTATAAAGGGTACGCTCCGAAATATTCAGATCTTTTGCCGCACTTTTCCGTTTCCCGTGATGTTTGTCGAGCGCCTTTCGTATCAACTCTTTTTCGGCTTCATCCAAAGAGAGAGTTTCCTCCACATACTCTTCGGTATCTTGTATATCATCGTCTTCTTCTTTCTGTACAGGATGAATAGGATGAATAATGGCCGGCATGACGGGTTGCGGGGCAATTACGGAAGCAGCCATCATTTGCCCCGTCCGTTCTCCCATCAGGTTATGCACCATCTTCTTCAATTCGGCCACTTCCTGCCGCATATCGAACAAGACCGAGTAGAGTATTTCACGTTCGCTCTCAAAACTTTTGCTTTCGTGCTTCCCCAGTAATGCCGGAAGCCGCTGGGTGTTCTGTGCGGGGAGATAGGTTTGCAAGATAGCTCCTGTAATTTCCCGGTTCGTTTCAATAATCGATATCTGTTCGGTGATATTCTTCAATTGGCGCACGTTACCCGGCCACGAATAATCAAGCAGCAAGCGCTTCGCATCTTCTGTGAGTTGAATAGCCGGCATCCGGTATCGTTCGGCAAAGTCTGCCGCAAATTTCCGGAACAACAAAAACACATCTTCGCCTCTTTCACGCAAAGGAGGCACCTGAATGGGAACAGTGTTGAGCCGGTAATACAAATCTTCCCGGAAACGTCCTTCGGCAATGGCTTGAGTGAGATTCACATTCGTAGCCGCAACAATACGGACATCTGTCTTCTGAACCTTAGACGACCCGACTTTAATAAATTCGCCGCTCTCCAACACACGAAGCAAGCGGGCTTGAGTAGGCAACGGCAACTCTCCCACTTCATCAAGAAAGATTGTTCCGCCATCGGCTTCTCCGAAATATCCTTTGCGTTCACCGATTGCTCCGGTAAAGGCTCCCTTCTCATGACCGAAGAGTTCCGAATCGATTGTTCCTTCGGGGATAGCTCCGCAATTCACTGCAATATACTGCCCGTGTTTTCTCCGGCTGTACTGATGAATGATTTGCGGAAAACTTTCTTTTCCCACACCGCTTTCTCCGGTGATCAGTACAGACAAATCGGTAGGCGCTACCTGAATTGCAATATCGATGGCACGCAACAACGCCTCGGTATTGCCAATAATACCGAAACGCAGTTTCACTTGCTGTATTTCCGTCTTTGTCATTACTATAATTATCATTTAGTGATTTGCCAAACAGGAACTCAGTCTCCCGTTCGCCTATCATTAAAACCGCCAGACCCTTAATCTTCGTCTGCCACTACATCCAACTTCAGCTTGTCGCTGTCGTCGCGTTTTTCGTAATATTGTTTCCGCAAAGGATTGGTGCGCGCTTCTTTCTCCCGCCGACGATTTCGGAACACATCGATAGCCGCATAAACAGCCTGTCGGAAAGAGTCTTCACTTGCCACTCCCTTGCCGGCGATATCGTAGGCGGTGCCGTGTGCAGGCGAAGTTCTTACAACGGGAAGCCCCGCCGTATAATTTACACCGTCGTCCATGGCCAAAGCTTTGAATGGAGCCAATCCCTGGTCGTGATACATCGCCAGAATTCCGTCGAAGTGAGAATAATTGCCCGATCCCATGAAGCCGTCGGCTGCATAAGGGCCGTAACAAAGAATCTTCTTATCCGCCAGCTCTTTCATCGCTGGGATAATGATATCCTGCTCTTCCGTCCCGAGCAATCCGCCGTCTCCGGCATGCGGATTAAGAGAGAGAACGGCGATACGGGGAGCGCCGATACCGAAATCCTGCTTCAGGCAACGGTGGAATATCATCAGTTTCTCTTGAATCAACTCCTTGGTTATGGTAGCCGCAATATCTTTCACAGGAATATGGGTGGTAACCAAAGCCATCCGGAAATCGCCTTTCATCAAGATCATCAATGCCTTGTTCCCGTTCCCTAATTGCTCCTCGATATACTCCGTATGACCGGGGAAAACAAACTCCTCCGACTGAATCGTATGCTTATTGATAGGTGCCGTCACGATTGCGTCGATCAATCCTTCGCGGTATTCTTCTATCGCGCATTTCAAAGAGTCGAAAGCAGCTTTTCCCGCCTCCGGATCGGGTTTTGAAAACTCCACCTTTACCTCATCATCCGAACAATTGACTACGCTCAAACGATTATAGGAAGCTTCGGAAGCAGAGTTGATGATACTGAAATTGGCAGACAAATCCAAAGATTTGCGATGATACGCGGCTACTTTCGGAGAACCGTAAATAATGGGAGTGCAAAGTTCCAGCATGACCGGATCTGCAAACGTTTTCAAAATAACTTCATATCCCACACCGTTAATATCTCCCTGAGTGATGCCTATCCTTATCTTATTATTTTCCATTTTCTTGTTTTTTAAGTTGTTCCCCGTCTTTTACCCCCAGAGGTATCCGACTTTGCTGAACTTCGCCGGGAAGTTTCAACGTGTAGAGAGACGCCTCCATTTGGCGAACCAGGTTTCGTTTCATTTTATCGGGTGAATAAACAAATATCTCGGCTGTAATAATCCGGTTGTTCTTACTGTCCAAACGAGTGTGAGAGACATACGGGCCGCCCATGAAGTCTCCTTTCATACGCCACAGACCGCGTACTTCCATCGTGTATTCATTGTGTACACTGATGGCACGGACATCTGTCAACAAAGAGTCGGTCATCATGTACACACCTTCTTTATAACCGGGAATATTGGCTTTCATCACAGAGTCGCGTTTCTGTATAAAAAACTTTTTGGTAAACGTATCTTTGTCGGTATACGGGTAAGAGTACATCACAAAGTTACGATCGGCACTGGCAGTATTCGTAGATACCCACAGAAAATCCACGCCTGTTTTCGAATAGCTCAACTCTGCAGGCAACCACACTTCACAGCCGAACAAACTATCTGCCTTATTCGAAATCATCGCGCTATGTTTCTTTTCCAGCAAAGATATCTGGCGATTCATCTCTACGCGTGTAAAGAAGTCGATAATGACTTGTTTGTTTTCCGCCACAAACTTGCGGAATTCTTCTTCATCGGGAGCCTGAATGGTCAAAATCATCTGCTGGGCGGCATACACATCTCTCGCAAACTTAAAAGAAGCTTTCGTATAAATATTTTGTATGTCTACTATAACAATATTACGAATCAATTTTAAAGTCGAATCATAATTTTTCGGGGCGGTATACATAATGCGGAAAGACGGTTCGGACTGAGGCAAACCCGGCACATCCGTATCGAGCACATCATGCAAAGCTCTTCCTGCAGGACGTTCCCACACATCTTGATCGACTACGACTAATATCTCAAACGGACGTCCGCTCGCAAGCGGGTTCCCGCCAACACAGGAAGCAAGCACGACGACAGCCAGAGCCAGGCTAAAAAGAGAGAAATACTTTTTCATGATGTTCGGTTTTATATGTTAATGTGATTCTTTTTTTCTTGTTTGGCTGTCGACAACATGCCGCAGGCGGCAAAGATGTCTTCTCCTCTGGAGGCGCGAATGGTAGTGAACAAGCCGTGCGAAGTCAGATAATCGCGGAAACGGGTGATTGTCTCCATATCGGAACCTTCGAGGTCAACTCCGGGTATGGCATGAAAACGAATCAGGTTCATACGGCAATCCAAGCCCCGAAGAAGCTTTAAAAGTTCTTTGGCATAGACTTGCGAATCGTTCACCCCTTTAAACATGATATACTCGAACGAGAGCCTCCGTTGCTTACTGAAATCATAGTTTTTCAGAAGTTCCACAATTTCGGTCGCCGGAAACGCTTTCTCAGCCGGCATCAGTTCCGCGCGTTGCCGGCCGACCGGAGAATGCAAGCTTATTGCGAGATGGCATTCACTCTCTTCGATAAAACGCCGCAATCCCTTCCGCAACCCTACCGTGGACACAGTGATACGTTTAGGACTCCACGCATAGCCATACGAAGCGGTGAGCACATCCAGCGCTTTCAAAAGCTCGTCTAAATTATCGAGGGGTTCTCCCATTCCCATCATCACCACATTGGTCAGCTTATCCCGTTCGGGCAGCGAATGTATTTGGTTGATAATCTGATGAGCTGTCAAACTGACGGTATATCCTTGTTTACCCGTCATGCAAAAGCGACAATTCATCTTACAGCCCACCTGCGAAGAGACGCAAAGCGTAGCACGGTCTTCGTCGGGGATATATACCGACTCGACAAAATGATCGCCGACCCTATACAAGTACTTCACCGTCCCGTCGACAGAACGCATTTCATCTACGGGTGACATTGCGCCTACCTCATAATTCTGCTTTAACAAGTTCCTGTGCTTCAACGAAAGATTGGTCATTTCATCGATTGAAACAACTTTCTTATCGTAAAGCCAGGATGCGATCTGCTTGGCGGCAAAGCCGGGCATACCCAGTCTTTTCGCTACAGACTGCAACTCTGCCAACGTCATTCCAAGGAGGGGATATTTAGACATTCTATTTTTGCTCTTTACATTTATATTGCAAATGTAAGGAAATAAAGTCGATTTCTGCAAAGTGAAGCTGCAAAAATTGGGACGAACGATAACAAAAACTTCCCTCAAAAAACACTTTTAACCTTAAACAAGAACTCGCACGTGCTGCCTATTCACGGGCGCAAAAGTAGCATATCGCAACAATCATCTGCCTACTTTTTCACATCTGTTTAATAGAACAGTTGTTTTTCCCTAAAGATTTGGGCAATCTAAAAAGACCATTATTGACCGTCAAAATCCTTTAAATATTTGACTATAAATTCAGAAAGCAAAGATAATCTTCATACTATAAAAGCAACATAATATTCGCCCATTTATTAAATGCCTATAAGGATGCTTGGAGAGTCTGCCGGACAACAATGAAAAAGAGAGTTTCTGACTCTGCAAAAAGTGTTTTTGCAGAATAAAAGAAAAAGACTGTCTATCGTTGTTACATAAGGACTATTTGTTGATGGCATTATCTTTTACAGAGAAAGTAAGGGGATTGTCCATCTTTTCTGAACACCCCCTTACTGCTCTTCCCCGATTATTTAAGAGGAACTTTTAAAGTAGTTTTAGAAAAACAAATAACGAGTATCTTTCACTTTGCCTTTCAGATACAAATCATTCATCATGCGACTGGCAAAACGTGCATGCATATTGGCCAACATGCTTTCTTCTGCCTTGGCATCAAAGGTTTCGCTGTTTTTTTCTTTACCGTACATCTGTAATACAAAGACTCCAGCATTGCCTTTAATCGGCGCACTCAATTTATCGACTTCCGCAACCGAAGCATAAGCGCCTACCAGAGGTTCGCTACTACGCAATGAAGCCACATATGCGGGAGCGGCAAAAGTCACCATTTTCAATGAATCGCTTACAGTACCCGGCATTGCTTTATATTGCTCCAATGCCGATGCATTCACGGCTTTCATATCCGCCATTATCTTCTCCGCTTTCTTGTCTTTCACTATTTCAGCTCTCAAAATCTCCTGTACATCTTTCAGCGGACGATAGCCTTCGGGGGTAACATTTACCAGAGCCACTGCCATCAAATGATCGCTTTCTCCACATTCATACAGGCCGGAAACATCGCCTGGCTTGGCACTGAACACCCATCTTAATGCTTCCTTCGTTCCTCTCACGCCTCCAATACCATGTTCAGCGCTCGAGATATCCGACCTGTCAAGCAATTTATACCCTGCCTCTTCAGCATTCGCGGTCATCTTTTCCAAGGTTGGGTTAGCAGCAATAAACTGGCTGAAATCATTATAAGCACGGTTGTATGTTTCTTTACTGAATTCCACTTTACGCTTAACCACAGCTACTTTATATTTATCTTTCACGGCTTTCTTATTAGTCACCTGTAAGATAACATCCACTTGTGCCATAGGCAGTTTTACGAGTTCGTTTACACCGGTATTGACAATAGTGGAAATAAACTTCAAATTATCTCCGTCAAGCTGGGCACCTTCGAATTGTGCAGCAGTCAACCAGCTGGACTCTCCTGTTTGTCCGTATTTCTTGGCCAATTCAACAAAATCGGCGCCGCCCTTCAAGGCTGTATAAATACTGTCTGATAAAGCTTTTGTTTTTGCGGCATCTGCAGCAATCACCTGAATTTGGCGGAATTGAACGGAATCGGCAGCAGCCCCTTTCGCCAACACCTTGAATGAGTTAATCGTATTATCCGCACCATTATAGTAAGGTCCGTATACAGATCCGATAGAAACAGAATCCAAACGCGCCGACACATCCGAAGGCAAAGCCGCCTTATTGCACAACAGATCGACATAAGGAACCTCAGATCCTGTACTACGAATAAAAGCCATATAGTCTCCTGTGGCAGCAGCCAATTGCTGCGTTGCTTCGTCTACTTCTTTCTGAATGGCCGCTTTATCCGCTGCGCTGGCAGTCACCTGAACATCCACATATTTAATATCACGTGTCTCCTGATACTGTTTGAATTGCTCTTTCTTTTTGTTATACAACTCCTTCAGCTCCGACTCTTTTACAGAGACAGCAGAATCGGCTATAGAAGAATAAGGGACAGCAGTCAACAGCAGATTATATTGATTCACTCTGCTATCGAAAGCAGACTGAGCTTCCACAGGATTAGAGAAAAGCGCTTTGGCAACCAACGTCTGATACTTCTCTGCCAAACGGCTTTGAATCAGAGTCTTTTGAATAAACGACCAGTATCTATACAACCCAGCATATTGTTCCGACGTTTGCGAATCGTTCATCCTCGAATATTCCACGAGGAATTTATTGAGCATGTCCCAATCAAACTTTCCTGTTTGCGGATTGCGGAACGGAGTCTGTTGCAACAAAGGATGAATTCCCGCCTTCAGGATATCCTGAACCTCAGCCGGAGAAACAATAAGGCCGAGGCTTTTTGCTTCTTTTTCAATCAGTTTATTATTAACATAAGAGCGCCATACCTCATCGCGCACCTGATTGGTTTGTTCATCGTCCAAAGCGTTCACACCGCGTGAAAGCTTAATCACTTCGGTATATTCTTCTATTAACCCTTGATACTCCTGAGCGGAAAGAACGTCTCCGTTGATCTCACCTACATCATGCGACTGGTGCGGCTGTGCAATCCTCCAAGCATCGCTCGCGATGAAAGCAAATAGTGCCACACCTATAACAATCACCAATAAAGGTCCTTTCGACCTGATGTTTTGTAATGTTGCCATTTTCTATTAATACGATTTATGTTTATTATTATTATTTCTTTCTTGGTCTTTTTAGCGCACGAAGATACAAAAAATGCAAATATGCGTCTATTTATTAAGCAAAAAAATCATAGATGTCGAAATTATTCCAGGACTTTAAGCCGAACAAGCTCTATTTTAGTGGCTGTCACCTTAATAATCTTAAACTGATATCTGCCTACCTGAATCAAATCGTGCAGTTTCGGCAGGCTTTGATATTGGTCTAAAATCAATCCTCCCACTGTCAGGTAATCGTCCGATTCGGGTAAATCAAGGCCGAACATCTCATTAACTTTACCGATTTCCAAACGCGCCGACAAAATGTATTCGCTTTCACCTATTTCTTTACAGATATAAGAAGTATTGTCATGTTCATCCTCTATATCTCCGAATATTTCTTCAACTAAGTCCTCCAGCGACACGATACCTGCTGTTCCTCCGAATTCGTCTACCACCACAGCAATCGTTTTTTTCTGTTGCATGAAGAGCTTCATCAGCTTATTAGCAGCCATTGTCTCGGGCACGATGGGCACATTCGTCAAGTTGTCCGGCCATTCTTTGGGATTCCGGAACATTTCCGACGAATGAATATATCCCACGATATTGTCAATATTACCATCATAAACAATAATCTTCGAAATTCCCGATTCGATAAATCTGTTCTTGAGCTCTTCAAGCGAAGCGCCCACATCCACCGCCACAATCTCCGTACGGGGTACAATACAGTCGCGTATCCTAACACTGGAAAAATCAAGTGCATTCTGAAAAATCTTCACTTCTGTATCCAACTCTTCCTCATTTTCTGCATTGTCGATACCCGCTTGAACAAAATAGTCCAGATCAATTTTACTGAATGCTTTATTAGATACTTCTTTATTTACTTTCAAGCCGAAAAGCCGCAGAAAGAAATATGACAAGCCTGAAGAAAATTTAGAAATAGGATATAGAATTACATAACAAAAGAATAAAGGAACAGCAAATACGTTTAAAACCCAATTAGGATTGATTTTAAACAATGTCTTCGGAAGAAATTCTCCTGTTACGAGAATTATTAAAGTGGAAATAACGGTTTGAATCAGAACCATCAGGAAATGATTTTCGACAACACCTGTCAGAAAAGCATCACCGATAATCTGAGCCATCAGAATACCGTAAATAACCAATGCAATATTATTCCCCACTAACATAGTAGAAATAAACTCGTTGGGATTTTTTAAAAAAGTGGAGAGGATTCGAGAGGAGACAGTTCGCTTCCGAGCCATTTCAAAACGCAACTTGTCTACTGATACAAAAGCGATCTCCATTCCCGAAAAGAACGCAGAGAAAGCCATTGTAATGATAAGAGAAAGATAAATATTCATAGTTATTTCACAGAGTCTTTTTGCAATGAATCCAGCTGAGCGTTAGGAGCTGTTTCGTCTACGTCAAAGACTCCTCCTATATTGTGGATTACATAAACAGTCATTTGCTCGTTGGAGTCAAACCCATAACCGGTAATAATCCGGTCGGGCTGCTGAATGCGTATGAACTTGTCCGAATATACTTTCCGATCGGTTTGATTCCAATACAGCAGTTCTGTATTAAAACGCTCACCTTTACGATTCTGTATATCTACACGTCCCATCAATTTCCATAACTTTTCCCGATCATAGTAATAAGCCGTATCAGCTTTGATGCTGGCCTCCACATGAAGCAAAGAATCGAATTGCTCCAAATACACTCCTTTTTCGAATGCCCAATAAGAAGGACGCTTCCTGTCATACACCAACCACTCTTCCGTTTTTATGCGATAGCGTGTCACCCCTGAGTCCGAAATAAGACTTGTCATCCCAACTGTATTCAGTACCGATAGAGAATCACGCTCGGTAATGGCAGCCCCTAAAGACTTTTTCTTGTCATTGCAGGAAGAAAATAAAAGAAGCATAACAATTCCCCCGAAGACAATTGTTATGCTCTTGCTCCTATGCAATAAACGGATACTTCGTTTTCGCAACATAAAGTTATCTAATCGTTGTAGTCTCTCCAATCCATCCGCCAATTGTAATACGGTCGCCTTGCTTATATCCCAACATAAAGAGATCTTTCGCCTGGGGAGTATGAGCAGAATATCTGCCGATCAGTCTGTTTGCCTCTTCGGCCACACTCGGATCAACCGACTTGGCTTGTTGCAGCTTATCGATCACCACAAAATAAGTACATTTATTCAATGCGGACTCATCGCTCCAGTTAGGGCTGGTTGCATACAAATTGGCTATCAAAATATAAGGAGCTCCATAGTTTCCATTGTAGCTAATTGCTTTCTGACAATATGATCTTGCTTGAGACAATTTCTTTGCAGAAGCTAAAACAGCTGCGGTTGCATAGGCCTTTTCGGCTTTGGCAGCATTGTTAGTCTCCAAATTGATTGCTTCATCAAAGAATTTTACCGCAGCATCAATATCGCCTTTCTTGAAAGCCTGATAAGCGCATCCGGTAGCGGCATCGGGAGTAGGATCCATCTTATAGACATAGTAAGATGCTTGTAAATAAGCCTCGCTATCGGTACATTTCATCATTTTCATGATATCGATTACCTTCTTCAGATAAGCCAAGTCTTTTTGATTCGCTTCTACTTTCGGAGCGTAGATAGCTTGCAAAGACTCGCAATCGGCTGTTCCGCTATTGATAAACAAAGCAACCAAGTTATCTTTGATACCTTGCAAGGACTTCTTCACATTCTCTTTTTCGGTAGAAGCCAAAGCTGCGTCTACGTATTCTGAAGCAGCCAGATAATCCTGAATAAATTGCTCTTTATGATTAGCGTCTGTTTTCAGTTTATCAAGAGACATCTGCAAGAAGTAAAAGAGAGTGGCGCCTGCCGATTCACCTTTCACTGCGTTCACCGATTCACTCAACCATTTATATGCCAGATTAACATCTATCGACGGGGCCAGAGCGATATAATCTACCGCTTTAATACCCAACGCTTCGTCTACTGAAGATACTTTAACGCCTTTTGCAAGAAAATCAGGGGTATACTTCATACGCAAATCATGCGTATTCATAAGTTCATCGAAATACTTCTTATACTCAGGCGAATTCTTATCACTAATTTGTCCTAACAATCCTTTCAAAATTTTATATCCATCGGTAAAAGTATAGAAACGGAGTGTGGGACAATTCTCCAACACTGCTTTCCAAGGAAGATATGCATCTTTAAAACTTCCTGAGCGTACAGCCTCATGAGAGATACTGCTGTTCGAATTACAGTTAGTCGTATCATTCTGTGCCGCCACAGTCGTTGTTCCTGCCGCCAGAAACAGTATAGCCACAAGCGTTTTAATTTTCATTGTATCTAAATTTTAGTTATTATTACTATATCGTCTACTTCTCTCAACTCAAATTCCAAACAAGTTACTCCACTCTACGTTTAAAGAACCAGCGTTCGTTGAACGTCAATCCGACACTTATGCGAAAAATATTCTCACTAAGCAGATTCGACTCTTTCGCTTTTATATGCACGAACTGAGCGCCGATGCTCAGGATAGAGCGTGAGCGTGGAACAGGTAGTCCTAATCCGGCAGTAACCCCATATTCCTGAGTCGCTTTTTTACCGTCGACTTTATAATAAGGAGTGGTGTAATACGCTCCTAAACGATATTTTATATGCCCGAAATAAGAACGTCCGGACGGATCGGGAATATATTCTCCTCCCAACGATATTTTGGAACGATCACAAAGATCGTACGTTGCCTCAAAATCTTTGCGTAAGGCTGCATCGTCAGTCGTTATTTTGTTTTTAACTTTCGACCACTGCTGCAGGCTGTAATCAATTCCGACAATAAAATGCCCATTATATTTATAAGTTACACCTGCTCCGAAAAAATTGGGCAATTCCATAGTTATGCCTGCACTTTTATCGGTAACGGTTCCTACTTCGGACTCTGTCGAAAGCGTAGTCACGATCTTTTGATCGCCATTCAACTCGTGTTTCGGAGAGTATACAGCTCCTACCGTCATCGAACGGTCTTTGCCCAAAGCCATCGTATACTGCAACCCAAAATCCAGCTTATAGTCCGAAACAGACAAACCGGTTTTCTTTCTATAGGAGTAAACATTCGATGACATTCCCGGATAAAACATTGTCTGCAAGCGGTCTATGTCTCCCCAGAAATAAGAAGCGTTCACCCCTAACGATAAGTTCTTTTTTATTTTCACCCCCAAGCCGCCATACATCTGGTATAAACTGCCGTTTCCTGTAAAATTACGGGCGTAGGTCAATCCATCCTTCGTCGTCCGGGTGTCAGATACATCATATCCCACATTAGAAAACGGCAACAGCCCGATACTCATTGCTAGCCAAGGGCGCAGGCGGAACTGCATAGCCAGATAATCGAAACTCGAATTCTTGGCATTCAACTTTACACCGTTATAACTGATGTTCATATTCTGTAGACTAACACCTCCTTCAAACAAGCACGTCAGCGAATCAATGGCCGTATACGAGGCAGGATTCAGCGGATTTATCTGCGCTCCGTCACGAAGTCCGAAAGCAATCCCCCCCATAGCTTTGCTGTTTCCAAAGCTTTGATCGGACAGGTCGCCGTAGCCATATCGTGTGTAGGGGGAATTTGTATTATTTTGAGCGACCACCACTCCGGTAACCATTGTGAACAGAAGCGTACATAGGGTCTGTTTAAATCCTGTCATTATTATAGTTTAAAATTCTATTTAATCCTTTCAACACTAAAAATCTATCTGCAAAGATGATACTTTTTACGCTTGTATCAAAAGAAAATTCATCTCCACCCGTTAAAAAAACCAAAAGTTCAGGATATTTATACTTCATGGCAGCAATATAACCTGCAATTTCATACTCCATTCCTTTCAGTACGCCTGCACGAATGGCCGTCTCGGTATCGTTTCCCATAGCGGGTTTCCGCCCTTCGGGCACCACCAGCGGGAGACGTCCCGTAAACTGATGAAGGGCTTTAAAACGCATCTGCATACCGGGTGAAATATTTCCGCCGTGATATCTTCCCTGGGCGTCTATAAATTCGTAAGTAATGCAAGTACCTGCATCAATTACCAGCAAGTCATTATCGGGGTATTCACCGTTTGCACCCACTACGGCAGCTATCCGATCGTAACCAAGCGTCTCGGGCGTTTCGTAAAGATTGATTACGGGCAAAGGGGTTTTATTATCGAGCCACAACAAAGGAAACGGCAGGGAAGCAAGCTGTGCCCGTAAAGTCTCGTCCAAATCGACGACAGTAGCTATAATGCCCCGCTTCACGGAATATTTCGCACAGAACGGCTTCAGAAAGTCTAATGAGCAATTAGACTCGACCAACGTTTCAACCATGCCGTCCCTGTCGAACAAAGCCACTTTTACCGTTGTATTTCCTATATCGATAACCAGATTCAAAATCATTACTTTTAAGGCTACAAAGGTAAACTAAAAAAGGAAAAGAAGAAGCATGAACATATCTTTTTTCAATATGACATATCTTCCACAATACGCCAACCATCCATTCCCGGATAGCCAAACCTTCCTACACAACATGTCCGATATTATCCACAGCCACTATAACCAGATAGCCGGAATATCTATCAGCAAATATCAATTAGGATAAAAAAAGGAATGAGAACAACCTTTCTATTGTTTCCTTGAGAAATCAGGAATATTTTAAGAAGTATTTCCAACGTACAAATATCCCAAAAAACAAGATATCTTCTTATCTTTGCCGACAAACTATATAAAAGTACATCCGATGAAACGATACATACTCTGTTTGCTACTTGCGTTGCTCATACTATACTTTCCTGCGGAAAAAGCCTCAGCAAGCCAAAGCGATTCTGTCCATATCAGCCTGCTCACTTGTTCGCCGGGAGAAGAAATCTACACCCTGTTCGGGCACACCGCCATACGCTATCAGAATCTGTCGCGGAATATAGATGTGGTATTCAACTACGGTTTATTCAGCTTCAATGCGCCCAATTTCATTTTCCGCTTCGCTCTCGGCGAAACCGACTATCAACTGGGAGTGACCGAATTCGATTTTTTCGTTGGGGAGTATGCTTATTATGGCAGAAGCGTATGGCAACAGGAGCTTAATTTGACGCCAAAAGAAAAAGAGCGTCTTCTTTTCCTATTGGAAAGAAATTATCTGCCCGAAAATAGGGTTTACAGATACAACTATTTTTACGACAATTGCTGTACACGCCCTCGGGATAGAATAGAGGAGTGTGTGATGGACGGAATTCTTTACCCCTCGTATCCGAAAGACGGATCACGCACTTACCGGAAAATCATTCACGAATTTTGCAAAGACCATCCATGGGCACGATTCGGTATGGACTTTTGCTTAGGCAGCGCAGCCGACCGTCCTATCAATCGCCGCCAAATGATGTTTGCTCCGTATTATTTGATGAACGCTTTTGCCGGAGCTCACGTAGGAAACGAAATTAAGCGACGCCCGTTGGTCACTTCAACGAAAGAGATCATTCAAGCGAAAACGTCAACGGATGCCGAAGTTTGGTTCCCTACTCCTTTCCAAAGTTCCCTACTTTTATTTATTCTCGCTGTCGCTTTCACCATTTACGGAATACGCAAAGGGAAAGGGCTTTGGGGAATCGACCTCTTGCTATTCGGAGCTGCCGGAATTGCCGGATGTATCCTTGCGTTCTTGGCTATTTTCTCGCAACATCCCGCCCTCAACCCGAATTTTCTATTGATAGCATTCCATCCTCTGCATTTATTATTGCTTCCTTATATTATATATTGTGTGCGGAAAAGAAAAAAATGCGCATATCACACCCTCAACTTTCTCGTTTTAATGTTTTTTATAATCCTTTTCCCCTTAATACCTCAAAATATTGACTTCGCCGTTGTACCTTTGGCACTCAGTTTGTTGATACGTTCGGCAAGCAACATGATCTTGACTTATACAAAAAAAGAATGAAAGGAATACTTACTTCTCTTATTACCGCGCTAACTTTCACGGGGCTTCAGGGACAATCGCTTCCGGCCGCTCCGAAGCTGGTGGTCGGACTTACAATCGACCAGTTGCGCACAGATTACTTAGAAGCGTTTTCGTCGCTTTACGGCGAAAAAGGATTCAAACGCCTCTGGAAAGAAGGAAGAGTATTTTATAATGCGGAATATACTTTCAGTGGCGTAGACCGAGCTTCTGCCATCGCCGCCATTTACACCGGCACTACACCCTCCGTAAACGGCATCATCGCCAACCGGTGGATGGACGCAAGCACGCTTCGCGTGGTCAACAGCACCGACGACAAAGGGTTTATGGGATACTACACCGATCAGACTTGCGCGCCGACCCAATTGCTGACTTCCACCATTGCCGACGAACTAAAGGTGGCTACGCAGGGAAAAGGATTGGTATACGCCATCGCTCCGGATTGCGAGGCCGCAATTTTTGCCGCCGGACATGGCGGTAACGGAGCTTTTTGGCTGAATCCGAATACGGGGAAATGGAGCGGAAGTACTTTTTACGGCGAATTTCCCTGGTGGGCCAATCAGTATAATGACCGGAAAGCCATCGACCTCAGGATATCGGGACTCGCATGGGAACCGCTTTTCCCGCGAAGCATGTATAAGTATCTGCCCGACCGCAGAGAGGCCTCTTTCAAACATAAATTCGAAGACGAACGTTCGAACAAATTCCGCCGCTTCATCGCCAGCCCTTTGGTCAACGAGGAGGTAAATGCCCTTGCAGCGGAAGTATTGGGAAAAAGCTCCATCGGTTCGGACGAAGTAACAGACCTGCTCGCAATTACCTATTATGCAGGAAACTATATACAGAAAGCCGGACAAGAAGCCGGATTGGAGATTCAAGACACTTATGTCCGGCTCGACCGATGCATCGGAACGTTATTAGACCTGATTGAAAAAAAAATCGGACTGCATAATGTACTGTTCTTCGTTACCTCCACCGGGTATACAGACAACGATCCCATCGATTCCGGTTCTTACAAAATCCCGGGTGGAGAATTTCACCTCAACCGTTGCGCCGCCTTGTTGAACATGTATCTGATGGCTACCTACGGTCAGGGGAAGTATGTGGAAGCTTATCATAACCGGCAGATTTATCTGAATCACAAGTTACTTGAAAAAAAGCAGCTGAACTTGACGGATGTGCAGGAAAAATGCGCGGCTTTCCTGATTCAGTTCAGCGGGGTGAATGAGGTATATTCCGCCCATAGGCTTCTTTTAGGTGCATGGACTCCCGAAATTTATAAAATACGCAGCGGATTTCACCGCAAACGTTCGGGCGATTTAGTCATCGACGTACTTCCCGGCTGGAGCATTGTAGATGAAAACACCAACGACCGTCAGGTCGTACGCTACTCCTATGCCCCCACCCCGCTGGTCTTCATGGGATATGGAGTAAAGCCTTCCATCATAGAGACTCCTGTAACCATCGACCGCATAGCCCCTACACTATCGCATTTTATGCGTATCCGGGCACCTAATGCCTGCACTGCCACACCTCTGACGGAACTTCGATAAAATATTACTTATAAAAACAGGCGCAAAGCATAAATAAATCAGCATTTTAATGTAACTTTGCGCAAGTTATTCAAAACCGATAATAATAATATAGACTATATACAAATGGGATTTAATGAATTTTTAAGCTCGATTTTTGGAAACAAATCTACGCGAGACATGAAAGAAGTCAAGCCCTGGGTAGAAAAAATCAAAGCGGCCTACCCGGAGATTGAAGCATTGGACAATGACGCGCTCCGTGCCAAAACGGAAGAACTGAAACAATATATCCGGCAGTCGGCAAGTGAAGAAAACGCCAAAGTTGAAGAGCTGAAAGAAAGTATCGAAAGCCTCGAGCTGGAAGAACGCGAGGGAGTTTTCGCACAAATAGATAAAATAGAAAAAGAAATTCTGGGAAAATACGAAAAGGCGTTGGACGAAATTCTTCCGGTAGCTTTCTCTATCGTTAAAGCTACTGCCAAGCGTTTTGCCGAAAATGAAGAAATCGTAGTAACGGCTACCGATTTCGACCGCCAATTGGCAGCAACAAAAGACTTTGTCCGGATCGAAGACGATAAAGCCATCTACCAAAACCATTGGATGGCAGGAGGAAACGACACGCTGTGGAACATGGTACACTATGACGTGCAGCTATTCGGCGGGGTGGTTCTTCACAAAGGTAAAATTGCGGAAATGGCAACAGGTGAAGGAAAAACACTGGTGGCTACTTTGCCGGTATTCCTGAACGCATTGACCGGAAATGGAGTGCATGTAGTTACCGTGAATGATTACCTTGCCAAACGCGACTCCGAATGGATGGGACCGCTTTACATGTTCCACGGTTTAAGCGTCGACTGCATCGATCGCCACCAGCCGAACTCAGACGCCCGCCGTCAGGCTTATCTCGCCGACATTACATTTGGTACGAACAACGAATTCGGTTTCGACTATCTGCGCGACAACATGGCTATCAGCCCGAAAGACCTGGTACAGCGCCGGCATAACTATGCCATCGTCGACGAGGTGGACTCGGTATTGATCGACGATGCCCGTACGCCGTTGATTATTTCAGGACCGGTACCGAAAGGAGACGACCAATTGTTCGAGGAGCTTCGCCCATTGGTGGAACGTTTGGTAGAAGCACAAAAGGTTTTGGCAACCAAATATCTGTCCGAAGCCAAACGGATGATTGCCTCGGATGACAAAAAAGAGGTGGAGGAAGGATTCCTCGCTCTGTATCGCAGCCATAAATGCTTGCCGAAAAACAAAGCGTTAATTAAATTCCTGAGCGAACAAGGCATTAAAGCGGGAATGCTGAAAACCGAGGAAATCTACATGGAGCAGAACAACAAGCGTATGCACGAAGTAACAGAACCTTTGTACTTCGTCATCGACGAAAAGCTGAACAGTGTAGACCTGACGGATAAAGGTATCGACCTTATCACCGGAAATTCGGAAGACCCCACTCTGTTTGTGCTTCCGGATATTGCGGCGCAACTCTCGGAACTGGAAGTAGTGACCAATCTTACCGATGAAGAGAGGCTACAGAAAAAAGACGAGCTGCTGACCAACTATGCCATCAAATCGGAGCGGGTGCATACCATCAACCAATTGCTGAAGGCCTACACCATGTTCGAAAAAGACGATGAATATGTAGTTATCGACGGACAGGTGAAAATTGTAGACGAGCAGACCGGACGTATCATGGAAGGACGTCGCTATTCCGACGGATTGCACCAGGCCATCGAAGCTAAAGAGCGGGTTAAAGTGGAAGCGGCAACACAGACATTCGCGACCATAACTTTGCAGAACTATTTCCGTATGTATCACAAGCTGTCCGGTATGACCGGTACCGCCGAAACGGAAGCAGGCGAGTTCTGGGACATCTATAAACTGGATGTTGTAGTCATACCGACAAACCGCCCCATCGCTCGCAAAGATATGAACGACCGCGTTTATAAAACGAAGCGCGAGAAATACAAAGCCGTAATCGAAGAAATCGAAAAGCTGGTTCAGGCAGGCCGTCCGGTATTGGTGGGTACGACTTCCGTCGAGATCTCCGAAATGCTGAGCAAAATGCTCGCCATGCGCAAAATCGAACATAACGTGCTGAACGCAAAACTGCACCAGAGAGAGGCAGACATTGTAGCCAAGGCCGGGTTGAGCGGAACAGTAACCATCGCCACCAACATGGCAGGGCGCGGTACCGATATTAAGCTAAGCCCGGAAGTGAAAGCTGCCGGCGGTTTGGCAATTATCGGCACAGAGCGTCACGAATCCCGTCGGGTCGACCGCCAGTTGCGCGGTCGTGCAGGGCGGCAAGGCGACCCCGGATCTTCCGTATTCTTCGTCTCGCTCGAAGACGACCTGATGCGCCTGTTCTCTTCCGACCGCATCGCCAGCGTCATGGACCGACTGGGCTTCCAGGAAGGTGAGATGATTGAACACAAAATGATATCCAATTCCATCGAGCGCGCTCAAAAGAAAGTGGAGGAAAACAACTTCGGTATCCGCAAACGCTTGCTGGAATATGACGACGTGATGAACAAGCAACGCACGGTGGTTTACACGAAACGCCGCCACGCATTGATGGGCGAACGCATCGGCATGGATATCGTGAATATGATTTGGGACCGTTGCGCCAATTCCATCGAAAACAACGATTACGAGGGATGCCAACTGGAAATGCTTCAGACACTGGCTATGGAATGTCCTTTCACGGAAGAAGAGTTCCGCAACGAAAAGAAAGAAGTATTGGCGGAAAAAGCATTCGGTCTTGCCATGAGCAACTTCAAACGAAAGGCGGAGCGTTTGGCGCAGATTGCCAACCCGGTAATCAAGCAAGTACATGAGAATCAGGGGCATATGTATGAAAATATCTTAATTCCCATCACAGATGGAAAGCGGATGTACAACATTTCGTGCAACCTGAAAGCAGCTTATGAGTCGGAGTCGAAAGAAGTTGTAAAAGCTTTCCAGAAGTCTATTCTGCTCCACGTTATAGACGAGGCATGGAAAGAAAACCTCCGCGAGCTGGATGAGCTGAAACATTCGGTACAGAACGCAAGCTACGAGCAGAAAGATCCGTTGCTGATCTACAAGCTCGAATCGGTCACTTTATTCGACAGTATGGTAGATAAGATCAACAACCAGACTACCGCCATCCTGATGCGTGGACAAATACCTGTGCAAGAAGGTCCGGCCGACGATCAGACACGCCGTGTGGATGTACGACAAGCTGCTCCCGAACGACGTCAGGACATGAGCAAGTATCGCGAGCAAAAACAGGATCTGAACGACCCGCACCAGCAGGCAGCCGCACAGCAGGATACCCGCGAGGTACAAAAACGCGAACCGATTCGTGCGGAGAAAACTGTAGGAAGAAACGACCCTTGTCCATGCGGAAGCGGTAAGAAATATAAAAACTGCCACGGAAGAAATTAAACACCAGCAGCACACAGGCAAAAGCAGCCGTCAACACCGGGCGTACATATCACTGAACGATTCAGAAAAGAAAAAACATGGAAAAGCAGAAATCATCACTCTACTTTTTACATAAATCAGCGATGTGATAAAAGGGAGTTTTTCCTGTCAGAATTTCATCGACGGAAAAAACTCCCTGCCCAAGTTTTTTTGCTTGTGCCTACGAAAAAGAGTGTTTTTAAACCGAGAAAGGCTACTTTTTTAGATGTAACCACCTCCTCCAAAACAGATTTAGATATTATATGGGATTTCATTTCCCTCCGATATTTTTTACCTGAAATTACAGATTGGTAAGAACTTTTCGAAAATAAGCTAATAAGCGGATCGGCCCGAAAAGCCTTTGGTTCATACTTTTCATCCACAAAGCTTTGATGTCCCACCGACAAGTCTGTCATAGCAATCCTGGCAGCGTACATGCAAAAAAGCTGCTTCCACCGGCAAAAGAGTATTCAAACGGTTAAATTCTGTTTGAGACTTCTTTATATTCTTAAATAAAATAGTATTTTTGTACTATTGCTTCTATCTGACAGAATTGACAGCTTCTCTGCGAGATGGAACGAAACTACCTGATATATGCCATATAGAATTTTTGTTTGCCCGACAATAAATATGTATGAATCAATTCTTAAAAACAGAACGGAACTATGAAAAAAATCCACTCACTGTGTTTCATCTCTATGCTGTTTCTCACCGGTTGTGAAAGCATAAGAATCATCTCCATCGACTATATGCAGCCTGCCGAAGTAAGTTTCCCCAATCAACTCCGGAGAGTCGGCATTGTGAATAATACCGCGAAAACACCTGACAACAAAATGATCGTAGAGGCAGAAACTCCCCAAGAAGAAAATATGGAGATCAGACGAGGAGTTGCCTATGCCAACGGAGATTCCCGTATAGCCACCGAATCTTTGGCACAGGAAATCGCCCACCGGAACTACTTCGACAAAGTGGTCGTCTGCGATTCGGCTTTACGTTCGAATGACAGGTTTCTCCGAGAGAGTACTCTCAGCGAAGAAGAAGTGAAAGCACTCACATCCGATTTGGACGTTGATTGCATCATCGCTTTGGAGAATCTGCAAATTAAAGCAGTGAAGACAGTCAGCTTTTTGCCGCAATACGGATTTCTGGGAACCGTAAGCGTCAAAGCATATCCCACTGTCAGCGTCTATCTGCCCGGAAGGAAGGCTCCCATGGTCACGCTTACATCCAACGACAGCATTTTCTGGGAAGATATCCGGGCCTCGGAAACCAAAGCCAAACAGTTTATTCCCGACTCTCAAATCATAGAAGAGACCTCGGAGTTTGCAGGAACAATTCCGGTGAACCGATTAATTCCGTTTTGGGAGAAAGCCGATAGGTATATATATGCCGGAGGTTCCGCCCAGATGAGAGAAGCGGCCATACATGTGAAAGAAAACAACTGGGATAAAGCTTGTGAGCTTTGGAAGAAAATGTATAATAAAACCACAAGCAACAAAAAGAAAATGCAGAATGCCATCAATATAGCGGTTTATTATGAACTGAAAGACAGCCTTGACTTGGCGGAAGAATGGATGACCAAAGCGCAGGATATGGCAAAGAGAATAGACAAAATAAATACGGAGACCACAAATAAGCTATATTTCAACATAGAAAAAGTACCTCATTATTACCAAACCACTGTTTATTTATTCAAATTAAAAGAGCGAAACAGGCAGTTGCCTAAGCTAAAAATGCAAATGAGCCGTTTCAATGACGATTTTTAGAAGAAAGTGCATCGATTATCAGTTTTTTTCATACCTTTGAACTGAGAAAAAGGAGGTATCCCATGAAATTAAGCCAACAATCATTACTTAGCATCGAATCGACTATCCAGAAAGCAGTCGGGAGATATATACGCGGATGCGAACAAGCAACCGTAACCGATATTCATATGCAACCCGATCAAATGTCCGGGCTGCTCAATATCTACAACGACGACGATGGAGAGTTGGGCAGTGTAATGGTTAAAGAATGGGCTACCTACGAAGGGGACGACTTTATGGAAAAAGCGGGGTCGGCTCTGCGAAATATACTCGGCAAGATGAAAGATGCAGGGGACTTTGAGAAAGTCATGATTATGAAACCCTATTCTTTTGTATTGGTGGATGAAGAAAAGGAAACCGTAGCGGAATTGCTGCTGATAGATGACGACACCTTGTTGCTAAACGACGAACTTCTGAAGGGGTTGGACAAAGAACTGGACAATTTCCTGAAAGAATTATTGGAGAAATAATTGTCGGCAATTGGCGTCAAGGGGCTGTTCAAAGAGTCGGATAACCCCTTATTGTTGCTTACCGTTTAAAAGTGAAACGATGTGGAGTCGCTCTCACTTCCATGCCGAAGCCTCGAAGACAAAAAAAATAAAAAATCCCAAAGAAGATAGCAAACATGCTATAAAACATAGCCGGCTATTCGTGCCTTTCAAAATAAAAATCATTTCTTTGCATCAGCATCGTTCAGCACAGTTATTATTTATAAATCTACTATGAAACGGATTGAAAAGAAGGCAACATTCGGTCAGCAGGCAAGCAAAGTCACCCAGTTGGCAGACACACTGAGTCAAGCCATCTCTATGAAAGAATTTCTCGAAGGAGATTCTTTGCCCTCCATCAATCAGTTAAGCGCAGAATATGGAGTGTCTCGCGACACGGTTTTCAAAGCATTTCTCGATCTGCGCGAACGTGGTCTGGTCGATTCCACACCGGGCAAAGGGTATTATGTCGCCAATCAAGTGAAAAACGTATTATTACTGCTTGACGAGTACACACCTTTCAAAGAGGCCTTATATAACAGCTTTATCAAACGCCTTCCCATCAACTATAAGGTAGACCTGTTGTTCCATCAGTACAACGAAAGCCTTTTCAACACCATCATCCGCGAATCAAGAGGAAAGTACAATAAATATGTAGTGATGAACTTCGACAACGAAAAGTTCAGCGCTGTGCTCAATAAAATCAATCCTGCCAGGCTATTGCTGCTTGATTTCTGCAAGTTCGAAAAAGACAAATACTCCTATATCAGTCAGGATTTCGACGAAGCGTTCTATCAGGCATTGCTTAGCCTCAACAATCGATTGCAACACTACCGGCAACTTATATTCCTGTTTCCCAAAAACTTGAAACACCCTCAGAGCAGCAAGCTGTATTTCACCCGCTTCTGCGAAGAGCAAGGATTTTTGTCGGAGATAAAAGAAAATACAGACGAGTTAACTGTGCGCAAAGGAGTAGTTTATATTGCTATTAAGCAACAAGATGTAGTGAAAGTGATAAAACAGGGAAGAAAGGAAGGACTGAAATGCGGAAAAGATTTCGGTTTGTTGGCATACAACGATATCCCTTCATACGAAGTAATCGACGAAGGAATAACCTCGCTGAGCATCGATTGGGAAATGATGGGCAACGAAGCGGCAAACTTCGTGCTCAACAACACACTCGTGCAGAAATATCTGACAACAGAAGTCATACTCCGAAAATCACTCTGAAATTATATTATTAATAAAAAACAAAAGGAAATTAGGATATCCAATATTATCAGCACAGTTCAGCACAACACATCTATTATAAATTTCAAAAAAGAAACTATGAAAAAGTATCCGAAAATCGGGATTCGTCCCACCATCGACGGTCGCCAGGGCGGTGTTCGCGAAAGTCTTGAAGAAAAGACGATGAACCTTGCAAAAGCAGTAGCGGAACTAATCAGGAGCAACCTGAAGAACGGCGACGGAAGTCCTGTCGAATGCGTAATTGCCGACAGTACCATCGGCCGTGTGGCAGAAAGTGCCGCTTGTGCAGAAAAGTTTGAAAGAGAAGGGGTCGGTTCTACCATCACCGTAACATCTTGCTGGTGTTATGGCGCAGAAACAATGGACATGAACCCTTATTATCCGAAAGCTGTATGGGGCTTCAACGGAACGGAACGCCCGGGTGCCGTATACCTTGCGGCCGTCTTGGCAGGACATGCCCAGAAAGGTCTTCCCGCATTCGGCATTTACGGGCGTGACGTACAGGATTTGGACGATAACAGCATCCCCGAAGATGTGGCCGAAAAAATCCTCCGTTTTGCCCGTGCGGCGCAAGCAGTAGCTACGATGCGAGGCAAGTCCTACCTGTCGATGGGCAGTGTGTCGATGGGTATTGCCGGCTCCATTGTCAACCCTGATTTCTTTCAGGAGTATCTGGGCATGCGCAACGAGTCGGTCGACCTGACTGAAATCATCCGCCGAATGGAAGAAGGCATTTACGACCGTGAGGAATACGCCAAAGCAATGGCGTGGACCGAGAAATACTGCAAAACAAACGAAGGCGATGACTTTAAGAACTGCCCCGAGAAGCGTAAGACACGTCAGGAAAAAGATGCGGACTGGGAATTTGTTGTGAAAATGACAATCATCATGCGCGACTTAATGACCGGAAATCCGAAACTGAAAGAAATGGGCTTCAAAGAAGAAGCGTTGGGACACAATGCCATTTTAGCCGGTTTCCAGGGGCAACGCCAATGGACGGATTTCTACCCCAACGGCGATTATCCGGAGGCTTTGCTCAATACATCGTTCGATTGGAACGGTATCCGAGAGGCATTCGTGGTAGCTACGGAGAACGACGCTTGCAACGGTGTCGCCATGCTGTTCGGACATTTGCTTACCAACCGCGCGCAGATATTCTCGGACGTAAGAACATACTGGAGTCCCGAGGCCGTGAAGCGGGTAACCGGCAAAGAACTTACCGGAGCGGCTGCCAACGGTATCATTCACCTGATCAATTCGGGAGCAACCACTCTCGACGGTTCCGGACAATCAGTAGACGCAGAAGGGAATCCGTCAATGAAAGAGCCGTGGAATATGACTGAAGCAGACGTAGAAAACTGCCTGAAAGCCACTACATGGTATCCGGCAAACCGTGACTATTTCCGTGGCGGAGGATTCTCATCGAATTTCCTGTCGAAGGGAGGCATGCCCGTGACAATGACGCGCCTGAATCTTGTCAAAGGCTTGGGCCCCGTATTGCAGATCGCCGAAGGATGGACGGTGACTATCGATCCGGAAATCCACGACAAACTCAACGTGCGTACCGACCCCACATGGCCTACCACATGGTTCGTCCCCCGCTTGTGCGACAAGCCTGCTTTCAAGGACGTTTACTCCGTAATGAACAACTGGGGAGCCAACCACGGCGCCATCAGCTACGGGCATATCGGACAAGACCTGATCACGCTTGCTTCTATGCTTCGCATACCGGTTTGCATGCACAATGTGGATGAAAACACCATCTTCCGCCCGGCTGCATGGAACGCTTTCGGCATGGATAAAGAAGGGGCGGACTACAGAGCTTGCAGCACCTACGGACCGATCTACAAATAACGACGTTTAACTTTTGCAAGTATGATAACTAACGAACATATCGAGCAGTTCATCGGGCAGGCACACCGCTATGGAGATGCCAGGCTAATGCTTTGCAGCAGCGGAAACCTCTCCTGGAGAATCGGTGAAGAAGCGTTAATCTCCGGTACGGGTTCGTGGCTTCCCACGCTCGGGAAAGAGAAAGTCTCCATCTGCCGCATTGCCGACGGAACACCGGTGAATGGCGTAAAGCCGTCGATGGAAAGCAGTTTCCATTTAGGCATTTTGCGCCAACGTCCGGATGTAAATGTGGTACTTCATTTCCAGTCGGAATATGCCACAGCTGTTTCCTGCATGAGGAATAAGCCTGAGAACTTCAACGTAACGGCCGAGATTCCCTGCCACGTAGGTTCCGAAATTCCCGTCATCCCCTACTACCGACCCGGTTCGCCGGAATTGGCAAAGGCGGTAGTGGAAGCCATGGCGAATCACAATTCCGTATTACTGACCAACCACGGGCAAGTGGTATGCGCAAAAGATTTCGACGAGGCATACGAACGGGCGACATTCTTCGAGATGGCTTGCCGGATTATTGTCCAATCAGGAGGCGAATACTCGGTATTGACGCCGGAAGAGATCGAAGACCTCGAGGTGTATGTGTTAGGAAAGAAAACCATATAAGCATCCGGATGCCATGGAAGATACCATGAGAAACACTTATTTAGCAGCAGACTTTGGAGGAGGAAGCGGGCGACTTATCGCCGGCTCCCTCTTTCAAGGGAAGCTGGAGCTTGAAGAAGTTCATCGTTTCGCGAACCGTCAGGTTAAGCTCGGCAACCATCTTTATTGGGATTTTCTTTCTCTTTTCGAAGAATTGAAGACCGGTTTGAAAAAGACTGCCCGCAAGGGATATTCCGTAAAAGGAATAGGCATCGACACTTGGGGCGTGGACTTCGGACTGATTGATAAAGACGGAAACCTGTTGGGCAATCCGGTTTGTTACCGCGATGCCCGAACTGACGGAATGCCTGCCAAGGTTTTTCGAATACTGGATGAGCAGGCGCATTATGCGGAGACGGGAATACAAGTGATGGCCATCAATACGCTGTTTCAGCTCTACAGCATGAAAGAAAGCGGCGATGTGTTATTAAAAGCCGCCGACAAGCTTTTGTTCATGCCCGATCTTTTCAGTTACTTCCTGACGGGGGTGGCCAACAACGAATACTCCATCGCTTCTACGTCCGAATTGCTCGACGCGCGCCGCCGCAACTGGTCGTTAAGCGCCATCCGTGCTTTGGGACTTCCCGAACACCTGTTCGGCGAAATCATTCCGCCGGGCACTATACGCGGGAAATTGAAAGAAGAGATTGCGCGCGAGACAGGGTTAGACGCCGTAGATGTCATTGCCGTAGGCTCTCACGACACAGCCAGCGCCGTTGCAGCCGTTCCCGCCGCCGAAGGCCCTGTTGCTTTCCTGAGTTCAGGCACATGGTCGTTGTTAGGCGTCGAGACAGACGAGCCCATATTGACCGAAGAGGCCCGCGAAGCCCGGTTCACCAATGAAGGAGGAGTGGGCGGACGTATCCGTTTTCTGCGGAACATCACCGGACTGTGGATTTTACAGCGCCTGATGAGCGAATGGGAAATGCGCGGGGAAAAGCAAAGCTATGATACGCTCATCCCGCAAGCCGCAGATGCCGCGATTAGCTCGATCATTCCCGTAGACGACGCTTTGTTCATGAATCCCGAAAGCATGGAGGCCGCCATACGGAATTATTGCCGCGACCATGCACTGCCAATCCCGCAAAGCAAAGCGGAATTCGCAAAATGCGTGCTCCAATCGCTGGCATTCAAATACGGACAGGCGGTAGAACGGCTGAACCGCTGTCTCCCCTCTCCCATCCGCCGGCTGAACATCATCGGAGGAGGCTCGCAAAACAAACTGCTCAACCAGCTTACAGCCAACCAACTGGGCATTCCCGTATATGCAGGTCCGGTAGAAGCCACGGCAATGGGCAATATCCTGACACAGGCAATGGCCAAAGGCGAGATTGCCGATCTTAAGGAACTGCGGGAAATCGTCATGAGAAGTGTAACACCTGAAGAGTTTCATCCACAAAAGTAAACGATATGGAAACACCTGCAACCGGCTATCGGACACAGACGCACGGCATTCCCGTGAAACGCTATTGCCAGACACTCGACTTGCGCGATTCTCCGGAGTTGATCGCCGAATACCGGAAAAGGCACAGCCCGACAGAAGTATGGCCTGAAATACTTGCCGGCATCCGGGAGGTCGGTATTCTGGAAATGGAAATCTACATCCTCGGCACACGCCTGTTCATGATTGTAGAAACCCCTGTCGACTTCGACTGGGACACCGCGATGAAACGGCTGGGCGCCCTCCCGCGCCAAGAAGAATGGGAAGCGTACATGGCTGTCTTCCAGCAGGCCGCTCCCGGGATGAGTTCTGCCGAAAAATGGCAACCGATGGAAAGAATGTTCCATTTGTATAACCTCTAACAAAAACAACCACGAATTACCATGAAACACACCAAACAGCCCATCCTGTGGAAAGATGGAGTAAGTTACCTCATTCCATTCATCCTCATCACCTCCTGCTTTGCTTTGTGGGGATTTGCCAACGATATCACCAATCCGATGGTCAAAGCGTTCTCCAAAATATTCCGGATGAGCGCTACCGACGGCGCAATGGTTCAGGTCGCTTTCTACGGAGGATATTTCGCCATGGCCTTTCCGGCTGCCGTATTTATCCGCAAATATTCGTACAAGGCCGGCGTGATGCTGGGGCTCGGCATGTATGCGCTCGGCGCGTTTCTGTTCTTCCCCGCCAAAATGACGGGAGAGTACTACCCTTTCCTGATAGCTTACTTTATCCTTACCTGCGGGCTCTCTTTTCTGGAGACCAGCTGCAATCCGTACATCCTTTCCATGGGAACGGAAGAAAGTGCCACACGCCGACTGAATCTCGCCCAATCGTTCAATCCGATGGGGTCGTTGCTGGGCATGTATGTCGCCATGAACTTCATTCAGGCAAAGCTGCACCCCATGGATAGCGACGCTCGCGCTCTGCTCGACGGGCAGGAATTCGAAGCCATCAAGGAAAGCGACCTCTCTGTGCTCATCACCCCTTACCTGATAATCGGGGTGATCATTCTGGCCATGCTGATAGTGATACGACTGGTAAAGATGCCGAAAAACAGCGGACCGAACAATCAGATAAACTTCTTCCCTACACTGAAGCGTATCTTTACCGTGCCGCGCTACCGCGAAGGAGTCGTTGCCCAATTCTTCTACGTAGGCGCGCAGATCATGTGCTGGACGTTCATCATTCAGTACGGCACACACCTGTTCATGTCGCAAGGCATGGATGAGAAAAGCGCGGAAGTTCTGTCGCAGCAATACAACATCATAGCCATGGTTATTTTCTGCATCAGCCGGTTCATCTGCACCTTTATCCTGCGCTACCTGAATGCCGGCAAGCTGCTGATGATTCTCGCCATATTCGGCGGCATATTTACGTTGGGCACCATCTTCCTCCGGAACATCTACGGGCTATATTCGCTGGTGGCTATTTCCGCCTGCATGTCTTTGATGTTCCCCACCATCTACGGCATAGCCCTGAAAGGTTTGGGAGAAGACGCCAAATTCGGAGCAGCCGGACTTATCATGGCTATCTTGGGCGGTTCCGTACTGCCTCCGTTGCAGGCAAGCATCATCGACATGAAGGAGATTGGCTGGATGCCCGCAGTCAACGTTTCTTTCATTCTGCCTTTCATCTGCTTCCTGGTAATCATCGGTTACGGTTATCGCACGGTAAAAGGGAACTGGTAAGAAAAAGAGCTGCCGCCAAAAACGCTTGCTGATATGCTTTGCGTTTGCCTGAAAAAAAGCCCGCCGCCTTTGAAAAAAAGCCCGCCGCCTTTAAAAAAAACACGGCGGGCTTTGAAAAAAAGGCGGCGGGCTTTGAAATCAAATACGATAGGCTTTGAAAAAAGAGGCTTTTGATTTGTATGTGTGTCCGCGATGCGCTTTGAAATCAAATACGATAGGCTTTGAAAACAGCTTCGGCGAAGAGCAGCAATAAGAATCAGCCTTTCTTCAATGCCGCAATACTCTCTTTCAAAGAACGGATGATGCTTTCGGCATCGGCTTTCTTCTTGCGTTCCATCTCGATAACGGCTTCAGGAGCATTGTTGACGAACTTCTCGTTGCCGAGCTTCTTCAAAACCCCTTGCAGGAAACCCTCTTTATGTTTCAGTTCGGCCTCCATACGGGCAATCTCAGCCTCCGTGTCGATCATATTGCCCAGCGGAACAGCGTATTCGGTAGTTCCTACCATGAAAGAGGCGACACCTTCCTGAGTGTCGGCAGCCTGATTGATACCGGACAAGTTGCACATCTTTATAATGACGCTTGCGAACGAGGGAAGCGGATCGGTTCCGTTCACCTGCAATTCGAGCGTTTCTTTCTGCGCAATGTTCTTTTGCAGGCGGATGGCCCGCACGTTGCTGATGATTCCCTTCACCGATTCGAAATCGGCCAGCAACGTTGCATCCACCTTGTCGTCGAAACGCATCGAGTCGACCATCAGCGACTCACCCTCCTTGCGGTCGGCCAGCTGCTGCCACAACTCTTCGGTGATGAACGGCATGAAAGGATGAAGCAGATGGAGCAGGTTGTCGAAGAAACGAAGCGTGCGGTGGAGCGTTGCCGAATCGATTCCTTTTCCGTAAGCCGGCTTGATGATTTCGAGATACCAAGCCGAGAACTCATCCCAGAAAAGTTTGTAAACAGCCATCAGAGCCTCGCTCAAACGATACTTGCCGAAGAGGTCGGCCACTTCGGCAGCCACTTCATTCTGTTTGGCCTCGAACCAATCCATCGCCAATGCCGTAGCTTCGGGCGTAGTTGCTTCTCCGTCCACTCTCCAGCCTTTGATGAGACGGAAAGCGTTCCATATTTTATTGCAGAAGTTGCGTCCCTGTTCGCAAAGAGCGTCGTCGAACAAAATATCGTTTCCGGCAGGAGCGGAAAGCATCATTCCCATACGCACACCATCGGCTCCGAAACGTTCGATGAGTTCCAGCGGGTCGGGAGAGTTGCCCAATGATTTCGACATTTTGCGTCCCAGCTTGTCGCGCACGATACCCGTGAAATAAACATTGCGGAACGGCATCTGCCCCTCATATTCATAGCCTGCCATAATCATGCGGGCTACCCAGAAGAAGATGATGTCGGGCCCCGTCACGAGGTCGCTCGTAGGATAGTAGTACTTCATCTCTTCGTTGCCCGGATTATTGATTCCGTCGAACAGCGAGACAGGCCACAGCCACGAAGAGAACCACGTATCCAGACAGTCCTCGTCCTGACGGAGGTCGGCGATGGTGAGGGCGTCGTTGCCGGTCTTCTCTTTCGCCTTTGCCAGCGCCTCCTCGGGAGTGACCGCCACTACATATCCCCCTTCGGGCAGGAAGTAAGCCGGGATGCGGTGTCCCCACCAAAGTTGGCGGCTGATGCACCAATCTTTGATATTCTCCATCCAATGGCGGTAGGTATTCTTATATTTGGCGGGATAAAACTTCAGCTCATCGTTCATCACCGGCGGCAGAGCCATATCGGCGAAATGCTGCATGCTGAGGAACCACTGCATCGACAGTTTCGGCTCGATCACCACATTGGTACGTTCCGAATACCCCACCTTGTTGGTGTAGGCTTCCGTCTTTTCCAGCAGTCCGGCAGCTTCCAGGTCTTTTTCAATCTGCTTGCGCACGTCAAAACGATCCATGCCGATATAGAGTTCCGCCGCTTCGCTCAACGTACCGTTGTCGTTGAAGATATCGATACTGGGCAGGTTGTATTTCTCGCCCAGCATATAGTCGTTCACGTCATGTGCCGGAGTCACTTTCAGGCAACCCGTACCGAATTCGACATCCACATACTCGTCCTCGATGACCGGAATAACGCGGTTCACCAAAGGAACAATCACTTTCTTCCCTTTCAGCCATTCGTTTTTCGGATCGTTCGGGTTGATACACATCGCCGTGTCGCCCATGATCGTTTCGGGACGGGTAGTCGCCACCACGGCATAACGGCCTTCGGCATCACCCTCCACCATGTAGCGGAGATAGTACAGCTTGCCGTGCTCTTCTTTGTAGACCACTTCTTCGTCCGAAAGAGCCGTCAGCGCCTTCGGGTCCCAGTTTACCATACGGACACCGCGATAAATCAATCCCTTGTCGTGCAAATCGACAAAAACCTTCCATACGCTTTCGCTGCGCTTCTCGTCCATCGTGAAAGCCGTGCGGTCCCAATCGCACGAAGCCCCCAGCTTACGGAGCTGCTTGAGGATAATTCCTCCGTGTTCGTCCGTCCACTCCCACGCATGCTTGAGGAACTCCTCGCGGGTAAGGTCGGTCTTCTTGATGCCCTGAGCGGCAAGTTTGTTCACCACTTTCGCTTCGGTAGCGATAGAGGCGTGGTCGGTTCCCGGCACCCAGCAGGCGTTTTTGCCTTCCATGCGGGCGCGACGGACCAGAATATCCTGAATGGTATTATTAAGCATGTGTCCCATGTGCAACACGCCGGTGACGTTCGGAGGAGGAATGACGACGGTGTAAGGCTCACGACCATCGGGTTTTGAACTGAATAAATGATGATCCAGCCAATACTGGTACCACTTTCCCTCCACGTCAGCAGGGTTGTACTTACTTGCTAATTCCATGTTGTTTTTACCTTTTTATATAAGTTCGTTATTACGAAAGTTTACGAAATACGGCTGCAAAATTAATAAATAAGTAACATATAGTCACAAGAATCCGTATTTTTGTTCTCCGAAAAGTGCATTGCGATGAAAGGTAAAACAAAAACAATCCGATACTCTCTCTTGGGCATCCTTCTGGTTACGATATGGCTTACCCAAGCCCTGCCGCCGATGGGCAATGCGTATGCCCGTTCGGTTTATCCCGCCGCATCGTTCCTTCTCTCCTCCTTTTCCCGGCTCGCCCCCTTTGCCGTGGGCGATTTGTTTATCTTTCTCAGCATCGCCGGACTCGTCGCCTACCCTTTCTACGCCCGCCTCTGCCGAAAGCAGAAGTGGAGAAAGACACTCGCTCGCTGCGGAGAATATCTGCTATGGATATACGTGTGGTTCTATCTGGCATGGGGACTCAATTATTCGCAGCCCGACTTCTACGAACGGACAGGCATTCCGTATACTCCTTTCGAAGAAGGAGCGTTCGAGACCTTTGCCAACGACTACATCACACGGCTCAACCGCTCGTACACTCCGCTCAAAAGCATCCCCAAAGAGCTGATACACGAAGAGTGCGTGCGGATTTACAGCGAACTGGCCGACAGTCTGGGCATCCGCCGCCCGCCTTCGCATCCGCCGAAAGGCAAGACGATGCTCTTCACCCCGCTCGTGTCGAAAGTCGGGGTAACGGGCAGCATGGCTCCTTTCTTCAACGAGTTCACGCTGAACGGCGACCTGCTTCCCGTGGGCTATCCCGCCACATACGCACACGAGTTTTCGCATTGGCTCGGCATATCGAGCGAAGCGGAAGCCAACTTTTATGCCTATCAGGTATGCACCCGCTCGAAAGCAGCAGGCATTCGTTTCGCGGGTTACTTCTCTGTGTTGCGGCATGTGTTGAGAAACGCGCGGAGCGTATTGCCGGAAGAGAAGTACGCCGCCCTTTTCGCTCGCATCCGTCCCGAAGTTCTGGCGGAAGCGGAAAAGAGCCATGCCTATTGGATGGAGAAATACAGCCCGCTCGTCGGGAACATCCAAAGCCGGATTTACGACCTGTACCTGAAAGGAAACGGAATAGGAAGCGGGAGGCGGAACTATTCGGAAGTGGTCGGGCTGCTGGTTTCTTATCGCAACCGGAAGTGACACGATGTTCCGGCAGATGACGAAAAGCATTCTTCCGGCATACGTACACTCTGCCTGACACGCATCAAATCGCATCGTAAGAGAAGTTCGAGAAAGAGAAAGCTCTTTAAGCCACCATCTCCCGAATTATAGGCAGAGACCATTAGGAATGAGTCATCAAGATCTTCATTACAAGTGCTTTTTCCTTTTTCGATACAAGGTAAGAAAAAGAAAACCTTATATTTGCCCCGAGAAATTCCGGTGTCGTCTTTCCATTTCCACGGAACAGACGGTGAAAAGGGAATCAGGTGTAAATCCTGAACAGACCCGCTGCTGTAAGCTCCACCACAAATTTCCCGATAATACTCAACATCCACTGCCTGTTGAACAGGCGGGAAGGGCATCGGGGAAACGGAGCAAGTCAGAAGACCTGCCGGAATGGAATCTCTTACGTCCTCCGGGATTAGGACGTAAAAGATGAATATATGTTTTAGCTGTGTTTTTTATATCCGTATGCTGCCTCACAAAAGAAGTAGAGGAAGCATATTATATGCCGGTTATACTATGAAGAAAATGTATCAACACGCACTAATCGGTTGCATCTCGGTCTTCTTATCGGGTGCAGGCGGCAGAATTTGCGCCCAATCGAAACTCGACAGTTTACAACAGCTGCCGGAAGTTACCGTCGTAGCTCATCCCTACAAAGAAGTGATTCCCGCCCAACGGCTTACAGGCAAGGAACTCCATTCGTTGAACAGCTTTTCGGTGGCCGATGCCATCCGTTACTTTTCCGGCGTACAAATCAAAGATTATGGCGGTATCGGCGGACTGAAAACGGTGAATGTGCGCAGTATGGGAACCCACCATGTAGGTATCTTCTACGACGGCATTCAGCTGGGGAACGCGCAGAACGGACAGATTGACCTCGGTAAATTCTCTCTCGACAATATGGAGGAGATTTCGCTCTACAACGGACAGAAGAGTGAGATTCTCCAACCCGCCAAAGACTTTGCTTCGTCGGCATCGGTCTACCTGCGTTCTCGCACGCCAAAGTTCGAGAAAGACAAGCGTTATAATCTGCGGGCAGTCTTTAAAACCGGTTCGTTCGGGTTGGTGAACCCCTCGGTGCTTTACGAACACCGCTTCGACGATCGCCTCAGCGCTTCTGTAAACGGGGAACTCATCCATGCCACAGGTAAGTATAAGTTTCGTTACAAGCGTGTCTACCCCCGTACGAGCAAGGTGATGTACGATACCACTGCCGTACGCCAGAACGGCGATGTCTCCTCCCAACGGCTCGAAGCGGGGCTTTACGGTGTACTGCCGCAAGGACATTGGAAGTGGAAAAACTATTTCTACAACTCCGAACGAGGCATTCCCGGAGCCATTGTCAACAATCGGTGGAAGAATCCGCAGCGGCAATGGGACCGCAGTTTCTTCTCGCAAGGCTCACTTCGGAAAGCATTCGGTAAAAAGTACGAACTGCTTACCAATGCCAAATACGCTTACGACTATATGCGTTTCCAGAACCCCGATACTACGCTGATGCTCATCGACAACACGTTCCGCCAACAGGAGTTCTACCTCTCGGCGGCTCATAAATATGCTCTTGCGAAGAAGTGGGAGGTTTCGCTATCCACCGACGTGCAATACAACACACTTACTTCAGACATGGACGGTTTCGTTTTCCCTAAACGGCTCACTGCACAGGCTGCCGTGGCTTCAGCCGTCGAGATAGGATGGATGAAAATGCAGGGTAGTTTGCTGGGGACATTTGTACGCGAGCGGGTAAACTCGGGTAATCTTGCCATCGACGAGCAGGCACGTTCGGCCCCCGACAAGAAAGAACTAAGCCCTGCCTTGTTTATCTCCTATAAACCTTTCCGCCGGCATGAGTTCAACTTAAGGGCTTTTTACAAGCATATCTTCCGAATGCCTACGTTCAACGATCTTTACTACACAGACATCGGCAACGCAGACCTGAAACCCGAATTTACTCATCAGTACAACATCGGCGCACATTACGTGCTCCGGCGAGGGCACGGGTTTCTAAGGCACTGGCAAATACAAGCCGACGCTTACTACAATCACGTAACGAACAAAATCGTTGCCGTTCCTAAAGGAAGCGGACAGTACCGATGGATGATGATGAATCTCGGTGAAGTGGAAATACGGGGCATAGAAACCTCGTCATCGTTCACCTTCAATCTGCCGTACCGGATACTTGGCAACCTGAAAATGAACTATACCTACCAACGGGCGCAAGACTTTACCAAACGAAAAAGTTCCGTACTACAAGCTACGACTTACGGCGGCCAGATTGCCTACATCCCCCGGCATGACGGATCGGTCATCGCAAGCCTCAACTATCGCAGTTGGCAACTCAACTACAGCTTTATCTACGTGGGCGAACGCTATCACAGCTCGGCCAATATCCCCGAAGAGTACGAGCAACCGTGGTACACACACGACATGGGAATAAGCAAAACATTTGTTTGGAGGGCTACCCAATGGAGACTCAACCTCGAAGTCAATAATCTTTTAAGTCAAGACTACGAAGTGGTATTGAATTACCCCATGCCCAAACGCAATTATAAACTTTCACTTACTGTAACCTTATGAAAAAAAAACACCTTTGGATATACAGCTGCTTACTCCTCGCCCATGTGCTTGCGACAAGCTGCCGCGAAGATCAAGAAATGATTCTATCGGAGAACATTCCTACGGGATTTCCCGAAGTAGTGGACGGTTATTACGGATTCTACCTCCTCAACGAGGGAAACATGGGCAGCAACAAAGCCACGTTAGACTATTTCGATTTCTCGACAGGCGTCTACAAGCGGAACATCTATGCCGAACGCAACCCCACCGTGCCCAAAGAGATGGGCGATGTAGGCAACGACATAGCTATCTATCGCAACCGTCTCTATGCGGTCATCAATTGTTCCAACAAAGTGGAGGTTATAGATGTGACCACCACCCGGCGCATCGGACAAATCGAAATTCCCAACTGCCGTTTCATCAAGTTTCACGGCGACTATGCCTATGTCACCTCGTATGCCGGCCCGGTAAAGATAGATCCGAACTACACCCAGATAGGCTACGTGGCGAAAGTCGACCTCACTACGTTGAAAGAGGTGGATCGTTGTCTGGTCGGCTTCCAACCCGATGAACTGGAAATTGTAGAAGGCAAAATTTACGTAGCCAATTCCGGCGGTTACATGGGAGCCGACCAAACGACAGGATATGAACGGACGGTATCTGTGGTCGATCTTGCCACCTTCAAAGAAGAACGCCGCATTGACGTGGCCTACAATCTGGAACGCATCAAGGCCGACCCGCGGGGGAATCTATGGGTGAGTTCGCGAGGAGATTACAAACAACTGCCCGCCCGTTTGTTCTTCATCGACCGTGAACGGCAGGAGGTTACCGATACTATTCCTATTGCCGCCACCAATTATTGGATAGACGACGATTACCTCTATGCATATGGCACAGAATGGAGCCACATCACCCAAAGCTGGGACATAACTTACAGCATCGTTGATACCCGTACGCACGAAATTATCACCCGCCATATCATCACCGACGGAACCGATAAACAGATAGAGAAACCTTACGGTATCATGGTGAACCCGGTAAACAAAAACATCTACATCACCGATGCGGGCAACTATGTAAGCCCCGGCGTACTCTTTTGTTTCAGCGCAGCAGGCAAACAACGATGGGCGGTACGAGCAGGCAACATTCCCGGTCACTTCGTGCTGGTTCCGATGTACGACAATAAATAATTTCCTAATTATATATCAACCTCAAATTTTACACATGTATGAAAAAAAAGATCTTCTATGCAACGCTGCTCGCAGCAACCTTCCTCTTTATCGCATGTAAAGAAGAAGTATTGGCGCCCGAAATTACGGGAATGGATACAGGTACAGCAGAATACACTCTCTACATCGGGGAAAAAGTTACGCTGGCCCCCAACATCACGAATCTTCACGGCAGCAATCACTACCTTTGGCTCATCGACGATAAAGAAGTGGCTACCGGAAACCTCGACTACACGTTTACGGCAACCAAGCCGGGTACTTTCATCATCACCTTCCGCGCAGAAAATAAAGGCGGTATGAATGAAAAGCATTTTAAGGTATTCGTCGACGAGCCCATCCGTATCGCTTTCGCACAAGAAAAAGTGGAGGTGCCCCGCTGCGAAGTGATAGAGATTTCCCCCGTCATCACTGGTCCACAACGCGACGATTATCAGTATGAATGGGCTATCGGGGACTCTATACTCGGCAATAAGCCCACGCTTGAATTTATCTCCGCCAAACCCGGGACGTATACACTTACGCTGAAGGCGAAGGCCGATCGTCAAACCGAAACAAGCAGTTGCGTCGTGGAGGTTAAAGAGGCGGATTATAAAGTATTTCCTCCTAAATTGATGGCATACCGGCCCTCTGTATGGGAAGGAGCCTTTTGGGATTGGTGTATACCGGAAGCAGATGAATCATTTGCATATCCACCCGAAGAAATGATTCAAAAACTAAATGAATATCTCAGCAACCAGTCCGCTTTTCCCAAATTCGAGTTAGATGCGTGGGGCAGCTACATTGTTGTAGGCTTCGACCACAAAGTAGTCAATAAAAAAAATGCCTACGACATTCAAATAGATATCAATGGATATGCTGCAAAAGAAGTATTGTTCTTCGTCGCCCATGACAGCAATAAAAACGGAAAGCCCGATGAAGACGAATGGCGGGAGATAAGAACAAATAACTTTAATTACCCTCAAATACGAGACTACGAGATTACATTTACCTACGAGGGCTATGATGATTTCGAAGAAGAAACGATCTTCACATGGAAAGACAATCAAGGACAGTCAGGCAAGAAACAAACCTATTGCGGTTTCCCAGGATATCATTTAGTTGGCGGAGAAATGGTACAAGTAAACGGTTGGGGAAACTCATTTACACTGAAAGGCAGAAGAATTGATAAAACAAACGTCTCCGGTATGCCGTTCACAAAGAAACACTACCTCAACATCAATGATGCTGTTACTTCAGAAGGCGAACCGGCCAATCTCTTGGGAATCGACTTCCTAAAAATAGAAAATGCAGGCATGTTGTATTCCAAAGAAGAAACCCCGCCGATGGGTTCCCGCTCGGAGGTAAAGATACAATCTATTGTCGATTTACATTTATTGAATTAACGATTAAGCATCAACATATTGTCCGGCGAAGCTGGTGTTACTTATTATTTTATAATTTAAAACTTACACCATGAAACAAAAAACAATTTTCAGGTTTTTATTCGTTTGCTCTGCATTATTCGCAGCTTGTACAAACGACATGTATGAATTCCCGGAGTTAGAACAGCGTTCTGACTCCCCACAGACAAGAGCTGCACGCACAAGCATCTCTTTGGCCAACGATCTGAATGGAGTAACATTGAATCCCTCCAACGGCACAGCAACCACAGGAGGTTTCTATTGGAATCAAACCTATTCGAATACGAAATATCAAACCACAAACTTCACCTTCTCGCACACCGGCGGAACTGTATCGGGCTATAATTACTGGGACGGATTCACCATCTCCAATGTAGCCGACACCAACAACTACGGTGCGCCGGGAAGTTCCGACGGATGGATAGCCCATCAATGGGGTTGTATGGCTGTACCTACGGGAACAACCAATAGCCCCAATTACATGGTCGGCTATTGGGGATATTACATGCTCGACTATCAAAATCCCATTACACCAAACAGCCGATTCAGAGAAAACGGTTACGCGACTTGGGTAAAATTAGGAAATAATAGTCAAGCATACACCGTAAGCAAAGTAACCGTAGCCATCCATCCGTGGCCTTACTACGGCAATCTCTATGGCGACGGATTCGCCCGCCCGTTCGGCCCGGGTGATCACTTCGACCTTATTATATATGGTGTAAAAAGGAATGGTAGATTTGTTACAGCAAATGCCCAAACAGTAAAATCCATCACCCACGCCATGGCCGATTATCCGATCGGAGGAACTTTGAACATGCCGACCGGTTGGACAGATATCACCATCGACTTCGGCGAGCCTGTCAAATATTTGGTGTTCCAGATGTATAGCACTGACAATAGTGGAGAATTGGGTCCCAACACTGCTGTCTACTTCTGCCTGCGCGACATTGTGATGCAATGATCCCGCCATGGTGCTTCCGGCATAGCCGGTAATCGAAAAAATTAAGTAACATCATATTCGCCGGTTTCGCCGCGCGAAGAAAAAACAGAAAAGAAATGAAAACCATACATAAAATTCTATTTTCAACCGGCTGCATCGCCGCAATGCTTTTGTTCGCAACCGGTTGTACCGAAAAAGCCGACCTCCCCGAACCCGCTCCCATACTTTCAGGATTGGAGCCGGAGTACTTTCTGACCGTAAACGATAAACTGACGCTGAGCCCGAAAGTAGGAAACCGAATCGACTCCATCGTTTGGTGGATAGACGGGCAAAGAGTGGCCAACGCGCTGACCTATACGTTCGACCGTACCGCCCAAACAGGCACATACCGCATGCTTGTACGCGCCTACAACGAAGACAACATTACCCAGCAGGCATTCTCCATTACAATAGAGGATTTGAGCTTCCGGGGCTTTGTCAATACGGTGATTCCGCTGGAAATCTCGAAGAAGTTCGAGGGAAAAGATCCGGCAAAAATCGTTTGGGAAGTAATGGAACCTCAAACAACACACTATCGCATCGCATTGTCCGAAACGGGAACTCCTTTGTTCTGCGCCATCAAACCGGGGTTGTACAAGATAAAAGCCGCCATCGACGATTTGAGCGATGTTATTTCCATACGCGTTCTTTTCAGCGAGGGCATGCAGACTCCCTACATCTCCAAAGTATTCCATTACCTGCCCGCTCCGGGACAATTCGTCAACAAACTTCCGAAGTATGAAGACGGAGATACGCAAGAGGTCATGAATCTGAAAGCCGAAGCGCTCATCGCAGGAGAGAAGAATGAGCTGGTCACGCTCGGCGGATGGGGCGGATACATCGTGTTCGGATTCGACCACACGATTGTCAACGTAGCCGGCAAACGCGACTTCCGCATTCTCGGCAACGCTTTCGGAGCCAATGCCAACCCGCGTCCGGACCCGCCGTTCGGAGGCAGTTGCGAACCGGGCATCATCATGGTGGCCTACGACAAGAACAAGAACGGGAAGCCCGATGAAGACGAATGGTATGAAATCAGAGGCAGCGGCAATATGACTGCTGAAGGCGAACCCTGGTACCAAATCGCCAAAGACAAAGGCCAAGATGTTGCCACTTACCGGAATTACGAAATGACCTATTTCCGTCCCACTTCCGAAACGCCGCAGGAAGCCGGCGAAATTGATAACCCGGGGAGTTTCACCACGATTAAGGAATACATTCGCTGGAAAGACAATCAGGGTAAAGAGGGTTATAAGATAAAGAACGTATATCACGATCAAAGCTATTATCCGGGCTGGATTAAAGACGATCAAATCACCTATAAGGGCATCCGGCTCGCCGATAACGGGATCAGTGAAAAAGAAGACGGAAGTTATTACGTGCTCTATGCCTACCGATACGGCTATGCGGACAACTTCCCCAATCTGGATGCCCGCTCAGCTATCGACATCGACTGGGCTGTGGATAAAGATGGCAACAAAGTCCATCTGCCCGGCATCGACTTCGTGAAAGTCTACAACGGCGTAGACAAGGAGAACGGATGGCTGGGCGAAGCCTCCACCGAAGTGGCCGGCGGGCAAGACCTCCACATGCTGGGAGAGGATGTAGATACTATCGAAGGAGTATAATACCGGACTTCTCCGGCCAACCACGCGTAAAGGACGTGCTTTGCAATGACGGCGCTTCCTTTACGCGTGGAGCTTTTTCATACCTATCCCTCCACCCGACTAAGCGGTCGTATCGTTTTCTTTCTCCGTGATTTCCGCCTGTTTCCAACCGGCACCGATAAGGAGAACTTGCCCAAACGGGATTTTTTTATTTCCCCATCTCTCTTTTTCTTTCCCATATTTGAAGTATCTTTGCACGACTCAAAAAGAGAATCTGCATGGAAAATAAGAATATGAAACATACGAGACAGGAACAGATGGAGGCTTTCGGACGCTTTCTCGACATTCTCGACGAACTGCGGGTGAAATGCCCGTGGGACAGGAAGCAGACCAACGAAAGCCTGCGCCCGAACACTATTGAGGAAACATACGAGCTGTGCGACGCTTTGATGCGGCAAGACAAGCAGGACATTTGCAAAGAGCTGGGCGATGTGCTGCTGCACGTAGCCTTCTATGCCAGAATCGGGTCGGAAACGGGAGACTTCGACATCAAGGATGTATGCGATAAGCTGTGCGACAAGCTCATCTTCCGCCATCCGCATGTATTCGGCGACGAGAAAGCGGAAACGGCAGGACAAGTGGTGGAGAACTGGGAGCAACTGAAGCTCAAAGAGAAGGGCGGAAACAAAAGCGTGCTGAGCGGAGTACCCGCATCGCTCCCCTCGCTCATCAAATCGTACCGGATACAGGACAAGGCAAGGAACGTCGGGTTCGATTGGGAAGAGCGTGAGCAGGTATGGGAAAAGGTAAAAGAAGAGATTGCGGAGTTTCAGGCGGAAGTCGCCCACATGGACAAGGAGAAGGCGGAAGCCGAGTTCGGAGACGTGATGTTCAGCCTTGTCAACGCGGCACGGCTATACAAAATCAACCCCGACAATGCGTTGGAGCGCACCAACCAGAAGTTCATCCGGCGGTTCAACTACCTCGAAGAGCATACTCTGAAGCAAGGCAAAAGCCTGAAAGATATGACGCTGGCAGAAATGGATGCGATCTGGGAGGAAGCCAAAAAGCAGGAAAGCAAAGAGGTGCACTGAAAAAAACAGAGCCTCTGTCTGAAAGGGAAAGAGGCTTTGTTTCATTCGAACAGAATCTTTGTTTCAAACGCCAAGAACCTCTAAACAAATCGGACAGAACGCAGCTTTCAAACGGGAAGAGGCTTTGAGCAAATCAAACACAAGCTCCGTTTCAAACGCCAAGAACCTCTAAACAAATCGGACAGAACGCAGCTTTCAAACGGGAAGAGGCTTTGAGCAAATCGAACAGAACCTCCGTTTCAAACGTCAAGAACCTTTAAACAAATCGAACAGAACGTCCGTTTCAAACGGGAAGAGGCTTTGAGCAAATCGAACAGAACCTCCGTTTCAAACGTCAAGAACCTCTAAACAAATCGGACAGAAGCTCTGTTCGAATGAAACAAAGCCTCTGCCCGGGCAGTATATAGTTATATTTTACCTTTACGACAAAGTAAGACTAACGGACAAGGCAGTGGCAAGAGGGCAGCATACAGTTACTTTTTCCCCCTTCGCTCTTTGCCTCCGCGATGCCTCATCCCTCTAAGTATTTCGCGATGGAAACGCATTTCGGCATGTTGCACCAGATAGATCTTCTTGCACGAAAGTATCTTTTTGAACTTATCCAGATACGATTTGTCGAGACGAGTGGCGGCAATGCGGTTGTCGCAGACCCGTTCGATGATTTCTTCGTACTCGGCTTCGGATGATTTCCCGTCTTTCCCCTTGCGAATCAGTTCCCACGACTCGTCGTTCAGCTTCTTCTTGAGCTCCTGAAGCTCATAGTAAACGGGGAAGAACTTAGCCGACTCCGCTTCCGTCAGCCCGGCCTGCTCGATAATGAAGGCCTTTTGTTTCTCTCTGAATTCTTCACGCGACAGATGTTGTGTACAGCCGTCTGTAGCCGCCAGGAACGGCATGAACGCAAACAGGCAAACCACCAAAGCAACAGTTTTTCTCATATTCTTATTCCTTTATTTATGTAACAAATCATTCGGTTCCCGCATCGGTCAGATAGACGTACAGCGAATAGTCATCGAGCATGGCGCCGTTCACAGCCGTGTTGACCACCTGCTCCGAAATCATTTCAGTGTCCTGTTCCGCTACCGCCGCATCTCCCGTCGGGGATTTATGCACCGGCGAAGCCACACGGATGATCAGTGCAGCTCCGGCAAACATCGCTGCCAGGTAGAGCAAAGGCTTTATCTTTGTCCACCGGGTCACGGTTTCCGCTCCGGCAAAATGTTGCTTCTCAATGGGCGGAAGCTTGTCCATCACTTCCGAAGTAAGGTTTTCAAAGTATCCCTCGGGCACTTTGAACACGTTTTCTTTGCCGATCTTCTTTAACAAGGCATCTTCTTCTTTCATACATTTGCTCCTCTCTGTTCCTTAGATATGATATGTTTCAAAAGGTTTAATCCGCATCTCTCAAAAACTTCTCTATTTTCTTCACCGCATGGTGGTAAGAGGCTTTCAACGCCCCTACCGACGTGCCGAATATCTCGGACATATCTTCGTATTTCATCTCCCGATAGTATCGCAGGTTGAATACCATGCGCTGTTTTTCGGGCAGTTGGGCCAGCGCCTTTTGCAGCAGCGTCTGCACCCGGTCGCCGGAGTAATACGGATCGCTCTCGAGCCTGTTCACCATGCCCGCCTCCGGATCGTCTATCGCCACCGTGCCCGCCGTGCGTTGCCTGTTCAGAAAAGTGAGGCATTCGTTGAGCGCGATGCGATAGAGCCAGGTAGAGAGTCTGGCCTCCGCACGGAAATAACCGATATTCGTCCACGCTTTGACAAACGTATTCTGCAACAAGTCGTTGGCATCCTCGTGCGACAGCACCATCCGGCGTATCTGCCAGTACAGCTGTTCGCCATATTCCGACACGATCATCTCGAAGCCTTTCCGTTGCGTACTCTCTTCCCGGATGAGCTCTAATATCTCTGCTTCGTTATAAGGGGTCATCATCTCAGTTCTTATATAGATTCATTATCGTTTCAAAAATCCCGGTTCCCGCCCGCGCCCACATTCACACACAAATTCTCTTTCGCGAGCATGGTTTGCGGAAACACCGCCCTCGCCTCGTCGAGCAGCACCGATTCGTCTTCGTAACGGGCGGAGAAATGTCCGATGACCAATCGCTTTACCTGTGCATCGGCAGCCATGCGCGCCGCTTGCGCTGCGGTGGAATGAAACGTCTCCCGGGCGCGCGCCTGCTCGTCCTGCGCGAACGTAGCCTCATGAAACAGCAGGTCCGCACCTTTTATCTGCTCCGCAATCTGCGGGTGGAAAGCCGTATCGGAACAATAAGCGTACTTCCGTGCCGGTTCGGCGGGACGCGTCAGACGGGCGTTCGGAATCAGCTCGCCGTCGGGAGTGACGAAATCGGCACCGTTCTTTATCCGGTTCAGCTCATACACGGGAACTTTGTAGAAGTCCGTCATCTCCCTGATGATATGGTTGGCAACCTGCTTCTCTTCAAACAGAAACCCGCAACAGGGGATGCGATGCTTCAAAGGAATGGTGGACACGGTAAGCGAACGGTCTTCATAAACCACCTCCGGGCGCTTCGTTTCGAACTCGTGGAAAAGCACTTTGTAGGGCAACGTTTTATGGAAAAACTCCATCCACGGCGCGAACAGCTCCTCCAAACCGTGGGGAGAATGGATATGCAAATCGGCAGTGCGCCCCAGTAGACCGAACGTTGAGATCAATCCCGGCAGGCCGAAACAGTGGTCGCCATGCAAATGGGAGATGAACACCCTGTTCAGCCGCGAAAACTTCAGCCGCGAACGGCGCAGTTGCAGTTGCGTTCCTTCTCCGCAATCGACCATAAAGAGCTTATCGCGCAAGTTGACGACTTGGGAGGAAGGGAAGTGCCGGGTGGTAGGCAAAGCCGAACCGCACCCCAATATATGTAGCTCAAATTTCTCCATTACGTGCAAAGATAGAGTATTTCAAATTCAATACGGCAAGGAAACGGGGAAAAAGTTACGTGCAATCGCTTCCGTTTTCATCGGCCATCAGCGGGAAATTCCCGTAGAACCGATACTCCGTTGCGGGACAATCAATCCATCTTCACGCGGGAGCAGCATCTTTCACCCCAACGCGGCAATCCCCGTTGCGGGACAATCAATCCATCTTCACCCGCCGCTGACGGATAAACCGCCTCTCTCTGCATGCAATATCACAACACATGAATGTGCTTGCCGGAGGCGGTGACAATCACTCCGCCCGCATCCATTACCACCGTTTCGTGCTTTCCATCCGGAGTGACGATGACAGAGCCCGTCTGCACCACATGCTTTCCGTCTGTCGTCACCCGCACTCTAACCTCGCCGCTCTTCCCGGAAGATTTCTTTTCTTCCTCTTTCTCATCGGCTTCCCCGGCTTTTTTGCGGTTAGTACAACCATTGTCATAGCGGTCCAGATAGCTTTTCATCTCAACCGCTTTTTCATCGACAAACCACACCTTGACAACTTTGGACGTTCCGTATTCCGCTTCCCGAAACTCCAGCATTTCGCCTTTGTCGTTAAAGCTCCGGTAACTCGGTTCGCCAAGAATCGCTATCACCTCTTCCGCCGACATCCCGCGCCGGATGCTCTCCATCTGCTTATAAGCGATCCGGTTTGTAAAGCAACTGCTGAGCAGAAGCACCGGCAGCAGGAATAAAACATGTTGAATCGTTTTCATTCTTCCCATCGTTTTATGTTTTTCAATTGCCTCAAATGTAAAATGAAAAAAATCCCTATCCGAGCGGTTATTCCTATTTGCGGATAGGGATTCCCCTATCTGCTGCGTAAACACAAAAAAGGCATCCCGACGAGCGGAATGCCTTTCTTATTTATCCGGAAACAGTTCCGATTATTTATTTCCTTCCAACTGTTCTTTCAGTGCAGCCAGAGCGTCGATGTCTCCCAGCGTAGTCGAAGCAGCCTGATTCTGAATCATCGGAGTGTCTTCTTTCTTGGAAGATTTCTTCGATGCTTTCTTTTCTGCTCTTTCTTCCGCCTTCGCTACATCTTCGAAAATACGGCTGTGAGAAAGGATGATTCTCTTAGCGTCTTTGTTGAACTCAATCACCTTGAATTCGAGTTTCTCATCCAACTGAGCCTGTGAGCCGTCTTCTTTCACCAGATGTTTCGGAGTGGCAAAGCCTTCCACGCCATAAGGCAAAGATACTACAGCGCCCTTATCCAGCATTTCGATGATTGTACCTTCGTGTACCGAACCTACGGTAAATACGGTTTCGAATACATCCCAGGGGTTTTCTTCGAGTTGTTTGTGGCCTAAGCTCAAGCGACGGTTGTCTTTGTCGATCTCCAATACCTGAACTTCGATATCGGCACCGATCTGAGTGAACTCTGACGGATGTTTCACCTTCTTCGTCCAAGACAAGTCGGAGATGTGGATCAAGCCGTCAACGCCTTCTTCGATTTCAACGAACACACCGAAGTTCGTGAAGTTGCGCACCTTTGCAGTATGCTGAGAACCTACGGGATACTTCGTTTCGATAGTTTCCCACGGGTCTTGTTTCAGCTGTTTGATGCCCAAAGACATCTTGCGTTCGTCGCGGTCGAGAGTAAGAACGACTGCTTCCACCTCGTCTCCTACCTTCATAAAGTCCTGAGCTGAGCGCAAATGCTGGCTCCAAGACATTTCAGAAACGTGGATCAAACCTTCCACACCCGGAGCTATTTCGATGAACGCACCGTAATCTGCCATCACAACCACTTTGCCTTTCACCTTGTCGCCTACTTTCAGCTCAGTATCCAAAGCGTCCCACGGATGCGGAGTAAGCTGTTTCAGACCCAAAGCGATACGCTTCTTCTCGTCATCGAAGTCGAGAATAACGACGTTGAGCTTCTGATCCAGTTCGACTACTTCCTTCGGATCGCTTACACGGCCCCAAGAAAGGTCTGTAATGTGAATCAGGCCGTCTACGCCGCCCAAGTCGATGAATACTCCGTAAGAGGTGATATTCTTAACAGTTCCTTCAAGAACTTGTCCTTTTTCGAGTTTGCTGATAATTTCCTTCTTCTGTTGTTCCAGTTCGGCTTCGATAAGAGCCTTGTGAGAAACAACCACGTTTTTGAATTCCTGGTTGATTTTAACCACCTTGAATTCCATTGTTTTGCCAACGAATACATCATAGTCGCGAATCGGTTTCACGTCGATCTGAGAACCCGGCAAGAATGCTTCGATACCGAATACGTCTACGATCATACCGCCCTTCGTGCGGCACTTGATGTAACCCTTGATAATTTCTTCGTTTTCCAAAGCCGCGTTCACACGATCCCAAGAGCGGGTAGCGCGGGCTTTTCTGTGCGACAGCACCAACTGTCCTTTTTTGTCTTCCTGATTTTCAATGTATACCTCTACAGTATCACCTACCTTCAGGTCGGGATTGTAACGGAACTCATTCAACGGGATGATACCGTCCGACTTGTAACCGATGTTCACAACTACTTCACGCTTGTTCATTGAGATTACGGTTCCATCGACAACCTCACGGTCGTTTACCTTGTTAAGCGTACTGTCATAAGCTTTTTCAAGCTCTTCCTGACTGGCATTGGCTACCGCTTCGCCATTTTCATAAGCATCCCAGTTGAAATCTTCGATAGGAGCTACGTTCTTTAAGTTTTCCATTAATAAATTAAATTGTTAATACTTTAATTGAATAAGACATTATATGACTATAAATCGGGCGCAAAGTTAGAAATATTTTCTTGACTGACAAAAGAATAGGAAAATAAAAAGCGGTTTATACATCTATTTTTTGTAATATTGCAACTCCGAAACTTATATTGTTTTTATCATGAACGAAAGATTGAACAAAGTCGAGATACAGCTGAGCTACTTGCCGCTCGTCAATTTCGCGATGCAACAGAACAGAACGCCCGTGATCCACCAGATTACCATCGAAAACATAACGGACGAGCCGCTAAAGGATCTGCGTATTGAAGTCATTCCGGAACCGGACTTCGGGAGTTCCGTCCCGGCTTCGATAGAAGAAATTCCTCCCCGCGGCAGCCTTTCGCTCACTTCCTTCAATCTGACGTTATCGGCCGGCTATTTTGCCCGGCTCACCGAACGCCTGTCGGGCAGCCTGAACGTCGGCATCTACTCCGGAACAGAGCCTGTCTTCGGCCGGAAATACCCCATCGACCTTCTGGCGTACGACCAATGGGGCGGAATCAATGTTTTCCCTCAAATGCTGTCGGCCTATATCACTCCCAACCACCCTGCCCTCTCTCCTATCTTGCACAGGGCGGCTTCCATTTTAGAGGAATGGACCGGCAACCCTTCGCTGAACGAATACCAAAGCCGCAACCCCGACCGGGCAAAGAAGCAGATGGCTGCCGTATACAATGCCATCGCCGAACAATCTGTTATTTACAGCGCTCCGTCTGCCGGGTTCGAAACAAACGGCCAGCGCATACGTCTGGCAAACACGGTGATCTCACAGAAACTGGGAACTTGCCTCGACATGGCATTGCTGTATGCCTCTTGCCTGGAGTCGATCGGCATACATCCTCTCATCATCCTGACCAAGGGACATGCTTTTGCCGGCGGATGGCTGGTTCCCGAAACGTTTCCCGACAGCATCGTAGACGATTCCTCGCTTCTGACTAAACGCACAGCAGAAGGAATCTGCGACATCACGCTCGTAGAAACGACGTGCATGAATCCGGGACAGAGAGCCGACTTCGACCATGCGGTAAAAGCGGCGAACGACAGACTGATCGGAAGTGAAAACTTCCTGTGCGCACTGGACGTAAAGAGAGCGAGACTCTCAGGAGTCCGCCCCATTCCCCAACAGACTCTCAACGGGGAGAATCGGGAAATCAAAGAACAAGAGGAAGACAACGCTCCCGTTTCCGTCCACGCCACTCCTCAAAGCGTCAGCCGGTACGATTTATCGGGCGAAAATACCGGCATTGTGATGACCAAGCAACTTCTATGGGAAAGAAGGTTGCTGGACTTAAGCCTACGGAACAACCTGTTGAATATTCGCGCCACCAAAAACACATTGCAGCTGATACCTACGGATTTTGCAAGTCTGGAGGATGCTCTGGCGGGCGGAGGCGAGTTTCAGATATTGCATCGGCCTGCCGATTGGGAAAATCCGGCTATAGAGTTCGGCATTTATTCCACACTCCACGCAAACGATCCGGTGACCGAACTGGTGAAGTCGGAGCTGGCACAGAAAAGGCTTCGCTCTTACCTGACGGAAAACGATCTCGCGAAAGCGCTTACTCATCTCTATCGAGCGTCGCGCATGTCTATCGAAGAAAACGGAGCGAATACTCTTTATCTGGCAGTCGGCCTTTTGAAATGGTACGAAACGGCGGCGAGCGAACGCCCTCGCTACGCGCCCGTGTTGCTGTTGCCCATCGACATCATCCGCAAGTCGGCGGCCAAAGGGTATGTGATCCGCTTACGGGAAGAAGAGACGATGATGAATATTACCCTGCTCGAAATGTTGCGCCAGAATTTCGGCATTACAATTCCCGGACTGGATCCGCTTCCTGCCGACGACAACGGGGTCGATGTCAAACGAATCTACTCGCTCATCCGGAACAGCATTAAGAACCAACGGAAATGGGATGTGGAGGAGCAGGCGATGCTCGGCATATTCTCGTTCAACAAATTCATTATGTGGAACGACATTCACAATAATTCGTCCAAACTGGCGAAAAATAAAATCGTATCGAGCCTCATCGACGGAAAAATAAAATGGGATGTCGCTGCGGAGCAAGAAGCCGATGCTGCCTCAATGGATAAAAAGCTATCGCCTGCCGACATCTTATTGCCCATCAGTGCGGACTCATCACAGCTGGAAGCGGTTTATGAAGCGGTACACGACAAGACGTTCATATTGCACGGGCCTCCGGGAACCGGCAAATCGCAGACCATCACCAACATCATAGCCAATGCCCTTTACAGAGGGAAGAGGGTTTTATTCGTAGCCGAGAAAATGGCGGCGCTTGCCGTGGTTGAAAAACGAATGAACAGGCTGGGACTGGGAGCCTTTTGCCTCGAGCTGCATTCAAACAAGATGCAGAAGTCGGCCATTATTTCACAACTGAAAGAAACCACCGAACTACTGAAACAAAATCCGCCCGAAGAATTTCGGAAAGAGGCGGAACGGCTGGCTGCACTGCGCAAGGAGTTGGGCGAATATATCGACGCCCTGCACAAAGAATATCCTTTCGGACTTTCCTTATATGAAGCTGTCGTCGGAGAGCAATCGCTCGACACGGAAGCCTCCTTCCGCTTTCCACCGGAACTTTTAGAAACATTGGACAAAGAGAAGTTGTCGCAATGGAAAGACGAAGTGGAACTGCTGGTAAGAACGGCGAATGCAGGCGAACACCCTCACCGACATCCGCTCACGGGAATACAGGTTAACAGCTATTCATTGGATTCCAAAGAAGAAGCGGCACGGCTGTTTGCCGAATTCACCGATTTGTTGCACCGCATTCAGGCAAAAACATCCTCATTCTCCATCTTGCTGAAAGGCATGGAAACGCCGGATACACGCGAAGGATTCCGGATATGGAACACAATTGTTCAAAAGATCAACGAGACTCCGGAGCTGACTCCCGAACTGCTGACAACTCCCCGGCTGAAGGAGACGCTGGACGGGCTACATGCCGCTGCGGTTCACGGAAGGCAACGCGACGCATTCCGAACGGATATCGAACGGGATTTCTTGCATGAAATTCTGAATATCAATGCTGCGCAGTTGCTGAACGAATGGGAGCGAGTATCCGGACAATGGTTCCTGCCACGCTATTTCGGACAGAAAAAAATAAAAAAGGCAATATCGCCATTCGCCTTAAATCCGATAGCGAACGATGAAATCAAAGGAATCCTTCACCGGATCAAACAATACCGGGAAGAAGCCGCATTTGTGGAGAGACATAAAGAGGAACTCTCTGCCCGGTTCGGGAAATACGGGAGAGAAGAAGATTGGGACGCAGTCGACCAAATAATCGACAGCGCCTCCTCCATCCACTCGTTGCTGTTGAGTTACACGAAAGACGCCGCCAAAACCGCAGAAGTGAAGCAAGCGCTGGCAACCCGTTTGTCCGAAGGGGTCGATGTGTTCAGAGACATTCATGCTTCGGAAATCCGCGATTTGCTGCAACTCTCCGAAGCGCTTTCCGCAATGGAACAGAAGCTCGGCACAACCTTGGGAATCTCCGCCGAAACTCTATATGGGGATTCGGGCGGATGGACAGACAGAGCATTGGCGCAAACGAAAACGTGGACAGAAAATCTGCATAGGCTGAAAGAGTGGTATCAATGGCTGGAAGCGGTTCGCAAACTCGAAGCATCGGGTATCGGTTTCGTTGCAAGAGAATACGCGGAGCGACCGATCCCCACCGACGAACTCAACGACCGTTTCCGGAAAAGCCTTTACCGCGACATCACACGGTATATCATTTCCAAAGAGCCGAAACTTGAACTGTTCAATGGCAGAATATTCAATGACGTCATAGCCAAATACAAACAAGTAGCCGCGGAATTCGAAAAAATCACCCGGAAAGAGTTGTTTGCCAAACTGGCTTCCAATATTCCGTCGTTTACGCAAGAAGCCATTCAGAACTCCGAAGTGGGCATTCTTCAGAAGAACATACGGAACAATGCACGAGGAATCTCCATCCGCAAGTTGTTCGACCAAATTCCGACATTGCTGCCTCGCATGTGCCCGTGCATGTTGATGAGCCCCCTATCGGTAGCCCAATATATTGATGCCGATGCAGACCTCTTCGACCTGGTCGTTTTCGACGAAGCTTCCCAGATGCCGACATATGAAGCGGTAGGCGCTATCGCCCGGGGCAAGAACGTAGTGGTTGTGGGAGACCCGAAACAAATGCCTCCCACCAATTTCTTTTCCGTAAACATGGTAGACGAAGAGAATATCGAATTAGAAGATCTGGAAAGTATTCTCGATGACTGCCTCGCTCTCTCCATTCCTTCCAAATATTTGCAATGGCACTACCGGAGCAGGCACGAAAGCCTAATAGCGTTCAGCAACTCCGAGTTCTACGACAACAGGCTAATGACTTTTCCGGCGCCGGACAATATCGAATCCAAAGTGAAGATGGTGGCCATCGAAGGACATTATGACAAGGGCAAGACACGTCAAAACCGTGCAGAGGCGCAAGCGGTGGTGGACGAAATCGCACGCAGGCTGAGGGATGAGGAACTGAGGAAAAGAAGTATCGGGGTAGTGACTTTCAGCATCGTTCAGCAAGCGTTGATCGAAGATTTATTATCGGATCTCTTCATCGCCCACCCCGAGCTTGAAACACTGGCGCTGGAATGCGAAGAACCGCTGTTCATCAAAAATCTGGAAAATGTACAAGGGGATGAGCGGGACGTAATTTTGTTCTCTATCGGATACGGCCCCGACGCGGAAGGACGTGTCAGCATGAATTTCGGACCGCTCAACCGGTTGGGTGGAGAACGGAGGCTGAATGTAGCGGTTTCACGTTCGCGGTACGAAATGCTGATCTTCTCCACTCTGCGTTCGGACATGATCGACCTCAACCGTACATCTTCCGTCGGAGTGGCAGGGCTGAAACGATTCCTCGAATATGCCGAGAAAGGGACAAGGTCGGCGCTTAATACCTACACATCCCGCCCTTCGGACAGAAAGATTTCGATCGAAGAGATCATCGCCGAAAAATTACGCACAATGGGATATACCGTACACACAGACATCGGCTACTCGGGATACAAAATAGATATAGGCATCGTAGACCGCGAACATCCGCAAAAATACCGGGTGGGAATTATTTGCGACGGGAAAAACTACCGACAAACCAAAACCGTGCGCGACCGTGAGATCGTACAGAACGGAGTGTTGAAAGGGCTCGGCTGGAACATCTGCCGCATCTGGACCATGGACTGGTGGGAAAAACCGGACGAGGTGATCGCTTCCATACAACGAGCGATGGAAAACGGCCATGCTGCGGATGATATGCCTCCGGCTCGGAACGAGGAGAAAAAAAGCGTCTCACCGCCCCGCATTGCCGGCAAAGAGATTTCAGGCAGTGCAAACAGCCAATCCCGTCACGAAGAAAATGGAAGAGAAGAATATACGGAGGCGAAACTGACACCGGGAAAGTATCCTTCCGACAAGCTCGCCGCCCCCAGAAGCGCCTCGATACTCGCCTCGCAGGTGCGTAAGATTATAGCATGCGAGGCCCCTATCAGCAAAACGCTGTTGAGCAAGAAAGTGCTTTCGGAATGGGGCATCAACCGCATCGTCCAACGGGCTGAGTTTCCGCTGGCCATCGCTTTCGACGAATCGAATCTTTACCGGACTTTCCACGGAGAGCTCGTAATCTTCTGGAAGAGCGAAGAGCAATACCGCACTTATTCGGCTTACCGCCCCGATTCTGGAAGAGACGCGGCAGACCTTCCACCTGAAGAGGTAGCCAATGCCATCCGCCAACTGGTAAAAGACAGCATCAGCCTTCCTTTACCCGACCTCATCAAGGGCGGAGCCAGATTATTCGGCTTCACCCGGATGGGAACAAACATAGAAGCAGCCATACGGAGAGGTATTCAGGAAGCATCAGCGAGAGGATTTATCAACATAGAGAACGACCGGGTGATGATGCCCGAAGCCTGATTTTACTGGGGCTTCGGGCACGGTTGTTATCTCCTTTTGAGGTTCACCGGACAACAATAGATGAAGACATATGCAGGCTCTTACACTTTTCCGGCATTACTCCGTCTGTACTCCGTAGGCGTGACACCGCAGGCATTCTTGAATGTCCGCACAAAGTTAGAGTAGTCGTTAAAACCACATCTGTCGGCTATCTCTCCGAAACTCATCTGCGAATTTCCGTCAAGAAGGCTCTTGGCTTTCTTGATTTTGATACGCTGGATATAGACCGTCGGGGTGCTGTTTGTGAGAGCATGTATCTTGCGATAAAACTGCCTGTCGCTCATGCACATGGCCGATGCAATCTGCGACACCTCTATTTCCTTTCCACGATTAAGCTGGAGGTATATGACGTCCGACACCTTGGCGAGGAAGCGCATGGCGGCGGCGTTCTTTTGCATGGCTTCCTTCTCTTCGTGGTCCTGATGTACTACCATTATTTGTGCGTATTTCTCGCGCAACAGCCGCCGTCCTTCGAGCAGTTTCTCCACCCTCGTGCGCAGCTCACCGGCATTGAATGGCTTGGCGAGATAGGCGTCGGTCCCGGCTTCCAGTCCGCAGATGCGCTCTTCTTCCGTAATCTTCGCCGTTACCACGATGATGGGAATATGGTCGGTGATTTCATTGCCGCGCACCTGCCGGCACACTTCCAACCCGTCCATGCCAGGCATCATCAGGTCGGTAATGATGAGGTCGGGCACCAGTTTCTGTGCCTTTTCCAGTCCCTCCGCTCCATTGGCAGCATAACTGACGGCGTATCGTCCGGCAAACTGCGAGCCGATGTAGGCGGCAATGTCGCGATTGTCCTCGATGATGAGCAGGCGACACTGTTCATTCTCTCCCCCGCTGTCGGCAAGTGTTGTTTCGGTTTCGGGCAATAGCGGCGTATTGATTTCCGATGTGTCGGCTATTTGCTTGGCTTCGTTGCGTATCGGCATGCTGATATGGAAGGTCGTACCTCTGCCCGCTGTGCTCTCCGCCGCTATCGTTCCTTCCACGGCATCCATAATCTGCTTCACGAGAGCCAGTCCTACACCCGTACCGATGTTCCGTGCGTTACCCTCGCCTTGATAGAACGGTTCGAAGACATGGGCGAGCGTCTCATTGTCCATCCCCCTGCCTGTATCCTCCACATCGATGAACAGTCTTTCATCCTCACGCCATGCTGCCACGCTCACCTTGCCGTATTCCGGGGTGAACTTGAAGGCATTGGAAAGCAGGTTGTTCATCACTTTGTTCACATAGTCGGGCACGAAGTCCATCTCCACCGCCTCCTTGCCGAAGAATTGCAGGTCGATGTTGCGTTTGCGGGCATAGTCGCGGTAGCTCTCCATAATCATCGTGAGGTGTGAGGTGTGCGGTGATGTTGCCGCGCTTCCAGTCGGCATTGCCCACTGCCGATTTTATCTTCGAGATGTCGAGCAGTTGGTTGATAAGCATGAGCAGTCCATTGCCCTGCCGCTCGATGGTCTGTGCCTTGTCCCTAACCTCCGCCGCATCGGTGGTTTGCAGGTCGTGGCTCAGTCCGAGTATCACGGTGAGCGGCGTGCGGAACTCGTGGGTGATGTTGGTGAAGAAATTCTCGCGCAGAGACGAAAGCCGCTTCAAGGTCAGGTGGTTACGTTTTCGGATGCGCTGGATATAGAGAAGCAGGGCTACCAGCCCCGAGAGCGAGACGATCATGATGCCGAAGACGATGTAGCCTGTCTTCTTTGCCACGCGTTCCTGCTCCAGACGCAGCTTCATCCCATTCGTCTCCCTTTCCTGCCGGTTACGCTCGATGTTCAGGCTCGTATTCTGAATGCGGTTCACTTTCTCCATGTCCAGTACGCTGTCCTGCATGGCGGGGGCTTGCTCGTATGAAGCCAATGCCGAACGGCAGTCTCCCGCCCGCTTGTAGTGTTTATAATACAAGGTGTAGATTTCTGCCAAGTGTTCCGGAGACTTGATACTCTCTGCCATCTGCCTTGCCCTGCCAAGGTATTCCATCGCCTTGGTGCTGCTGCCTGTGGTGTGATAGATACCGGCAAGGGCTATGAGCGAGTTCAGCGCATGCCATTCATCTTTAGAGGCTTGCATCAGCCGATAGGCCGTCTGATATTCCTCCGTAGCCTTGTCATATTGTTGTGCTTTCTCGTAGAGCGAGCCGAAGTAGGTGTGGCAAAGCGATATACCGAGGTCGTTGCCTGCCTCCATATTCAGCACCATCGAGCGACGGTAATAGACCCAAGCCGAGTCCGTCTGCCCCCGATGCTCGAAGATGGAGCCGAGGTTGGCGTAGTTGATGGCCAGTCCCAAAGCGCTATCAAGTTCTCGCTCTCCTTTCAGCGCCATGCGCAATACGCTGTTGGCACGTTCGTAGTTACCCAGAGTGAGATAGATGTTTCCCAGTCCGTTGAGCGAGACCACGCGGTTCTTCTTCGCGGTGAACGAAGTATCGGCACATTCCTCGCTCAGTACCCATGCCCGGTAATGATACTCTTGCGCCACATCGAGCACACCCATGCGACGGTAGTCGGTACCGATGTTGTTCAGGGCCTGCACTCATTCTATGGTGTCGCCGATGGCTTCCGCCTGTCGCAGTCCCTCACTGTGGGCGCACAGCGCCTCCTCGAAGCGGCTCTCGTTGCGCAACGCCTTACCCCATTCCCTGAGGGCTACGATGCTGCCCAATATGTCCCCCTCGCTTTCCATACGTTTTTGCAGTAAGGCGAGTGAGTCGGTGGTGCGCACGGCACGCACGATACTGTCTGCTACTTTACGGTCTGCATCGGTAAACATAGCAGGCTTCTTTTCACACGATACAAGCAGGAAAGAGATGAAAATAAACGCGCCTAACGCACTTAAACTCAGCCTGCATTTACCTCGCCCGATGTGAGTTGGAAGCCCCATAACGAAGTTGTAAACGGGGGCCATATTTATAGTGCTGCATGTATGCGATGATTTAGGCTTGTTCATATTTCATTTTTCCACAGTATTGGTTTGACCACCTTCGTTTGTATTTCCACCTTTCGAGGTAGTTGGCAATGCTATGACACGCCATCGTTTGGGGTTGCTTTCTTTCACGATATACCCCTTGCCCGACAGTGTTGCCAGTTGCTTTTGCACAGCCGAGGTGTTGATGCCCAAGAGTGAGGACAATTCTGCATTTGTAACTCTGGGATTATCGGCAAGTATTTGCAGCAGCCGCGGGGTACGCAGACTTCGGAAAGAGATGAGCTCACCGTTGTACCACCATATACGACTTGCATTGCCCTCGACGAAGGCTATGTTCTGCATTAGTTCACCGGCAAGCAGTTTTTCCAGATATGTCGTAAAAGGTTTTATATGCTCCCGTGTGGCGTTTGCGCCATCCGACGGGAAAGAACCCACCCTCGCATCGGCTTCCCTGAGCGCATTGAGGTAGGTATGCTTGTTGCTGCTGCGAACGACTATCATCGGATACCGCTTGCGCAACAGGATAAAGTTCATCAGCAACCGGGCAATGCGTCCGTTACCGTCTTCAAAAGGGTGTATGCGGATGTATCGGTAATGAAACAGCGAGGCAAGTTCTATGGGTGAATACTCATCGGTGTCCGCCACAAGATTGTACCAAGCCACAAGGTCATGCATGAAAGCCGGTGTTTCTTCGGGGGAGGCATAGTCGAAACACTCTCCGGTGGGTGTGATGACAGAGTTCGGGCGGGTCTTGTAGCACCCGGCACGTGCCACGTAACCGGTCTGTATGCCACCGGGCAACTGTCTGAACATCTCGTAGTCCTCCCTCAGCATCGTGTATTGCAGATTGCGGATGAAACCCTCCGTCAGGGGATGGTCGCCCAATGCCTCCGCCTCCATCATCTTCAGGCACACGTTATGCGCTTTCATCTCTTCCAGATCCTTCATCTTGGCAGGGCCGACCACTTCGCCGAGCAGCAGCAACACTTCCGTCTGCCCGTATGTAAGGGTATTTCCCTCGATATGGTTGCTGTTGAAATTGAAGTCAAACATAAACTTTCGCCGAAGCCGTTCCTCGTCTTCCGACGAGAGGGGCTGCATCGACTGCCACTTCTGATAGAGTTCCTGTATCTGTTTCATTCATCGAGCATTAGATTCCACAAAGTTACAAAAAGTTCGGAAACAACCAAAGAGAAAGACCACCTTCTCTTATTTGACTACTGTTTAAGGTGGTGAGAAGCAAAGCTACCTCTATCCGAATATCCCTGTGAATTTGTCTTTGAATTTCTATTCGATGATTCAAAACCAAGGATTGTCAAAATGTGCAAATATGTCAGCACAACCGGCTCGTACACAACTCATTACAGACTAAAAATGTCCGATGATGCAAGATGGGGAAAATGCAGGATGTCCGATGGCGCAAGAATTTTGGCAGGATTTGCAAGGTCGGTTCACCCCTTCATCTTTAGCTTTGTAATGTGACAAGCAACAAAGATGAAACGCTCTCAGACGGATTGAAATAATCCGCTAACTGTTCAAATCATAAAAAGTATGAAGCGGAAGAACGACAGCAGACCCAAGCAACCCTACGATGAAGACTTAGGCTTTCTTGACGACCGAATGCAACTGCTTGACACCGTTCGCCAAATGATAGACATCGAGTTCGAACGGCGTAGATTGCCCGCTGAGGACAACCCTCATCCCGAGAACGCGCCGCCTGAGAATGCAGGACGCGAGCCGCCTGACTGCAAGCCACCCCGCCGCACGCTGTGGCAACGGCTCATAAGTATCTTCACGGGCAACCTGTCATAATTAAGGCATGCAGAACAAGACTATATATATCAACCTTATATATCATTCTTTTAATTCAAAGCAAGTATGAACAAAAAAACGAACAATACCAATAGATTATAGGCTCAAAAAGTTAATCATTTAAAACCTCGCAATAGTATTAAGGTCAATTGCATAAAACTATGGCTAATACTCAACCGATTGTTGCTGTCAAGGACATCACGATTACCAACAAAACGAAAAACAGTATTTCAATTCGTTGGAACAAGGCTACTGACAAGGAAAGCCCTCAAAGTGAGTTGATGTACACCGTCACATGGTGCGTAGCCCCTTACGTATGGGACAACAATATCCGCAAGATAGGTGAAAGGAAATTCGACAACTCCTCCTACACCATTACAGGGCTCAAGCCTAACACTACTTACGAAATTATCGTATATGTGAGAGATCCGAATGGATATGAGAACACGTATGCCCGCACCAAAGTAACCACCCTGCCTGACGCTGTACCCAACATTGCCCCTTACATCCCAAACAAGGTGGTGGTTGTCAGCAGAATCAGTACCAACAGCATTGAACTGTCATGGCAGAAGGCTACGGACAAGGAAACCGCCCAGAAGGATCTTCGCTATGTACTGACATGGACGCAGGGACCGGCATACGATAATGCCAACAGGAAGCAGGGACCTTATCTTAAGGATGCAGATACCTATAAAATAACAGGATTGTTCCCCAATACCAGCTATCACATTACAGTCTGGGTGCATGACGGGGAGAAATTCTCGCAATACAACAGCCTACATGTCACTACCGCAAGTTCAGCAGGCAGTAACACGGATGAGCAGAGACGGAAGGAAATCAATTCCGGACTGGCATCTATAGCCTATCGGCCTGCCGATTTGATAAACAACGACATGTATAATGACAAGACGCAATATCCGGACGCATTTGAAAGCCTGCCGGACAGAGAGTTTGCTTTTATCTTGGACAAGAAACCCGATACATTCAGCGAACGGGAGATATATGTACGTGGAAGTGGATATGAGAATATCTATCCGGGAGCAATACTTGTGGTTGACGACCAAATAACAAGTGGAACTCCACATCCTTTGGGCAGGATTCCAAGAAACAAGATTTCTATTTATGGAGACTTCCTCGCCGGTGGTAATCCTTCCCAGAGTAACGTCAGCCCTAACAATTCTGACGTAAGAGAGGCTACGAATAGAATTATGCAGACTCTGTTAAGGGATTCAAGATACGAAGCTCCGGGCGTACAAAGGCCAAGAACAAAAATCCATACCAGCCAAAAGAGCCTGATGATGGATTTGAATGTAGATTCTTCATTTGCAGGCTGCAATGTCAATGTAAAGGCAAAAGCCTCTTCTTCGGAGCAGTCATTTATTCAGGCTACCACGTTAGACCAAGATTACTTCACCATCAAGTTGAAGGACAACTGGAAACAAGACCCTTCCTCTCTATTCGACAAGAGCGTGACTTGGCAGCAACTCAGCAATGAACTGAGAGGAAAAGCCATTGCTATTGTCACTTCAGTAACCTACGGCAGGACATTCAGCTACATGAAAGAGTATTCTGCAAAGAATTTCACATTTGATTCTTCCCAGAAAGTATCCGGATACGGACAAACGGCAAATGCAAGTCAATCGCTTGCCGAATCCTCAAGCTACACCAACGACGAGATCTTTAACCTCGGAGGTACGGGGTTGACTATAAGTGTTCTGAGAAGCAAACGCAGTCAGGCAGAGTTGGAAAAAGCCATGAGCGACAACATGAAATTCGGGCCAAACAATCAGGGAGTTGTAACGAAATATACGATCCAGCTTATTACCGGAGCGTATCCCGGTAAGATTATCAGACCATTGTACTCCGGAACACAGTACCGGATTGGCTACACACGATGCCCGAGAAGAATATCCGCAAAAATCAATGTGAAAGACGTAAGAATAGCGGACGGCCACGTAAAGGTGCAACTCGATGTGCAGTGCTTCCGTGTAAAAAATGGAACTCCTGTTATTTTTAAGATTGTAAACGGCAACAGCCCGTCGAAGGTGTCAGATCCCTGGTGGTATAAATTCCAAAACAGCAGGACAAGAGAGTACGGCGACCTGCAGCCCGGTGAATATATTTATAAAAATCCCTTATTGCGAATAAGAACCCGATTCAGCAGGATAGACGGCTGGGATGCCCAGGACGAGCGACGGCTTAATCACGGGGAAATAGAAACGGGGGCAATGGAAATCGTACTGAAAGGCAGCGTTTTCAGATCTGTGAGAATCTCTGAAGTAAAGGCTTTATGAGTAATGTGTAACAATAAAAACAGCCTTGACAAAGTAGCGATTTTGTCAGGGCGCCATATCCTGATAAGCACTTAGCCGCGAGAGCACTATCCGGCCGGAAGGTAGTTTGCATACTTATGCGCAAATGCAACGAATTTAACATTGAAAAGAGTAGAAGAAGAAAAAACAAATATAGAAATTTGAGGCATTTGCTGAATATCCCGGACTACCGGTTGAACAGCTCGAATGTGAATTTACAACCTATCTGGTCGAACTTCCAATTTCCGCCTCCCACAAAAAAGCCGAAATCAAAGATATGCGTTCCTATGCCGTATCCCGCTTCCATGTAAGGACGCAAATGAGGCATGGAAAGCGCACTGAGATAAATGCGTTCGTTTTGTACATAGCGGGTACGCTTCACCAGATGCTTCAAAAGCAACAACGGAGCCTCGTAAGTGAAATGCCCTCTTATATACCTTCGGGAAGAGTTATACCAACGCGCGTCGAGCAATTGAAACACGCCGCCGATCTCATCGTTCCAGCCGACAGGCAGATTATGGCGCGAGAAGTGGGCAAAGTCTACAAAATACAATTCATCCTGATTGGTAAACATTCCCATGCCCAAACGATAATAAATATTGTGCATCAGGTCCATTTTCACCTTATGCTGAATATCGAACTCCACCTTCTCATACTCGCCCGTACTGCGAAACACGCCCTTGATGCCGCGTTCGTAATCGACAGAAAACGTAGGATACCGGGAGTACAGATTCATTTTCCGTCTCCCGTTCATATAATAATACATGCCCGGCGTCCACTCCACACGGACATGCGGAGCAAAACTGATATACGTGTTTTTGAACTTGCTCAGAAAATCGGGAGGAGGCAGCGGATGGTTTCCGTTGAAAATAAACTTTGAGCGTTCTACCGCTTTTCGCCGGTGGGCGGAAAATCCCAGATTCAGCTCCAGTCCGTTCACAATCTCACAAGAGTGAAAGACATTCAGATACAAGTCTTTAAAATATTCGAGATGTATCTGGTTGAAGTCGAAAATGCTGTCCGGTATCGCTTTCAGTTCATCCAACACTCTACTGCTGTAAATCCGGTTACCGCTTCCCGTGTTCAGCCTCAATACTCCCCTCTTCTGCGGCCAATATTCAAAAGAGGCGTTCATCGACCAGTAGAATTCTTTACGTGTGAAGTTATATCCGAATTTCGGGACTACCCGCAACAATTTATCCCCCCTGAACAGCCGGTTATAGCGAAAGTCCTGCCGGTAAGAGAGTCCGTTGCTTCCGCTGTAGCTGAACAACAGCGGGTTGATGAACGGTGAGAAGCGAAGGCTCCCTACATTAGCCAAGTTGAATTTATAATCTTCCACCATCAGATCGCCCACCGTTCCCCAAAAAGACTGTCCTTTGGCTTTCTTCATTTTCAATGCGGTGTCTTGCCTCGACTTATACTCCTCATACAGTTCTTTTTCCCCCGCCTCCAAAGGAATGGGGCGCAGCATGGCAAAAACGGAGGGATCCGTTTTATAGGCATTCGTGTCGCATCGCAAAGAAAAAGAGTCCGACAGGTCATAATTCTTCTTTTCTTTCTTGCGCACATTTTTTTCTTTCAGCTCGATAGAATTATAATTCAAAGAGGCCGTATAATTGCCGTCGATCTTATTCCCCACGAAACTGAACGAAGCATTTACGTCATACCTCACCGGCAGAAACTCATCCGGTTTGTTTACATCTCCCATCAGAATCCTGCATTTGAAAGTAATCAACTCCGACCGTCCTTCGAATTCTATTTTTCGTATACTCCACACATTGCCGCTGACAATCATGCACCCGCTCACCAGCTGGTCGCTTTTGGTCTTGGGAGTAAAGCGTATCAGATAATCAAGATTATTCGGATCGCCCATCACGCTGTCTATCCGGTAAACATAATACTTATTCCCGTTTCTGGCGAGAGGAGACAGCAGGCGTTCGTCTTTCAGGAGGGAAGAGGAGTAGATGTTGATATTGAAATATTCGAGCAGTCCCGGCACGCCTTTGGTGCCTCTTATCGTTCCTTGTGCGGCCTTCACCTTCTGGTCGTAAATATTCGGAGCCGTATAATGCAGGTCGCTATACGTTTCGAGCAAATACTCGCGCACCCCCCTTTGCAGCCGGAACATCGAAGGAACGTAGCGAAGGATGAAATTCTTCTTACGGATATGTATTTTTCCTTTTATATACAGTCCCGCACGATACTCATTCACAATCATTTCATAAGAAGGGGCAAAGGTCATCATACGTTCGATGATGGAGTCCACCGATATCCCCTGCCGGGTATAGGGATTCAGCACAACGCTTGCTTCTCCCCTTGCCGGAAACAGAAAAAACAAGCACAATAGCCATCCTGTCAGTATGTTACCTCTCAATGATTGTCACTCCTTAAGTTTATAGTGACACAAATATAGAAAAAGATTATCAAAAGCCAATAATATCCGGTTGCCCTGAACGGCTACGGTACTACCGGCGAAGCCTATCGGAAAACGCCTCTTACAGATAAAATCACACTTTTTTTCAAAATCACCCCTATTTTTTATAGGGTATATTCAAGAAAAACCACTAATTTTGCGCCATCGACCCACAAAAACAACACACCTATGTCAAAAATGAGATTTTTTGCTTTGCAAGAGCTTTCCACCCGGAAGCCTTTGGAAGTGACAGTTCCTTCCAACAAGGTTTCCGACTACTACGGCAGTCATGTATTCGACCGCAAGAAGATGCAGGAGTATCTTCCGAAAGAAGCTTATAAAGCGGTAATAGACGCCAACGAAAAAGGAACACCCATTAACAGGGAAATGGCCGACCTGATAGCCAACGGCATGAAAAGCTGGGCGAAATCGCTCAACGTGACGCACTACACGCACTGGTTTCAGCCATTGACCGACGGAACCGCCGAAAAGCACGACGGCTTCATAGAGTTCGGCGAAGACGGCGAAGTAATCGAACGGTTCTCGGGAAAACTGCTGGTTCAGCAAGAGCCCGATGCGTCTTCTTTTCCCAACGGAGGAATACGCAACACCTTTGAGGCCAGAGGATACACCGCATGGGACGTTTCGTCGCCCGCCTTCATCGTAGACACTACTCTTTGCATACCTACCATATTCATATCGTACACGGGCGAAGCGCTCGACTACAAGACTCCCCTGCTCAAAGCCCTTGCTGCGGTAGACAAGGCGGCAACCGAAGTATCGCAACTCTTCGACAAGAACATTACACGCGTATTTACCAATTTAGGATGGGAGCAGGAATATTTCCTCGTAGATTCTTCCTTATATAATGCACGGCCGGACCTTTGCCTTACCGGACGCACGCTGATGGGACACTCTTCTGCCAAAGACCAACAATTGGAGGATCATTATTTCGGCTCCATCCCTCCCCGTGTGACTGCTTTCATGAAAGAGCTCGAGATCGAGTGCCACAAGCTGGGAATTCCCGCCAAAACACGCCACAACGAAGTGGCGCCCAACCAATTCGAACTGGCTCCGGTGTTCGAAAACTGCAACCTGGCCAACGACCACAACCAGCTCGTAATGGACCTGATGAAACGCATTGCCCGCAAGCATCATTTCAACGTATTGCTACACGAAAAACCTTACAACGGAGTAAACGGATCGGGGAAGCACAACAATTGGTCGTTATGTACAGATACCGGAGTCAACCTCTTCGCTCCCGGAAAGAACCCGAAAGGCAATATGCTGTTTCTTACTTTCCTTGTAAACGCACTGATGATGGTTTATAAGAATCAGAATTTGCTACGTGCCTCGATCATGAGCGCAGGCAACAGCCACCGGCTGGGAGCCAATGAAGCCCCTCCGGCCATCCTGTCGTGTTTTTTAGGCAAAGAGCTTTCGGGCACTCTCGACGAAATCGTGCGCCAGGTAGGCAATGACAAAATGACCCCCGAAGAGAAGACCACTTTAAAGCTCGGCATCGGCAGGATTCCCGAAATTCTGCTCGACACGACCGACCGCAACCGCACTTCTCCTTTCGCCTTCACCGGAAACCGTTTCGAGTTCCGTGCGGCAGGCTCTTCCTCAAACTGTGCGGCCGCCATGATAGCTATCAATGCCGCCATGGCAAACCAGTTGAATGAATTCCGCGCCTCTGTCGAAAAGTTGATGGAAGAAGGCGTGGGCAAAGATGAGGCCATCTTCCGTATTCTGAAAGAAACCATCATAGCCTCCGAACCCATCCGTTTCGAAGGCGACGGATATTCCGAAGAGTGGAAGCAGGAAGCCGCCCGTCGCGGACTGACAAACATCTGCCACGTGCCGGAGGCTCTGATGCACTATGTCGACAACCAATCGAAAGCCGTGCTCATCGGCGAACGCATCTTCAATGAAACGGAGCTGAACTGCCGCTTGGAGGTAGAGCTCGAAAAATACACCATGAAGGTGCAGATAGAAAGCCGCGTGTTGGGCGACCTGGCCATCAACCATATCGTCCCTATCGCCGTGGCTTACCAAAACCGGCTTCTCGAAAACCTGCGCGGCTTGAAAGAGGTTTTCTCCGCTGAGGAATACGAACAGATGAGTGCCGACCGCAAAGACTTGATCCGTGAAATATCACGCAGAGTTACGGCAATCAAAATATTGGTGTACGAAATGACCGAAGCCCGCAAAGTGGCCAACCACAAAGAAAATTACAAGGAAAAAGCATTCGATTACGAAGAAAAAGTACGGCCGTACCTCGACAAGATACGCGACCATATCGACCATCTTGAAATGGAAGTGGACGATGAGATATGGCCGTTGCCCAAATACAGAGAATTGCTGTTCGCCAAATAGCATTTCTCCGGCCACCGGCAGTAAGGCTCCATCGCGAGCTTGCTTCCGGTTGCCGGTTTTAAACATGAATCAAATCACCCTTTCACCCTCCTTTTTCTCTTTATCCGTTTTTTTTCTCACTTTTTATTTTTACTTTTGTGCTGTATAACACAGTTTTGTAGTACTCATGGTAAAAATAAACATATCAGACATCAATGTTTCGGAACCGCTATCCGATATGTTAGCTCCTTTGAACAGCGAGCAAAGGGAGTTCTTGATGAATAATTACACGATACAGACCTACAAAAAAAACGAAATCATCTATTGCGAAGGCGAAACGCCCCGGCAACTCATGTGCCTCATCAGCGGAAAGGTGAAGATATTCAAGGATGGTGTCGGAGGCAGAAGCCAGATTATACGCATGATCAAGCCGCGTGAATATTTCGCTTACCGGGCCTATTTTGCCAAAGAAGACTTTGTCACCGCCGCCGCCGCCTTCGAACCCTCCGTGGTCTGCTTAATTCCTATGAGTGTTATCGCCACTTTGATAGTCCAGAACAACAATCTGGCAATGTTCTTTATCCGCCAGCTATCCATCGATCTGGGCATATCCGACGAGCGCACGGTCAACCTGACGCAAAAACACATCCGCGGACGCCTGTCCGAATCATTGCTGTTTCTCAAAGAAAACTACGGGCTGGAAGAAGACGGATCTACCTTAAGCATTTACCTCTCGCGGGAAGATCTGGCCAACCTCTCCAATATGACAACCTCCAACGCCATACGTACCCTTTCTCAGTTTGCCACAGAACGGTTGATAACCATCGACGGAAGAAAAATCAAGATCATAGACGAAGAAAGATTGAAGAAGATCAGCAAAATCGGATAATAAAGAATAAGGTAGATACAAGAGCGCAAACAGGAGTACTGACAAATGTAGATGCTAAGACCGGGAAAACAAGAATGATAGATCAGGCAACCATCGACCGCATTCTGGACGCCGCACAAATCGTAGACGTGGTGTCCGAGTTCGTCACGCTGCGCAGGCGCGGAGTGAACTATGTCGGCCTTTGCCCGTTTCATAACGAGAAGACACCTTCTTTCAGCGTATCTCCCGCCAAAGGGCTTTGCAAATGTTTCAGCTGCGGAAAAGGCGGAAATGTCGTGCACTTCATCATGGAGCACGAACAGATGACTTATTACGAGGCCTTGAAGTTTCTGGCCAAGAAATACAACATCGAGATACAGGAAAGGGAGCTGACCGACGAGGAGAAACTGGCGCAGTCGTTGCGCGAAAGCCTGTTCATCGTCAACAGCTTTGCCCGCGACTATTTTCAGGAGACACTGAAGAATCATGCCGAAGGGCGTAGCGTCGGCATGGCTTATCTCCGCCAACGCGGATTCCGCGACGACATTATCGAGAAATTCCAACTCGGATATTGCACCGAAAGCCACGACGCAATGGCGCAGGAGGCTTTGCGCAAAGGGTACAGGAAAGAGTTTCTCGTGAAGACGGGCATCTGCTACGAAACCGACGACCACCGGCTGCGCGACCGTTTCTGGGGACGCGTCATCTTTCCCGTGCATACGCTTTCGGGTAAGGTGGTGGCTTTCGGCGGACGGGTGTTGAGCAACGCGACGAAGGGCGTGAAAGTGAAATACGTCAATTCGCCCGAATCGGAAATATACCATAAGAGCAACGAACTGTACGGCATTTTTTTCGCCAAGCAGGCAATCGTGAAGCAAGACCGCTGCTTCCTCGTCGAAGGATATACGGATGTCATCTCCATGCACCAGTCGGGTGTGGAGAACGTGGTGGCCTCTTCGGGAACGGCGCTCACGCCGGGACAGATTCGCCTGATTCACCGCTTCACCAATAACATTACCGTGCTCTACGACGGCGACCTTGCAGGCATCCGCGCCTCTATCCGCGGCATCGACATGCTGCTGGAAGAGGGAATGAACATCAAGGTGTGCCTGCTCCCCGACGGCGACGACCCTGATTCATTCGCCCGAAAGCACAATTCCGAAGAGTTTCAGAACTTTATCCGCGAAAACGAAAAAGATTTCATCCGCTTCAAGACCGACTTGCTGATGGAGGACGCGGGAAAGGATCCGATAAAGCGTGCCGAACTGATAGCGAACATCGTACGGAGCATTTCGGTGATACCGGAGGCCATCGTACGCGACGTGTACATCAAAGAGTGCGGGCAGCAACTGCATCTGGAAGAAAAACTTCTGGTGGCGGAGGTCGCCAAAATGAGGGAAGCGCAAGCCGAAAAAGCGAACAAACCGATCGTCAGCAACACCGCATCGCAAGAAAACACACCGCCCGGCGCCGATATTCCGAATGCGGAGAACCCGCTGCCGGAAGACGCGTACACCTCTTTCATCCCGCAACAGGGACAGGAGGGACGGGAGTTTTACAAATTCGAACGGCTGATACTGACCGCCATCGTGCGCTACGGCGAACAGGTGATGTGCGAGCTGACCGATGACGACGGAGCATCAACCGCCATTACCGTGATAGAATACGTGGAAAGCGAACTGAAAGAAGACAGTCTGGCGTTTCACAATCCGCTGCACAGGCGCATGCTGGCAGAGGCGGTCGCCCACCTGCACGACGACGGATTCACCGCCGAAAGGTATTTCCTTTCCCATTCCGACGCGGCTATCAGCAAGCTGAGCGCAGACCTGATCGATGTGCGCTACCGGCTCAGCAAGTATCACTCCAAACTTCAAAAGATTGTGGCGGACGAAGAGCGGCTTTACGAGATAGTGCCCCGCCTGATGGGAGATTTCAAAAACGCCATTGTGACCGAGGAGCTGAAGCATATGCTCCTTGCCCTGCAAGACCCCGAGCTTGCCCGCGACAACGAGAAATGCAACTCGCTGATGGAACGGTACAACGATTTGAGAAGCATACAGAGCATGATGGCCAAACGTCTTGGCGACCGTGTCGTGTTAAGATAATCCCGCCACAGCTTCTGCCAGCCGTTCCAGCGCCTGCCGGAGCACAGCCCGCGGACAGCCCACGTTCAGGCGCATGAATCCTTCGCCTTCCCTGCCGAATGTAGATCCTTCATTCAATGCCAACCGGGCATCTTCCACAAAAAGACGATGAAGCTCCTCGCGGTTCAGTCCCAACCCCCGGCAATCGAGAAAAACAAGAAAAGACGCTTGCGGACGAATGGCGCTGATGCCGGGAATATGCTCCCGCAGGTAACTCTCCGTGAAATCGATATTCTCGCCGATGTACGCCAACAGCCGGTCGAGCCACTCCCCTCCTCCGTTGTAGGCGGCGGCCACGCTCAGGTAGGCGAACAAATGCCCGGTACAGAACTCTCCGGCTTCCATGTATTGCCGGAAACGTTCGCAGATTTCTTCATTTTCGATCACGGCGTACGAAGAAGCCAGTCCCGCCATGTTGAAAGCCTTGCTGGGCGACATGAACACCAGCGAGTTCATACGCGCCCGTTCGGAAGCCGAAGCAAACGCCACATGCTTGTAAGGCGGCAGTGTAAGGTCGGCATGAATCTCGTCGGAAACGACCAGCGTTCTGTTCTCGTAGCAGATGTCGGCGATGCGCGCCAGCTCTTCACGCGTCCATACCCTCCCTCCGGGGTTATGAGGATTGCAAAGAATAAGCAGTTTGCAGCCCCGCACATCATGGGGCAAGCGTTCGAAGTCGATTTCGTACCGGCCGTCTTTAAGTTGCAACGGACTGAACACCACTTCCCGCCCGGTGCATTGCGTCACCGAAAAAAACGGCGGATAGACCGGCGGCATCACCATCACCTTATCCGCCTTCTCGGTAAAGCAATGGATGGCGAAAGCCAGACCGCGCACAATGCCCGGCGTAAAAGTCAGCATCCGTTCGGTCACCGCCCATCCGTGACGCTCTTTCAGCCAGCGGACAATCGACTCTCCCCACTCCTTGCAGGGCATGGTGTATCCCAACACTTCGTGCTCCAGACGCTTTTTCAGCGCTTCTATCACGCAGGGAGCCGTGCGGAAATCCATATCCGCCACCCACATCGGCATCAGATCGTTCCGTCCCCAAACGGCTTCCACCCCGTCCCATTTCACGGAGTCTGTGCCGCTGCGGTCTATTATTTCATCGAAATTATAATTCATGCGAGAGATTGTTTTTCTATGTTATGTCAGGCAAAAATAGTACTTTTGTATGCAATTCAAAAAAGAAATCATGACGAAAGCTTTATTTTTCGATATCGACGGAACACTGGTCAGCTTCAAGACCCACCGCATCCCGTCTTCCACCGTTCGGGCCATCGAGGCCGCCCATAAAAAGGGAGTCAAGGTGTTTATCGCCACCGGCCGTCCGGATGCCATCATCAACAATCTTTCCGAACTCCAAGAGCGGAACCTCATCGACGGTTACATTACGATGAACGGCGCCTATTGTTTTGTAGGCAACAAAGTAATCTACAAAAGCGCCATCCGCCGCGAAGAGGTGGAAACTATGGCGAAGTTCTGCCGACAGAAAGAGGCCCCCTGCATCTTCGTGGAAGAAAAGGATATCTTCATGTATCAGCCCAACGAATCGTTACGCCACATTTTCCAAGATTTACTGCACGTAAAAGCAATGCCGACCGTCGCGTCCTTCGAAGAGGTGATACGGAAAGAAATATTTCAAATGACTCCATTGATCACAGAGGAGGAAGAAAAAGAGCTGCTTCCCTACATCCCCAATTGCGAAATAAGCCGTTGGTATCCGGCCTTTGCCGACATCACCGCAAAAGGCAACACCAAGCAGAAAGGAATCGATGCCATCATCGGGCATTTCGGCCTGAAACTCGAAGAAACAATGGCTTTCGGCGATGGAGGAAACGACATCAGCATGCTCCGCCATGCGGCCGTCGGGGTAGCCATGGGGCAGGCCAGAGACGAAGTGAAAGCAGCGGCGGATTATGTCACCGCGCCGGTCGACGAAGACGGAATCAGCCTTGCGCTGAAACATTTCGGCATAATCGAATAACCGGACAATGCAGGTCGATACCGACAATACCGCTTTTCAGGATGCGCTGAACCTGATTCAGTACACCCGCCGATCGGTTTTCCTCACCGGAAAGGCGGGCACGGGAAAGTCTACATTTCTCCGCTACGTTTGCGAGCATACCAAAAAGAAACACGTGGTGCTCGCTCCCACAGGCATTGCCGCCATCAATGCGGGCGGAAGCACGATGCACAGTTTTTTCAAGCTTCCTTTTTATCCGCTACTGCCCGACGATCCGAATTTGAGCCTGCAAAAAGGACGCATCCACAACTTCTTTAAATACACCAAACATCACCGGAAGCTGCTGGAACAGATAGAATTGGTGATTATCGACGAGATTTCGATGGTCAGGGCAGATATAATCGACGCCATCGACCGCATCCTGAGGGTATATTCGCACAATCTCCGCGAACCTTTCGGCGGCAAGCAGTTGCTGTTGGTGGGCGATGTGTTTCAGTTGGAGCCGGTGGTGAAGGCTGACGAACGGGAGATTCTCAACCGTTTCTATCCCACTCCCTATTTCTTCTCGGCGCATGTTTTCGCGCAGATAGACCTTGTTTCCATCGAACTGCAGAAGGTATACCGGCAGTCCGATCCCGTCTTTGTGGGCGTGCTCGACCGCATCCGCACAAACAATGCCGGGGCTGCCGACCTTCAACTGCTCAACACCCGCTACGGCACCCGGATTGAAGAGTCGGAGGAGGACATGTATATCACGCTCGCCACGCGGAGGGATACGGTGGACGGGATCAATGAGAAGAAGCTCGCCGAACTGCCGGGCGACCCGCTGGTGTTTGAGGGCGAAATAAACGGCGACTTCCCCGAAAGCAGCCTGCCCACTTCGCAAGAGCTGGTGCTGAAGCCCGGCGCACAGGTCATTTTTATCAAAAACGACTTCGACCGCCGATGGGTAAACGGAACCATCGGAACGGTAGCAGGCATCGACGAGGAGAACGACACCATCTACGTGATAACCGACGACGGCAAGGAGTGCGACGTAAAGCGCGAGTCGTGGCGCAACATCCGCTACCGATACAACGAAAAGAAGAAAGAAATCGAAGAAGAGGTGCTGGGCACTTTCACCCAATATCCCATCCGTCTGGCATGGGCCATAACCGTTCATAAAAGCCAGGGGCTGACTTTCAGCCGGGTGGTGATCGACTTCACCGGCGGCGTGTTTGCCGGCGGACAGACATACGTTGCCCTGAGCCGTTGCACTTCGCTGGATGGTATCCGGCTAAAGAAGCCTGTCAATCGCGCCGACATTTTTGTCCGTCAGGAGATTGTCAACTTCGCACGGAAGTTCAACGACCGCCAAGCCATCGAGAAGGCTCTGAAACAAGCGCAGGCGGATGTGCAATATGCCGCTGCCGCCCGCGCGTTCGACAAGGGAGACATGGAAGAGTGTCTGGAACAGTTCTTTCGAGCCATCCACTCCCGGTACGACATCGAAAAGCCCGTTGCCCGCCGATTGATCCGCAGAAAATTGGGAATTATCAATACGCTGAAAGAGAAGAACAGCCGTCTTCAGGAAGAAATGCGCCGGCAACAGGAACGCCTGCGCAAGTATGCCCGCGAATACCTGCAAATGGGAAACGAGTGCATCACGCAGGCGCACGATTCGCGTGCCGCCATTGCCAACTACGACAAAGCGATCAGTCTCGATCCCGGTTATACCGACGCCTGGATACGCAAAGGAATCACGCTGTTCAACAACCAATCGTATGCAGAGGCCGAGCATTGTTTCAGCACAGCCGTCGGTCTGCGCCCCATGGAATTCAAAGCCTTCTACAATCGCGGGAAACTTCGCCTGAAAACCGGCAATACGGAAGGAGCCGTGTCCGACTTGGATAAAGCCACCACCCTGAAACCCGGTCATGCAGGCGCGCACCAACTGTTCGGAGACGCACTGTCGAAGGCAGGGAAAGAGGACGAAGCTGCGCTTCAATGGAGGATTGCGGAAGAGCTCAGACAAGGCAAAGCAAGAGATTAGCTCCGGGTCGCGTGATGATCCGTTTCAATGAAATGATAATCCGCTTCATATGGAATATACACATGTGACGCTCAATGACATTCTCCCGCAGCAGAGAAAAACAGAGGGGGCGGCGGATGTAGAAAAAGGCGGCGGGCTCTGAAAAAAAGCCCGTGGGCTTTGAAAAAAAGGCGGCGGGCTTTGAAAAAAAGGCGGCGGGCTTTGGAAGCAGACACGGCGGGCTTTGTGATAATGGCAATCGTCGTAACGGAAAGATGCACAAGGAGGTTCAGACACCACTCGGCGAAGTGACCATTTCAACACCAAGAGACCGTAATGCAAGTTACGATCCTCAGTTTATTAAGAAGCGTGAAACTATCCTTGCAGAGGGCGTTGCAAACCGTATTATCGGCTTATATGCTTTTGGTAAGAGCACACGTGAAATCAGTGACCGGATGGAAGAGAACTTAGGTAACCGTGTTTCTGCTGAAACTATCAGCAGTATTACCGACCGTGTGCTGCCTGAGATAAAAGCCTGGAAGTCACGCATGCTTGATCCTGTTTATCCAATAGTCCGGATGGATGCCATTCATTACAAGGTAACAGATGAACGAGGCTGTGCAGTTACCCCTACCATTTATAATGTTCTTGGCATTGATAAGGAAGGCCACAAGAACGTTCTTGGTATGTATGTATATATAGAAAGAGAGGTGAAGGAGCTAACTTTTGGCTGAGTGTCCTTACAGACCTTCAAAACCGTGGTGTTGAAGACATCCTTATTGCCTGTGTAGACGGTTTGAAAGGCTTCCCTGAAGCCATACAGAGCGTTTATCCTGATACTGTTGCTCAACTTTGCATCGTACATCAAATCAGAAATTCCATCAAATACATCGGTTCTAAGAACCGGAAAGAGTTCCTCAAGGATCTGAAATGCGTATACCAGGCTGTTAGTAAAGACGCAGCTGAAGACGAACTTAAGAAACCGGATCAAAAGTGGGGTGAACTTTATCCTATTGTTATCAAGTCATAGCAGGGCAACCGGGATAGGCCCTCTGAGTACTTCCAATTCACATCTGGTATACGTAAACTAATATACACAACCAACACTGTCGAAGGATATCATCGCCGGATCCGTAAAGTTACAAAAAACAAGGGCGTGTTCCCTACAGACACCGCCCTTGAAAAGTTAGTTTATCTTGCTTATCTAATATACGGAAGAAATGGCCTATGCCGCAGGCAAATTGGGGTACCATATCAAAACAATTAGCAATAAAATTTGGAGAGAGATTTAAGTTGTTGTAATTTTACGCTCGTCGGGACGGGTGGTCCCGCCCTTTGCCGCCAAGCGATCCCCGACCGATGAGTTTTAACTAGAAAATAATGCTTGACACAGTTTATTTTACATTACCCACTATGAAAAATACCTCCTTACTTTTAACTGTGAGTTGAGATGACTTAAAAGCAACATAAAGCCCAATGGGGCATTATGTTTTCTTAGTATAGATACGTATTATATCTTTTTCTGGCGTAAAAGATGATATATAATTTATATTGTAAAGGATTTCAACTAATTGCATTGAATAATCTTTTTTTGGTATCGCTGGATTCTTCCCTCTTTTTGCTATCACACAATAAGGTTCGGGAAGGGTTTTGAGGAAAGTATCTATCTCTTCTTCCGTTAAATCATCCTTTTTAAGGATTGTCTGATTTATAATGTGATTTTTTTCTTCAATCCGTTTGGAATTAGCTAATATTTCACATAACACAGCATGATTCAAATCTACACTTTCTTGTTGTAATACAACGATAATTTGCTCAGCTAAATCTCGATTATCCTCAAGATGATCTGCTTGTACATATGGGAGCAGCGAACTTTTCTCTTTTATTGTTAGGTCTGTTGATCCGAATAATATTGATACTAAATCCTTTGAATAACTAATATCCGATGGTATCTTTAGATATTCCGATTTGCGGTTTAATAAATACTGTGCAAAAATTTCATCTCCAAAGGGCAATAACTGCTTTGTATTAAACTCATTATATTTAATCATTGAGTTTTGCAATAATAACCTTATCTTATCAGAGGTGAGATCAGATAGATCCTTTTCTCCAAATATCCATCTTTTGAATATAGGTAAGATACCTTTAAATACATTTATTGGAAGAGAATCTGTGGCAATAAGACAATGAAGCAAATCTTCTTCTATTTCTTCAGATGGGAAAGGGGACTTAATTAAATCGTCAATAAAGTTTTCTATGAATCGAAGTGATTTAAACTAATTGATCCAATGAGAAACAGCGTACTAATAGCTAAAATTGTTATATTATGGGTGACCAAACTCATTCATAACAATATCCCTATGTACGCTGTGTTGGACAAAGATACAATAAAAAGTGAAATATTGCCTCATTTATGTGTGGCCAAACGTGATTTCGTAACTCAAAGTAGTCTTGTTGAAATCGTAAATGCCATTCTTTATAAACTGAAAACGGGGTGTCAGTGGAAATATTTACCTGTAGATTCCCTGTTCAGTGACAAGGTTCTGACATATGGTGCGGTATTCTATCATTATAACAAATGGAGTAAAAAAGGTGAATGGAAGTCTCTTTGGCTTCATCTTTTGGATAAGCACCGTACGAAGTTTGATATGTCAAGTGTAGACCTTGACGGAAGTCATACGGTAGCTATGCGTGGTGGAGAGGAGGTTGGTTATCAGGGTAGAAAAAAGCGCAAGACAACCAACGCTCTTTATATTACAGACCGGCAAGGCATATCGGTTATCATGTCTTCGCCTAAAAGCGGCGAACATCATGATACTCATGACATAAAAAACGTAATCCGGTCTATGATGCATGACCTTGGGATTGCAAATGTCAGAACGGATGGTCTTTTCTTGAATGCGGATACCGGATTTGACTGTACAGCTCTCCGAAGTGTACTTGGCTGTCATGGAGTAGTCTCCAATAGCCGTATCAATAAAAGAAACAGGACTACCAATAATACCATTGTGGACGAACTGTTGTATGCTGAACGTTATGCCATTGAGAGGACCAATGCATGGATGGACAGTTACAGGACTATTTTAAATCGATTTGAAACAACGGTTAGGAATTGGGAATCATGGAACTATATTGCGTTTATGATAATTCTGCTAAGGAAATGTTTGAGAAAAAGAAAAGTTTAAATCACTTCAATACCTGACATATATGTATAATAAATGGGAGCGGAATTAATATCGCCCATACCCAAGAGAGGTCAATCTGCATTTGGGACATTTACAATACGGCAAGTCCGGATGGTCAAGTTTAAGAGCAAACGGTTCAGATGCGATTTGCCGGGCGTAGGAGTTGATACTCTTCGTGAATGTTTCTGTAGAAACTTCTCCGGTTTTTATTTCATGTAATTGACATTTCCACCTTCCGGTCACTCACATTGGCGATCATTTTCTCTTTCACGATACCATATACTTCCGGCCCTTTAGGAGTGGGAACCAGTGACCGTCCACTTCTTTCCACATAGCGTCAAACAATGAACAGGATTACTTTCTTACCAGATGCGGTTATTTCCTTTTATGGACTATGATAAAATACCCAATTATGGGTATTGATGAGTCTGAAAAAACTTGTCAACTTTGCAAAATAAAAATAAAAAGTGAATGAAAATGCTATATAATTTATTGGAAAAAGCAGCATCTGATGTGCCCCAGAAGGGTATTGTTATCGTCAATAATAGTCAAAGCGATATTTTCATAAGTTATTCGGAGCTGAGAGATAGATCTAAAAAGATAGCTTTTGTGTTACAATCTGTTTATCAGATAGAACCCGGTAGTAAGATTGTTGTATCCGTTGAAAGATCGGAAGATTTTATTTTATTGTTTTGGGGGAGTATCATAGCTGGGTGTGTGCCGATTTTAATGCCTTCCGTTCAGTTTAGCAATAAAAAAACGATTGCCTTTGAACGGTTGAATAATACGATTGAAATAGTTGGTGAAATGACTCTTATAACGAGTGATATCAATTTGTATGAGTCCTATAAATTAACGACTCACAGAGTGATATATTTTGAAGATATAATGCGACAATCTGATTTGTTAGAAGATTTTTCATTGCATAGATTGGAAATGAATACTTCCGATTTATGTGTGATTCAATTTTCGTCAGGAAGTACAGGCTCTCCGAAAGGGGTTATGCTAAATTTTAATAATATTTTGGCTAATCTGAAGTTGAAAACCCTTGCGGACGGAATAACGGCGGATGATATTCTGATTCATTGGATGCCCTATTTTCATGATTATGGCCTTTTCGGCAACCACCTGCTTTGTCTGTATAATCAAATTACGGAAATAAAAATAGAACCTTACTCCTTTTTACGAGATCCTTTGATTTTCTTGAAAAAAATCTCATCATATAAGGTTAGCATCTGTGGCGGAACGACTCCTTCCGGATTGGAGCTTCTGATTCAGAAGTTGAAGAGATCGTCTGACGAAGTAAAGAGACTCGATTTTTCTCGTGTGAAAACTCTTTCCATCGGAGCGGAGATGATCCCTTCTGATTTATACGGGCGCTTGTCTCCTCTTTTCGATTTGGGATTCGACCGGAGAGCGTTTCGCCCCGGATATGGAATAGCCGAAGCTACGCTGATCGTTACCTCCTGTCTGCCCGGTGAAGGCAATAAGACGATCCGGATCGACAGGGAGTTGTTTTATGACGGGATTATCCAGCCGACTGACGGAGACCGGAACTTTTGTGAGTTTATCAGCGCCGGCAAGGCTTTACCGGGCGTGCAGGTACGTATCGTGAAGAATGGCATATCACAGGGAAACATGGAGTTAGGAGAGATTCTGGTGAAAGGAGCCAGCGTCATGTCCGGCTATTACAATAACGAACGGGGCACGAAAGAAGTCTTGGAGGACGGTTGGCTGAGTACCGGCGATTTGGGTTTCTTTGATGATAACGGGATTCTCTATCTGGTCGGTCGTAAAAAGGAGATAATCATTGTGAATGGACAAAACTTCCATCCTTTCGATTTGGAAAACTGCGTTCTGGAGAAATTCGGTCTCTTGATCGAAAAATCCGTGTTTACTTCTTTCTATTCCACGGAAAAAGGCCGGGAGATCGTACTCCATTTCTTTGTCCTGTCAAAGAATATGCCGGAAGAGCAACTCAAGCGGTTGGTCCATGCGTGCAATGCGTTTTTGGCTGACAAGGTGGGATTTGCTCCGGAATATTCGATAAAGATTAAAAAAGGCGAGATACTCAGAACTTCAAGTTCTAAAATAAAGCGCAGGTTTATGGCACAGTGCTTCGAACAAGGGAAGTATGACAAATCGATCGTGAATTTAAATAAAGTAAGCAATGATATGGATTACGCTGAGATTATCGAAAATGTATGGTCTGATGTCCTGAAAGTGGACACGATCGGTCCGTCGGATCATTTTTTCTCACTGGGCGGAGATTCGATACGGAGCATGATGGCTGTTTCTACATTAGAAGAGCAATTGGGCATCAAATTGGAGAATAGTTTTTTCTACAAGTATCCTTCATTCGCTTCCCAGGTTCAATATCTGGAGGATTATTTCTCGAAAGAGATCGAATCTCCTGTCAATGAATTTGAATTGCTCGTCCGTGAGTTTGTCGGTGAAGAGTTGGGGATTCCTTTTTCCGAAATACAATATACGGAGAATCTCGTTGCCAAATCGGCTTCCTTTGCCATTGTATATCAGATGATGAAACGTTTGACAGATATTTTTAATCGGATAACATGGGAGGATATAAAGGATAAGACGTGTGTACGCGACATAGCCCGGGTCATAAAAGAACGGTACCAAATCCCGGAAGGGGATTCTTTCCCGTTGATGGATTTTCAGGAGACCTTGTTCTACCACAGTAAAAGTTTTATCCGTAATGAACCGACCGGATTGAGTTGTTATATCATCTGTCGAACGCAATTGAAGGGATATTTTGATCCGATATATTGGGAAAAGACTTTGAACCATGTGATCCGCTGTCACCCCTTACTGCATTCAATTCTTTCCGAAGAGTCGGATAAGCCGGAAATGATAACCCTTTCTCATTATCCGTCATTCAAGAGTTCTTATGAAGATCTGACTTCTATGAGCAAGGAGCAGCAGGAGGCTTTCTTTTTACGGAAAGATCAGGAAGATCATGACTATAGGTTCGATCTCAAGAAGTATCCTTTGTTTTATTGCAATGTGTATAAAACGGGAGAAAACGAACACGAATTGATCATACATATCGATCATCAGATCATTGATGGCTTTAGTTTTTTCCGGTTTCTGCAGGAGTTGACAACGACCTATGATCAGCTTGCCGCAGGAGAAGTGATCACGATCGAAAAGGAAAGCGGATTGCTCTTTTCCGATTATGTTTTTGTGGAGCGGTTCAGAAGACAGACGAAACGGTATCGGAACGCCATGGATTTCGCGTTGAAGGTGTTCAAGCATCTGCCTGAGAAAATAACGATTCCCATGAAGTGTCAGCCTTCGCTGATCGGGAAAGTGCATTTCCACACCTTGCATACAGAGTTGGATCCTGCGTTGATGAACAAGGTGTTCGAAGTCAGTTCTCATGTTCAGGGCGTATGCCTCAATTCCCTACTGATGGCATGTTATTTCAAGCTGATGAATCTATGGTCCGGGCAGAACGATCTTATCATTAACATGCCTGTATTCAACCGGGAGCAGCATTTACCCAATGCCCGAAATGTATTAGGGAGTTTTCTCGATATTTTCCCCGTTCGTATTCAAACGTCTCCGCAAGAAGCGATCGTCTCCATTGCACGCAAGATCGAGCGGTTTGTACGGGCTATGCTGGAATATCCGATTTCTTCCATCGAATTGTCAAGGAGGATAGCGGAGCAGGAAGGACTCAAGCAGAGTTCCTTGAGCGCTATTATTTTCAGCAATTCCATCAACATGCTTCCGAAAGGTGTCAGCCGTGCCTCCAAATACTTGACAATCGGTGCACCTAAGGTACAGACCGGTGCCCCCGGCACTTATATCGATCTTGTCATGTACACATGGGAGGATAAATGGTGCTTCGACTGGAATTATGTCCGAGAGCTGTTTGACATACAGTTTATCCGGCAGCTTTCCGAACAGTTCACGTCCATGCTTCGTCAGCTGGTCGATGATGCGGATGCTAAAAAGATCGAAGAACGTTCCTGTTCGAACATACTTCCGTTTTCTTATATGAGATTGCTGGAGCAGGTCAATAAGACGGAACATACGTACCCTGTTGAAACGATATATAACCAGATCGGCAGCATCGTGAAATCCTATCCGGACAGGGAGGCGATTTCTTATCGAGATGTCTCCTTGACCTATGCGGAATATTGGAAGAGAGCCAATCAGATGGCGCATTTCTTGCGTACGCTGGGCGTCGTGAGGAGCTCCAAGGTCGTCCTGTTGCTGAACAGAACCCTCGACCTGCCGATCGTACAGCTTGGGATCCTTCTTGCAGGAGGCGCATATGTGCCTATCGACCCGTCTTATCCTTCGGACCGGATACAGTACATGATACATGATTGCGGAGCGGAAGTTTTAATAACCCAAGGAGTGCATGCCGAGAATATCAACCGCTCCTGCGCCCCGAATATTAAGCATTGCGTGTTGCTTGAGGAGGATACTGTCTCTCTGCCGGATACCTATCAGCGGCATACTGCGGAAGAGATCGGGCGGCAGCCTGCAGAAGATATCGAGCTTTGCAATACTGCGGATGATTTGATTTATATGATCTATACTTCCGGATCGACAGGGCAACCCAAGGGAACGATGCTTAGGCATAGAAATGTCTCCAATTTCCTGCATTATGAAAAAGAGGCGTTTCATGTGAATTGTGAAAACCGTTTTGCCTTGATAACGTCCTATTCCTTTGATATGACTGTAACTTCCAGCTGGTTGCCTTTCGTTACGGGAGCTTCCTTGCATATTCTTTCGGACCATGAGACGAAGGATATAGAGACTCTCCTGCATTTCATCGATGAGAAGAGGATTAATTTCCTGAATGTGACTCCTTCCCACTTCTCCATGTTGGTGAATACGTTAGGTTTTTTGGATAAACCGGTGGACCTATCGCCCAGGATGACTGTCATGTTAGGCGCGGAGATCATCAATGTCTCCGATATAAACAGATGGCTGGAAAGCTATCCGCTGCACACATTTATCAATGAATATGGACCTACGGAAACAACGGTAGCTTCCACTTTCTATCCCATTCCGATCGGGGATGACGGCAAATGCCATTTGAATGTCGTTCCGATCGGGAAACCCATTTATAATACGCAGGTCTATATCTTAAATGACAATCTGGAATATGCGCTGCCCGAAGTGCCCGGTATTCTTTATATCGGAGGCGCCGGTGTGGCATGCGGCTATTTGAATAAGGAAGAGAAAACGAAATCCGTATTCATAACCAATCCGATCACGCATGAGGGCATTGTTTATAATACCGGAGATGTCGTGAAAATGACGTTGACCGGTGATATCGTTTTCGTGGGACGCAAGGATTTTCAGGTGAATGTCAGAGGATACAGAATCGAATTGGGCGAAATAGAGAATGCCTTGCTGAAGGTTCCCGGTGTCACAGAAGCCTGCGCCGAGATTCAATATGATGCGAACAAGCAGCCTGTGGTCGTTGCCTTCTATGTGACAGCGAACAACCGTGACTTGGACTATCAGGATATAATGTCCGTCCTGCAAATGAAGATACCCCATTATATGCTGCCTTCAGCCATGGCGAAAATAGAACAGATCCCTATTTCCGCCAATGGCAAGACTGATAAAAAGCAACTGCCGGATATTGCCAATCAAAAGCAGAATCTGGTCAAGAGGGATATCGTAAGTCCGAGAAATGAAAAAGAAAGATGGATTGCCCAAATATGGGAAAAAGTATTGGGATTGCCGGAAGTAGGCGTGTCCGATAATTTCTGGGAGATAGGAGGTGACTCCATCCGGTCCGTACGACTGATCAAGGAGTTGAAGGAGGCTGGCATGACCGACATAAAGCTGAAGGATCTGTTTGATAAACCTACGATTGCCGAACTGCTTGAACAGAAAGTTGAGCCTGTCAAAGCAGAGAACATCATTTGCATGAGAAAAAATGCTTCTCCGCGTGCCAAGCTCGTTTGCTTGCCTTACGCTGCGGGCACTCCCGGTATGTACACTACGTTTGCCGGAGATTTTACCGGCGGAATCGATCTGTACACGGTACAATATCCGGGGCACGGGGACGGACGCGAGATAAAGTCTTCTGTGGAAGAAGTTGGGGCCTTGTTAGCCGAGGAGCTGAAGGGAACCGATCGGGAAATACCGTTGTTTATCATGGGATATTCGTATAGCTGTTATATCGCCTATGATCTTTGCAAGCGGTTCGAGCAGGAGAATATTCCGGTACGCGGCATTATCATGATAGGAGGAACTCCTCCTACCCTGCGTGACGATTTGATGCAATTCTTCTCGAATGACGATACGGCTCTTCTGGATTATTCGCGTGCAAAAGACCTGCTGAATGAGGAGTTGATCGCCACCTTGTCAGAAGAAGAAAAACATGAGTATCTGCATGAGTTGAGAATGAATACGGTCGCGATGGTCCATTACGAATTTCTTGATTTCAAATTGAAGACGCCTTTGTGTTCCATTGTGGGAAGGGAGGATGAACCGACGATTCGGGATAATCAACCCTTATGGAAGGAGTATTTCCAAAAGGTCTCTTTCCATGAATTGCCGGGAGGGCATGTGCTCATTACCAGATATCACGTGGAACTGGCAGCATTGGTCATGAAATATATTGAGTCGCATGTATTATAGCTCTTTATTCCGACTCCCAGACATGGCCGTGGAAATGGTCGAAGGCACGCCTTTTGCCACAGGCGGATTCCTTTTTCAAGAGGAAAGAACTCTTGTCAGAGATTCCTGGTCGGAAGTACGCCTGAAAACGTTCATTTTGGGACGTTGTGCCGCACATTCTGCTTTGTTGGCCTTGAAAGAGAAAGCTTTTCCTGTATTGAAGGGGGAAAAGGGAGAACCTATATGGGCAGGGGACATGGTCGGCTCTATTTCCCATAAGGATACGGTCGCGGTGGCTGCTGTCGGGAGGAAGAAGAAATATAAGGGGATTGGAATCGATATCGAGGATCGGACAATCGCATTGACCGAAAAGGAATATGCCTTATTCTGTACGCCGGAAGAGATACGGCATATCAAACGAAAAACATTTTCTCCCGTTGATATATTTTCGCGTAAGGAGGCTGTATGGAAGGCTTATTATGTGGTAGCTCATGCTGCGTATGATTGGATGGATATCGACACGATCCAGGTGTCAGAGAGGTCTGATATGATTAAGATGTATATGTTTAACAAAGGTAAATTTGTAATAAACGTATGTTGTATAGAAAAGGAAAGCTGATTTTGACCATTATGGGAATCTGTTGTGTCCCGATGTTGTCCTGGGCACAAACCTTTTTGTCCGGTCGCGTCATCGACAAGAAGACGAATGAGCCGGTTGCTGGTGCTTCCGTATATATACGGGAAAGCCAGACAGGAGACAATACGGATGAAAAAGGACTTTATAAAATCAAGCTGTCCCAAAGCGGGACATATCTTGTGGAGGTCTCATTCATCGGATATAAGACGATAAAACAATCCGTTCCGGTCGATGGGAGTACGATGAAGAACTTTCTGCTGGAAGAGAGTTCAAAAGTACTGAACGAGGTTCTGGTGAAAGCCTCCGTACAGCAGGCAGAGATCAACCAGATCCGTAAAAGTCCGATGGCCGTGACGGTTGTCGACGGAGCGAAGTTGAGAGGCCGTTCGAGCGGGATCGAAGAAATACTCAGTCGTACTTCCGGGCTTAAAGTTCGGAAATCGGGAGGACTGGGCAGTGCCTCGCGTATGTCGGTACACGGTTTGGAAGGGAAACGGGTCGCGGTCTATATCGACGGCTTCCCGCTCAATAGTCCGGACGGCTCGTTCGATATTAATGACATACCGATCGATGTGATCAAATATATTGAGGTGTACAAGGGTATCGTGCCGGCCGAATACGGAGGAGACGGATTGGGAGGAGCCATCAATGTCGTGACAAGGGAAGACGATTGCGACCTTATCGGTTTTACGCAGGAATTTGCTTCCTTCGGAACTTCGAAGACGCTTGTCAGTACGAAAAAATTATTTACCAAGCCGGGAATACAGGTCAGCCTCGCTTTATTCAACAATAAGTCTGATAATGACTATACGATGACGTGGCCTGTCTTCGAGACCAATCTTCCTCCGTCCGAATACCGGAAGGTAAAGAGAAACAATGATTATTACAGATCGACATTCTATCATGCCGGTATCGCATTCACTAAGTTGTATTTCGACAAATTGGAGTTCGAATGCGCCCTGTACAACAACAAGAAAGGCATCCAGTCCTTGAATTTTGACTCCCGGCATGCTTATACGTACGGGACCAATACGATGCCGACTCTTGTGATGGAAAAGAAAAACTTCCTGTTGCAAGGGCTGGAATTGAAATCGGCCCTTGTCGTACCGATTATACAGACTTATTTTGTGGATACGGTCCGGTCCAGAAAGCAATGGGATGGCAGTATTACGCCGTCGATGGGAGAGACGGAAGAAAACCTGTTCAACAACTCACAGGACAAGCAGTTCGAACTGAGAGATAAGATCAACTTGAAATATGAGCGGGGAAAACATACTTTCAATGCGAATAATCAGTTCGCCTATTCCAATTACAGGCCGAAAGATGATTATATGAAGAGCTATTTGGGGTTTGATCCGAGCGCTTTTCCCAGTAAAATGATCGGTAATACGTTGGGATTATCCCATGTATATATGGAGATGCACAATCGGTTGCAGAACTCCTTGATGCTGAGTCTGTATTGTTTAAATTCCCGGATTTACCGAACAAGCGATAAGCTGACGGAAGATGGTTCGGGGGGCAAGATCGAGCCGAAGGTGACGAGCATCAGCAAGTTTTATTATGGTTTCAGCGAAGGCATCAGCTACGAGTTTTTTAAGGGGATAAGGGGCAAGGTCTCATTTTCGCATAATGTTCGGATTCCGGATGCGGGTGAACTGTTCGGCAACGGGATAAGCATAAAACCTTCGGTCAGTTTGCGCCCGGAGAGAGGAGACAATCTGAATGTCGGGCTTGTCGTAGACAAGCAGCATATAATGGGCTTGTCGCGTGTACAGCTGGAATCAAATCTGTATTATATGTATATAACGGATATGATCCGGCTTTTCCCGGCAGATCTTCAGGCTATCTACACTAATTTGGGAAAGACAAGCATCATGGGATTCGATGTGGATCTAAAGGTCGATCTCACCCCCGACATCTATGCTTATTTCAATATGACGCTTCAGGATATAAGAGACCGGTTGAAATGGACGTCCGCCGATAGGACGCTGGAAAACCCCACGTATAGGAAGAAGGTTCCGAATATCCCTGATTTCTACTTCAATTATGGAGCGGAATATCATGCCGAAGGGATATTGGGCAAGCATGAACTGTCGAGAATATACGTAGATGCCTCCTATGTCGGGGCGTTCGACTGGGGCTGGCAAATGAGTTCTTTGCCGGAGCAGCGCAAGAAATGGATCATTCCGAGCAGCCATCTTTTTACGGTGGGATTGCAGCAGTCTTTCTGGCATAACAATGTCTCGCTGGGATGCGAGATCGAAAATCTCTTCAACAAGGAGAACTATATGGAGTTCAAGAAGCCTTTGCAGGGACGGACATTCAAGGTGAAGTTGAGGTTCAATCTGTTCCGTGACAAGACTTCCGGCGGGGCAATGAGTTTGTAATCTTATTATTAATAACCTAATTTTTGAATAGTATGAGAATGAAAAAGAATTCATTATTTGCAACGATTCTGTTGCTTTCTTCTTTCTGCATTTCATGTGAGAAAGATGATCCTACTCCTTCATCAAGTGAAGAAGATGCAGGGTTTGTTCACAGTGTCAATGTCGGAGACAACACCTATATCAGTCTGTTTAAAGACTTGAATGTCGGTGAAGTGGATACGGATAAAGCGCAGATTCTTGCGAAAGGTGCGTTTACCTATGTCCATAAAGATAAGGTATATGTGACGGATACGGAATATTTCTATAAGTATGCGGTAAACAGAGGCAATCTTGTCCAGGAGGGACAGACCTTGATATTCCCCGCCGGTGCGAAGGCGGTCTTCATCTCTTTCGTCTCGGATACCAAGGCGTATGTGTCTTGTCTCGGTCTGGGCAAACTATGGATTATAGATCCGTCGACAATGAAGAAGACGGGCGAGATCGATTTGTCAGAGTTCGCGATCGGCAAGGAGAGCGGAGACAACAACCCCGAACCCGCTAGTTCCATCATCAGAGACGGCATTCTGTATGTATCGCTAACGCAATTGAGGTCCCAATTCAACCCCAATGCGGGTTCGCACATTGTGCTTATCGATACAAAGACAGACAAGCCCATCAAGATGATTAGCGATGATAGGGCTACCATGGTGTCGTCAATGACTCCTGCCGGCGATCCGTTTATCGATGAAAAAGGGGATATTTATTTTTATAGCGTAGCCATGTTCGGCTATGTCCCGAACCTGAAGGAAGGTTTCCTGCGTATTAAGAAGAATGAGCAGGAATTTGATAAGTCGTATTATTTTCCCGTCTCAGACAAGGATATTCCCGGTGTGAAGGGCAGTAAGGCGTCTTACGTTTACAACAAAGTGTACGCAGGAAACGGAAAAGTGTACGCCTATCTGAACATTCCGGGAGCGATGAGCAATCCGCCCGACTATGTCAATGATAAATCTATGCAAGCCTTTGAAATCGATCTCTATGGCGAAACGTTGAAGAAACTGGATTTTGACGGTACAACGGGATGGGCTACCTCTGTCTGCAAGGCTGGAGATGCTATTGTCTGGGGTATGGCTTCGACGTTAGGCACGGGATACTATATCTATCATATGAAGAACGGAAGTTATGAGAATATGAAGATCAAGACCGTCGGAGCGCCTTATATGATCAGTAACTTGAAATAAACGACAGAGAAGTGTGCCGGCCTCTGTCCTATCGGTCGGCACCTCTCTTTTTGCAAACCATCGAGATGAAAAAATATGAAGATCTGATTTTCATTCAAAGCGTAATAGGCGGGGTATTTGTGATCGTTTGTGACTATTGGGTGCAAATGACCACCGTAGAGACGACCTATTTCGTTTCGAAATTATTATCGTTGGACAGTATGGTTTTGAACTTGTCGTCGTATGGATGTGTTTTCCTGTTTCCTTTCTGGATCACCGGCGTGTACTTCGTGTACAAGACAATGTGCAGAGTCAATAGGCGGGTGGCACTTCTCTGTTCGGCTTCTATCGTATATTCTTTGTTGATGTTGGCTTTTTTCCATTATAGTTATGCCATAATCTATCGGATAGGCATGTCTGGAACGATGGATGTGGCCGGTATGGATTGGCAAGTATTGGTTGCGTCCAATCTGCCCTTCTATCCTTTTATGTTTATTTTGCTTCCGGTCAGTTGGCTGGTCGTCGGATTTAGCAATTTTTCGGCTAAGGCCGTGGTACCCCGTTGGTCCATTGTGATGAATCCGGTTATGTTGACTCTTATTTCGTCTGTTATGGTCTGGATTGACCCGCGTGCGGAATGCCTTCAGCCCGGGATTTTCAGCTTGGGGGTCACTTCCTATTATGCCATCTGCTGGATGAGTCTGAAGAAAGAGAGAAATTTATGTGTAGAAAGAAAGTTTTAGTCGTTGGCGGTACAGGGGTTGCCGGACGATTCATTGTCGATTATTTATTGTGTGATTATGAGGGTTGCGAACTGTTTGTTTCCTCGAGGGGCATTCATGAGATACCAGATAAAAGAGTCGGATTCATAAAGATGGATATACACGATACGGAGGCATTGAATGCCGTCATCTGTCAATTCGATGTCGTCATATTGGCTCTTGGTCCTTTTTCTTCCGTAGGAATGGAAGTCTATAGGGTTTGTTTGAGGAATCATGTCGTTTGTATAGATATCAATGATGACTATAAGCATGCTGAATGCCTACTGGATTTGAGAAACAGAAATGCCACCGATTTCCGTGGAACGATTTTCACCGGAATGGGATTATGTCCCGGATTGACGACCTTCATGCTGGAGTATGCGGCGGAATATTTGAAGAAACCTGCTTCGGATGCCTGCTCGCGTATCTATTTCGGAGCGGGTGTGGCTTCGGGAATGGCTTCGATTATGAATATGTTTGAGGGGTTTAAGGAGGATATAAGGGTAATTTCTGCAGGGAATGTCAAAAAGATGAACCCGCGTAAATACCCGTGGAACAGGACCTTTTCTTTTGACAGCTTTCATACTCATCTGCCCTTGATCTATTTTTCCAGCCCGGAGGTGAAGACGATACGGCGAGCCGATCGTTTGAGGGCGTTGCGGAATTTTGATTGCGCTTTCCATCTGCAACATCTTCCGATGGGTATAGTCCCGTTGCTGAGAAAGAGCTCCCTGATCAGAAGGCTGATTTGTAAAATGGTGAATAAGCAGCAGAACCGGTTGGATAAAAATGCAAGGAATGAAAAGGCGGTGATAGCCTATGTTTCCGTCAAGAACCAAACCGCGACGGTGAAATGTTCTTTGCATTCGGATTCTTCCTTCCGGCTGACGGGAGCCTTCTGCGCCACGATTGTCCTTCTGATAATAAAGGGACGGATTCCAGTCGCTCCGGGTGTGTTTTCATTTGAAGAGATGAATGTCGATCTACCTCTGCTGAATGAAACGCTCGAAGACAACGATATACACGTATCCATAAGGAAATCGGGCTATGACGAATTCTAGACATATCGGAATAATAGGTGGAACGGGAACAATCGGTGCCGTCATCGTGGAGCAGTTGGCTCGGTTGAAGGCTTGTCCGCCCCTCTTGATCGGCAGCCGGAAAGTTCAGGAAGAGATACCTGTCGACAGATCCGGGAATAACGAACGATTTGAATATTGCCGGGTAGACTATCGGAATGATGCGGAACTGGCAGATTTCTGTTCACGCTGTCTGCTGGTCATCAATGCGGCCGGTCCTTCGTTTGAGATCCGTGACAAGATAGCCCTGGAGGCGCTGAAGAACCATTGTCACTACATGGATATCGGAGGATATGACCTCTTGCCCGAACTCTTGGAGTCTTACCAGGAAAAGATAGAAAGCCGGAATCTTTGTTTTGTTACGGGAGCGGGCTGGATGCCCGGTATTTCCGGCGTATTTTCTAAAGCTGTGATAGAAACTCATATGGACAATCCAGAAAAGACAGAGTTTACGATCTATTACGGGGCAGTCGACAACTGGTCATACGCTTCGACCTATGATCTTGTCGCGTCTTCGACGGGGGAGGTACGTTCCTATGCCTATTCTTATGGAGAGAGAAAAGCCGTTTCTCCTTTCCGGCATACCCATACGGTCCTCTTCCCTTTCATCGGGCATAAAAAGATCTGCATGCCGCTGTTTGGTACGGAATTGGGCCGACTGGCCCTCTCGTTGAAGCAAATTAGGAGCCTGTCGGCCTTTGTCATGATCAATGACTATGTTTCGATGGGGAAATTCATGTCATTGAAACTCTTCTACCGGAATCGGTTGGACTGGGCTATACGCATGTTGCAAAAAGATTATCGTCGCCTTGTCAAAAAGGAGAATAAATGGGGAAGCGTTGTCTGCCGGGTTTCCGAGGCTGGAAGGGATGCGGATCGATACTACTATTTGTACACGCATTCCAATCTGTTATGGACGGCCTTGCCGGCTGTCCTCGCGACCCGGTATATCCTGGAGGGCAAAGTGAAAAGCGGATTGAATTGTCTTTGTGATGCAGTGGATTGCCGATCTTTTATGTCGGATCTGAATGCGTATGGAATAAAATATAGGTGTTATGAGCAAAAGAAATAAACGGAAAATACTTGTCTGCATGCTGTGGCTGTGCGTGATAGCATGTTTTACCGGCTTTCCATGGATATTCTTTCCGTGGGATGTCATTCATACCTACATGGGGATCCATGATGCGCCGTCTGCAATGACACTCGTCCTGTTTCGGGCGGAATGCTTATTCTTCGGTTTTTTCTGTATCTATTTTCTGTTCTTGAGAAAGGTGGAGAAATATAAGAGCCTCATTCGGTTCTGCTCTTTCTTAGTTGCATTTATGGGGTTTTATATGCATTTACTGAAGCTGCGGACAGGTATCGAGCATGTCTCATCCGACTACGAACCCGTGGTTTGGCTTGTCATCGGCAGCTGCATGTTCTACTTGAACTCCGGGATCGACGGCATGATGCCTGAAAAACGGAAGTTGCCTGTCCTGACCCCTTTGTTCCGGATACTGAGCGGGATATTTCTATTGCATATAGTCAGTATCCTGTTCCCGGAATGGGCCTGGGACGCGATGTTCACAACACCTTATGCTTCCGTTTCCGCCTATGACAGATATACATTCGGAATGGTTAGCGGTTTCACGGCTTTTTCCTCCGTGATCCTGTATTATGTAAGCAGCAGGATTCTTTTTTTCATGAACTTCGCTAAGTCGATCCTTGTCTTCTCTCTTCTCTATTTCATCGTTTTTTTCGTATGGGGAAGTCCTGGGGATTCGTACAGGCCGCTATGGGTCGTGTATATGTCGCTGGCCGAGGTCTTGAATGTGATCGGAGTTTATTATATATTTAAAAGAAGATAATGATATGGAAAATAAGGAAGGGCAGGTTGATGATTTGATCACGTCGATTCCCGGAGAGTGGAAGTTCGATGAACAGGTATCGCAACACTTTGACACGCATGTGAGAAAAAGCGTCCCTCTGTACGAGGAAGTGCAAAAGGCGGTCATTGAGATGAGTGAGTGGTTTATCCGAGACAACAGCGTCGTGTATGATCTGGGGTCTTCTACCGGCGAGACGATCTCTCTCCTCTTGCAGAAGCATGCGAGGAAAAGGAATGTGAGACTGATCGGAGTGGAGGAGAGCTTGCCCATGATTGAGATCGCAAGGAAGAAATGCGATAGCGAATGCGTCCAGTTCTTGCAGCAAAACATAGAGGATATCAATGAATTTATAAGCGTAGACTTGGTCCTATCCCTCTATACGTTACAGTTTTTGCCTTTATGGAAAAGAAAAAAGGTGGTTCAGCGGATCTATAACGGATTGGTAGAAGGGGGCGCCTTTATATTGGTGGAGAAAATAAGGGCGGAGAACTCTTTGTTCGAAGATATCTGGAACGACTTGTATTGGGATTTCAAGCAGGAGAACGGATTGAACGAGCAACAAGTTATCAAGAAGTCGCAAAGCCTGAGAGGGGTTCTGATCCCCTTGAGCCTGACGGAAAACCTGAAACTTCTTTCCGATGCCGGTTTCCAATATGCGGATACGTTTATAAAGTGGCATAATTTCGCTGGTGTCATAGCCGTCAAGATGCCTTCCAAGCGTACTGCCGAAGATCGTGATGACATTATGGATACGGATAGAAATAACAAGGCACAACAATGAATAATAGTTTGATCATCCATATAACAATAAGTCTGTTTTCGCTTAGCGGACTGCTTATTTACTACTATGCGTTCCGGTTGGGGCGCAAAAAGTATGAGTTTAAGATGGAAACCGTATCTCGGCTTCCTGAAAAATTATACTTCCTGAGTGTTTATCCCGCGCTTATCTGGTATGCCCTTCCCTTTGTGGAACAGCCGAGGATACATGGCCTGTATGATTGGCTGGACGGGCGATTCACTCTTTTCAATGTCATATATGTCCTGCTCTCTGCCGGATTTTTCGTCTATTTCTTCTGCATTTGGGGGAAGAAGTCCGTTTCGCAGAATATAGAAGCGACCAAAAGTGCATTCTATGCGCCCAGCAGGCTGTTGACGGACGGGTTGTACGCGAGGATACAGCATCCGATGATTATCGGAGATCTGCTAGGGCATTTTTCTTTGGTCCTATTGGCCGGAGGGATCTATACTTGCGCTTTGTTTCCGCTCTATATATTCATTGACATGTGTATGATAAAGATACAGGTGAAGTATTCTTTAGAGCCTTATTTTAAGGCTGAACTATCGGTCTACAGAAAGAAAACGCCGGCTCTCCTGGACCGTGAATTGATGTGCATCGCCTTGTTCATGCTTGCATTGTTCGTGTCTAATTATTTAATTTATAATGATATAATATGATAGGTTTAAGTTGGGCCCTGCAAATACTTCTGGCTATCGTCTCGATGCTTATGCTGATTCCTTATTATGTAGCGTTTAGGTTCGGGAGTCATAAGTATATGACGAAAGCATTGGATTTGTCCCGCAGTAATCCATACACACGGATGTACTATTCAGGTTTTTTCATATCGCTCCTCTGGTACGTGATGCCTTTTTTGGAACAGCCTCGTTTTAAGTTGAATGTCTTTTCATTGTTCGAAGCGGAAGTCATATTGTGGGAAAACGGCTTTTACGCGATAGTCCTTGTCGCGTTGATCGTCTATTTCATGTCGGTCTGGGGGAGCAGGGTCGTGAATTATAATCTGAAGGTGACGAAAGACCGCTTCCTGCACCCTGCGGCCTTAATGACGAAGGGTCCTTACGGGAAAGTGAGGAATCCGATGATAATGGGGGATTTGTTTTGCCATCTGAGCTTTATCCTTTTGCTTGGCGCCGTCTATACACTGTGCTTATATGTGGTTTACATATGCATTAATGTCGCGATAGTCCATATTGAGAATAAATATTCCGTCTATGTCCATTTCAAGAACGAATATATGGAATATGCCAGGAGGACTCCGGCTTATCTCAATCGGGAATTAGGTTTATTCGCCATTCTTTATCTAGCGATGATCTTCATGAATATCTGTCTAACGAAATGGGATGTTTGAAATGCGTAATGAAGAAGAAGAAGGAAGGCTTATCCAGGTTGCTGGAAATTGCAGGTGAGAAAAAAAGTTTGTTGTTCTTTTCGGGACTGTTATCCGCTATCAGCGCATTGTGCGCGCTTGTCCCGTTTTGGGCTATCTATGAGATATTGAAGGAATTGCTTATCCATGCTGCCGATCTGTCGGCGATCGGTTCGGTTTTCATGGTTCGTTGGGGCTGGCTGGCTTTTGCCGGCCTGGTCATGGGAGTCCTGTTCCTGTATGCAAGCCTAATGTCTTCCCATATCGCGGCTTTCCGTATTTTATACGGATTGAAAATGAGTCTTTCGGACCATCTCGGACAATTGTCTCTGGGGTATCTGAATTCAACATCGGTGGGATGCGTGAAAAAGATCATGGAGCAGAATGTCGAGAAAATCGAACATTTCATTGCCCATACCATTCCTGATATCGTGAATGTCCTTGCAACGATCATCTTCATGTTCATCATCTTCTTTTCGCTGAACGGATGGATGGCTTTGACGGCTTTGGCATGTATCTTTCTCAGTCTTGGCATGCAGTTCTCCAATTTCATAGGCAAAAGGGCTGCCGAGTTGACAAAAGCCTATTTCGATGTGCAGGAGCGCATGAGCGCTTCGGCCGTCCAGTATGTGAGAGGGATGCCGGTCATTAAGATCTTTGGACAAAGCGTGCGTTCTTACCGACAGTTCTATGCGGAAATAGAAGCCTATAAGACCTTCGCTTTACAGTGTTGTAACAATTATCAGAACGGCATAATCGCCTTCATCATTCTGTTGAATTCAATCGTTACATTCATTCTTCCCGTCGGATTGCTGATCTTGAGTTCCGATCCGGGGAATATTTCTTTGGCCGCCATTTACCTCTTCTTTATCGTGATGGGGCCCGGGGTCGCCTCTCCCGTATACAAACTCGCCTTTTTGTCTTCCGGGACCGTGGAAATCAACGAAGGTGTCAAGCGGATCGACCGGATATTTGAGGAAAAGACATTGCCGGAACCGGCTGTCCCCGAGATACCTCGAACGTATGATGTCGAATTCAGGAACGTCAGTTTTGCCTATGAAGACAAAGAGATCATGACCCGGAAAGAGGCTTTGAAGAATGTTTCTTTCATCGCCAAACAAGGAGAAATAACGGCTTTGGTCGGACCGTCGGGCTCGGGGAAGTCGACTATCGCCAATCTGATCCCCCGTTTTTGGGATGTCTCTTCCGGAGAGATTCTGATCGGTGGTGTGGACATCAGGAAGATTGCTTCGCCCAGGCTGCTCGAGATCGTATCGTTCGTATTCCAGGATATCTTTCTTTTCAATGATACCATCTATGCGAATATCGCGGCAGGAAACGAGCAGGCAAGCCTGTCGGATGTCATGCAGGCGGCCCAGGCGGCCCAGTGTGACGAATTTATCCAAAAACTTCCCGAAGGATATGAGACGGTTATCGGCGAGCATGGCACTTGTCTCTCCGGAGGAGAGGCACAGCGTATCTGCATTGCCCGGGCGATTCTGAGAAATTCTCCTGTTCTGGTATTGGATGAGGCCACCGCTTTCGCCGATCCGGAGAATGAGTATAAGATACAACAGGCCCTGCAGAAACTGATAAGGGGTAAAACGGTTATAATCATCGCTCATCGGCTCTCTTCCATCGCGTCGGCCCACCAGATCCTGGTTTTTAAGGAGGGGCATTTGGTCCAGAAAGGGAAACATGATGAATTGCACGCGGCCCCCGGTGTCTATAAGAATATGTGGGAGGCTTATATTCATGCCCATGCCTGGAAGTTGGATCTAAAAAGATAGAATGAAAATGGTTACGGATGCTATAAGAAATATTACGATAGGTCGTCCCTGGCTTTTGTATAAGCCGGTAGGATATACGATGCTGGCCAATTTTATAAATATAATTCCCTTTTGCCTTTCTATAGAGGTGATCAATACGCTTTTCAGTGCCTTCGACGGGACGGGGACGCCTTTGGAGGTCTCCAGGCTGTGGATGCTGATTGCAATCATGTATGTGTATATTGTTCTTATGGTTTGGGGTGAAAAGAAATCCTACCATGCCAACTTCCAGGAAGCATACCGGATGAGCGCGGAGGGGCGTGTCGCGCTTGCGGAACATTTACGCAGGCTCTCCCTCGGTTCTTTCTACAAGAAAGATTCCGGCGAACTATCTTCCATGCTGATAACTGATTTTGCGATGGCCGAACAAGGTATGTCTCATCATCTTCCCCGGTTGCTTGGGGCGTTGGTCATGCCGTTGTTCGCTTTTTTAGGTTTGCTGTTCGTGGACTGGCGTATGTCGGTGGCTATGTTCATCGCGCTTCCGGTCTCTTTTTCGGTTCTTCTCTTGACTTCCGATATCCAGCGCAAGCTGGGGCAGACCCAGATTGCGGCGAAGATACGTTCCGGCAGCAGGATGGAGGAATACCTGCAGGGCATACGGGTAATCAAGGCCTATAATATGACGGGGAAGAAGTTCGCCCGTTTACGGGAAGCGTTCGACCAGCTCAAGCGCGCGAATATCAAAACGGAGGCGCTGATCGGGCCGATCGTCATGTTGTCCGTAACCCTTCTCCGGTTCGGGCTTACGCTGATGATCCTCTGCGGCACTTACCTCCTGATCGGCGGTGCGCTTTCGGTGTCTGTTTTCGTGATGTTCCTTATTGTAGGGTCCAGGGTCTTTGATCCGTTGACCTTGGCCTTGATCAATCTGGCGGAATTCCGTTATTATTCCATTGCCGGCGAACGCATACGGACCTTGTTGGATGAACTGGAAATACCGGGCACGAAGGACGCGCCGGACCGGGGAGATATTTATTTCCGGGATGTGAGCTTCAGATATGATGAGGCAGAGGTTCTGCACAATATCAATATTACCATGCGCCAAGGCTCCCTGACAGCCCTTGTCGGACCTTCGGGAAGCGGGAAGAGTACGCTGATGAAGCTTTGTGCCCGTTTTTATGATCCCTCGGAAGGTACGATCATGTTCGGGAACAGAGATATCCGGGAAGTTGACCCTGAAAAGCTTATGCAACGCATCTCGATGGTCTTTCAGGATGTATATCTGTTCCAGGATACGATAAAGAACAATATCCGTTTCGGAAAAGAGAATGCCACGGACGCCGAGATCATGGCAGCCGCGAAAAAGGCCCAATGCCATGATTTCATCATGCAGCTGCCCATGGGATACGATACGAGGGTCGGCGAAGGCGGATGTACTTTGTCCGGAGGGGAAAAGCAGAGGATTTCGATTGCGCGCGCCATATTGAAGGATGCACCGGTCATTCTGCTGGATGAGGCGACCGCCTCTCTCGACCCGGAAAATGAGGTGGAGATCCAAAGCGCCATCAATTCCCTGATACAGGGCAGGACCGTCATCGTCATCGCCCATAAGCTGAGGACGATAAGCGATGCCGATCATATCATCGTTCTGGATAACGGGTACGTCGTGGAACAGGGGACTCATGAACTGTTATTGGAAAACAAGGGGCTGTATGCCCGCTTGTGGGAAATACAGGAAAAGTCGTATGGCTGGAAAGTTGATAACACGGAGGAGGCATGGCGGGAACGCACGATTAACTTATTGCATTCGGATTGACTTTGCTGACCGGCCTTTCTACCGATACCGGCAGCCTGATCGCTTTTCTGACGAAACATACGAACAACCGCTTTCTATCCTGTGCACTGGGACTTTCGGCAGGCGTGATGGTCTCTATGTCTCTTTCATGGAGCTTATGCCGGAATCCGTGGTCCTGTTGTCCGATCTGTATATCGAGTGGGAAGCCACAGTCTACATGCCGGCGGCGTTTTCCCTAGGTATCGGTGTCATTGCGCTGATAGACAAATCTGTTCCGGAAGATGAGAATCCACATGAAATGCACATGGATTCGGGAGGTGATTATCGTATTGGGTTGAAACGGAGCGGAATCATGATAGCATTCGCCATCGGCATCCATTATTTTCCCGAAGGATTGGCTACCTTTACATCGCGTTGAAGAAGAGGGAAGTCACCATACCGATCGTTTTGCCATTGCCATTCATAATATTCCGGAAGGGATGGCGGTTTCGGTCCCTGTCTACCATGCGACCGGAAGTCGGAAGAAGGCTTTCGTGTATTCTTTTTTATTCGGGATGGCAGAACCGATAGAGGCTTTGATCGGCTATCTTTTCCTGCCCCTTTCTGAACTGCTTCGCTGAATACCCTTCTGTTTGCTTTCATTTTCGGGATCATGGTGTATATCTCGTTTGATGAATTATTGCCTGGGACGGAAAAATATCATCATTGGGGGCGTGGTTGCGGGAATGGCCGTTATGGCTTTCAGCCTTTTGCTGTTGTAATATATATATGAAGACATTAGTGTCCACTAAAAATCGCTAAGCGTTCTTTGAAATCATTGATATTTAGATAATTGTAGAGAAAATCCGAGAGAATGGACTTGAATTGGCGAGGAGCACAATCTTTTTTCATATCTTATGATATGTTTAAAGATAAGTATGTATTCGCTCAACCTACATCCTTCTTGGATAGAAGCAAGTTTAATCGTATTGTTGCCAAGTATCAAGGCGACAAATACGTCAAGTCCTTCACCTGTTGGAATCAACTCCTCGCTATGATGTTTGGCCGGCTTTGTTATCGTGAAGGTCTTCGAGACCTCATAGTTGCATTGCAAGCACATCAAGAGAAGTGGTACCATCTTGGATTGGGTAAATCCGTTACTCGTAGCAATCTTTCGAAAGCTAATGAAAACAGAGATTACCATATCTTTGAAGACTTCGCATACTACATGGTCGAGCAAGCTAGAACAAAACCTATCAAATGGAGAAGACGAATGCCTAAAAATGTCCTTTCCGACTCAGAAGGGATATTGACTGTTTATAAGTCCTCAAAGGACTATCCGATCAAAATCCGTAAGGTTGAGTATTGGGATGAAGAACAGAATCGTCAATTCGTTTTCCTTACAAATGCTTTTGATTTGACCGCTCTTCAAGTTGCCCTACTTTATAAAAACAGATGGCAGGTCGAGTTATTTTTCAAATGGCTCAAGCAACATCTGAAGATAAAAAAGTTTTGGGGAACTTCAGAGAATGCAGTACGAATCCAGGTCTATTGCGCCATCATATCGTACTGTCTTGTTGCTGTCGTTCAGCACGACATGCAACTTGAAAGAAGCATATATGAGGTACTTCAGATCCTTAGCATTTCACTTACCGACAAGTCTCATTTGGTTGATCTCTTCAGTCAATCTAAATTCAATAATGTCAAAGATCAAAGTGGTCTTGATGGACTTAGTTTGTTTGATAATTTTAACTTTTAACCTGTCCAATAATTTTTAGTGGACACTAGTGATATGAAGAAAATAAATAAGAGATGAAACAGAAACATGCATTTGATAATGTCGTGGCGGAAACCTTGCTGATCCCGCTCTATATGCGGGCAAAGGAAAGCCGTCGCGGAGAAAGTGCCATCTTGAAGGATGAGATGGCCGAAGAGTTGGCAGATAGTATTGAATATGATTATTCAAAACTGGATGAGGCACGGTTGAGTGAAGTGGGGTGCGTGATACGCGGCTGGTATTTCGACAAGGCTGTCCGCCGGTTCATTGCGGAGCATGACTGCCCGATTGTCGTGAACGTAGGGTGCGGTCTCGATACACGGGCGCAACGCATCGGGGATGATGGCTGTACCGTCTTCTATGAATTGGATCTGCCGGAGGTCATCGTTTTGCGGCGTAAGCTTATACCGGAGCCGGTGAACGACCATTATCTGGCAGCTTCGTTGCTGGAAACAAGATGGATGGATGAGCTGAAGAAGAGGCATCCTGACGGCGATTTCATCTTTGTGGTGGAAGGCGTATTGATGTATTTCTACGAAGAGCAAGTGCGCCTCTTTTTGCGGGAGGTGGCCGCTCGTTTTTCCGGAGGGGAGCTGTGGTTCGATGTCTGCGGCACGACCATGTATCGCCGGGGTCTCAAACCAGATTCCTTGCGTGGGCACAAAGCCGAAATACGCAGTGGCATCAGTGACGGGCATTTACCTACGCGGTGGGTTCCTTCTCTCGCCCTTATCGAACAGGCTAACTACATGAAGTTCTTCCGTCCCCGCTGGGGGATCCTGTTCGGCCAGGTTTTAGGACGGATGAAGAAAGTCTGCTATAGATTCAGCTCGATGCTGGGCTATCGTATCGAATCTTCTGCTAGTGATTAAGAGTGTAATACAGTATCTTTTTTGACAAGGAGAAAATCTAGTTTGGAATAAACGATGTCGTTCCTGAAGAGTAGCGTGGCTTTTCCAGTAATTATGTATTGTCGGATTTTGGACTTGTTTTTAATAAAAAATATTAAAAACTCCTGTAGGTGCAAAACTCGGAGCGAAGTGAACAATCTCCCCCCCCAGATGGAGCGTGATGTTGTTCATGCTGATAAATACAAGGCTGATATCTATTCTATGGCAAAAACTATTTGGATAATATTGACAAGCGATATGAAATCATTTGAAAGACATATATACCTAATTCGGTTATTAGTCTACGTCAATACATGTCAGATGACATATATCTCTATCCTTTGGAAAAACTATTGCCACAATGTACTGATTACAATGGAGACACCCATCCTAATGCGATGGAATTGAAACAGCAAATTACAGACTGGATTAATATTAACAATAGTTTGAGTCGTCAAAATCTTTTGCAATGGCAGGAAGTACAGGAACAATTATTTCCAACAATGGTTCCAACTCATGCTGAATGGCATAATATTAATGATATTGTAAATGTGCTGGAACTACTGAGGAAATACAACAGCCCAAATCACGCTTTTTCCCTGATGCTGGTTGGCTTGACCTTACAAGTGCGGACTTGTCTCATGGAACAAGCCCGGCAGGCTGCCGCCGAAGGTGTTGGCTTGACCTTACAAGTGCGGACTTGTCTCATGAGAAAGCATTGTATAGAATTACATTCAATGGCTTGGTGTATGTTGTCAAGCCCCAAAGATTGTCATTTGAGTTTATCAACAACGAAATAGGATAGAATTATTTTTCTTTGGAAACAGAACCATTGGAAGCCATTACTCCTAATTATCCGGAGGAATATTGTTCAGAAGAATTCTGTGAAATGTCTCCATTGAATTACCAACCTCCTGAACTTCTAGATTATCTGTCAAAAGATGAAATGGACAGGATTCATCCCCGACATATAACCAGGTATTTTCGTGGAAGTTTTGTGATGTTTCATAAAGATTCCATCTATAATCATTTCATTTCTCAATATAAAGGTGAGCATGAAAAACTTGGGCTACAACAATTCCGTACTCAAATATCCCAACTGGCTTATAAGTATAAAGGTAAAAAAGAAGCGTAAGCCTCCGGTAAAGTACGTATTGCAAAATACAAAAAATTAGTCCCGACTGGGCACGATTCGTTCAGATTCGCCTCCGAGTCGGGACTAATAG